>NZ_JAEDOX010000020.1 GCF_017872555.1 Ruegeria sp. HKCCSA071
TCCCAAACGCATGCTCAATACCATGCATCTGCAAAACCTTAACAAAGGCCTCTTCCGTCGTCATCTTCATAGGGGTGTTTCCTTATCTTCAGAACGCCGAAGCGTTGGTAAATTACAGTATTTCGTCTCGGAGGTAATAGCCGACATAGGCTATGCGCTGGCCGAGGCGGCGGAAGGGTGTCAGGATGCCATGGCTGGGCAGCGGGGACGTGAAGATCGGCAGGGCAAAGGCCTTGTCTTTCTTGCCCGCGATCAGCTGTGCCATACGACGCCCGGCCTGAGCCGAGTACATCACGCCGTTGCCACCATATCCCATCGCGTAGAACACGCGCTGTTGCGGGTCTGGTTGAAAGATACGCGGCATCATATCGTGGCTGACATCGACCCAGCCCCACCACGAGTAATCGAGGTTGATATCCGTCAGCGCCGGGAACTTTCGGGCGAGACCCTTTTTCAGAAGCTCCAGATGTCTTTCGTTCTCGGCGTCCCGTCCCGTTACCGCGCTGCGGCTGCCGATCTGCACCCGGTTGTCGGGCAACAAACGATAGTAATGGCGCAAGGTACGGGTGTCCGTCAGGGGTGATTTGGTCTGAATGCCACACTCATCCAGTTCGGCCTGGGTCAGCGGCCGTGTCACCATCGAGTTGGACAGGATAGGCATCAGGCGGTGCTTTGTGCGCGTGTTCAGGCCCGGTGGGGTATAGCCCGCGGTTGCCAGGGCCACCGTTTTGGCGCGGACGATGCCGCCCGGTGTGCGCAGGTGATGCACGCCGTTTTTCGTCTGCCATCCCATGACCGGACTGCCGGTGTGAATTTTCACCCCCAGACGGCGCGCCATGTTGACGTAGCCGAACGCCAGTTTACCCGCATGGATGCAGGTCCCGTCAGGTTCCCACATGGCACCTGCGGCCTCCATATCGCGTACGTGCTTTTCATGCAGTTCTTCCCGAGAGAGAATGCGCGAGCCATAGCCGAACACATCGTTGAGCAGCTTGCTCTCTTTCTTGAGAGACGGCATGACCTTGTCGCGATGCGCGATGTAGTAGTGGCCACCCGGCTGCGGGTCGCAATCGATATCATCCGACGCAATCAGCTCGTTGAACAGCTGAAACGCTTCTGTGACCTCGGCATGCATGCGCTTAGCCACGTCCGTTCCCCACCGTTCGATCCATTGCGACCGCTTGAGCCGCCCGGATGAGATCTGGGCCTGCCCGCCATTGCGGGTGGAGCAGCCCCAAGAGACGGTATTTGCTTCTAAAACAATGGCTTGAATGCCGTGTTCCTTGGCAAGATGGATGGCGGTGGACAGGCCGGTATACCCCGATCCGATCACCACCACATCCGCATCCATATCGCTGGACACTGGTCCGTCATCGGCCGGAGGTGTTCCGGCCGTTCCAATCCAATATGTGGGCGCGTGGTCGCGATTGTGACCCGGACCCGCATCAATGATCGGGTCATATTTGGGGTCATAGCTGGCTTTGGGCCAGTGACGCGGGATGCTGTTATCCACCATTCTTGTTTTTCTCCGAGGCTGCGCGCAGGGCGGCGGATCAGGCTTTGAACATTGGGCGCGTTTTGCGAAGCGCCTGTTTTACAACGATTTTACCGTCACGAACGGTGAACAGGTCCGCACCTTCAGCTTCGATCCGCATACCGTTTGCATCGGTTCCCGAGAAGGTCCACTCGGACACGGCACGATCACCGTGGACAAAGTGGCTGTGATGATCCCAATGGGCGTCTTTCATACCTGCCCATACGCCCGAAAACGCGGCGGCGATGGCTTCGGCACCTTCAACCTTGTTGCCGTATTTCTCGTCACCGGCCACGGTGTAGAACACGCAGTCGTCGGCGAAGTGGGTCATCACGCCGTCGATGTCGTGGCGGTTGAACGCGTCGAACGTGTCCGCCAGGTCCTGCGCGGTCAGGGTTTTGTTCATTTTGTACTTCCTTGTCAGTGGGGTTGTTACATTTCGTCCGGGTTCGGAACGATCAGTGTCGGGATCCTGGAGCGCCGCAAAACGCGTTTTGCGACCGTGCCCAGGAAGGTGTGCGAAAAGCCGTGATCATGCGCGCCCAATACGATCAGGTCGCAACCCAGTTCGACCGAGCGGCGCAGGATCACTTCTGCGGGATGGCCGTCAGTCACCTCGACCGAGGTGACCTGATCGCGAATTTTCCCGTCGTCGCCGTCGAACTGCGCCCAGAACTTGGCTTGCCGTTCGGCCAGAACCTTGCGCACCATCTCGTGACGACGCTCAATCGCGGTCTTGCGGGTTTCCTCGTTCATGATGAATATTTCCATCGTGATCTTGGCGTCTTCCGACAGGGGTTCGTTCACATGCAGCACGTGAATTTCCGCCCCGGTGGCCTGCGCGATGCTTGCGGCATGGCGCATGGCGTGACCCGAGTTTTCGGACAGGTCGGTGGCAAACAGGATGTTGGTGACCATCTGTTTCATGTCGTCATCCTTTCAGATCAGTAGCCAAACAGCCGTGGGAGCCACAGCGACAGTTCAGGGAAGAAGGCGATAACGAAGATCGCCACCGTGTTGGCCGCCGCAAAAGGCAGCGCGCGCAACGAGATCTGTTCGATCGAGATGTTCGAGATACCGGATGCGATGAACAGGTTCTCGCCCAATGGTGGCGTCTGGAACCCGATGCCCAGCGTACAGACCATCACCACGCCAAAATGGATCGGGTCGATACCCACCGAATAGGCCACCGGCAGCATCACCGGAACCAGAATCAGGATGGTGGCCAGTGTTTCCATGAACATGCCGACGAAGAGCAGGAAGAAGATGATCAGCGCCCAGATCACATAGAGGTTTTCGGTAAAGCTGAGCATCCCTTCTGCGATGATTGCCGGGATCTGGTTTTCTACCAGCAGACGACCAAACACCGTTGCTGTGAACAGGATCAGCAGAACGCGGCCGGTTAGCCATGTGGTGGCTTCAAGCGACTGGAACAGCGACTGCCAGGTCAGTTCGCGATAGATGATAACACCCACGAACAGGGTGTAGAAGATCGCGACGATTGCAGCCTCGGTCGGGGTGAAAAAGCCGGTATAGATACCGCCCAGGATCACCAGCGGAGCCATCAGCGACCAGAAACCGCGATACATCTCGCACCCGACATTGCGGATCGACCAGCCCTCGGCGACGCCTTTGTAGCCACGCTTTTTCGACATGAAATAGTTCAGGATCAGCAGGCTTGTGGCGATCAGGAAGGCGGGTACGAACCCGGCAATGAACAGTTTCGAAATCGAAACCGACTGGAAAGTGCCGAATTTCTCGACAGCTTCGGGCGGCGGGGCCATACCGAGCGCGGCAATGCCGAAGATCACCATCGGGATGGAGGGAGGAATGATAATCCCGAGGCCACCAGAGGACGCAGTGATCGCCGAGGCATAGCCGCGCTCATAGCCGCGGTTGATCATAGCCGGGATCATCAGCATCCCGACAGCCGCGGTCGTTGCCGGGCCCGAGCCCGAGATGGCACCAAAGAACAGGCAGGCCATGACCGTTGCGGCCGAAATACCACCGGTGAAGGGACCGGCCAGACTTTCGGCAACGTTGATCAGGCGTTTTGAGATACCAGCGGCCTCCATCAGGGCCCCGGCAAGGATAAAGGCTGGCAGTGCCATCAGCGGGAACGAGCCCACGGATGTAAAGGCGATCTGCACGAATTTGATCGGGTTGTCGCCCAGATAGAGAAACGAGATCAGCGACGCGACACCCAGCGCCACCGTGATCGGCGCGCCAATGAGCAGCAAGAACAGAAATGATCCAAACAGGACCGTGACGATTTCGGATTCCATGGTTACCCCTCCCGGTCTCAGTGGTCTTTGGCCGCTTCGGCAGCGGCCTTGATCTCGTCCAGATCGATCTGGTCGGGATCGTGAATGTCCTCGCCTTTGACAAGGCGGCGGTAATTCACCTGAATGATGCGGAAGGTCATCAGCGCAAATGCGATGGGCAGCACCATGTAGATGTATTTCATCTCGATGCCCAGTGTCTGGGATTTCCAGAACTTGTTCATCTTGTTGAAAACAAAGTCTGTCGCCAGATAGAGGAAGTAGACATTGAAGAAGAGCCAGAAGAGGTCGGCAAAGGCTTCGATATATTTGATCGACCCGTCAGGCAGGAACTTGAACTGGAACGTCACACGGTTATGCGCCCCTTTCAGGGCGGCGTAACTTGCACCGAAATAGACGAACCAGACGAACATGTAGACCGAGAGTTCTTCGATCCAGCTGACCGAGAAGCCGAAGACTTCGCGCGCGATGATCTGCACGAACAAAAGGCAGACAAAGCCGGATAAGAGTATCCGGCAGATGACACTTTCTATGTTGTCCAGAAATTTCCAGAACATGTGGTTTCACTCCTCCCTGAGATGAGAAGAGCGCCGTGGCGCTCTTCCCGGTATCGCTCTGCGGCGATTATTGCTGCACCGGCTCGCGGCCGATGGCTTCAAGAACGGTGTTCAGTTTTTCGACGCCACCGATGGAGTCGTAGAACTGGGGCCATACGGCACTTGTCGCCAGTTCGATGAACTCGGCTTCGTCGTTTTCGGGATCGATGATCTCCATGCCTTTGGCGGTCAGCTCTTCCTTGATGGCGGCTTCGGAATCCCGCAGGAACTGAGCGGATGCCAGGGTGGCTTCCTGTCCTGCTTCAAGGAGAATTGCCTGATCTTCTGCGGACAGATCCTGGAAGACAGCTTCTGATACGATCAGCGGTTCAATCGAGAAGATGTAACGCAGGTTGGTGACGTGGTCCTGAACCTCGTAAAACTTCATCGCGTTGATGGTCAGGTAAGGGTTGTCCTGCCCGTCAACCACCTTGGTTTGCAGACCGGTGAAGGTTTCCGACCATGCCATCGGCGTCGGGTTGATGCCCCATGCCTTGTAGGTTTCGATCATGATCTCGTTCTTGGGAACGCGGATGACCAGATCCTGAAGGTCAGCAACCGATTTGACCGGCTTTTTCGAGTTGGTCAGGCGGCGGAAACCGGTATAGGTCCAGCCGATGATGCGCACGCCGGCATCACGGATGGTGTTTTCGACCAGTTCCTGACCGATTGGGCCCTGGGTCAGCTTTTCGGCATCTTCCAGGCTGAGGATCACGTAAGGCAGCGTGAAAACACCGACCGAAGGCGAAAAAGGCGTGATGTTGTTGATCGCCAGCAGCGACATATCCAGCGTGCCGATCGCCGCCTCGTTCACTGTGTCCTGTTCGGACCCCAGCTGACCGTTCAGAAACAGCGTTGCGGTGTGGGCACCGCCCGATTTCTCTTCCAGCGCCTTGACGAAAGCGATGCCCAGAGCTTCCTGTGCGCTTCCTGCGCTATCGCCCACCGCGATCTTGAAGTTCTTCGCATCAGCCGCGCCCGCAACCATCAGTGCAGCAACAGAAACGGCGGCGCTGATGGTGCCAAGCTTTTTGATAAATGACATGGATGTCCTCCCATTTGTCGTGTTTCGAGGTGCGCGATGGCCTGGGGAGAAAGTGGCCAGTCCGATTCTGCCTCGGCCACAAGAGGCTATCTTGCCAACATGGTTTCGTCGTTGTTAATATTTGCGCGAAAGGTTTCACAAATGTCGAACTTTTAATATGAGGCAGAACCCACTGGCCACCCGCATTGGGGATACGGACATCCGCCTTCTTCGGGTTTTCAAAACCGTTGCGGAAAGCGGCGGGTTTTCAGCGGCGGAAAATGAGCTCAACATCGGGAAATCAACAATCTCGAAACACATATCGGATCTGGAGCTTCGGCTGGATTTGAAGCTGTGCAACCGTGGCCCGGCGGGTTTTTCCCTGACTGAAGACGGCGAGAAAGTGCTGGCCGCGACAGAAGACCTGCTGATTTCGGTTTCGCAATTCAGAACCGAAGTCAACGAAATCAAGCAACAACTGGCAGGAAGTATCCGCGTGGCGCTGTTCGATCAGTGTACCACGAACCCCGAAGCGCGCCTTGCCCGCGCCATTCACAGGTTCAACGAAGCCGCCCCTGCCATCCAGATCGAGTTGTCAATCGAACCGCCCAACGTCATTGAGACCATGGTTATCAGCGGGCAGCTGGATGTCGGGATCATCGCCCTGCACCGCCCCTCGGCAAGCCTGCATTATGCGCCACTTTATGGGGAAAACATGTTTCTGTATTGCGGGCAGGCCAATCCGTTGTTCAGCCAAGCCGCCGACATACTGAGTTTGCGGGACATTCAGGCATACAACTATGCGGGTCTGAACGTGAACTCACCCAACCTGATTTATGGCCAGCAACTGGGGTTTCGGCGCGCCGCCAAAGTGCAGAACGAGCAGGCCCTTGCAACACTTATTCTGTCAGGCAGCTATCTGGGCTTTCTTCCGGACCATCTGGCGCAGGAATTTGTTGATAAGGGGCTTATGAGGCAGGTGATGCCGCAGGACATCAAATACAGAACGCGCTTTGCGGCGGTGACACGGAAACAGCCGGATCCGACGCGCGCGGCCAAGCTGTTTCTGGAAACCCTGCTGAGCGTCCATTCCGAGGCGCCCTGAGCCCGGCCTTGTCGCATGTTTGCGCAAGGGCACCCCGTTTATTAACCGATGACATGCGCCAGCCGGGGGCGCGCGGCCGCGCTTGTCCTGTCCACTACGGCGAAAGGCATGAGGAAAATGGGTCGAAAACGTCCGATTGAAAACAAATTTGACTTGGCAATTCCAGTTTGATTTCAATCGGCAAAGACCCTCACCTCTTGCCCCCAGTCAACCGGAGAGCCGCATGTCATCCGACCCTGTTGCCGCCTTGCGCACTCAAACCGATCACGAGGCGCTACCATGAGCCGCGATGCCTTGCTGCAACCTTATCAGCTAAAGCACCTGACGCTGAAAAACCGGATCATGACGACCAGTCACGAACCCGCCTATCCCGAAGATGGGATGCCGACGGAACGCTATCGTGCCTATCACGAGGTGCGCGCCAAAGCGGGGGTTGCGATGACCATGACGGCGGGGTCGGCCGTTGTCAGCCGCGACAGCCCGCCTGCGTTCAACAATATCCTGGCTTACAAGGACGAGGTGGTCCGCTGGATGGCGGACCTGACGGATGCCTGCCATGCCCATGGCTGTGCGGTGATGATCCAGCTGACCCATCTGGGGCGGCGCACGGGCTGGAACAAGGGTGACTGGCTGCCGTCCCTGTCGCCGTCGCACGACCGGGAACCGGCACACCGGGCCTTTGCCAAGAAGATGGAAGATTTCGACATTGCGCGGATCGTATCCGATTACGCCGATGCTGCCGAACGGATGCAGGCCGCCGGGCTGGATGGAATTGAATTGCAGGCCTACGGCCATCTGATCGATCAGTTCTGGTCGCCGATGACTAATCGGATGGATGCGCCTTTTGGGGGCAATCTGGACAACCGGTTGCGCTTTGGCTTCATGGTTCTGGATGCAATCCGCGACCGCGTCGGGCGCGATTTCATCATAGGGGTCCGTTATACCGCCGATGAGGTGGAAAAGGGCGGCATCACCGAAGCGGAAGGGTTGGAGATTGCCCGAAGGCTGCGCGACAGTGGTCAGGTCGATTTCCTGAACATCATTCGCGGGCGTATTCATACCGACCCGGCCATGACGGATGTGATCCCGGTTCAGGGAATGAAAAGCGCACCCCATCTGGATTTTGCCGGGCGGGTGCGGGCCGAGGTTGGGATGCCGACCTTTCACGCCGCGCGCATTCCCGATGTGGCAACGGCGCGGCATGCGGTGGCCTCGGGCCTGCTGGACATGGTCGGCATGACGCGCGCGCATATGGCCGATCCGATGATCGTTGCCAAAATCCGGGCCAGACGGGAAGAGGATATCCGGCCTTGCGTCGGTGCCACCTACTGCCTTGACCGCATTTATCAGGCCGGTGAGGCGCTGTGCATCCACAACCCGGCCACCGGGCGCGAGTTGTCGATGCCGCATGTGATCCCCGCCGCTGAAACGCGCCGCCGCGCGGTGATTGTGGGCGCAGGCCCCGGCGGGCTTGAGGCCGCGCGGGTCGCGGCCGAGCGCGGGCATGACGTCACCGTTCTTGAGGCCGCCCCCGAACCCGGCGGTCAGGTGCGGCTGACCGCGCAATCCCGACGTCGGGCCGAGATGATCGGGATCATCGACTGGCGCATGGCCCAATGCGCGGCGCGCGACGTGACATTTCGGTTCAACACCTTTGCGGACGCCGATGCTGTAACCGCGCTTGCGCCGGACATGGTGGTGATCGCAACCGGCGGGTTGCCCGAGGTGACGGTTCTGGAAACGGGTAACGATCTGGCGGTTACTGCCTGGGATATCCTGACCGGTGATGTGCGCCCCGGCGACAATGTCCTTATCTATGACGATGCGGGGGATCACCCGGCCCTGATGGCGGCTGAGGCTATCGCGCAGGCAGGGGGGCGGGTAGAAATCATGACCCGCGACCGCAGTTTTGCCCCCGAAATCATGGGGATGAACCTGGTGCCCTACATGCGGGCCCTGCAAAAGACCGGGGCCGTGTTCACAGTCGCCCGGACGCTGAAATCACTGGTGCGGTCAGGCAACCAGCTGGAGGCAGCCATTGGAACGGATTACTCGGACCTGACAGAAAAGCGCCTGTATGATCAGGTGGTTGTCAATCAGGGTATTTTACCACTGGATGATTTGTACTTCGATCTGAAACCGCTGTCGCGCAACCTGGGCGCCGTGGACTATGAAGCGCTGGTCGGCGGGTCCGGCCCCGTGTTTCCGCAATCCGTCCCAGAGGCGGGGTTTGATCTGTACCGGATCGGCGATGCCGTTTCATCACGCAACACGCATGCCGCCATTTATGATGCGCTGCGCTTGGGGCTTCGGTGGTGAGATCATTGAAGCACACCTCGGCCAAGCACACCACAAACAGCTTTTCACCTGACAGTCAGTCAAAGGACCGGACATGAGCAACACAGAGGTCATCGAAACCGTTTGGATCCCCATGCCGGACGGCGCAAGGCTTGCGGCACGGCTTTGGCTGCCCCGCTCGGCCCGAACAACGCCTGTTCCCTGTGTTCTGGAATACATTCCCTATCGCCGCCGGGATCGCACCCGGATGCGGGATGAAAGCATGCATCCGCATTTCGCCGCAGCAGGCTATGCGTCGATCCGGGTGGATATCCGCGGTTATGGTGACAGCGACGGGATCCCCGAGGATGAGTATTCGCATCAGGAGATTCAGGATGGGCACGACATCATCCAGTGGATTGCAGCTCAGGACTGGTGCGACGGAAATGTCGGAATGTTCGGAAAAAGCTGGGGGGCGTATAACGCCTTTCAGGTGGCCGCGACCCGCCCACCAGCGCTGAAGGCGATTGCGCCGGTGATGGGAACGGATGACCGCTGGCGCGAGGATATTCACTTTTACGGCGGCTGTCTGGCCAATGACAATTTCTGGTGGGGCTCGATCATGCAGCTGTACAATGCCATGCCGCCCGACCCCGAGATCGTGGGCGCGGATCGCTGGATCGACATGTGGCGCGCACGGTTGGAGGGGGTCGAATTCTGGCCCGCCATGTGGCTGGAACATCAGACCCATGACGACATGTGGCGGCGCGGCTCGATCTGCGAAAACTATGCGGATGTCGATGTGCCGGTGTATTTCTTTGGCGGATGGATGGACCTGTATCGCGACACGCCGTTCCGCATCGCGGAACACCTGAGCGGGCCGGTCAAGATCCTGATGGGCCCCTGGGCGCATCTGTATCCGCAAGAAGGGGTGCCGGGGCCCCGGGTCGATTTCGTCGGCGAGGTGATCCGGTTCTGGGACCATTGGCTGAAGGGGATCGACACCGGCCTGATGGACGAGCTGCCCTTGAGGTTTTTCCTGCAAGACAGTGCCGCCCCGTCCGGGACACATGTGCACCGCGAAGGGCGGTGGATCGAGGAGCCGAGCTGGCCATCGCCAAATGTCCAAGACCAGCCCTTGTGGCTGAATGACGGAACGCTGGACGCCTCCGCCGGGTCGGGCGGGGTGATGGCGGTTTGTTCGCCACAGAATTTCGGGGCCGCAGCGGGCGACATGTGTTCTTTTGCAATACCCGGAGATATGGCCGCAGATTGCCGGATCGAAGCCGCAGGGGCGCTGCAATTCAAAGCAGAGCCCTTGGAAAAGCCCGTTGATATTCTTGGCCAACCCTCGGTTGACCTGACTGTTTCTGCCGATCGGACGCAGGGTTTCGTTGCGGCCTTGCTGGTGGATGAGGCCCCGGATGGCGCGCAGACATTGATTGCACGCGGGTTCTGCAACCTGACGCACCGGATCAGCGACACTGAACCGGTGCCGATCACACCGGGCGAAGATATGCACGTGACTGTCCCGCTTTATGGAACCGGTTATCGGGTGTTGGCGGGTCATCGCATCGTTCTGCAAATCGCGTCTGCCTATTGGCCGGTTCTGTGGCCAGCGCCCGAGCCGGTTACGCTGACGATCCGGCCCGGCACATCGCGGCTGATCCTGCCCGTGCGCAGCCAGCGAGATGACGCGCCAGCCCCACGCCCTCTGCCAGAACCTCAGCGTCCCGACGTCGCCCCGCGGAAGACAAACGTCCGCTCCGGGTCGATGGAGCGTTCGGTCCACACCGATCTGACCAATGGCGGGGTGACACACAGGTATTTCCTTGACGGCGGTGTCTTTGGGCCGGTGGGCGATATTCGCCTTGACGATACCGGCACGGTGCTGAGCGATATGTCGGATCGACGCTATACCATCCAGCCGGGTGCTCCATTGTCGGCAGTGGCCACAATGGAGCAAACCGCCGGTTTCGACCGCGAAGGGTGGTCAGCCAAGATCTGGACCCATTCCGAACAAAGGGCGACAGCGACCGAATTTCACCTGACCGCTCGCCTAAAGGCGTGGTCGGGTGCCGATCTGATCTTTGAGGAAGAACGGTCTTTTGTCATCCCCCGCAACGGGATGTAGGCGCAGAATGGTTTACAGACCTGCCCGTCTTGCGGTGCGCGGGTTGGTGGGCCGCTCGCAGGATCGAAACTGTTCAGGGCGCTCATCCGGGGGCAACGTGAATCAATCGGAACCGATCTTTTTGCGGGATTGCAAAACCCTGTAGCAATGGCACAAGGAAGAAGGACGAAGGAGTGTAGCCATGACGAGTTTTTCCGAAAACCTGCGCGCCCTGCGGCATGAGTTTCACCGCAACCCCGAGCTTGGCTTTCAGGAGGACTGGACCAAGGCCCGGATCGCCGATCACCTGAGAAACCTTGGCATCGAGGTGCATGAGGGTGTCGGCGTTGTTGGTGTTCTGCGAGCGGGTCATGGCAACCGATCCATCGGTTTGCGCGCGGATTTCGACGCGCTGCCCATCACTGAGGTCAACAGCTTTGCCTACAAATCTCAGAACCCGGGCGTGATGCATGCCTGCGGCCATGACGGCCATACGACGATGCTGCTGGGCGCGGCCGAGCTTTTGGCCAGGGATCAGGATTTTGACGGCACCGTTGTCTTCCTGTTCCAGCCCAATGAGGAGCACGGGCTGGGCGCACGAGCGATGATTGAGGAAGGCGTCCTGCGGGATTTCCCGATTGACGAAGTCTATGGCGCTCACAATCTGCCGGGTGAACCCGTTGGGCGGGTTTCAACCCGTGCCGGTGTCATTTGTTGCAGCGAAAGCCTGTTCAAGATCACCATCACCGGTCAGGGCGGCCATGCCTCGATGCCCCATGTCGGGCGCGAGACAATCACGCCCGCAGCAGAGCTTGTTCTGGCTTTGCAAACCATCGTTTCGCGTAAGCTTGCCCCGTCGTCTGGCGCGGTCGTTTCCGTGACCGAGTTCATCACCGATGGGCAGCGCAACGTCCTGCCGGGTCGAACGGTGTTGAAAGGGGACGCACGGGCGATGTCGCCCGAGGACCGCGAGCGGATTGAACACCACATGCGGCAGATCGCGGCGGGCGTAGCGGAAAGCCACGGTGTCGCGGTGACGGTGGATTTCCGGGCCGAATTCATCGAGGCAATCAACGATGCCGATGCCGCAACCCATGTGGTTTCAGCTGCAAAAACGCTGGGTCTGGAGGTTGACGGCGACCGGATCGCCATGTCGTTTTCCGAGGATTTCGCAGAATTTGCGGCTGCGGTTCCGGGGTGTTTTCTGCTGATCGGCAATGGAGCCGAGGGGTCGAATGGCCGCCCCCTGCACGCGGACGATTATGATTTCAACGACGCGCTGCTGCCATTGGGGGCAAATCTGTGGGCCGAACTGGTGCGGCAACGTCTGCCAGTGCCCACCTGAATGCGCGGGTCGATCCTTGGATTTTCAGGTTCGCTGTTCAGGTCGTGCTGAAAATTCGGGTTCGGATGCCAGTCTTTTCCGGAATGATCAGCGTGCAGCTTCTATGGGCGCGCATGCCGAACCCGACCATTCAGCACCGGATTCGCCGGTCAGGAACCCATCGCTTAGCCTTATACCGGGATCGGCGGCGCGCAGCGCATGTTCCAGATCGCCCCGGTCAAGTTGCCCATCCAGCCGCTGACGGTAGAGCGCGCAAAGCCTTGGGAACCCCTGAGATTGCGGCGACAGGCGCAGGGCCGAGACGCCCGCGCTTTGCAGCAACTCGATCTGGTGATCCGTGCAGGCATAGCTGTCTGACAGGGTCTGCACGCCGTTCATGGCCATGAACGGCTGTCCATCCCCGGTCAGCACATCCAGCCCGTCGGGATCGTTTTCACAGGCAAACTGGCAGTTGTCTTTGCTGCGCCCATGCAGGCGCGCGTGGTAACACCGGCCGGAGATGGCCAATGGCAGGCGACCATGGCCCCAAACCTCGACTGCGACACCCAGACTGGCGGCGGCTTGTGCCAGAACCCTGACCGAGGCGATTGGCAGTTCCGGTGGCAGGCAAATGCGGCGCGCGCCACGTGACACCAGCCATGCCAATGTGCCTTCGTTATAGACATTGATCAGGGGTCCGACATCGAAAGCCGTGTTCTGGGGCAGATGCGCCAGCGCGGTCAGGTCGTTGATCTCGACCGTGACCCCCAGATCCGCCAGATCGGCGGTCAGCTTGCGTTCACGCTTGAGCGTCACCAGAGCAAGACTGGTCAGCGCAACCTGTTTGCCAGCCTCAACCAGTCGGGTAATCGCGTCGGGGATCCGGTCCTGATAAAACGGCAGGCGCTTGGAACAAACCAGCTCACCCAGCACGATGCGATCGACGGAGGCATGGGCCAGATCCCCATAAAAAGACATCCAGTTCTCGGCGGGCCAGAAAAACTGGTTGGGGCCAACGGTCAGTTCCATCACGCTATCTCCAGGTCTTTTTGTATGCGCCGGTTGTCATGGCCTGCCCTTCGGACAAACGGGCCAACATCCCCTCGGGCAGAGGGCGCCCGGCCTCAAGCGCGTCGACAGCGGCACGGAAGTTCCGAACCACCTGCGCAACGTAGGATTTCGAGCGCTGGCGCCCTTCGATCTTCAGCGCGGTGACACCGGCCTTCTGCAATTGCGGGATCAGCCGCTCCGCGTTCAGGCTGACCGGGTCTTCGAACAGGTGGCCCGTCTTTTCACCTGCGGAAAAGCACCCTTTGCACAAGGTCGGATAGGGTGCGGGCTGGTTTCGTTCGACCCGGTGGATCAGGTAGCCACCCAGGCGCGTGTTCAACGCGCCCTGATCGTTCTGGTATTCGACATGGCTGGCGGGCGAGCACACGCCGTTCATATTCGGAGACAGCCCGGTGGCATAAGAGGACAGCGAACAACGGCCTTCGGCCATCACGCAAAGCCCGCCGAACACAAAAACCTCGGTCTCGACTTCTGTTTCGGCGTTGATGGCGGCGATTTCGGGAACCGACAGCACGCGCGGCAGGACCACGCGTTTGACGTCGAAGGTTTCGGCATAGAAGTTGATCACATCGGCATTGGCGGCTGCGGCCTGCACGGACAGGTGCCTGCGCAGCCCCGGATGACTGCACGCGGCATAATCCAGCAACCCTATATCGGCGAGGATCACGGCATCCGCGCCGCAGGTTTCCGCATCGGCCACCGCGCGGTGCCAGATTGCTTCGCTGCCGGCGCGGGGAAACGTGTTGATCGCAACCAGTACCTTGGCCCCGTGGTCATGGGCAAAGGCAACGCCCGCGCGCATTTCGGCCCGGTCGAAATTCAGGCCGGGGAAGTTGCGGGCATTGGTTTCATCATTGAAGCCGCAATAGACTGTATGCGCCCCGGCCTTGACGGCTGCGCGCAAGGCGGCGGGCGTTCCTGCCGGGCAGACGATTTCCATCACCATAGTACAGCATCTTCCGGTCGGGTCAGGTACAGGCCGGTTCGACGCTCCACCAAAGTGATGAGCTGCTTGAGCGGGCGCGCAAGCGGGCCGGAGAGGGTTGCGGCCTCGTGCGCGAGGTCCAGTTCCGCGTCGTCGATTGCATTGCGCAGGGCCAGCGCCGCAGCCGTATCGCCCTCGATCACCAGATCACGTGAGAAGAACAGCGCATCGCCGTCAAATGCGCCGTGAACCAGCCCAAGAAGGGCCGCCAGAGGGCCGGAAACACGCGCAACCCCTGTCCCGCTGCGCCGGGTCAGTGTCACCTTTGGGGCACCGCCATTCGGATCCAGCAGCAGGACAACAGGCAGATCGGTCGGATCAAGAACGAAAACTGATCTTCCGTATGGGCCAAGCCGTTGAAACATTTCCGGGTTTTTCTTTGCCAACTGGCGCGTGAAGACCGTCAGCGACAGTGACAAGGGGGCAAGCGGCGCTATCCTAAGCGTGGCCGCCAAAGCCGCCGGGCAGCGCGGTATCGGGTTCTCAGGAACGGGCAATGAGACCTCCTGCTGTCTCAACGTTGTGACCTTGGATGCCTTCCTAGGGCGATCGCAACAGGGGTGACTTGACGGTTGTCAATTCGACCCCTCGCTTTCGTTGCTAGAGGGTGGAAACCACTGTCGGAGCAGCCCCATTCGCACCCTGCCGCAATATCCCAGCCTTCGGCATTTTCTGAAATGGTGCGAGGACACCGGACAGTTCAGGCGCATCCCTGATCCGGTTTCCGTACGCCACCAGATGACCGCTGTTCACCGCGCCGTGCTTGAGGCGGGCGGACCGGTTCTGCAATTTGACCACCCGACAGACGTGTCCACTGATCGGCTCGATACCCCGGTCGTCGTCAACCTGGTCGGAACGGCAGAGCGGGTTGCCGCCGGGCTGGGTGTCACACCCAACGGGCTGGACGATCTGGGGGCCTTTCTGGCCGCGCTGCGAGCCCCGACGCCGCCGGACGGGGTGCGGGACGCGCTGGCCAGATGGCCGATGCTGAAGGCGGCCCTGTCGACCCGACCGAAACTGGTCAGAACTGCCCCGGTTCAAAGCCACTGCCACAGCGGGGCGGATGTGGACCTGACCGCACTGCCGGTCCAGACCCACTGGCCCGGTGATGTGGGGCCGTTGATCACATGGCCCGTGGTCCTTACCCGGCCCTACGGCAGCGATCCCAACGGGGCGCAAGGCTATAACGCGGGGGTTTACCGCATTCAGGTGCTCGACCGGAACCGTGTCATCATGCGCTGGCTGCCTCATCGCGGCGGCGCGGCGCATCACCGAAGCTGGGCGAGGTGCGCCGAAAAGATGCCCGTCGCCATTGTGCTGGGCGCAAACCCCGCGACGCTGTTGTCGGCGGCCTTGCCCTTGCCAGAGGCGGTATCCGAGCTGACATTTGCCGGTGCCCTGAACCAGAAGCGCCCACATCTGATCCCGGCCAGAACCATCCCCCTGCTGGTCCCTGCTGATGCCGAGATTGTTCTGGAAGGTTGGGTTTCACCAAGCGAAACCGCCCCCGAGGGGCCTTTTGGGGATCACACCGGCTACTACAACCCGGCTGAGCCCTTTCCGGTGATGCAGGTCAGCGCTGTCACCCATCGGGACGCGCCGCTGTATCTTTCCACCTATACCGGGCGGCCACCGGACGAGCCGTCGATCATTGGCGAGGTGTTCAACCGCCTGGCCCTGCCGACCATCCGCGCGCAAATCCCCGAAATCCACGATCTTTGGCTGCCGCCCGCTGCCTGTTCCTATCGCATCGCAATCGTTGCCATCGACAAACGGTATCCGGGGCAGGCCCGTCGCGTGATGATGGCCCTGTGGGGAATGCTGCCGCAATTCAGCTATACGAAAATGATCATCGCAATCGATGCCGATATCGACCCCCAAAACTGGGGGGATATTGCCTGGGCGCTTGCCACACGCATGGACCCGGGCCGGGATGTGATGGTGCTGGACAGGACACCTATGGATTGTCTGGATTTTGCATCGCCCGAACCCGGTCTGGCCGGAAAAATCGGCATCGACGCCACGACGAAACTGGGCAGTGAAACGCTGCGGGAATGGGGGACGGTCATGCGCACTGCGGATGGTGATCACGCCTTTGCGGAAGACCTTGTAAACCGATTGATACCGGAGCTGAGAGCATGACAAACGCCCGTGTTGTTTTGGGGGTATCCGGTGCGTCAGGCGCGGCGTTGAGCCTTGCCGTGGCCCGGTGTCTGGCGTCATCGGATATCGAGACCGATCTTGTGGTCAGCGCAGCCGGGATGCGGACACTTGCGCAGGAATGCGGCCCGGACGCTTTGCCAAACCTGCGGCAACTGACGACGCGGCATCACCCGAGCGCTGATATCGGTGCCAGCATTGCGTCCGGGTCGGTTCCAGTATCCGGCATGATCGTTGCGCCCTGCTCCATGCGAACGCTTGCCGCGATTGCGCATGGGCTGGACGATAACCTGCTGACGCGCGCCGCCAGTGTTCAGCTCAAGGAACGCAGGCCGTTGGTTTTACTGACACGTGAAGCGCCGCTGACGCTGGCCCATTTACGCAACATGACGGCGGCGGCAGAAATGGGGGCCATCATCCTGCCCCCGGTTCCTGCGTTTTATCTGAAGCCCGACACCCTGATGGATATCGTGTCCCAGATCGCCGCACGCGCAGTGGACTGCCTGCGCATTTGTGAGCCGGTGGCACAAGAGTGGCGCCCGCAATGCGCTGGTGGGTGAGTTCGGACGCCTCCGGCGGGAGTATTTGGAAAAAGATGAAGTCGCCTGAAGTGCCGGGACGAGGCATCTTTTGGAGCGTCTTATTGGCCTTGCTTGCCTGTAGACAGGATTTGAGCGTCAACACCGCAGCCTGGCACCCGACGGGTCGAACGGTGCCTCGGCCAGTACGCGCGCCTTGTGCGGTTTGCCGATGACCTGAATGACCACCTCATCGCCCGGCTGTGCCGTGTTTGGGTTGCGGAACCCCAGCGCCAGCGATTTCCCGACCGAATAGCCGAACGCCCCCGACGTGACACGGCCCACGGGCGTGCCATTGGGGGTAAAGATCGGCTCGCCCCCGGTTGCGTCGGCATTTTCGGTCACATCCAGTTCGAAGACGGACAGCACCTCGCGCGCGGGGTTGTCCTTGACGGACAGATAGGCGTCTTTGTGCAGGAAATCCTTGTCCAGTTTGATCAGACCCGCCAGCCCGACCTCTTGCGGCCAGTATTCCTGAGAATACTCTCGCCCCCACGAGCCATAGCCCTTTTCGATCCGAAGCGACCCAAGCGCCCGCCCACCCACAGGGCCGCCACCGTAGTCTTTGGCGGCTGCAAGCAATGCAGAGTAAAGCGCGACCTGATCGGTTTCGGCGCAGTGCAGTTCCCAGCCCAGATCGCCGGTAAAGCTGACCCGTATGGCCACGCAATCAACACCTGCAACGGTGATCTTTCGCGACCGCATGAAGCGGAACGCCTCGTTCGACAGATCGGCATTGGTCAGGCGTGCCAGCGCTTCGCGTGACCCGGGGCCTGCAATGTTGAACCCTGCGATGCGGTCGGTGGCGACTTCAAGAGTTGTGCCCTCGGGCATTTCCACCATTTGAAAGAAGCGCTGATGATAGCGTTCGGCCATGCCCGACCCGATCATCATGTATTCATCCTTGGCCAGCTTGGTGATGGTGAAATCACCCGCCACGCCACCGCGTACCGAGATCAGCGGCGTCAGGCAGCTGCGCCCCACTTCGGTGGGCACCCGATTGGCCACCAGACGGTCCAGCCAGTCAAGGGCACCGGTGCCCTTGATCACGTAATTGGCGAAGTTCGAGATATCGATCACGCCCACGCTGTCGCGCAGCATCTGCACCTCACGGCCTACGGGCTCCCACCAGTTCTGGCGGGTAAAACCGGTGGTCTCTTCCACCTCGGGTTCATCGGCGAACCAGAGCGGATGTTCCCAGCCGCAATTGAGGCCAAAGACACAGCCCATCCGCTTCTGCATCTCATAGGCGGGGCGTATACGGGCCGGGCGGCCTGCGCTGCGTTCCTCGTTGGGGAAATGGATCTTGAAGCGGTGGGTGTAGGCATCCCGAACGCGGGCCTTGGTGAATTTCTTGTCGGCCCAGTCGCCAAACCGGGCCAGATCCCAGGCGAACATGTCGTATTGCGGCTCGCCCTCGATCATCCATTGCGCCGCCAGCAGACCCAAGCCCCCGGATTGCGAGAAGCCGGGGATCAGACCGCCGCAGAGGAAATAGTTCTTCAGCTCGGGCACCGGCCCCCAGAGCATGTTGGCGTCGGGCGACCAGATCATCGGGCCGTTGATCACGCGTTTCACCCCGGCAGTGGCCGCAACTGGCACGCGTTCGGTGGCGCGGATGACGTTTTCCATGATCCGGTCCAGATCGTCGGGGAACAAATCATGCGCGAAGTCGAGCGGCGTGCCGTCCTCGGCCCAGAACTTCATATCTTTCTCATAGGCCCCGATCAGAAGGCCGTTGCCTTCCTGCCGGAAGTAATATTCGCCGTCGCGGTCAGCGATCGAGGGCAAACGACGGCCCAGACTGGCGACCTCGTCGATGCTTTCGGTCACGAAATACTGATGCTCGGTCGGTTGCAGCGGCAGGGTCAGACCCGCCAGCGCCGCTACCTCGCGGCCCCAGAGACCGGCGGCGTTGACAACCCATTGCGTGTGAATGTCGCCTTTGGGCGTGCGCACGATCCAGCTGCCGTCGGGCTGTTTTTCGGTCGCTGTCACCGGGCAGAACCGTTCAATAGTGGCCCCCATCGCACGGGCCCCGGCGGCATAGGCATGCGGCACGCCCGACGGGTCGACATTGCCGCCATCGGGTTCGTACATGATGCAGCGGATGTCATCGAACTGCGCCAGCGGATGCAGTTCCTTGGCTTCTTCACGGCTGACTTCGTAGAAGTTCAGACCATAGAACCGGGCTTTCGCCTCTTGCAGGCGCAACTGCTGCTCACGCTCTTCGGTCTGGGCCAGATAGAGCGAGCCGGGCTGGAATACGCCGCAGCTTTGGCCGGTTTCCTGTTCCAGCTGTTTATACAGATTCATCGTATAATGCTGGATACGGGTGATGTTGTTGTTGTCGTGCAACCCGTGGATATTCGCCGCTGCGTGCCAGGTCGAGCCGGAGGTCAACTCATTCCGTTCCAGCAGGACAACGTCGGTCCAGCCAAGCTTGGCCAGATGGTACAGGATCGAACAGCCCGCAAGGCCCCCTCCGATCACGACAGCTTGTGCATGAGTTTTCATGAGTGCATGTCCCTTGGTCCGCCGTAGCTCAGGTGGCGATTTCTTTCATGGCAGCCAGAAATCTGGCGATTTCGCCGATTGAGTTGTAGTGGCACATCGAGACCCGGACGCAGGCGTCATAACCCAGCGGTGTCAATATGTTGCCAGAGTAATGGTCGGCTTTGCGCAAATGGGTGCGAATACCTTCATCGTTCAGCCGTTTGACGACATCTGCCGAGGCCACACCCTGAACGCGAAGCGACACCAGCCCTTCGCGTGCGGGATTGTCGGCACCGCCCAGAATGGTGACCTTCTCCATCTCGGCCAGACCGCTCAGGTTGCCGGTGCCGTGGATCATCGCGTCGGTCAGCGCCTTTTCCTGCGCGTGGATGGCTTCGCCCGCTGCCAGAAATCTGGCACGCCGGTCGGTGGCGTCGCTGACCTGACTGCCGAGCCATTCGAAATAAGACACAACGTCGGACATGGTCGCATAAGCCCCGGTGTCGCGCGTGCCCATTTCCCAGTTATCTGCCGGGCCGTCCAACAGGGCATTGTGTTCGAGCCGCGTCAGCCGGTCGGAAATCCACGCCACGCCGTAGCCATGGCGCGAAAACACCTTGTAGGGCGAGATCACGTAGCCGTCGACGTCATATGCGCTCAGGTCAATCTGGCCATGGGCGGCGTGCTGGATGCCATCGACAATGATGAAACAGTCTGGCGCCACGGCGCGAATAGCCTGCGAAACAGCGGCCACATCGACGCCCATGCCCGTCACCGGTGAGGTGTGCAGGATTGTCGCCACTTTGGTGTTGGGGGTAACAGCTGCGGCATAGGCCCCGGCTGTTACGGTGCCGGTGTCGTCATCATGGGGCACCAGCACATGGGTCTGCCCGGCAATGCGGGCCCAGCGATCACAGGCTGAGCGTGTGGCAGGGTGTTCCAGTGTCGATCCCAGCACAATCCCCGGACCGGTTCCCAGACAGGCGTTCATGATCAGCCGGAACAGAAGCTCGGTGCCGCTTTCACCGACAAAGAACTGACCACCGGGTGCATTCATGAAATCCCGCATATCGGCCTTGGCCGCGTTGATCGTGGCAACCAGCGCATGAGACCCCGGATTGTCGCGCCCCTGATTGTCGGGGATTGCGGCATGACGCGCCGAGCTGTCCAGCACGGATTTCAGTGTCAAAGCCCCACCGGCGTTTTCGAAAAATATCCGCTCGCCCTGTTCGGGGCAGTGATCGATCTGGGCAAAACGGTCGCGGATCTGGTTCAGAAGATTTTCCGAAAATTGGCTCATGAAAAGCGGCACCTTTGTGTTTTGTGAACGTATGATGTTTCAGACAAGCCTAAGATGGTTTCCCCGCGGGGCAGGCCAAATCTCCCGTGACTGTGCGGCTGGTTCAACATGTACTTCAATCCCGAGCGGCCCTTATTCCGACTATGGCGTAGAGGACGCGGTATCTTGTTCCTTTGCGACGTAAATACAGTCACATCTGCGACACGGCGCGTTGGGGTGGCCAGATTTCCCGCCCCATATGCCGGGTCGCAATTGCCTTTGAGGCAGGCAGCCGTCCGGGGCGAATTCCGTTCTTTTGTCTGACCCACGGCTATAGCAGATCAAACACCCGCCCCGGAACATTTCTGTGCCTTGGCAGGTCAAGCGCCCGCATCAGGGCAAACATCATGGCCTGGTTGGACGTTACAACAGGTTTATCAAGGGCTGTTTCGATCCGGTCTATGGCCTCGACCGCGCGCATGTCGGTGCAGCTGAGTATGATGGCCTCGGCCTTTGGGTGGTCGGCCTGCATGGCAAGGTCGAAAACCTCGTCCGGGGTCAGTTCACCCTGCCCGTAATTGCCCAGCTCGCGGCCGATATCCGCGCATTTCACCGTTGCGATCCGGTTCTGCGTCAGAAAATCCATGGCCTGCGTGTTGATCTCGCCCAGATAGGGCGAAGAAAAACCGACCCGGGACACGCCAAGCGCATGGATCGCGCCAACCAGCGCCCCTGCGGCGGTAATACACACGGCGCCCGACGCGGCCCTGATGTCCTGCGCCAGCTTTCGATCAAAGGACGAGCCATGGGTCAGCGTGGCAGAGGTACAGCCATAGAGCACCACATCGGGCCGAACGCCCGAGATCATCTTGAGGTCGTGGCTGATATCCGAGGCCCCCAGACCCGCCATCTGATCCGATCCGGGGATCTCATCCACGTCATAGCCACCCATTCGCTGAAAATGCACCGTCGTGTCCGGGCAGCGCATCAGCATCATGTCAGCTTCGAGATTGGTGTTGGTAAAGGGCACAAGCACCCCGATTTTGGCCCGTGTCCGGGTTTCAAAGGTCATGACGTCACCTCTTTCAGAACAGTCAGGCAGCGCTCCATCACTGCCGTGTCGCAGATCGTTGCGCGCAGGCAATCCGCGAGGCCATAGCCGCCCATTCCGCGCATGAGCAAACCCGCTTTGCGCAACGCAGCATCCGCTTTTTGCGCCGTCGCGGCATCGGCAAAGCGGATCAGGACAAAATTGGTGTGGCTGCGCGGAACAGATAATCCCAGCGCCCGGCATCCATCGGCAAAGCCATCCCGGATGGCGGCGGTTCTGGCAACCGTGTCGCGCATGTGGGGCTGATCCTGCATCGCTGCCGTTGCCATGGCCTGAGAGAGGGTCGATACGTTGTTGGGGTTGAGCAGCTTTCGCAGCTCAATCGCGACCTCTGACGGGAACAGACCCCAACCCACGCGCGCGCCCGCCAGACCGTAAGCCTTTGAAAAGGTGCGTATGACCACGGTATCCCCACGTGCGACGAGGGCAAAGATTTCAGCCGGGTCGTGATCGCGATCGGCGAATTCGGCATAGGCCTGATCGACCACCAGCAGCACGTTCCCGGGCAGGGTGCCGCGCAGGCGGATGATCTCGGTATTCGGGATCAGGGTGCCGGTCGGGTTGCCGGGGTTGCAGACAAAGACGATCCGGGTTTCAGGCGTGACAGCGGCCAGAATGTCATCGACCGAGACGGTCAGATCAACCTCGCGCGCTTTCACATAATCTGCCCGCACCTGCGCCGTGGCTGAGGCCACATAGGCATAGCCGTAATCCGTGCCCAATACATGGTCGCCCGGCCCTGAATAAGCGCGGATCAGGCAGCCGATCAACTCCATCGATCCGGCACCGCACAGGATGTTGTCGGCTGGCACCCCGTGCGCCTGAGCGATGGCCGCGCGCAGGTCCGACCAGTCGGGATCGGGATAAAGCGGCATCCGGTGCAATGCCGCCTGGCCCGCCGCAGTTGCGGCAGGGCTGACCGGAAAGGCGCTTTCATTCTGGGCCAGAGATACAGTGTCCGGCGCGCCCAGATCGGCCAGCGCATAGGCCGCCATGGCACGAATGTGACCAACTGCGCGGATCATGAGGCACCCCCATAGGCTTTGGCCCCTTCTTCCGTGACCAGCCCGCGCCTGAGGTCCAGCGCCAGCGCCTCGGGGTCGCGCGCGGCCGGATTGCCAAAGCCGCCGCCGCCGGGGGTGTCGAAGATCAGGTAATCGCCGCTTTCCACGCGTAGCTCACCCTTGCCCGGAATGTCGCCGCCGCCATCGCGGAACCGGATACGTCCCGGCGCGCCGGGCAGGCCGCCCATGCGACCCAGAGCCGGGAATTTCAGTCGTTCGACCGACAGGAAGACGATGAAGGCGGCATCGTTCGCGGACGTCATCTCGATCCGCTGACCCAATCCGCCCCTGAACTGGCCTGCGCCGCCCGAGTCGGGCAACAATTCGCGTCGCCACATGATCACGGGTGCGACACTTTCGGTTATTTCCACCTGCGAGCCGAACACCCCCGAAGGGTAGGCTGTCGCAGACAGGCCGTCCGCGTGGGGCCGCGCCCCGGTGCCGCCATTGTGAACGGGTTCGATGGCAAATTCGCGCCCGCCATTCGCCGCCACTTCGGGCGCGTGGCGCATTGGCAGGTCGAACATGCACGACGCCCCTTCGGCGGGCACCTGATCGGGCAGCGCCTGATGCAGGCAGCCCAGAACCAGATCCGGTGTAACCTGCCCCAGCGTATGCCGCATGGCCACCGGCACCGGATGTTGGGCGTTCAGGATGCAACCCTTGGGGCCGTCCACCGTGAATGGTTCCAGCGAGCCCGCGTTGTTCGGGATATCCGGCCCGACGATGCAACGCAGGGCAAAGACCGTATAGGCGGTGGCATAGTTCAAAGGCACGTTGATGCCCTTTTTCGAACACCCGGACGTGCCCGTGAAGTCGACATGTATCCCGTCTTTGGTGACGGTGAGTGTCGCGTGCAGCTCCAGCTCGGCCTCATAGCCGTCCATGCGCAGCACGTTTTTGTACACGCCTTCGGGCACCTCGGCGATGGCCTGCAACGCACCTTTACGCGAGGTGTCGATGATATATGTGCCAAGCCTGTCCAGATCATCGATCCCGAACTCCTCCATCATCGCAACAAGGCGGTTCACCCCAGCCTCGCAACAGGCGATCAGGGCGTAGATGTCGCCCTCATTGGCCACAGGCTCGCGCGAGTTGGCGCGGATGATATCCATCAGCAGCGCATTGGGCGTTCCGGCCTCGACCAATTTGCAAGGCGGGATCAGCAGGCCTTCGTCATAGATGTCCGAGCCTTCAGGCCCCATGCCAAGACCACCCAGATCCACCAGATGCGAGGTGCATGAGGTAAAGCCCACCACCCTGCCGTCCTTGAACGCGGGCATCATCAGCAGGAAGTCGTTCAGATGCCCCGAGGCCAGCCAAGGGTCGTTCGTCATGTAGATGTCGCCGGGGCGCATATCCTGCACCGCGAAACGGGCGCGCAGGTGCAGCACGGCCTCGGCCATGGTGTTGATATGGCCTGGTGTTCCGGTCACGGCCTGCGCCAGCATCCGGCCATTCACGTCGAATATCCCGGCGGAAATGTCGCCGCATTCGCGCACGATGGGCGAGAAAGCCGCGCGGATCAGGGTCTGGCCCTGTTCTTCGACCACTGCCAGCAGGCGGTTCCACATCACTTGCAGGCGGGCGGGGGACAGATCAGCGGTCATTATGCGCCTCCTTTCTGATCCTGTATCAGGACAAGGTTGCCGATTGCGTCCATCTGAGCCGAGAAATCAGCGGATACGAGTGTGGTTGTTTGTGGTTCATGGATCAGCGCGGGGCCTGCCACATAGTCTCCGGGGCGCATATCGGCGCGGGCGACAAAGGCGGCCCGTTTTATCGTACCATCCAGATCACAGGTGATGGGGCGCGTCTGCGTGACCTGAAATGCGGTTTGGGCGGGTGTTTCCGACACCGCGGGCACCGCCTTGTCCGGGGTGGCAACGCGAACCGCCCAGTTGAGAACCTCGATCTTCATCCCCGGCACGGGGCGTGAGAATTGTTTGCGGTATTCCCTTTCGAATGCAGCCGTCAGCGGGGCGATATCCCGGTGCGTCAGGGCGCGGTCCGGCAAGGTAATCTCGATCTCATGCCCCTGCCCGCTATAGCGCATGAAGGCGGTGCGCAGGGTTTCGGTGGGTGCGTCCCCTGCCCCTTGGGCGACGACCTCTTTTGCTTCGGCAATCATCGTATCAAACAGGGCGTTCATCCCGTCCATGTCCATGCTGTCGAGCAGGGAATAGCGCGAGCGGACGATTTCGAAGGATACCGGGGCAAACAGGAACCCAACCGCCGAACCAACGCCGGGATTGGGTGGGATCACGATACGCGACACCCCGGCGGACCGGGCGACGCGGGTGGCATGCAGCGGCCCGTTGCCACCAAAGGCAATCATGGTGCGCGGGCCAAGGTCCTTGCCGCTTTCAACCGCGTGCATCCGCCCGGCGCTGGCCATGCTTTCGACAACGATGCGGCTGACTCCATCTGCCGCACCTGTTGCATCCAGCCCCAGTTTTTCCCCGATCACACGTCTCAGGGCGGCCTTTGCGCCATCGGGGTCAAGCTGGATATGCCCCTCGGCAAAGGTGTCGGGCACGATATAGCCCAGAGTGATGTCGCTGTCGGTAACGGTCGGATCGGTTCCGTCGCGCATGAAGGCGACCGGTCCGGGTTCCGAGCCTGCCGATTTCGGCCCGACCGTCAGACGCCCGAGACGGTCAACACCCGCGATCGAACCGCCGCCAGCGCCGATTTCAATCATCTCGATCACCGGAATGCGCACCGGCATTCCCGACCCCTTGATGAACCGTGCCGCGCGGGCGATTTCGAATGAGCGCGAGGTCTGGGGGCGCGCGTTGTCGATCAGGCAGAGCTTGGCGGTGGTGCCGCCCACATCGAAAGACAGGACCTGATCCAACCCGGCACGCGCCGCGATGCGAGCGGCCAGAATGGCCCCTCCGGCGGGGCCGGATTCCACCAGACGAATGGGGAAACGCGTGGCGGTGCTGATCGTGCACATACCGCCGCCTGCCGTCATCATCAGGATCGGACAGGTTACGCCCTCGGCTGTGAACTGATCCACGAACCGGGTCAGATAGCTTTCCATCAGCGGCTGAATATAGGCGTTTGCCACAGTGGTGCAGAGCCGATCAAACTCTCGCGCTTCGGGGCTGACATCGGACGAGATTGAGACGGTCAAACCGGGGCGGTGTCGCGCCAGAACATCGCGCAAACGCCGTTCGTGGGCCGGGTTGGCGTAGGAATGCATCAGGCAGATGGCCACCGCCTCGGCCCCGCTGGCGTCAATCTCGGCCAGCAAACGATCTACTTGCCCTTCATCCAGTTCAATCAGCACCTTGCCTTCTGCCGACATGCGTTCGCATATGGTCAACGAGCGTTCGCGCGGCACCAGCATGTCTGGCTTTTCAAGGTTGATGTCGTATTGGGAATACCGACGCTCGTACCCGATATCGAGAATATCGCGGAACCCTTCGGTGCAGACCGTGGTCACGACCGCCCCGCGCCGTTCGATCAGCGCGTTGGTTGCCAGAGTGGTTCCGTGAATAAATCCGGTGACATCATTCAGCGACCGGCCAGCCTGCGCCATGACGCGCCGTGCGCCCTCCAGTGCGCCTTCTGCCGGGTTCTGGTGGGTGGTCAGGGTTTTGGTGGAGGCCAGTATCGTCTCATCACCCGAGACGAGGACCGTGTCGGTAAAAGTGCCGCCAATATCGATGGCGAGGCGCAGAGCGGTTGTCATGAGGTATTCCGTTGTCGTCTGAAAGCAGGCAGGCAGAACGGCCCCGCAGGGCGGTTACCGGCGCGTCGTGACCAGATCACAGCCGGTCGCACGGCGATCCAGACGGGTGGGAATACACTGACAGGTCATACAGTTTTGTCCCCTACTGCGCCCCGCTTCACTAGCTGGTTTACGACAGATTGGCCCGCAAGCGACACATTTGTCACCGCAGAGGGTTCTGCCCTGAACCTGCCTGGGGTCAGTCTAAGGGTGCTTTAGGTGAACCGTTTCGCCGGTTTGCAGGGCCTGCTGCGCCGCCAATCCCATTCGCACCGCCCACAGACCGTCTTGCACTGTTACATCCGGTTCGGCCTTGTGCCCGCGCACCAGATCCAGAAACCCCCTGTGCTGATAATAGGTCGAGCCGTTGTGGTCACCGGCAGCCAGCAAGCGGGGATCGACAGGGATGTCGTGCGATATTGGCCCCTTGGGGTCCCGCGGGCTGACGATGACCTGCGGCACGGGCGGCGATCCCAGATGGTCGGGCCAGAACCGTCCCGGCCCCGGCACCAGAGCCTCGACCTTGGCGTTGGGCCCGATGGCCGAAATCTCTTCCTGATAGCGGGCGCCTTCGGCGAACATGCACAGTTCGAGCATCGCGCGCGCGCCATTGGCGAAATCGACCAGAACATAGCCGTGATCCAGTATATCGGGTGTTTCGCCCCCGTAGGTTTCGTCCAGATGGTTCACCGCCTGCCCGCCGCTTGCGGTGATCCGCACCGGGTCGGATTGCAGGATCAGCCGCATCAGATCGAAGAAATGGCAGCATTTTTCAACAAAAGTGCCGCCGGTGTTGCGGTTGAACCGGTTCCAGTCGCCGACTTTGCGCAGAAATGGAAAGCGATGTTCCCGGATCGACAGCATCCTGACCCCGCCTGTGTCACCGATCTTGTCGATCAGGGTCGCGATGGGCGGCATATAGCGGTATTCCATTGCGACCCAGATCGGGTGTGGATAGTCGCGCTGAACCTTCTCTAGCCTTGCGGCGTCCTGGGGGTTGGTGAACAGGGGCTTTTCCACCAATAGCGGCAAGGGGCGCGTTTGCGCGATTTCACAGATCTGGTCGACATGCATGTGATTTGGGCTGGCGATGACCAAGCAGTCCAGGTCTTCGATATCCAACACCTCTTGCACCGAGCGTGCCATAACCGCACCCGGCGCAATCGCCTGCGCGGCTTTTGCCATCCCGGGATCGGGTTCGAATATCGCCGCGACACGCGTGCCGTCCAGCAGGGCGATGTTGTGCAGGTGTTCCTGCCCCATCATGCCACATCCGATCAGCCCGTAATTGATGGTCCGGGTCATGCGCGTTTCCTTTTACTTCAGACGTTGGACATAGGTGGCCCGGTCCGGGTCGAACCAGGTCTTGGAAAATTCGAGAGGTTCGGCCTTGTCCGACCAGCTGAACCGTTCGATATAGCCCACCGCTTCACCGGCGGCTTTGGTGAACGCCACGGGCGTCCAATCGGGCAGCTGACCAATCGATACGCGATCTTCGGCCCGTGATATCCAGAAGCCCAGCTGGTGCTGATAATAGCGATAGAGCGAGTCTGACAGCAGGCTTCGCTTGATCAGGCCGGCTGATTCGTCCAGCCAGATTTCCTCGACCGCGATGATTGTGTCATTCAGATAGCGCATCCGACGTACGCGCGATCCGGTGTCTGAGGTGCCAAAATCCGGCAGATCGGAAGGTTTCTTCAGATGATCGACCGACAGGATATCCGCACGCGGCAACCCGCCCCCTTGGGGCAGTTCCAGCCGGAACATCGCGTAGACGCTGTTCTGGGTTCCGGTCTCGCGGATGTAATTTCCTGACCCCTGAATACGCTCCAACATGCCTTTTTTCTCAAGCTCGGCGAGCGATTTTCGCAGCGTGCCGACCGACACGTTCAGCTCGGCCGCCATGTCGCGTTCCGGGGGCAGACGCTCACCATCGATCAAGCGGCCTGCAGCGATATCGCGGATCAGCAGCTCGGCAATCTGAACGTAGATAGGCAGGGCATTGGGGTTTCGGGTGTTGGGGGGCATTTCAGGCGCTTCATTCGGTCGCAGGAAAAATTGATACACTATTGATCTACATCAATGTGATTGCTACGCAAGAGGAAAGTAAAAGATGCACGGAGCGTGAATCAAATGACCATCGTCCCCATCACATCCCCTGATCTGGATGCGGCCGAGGTTTCGTGGTTCGCCGCCTTATGTTCGGACGATTATCAGTTCCTGGGTGTGCCTGATGGTGATCTGCGGTCCAGCTGGGAGCATTGCTCGGCCATCGTGAAAGAGGCCGAGGCGCAGGGGTTCCGCAACATCCTGTGCCCGTCGTCTTATCAGGTTGGGCAGGACACGCTGAGCTTTGTCGCCGGTTGTGCGCCGATCACGCAGAAGATCAACCTGTTGGCCGCCGTGCGCTGCGGCGAGATGCAGCCAATCATGCTGGCCCGCACGATCGCGACGCTGGATCACATGCTGAAGGGGCGGCTGACCGTCAACATCATTTCATCCGATTTTCCCGGCGAAAAGGCCGACAGTGCCTATCGCTATCAACGCTCGCGCGAAGTGGTCGAGATCCTGAAACAGGCCTGGACACAGGACGAGATCAACCATGCGGGCGAGGTCTACAACTTTACAGGCCTGACAACCGACCCGGCGCGGCCCTATCAGACTGGCGGGCCGCTGCTGTATTTCGGCGGCTATTCGCCCTCGGCGCTGGAGCTGTGCGGCGAACATTGTGATGTGTACCTGATGTGGCCGGAAACCAAGGATCAACTGGCCGAGCGGATGAAAGCTGTTCATGCAGTGGCCGAAAACTACGACCGCACGCTGGATTACGGCCTGCGGGTTCACATGATCGTTCGCGATACCGAGGCCGAGGCGCAGGAATACGCGGATTACATCGTTTCAAAACTGGATGACGACTATGGCCGCGCGATCCGCGAGCGGGCGTTGGATGCAACGTCGCTTGGCGTGGCGCATCAGGCCAGGAACCGTGATCTGGCGGATGAATATGGCTATGTGGAACCCGGTCTGTGGACCGGCGTCGGCCGCGCCCGTTCGGGCTGTGGTGCGGCACTCGTCGGATCAACCGATCAGGTCATGTCAAAGATCGAAGATTACCGGAAGATGGGCATTCGCGCTTTCATCTTCTCGGGCTATCCGCACATGGATGAGGCCAAGCATTTCGGTGCGCGTGTGATGCCGCATCTGAAAACATGCTCGCTGCCCGAAGCATACGGGCGTGTGCCCAAGACACCCCCGGCCACACCGCTGGGCAACGGAGTGCGCCGCTGATGCAACGCGTGAAACTATCCCCGACGCTGGAAATGAGCCGCCTTGTCTATGGCATGTGGCGGCTGGGTGACGATAGCGACACCTCGGCAGGGCATGTCGAGGCCAAGATTCAAGCCTGCCTTGATCAGGGCATCACCACCTTCGATCAGGCCGACATATATGGCGGATACGCGGCCGAAGCCGTTCTGGGCAACGCCTTGCGCGCCAATCCCGGCCTGCGCCAAAAGATGGAGATTGTCACCAAATGTGACATCGTCGCGCCCGTGGGGCGGCATTCAGATGCGAAGGTCAAATACTATGACACCTCGCGCGCGCATATCCTGAAGTCCATCGACATGTCGCTGTCGGAAATGGCCATCGACCACATCGATCTGCTGCTGATCCACCGCCCTGATCCGTTCATGGACCACCACGAAACCGGGGCTGCGCTGGATGAGGCTGTCGCCAGCGGCAAGGTAGGCGCGGTTGGTGTTTCGAATTTCCGTCCGTGGGACTGGACCCTGCTGCAATCGGCGATGAAAACCCGGCTGGTCACCAACCAGATCGAGATCTCACTGGGCGAGATCGCCCCTTTCACCAATGGTGATCTGGCGTTTCACCAACAGCACGGTCACCACCTTATGGCGTGGTCGCCGCTGGGGGGTGGGCTGTTGATGGCCGGAAACCCGCCCGTTGGGGTTGTTGCCGATGAAATCGCAGAGGAGTTCGGTGTAGACCGGGCCGCTGTGGCCGTGGCCTTCCTGCTGGCTCATCCGGCGGGCATTCTGCCGGTTCTGGGCACCAACAACCTGAACCGTATCAAACGCATCTCGGACGCGCTGAAAGTCACAATTGATCGCGAAACCTGGTTCCGCCTGTACGAGGCGGCGCTGGGGCATGAGGTAGCATGATGAACGCAATCTCAAGAAACATGACCCACACCTTTGTGCCAACCAAGGACGACACCCGGACCCTGCGGGATGCTTTTGGGCGGTTTGCAACCGGCGTTACCATCGTGACATGCGACAGCGGTGATGGCCCGATCTGCATCACAGCCAACAGCTTTTCGTCGCTGTCGCTGGACCCGCCACTGATCATGTGGGCCGGCGACCGCAACTCGCGCCGGTTCCCCTATTTTCGCGCGGCACCGCATTTCACGGTGCATGTGTTATCGTCTGCGCAGGCTGAGCTGTGTTTTGGCTGCTCGAAAGATGCCCATGCCCTGCGCGACATCCGGCACGAGCGCTGTGCAAACGGCACCCCGCTGCTGTCGGATTGTCTGGCACGGTTTGAATGCGAACAACATGCCTATCACGACGCGGGCGATCACGTGATCGTGGTGGGCAAAGTCCTGAAGGCCAGCATGAGCGACGGCGACGCGCTGACGTTCTATGCCGGGAAAATGGGCCAATTCGCGCAGCACTAAGCGCGATCTGACGACCGCGGGACACACCCGCGGCTGAACAAGGGAGGATCCGCATGGGCGGACTGGCATCGGTGCTTGCGCCGATTGCATTTGTGAACGAAACCGTGCTGCGTCTGGGCCGCGCGGTTGGCGTTGTTGCGATTGCATTCATGGTCATCGCAATCCTGATTCAGGTGTTCTTCCGATACGTTCTGGGCAACGCCCTGCCGTGGCCGGATGAGGCCGCGCGGTTCTGCATGTTGTGGATGACCGGATTGATGGCACCGACGGCCTTTCGGCGCGGCGGTTTTGTAGCTATCGACATGCTGCAACGGTTTCTGCCGCGTATGCTCGGCCTGTCGCTCAATCTGTTCCTCCTGCTGATCTCGCTGGCCGTGCTTTTGGTTGCGGTCAATATCGGCTGGTCCGAGGTCACGGGCTTTGGCGGCAGGTTCGCCACCGCCGCCCTGTACCTGCCGACATCGCTTGGGTTTGACGAGTGGTATCGCATTCCGCGCAGCTGGATGATGGCTTCGCTGCTGGTGGGGATCATTCTGCTGATTTCGGTCAATATCGAGCTTATCCTGCGTTCCGTGGTCACCCTGCTTGGCGGTGCGCATTTGTTGCCAGATATTCCCGACGCGGCCGTGGGGGCCGAATAGATGCTGATCTGGTTCCTGCCCACTTTCCTGATTTTCCTGTTGATCGGACTGCCAGTCTTTTTCGCGCTTCTGGCAGCACCCGGCATTCTGCTGTGGCTGAACGGACAGACGAATGACATCACCCTGCTTTATCGCAATGTCTACAACGGCATGGACAGCTTTCCGCTGATGGCCATCCCGTTCTTCATGATGGCCGGGGAAATGATGAACCGTGGCGGCATCACCATCCGCCTTGTCGAATTCAGCCAGGCCCTGATGGGCCACCTGCGCGGCGGGCTGGCGCATGTAAACGTGCTGAGCTCGATCCTGTTCGCGGGCCTTTCGGGATCAGCGGTGGCTGACACATCCGCCCTGGGGTCGATGCTGATCCCGGCGATGGAAAAACAGGGCTACACCCGCAAATTCGCCGCCGCCATCACAGCCGCGAGTTCGGTGATCGGGCCGATCATCCCGCCCTCGGGCATTATGATCATCTATGCCTATGTCATGGGAGAAAGCGTGGCCGCCCTGTTTCTTGCAGGCATCGTGCCCGGAATCATGGTGGGTGTCGGCCTGATGGTGATGATCAAATTCATGGCCGACAAGTACTATTTTCCCGTCGCCAGCCGGAAATACACATGGGATGAGCGGCGCAAGGCCAGCCTCAAGGCGTTCTTCCCGCTGATGACGCCGGTGATCATTCTGGGCGGCATTCTGGGGGGTATATTTACCCCGACCGAAGCCGCGGCAGTCGCTGTGGGCTACGCGTTTATCATCGGGTTTTTCGTTCTGCGCACACTGACCCTGAGGGAAATTCCCGACGTTCTGAGCAATGCAGGTATGACGTCGGCCGTGGTGTTGTTGTTGGTTGGCGCAGCAATGGCGTTCAAGACCGTGGTCAGCCTGAGCCACGCCCCGGAACAATTGGCTTCGTTGATCCTCAGCCTGTCGGAAAATCCGCTGATCCTGTTGTTCCTGATCAACCTGTTGTTGTTTATCGTCGGGATGTTTCTGGACGCAGGCCCTGCGATCATCATCCTTGGGCCTATCCTTGGCCCGATTTTCACCAGTCTCGGTGTAGACCCGATCCATTTCGCCATTATCATGAGCGTCAATCTGACCGTCGGCCTTGCAACGCCCCCTATGGGGCTGGTGCTGTTCGTGGCCGCCGCCGTGTCGCGGGAGCGGGTCGAGACAATCGCCAAGGCGATCCTACCGTTTCTGGCGGTCGAAATTATCGTGATCTTTCTGATCACCTACATCCCCGCACTATCCATGACGATCCCGAGGATAACGGGATTTGCAAACTGACTGAGTATCACAGGGAGGAAACGCATGCTCGGAAACTTCATCAAAACAGCGGCGATTGCCACATCGCTTGTGGCCGCGTCTGCAGTCGCGGCGACGGCTGCGGACTATACGCTGCGCGCCACAGCCAATTCGAACGAAAATGACGAGGATTATGACGGTCTTATCGTTTTCAAGAACTATGTCGAGGCGGCGTCGAACGGCGCCATCGAGGTTGAGCTGTTCATCGGCACCCAGCTGTGTTCGAACGGTGCTGAATGCCTGCAGGGCGTGGCGGATGGCACCATCGATATCTATATCTCTACCTCGGGCGGGGCGTCGGGCATCTTCCCCTATGTGCAGGTTCTGGACCTGCCCTATCTGATGGCCGATGACCGGATCGCCGAGCATGTTCTGTCAGGCGATTTCACCCGCACCATGCGCGACATGGCGCTTGAGGATTCCGGTGGCGCGATCCGCCTGATGACCATCGGCAACACCGGTGGCTGGCGCAACTTCGCCAACACAAAACACCGCGTCGCCGAGCCTGCCGACATGGAAGGTCTGAAAATCCGCACCGTCGTTGCAGACCTGCCGCAGGAACTGGTCAAAGCACTGGGCGCATCACCGACCCCGATTCCGTGGCCGGAACTGTTCACCAGCTTCCAGACTGGCGTTGTCGAAGGCTCGAAAAACGGCATCACTGACATTATGGGCATGAAGTTCCCCGATGCGGGACTGCAATATGTCACGCTGGACGGGCACGCCTATATGGGCGCGCTGTGGTGGATGAACAACGCCAAGTTCCAAGCGATGCCGGAAGATGTGCGCCGGGTCGTTGTCGATGGGTTCTACGCCCTTCAACAAGCCACCTTTGCCTCGCCCAAGCGCAAATCGATTCAGGCGTATGAAGACTTCGTCGCAGGTGGCGGTGACCTGTACGTCCCAACGCCCGAGCAAAAGGCTGCGTTCAAAGAGGCTGCCACTCCGGTCTATGCCTGGTTTCAGTCCAATGTTGCCCGTGGTGATGAAATCTTTGCCGCGCTAACCGAAGCCGTCGCAGCGGCCGAGGCGGATGTGAACGCCTCGCGCAATGCGGACCTGAACTAAACGGATGGGTCGGGCCTTGTGGCCCGGCCCTTATCGAAACGGGTACATCCACCCTTTGTAGTCGTTGACCAGAACATGCGCCTTCTTAATCTGCTCCGGCGACATTTTCTTGATCACTTCCTCAAGGCTGATCGCAGCATCGGGATCGCCGCCAATGGCGCTGAGCGTGTACCACATATAGGCCCGCACCAGATCGGGCGCGGGCATTCCCAGACCCAGTTCATAGTACCAGCCAACCCCCGACTGTGCCCCCGGATGCCCCTTCATCGAGGCACGCAGATACCATTCAAACGCTCTTTCGTGGTCCTGCTCGACCCCAAGACCCAACCCATACATCACACCAATCAGTTCCTCGGCCTCGGCATTGCCCGACCGGGCGGCAGGCAGCAGTTCCGCGCGCGCGGCTTCAAACTCCCCGGCCTCCATCATGTCACGGGCCTGTTCCAGTTCAGCCAGAGCCGGGGTCGCAAGAAAACAAAGGGTAAAGAGAAACTGGCGCATTGGGCGATTGTCCTCGTATGGGCGGGGGCCGCGGTGGCGCAGGACCTGCCGCGCCCGCTGACGGATGATGACTTTATCCCATTTGATATGGAACAGGCCGCTATCGGTCATCAACTGTTTTACGATCCGATCCTGTCAGGCAATCAGAACATTTCATGCGCCCATTGCCATCACCCCGATTTCGGCACCTCTGACGGGTTGTCCCTGGGGATCGGCGAAGGCGGACTGGGGTTGGGGCCGGACCGCACACCGGGCACCGGCGCGGACAGGATCCGCAAACGCATTCCCCGAAATGCGCCGGGGTTGTGGAACCTCGGGGCAAAGGACATTCATACCGTTTTCCACGATGGCCGCCTGAGCATCTCGAACATCTATGGCAACGGGTTCAATTCGCCTGCACAGGAATGGCTGCCCGGGGGACTGAACTCGCTTTTGGCAGCGCAGGCCCTGTTCCCGCTGACCGCGCAGTTCGAGATGGCCGGTAATGTCGCCGAAAATCAGGTGACCGGCGCGGTTCACGACAGGATCGACAAGGGCTGGCCGATCCTTGCCAAACGCGTGCGGACCGATCCGCGCTATGGCCCCGCCATAGTCGCGGCTTTTGACGACATTGAGACCACCGAAGACATCACGATCACCCAGATCGCCAACGCGCTGGCGGCCTTCATGGCCATCGAATGGCGCAGCACCGACAGCCCATTCGACCAGTACTTGGCTGGGGACAAGGATGCGCTGTCAGACGTCCAGAAAGACGGGATGAACCTGTTTTATGGCAAGGCACGATGCGCGACCTGCCACGCGGGTCCGTTGATGTCGGACCAAAAGTTTCACGCGCTGGGTTTGCCGCCATTCGGGCCGGGCCGGACCCGGCAATGGGACCCATATGCGCGAGACGTTGGCCGGATGGCGGAAAGCAACCGCCTGGAAGACGCCTATCGCTTTCGCACTCCGATGCTGCGCAATGTCGCCCTGACCGCGCCCTACGGGCATAACGGTGCTTTTGCAGACCTCGAAGGCATGGTCCGTCACCATCTTGACCCCCAGACCAGCCTTGCCAAATGGAAACCCGACATGGCTGCGTTGCCCAAGGTTCCCTGGCTGCAAGAGGCGGATTTCGTGGTGTGGGACGACCGGTTCGAAATGGAACGCCAGCGCAGCAGGATCGATATAACACCAATGACGCTTTCGGATGCGGAAATCGGCGCCCTTGTCGCATTTCTGCATTCACTGACGGGCACCGGTGTTGGCTCTCCTCCTTTCGGGGTGCCTGCCGATTTCAATCCTTGACGGCGTTCACGTCATAGCGACAAGCGATCCGGCATAACGTCGGATAAGTCGATCACTTCGTCAAATTGCGGCCTATGAAATGTCTGGCCAGCCCTGCACCATAATATCAGGAACAGAAATTTACGGAGACGTTGATGTCTTGGAATATTTGCGTAATCGGGGCTGGCAAGATCGGTCAGATGATCGCGACGCTGCTGAGGGCCTCGCCAAACTATACAGTGACTGTGGCCGACCATGACCTGAAAGCACTGGGTGAAATCACAAGGCTTGGTATTGGCACGAAACAGATTGATGCCCGGGATGCGGACAGTCTGGCAAAGGAACTGACCGGGTTTAACGCCGTGGTTTCAGCGGCACCGTTCTTTCTGACTCCGAACATTGCCAAGGCCGCCAAAGAGGCGGGCGCGCATTATTTTGACCTGACCGAAGACGTTGCGGCCACCGAGGCCGTACGTGAACTGGCCGAAGGCAGTGAGACGGCTTTCATGCCGCAATGTGGTCTGGCACCTGGTTTTGTGGGTATCTCCGGAGCCGCGCTTGCAGCAGAGTTTGATGAACTAGACAGCCTGCACATGCGGGTGGGCGCGCTGCCGCTTTATCCGACCAATGCGCTGAAGTACAATCTGACCTGGTCGACCGATGGGTTGATCAACGAGTACTGCAACCCCTGCGACGCCATTGTGAACGGCAAACTGGTCAAGACCGCGCCGCTGGAAGATTACGAGATTCTGGGTCACGATGGTGTGGAATACGAATGCTTCAACACCTCGGGCGGATTGGGCACACTGCCGGAAACGCTGGAAGGCAAGGCGCGGGCCGTGTCTTATCGCACGATCCGGTATCCCGGCCATTGCGAAATCCTGAAACTGCTGCTGCACGATCTGGGGTTGGAACGCCGCCGCGATCTGCTGAAAGATATCTTCGAGACCGCCCTGCCCCGCACCGATCAGGACGTTGTGCTGGTCTATTGCACGGCCAAGGGCTTGATCAACGGCGTTCTGCGCGAGAAATCCCTGATCAACAAAAGCTTTGCCCGCACCATCAACGGACAGGTCTGGAGTGCCATTCAGGTCACCACAGCTGCGGGTATTCTGGGCGTCGTTGACCTGATGCGCACCGGCACGCTGCCTTCGAAAGGGTTTGTCCGGCAGGAACAGGTCAAACTGAATGACTTCCTGAAAACAGAATTTGGCCAGCTGTATCGTGCTGGTGACGTGACCCGGCAAAACAAGGCGGCCTGAGATATGAAAGACATCGTAATGACAGCCAAAACCACGCTTGCGAATCTGGATCTGACGGATGCCGCATTGAAAGGCGGCACTCTGAAGGTGACGTCACCGATTGACGGCAGCCTTCTGGGCGAAGTGCACGAAACTCGGGCCACCGAAATGGACGCGATAATTGCCCGCGCCAAAACCGCGTTCAAGGCGTGGCGCGTTGTGCCAGCCCCGCGTCGGGGCGAGTTGATCCGCCTGCTGGGCGAAGAGTTGCGCGCGGCCAAGGACGATCTGGGCGCACTTGTCAGCTGGGAGGCCGGCAAAATCACGTCCGAAGGTCTGGGCGAAGTGCAGGAGATGATCGATATCTGCGACTTTGCCGTTGGCCTGTCGCGTCAGCTTTATGGTCTGACCATCGCGTCGGAACGCCCAGGTCACCGGATGATGGAAACCTGGCATCCGGCGGGTGCTGTCGGCGTGATCTCGGCCTTCAATTTCCCGGTTGCCGTCTGGTCGTGGAATGCCGCTTTGGCGCTGGTTTGCGGCGATCCGGTGATCTGGAAACCATCCGAAAAGACGCCGCTGACAGCGATGGCCTGCCAAAAGATCTTTGAACGCGCGCTGGTGCGGTTTGGCGATGCCCCCGAAGGGTTGCTTCAGGTCCTGATCGGTGGCGCGGAGTTGGGCGAGGCGCTGGTGGCCAGCGAAGATGTTCCGATCATCTCGGCCACGGGTTCGACACGTATGGGTCGTGCGGTTGCGCCCATTGTTGCGGCACGCTTTGGCAAGTGCATTCTGGAACTGGGTGGCAACAACGCGATGATCGTCGGCCCTTCGGCGGATCTGGAAATGGCCGTGCGCGCCATTGTCTTCTCGGCCGTTGGGACCGCCGGTCAGCGTTGCACCACGCTGCGCCGTCTGATCGTGCACAACTCGATCCGCGAGGAATTGGTGGGCCGCCTGAAAAAGGCTTATGCCGGTTTGCCCATCGGCAATCCGCTGTCTGAGGGCACGTTGATCGGGCCACTGGTGGATGAGGCATCGGGTGCCGCCATGACGGCCGCACTGGAGGCCGCAAGGGCCGAAGGCGGTACAGTGTTCGGCGGCGAGCGCGTGACCGAAGGGCTTCCTGCGGGGGTCTATATGCAGCCCGCAATTGTCGAAATGCCCGGCCAAAGCGCGGTTGTGAAAACCGAAACCTTCGCGCCGATCCTTTATGTCATGGGCTATGACGACTTTGACGACGCGATCCAGCTTCAAAACGATGTACCGCAAGGGCTGTCATCCTGTGTGTTCACGCTGAACATGCGCGAGGCCGAGCAGTTCCTGACTGCGGCGGGGTCGGATTGCGGTATTGCCAACGTCAACATCGGCCCCTCGGGCGCCGAGATCGGCGGTGCATTCGGAGGTGAGAAGGAAACCGGCGGCGGACGCGAAAGCGGCTCGGACGCGTGGAAAGCCTATATGCGCCGCCAGACCAACACCGTGAACTACTCGGCAGAGCTCCCGCTGGCGCAGGGTGTCAAATTCGACATCTGAACCAGCGCGCAAACTGACGGGCAATCTGATCCCCCCGGAGCTTTGATGTTTCGGGGGGATCGCTTTTGTCGTGCAGGGTTTGGCACTGGCAGGCTGAAGCAGGCACAAAACCGGTGGTTCTTGACGAAATCCCTGCCGTGCGGCATGTGATGTCGCTGGGGGGGGAACGGCATGTCCGATAAGGTCAGATGGCCCGACACGGCATGTATGAACAGGTTAAGCGACCGAGTGGCCCCGATGGCTGGCTGCTTTTATACCGGAAGGTAAGTAAGATATGTGCCCTGCACCCGTTGATGCAGAGACCCCGCGCGGGTTCATCATCCCGATCGGCGGCGGCGAAGACCGCGTCAAGGAAATGCAGATTCACCGCAAGTTCGTTGAGCTGTCTGGTGGTCCTAATGCTGATATTGTCGTGATCCCGACGGCCTCGATGCTGGAAGAGACCGGACCGGATTACAATCGCATCTTTTCCGAGCTGGGTGCGGGCAAGGTCGAATTTCTGCCCATCTCGCGGCGTGCCGATTGCGACAATCCTGATTATGCCGAGATGCTGGACCGCGCCACAGGGATATTCATGACCGGTGGCAACCAGCTGCGGCTTTCGGCGATTCTGGGTGGCACGCTTGTGGCGCAGAAAATACGCCGCCGCAATGCGGCCGGTGTGCCGGTTGCCGGCACTTCAGCCGGGGCGTCGATCATGTCCGAACATATGGTGGCCGGGGGCAGCAGCAACTCGGCCCCGGCTGAGGGCAATATCACGCTGGCTCCGGGCATGGGTTTGACCAACGCCGTCATCATCGACCAGCACTTCACACAGCGCAATCGGCTGGGTCGCTTGTTAACTGCTTCATCTTTCAACCCTTTTTTGATTGGGCTGGGTATCGATGAAGACACGGCAGCCTTCATCGGGCCCGATAATGTCCTTGAAGTCGTAGGCAGCGGATCGGTTACCGTCGTGGATGCCAGTCATCTGACCCATTCATCGATGTGGGACGCGCGCCGCGGCGAAGCGCTGAGCCTGCTTGGGCTTCGGCTTGACGTTCTGGGCGAAGGGTGCCGTTATGATCTGACGGCTCGCCAGGCTTTTCCGCCGGATGAGCATATGGCGTTCTGCACATTGCCGGACATGTCCGGGCAAGAGGTCGCCAGCGGGGAGAAAACAAAAAGCTAACCAGCGGGGAGCCTCATGAAAATAATCTCGACCAATGTCTTTGTCGGCCCGAACGTCTGGGCAAGTTTTCCGGTCATTCGCCATGTCATCGATCTGGGTGTTCTGGAAGAATGGCCCTCGGCAAGGATTGGTTCCGAGTTTATTGACGCCTTGATCAAGGCGCTTCCCGGTCTGGCGGAACATGGCTGCTCCTATCGCGAACCCGGCGGCTTCGTCCGCCGCCTGCGCGAGGATGAAGGCACCTGGCTGGGACATGTGCTGGAACATTGTGCCATCGAGGTGCAGAACGTGGCCGGGTCCGACGTGACCTTTGGCCGGACGCGCGGCACGGGTGAGCCGGGCCAGTACAATATGGTCTATGAATACCGCCAGCGTGACGTCGGTCTGGATGCGGGCAAGCTGGCGATGCGGTTGCTGATGCATCTGCTGCCACAATCCCTGAAAGATCAGATCGATTACGAATTCGACCCTGACTTCAACTGGGATGAAGAACTGCGCAGCTTTGTTCTGCGGGCGCAACGCAAGGAATTTGGCCCGTCAACCGGGTCGCTGGTCAAGGCGGCGCAGGAACGCGACATTCCGTGGATCAGGCTGAACTCGGGATCGCTTGTGCAATTTGGGCACGGCAAGTTTCAGAAACGCATTCAGGCGACGATTACGTCCGAGACCAAGCATATCTCGGTTGAGATTTCCTGTGACAAGGAAGACACCCATAACCTGCTGAACGATCTTGGCCTGCCGGTTCCGCAGCAGCGCATGGTCTATTCGGCCCGCGAGGCCGTGCGCGCTGCCGCGCGGATCGGGTTTCCCGTGGTGGTCAAGCCCTTGGACGCAAACCATGGGCGCGGCGTTTCGATCAATCTGAATTCCGATGCCGAGGTCGAGGCAGGCTTTGCCGAGGCCAAGGAGCATTCGCGCAGCCGCGCCATTCTGGTTGAAAGCTTCATCACCGGATTTGATCACCGGATGCTGGTCGTGAACGACAAACTGGTTGCGGTGGCCAAACGCGTCCCCGGCCATGTGACAGGCGACGGCACTCATACGATTGCCGAACTGGTCGACATCGTGAACCAGGACCCGCGCCGGGGCATCGGGCACGAAAAAGTACTGACCAGGCTCGAGCTGGACAATCAGGCAAACCGCCTGATGGAGAATGCGGGCGTGACAGAAGACACTGTCTTGCCCGAGGGCGAGGTTTTCTATCTGCGCTCGACCGCGAACCTGTCAACGGGTGGCACCGCCATCGACCTGACCGACGTGGTGCATCCTGACAACCGCGACATGGCCGAACGCGCCATCATGGCCGTCGGGCTGGATGTGGGCGGTGTCGATTTCCTGATCGACGATATCACCAAATCCTACAAGGATATCGGTGGCGCGATTGTCGAAGTAAACGCCGCCCCCGGTTTCCGGATGCATGTGGCCCCGTCCGAAGGTCAGCCGCGCGATGTGGCGGGCAAGGTCATCGATATGCTGTTCCCCGCCAATGAACAGACCCGCATCCCGATTGCGGCCATCACCGGCACCAACGGCAAGACGACCACGTCGCGGATGCTGGGTCATATCATGAAAACCAGCGGCAAGATCGTTGGCATGACCTCGACCGACGGCGTCTATGTGGATGGCAAGCTAAGCGTAAAGGGGGATATGACCGGCCCGAAATCGGCGCAGATCGTCCTGCGTGATCCGATGGTCGATTTTGCGGTGATGGAAACCGCGCGGGGCGGGCTGGTGCGCTCGGGTCTGGGCTATCAACGCTCGAACGTGGCGGCCTGTCTGAACGTCTCGGCAGATCATCTGGGTCTGGGCGGGATCAACACGGTCGAGGAGCTGGCCGTCGTCAAACGGGTGGTGGTGGAAAGCGCGACCGATACGGCCGTGCTGAACGCAGACGACATCAATTGTCTGAAGATGGCCGATTACGCCGGGGCGGATCAGATCTTCTATGTCACGACCAACCCCGGCCACAGTCTGGTCAAGGAACATATCAAGACAGGGGGCAAGGCCATCGTGCTGGAAAAAGGCATGAATGGCGACATGCTGACCATCTATGACAAAGGGCTTCACATCCCCGTTCTGTGGTCGCATCTGATCCCCGCCACGCTTGAGGGTAAGGCGATCTTCAACGTGCAAAACGCCATGGTCGCGGCGGCAATGGCCTATAGCTTTGGGGTCGATCTGGACAATATCCGGCATGGTCTGCGCACTTTCGACACCAGTTATTTCCAGGCGCCGGGTCGGATGAATGTCTATGATGAACATCCTTTCAAGGTAATCCTTGATTACGGCCACAACCCGGCCGCGCTGAAGGCGATGGCCGCTTTGGCCGATCAGTTGGAGGTCAAGGGCCGCAGGCTGTGCGTTGTTGCGATGCCCGGCGACCGGCGCGATGAAGACATTGTTGATGGGGCCGCAGCGCTGGCCGGGCATTTTGACCACTTCATCTGCAAGGCCGATGACCGCCGCCGGGGTCGCGGGCATGACGAAGTGCCGCAAATGATGCGGCAGGCCCTGATCGATTGCGGGACGCCGGACGACGTGATCTCGATCATTCCGGATGAGGTTGAGGCCGTAACCACAGCGCTGGAGATGGCGGCTCCGGGCGATCTTCTGGTGATCTTTGGCGATGACACCACACGGTGCTGGAAACAGATCATCTATTTCAATTCCGATGGCGAAACCTCTGAAACCGAGGCGACACCCGGGACCAGCCCCGCCGACACCACGTTCGAGGACATGTTCGACAGTGACCAGAACCTGATCCGGGACGAACGCGGCGTAAGACTGGCGCGTGAAATCAGCGAAGACGCGGATTGAGCGGAGGCACCGGAATGGACCGGATCGAAGAGCTTGAAACCGCGCTGACCATCGAATGCGCGACCGCTGATCATATTCAGGTGGATGACGCACGGCGCCTGACCGGCCCCGGCCTGTTATGGGATCACCCCGGCGCGGTGATGGATGTGTTTTTCACTGATATCGACCCCACGCAAGTCATTGCACTGTGGGAAAAACATGCCCGGTGCGTTCTGGATGCGCTTGGCTGGCAGGATCAGGCACTGACCCACCGAACCTTCACCGGTGGCGTCAATCTGGCAATCTCGGCACCGATGGATCAGCTTTATTCCGCGATCTTTGCGGCGCAGACCGCCTGGCATTTCTGCGCGGCAGAGTTGTTGGAGGCCACGCCGGGCGATTTTGATCAGATGATCCGGGACGTCAAAGGCGTCATGGCAAAGGAGGCCAACCCTGCGCTGATCGCCCTGATCGCGGCCGCCGAGGCGCATGGTGTGGATATCCTGTGCGACGATGACGAGATTTCCATCGGGCATGGCTCCGGCAGTCAAGTCTGGCCTGTCAACGCACTGCCCGCCCCGGATAACGTTGACTGGCCCTCCCTTCACAACATCCCCGTCGCCTTCATCACCGGAACCAATGGCAAGACCACCACGACCCGGTTGCTGGAGGCCATCGCCCGCGCCTCGGGCAAGGTCGCAGGGCTGACCTCGACCGAGTTTGTGCGGGTGGGTGATGATATTCTCGATCGCGGCGACTATTCCGGCCCCGGCGGAGGGCGGATGTTGCTGCGCGACAAGCGGCTTGAAATCGGCTGCCTTGAAGTGGCCCGTGGGGGTATCCTGCGTCGCGGCCTGCCGACGCGTGCGGCCATGGCCGCCACTGTCACCAATGTGGCGAATGATCATCTGGGGCAATACGGCGTGAACACGGTGCCCGAACTGGCTCAGGCGAAATTCGCCGTGCACCGGACACTGACCAAGGGCGGTGTTCTGGCCCTGAATGCCGATGATCCTTTTATCCGTGCCGAAGCCGAAAACACTGCGGCAAATATCTGGTGGTTTTCGCTGGATCCCGGGAATGATCTGATCCGTCGGGCGCGGGACGCGGGAACATGCTGCGCTTATGTCTCGCAGGGCAATATCGTCTTTTTCGACGGCCGGTCCGAGCAGGCGGTCATTGCCGTGTCCGACGTGCCCGTGACCATGGGCGGTGTCGCGAAATACAACATCCTGAACGCTCTGGCGGCTATGTGCCTTGCGCTGGCATTGAAACTGCCGCTTGAGGCGGTGCGGCAAGGGTTGGCCGGGTTCAAGCCGGATGCCAAGGACAATCCGGGTCGCTGTAACGAATTCCGGTACAACGGCGCTCAGGTTTTCGTGGATTTCGCGCATAATCCGCATTCGATTTCTGCCGTGTGCGATGCGCTGTCGGCCCTGCCGGCAAAACGGCGGTTCATCATGCTCAGCCATGCCGGAGACCGCTCGGATCAGGACATTCGGGACGTCACCGCAACCGCGTTGAACTTCCAACCCGACGTGGTCGTTGCTGCTGAACTGGAAGGGTATCTGAGGGGCCGCTCAATGGGAGAGATACCGGACCTGATCGAAAAGTCTGCCTTGGAACAGGGATATAACAAGACCCAGATCCAAAGGGCCGCATCCCCGTCCGAGGCCGCCGCGATGATCCTGAAACAGGTGGAACCGGGCGATCTTGCCCTGCTGCTGGTTCTGTCGGAACGCGACGCCGTGCTTGAGATGCTGGACCAGTAGGCGACCCAGCGGGTTGAAGGACCAGTAAGGCAGCGAGCCGCCACCTCCGGCTGAGGTCAGCTGAACAGCAATTTGCGTATCGCCCTTGCATTGACACCCAGCCTGACAATACTCGCCTAATACAGGCAACAGGTTTTTGAGGTTGGGTGATATGGAGATTGAGCAGACGGGTTTGTCGGGTGTGTTGGTTATTCG
>NZ_JAEDOX010000021.1 GCF_017872555.1 Ruegeria sp. HKCCSA071
GGCCACCCGTCCCATAATCGCCCTCAGCGAAGGCAACGACCCCCGCATCACAAAAGGGGCAATCAACGCGCAGAGGGAGGGTCGTGCTGTTTTGAAACACACGCTCAGCAGGAGGGTATGATGTCATGACACCTCAGGTTCTCGATCTCTTCGGTGCGCCCGCAACACGCAGCGAACGGCGTCTGGCCGATCTTCCGGACCGTGTTGTCGACGGCGACCCGTATCACCAGATCGGGATGCATTTTACCAGTCCGGATGGCAAGTTGTCGGCGGGCACATGGACCTCGACGCCCGGAAAATGGCATGCGTTCACGGACAAGGACGAATATTGCTATATTGTCAAAGGCCATTGCGCTTTGATCCATGAAGACGGCACCCGGCAAGATTTTCGTGACGGGGCAAGTTTTCTGATCCCGAATGGGTTTCGCGGCTATTGGGAAGTCATCGAGGAAACGACGAAGCACTTTGTGATCCGGGATTGCACGTAAGACCCACAAGGTGCTCCGAAGCGCAGATGCCGTTATGCGGGAAGGTTGTTCTTGCCATAAAGGCGCCGCATGATCATGGGCGTCAGGTACATCGGGATTTGATAGGCGCCGATGAAGGCCATGATCGAGGCGGTGACATCGGTTGGCAGGGCCACAAAGAATATGGCGATGTTCCGGTTTCCCGCGATGATCGATATCGCGGTCGATTTGTCTGCGGGCAGCCGGTTTCGGCTCAGGTGAAATGCAACGGCTTGTGCCCCGAAATTGGCCAGACAGGCGAGCGCGATCCAGAAGGCTGCAATGGCGGGATTGTTCAGGGCCGTGGCACTGACCGAAGGCATCAGCCCGATGACAAACACAGCCAAGGTAAGTGTCGCCAAGCCTTCCAAATTCAGCAGCGTCGCGGGTGAGGGTGCGCGCAGAACTGTGCGCCGGGTGATAATGGCAGCCCCGGTTGCAAGTACGATGGTCAACAGCAATTGCAACCCGGCCTGCAAGACAGATTTAATATCCCCCAGTTCGGGCATGAGCAGAAATACGGGCAACGCGGTCAGCGGCAACAGGGCCGTACCCACAACCATCAGCCGCATCGCGTGTTCAGGCGGATGGCCCATCATCAGGCACATATTGGGACTGCCTGAAATGGACGGGGCCGCCGCCATAATCAGCAGGGACAAAAGGACAGGCGTTCCGGTCCATCCGCCCGCAAACCCTATGGCCAGCACGATCAGCGGCATGACGAATTGAAACCCGATGACTGTGAATGCAACCTTTTGCAGATCGCTCAGCGACCCGAGAATGGTTTCAGGGTTCATCCTGAGAACCGTGACGAACAGCAACAACACGACCAGTGGCGGCAGAAGGTTTCGCATCGGCTCGGCCAGGGACGGCAGCAGAAGGCCAGCCGCCAGCCCGGCGATCAGTACATGAGGGCCATGGCGCGCCGCCAGATGAAGCGGGTTCAAGACCGTTCTACCCGCCCGGGCTTTGGCGCAGATTTTCCGGCAGCCAGGTCGCCAGATCCGGGAACCAGATGAGGATGAAAACCATCAATACCATGATCAGGAACATCGGGATCGCGGCACGCGCGATGTAGCTCATCTCGTGGTTTGTCATGCCTTGCATCACGAACAGGTTGAACCCGATCGGCGGTGTGATTTGCGCCATCTCGACAACAACCACGATGAAGATGCCGAACCAGATCAGGTCGATCCCGGCGTCACGGATCATCGGTTCAACCACGGCCATGGTCAGCACGACCGAGGATATCCCGTCCAGAAAGCATCCCAGGATGATGTAGAAAACCAGCAACACCATCAGCAGCTCGAACCGAGTCAGGTCCCATCCTGCAATCAGGTCGGCCAGTCCGCGTGGTAGGCCGGTAAACCCCATCGACAGCGACAGAAAGGCCGCCCCCGCAAGGATCAGGGCGATCATCGCGCTGGTGCGCGTGGCCCCCATCAGGCTTTCGGTAAAGGTCTTCCAAGTCAGCGACCCCTGACCCGCGGCCAGCAAAAGCCCCCCGATCACGCCGAAAGCCGCGGCTTCGGTGGCGGTGGCATAGCCCAGATACATCGACCCGATGACAACTGTGATCAGCAGGATCACAGGCATCAGAAAGCGTGAGTTTTTGACTTTCTCGGAAAAGCTCAGCTTGCTTTCGTTGTTTGGGTTCCAGTCCTTTCCCAGCTTGGAATACAGCGCGACATAGCCCATGAACATCGCCGCAAGAACAAGACCGGGGAGGATACCGGCGAAGAACAGCTTGGTGATCGATTCATTGATTGTCACCCCGTAGACGATCAGGGTCAGGGACGGAGGGATCATCAGCCCCAAAGTGGCCGCACCTGTCAACGTGCCGATGATCATCCGTTCGGGGTAATTGCGTTTGCGCAACTCGGGGATCGACATCTTTCCGACGGTCGTCAGGGTTGCCGCCGATGACCCCGAGACAGCGGCAAAGACAGTACATCCAACGATATTCGTATGCACCAGACCACCGGGCAGGGGGGCCATCCATGGCGACAACCCCTTGAACATGTCCTCGGACAATCGCGTTCGGTACAGGATTTCGCCCATCCAGATGAACATCGGCAGAGCGGTCAGGGTCCACGAGGACGATGCCGACCAGATGGTCGTGATCATCACGTCACCCACGGGGCGTGTCGTGAACAGCTCCATCCCAACCCAGGCAACACCCATCAGGGCCAGCCCGACCCACACGCCGGTGCCCAACAGGGTAAAAAGCACAAAGAGGAAGAGGATGATAACAGCCAGGTTTTCCATGCGCTTACTCTCCGTGACTCTGATCGGCCAGATCGCGGATGATGCGATGTTCACCGCGGAACAGGACATGGATCAGATGATCCGTCAGGGCGATGGCAAGGATCACAGCACCGATCAGCATCGCCGATTGAGGGATCCAAAGGGCGGTTCTATCCTGCCCCTGACTGACATCGTTGAACTTCCAGCTCCAGTAGACAAAGCGATAGGCATACCAGCAGAAATACCACATGACAGCAGTGCCGATGGCAAAACACCATACTTCAAGAACGCGCCGCACACCGTCCGGCACCGCGTTCAGCAGGATCGATACGCGGATGTGGCTGCCCCGGTTCAGCGCGTTGGCAAACGCCAGAAAAGAGGCGGCAGCCATCGCATAACCGGCATAGTCCGGTGCGCCGGGAAACACTTCGCCGGTCCAGCGGGCCAGCATCTGCACTACGATCAGCAGCAATATGGCAATCAGGCTGAGTGCCGCCAGAACCCCTGCTGCCAGATAAATGAAATCCAATACGGACCGAAGCCCTCGCAAAACCGCCATGCCGTCCCCGCTGTGTTCTGATTGGATATGAAACGGGCGCCAGGATATGCTGCCGCCCGTTCCGAAAGGATTACTGCGACGAATTGAAGGCGTCGACGATGGCCTTGCCTTCGTCCCCAGCGGCCTCCAGCCACTCATTGGTCATGGTCACGCCAATCTCTTTCAATTCCTGCACCATCTGATCCGATGCCGGGCCGACGGTCATGCCGCCATCCCGCAGGCCTTGCAACGTAAAGCCGGTGTATTCCTTGGCGCGCCAGTTCCCGGCATATTCTGCCAGTTCCGCACAGCCTTTGATGACGTTCTTGTTGGCATCGGACACACCAGACCAGACGTCGGAATTGACCATCACGTAGTTGCGCGGCAGCCAGGCGTCGACCTCGTAGAAATAGTTCAGGCTTTCCCAAACCTTGCGGTCATATCCGGTCGAACCCGACGATATCATTGAATCCGCGACCCCGGTTGCAAAAGCCTGGCTGATTTCAGCCGCTTCGATGGTGACCGGCAGCATCCCGGTCAACTCGGCCAGCCGCGAAGTGGCGTTGTTGTACGAGCGGAATTTTATGCCTTTCATCTCAGCGACCGAGTTAACCTCGTTTTTGAAATACAGACCCTGCGGCGGCCACGGCACTGCATAAAGCAGGGTCAGGTTTTGTTCCTCCAGCACCCGTTCGATCGAAGGTTTGGCCGCTTCCCAAAGCTTGGCACTGTCGTCGAATGAAGTTGCTAGAAACGGGATTGAATCAAACCCGAACAATGCGTTTTCGTTCTGATGCCCGGACAACAACCGCTCACCGATCGGGGCTTGCCCTGTCTGGATCGCGCGTTTGATGTCGGCGCCCTTGAACAGCGAGCCGGACGGGTGCGTGACGATTTCAATCTCACCACCAGTGCCGGTGGTGACGCATTTGGCAAATTCCGCGCCCGTGGCCGAGTGGAAGTTTGACGCCGAATAGGCCATCGGCATGTCCCATTTCTCGGCCATGGCGGGTGCAGCGGCGGTGGCAGTCAGCGCAGTCGCCGCCAGAAGGTTTGTCAGTTTCTTCATCATTCTTCTCCCAGTTGAATTTGGAAACACCGGCGTTTTTCACCGGTTTGTTTGTTATTTTGCGTATCGCGACGGCGCGTAGACGCTCATGTCGACATTTGGCGTTCTGCCCGCAATCATCTGCGCCAGAAGGCGCCCGGTTTTTGGCCCGCCTGTCAGGCCGATATGGTGATGCCCAAAGCCCATATAGGCCCCTTTGATACCGGGCACATCGCCAATGACCGGGATCGAGTCAGCCGGGGCGGGCCTGTGCCCCATCCATTCCACTTCCTCCTTCCATGTCACGCCCGGGAACGCCACCCGGGCATTTTTGCGCATCAACTCGAATGGTGCGCGCGAGGGCGGCGCATCCAGCCCTCCGAACTCGACAATGCCCGCCAGGCGAATGCGCCCATCCATCGGTGTCGCAACGAACTTGCCCGAGACAACCATAACCGGGCTGCGCGGCATCGCGGAAGGCTCTACCAATTCAAGATGATAACCACGTTCGCTTTCAAGAGGAACAGAAACTCCCAAGCGCCTTGCCAAGGGGCCCGACCAGATCCCGGCCGTCACGACGGCTGCGTCACAAGCAATGGTCTCTCCACCGGCCCAAACACCTGTGACATGCCCGTTTTCCCGAACCACGTCTTCGACGTTTGCACGTATGAAACGACCTCCGTTCGCCTCAACATGCGCGGCAAGGTCTTTCACGTACCGGCCGGGGTCGGTGATGTGGCCATGATCCGAAAGCCGGGCTGCAAACCCAATGCCCTGACTGTAAACCGGGTCGTATTCATGGAAGGCATGGCCTTCCAATTCGTCCCACTGAAACCCGTTCCTGCGCCGGATGTCCCAACCAAAGGCATCTTCCTCAAAATGTGCGCGATCTCTGTAAAGAAACAGGTAATCTGACGGAACCAGCCACTTCTCCGCCCCTGTTCCGGCCGCCAGCGCCTTGTGATCATTCAGGCTATCGCCAACGATGGATGTCAGTGCTGCGGCGATCCTCTCGACGTCGGCGGCGTTTGCATGTCTGAGGTATTTCCAGAGCCACGGCAGAAGCTTTGGCAAATACCCCCATTTCAGGAACAACGGTTGCGAGGGGCTCAGCAGCATCTTCGGCGCTTTGCCCAACAATCCGGGGACTGTTACCGGAACGATCGAACACGAGGCCAAAACCCCGCCATTCCCGTGCGAGGTACCTTCGGCAGGGCCTGCCTTGTCGATCAGGATCACATTGTGACCATCCCGCTGCAACCAGACCGCAGTCGAAACGCCGACAATTCCGGCCCCTATGATGGCTATGGATTTCTTGTCCGTCATTCTGTCACCACCTTGGCAACCGCATAATGATCCAGTTTGGTCAGGTCAGGTCTGCCGCCAAGTCCGGGGCCCTGAGGCACACAAACCTGACCGTCCCTGACCTGGAAAGGATCCTCCAGAATATCCTCTTTCAGGAAATAGGACGCCTGATAGAATTCGCAGCCCAGAGAGATTTCCGGTGTCGCGGCAATCATGTGCGTGCCTGCCAAATGGGCCAGTCCAGCCTCGAACATATCGCCACCATAGGCCGACAGGCCATGGGCCGCAGCGATGCGCGCAACCGTCTGCCCGCGGGTCAGGCCGCCTGACTTCATGATCTTCACCGAAACCCCGTCGCAGATCCCTTCGCTGGCCGCGCGCTCCATGTCTTCGGGACCAAAGACGCTTTCGTCGGCCAGTAGCGGAACATCCGTCATCTGCCGCAGCTTTGCCATCATGCCATACTGTTGGGCGCGCACAGGTTGTTCAATGAAGTCCGGTTCGAACTGAGCGACGTCCCGCACCTGCGATGGCGCGTCATCAATGCTGAGCCCTTGATTATAGTCCACGCGGACCGAGAACTCCGGGTAGTTCTGGGCAAGATACTCCAGCCGCATGATGTCAAAGGCGTGATCCTTGAACCCGGTCTTGAGTTTGACAATCCGAACACCATCCTCACGCAGGCGCGCCAACAATTCGATGTCCTGGGAAAAGTCGGGGTTTGCGATGGAGCAACTCAGCGGAATGCTGTCGCGGAAGCGACCACCCAGCAAGGACCAGACCGGAACATTGCTGATCCGGCCTGCCAGATCCAACAGCGCGGTTTCCAGCGCGGCCTTGGCTTCGGTGCAATGCGCCACCGCGTAAGCTGCACGTGCCATGATGGCGGCCCGGTCCCCAACGCTAGCCCCAAGAACGTGAGGGCGCAGATAACGGTCCAGCGCCGCAAAACTCGCTTCGGGCGTTCCGGTGAATACCGACCAGGGTGACGCCTCGCCATACCCTTGCGTGCCATCCTCGGATGTCAGGCGCAGGATGACGACTTCACAAACGCCTTCAACCGATCCGATCCCGTGGTCCCGGCGGGATGTGACCGGCAGTTCAAGGTGCCACAGGGCATAGCCGATGATTTTCTGTGCCAGATTGCTCATTTCGCCCCCAGTCGATGGGGAAAGCCTGCCTTGACCGGACTATCATTTCAAATACTATATCTTCGTAAGTTCATCAGAAAAAGTGATGTTGCAATCCATGTCCCTGCGCTTTCGTCAGCTTCAGGCCTTTCATGCCATCATGGAAACCGGAACCGTGACCGGCGCGGCCTCGGTTCTTGGGATATCGCAACCCGGCATCAGCAACCTTCTGGCACAGCTTGAACGCGAAGCGCGTCTGCCTCTGTTCGAACGGACCAAAGGCCGATTGCTGCCAACCCCTGAGGCCGAGATGCTATTTCGCGAGGTCGACACGGTGGTGCGCGGGCTGGACCACGTGGCGCAGGCCGTAACCGACTTGCAGAACAAACATCCCGGTCAATTGCAGGTTGCCGCGCCGCACCTGTTGTCTTTTGGTTTCATGCCCCGCGAGATCGCGCGTTTTGCCAAAAGCCGCCCGAACCTGTCTGTCAGCTTTCAATCGCAATATTCATCCAAGATTCAGGAATGGGTCATCTCGGGCCTGTTTGAAATCGGTATCGTCGAGATGCCAATTCTGCATGACACACTGAACTATCAGGAGTTTCAGTTTGAAACGCTCGCGACTTTTCCTGAGGGCAGCCGCTTGGCCGGGTACGACGTTCTGACACCAGAGATATTGGAAAACGAACCCTTCATCGTAATGGGTCCGGAACACCAGACCCATCGCCGGACGCGCGACATTTTTCAGGCGTCAGGCCACACATGGCGCACCCAGATACACACCCATCTGTCCGAAAACCTGCTGAGCTTTGTCAAACAGGGTATGGGGGTCGCGATGATTGACCCCTTTACTGTGACTTTCGATGGCGAGAGAGGGTATCAGACCCGCCCATTTTCGCCGCCTGTCATGCTGGATCTTGCGATCATCACGGCCAAGGGCCGCCCTCTGTCCGCGATTGCGCAGGAATTTCTGGCTCAGCTGACCCCGTCAATTGCCTCTTACGCGACCCATTCCGAAACCGGTGCGGCCGCTTCGTGAAGCGGTTGTGAATGAATGTCGACAAGTGTTGGGCCGTCATGCTCAATCGCCTGTTTCAGCACACGCGTCAGATCCTCTGGGTCTTTAACGGTCCAGGATTTGACGCCAAAGGCGGCCGCAACAGCGGCGTGGTCCGTCCGGTTGAAATCGACATTGTAATAGCGCTGACCAAATCCCGCATTCTGGCCAGCCTTGATCCATCCGAAGACCGAGTTCGAGAAAACGATCGAAGTGATTGGCATATTGTGCCGGACCATCGTTTCAAACTCGCCGCAGGTGAAGCCGAACGAGCCATCGCCCATGACCGACAGGGTTTTAACCGATGGCCGCCCGACATGTGCCCCCATGGCCGCGCCCAGCGAATACCCCAGCGCCCCATGTGCCCGGTTGGTGATGAAATGGCGCCCCGGTTTCCGCCAGCGGTAATATGCGCTGAAATAGGGGCAGGGGGTGCCGGGGTCGGCGACGACAATCGCGTCGTTATCCAGAATGTCCATCAGGGACGCCATGACAGCCTCGGGCCGGATCGGCGTCTCGCGACTTGCGGCCAGCGGGGCGAACGCGGCCATCTTGGCCTCCCAGGCGGCGCGGGCTTTGGCCGCTCCGCCTTGGCTGGTCAGGTCCTGCCGGTTTTCCAGTGCCAGCACCAAAGCCTCCAGGGCCAGACGGGCATCGGCGCAGATCGCCACTTCGGTCTGGTAATTAGCGCCGATCACCATCGGATCGCTGTCGATATGGATGATCGTGGTGCTGCGTCCGGGGCTTCGCCACCGTTCCGTTGTAACCGAACCGGCGCGGCAACCAATGAACAAAACGACATCGGCCTGATCCACGACGGCGCGGGTTGCCGGGATGCCCCCGTTCGACCCGACAACGCCCAGGGCAAGCGGGTCGGTCTCGGCAATGGACCCCTGACCCGACACGGTCGTGGCCACGGGCATGTCCAGCAAGCCTGCAACCCGGCGAAGCGCATCGGTCGCCCGGGACAAGACCGGCCCGCCACCACAGACCGCAACCGCGGATTTGGCCCCTGCAAGAATGGCAGCCGCTGCTTCGATGGCGTCCGGGTCAGGCGCGGCCCGTTCGGCGGGATAACTGCGGTGCCTGTCATCCGCCCAGATTTCAGCCTCGTCAACCTGTGCCTTCTGCGTGTCAAACGGCAGTGCCAGATGCGTCGCACCAGGCCTGCCGGTCGTCATCGCCCTGAAGGCGGCCCGAACCATGGCCGGAAGCCTCGCTGCGTCGTCCAGGGATGTGTTCCATTTGGCCAGAGGCCGGAACAGCGCAGGCTGATCCAGTTCAGTCAACGGGTATTTGCCGCGGCTGGTCGTTGCCACATCCGACGTGATCGCGAGTATCGGAACAGAGCTTTCGTTGGCCTCGACCACTCCGGGCAAGATATAGGTTGCACCACCGCCGGACGGGCCCTCGCACACACCGGGCTTGCCGGTGACGCGGGCATAGCCATCCGCCATATAGGCCGCGTGCCGTTCATCCCGTGTCAGAATGTGTTGAATGCCGTGATCCATCCGGGCAAGGGCATCATAAAAGGGCAAAGTGGTATCGCCGCACAGGCCAAACACATGCGTCACACCATGCGCTTCCAGCATGCGCACCATGGCTTCGGCTCCGGTCAGAAAATTTGTCCCTGTCATGGTTGCGAGTCCCTTGTGTCAAATCTGTACGCAGACCTGTATACAGCTTTGTATATTGATTTCAAGCTCAGCGTGTGGCACCTGTGATTCAAACGAAGAAGGGCTGGGGTAATGGCGGGTCCGCGCGTCGATGATATCTATGATCAGGTCAAGGCGATGGCGGTTTCGTTTCGCCTGCGCCCCGGCGACCGCCTGAACGAAGTGGCGTTGTCCAGAGATCTGGGCGTCAGCCGCACCCCGCTGCGCGAGGCTTTGAACCGTCTGGTTGCCGAACGGCTTTTCGACTTCCGCCCCGGACAAGGCTTTTTCTGCCGCCCGCTGGATGCGCAAAGCGTGTTCGACCTGTTCGAACTGCGCCAGATCATTGAAACAGCGGCGGCGCGCGCGGCCTGTGCCAAGGCATCGGACGAAGACCTGCAGCTGTTGCGGGATGAGCTTTACGCAACGGGCATCGACATCACCGGTCTGACTGTTGAAGAAGCCGTCAACCGGGATGAGGCGTTTCATCTGGGTATCGCGAAGCTGTCTGGAAACATGGAACTGTTGCAAACCCTGACGCGGATCAATGACCGTATCCGCTATATCCGTTGGATCTCCATGAGCCTCGACCGCGTGCAACGCTCAAAGGACGAACACAAACGCGTCATGCAGGCTTTGATGGACCGGCACGCGGATGAGGCCGCTCGGGTTCTGGGTGCACATATTTCCAAGCGCATGGATCAGGTGCAGGATGCCGTGCGTCACGGGATTTCGAACATCTACATGGAAGGGTCGGACGATATCTCGACCCGTATCATCGAGGAGGTTGAGGGATGATCGCGCAGGGCGGAAAATCCATCTACGGCGCGTCTGTCGGCATTCTGATGCTGGATGCCCGCTTTCCCCGCATTCCCGGCGATATGGGCAACGCGCAGACCTGGCCCTTTCCGGTTCACTATCGCATTGTGCGTGATGCCTCGCCGGATCGGGTGGTCCGGCGCAAAGCCGAAGGCATGCTCGACATGTTCATCAACGCGGCGCAGGAGCTTGTCAAAGATGGTGTGGACGGGATTACCACCAATTGCGGGTTCCTGTCCCTGTTCCAAAATGAGCTGGCCCAGGCTGTGCCTGTTCCGGTGGCCACATCGTCCCTGATGCAGGTTGAAATGGTCAACCGCATCCTGCCGGCGGGAAAACGCGCCGGGGTTCTGACCATATCAGCCTCTACTCTGACCCAAGATCACTTGCTGGCCGCCAATGTTCCATTGGACACGCCTATCGGCACAACCGAAGGCGGGGCGGAGTTCACCCGCGCGATCCTTGGAAATGAGCTGGGCCTTGATATGGAAAAGGCCCGCAAGGACAATGTCGAAGCCGCAATGGCCCTGACATCGGAACACCCCGATCTTGGCGCGATCGTGCTGGAATGCACGAATATGTGCCCCTACGCATCCGATATTCAGCGCGCCACGGGGCTGCCCGTGTTTTCTATCGTATCTTTCGTGAAGTGGTTTCAGGCCGGTCTTGTGCCGCCCACCTACTAGACAGGTGACACGGGCGCTCTGACTGACCCGCCCTAAGATGTCACAGGTTCAGGTCGCCTTGTACCGAGTTTTGGATCACCCGCTCGGCATTCGGAATGTCGTTTGAAAGCGCCCGCTCTCTTGCGGCCTGTTTGTCCAGCCCAAACCCAACCCAACGGTCGGTGAGCCGGCTTTTCAGTGTCGCCAGATCGACGCCCAGAAACACTTTGAGCGCCCATAGGGCGTGAAGGCCCGACCAGCCCGCTTCATCCAGCAAAAGGTAATTGCCTTCAACCAGAACGACCCGCTGGTCAGGCAAGATCATTGATCGGGCAGCGATCGCCAGATCAAGCTTTCGGTCGAAGCCCGGAATTGCAACTTCATCTTCGGCACGCAAACGCACAAGCAAGGCATGAAACCCGACAAGATCGAAGGTTTCCGGCGCGCCCTTGCGGGGGAAAAGCCCACGTTCTTTCAGGATCGCGTTGTCAAAGTGAAAACCGTCCATTGGCACAAGCCCGGCTGACACGCCGCGCCGGTTCAGCTTGGCCGTGGCAAGGCTGGCAACGGTGCTTTTCCCGGATCCGGGTGGCCCGGCAATCGCGACAAGTTGCCGGTGTCGGGCCGCCGGCAGCGCCTCAACGGCGTCGACGATACGGTCGGCCAAAACGTCAGGGGCTGTACCGCCACCGGTCATGCGGCCTGATCCTCGGGCGGAGCTTCCTTGGCCCCGGTCATGAATGCCACGGCGTCGGACATCGAATAGTCCTTGGGGTCAATCACACACAGGCGTTTTCCCAACCTGTGCACGTGAATTCGGTCTGCGACTTCGAAAACATGAGGCATGTTGTGGCTGATCAGGATGATCGGAATGCCACGCGATTTCACATCCTGGATCAGTTCAAGGACCCTGCGGCTTTCCTTCACGCCCAGTGCCGCCGTCGGTTCGTCCAGAATGATGACCTTGGACCCGAACGCCGCCGCGCGTGCCACGGCGACCCCCTGACGTTGTCCACCCGACAGGGTTTCGACCGCCTGATTGATATTCTGGATCGTCATCAGACCCAGTTCGCTCAGCTTTTCGCGGGCGAACTTTTCCATCGCCGGACGGTCCAGCATTCGAAGCCATGATCCCAATGGCCCCTTTCGCCGAATTTCCCGCCCCATGAACATGTTGTCCGCAATCGACAGGGCAGGGGACATGGCAAGCGTCTGGTACACGGTTTCAATACCGGCTTCACGCGCGTCGATCGGGGAATGGAAATTCACCTTCTGACCTTCCAGCCAGACCTCGCCTTCGTCCGGCGCCACCGCGCCCGACACTGCTTTGATCAGCGTCGATTTGCCCGCGCCATTGTCGCCGATCACGGCCAGAATCTCACCCGGCATCAGGTCAAAATCGCAGTGATCCAGCGCAGTCACCTTGCCATAGCGTTTCACAAGGTTCCGTCCTTTGAGAATGGGTTCCATCAGGCTGCCACCTTTCTGATCCACTGGTCGACCGCGACCGCTGCGATGATAAGGATGCCGATCAGCAGGAACGTCCATTGCGCATCCGCACCCAGCAACCGCAGCCCAAGCGTAAAGACGCCCACGATCAGGGCACCGAACAGGGACCCCAGAATAGACCCGCGGCCGCCAAACAGAGATATCCCCCCGATCACGACCGCCGTGATACTTTCGATATTGGCCAGCTGGCCCGAGGTTGGCGAAACCGACCCGATCCGGCCAATCAGGGCCCAGCCCGCGAAGGCGCAGATCAGTCCGGACAGCATGTACACGGATATCAGCGTGCGGTGTACGTTGACACCGGACAGCTCTGCCGCTTCGGGGTCATCCCCGACGGCATAAACATGCCTGCCCCAGGCCGTGTGCCGCAACGCGTATGCAAGGACGAGGATCAGCGCCAGCATGAAGACCACCCCGACGGTAAACACCGCCCCGCCCACGTTAAACTTGGCACCAAACAGTTGCAGGATGGCGGCGTGTTCCTCGATCTCCTGCGACCGGATCGTTTCGTTTTGTGAATAAAGAAAATTCGCCGCAAGAACGATCTGCCACATTCCAAGGGTGACGATGAAAGGTGGCAGTTTGATGCGACTGACCAGAAACCCGTTCAGGGCCCCAATTGCCGAGCCAACAGCAAGGCCGCACACAATCGCAACCGAAGGTGGCATTCCATAGCGGAAAGTGAATTGCCCCATCACAACCGACGACATCACCATGATGGCCCCAACACTCAGGTCGATGCCTGCGGTCAGGATCACAAGGCTCTGCGCCGCGGCAACGATCCCGACGATCTGAACCTGTTGCAAGATCAATGTCAGCGCAAAGGGCGAAAAGAACTTGGGGCCCAGCAAGACACCAAAGATGACGATGGCAGCGACAAGGACAATCAGCGGGACCAGCGACGGGTTCACATGCAGAAAATGCTGAACCGTTCCGACAAATCCGCGTTGATGATCGTCAAACTCGGCGACTTGCTCCGGGCTGCCCTTTGCGGCGGTTTCGAAATCGTCAGCTTGTCGTGAAGAATCGGACATGGAACTTCCCCCAAAGCGTCAGGTGCGTGACGACTTTAGCAAGGTTTCAGGCGTATGGGTGGTTTTGATAAGTGGAAGGCCGCGTGGCGGCCTTCCGTACGTTCAGCTTAACCCCAGCAGAGGTCCATGCCTTCCTGAACCGAGATGGACTCGACGCCGTCGGCGGCCTTATCGGTCACAAGCGCCACACCGGTGTCAAAAAAGTCCTTACCGGGGGTATTTTCAGGCTTCACACCTTCGTCCGCCCATTTCTTGACGGCCTCAACGCCCAGCGATGCCATCAGCAGCGGGTATTGCTGGGATGTTGCGCCGATGACCCCGTCCGCCACGTTCTGCACGCCGGGGCAGCCGCCATCGACGGAAACGATCAGCACGTCATTTTCGCGCCCGATAGCCTTGAGCGCCTCATAAGCACCCGCTGCCGCCGGTTCGTTGATGGTGTGCACCACGTTGATCGTCGGGTCTTTGGCCAGCAGGTTCTCCATCGCGCGGCGGCCGCCTTCTTCGTTGCCAGCGGTGACATCGCTGCCAACAAGGCGCGGGTCGTCTTCATCGCCAATCACGTTCGGATCGGCCAGATCAACACCAAACCCCTGCAAAAACCCCTGATTGCGAAGCACATCCACAGTGGGCTGGCTGACCGCAAGGTCCAACGTGGCGATTTTGGCGTCATTCGCCGCATCACCCAACGTGGCCTTTGCCCATTGTCCGATCAGAAGTCCCGCAAGGAAATTGTCCGTGGCAAAGGTTGCGTCGGCCGAGTCGATAGGCTCAAGCGGGGTGTCCAGCGCAATCACGAGCAGCCCGGCATCGCGGGCCTGCTGCACCGCCGGAACGATAGACGACGTATCTGACGCGGTCAGCAGGATACCCTTGGCGCCATCCAGAATGCAGGTTTCGATGGCCTGAACCTGAGTTTCGTGGTCGCCGTCGACTTTGCCGGCAAAGGCCTTCAGCGTCATGCCAAGCTCTTCGGCTTTGGCGGTCGCACCCTCTCTCATTTTGACAAAGAAAGGGTTGGTATCCGTCTTGGTGATCAGGCAAACGGTTTCACCTTCGGCCATTGCACTGCTTGCCATGGCCGTAACCGCCAGCGCCGTGGCGCCTGCAAGTTTCGCAAGTTTCATCGGTAGTCCTCCCAGTTTTCCCAATGCCCGTCAGGGCATACGTCTGATCGGGCGAAATGCGGCCCGATCGAACGTGAAAACCATCACAAGATTCGAATTTTGAGTCAATAAATAAATCACTCTTATTTATTATTGACAGAAAGGAAGGGTTTCAACATTGTCGTCACGAAGGGGATGGCCGTGTCTGCAAACAACTCTTTGGACAATACCGCTGGCGTACGCGAGCCAGACATGCGCGGCACCAATCAAAGCGGAATGCGGGCCCGAAATGAACGGCTTGTCCTGTCACTGGTCCGGCGCCATCAGGCCCTCGCAAAATCTGAAATCGCGCGCATGACCGGGCTGTCGGCACAGACGGTTTCGGTCATCATGCGCCAGCTGGAAACCGATGGGCTGCTTCTGCGGGGTGAACCGATCCGGGGAAAAGTCGGGCAGCCCTCGGTTCCCATGCGCCTGAATCCGGATGGCGCGTATTTCTTCGGGCTCAAAGTCGGGCGGCGCAGTACCGAGCTGGTGCTGACGGATTTCCTTGGCAATGTCAGGCAACGCGAACGGCGGACTTATGATTTTCCGACGCCCGAGGCGACACTGAGCTTTTCCAAGGAAAGCCTCGACAAAGTGATGACGTCGCTGTCGCCCGAAGCGCGCGGCAGGATCGCGGGTCTTGGGATTGCGATGCCGTTCTACCTTTGGGACTGGGCACAGACATTGCAGGTTCCGCAGGAGAAAATGGATCCGTGGCGTGACGCGGACTTGAAAGGCGCGCTGGCCGCAAGCTATGACTTGCCGGTGTTCTTGCAGAACGACGCAACGGCCGCCTGCGGCGCCGAGCTGGTCTTTAGCCCGGCGGAAGGCCCACGAGATTTCCTGTATTTTTATGTGGGCTTCTTCATTGGGGGCGGGGTGGTTCTGAACGGCTCGATCTTTTCGGGGCGGGGAAACGCCGGTGCGCTTGGCCCATTGCCCGTGCCGGACGACGCAGGCGGAGTGAAACCGTTGATAGATGTCGCCAGTCTTTATGTACTGGAGCGCGCGACAGGTGAGAATGCCGCAACAGCCGGTTCAATTTGGGAAACGACACAGCATTGGGACGTACCGGAAACCCACCTTGAGAACTGGCTGAAACAAGCGGCGCACGGGATCGCCCATGCCACAGTCTCATCTTGCAGCCTGATCGACTTCGAATGTGTCAAGATTGATGGCTGGATGCCCGCAGGCATCAAGGCGCGGCTGGTGGAACTGGTTGAGGTCGAACTATCCGACCTGAACCTGACCGGGCTGGAACGGCCTTTGGTGCTGGCGGGGACGGCAGGCCCCGATGCCCGCTCATTGGGGGCGGCCAGTTTGCCATTGTCGGAAAGATACCTGCTCGAAGGGTAGGTTCATCCCTGAAAACCCCGACCTTTATCCAAAGCGGATCCGCCGGAAAAAGGGCATTGCCCGCTAAACTTTTTGACAGCCAGCGCAATTGATCGTTGACGGATGCCGAAGAAGTCTGGCAAGCCGCTCGGCATGTCCGGTTCCGGGGCGTGCTCTGGAATCAATAGGGAATGCGGTGCGGGCTTTGGCCCAACTCCGCAACTGCACCCGCAACTGTAAGCGGCGAGCAGGGCTGAAGTGCCACTGGAGTTAATCCGGGAAGGCCAGCCCAACGCTTTGACCCGCAAGTCAGGATACCTGCCGGACATGTGCCTTTGACAAGGGCACTCCTAATCGGCGACGGGATGTGCGTCGGAGCAGGATGCTTGAAAAAGCAGCTTAGCTTGGACATCCCCGCAGTCAAAACGCATCTCGTACCGGGGTTGGTGCGATGGGACAAGGACGACTATTGATGACCAAGCTGCTTTCTGCAGCCGCTGTGGCGATAGCGCTTCCAGCAATGGCAAATGCGCATTTCCTGCTGGAATACACCGCTGACACCATGATCGACGCACCGGGGAATGTTCCGGTCAAGCTGATCTTTTGGCATCCGTTCTCGAACGGGCATGTCATGGATCTGGACAAGCCGCAGGAATTCTACGTGATCCACAACGGTCAGAAAACCGATCTGCTGGATACCCTGGAACCCGTGCGTTTCACCGGTGGGGAAAACGAAGGCGCGGCATTCAAGGGTTATGTTCCCGTCAAACGGTCGGGCGACTATGTGTTGGTGACTGTTCCCCAGCCCTATTACGAGGAATCCGAGAATATCTATATCCAGCAGATCGCCAAGGCATTCCTGAACCGCAACGAACTGCCGACCGACTGGATGAACCCGGTGGGCCTGCCGGTTGAGATCATCCCGCTCAACAAACCAACCAACATCATCGCGGGGTCGACCTTTACAGGTCGGGTTATGGCCGAAGGCCAACCGGTTGCGGGTGCCGAAATCGAGATCGAGTACATGGCCGCAGAACCGGACATGGAAAGCGCGGCCGCCTCGGCCCCGACCGTCTCACCGATGCCGGGCGGTACATTGGTCGCAACTTCGGATGATAACGGGTATTTCACGTTCGGCGTTCCAAAAGCCGGATATTGGGGTTTTGCCGCGCTCGGTGCCGGTCCTGTGACCGAACACAACGGCAAAGAACTCAGCCAGGACGCGGTCATCTGGATCCGCGCATGGGACTTGGAGTAATCGTAGATGCATATCGTTGACGGAGCCTTGTCCAACCCGGTCGTGATCGGCGGAGCCGTCGCTGCGGCGGGTGGGATTGCCATGGGCCTCAGGTCGCTGGATCTTGATCGCATCCCCACGGCGGGGGTGCTGTCTGCCAGCTTTTTCGTGGCATCGCTGATCCATGTGCCGATTGGCCCTTCGTCAGTGCATCTGATCCTCAACGGCATGGCCGGGCTATTGTTGGGCTGGGCCGCATTCCCGGCCCTGTTCGTCGGGCTTTTGCTGCAAGCCGTCTTCTTTGGCTTTGGCGGGTTGACCGTACTGGGGATCAACACCCTGAACATCGCGTTGCCCGCGGTTTTGGCCGGACTGGTCTTTAGCCGCCTGATCGCCCACGGCTCACCTCTGCAAGGTGCGATATGGGGCGGGGTCGGTGGTGCCTTTGCCATTGCCGCCACAACCGGCATGGTTGCATTTTCTCTGGCCTTGTCCGGGGATGCCTTCCTGCCTGCGGCCAAGCTTGTTTTCTTTGCACATATTCCTGTCATGGCGATTGAGGCAATCCTGACCGGGTTCGCGGTTTTGCTGGCGCGCAAGGTCAAGCCCGAGCTGTTTGTCAAAGGAGCGGTCGCGTGAGGTACCTGGCGATCATTCTGGCGCTGAGCTGCGTACCCGTACCTGCCTTGGCGCATAAGGTCATAGCCGGAGTGTTTGAATCCGGTGACGCCATCGAAGGCGAAATCGGCTTTTCCAACGGCGACATGGCAAGCGATACCGAGGTCATCGTCAAAGGCCCGGACGGAGCCGCGCTGGGCCGTATCCTCACGGATGCAGACGGGTTCTTTATCTACACGCCAAACGCGCCGGTAGCCCATACTTTCTTTGCAAACCTTGGTGCCGGGCATGTGGCCGAGGTCACCATGCCCGCTGCGGATGTCGCCCGGATCATGGGCGTTGAAGCGGAACCCGACACCCCGCCAACAAACGCACCTGCCCAGACAGTGGCGGTGTTCAGCACAGAACAACAACAGGTCATTGCCAGGGCCGTTCGGGATGAGCTTCGCCCGCTGCGTCGGGAAATAGCGGCATACCGCGAACAAAATGACCTGCAAACTGTTCTGGGTGGGATCGGATATATCGTCGGTCTGTTTGGTCTGGGCTTTTACTTTGCGGCACGCCGCAAGCTGGCGGCCTGATGGCGCACGTTCTGGGGCAACACGAAAACACGCTGGTCAAAGCGGGCGCGCAGCGGCACGGTGCGATAAACCCGCTTGATCCAAGGATGCGGATCGTCATGGCGGTTGTTTTCGCGGTGGTGACTGTGGCGGCGTCCTCGCTGACAGCACTGTGCGCGGCTCTGGCGGTGTCCCTTTCGCTTCTTGCCGCCTCGCGCCTGCCCTGGCGGAAAACGTTGAAACGCATGGCCATGATGGACGGGTTCATCCTGTTCATGCTGGTGCTGTTACCATTCTCCATGCCCGGCGACCCGATGTTTACGCTCTGGGGGTTTCCCGCAAGCTGGCAGGGTTTCTGGAAAGCGGTCGAGATCGCTCTGACGGCCAACGCGGTCATCCTGTCCCTTATGGTGCTGGTCGGTACGATGGAGCCGGTCACGCTTGGCCACGCCCTGCACCGCCTGCGCTGCCCCGAAAAGCTGGTTCACCTTCTGATGTTCACCATCCGCTATATCGAGGTTCTGCGGGAAGAATACCTGCGCCTGCGCGCGGCTATGAAAGTGCGCGGCTTTCGCCCGGCAACAAACTGGCACACCTATCGCAGCTTTGGCTATCTCGTGGGCATGATGCTGGTGCGCGCGATCGAAAGATCCGAACGCATTCTTGATGCGATGAAATGCCGGGGGTTTTCAGGCCGTATGCTGCTGCTTCAGGACTTTGCCCTGACCCGAAAGGACTTCGTTTTTGCCGCAGGTCTTGGTGCTCTTTGCGCGGGTCTGATCATACTGGATTTGGCATGACACTGATTGTGCTTGAAGATATCTGCTTTGCCTACCCCGGTCAGCCACCCGTTCTTGACGGTGCCAGCCTCAGCCTGTCCGCCGGTCAACGCCTGTCGCTGACGGGCCCGAACGGGGCGGGAAAATCGACCTTGCTGCGTATCACGCTTGGCTTGCAGCGCCCACGGTCCGGCACGGTCACGATCTTTGGTCAGCAAAGGGTGCAAGAGGCCGATTTTCACGACGTGCGCCGCCGGGTGGGCCTTGTGTTTCAGGATGCGGATGATCAGTTGTTCTGCCCGACCGTCGCCGAGGATATCGCCTTTGGCCCGCTCAACCTGGGCAGAACACGCGACGAAGCGCTAGCCATCGTAGAAAACGTGTTGGGTGATCTGGACCTGATGCATCTGAAGAACCGCATCACCCACAAGTTGTCAGGGGGTGAAAAACGGCTGGTTACGCTGGCGACCGTTCTGGCGATGGAGCCCGAGGTTCTGCTGCTTGATGAACCCACCAACGCGCTGGACCCACGAAACGAGGCCCGGCTGCTGGAAATCCTCCGGGGATTGCCACAAGCGATCCTTCTTGTCAGCCATTCCCCGGCCTTCCGCGCCGAACTGGCACCGGATGCGCTCGATTTGCGAGACGGAAAACTGGTGGCTGTCTGACAGGACCAATCCGTGTTCAGCTGTGCCGCTTTCGGCTTATAAGCCCATATCTGACCGCCCATGCCCGAAACGACAGGCGTCCGCGCCGGTCCTGTTTCACCGGGTGTTTCGACTGCGCACCACCTTTTCGGTTGAATTCGAAAACGTCGATGATGCGCTCGGCGCAACCGCAGGCTTCGCCCATGCCAACTTTGGCAAAGTAGAATTTTTCGAAACGTTCCGGGTTTTGCACGGCGGCCCTCCAGTTCAAGCGTAACCCCAAAAGCCAAGTGCCGCCAAATCACATTGTTGCGGTCGCAGAGGCGGTCCTATGGCGCGGCGAATGCGCTTCCCGTCCAGACATTGTCCAGTTGGTTAAAAACCGGCGAGGTGATGAGCATCTCGGCAGGGTACAGCAATTGCAGCTCATCCGCGAACCGTGTGACGCCGGGTACAAGCCCGGTGATGTTCTGCCACGCGGCCCAGCTGCCGGGATCGGACAGGCTGTTGGGATTGCCGGGATCAGCCGCCTGGTGCCAACCGGCCGCATTCAGGATCGGTGAAAGGGCAAAGCGCGCATCGTTGCTGTCAACCTCGGAACAGGCAGCAGCATCGCATTCCCAGCTTGTCCAGTCTGCCGCCGCGATGGTCCCGGCAATCGGGGCGGCGGCGTCGATGACCCGTGCCAGAACCTCGAACCCGCCACCCGCAGTCGGACGGCTGAGCGACAGCGGGTCGGTGGCCACGGCATGCAGCGCCGCGGTTGGTGCCAGGCTGAGGGTTCGACCGATCAAAGCCAGCTGTGCGATGCCGTCGGTCACAGGGCCTGATCCGGCGACCGGCAGGACCCTGACAGGTGTCAGGATCGGCACCGCACCGCCACGTATCGCGATCTCCTGCAACGCATTGTCGAAGGCCGGAACGAAATCACTGCGGATCGTGTAGCTCAGCGGAAAACTGGCCTGCTGCGGACCAACCGGCCTTGCACCGTCGCGAGTGATGAAAGACATCGGCGGAACGGCACCCGGCTGCGGCAGCGAAATCTGCGGTCCCGCGATACCCAAAGCGGCCGCGATCATGCGTGCGCGCTGTTCGGCCTCACCATACTCGCTCAGCAGATTGATATAGCCGCCGATCTCGGTGATGTTGCGCGGCGCAGGGATGCGCGAAGGGGCAATATCGCCCGCAATGGCCAGCCTATGGGCAATCACCTCACGGGCACGCTGGATCGCTGGAGAGTTGGTCGTTTCAAGGATATTGATGATCTCCTCGGCAAGGCTTTCATCAATTCCCGGTTTGTCCGTCACATTTGTGCTCGTGTCACTCATTGTCGTCCTCCGCAGGGGCGTTCAGGCCATTGAGGAAATCCAGCACCGACTGGCTGCCGGCCTTGGTCGCGCTGCCGTCATCAGCATCCGCATTTGCCTTGGTGAAGGCCCCGAAAAGCTTGGCCAGAAGCAGCGTGTTGGACGGGTTGGCCAAAGCCGTAGCCCCGCCGGGGAAATCCTTGAACAGGTTTTGAACGAAACCGGCCCGGTTGCCATCCGGTTGCCCACCGATCAGCGCGGAAACACCCGAAGCGTTCTTGGCGATATCCTCAAACCCCTTGATCTTGGCGGCATTGCTGGCGTCGAATGCCTTCTTGTCAGCGGCGGCCTTCTTGGCCTCTTCCTCTTTGCGGGCGGCAGCGATTTCCTGACCTTTACCCGCAAGTTCCGTGGCCTTTCCAACCAGCTCCTTGGTCAGATCCGTCGCCGTATCGATGGCCTTGTCCCGACCGGCGGCGACCGATTGCGTTTCAAGCGCCAGTTGCGCCTGCAACTCCTTCAGGCCTGTCAGATCAGTTCCCGCCCGCGCAAGATCGGGCGCAGCCTTGAGGATTTCGGCCAGTTGCGACGTGGGCACAGCCTGGCCGGTGCCAATGTCGCCCCCTGCAATGGTCAGCGTGTTCGAAGGCTGGTTGTTCGGCAGGTCTGACGGCGCACGGGTACCAAAGATGGCGTCACTGTCAGCAGGCAGGACCGGTGCGTCGCCAACCGGCGGCGGTGTCGGGCTGTCCTGCCAGTTCCAGAAGCGGCGGTGGTCGATCATCTCGCAGGAATTGCAGCGGCCCAGTACAGCCTCGCCCAACAGGCCCCTGGTCGGCAGCGAGATCGTGCGGCGCGGTGGTCGGAAGTCTTCGCGATGGAAGGCCAGAAGACTGTCCTGAATGTCACCGGTCCGCATCTCCATCCGGTCGGCCAGATCGGGCGGGATCGAGAAGGGCATGATCATGGCATTGCCATAGAACCCAAGCACCTTGTTTTGAACGGTGCTGAGCAGCGATATCTCGCTTGAGGCATCGTCCAGCCCGCCTTCCGGTACCCCGATGGTGAAACGCTCCAGCAGGATCGCACGTTCTTCGTCCGTCATGCTGGCCCAGATCACGCGGGAATAGCGAACGGTGTTGGCCACAATATGCTGGTACATCTCTTCGATGCGGCGCAGATCCCGGCGTGACAGAACGTCCGGCACTTCCTGCACCGAATAGGGCAGGGTGGCAGGCAGCGCCTGGAACGTATTGTCATCAACAACGGTCTGGGCGTTTTCGTTCATACGCGCCTCAAACTCGCTGACCATGGGCGGTCCCACCAGATCGTCAAAGTCCGAGCCCGAGATCGTGGTGCGAAGGCTGCGGTTGATGTTGCGGGTGGCCCGGTCAAGATCGTCAGCATCTTCCAGATTGGCCAGATGTTCCCAGATGTTGAAAATATTTATGGGATCAGGACCGGTGTAGAACGAGTAGGCAAACGAACCCGTCCGCCTGCGCAACTCGACACGGGCGATATCCGACCGCTCGACCGAACGGGGCAAAGCCACAGAGCCGGTATAGGTCCGGCGCTTGGTCGGATCACGCCGCGCATCAGCCAGCCGGACAAGCAGGTTCTCGCGTGTTTCCGCTGGCAGGTCATGCAGGTTGTCGATGTCGATCGGCGATCCGGTCAGCGGCACAGGTCCGACCCGGTCGCCATCCTGCGTGAAGATCACGACAGAAATGTCATCATTGGGCATGAACGTGCCCTGCGCCTCGAAACTGACGATGTCCTGTGCGACGCCGGGCGCGTTCTGCGGTGTTGCATCCTTGTCCGCATAAAACTCTTCCAGCAGCTTCAGTGCGCTGCGGAATCTGCGGCGGTTTCGGAACACGCGCCGGAACACTTCGGCATGGCGCAGGATGACCTTGTACCGGCTCAGCAATCCGGACCGGGTGACATTGCCCGGCAACTGATCGCCTTGCCCCAGACGGCGGAAGCGGATGAGTTGCATGGGCACAAAGACCACCAGCTGCACGCCCTCGATACGCGTTTCCAGGGAAAAGTCCCGCAGGACTTCGAACCATTGCATGGTCATTGCGTGGCAATGATTGCGGTTGGCCACGAATTTCGTTGTTGCCGTCCGCCGATCCGTCGCAGTTGCAGTGCGCACACTGGTCCGTGCAGAATTGCGCTTGACCGAAGCCGCCCGTTCAAGCGCGGCAGAGAATGTCTCATGGGTGTCGGACAGAAAATCGCGCGATGTGTTCTGCGTGTTGGACGAATTGCCGGAAGAATTCGAACTGGACCGTGCGCCGCTGAAGCCCACGCCGCCGACGATGGCCCCGATGCCTCCGAACAGGCCGCCACCAACGCCACCTGCGCCTCCAAAGCTCTTTGAAAAAGCGCGGGTCGAAAACGAAGACGTGCCCTGAATTACCTCATCCAGCGCGCTTTCAAACGTACTGTCAAAGGACGTGTCGCGGGCTTCCTCGAACTCTTGTTGCTCTTCAAATGTCAGGCTCTCTCGTTCACGTACGCTCAGTGTTTCGCGCTGTTCCGACACGACAATCCGCTGCTCTTCTCCCGGGGCAAGCGGCAGGGAATAGACCAGCCGACCCAAAGACATGCCAGCGTGGACAGCCGTCGACCGCATCTTGGCAATATACCCAAGCGCAAGGCTCGACGCCTTGGGCACATCCTGAGGCCGCTCTTCAAGATCTTCAAAGAAGTCTTCAATATCAATGGGTTCATCAATCGGAATCCGGTCCCGAAAATCCCAATCACCCCCGTCATTGTTGAACGCGGCCAGAAGCGTTTCGGCGGACAGATTGGCCTGAGCAAAGGTTGTACCCGGAATAGTCGTCACAAAACGGTCACCGCCTATGGGGCGTGTTCGAACGATATTCTTGGGCCCGACGAGCGGATCAATCAGCCGGTACAGAACCGAATAGCGCCGCCGTGAAACCGTGCCGCCTTCGGTTCGGTACTCCGACGCGCAATCGCCCTCGCCCAGCACGATAGGGGCCTGCGTACCGGTGAAATCGGATATGTTTTCTTCAGCATCCTCGGGATCCACCGGCAGGATATTGGCCAGCTCGCCGACGATCGAACGCTGCAAAGGGAGGAGCGTGCGATCCAGCACCACAAGGCCCATTTCGCCGTCCAGCGCGTCAACGCGCGGCACGGCTTCTGTCAGGGTGGTGTTTTGACCCCTGATCCGCAACCGCAGGCCGTTCTGTGGCAGGCGAAGATTGGGCAGATCAAGCGAGAAGAGCCCGCGCGCGTCCGTGACGGCGGCTTTGACAGCCCACGAGAAATCCGCGTTGTCGATCCCTTCATTGGCGGTAAAGGTGGGGCGCAGGACCTCGACGATCACACGTTCGGCAGGTGTCCCGTCAGGGTTGATCAGTTCCCCCCGCAGTTTCGGAGCGAGGGTGGGAACGACCGCCCCCAGAAAACCTCCGGCCAGATCTTCGCGAATGGTTGCAAGCTGGCGAAAAACTGCGCCTGTCGACTGAACACGCCGGTCAACCAGATCGTTGATCACTTCCGCAGAAAGCTCAACTCCAACACCGCGGCGCAATGCCTTGAGCTTTTCTGCCTCAACCCGCTTCAGATCTTCAACAGCTTGCGCGCCAGCTGCGGCAGCGCCGGAAATTTCTGCTGATATCGTTGGACTTGGCCGAAGATTCGGTAAGGACAGCGTTATGCGCGGGGGCTCACTGCTGGAGTCGGACATGAATGTCACCTCTCGAGAAGAAGCAGAAAAAACGAGATGTCTTAAAAAGTAGTCAAATCATTAAAGGTGACCCAAGGTAACATGTTTGGGGGATTCGCGGAAGCAACGCAGGGTTGTGCATACCGCCACGCGCGGCAAAGCGCTCAGGACAAGCACTGTGTCTCTTGCCGCTGACGGTATCCGGAATTGGTCAGGGCTGGACGAATAACCTGTCCGGAAACACCGGCATCCAAATCGCCTTTGGCCTAGTTTCGCAACTGCTGAGACGAATAGAAATAGGCAATGGCCTGCGTGCGGTTTTTGACACTCAGCTTTTCATAGATGTTGGACAGGTGGAACTTGACCGTATTTGTCGAAATCTGAAGTTCCTTCGACAGATCCCGGTTCGACATTCCCTGCGCCAGCGCCTCCAGAATGGCGCGCTCCTTGCGCGACAGGCTCTGGATCGGGTCCTGTTGCATTTTACGGATATCGATGAACGGGAACACCATCTTACCCGCCGCAACTTTGGCGCAGGTTTCCAGCAGGCCCTCAACCTCGCCCGTGCGGGCGGCAAATCCAGCCGCACCCGCCTGCATCGCCAGTCGCGGGACATCGCCGGCCGTGTCGCCATAAACGACAAAGCGCGGGGCGTTGGGCTGGTCGCGCAGAACCTCGATCAGTTTGGCAGCCCCTAAAACCGGAAGCGTCCAGTCTACGACTCCGACCTGAACGGGAACCCGCATCACCGTTCCCAGAAACCCTTCGGCCGTTGCTGACGTGGCCATCAGCGAGAATCGGGGGTCCCGCTCGAATATTTCGGACATGGCCGACAGAACCAGCGGGTTGCCGTCCGCCAGCATGATGTCGATGGGTTTGTTCGGTGTCTCAACCATATGATTTTGCCCCGATTTCGGAAAAACCTACCCATAAGGATAGGGCATTTCTTTGTATACCTTCGTACTTTTACCAAAATGGGTAGGTATAGCCCCATCCTATTAGCCATCCAAAAGCAGTAGTAAGTTACGTTGCGTCATAGGGCAAGCTCGCGTTTCCTGCTCGGCAACTTGACACAACGGGCCGCAATGCCCGGCCAACAGCCGAGGATGCCAGACCATGACTTTTCAGATTTTCCCTCCGCTCGAAATCCCCCAAACCCTTGCTGCGGGGCCGGGGCCGGGTAACACGGATGCCCGCGTCCTCAAGGCCTTTGCCAATGCAGGCGTTGCCGATCACATGCAGGGGGACGTCCTTAGAGGGATGGTCGAATGCAAACACATGCTTCGGAAAATCTGGGGTACCCAAAACGCCTATACCTTTGCTGTTGCCGGCACCGGTTGGAGCGCCCTGGACACCATGTTTTCAGCTGTCATGCCAGGCGACAAAGTCGTTGCTTTTGCCAACGGCACATTCTCGGGGATCGACGCGCTGACCCTGCGGATCAAGGCGGCGACGCCCGAAGAACATGCCGCCAACCCGATGGCGCCTCAGGCTGCCAGCGTCACCGTGATCGAGGTTCCGCACGGCCAGCCGGTCACCGGTGATCTGGTCGAGGCGACGCTGGCGCAGCACAAACCGAAATGGGCTTTCATGGCGCATTGGGAAACCGGATCGGGTCGCATCAATGACCTGCGCGGATTTTCCGACGCGTGCGAACGTCATGACGTGATGGGTCTGATTGATGCGGTGTCGTCTCTGGGCGTCGATGACTTCTCGATAGACGATTTTCCGGGCATCGCCGGATGGGCGTCCTGCCCGCAGAAAGGTCTGTGTTGCCTGCCGCTGACCTATGCCCCAGTCAGCTTTACCGACGCCTATATCGCGTCACTCAGAACCACCGGCGCTTATACCTATGTGCACAATCCCATCTTTGAGGCCCGCCATTGGGGTATTGTCGATGGGCAGGATGTTGAAAAGGGTACCTATCACCGCACCCATTCGGGCTACGCCGTTGCGGCCTTCCATGAATCCCTGCGCCTGACCCTTCAGGAAAGTCTGGCCAAGCGGTCCGCGTCGTACAGGACACACGAGAAAGTACTGCGGGACGCCGTCACCGAAATGGGCTGCGAGGTCACCTCCGACATGCCCAGCCTGATCGTGCTGAACCTGCCCCCGGATCTGGCTGGCCGCGAGATGGAACTGGTCCAGAACTGCCGCGCGCGCGGGTTTGGCATCTGGCCGACGCTCAGCGAACCCGTGCAGGTGCGCATCGGCATCCTCAACCAATTGAACCGCGACGCCGTCAGCCGGATCGTGCGCCTGTTCGCCGAAGCCATCCGAGAGTTGGGCGGAACGGTCAATCAAGACGCAATCGAAGACCTGCTGGAAAGCCGTTACGGCACCTCAATCGCTGCATAAACAGGAGCGGATCAGATGGATATTCACGAATACCAGGCAAAGGAAATTCTTTCGAATTTCGGTGTCGCCATACCATCCGGCGCACTGGCCTACAGTCCGGAACAAGCGGCCTACCGGGCGCGTGAGCTGGGCGGTGACAAATGGATCGTCAAGGCGCAGGTCCATGCAGGCGGTCGCGGCAAAGCCGGAGGCGTCAAGCTGTGCAACACCGAAAACGAGATCTATCAGGCCTGCGATGATTTGTTTGGCCGCAAGCTGGTCACGCATCAGACCGGCCCCGAAGGCAAAGGCATCTATCGCGTCTATGTCGAAGCCGCCGTGCCGATTGACCGCGAGATCTATCTGGGTTTTGTCCTCGACCGGTCCAGCCAAAGGGTGATGATCGTGGCCTCGTCCGAGGGCGGGATGGAGATCGAGGATATCTCGGCTGACCGCCCGGAAAGCATCGTCCGCTCCATCGTGGAACCGGCGGTTGGGCTTCAGGAATTTCAGGCGCGCGAGATCGCATTCAACCTGGGGCTTGAACCCAGGCTGATCCAGCAAATGGTGCGTACATTGCAAGGCTGCTACGCCGCCTTTAGCGAGCTGGACGCGACAATGGTCGAGATCAACCCTTTGGTCATCACGGGTGACGACCGGGTTCTGGCGCTTGACGCCAAGATGAGCTTTGACGACAACGCCCTGTTCCGCCATCCGCAAATCTCTGAACTGCGTGACAAAAGCCAGGAAGACCCGCGCGAAAGCCGCGCGGCCGACCGCGGACTGTCTTATGTCGGGCTGGACGGAAACATCGGCTGCATCGTCAACGGCGCTGGTCTGGCGATGGCCACGATGGACACGATCAAGCTGGCTGGTGGCGAACCTGCAAATTTCCTCGACATCGGGGGTGGCGCGTCGCCTGAACGGGTGGCCAAGGCGTTTCGTCTGGTCCTGTCAGACGATAATGTTCAGGCCATTCTGGTCAACATCTTCGCCGGTATCAACCGCTGCGACTGGGTGGCCGAAGGCGTCGTTCAGGCCCTGCGGGAACTTGACCTCGACCTGCCCGTCGTCGTGCGGCTGGCTGGAACAAATGTCGAAGAAGGTCAGAAGATTTTGGCCAAGTCCGGCCTGCCGATCATTCGCGCCTCAACGCTGATGGAGGCGGCAGAACGCGCTGTTGGCGCATGGAAAAACGACCTTACTCAAGGCACCAAGATGAGGGCTGTGAAATGAGCATTCTTCTCGACCGTGACTCGCGCGTTATCGTGCAGGGCATCACCGGCCGCATGGCCCGGTTCCATACCAAGGACATGTTGAACTATGGCACCAATGTCGTGGGCGGTGTCGTACCCGGCAAAGGTGGCGAAACCGTCGAAGGTGTTCCGGTCTTTGACACCGTCAAACAGGCCGTCGAGGCGACCGGCGCGGATGCCAGCCTTGTTTTCGTACCCCCGCCATTTGCGGCGGATTCAATCATGGAAGCCGCAGATGCCGGTATCCGCTACTGCGTCTGTATCACCGACGGGATTCCGGCGCAGGACATGATCCGGGTGAAGCGGTACATGTACCGCTATCCGAAAGAGAAACGCATGGTGCTGACCGGGCCGAACTGTGCCGGTACGATCTCGCCCGGAAAGGCGCTGCTGGGCATCATGCCGGGCCACATCTATCTGCCCGGCCATGTCGGCATCATCGGCCGCTCGGGAACGTTGGGCTACGAGGCTGCGGCGCAGCTGAAAGAACGCGGCATCGGTGTCTCGACCAGTGTCGGGATTGGTGGCGACCCGATCAACGGGTCATCTTTCAAGGACATCCTACAGCGGTTCGAAGAGGACGAGGACACCCATGTCATCGCCATGATCGGCGAGATCGGCGGCCCGCAGGAAGCTGAAGCAGCCGAGTACATCCGCGACCACATCACCAAACCGGTGATTGCTTATGTCGCGGGTCTGACCGCCCCGAAAGGCCGCACCATGGGCCACGCGGGTGCGATCATTTCGGCCTTTGGCGAAAGCGCCAGCGAAAAGGTCGAGATCCTGTCCGCCGCCGGGGTGACCGTTGCCGAAAACCCCGCGGTGATCGGTGAAACAATTGCCCGTGTGATGGAGGCCGCGTGATGGTCAAACCCTCGGTTCTTGTGACCCGTCGCTGGCCTGCCGCCGTCGAGGCGCAGCTGGCCGAGAATTACAACGCTGTTCTGAACACCGGGGACAAGCCCATGTCCCCGGCAGATATCCGGCTGGCGCTGAAGTCCTACGACGCGGTGCTGCCCACCGTCACCGACACGCTCAGCGCCGAGGCGCTGGATGTACCCGGTGCACAGACAAAGATCCTTGCCAATTACGGCGTTGGCTACAGCCACATCTGCGAACCGTCGGCGCGTGAGCTGGGCATGACCGTGACCAACACGCCCGATGTTCTGTCCGAATGCACCGCCGATATCGCCATGACCCTGCTGTTGATGGTGGCGCGGCGCGCAGGCGAGGGTGAGCGCGAGCTGCGGTCCGGCAACTGGACCGGATGGCGGCCCACACATCTGGTTGGAACCAAGGTCAGCGGCAAAACGCTTGGCATTATCGGCTATGGCCGCATCGGGCAAGAGATGGCCCGCCGTGCGCATCATGGCTTTGGTATGGACATCCTCGTCTACAACCGCAGTCAGATAGCGCCGGATGTGCTGGCCAGGTGCAATGCAACGCAGGTGGCCTCGATTGACGACTTGCTGCCGCAATGCGACTTCGTCTCGCTGCATTGCCCCGGTGGGGCTGCCAACAGGCATCTGATCAACGCGCGCAGACTGGGCCTGATGAAGCCTGACGCCTTTCTGATCAACACCGCGCGCGGTGAGGTGATCGACGAATGGGCGCTGATCCAGGCCCTGATGTTCGAGATGATCGGCGGGGCCGCGCTGGACGTGTTCGATGGTGAACCCCGTATCAGCCCGGACCTGCTGCAATGCGACAACCTCGTGATGCTGCCACATCTGGGCAGCGCCACCCGCGAAGCGCGCGAGGCAATGGGGTTTCGGGTTCTCGACAACCTGAATGATTTCTTTGAAGGCCGCGAACCCCGGGACCGCGTGATCTGATGCAGGCGCTGGCCCCGAATATTCTGCCCACCCCCAACCCCTCGAGCTATGCCGAAGGGTTGCGCTCGGAATTGCGGGCGTTGTGGCGGAATATATTGCTGAAACGGGCGCCACATGTGGCGGCATGGGCCGAGGCCACGCCGCTGCAACCCATTCCCACGGGACCCGAGGCAACGCCGTATTTGCAGGCCCTTTCGATCTGGTTCCAACTGTTGCGCATCATCGATGAAAACGCCGAAGTTCGGGATCGTCGACTGACCGAAACCCAAAACGGCGCAGAAGCGGTAGAAGGCGGTTTTGCCGAAGCCCTGACAGACTTGTCGCTGACGTACAGTCAGGTGGTAAAGCTGACCGCTGACCTGTGTACCGGTCCCACCCTGACCGCGCATCCGACCGAGGCCAAGCGGGTAACGGTTCTGGAAATTCACCGGCGTATCTACCGCAACCTCGTCAGTCTTGAAACGCACCGCTGGACTCCGACCGAACACGCCGAATTGTTGAATGGTCTGGAGGGAGAGATTGATCTCTTGTGGCTGACCGGTGAACTTCGCCTGTCGCGCCCAAGCCTGCACGATGAGATCGAATGGGGGTTGCAGTTCTTCCGCGATGCAATCTTTGACGCCGTGCCGCAGGTTATGTGTCGCTTCGATCAGGCCTGCCTGCAAGTGCTGGGCCGTACGCTGAGCGAAACACCCGATATCCGCTTTCACAGCTGGATCGGTGGCGACCGGGATGGCAACCCGAATGTCACGACCGAGATGACCGCATTGGCGCTGAAACGCGGTCGCGAAACAGTTCTGGATCTTTACCGCCAGGCTCTCGAACGTGCTGCGGGCAGGTTGAGCATCAGCGCACTGATATTGCCCTTACCTGAGCCTGTCAGGACGCAAGTACAAGCGATAGTTGACCGGGCCCCGACCGCCGGGCGCAATCGGAACGAACCATTCCGGCAAGCACTCAATGCCATTCGTTATCGGCTGACAAACAACGGATATGATCACATCTCGCAATTCGTGGGCGATCTCGACACGCTTGATACCGCTTTATGTGCGGTCAACGCGGATATTCTGGCGCGGCAGCACATCCGTCCGCTGCGTCGGGCCGCTTCGGTTTTTGGGTTCCGGACCACAACGCTGGACATCCGCCAGAATTCGACCGTCACAACCGATGTTCTGGCCGAAGTCTGGTCGCATTCCGGACAGGCGCCGGTTTACGGCACAGCCGAATGGTCAGCCCGCTTGCGAACCGAACTGGCGGATCAGAACCTGCCCTATCAAAACCGCGACGCGTTAAGCGATCAGGCGCGGGAGCTGCTTGCTCTTCTGGCTCTGGTCTATAGCGTTCGATCGGGACCGGACCCCAGGGCAATAGGGCCCTTCATCCTGTCCATGACCCGTTCGGACGACGATATTCTCGGCATCTACCTGTTGGCCCGCTATGCCGGGTTTGGGTCTGAAACTCTGGATCTTTCGGTAGTCCCATTGTTCGAGACGATTGCCGATTTGCGAAATGCCCCATCGATCCTGCTGGACGTTCTGGCTGTTCCGCTTGCCCGTCGCAGCCTCAAAACCGACGGTCGGGTAATCGAGGTGATGCTGGGATATTCGGACAGCGGCAAGGACGGGGGCTATTTCTGCTCAACATGGGAGTTGGAGCGCGCCCAACGCCGGATCGTCGCGGCGCTGGCTTCGCAAGGTTTCAAGGCCACGTTTTTCCATGGTCGCGGCGGCTCGGTCAGCCGGGGCGGTGCACCGACCGGACGCGCCATCGCAGCGCAACCCAGTGGAACAGTTGCCGGGCGGCTGCGCGTGACCGAACAGGGCGAGGTGGTTTCGGCCAAATATGCCAACCGGGGCACGGCTGCGGCGCATCTGGAGTTGTTGCTGTCAAGCACGATGCGCCATACGGCGACCCCTGACGAGGCGCCTTCACGGCCTGAATTCGATGACGCATTGGATGCTTTGTCAGAGTTGTCACAGACAGCCTATGTCTCGCTTTTGCAGATGCCGGGTTTTCTGGACTATTTCCAGCAGGCGAGCCCTGTCCAAGAACTTGCCCGCCTGAAAATGGGGTCCCGTCCGACCCGTCGGTTCGGCGCGGCCAGCCTGGATGACCTGCGGGCCATTCCATGGGTCTTTGCGTGGTCGCAGAACCGTCACCTGATTACTGGTTGGTACGGGTTCGGCACCGCCATGGCCAGTTTTCGCAAGTTTCGCGGCGCGCGCGGTGATGACGTGTTGCACGACATGTTTCGACACTCCCGCCTGTTCCGCCTCGCCGTCGATGAGATGGAAAAATCGCTCTATCAGACGGATATGGGAATCGCAGCGCAGTATGGCGAATTGGTCTCTGATATCGAGATCCGCCAACGTGTATCGCAGGTGATCAAGGCGGAATACGATAGTGCCTGCAAAGCGATCCGGTTTCTGACCGGTGGTCAGGTCATCGGCCATCGCTTTCCCCGCCTTTGCGAGAGGTTTGACCGCAAACAGGCCGAATTGGCCCGCATTCATGCTCTTCAGGTCGAACTGCTGCAACACGCCCGCAACGAACCGCAGGCAGGGTCAGTTCCCGTGCCCCTGCTGCAATCCATGAATGCCATTTCCGCTGGTCTTGGCTGGACCGGCTAACCATTTTCAGGAGACCAAAACTGTGAACGCCCCGCATCGAACAGATGGATTTTTCACCCAGTCCTTGTCGGACCGCGACCCTGAGCTTTTTGGCTCGATCCGGTCTGAGCTGGGTCGTCAGCG
>NZ_JAEDOX010000022.1 GCF_017872555.1 Ruegeria sp. HKCCSA071
AGCATTTATTGCAGCAAAGGAGATGAACTATGGGATTGAAACGGACGGACGAGTTCCGCGCTGATGCGGTGCGGATCGCGCTGACCAGCGGACTGACGCGCAAGCAGGTGGCATCTGATCTGGGTGTTGGGCTGTCGACTCTGAACAAATGGATTCTGTCGCACCGCGACACGGATGTTGTCTCTGACAAGGATCTTGACCTTGCCCGTGAGAATGAACGGCTTCGACGAGAGAACCGCATTCTCAAGGAGGAGAGGGAGATCCTAAAAAAGGCAACGCAATTCTTCGCGGGCCAAAAGCAATGAGGTTCCGGTTTATCGAAGAAAACACTGATACCTTCAGTGCCAAGCGGATGTGCGATGTGCTGGATGTCAGTGAACGTGGCTTGCGGGCCTATCGCTGCCGCCCTGCCAGTCACAGGCAGCGAACCGACATGATTGTTCTTGCGCACATCAAGGAACAATCACGTCTCAGCTTGGGCAGCTATGGCAGGCCGAGAATGACGGAGGAACTGAAAGAGCTCGGTTTGAACATCGGCCATCGTCGCGTCGGTCGTTTGATGCGTGAGAATGGCATTCGTGTCGAACGATCCAAGAAGTACAAGGTGACTACCGACAGCAACCACGCCTTCAACATCGCGCCCAATCTGCTGAACCGGGCCTTCCATGCGGATGCGCCCAATCAGAAATGGGCAGGTGACATCAGCTATGTCTGGACGCGGGAAGGTTGGCTCTATCTGGCGGTCATTCTCGATCTGCATTCCCCGCGTGTGATCGGTTGGGCCGTGTCGAACCGAATGAAGCGTGATCTGGCGATCCGAGCGTTGAAAATGGCTGTCGCACTCAGGCAACCGCCCAGGGGCTGCATTCACCATTCGGATCGCGGAAGCCAATACTGTTCTCACGATTATCAAAAGATCCTGCGCCAGCATGGCTTCAAGGTATCGATGAGCGGCAGAGGCAATTGCTATGACAACTCCGCCGTCGAGACGTTCTTCAAAACGATCAAAGCCGAGTTGATCTGGCGAAGACCGTGGCCAACGCGCAGGGCCGCTGAACTAGCCATCTTCCAATACATCAACGGCTTCTACAATCCGCGACGGCGGCACTCAGCATTGGGCTGGAAAAGTCCGGTCGCATTCGAACGGAAAGTGGCCTAAACGAGCACTTGGGGCGGCACGAGAACGGGACAGGTCCAGTCGTGTATCTTCTTTCCACAAGTTCTGGCTCTATGTTCGCGATTTCTTGCATGTTTACTGTTGAGCACCCCGACCGTCAGAGCCCGTCTTGAGCAAGTTCAGTGACGCCCAATTCATGCAGCTTGCCCATTGAGCCTGCCATAGAAGCTGCGCTCGAGACGCAACTCCCCTGTCCCGGCTTTTTGGACAATGCCACGCAGATATCCGCCCGGAGATGCCACTTCACCGGCGCAGTGCTTGTCGAAGGTCAGAACCAACGCTGCTGTCGCAATTTGAGGCCCAAGGCGGTCCTGAGCGAGGTTCCAGGCATTCTCAGAAACGCCGATCATCGGCCGCAACTGCCCTGCAACCCGGTGCAGATCGCCCCAATCCTTCAGGTAACCGCCCATATTGCGCGCCCATGACGCGAATTCAGGACAAGCCTGCATCACAGTTGGCAAATCAAGCGATGCTCCCTGTTTTTTGCGCGTTTCAGTAGCCCAATCTTCCAACTCCGTATCCACCTGCCCTTCCGGTGGGGCATTTGGCACTACGCCGACTGCTTGCTCAGTTTCTGAGCGATTACAGGTTACAGGATTAAGTTGATTTGTAATTAGTATATGAAGTTCAGAATTGACCTCCTTGGGGTCCAGTTCTTGAGTCTTTTCACTAACTTGTTCAGTGGATCCTGCGATGTTTTCCACAACCTCATCCACTCGAACTGCCTTAAGAAAGGCCGCCTCGACACGCTCCTGAAGATCTTTGAACCATGCCAAGAGCCGCTCAAGCGTCTCAGAGGCCGCATTTCTGCGTGGAAGACGGTCCAGGAGATCCTCGAACAACCCCAGAAAATGCTCCCAGGGTCCTCTCAGCGTGCTGCTGAAGGCCGCTTCGATCCTGGCTCGGATCATCCGGCGCGCAACCGTGATCTGGCGCTTCAGGCGCTGACAGAGCTCGCGTTCGGCCTGCAATTCAGCTTGGAGCTGCTCGAATTCCTCGACGCGGGCCGAGAGCGGCGACAGATCGAAGCCATAGGCCTCGATGATGCGCCCGTCAGCGTCCCTGCGGCCCCACCGCTTGCCGTTAGGGCTGTCCTTGAAGGAGATCACACCGATCTCGGCCAGGCGGCGCGCATGGCGTTTGAGCGCGGACAGCGAGAAACCCGTCTGCTCCATCAAATAGGCGTTTGACGCCCAAACGATCGGGCGCTGCCCCTCCTCCCAATCCTGGGACTGTGTGAATGCCCCAAGCGTGTCGAGAAGCAGCACGTCGCCGGCCTTGAGGCCAATGTGGGCGCCGACGCGCTTCACAGCTACGAATGCTTTGGATTTGGGAATAGCTACCCGTTCACCGGCCTTGGCAAGTTGCTCTGCAATGCCAAGGCCCGGCGTCGGCTTGCGCCAACCGCTCTGCGTCATGCCTGTATTTCACCTCCATAGTTTGTGGAGGCAAAAGAGTCCCGTTCGCCAAAACGACGTTCTTTCGTTGACAGTGATTCGCGGGAGCGGTATCCAGTAGGTATCTAATCTAATCGGATAAGCTCTCGGGCCGGATCGGCTTGGGGGCTTTTCTTTTGCCTCAGGTCATGATGTCGAAGTCTCCTCAGTTTTTCTGAGAAACTCCGCGTAAAGCTCATTGAGGTTCTCCGAGAGAAACTCACCGAACGCCGCGGAATCCTTGGATGTCAGCGAGATGTTGTAGGCCCGGCCAGTGCGGCCAATCACTCCCTTGATCCGGCCCTCTCCGGCCGTCCAAGTACGCTTGGCAGACGCAGTTTTGGAGCTGCGGCGCTTGGGCGCCCTGCCCGCCTCCGCCACCTTGCTGTGCAAAATCTCGAACTTCGTGTCGCTGTCGAGTTGATCGAAACCCTCTGTCCCGAGGATACGGTCGGCAAACTTGTGATTGGTCTCTTCCGCCATCAGCTTTTTGAAGTCTTCCCAACGGTCGCGCCCGATCTGCTTGGCCGGTCCAATCGCTTCGACGATGTGAGTCGGCACTGTGCTTGCGACCGAGAGCATTCGCGACAGAAGCGTCCCGTCGATCGTCAGTGCTTGCTGGATCACATCTTTCTCCTGACCGAGATCGCGAAGGTTTTTGGCAAAGAGCGCCTTCTCGATGAAGGAAAGGTCAGCACGCGCGGTATTCTCTTGTCCTTGGGCAAGGACGTGCGCAACATCATCCATTTCCTTGACCACGGCCCGAACCGAGCGCCCCAAAGCGCTCGCAGCACGGACGCGGTGATGACCGAAGACCACCATATAGCGGCCCGCAATCTCTGGGTGTGGACGCAACAGAACGGGCGTGTCCTGCCCGCTGGCTGAAATAGAACGTTTTAGCGCCTCGAATGCCTCGTCATCACCGCTCAGCCGGTCGTTTACGAATGATGCATCTATGAGGTTCGTGTCGATCTCAACGATGGTTTCACCCTCAAGCAGCCGCTTTGAGTTCTCTGCCATACTATCGATGGAGACCTTCATGGATTTCGACGCGCCACGCATCGCGTAGCTTGATCGTTCTGCGCCTGGCTTGGCCTGGCTTGCGTCGCCCATTACGGATTTCAGCAGGTCTTTTCTGGCCATTTCCCCCTCCCAAATCCAATTCGGAAAATCGCGGTTGCACGGCTGTCAAAACCGATCTGCACGGCTGTCAAATTCATGGCAATTCGCGCCCCCATGCTTGATGAACAAGGCCTGCGATCTCGTCGTTCACAGCGTTCAGGGAGGTGATGGCGCGATCGTAGGTCGATCGAACAAATTGAGTTCGTTCGACCTCATAAATCGTCTGCTTCGTGATCCCCGCATCCGAGATCGCGGTGGACTTCACCATTTGTGCCTCAAGCATCTGGTTGGGGAACATGGCCTGCAGGAAACCAACCATCTGCTTTTGTGGGCCATCGGTCGGCTCGAAGCGCGTCACGAGATACCGAAACCATTTCAGCTTCATCTCGGCGCCGGCTTCCCGGATCGTCCGAAGAATACCTCCGAGCATTAAGAGAAACTGGCTCATCGACATGACATCAAGCATCTGAGGATGAACTGTTACCAGAACCGAAGAAGACGCTGTTAAGGCGGTTAGAGTTAAATACCCAAGCTGCGGGGGGCAGTCGATGACAACAATATCGTATTGATCCTCCACCTCCGCCAGCGCCTTGGAGATCCTTGTGAAAAACGCTCGACCCTCTGACGGGTCATGACTCGTGAGCGCGACGGGGGTGTCATATTCGTATTCCTGCAAATCGAGGCTCGCCGGAACGATATCGAGGTTCGGGAAATTCGTTGAACGAATGATAGTGCTGATAGGCTGCCGCTCCTCGTCATAGCGAAGCGTTTCGTAGAGCGAAGAAACAGAGTCTAACTCTGGTTGAATGCCATGCAGAGCTGTCAGGGACGCTTGCGGGTCAAGATCGATGGCAAGAACCCTGTGGCCCTTCAATGCGAGATGCTGCGCCAGATGCGATGCCGTGGTGGTCTTGCCGCTTCCGCCTTTGAAGTTCACAACCGAGATAACGTGAAGGTCTTCGCCTTCTGTCCGATGTGGCAGGTAGCGGCGCTTGCCTGGGCGACCATGCTCATCGAGATAGGCGCGTAGCTCCAGCATCTGCTCAGCTGAATAGGATCGACGCCCCGAAGAGGACGTTTCCGGCTCTGGGCCTTTTCCCTCGAGATGGAGTTTCTTGATGGTGGATTGCGTGACCCCAAGGTAGTAAGCAACCTCTGCGAGCGAGAATTGGCGCAAACCCTTCTGAGCGTCAGGTGGATATTGTTCCTGGCGCAACATATTGAGCCTGTCAGAGATCAACTCTCCTTGCTGGAGGATAATCTCATCGAAGGGAGTGCCCCTGTCTTCACCCAAGAATGGTTCTGCAACCATGCCGCCGCCTCGCCAAATATCGCTTTTTGTGCGATTTCTTTCGTTAAACTGTGACTTACCCCGGAATCGGATTCTCCACAACGATTTTCTCGACGAAGCAGATTGAGCATCAGACAGCGATGCGTTCTTGTGTGCCCCACAAGTTTATGCGGGCGAAGCGGAATCGACTACAATATCTTGCGAATTGTGCTTTCATTTCACTGTCCGCCAACACCAAATTTAGCCCGAATATGATACAACTTATTGTTTTTAATTCGTTTTTTGGGATTGCACGGCTGTCAAACTTCTTAGAAGGACGTTTGAAACCATTACATCAACGCTGTTACGACTGATCGCGCAGGGTCACTGATAGATGAGTGCGCGCAGACATCGACGCTCCGCAGGAGCGCCTGCTGAAAACGGCAAGTCACCGCAATGAAACAACGAGAGGGATCGATTGGAAGCGAATCGAGACGCCCGATTCTCTTATGGGATGTGCTGGCCGGGTGCTCTGACCAGCACTCGGGGCTACGCGGCGTCCTTCGGGCCCCACAGAATAAAAGCCTTGAGCGTTTCATCATTGGGTTTGCGGCCTAGATTGGCGTTGAAACCAAAGTCACGGTTCGTCCGCGTGAAGTAGTCTGCGCCGTTATCGCGATTCTGCTTCTTCCAGATCCAGCCACTTTCGACCAAACGGCCACGGGAAGAGCGCCCAAGAACACGGTGCGCGAGGGCCATCGGCTTGTCGCTAGAGGCGGGCTCAACGGTGATTTCGATGTCGAATGTCAGGGTAGAGATCGAACCGCTGCCTTTGGCGTTTTCAATATCGAAGCTGTCGAAGTGAATGCAGATGGTGTTCACCGCTAGGTTCCTTTCTGTGGTGTTGCGATGAAGGTCCGAGGGCAGGGACTATGGCCAAAACTACACCGAAGGCGAAGGGAAGCGGCGAGGGGTAGGGGACCAGAATTCTGTTCCGCGAGGAATGCACGGTAGGGCAGGGGAGAATTCTGGGAACCGCCCCTTGTGGTTTTGGCGAGACCTGCGACCAGCATTCTAACCAACGCCAATGAAAGCCCTGTGCGATCGCGCCTTAAAGCACGGATCAACGTCAATATCTTCCGAAAATTCGGCCATCGGATCACACCAACGGATCGAGTTCCTCGACCTTGCGATGTGCCCATTTCATCCAGTCAGCCGCTGGCATCCCGTCAATCTCCTCGGCCAGGCTATGAGGGTTCGCCTCTAGTGCAGCGAGAAAGGATCGAAGCCTTTGCGCCTCTTCCCAGTCCTTCGCCCGGTCTCGGAACAAACGCCATTGCTCCTGCTCAAGTTGAGCCAAAAGACGGCGCCGTTCCTCTGCGATCCGCTCCTCCTCAATGCGACGGTCTCGCTCCGCAAACTCCGCGCGCCGTGCAGCCAAAGCCGGCCCTGCTTGCAAAAGGCCCGCAATCACGGTTGGTAGTAAATCCTCACCATTGAGCTTGCTCGATTCCACCCATTCCTTCTTCACACCCGTTCCAAGATAAGTCGTGATCGTGAAGCGCAAGAACCCGGTAGGAGCCAAGGCGCTGTTGTGATGATACCGGTAGGCCGTCCAATCCTTCGGCTCATCGGACGGCCTTCCGTGAAACTGATACATCTTTTCGACAACAGCGATTTCGAACTTTTCCTCTGAAGCCTCCAACCTCAATTTGCCGCGAATACCACCTTCAAGCGCACGACCCCCTTCTGCTTCAAAACCTTTAAGGAGCGCGCTGGTTACCCGGAAGCGATACAGATCCCGCTCCGTCAGATCGGCCAGTTTTTCTTCGCCCCACCAAAGATCGTGCGGCTGTCGAGCACGAAATCGAGCACGCCGCTCAACTTGCTCCTCTCGATGCTCGTCCACCCAAGCCGCAACGATTGGGTGGAGGTTGCACAACGTCACCGGTATTGGGATCTTGCCGACGTTCACCGCAGCCTGCTCGAGACATCTCGTGCTTTCGCGAGACTTTCTTTGGAATTGGCCGCTTTGCGTGAATCGAATGATGCTGGCCGTTCCCGCAGGGCAGGGAGGAAGCTCGTTTATCTGAACCTCCTTGCCCGCTTCCAGCTTTGCCCAATAACCCCGCGGTGGCTTTGGAATTGCATGGCGCGCGCAAATCTTGGAAAGACCCTGATCGGAAAGACCAAACTCCCCCGCCAGTTTCGTCATTGGTTTGCGCCATACGAGTTCGAAGAGTTCTTCTCGAGAAATTTCCTTCATTGCTCAACCTCACCAAAATAATATTTTTCATATAGTTACGTCGTAGTTCGCTGCAACTCTGTGATGTTCCGACATGGATTGACAGCCAAATCGCACAGCGTTCACGGTGCTCCCGCGCGGATAGCGGCGGGGCAGGGGGGCTTGTCCTTCTGCACCGTCGACGGATAATTTTGGAGGCTTGCTCCTGGGAAAACGCTGACCAATAAAGACCCCGCCGAAGCGGGGCCAATTGGGTCTCCCCACGAAGGGGCCGTCAGGTGCAATCGAGCGGCCTAGAGCCTGGTCAGCGCCAAAGCGCTGGCGTACCAACCAATCAGGCAACGCACGCCATATAAGGGATATTGACAATTCCTAATCATATGATATGTATTTTCTACTCATATGGAGCCAATCATGCTTGAACCCATCCCAAATGTAACTCAACCGGCATATGTCCAGCCAATTGACCAACAGGACAAAATCGCTGCGATTATCAAAGGCGTTGTTCGGACCGCTGATGCCTGGGGACTTTCGAACGCCGAAGCCGCAATGTTGTTCGATGTTCCGACTGCTACTTGGGGGCGCATGAAAGCTGGTACGTATAAGGGCGTGCTAGATCAGGACAAGGTCACCCGCGCAAGCCTGCTGATCGGATTGTTCAAAGGCCTGAGGCTCTTGTTCAACGGTCCGCTCACATTTGGCTGGCCAAAGACCGCCAATGCAGGCCTGGGCTTCAATGGCAAGACCCCGGTTCAGATCATGTGCGAAGGCGGAATTCCGGCGATGATGAAAATGCGCCAGCATATAGATGCGCTCCGAGGTGGCGTGTGATCAGAGCAAGTGACCTGGCACAGGTCGAGTTTACCGACCCCAAAACTGTCCGGCTGATTTCTACCGCCTATGTCGACGAACCTGCAATGGCACCGTTGGCGGATAATGACGATGAGTTGGCGATCCTTGAGGAAATCGAAGGGCTGACCTCGGCGCGCCGGTCCGTCACCCTGCCAATCCCGGGCGGCCTTCATCCTGGTGAGCTTCTGACCGAGGCCGCCGGCTATGGCTGGACGCTGGTGAATGCAGCGTTCTGCTATACCCGCCCGACAGGCAACAGGTTCAATGGCCCGGACCGCGGGGCGTGGTACGCGTCTTATGGAGATCTTGCGATAGAAACCGCGCAAGCCGAGGTATCCTGGCATCTGACGCGAGAGCTTGAGGCGACCGGTGTGTTCGACAACCTCACGTCCTACAGGGAGCTTTTTGCCGGGTTCACTTCACAGTTTCACGAACTCGCCCCGGGAACAGAAGACGCCGCATTGCACACTGACCCTGCGACCGCATACCCGGCGGGGCAAGTCCTGGCCCGCGATGTGCTTGGCTCAGACGGCAACGGGATCCTCTACCCGTCCTCACGACTGCCGGACGGTCAATGCCTGGTCGCACTTCGTCCGCATTTGGTGCAGTACATTCGGCAGGGTGCGACTTGGGATTTCGTGTGGGATGGCGCGCCTGCACCAACCATCACCATGCGTTCATAGAAACCTGCGGAGGCAACTAAAAGATCATGCTATATCTTGATGGCCTTTCGAGCTGGCCGATGCGCCCGGAAGCGAGAGACACTCTCCTAGAGGCTTTGGCACAACCTGGAAATGCCAATTCCAACCACCTTGCCGGCTGGAAGGCTAATAGCCACTTCGAAGCAGGGAGGCGAGCGGTGGCAGATCTTATTGGCGCCACACCGACCGAGATCTATGTGACCTCCGGCGCCACAGAGGCTAACGCACTTGCAATAGTCGGCACTGCGCGTGCCGTAGCAGGACAAACCCCAGAAAGAAAAAGAATTGTATTGTCTGCGATGGAACATGATGCAGTCCGCCGTCCTGCAGACATGTTGCAAGAGCTGGGCTTTGAGGTTGCGATCTGTCCAGCAAATACCAATGGTGCGATTTGTCTGGAAAGCATGGAAGCCCTTCTTGACAAGCGCACATTTCTTGTCAGCACGATGCTCGCCAGCAATTTGACAGGCGTCATTCAACCAATTGAAAAGATAAGTAAAATGTCCCGTGATGTCGGTGCCCTTTTGCATGTCGATGCAGCGCAGGCCGCGGGCAAACTCTCAATCGATGTTTTCGATCTTGGTGTCGATTACCTCAGCCTTTCGGCGCATAAATTCGGCGGCCCGCAAGGCGTTGGCGCGCTTTTCGTGGCCGCCCACGCACCAAAGCCATACGAACTGACGGCTGCGACTCCCGTCAGAGAGAACCTAAGCGGAACCCAACCGGCCGCGTTGACAGCAGCAATGGGCACCGCCGCAGAGATCTCGCTACAGAGCATTTCGCGCGAAACAACCCACAGCCGAAACCTAGTCTCCCGGCTCGAGGATCAACTATCAGGTAGCCCGGCCCGAGCGGAACGCCTCTTTTCATCGAGCCCGTCCATTCCCGGCGCCGCCGCTTTCGTCCTTGATGTATCTTCAACATCTGATCTAATAGACGTATTGAATACGAAAATATGCCTTTCGAACGCCTCTGCTTGCCATTCGGGACTGTTGCAGCCATCGCCGGTGCTATCCGCACTAAACCTTTCCCACGACAGGCAGAAACGTTTCCTGCGCGTCGGCGTCGGATGGTGGCTAAATGAGCAAGACATTGACGAGGCGGCAGCGGCAATAAACGACGCAACCGCCAAAGTCCGGGTTGCTACTGGTGAGCTTCACCAGTAGCATAGCTTTATGGCCGATGTATTTGACAATTGGTCCGGCAAACCACAATTCGCCGGACACGAGACATTCCCCCTGCGCATCCTTTGGTTGCGCAAAGCATATGACGCGGTTCGTGACGGTGCCCCACTGACAGTCTTTAAGGACGATGAAGCCATTTCTCGGTTCGGTGTTGGACGCAATATGGCGGTTTCAATGCGGTTTTGGGCGCAGGCTGCTGGAATCATCGAACTCGATGGCAAAAAATTGAAGCCGACGCCATTGGGAGATCTGCTTTTTGGTGATGGCGGACTCGATCCGTATTTGGAGCATCCGACATCCCTGTGGCTTATCCACTGGAATCTTGCGTCGAGCCCTGAAAACACCACGACTTTCTTTTATTGTTTCAATGGGTTGTTCGGCCACGAGTTTCGATCAGCAGATCTAGTCCAGGCAATTGAGCACTTGATTGAGCATAAAGGCTGGCGCGGTGCGCACAAGACCATCCAAAACGATGTGACTGTGTTTCTCCGCAGTTACTGCAGTCGCCCTAGTGGAGCGATGGACGATGCAGCTGAACCCCTTCTCTCGGAACTCGCTTTGGTGCAGGAAACAGGCGCGAGCGGATGGTACGAGTTTTCAATTGGACCAAAGCCAAACCTCCACGATGCTCTCTTTGCCTATGCTTTGGATACCTACTGGCGGAGAGCGCATCAAAGCCGCGCGACACTCGCTGCAGAACTGATTTGCCACGACGCAGGCAGTCCCGGCCGTGTGTTCAAAATGGACGAAGACAGTGTCATTGAACGCCTGATGCGGATCAATGAAAGCACCTCCGGTGCGTTCGTGTGGACTGACACCGCAGGCCTGCGACAGATCCAGCGCAGCAGCCAGTTAGACACGGGCGCTCTTTTGAAAGGCGCATTTGATGAGATTGCGCGCCATGGAAAGGCCGCGTGACATGGCAAACAAAGTGCTTTCAGATATCGTCAGATTGAATGGCAGGTTCGTCCGCAGCGCGCGTATCGACATGGACTTGACCGGAACGCCACCTCTGGAAGGTTATGTTCTACAAGCCAGCACCGAAAAATCGCTTCTCGCAATGGCCGCATCGATTTCTGACGGCGGGCAATGTGCCTTTACATGGACTGGGCCATATGGAGGCGGCAAATCAAGTACGGCACTATTGCTGGGCAACTTAATTGCCGGCTCCAAAGAAGGTAGGTCACTCGCCCGGAAAATTGCGGGCCCAAGTCTATCGAAAGCCATTAGTAAAGCATTCGATCCGAGCCTGGGTAATTGGACAGTCATCCCTGTAACGGGGAGTCGAGTGAGCCTGAGGCAGGCCATCGCTGCAAAACTCGCGGAGCGCTTTGAATGGACTCCTGCCAAAATTGAGCGAGCAACCAAAGACGACAACAAGCTGGTTCAAGACATCGCAAAGCTATCTGAGCAGGGTCCGATCATTTTGATCCTGGACGAGCTCGGAAAGTTTCTCGAGGCGGCTGCCGATAAAGATCATGATGCGCACCTTCTACAAGATTTGGCCGAGATTAGCGCAAGAAGCCAAGGCCGCTTGGTTGTAATCGGCATCTTGCACCAAGCCTTTGAGGCCTACGCAGATAGGCTCGCTTCCAGTGCTCGCTTAGAATGGTCCAAGATACAGGGAAGGTTCCAGGATCTGTCCTTTCTTTCGGCAAGCGACGAAACGGTCAGGTTGCTGGGACGAGCCATCGAAACGGACAAGACGCCGGCGTCAGCTGAGAAACAGGCTAGGAGCCTTGCGCAATTCGTCGCATCAAACCGACCAACTGACGAAGCAGAGCTTACGGAGGCGTTGTCACAAACCTGGCCGCTGAACCCGATTTGTGCCTTGCTACTTGGCGGCATTACGCGCCGAAGCTTTGGTCAAAACGAGCGTAGTATCTTCGGCTTCCTTGCGTCGGAAGAGCCTGGCGGATTCCGGGAGTTCCTGAAGTCGAAGCCCGCCAACTCGAGCGAAACATTTGGGCCCGATCAACTTTGGGACTATCTGCAAACCAATTTCGGGCTCGCTCTCGCTGCTGGTCCGCTAGGGTCGCAGATGACACTCGCGACTGAGGCTATTGAAAAAGCAAATGTGCTCGGAACCGATATGCATGTGTCGCTGGCAAAATCGGCGGCGCTTGTAGAGATTTTCAAGAACGGGACCGGCTTGGTTGTTGATCACGAAGCCCTCGTCATCGCAATTCCTGACAGGAAAGCCTCAGAAATCGAGGAGGCTCTCGAAGATCTTTGTAATTGGGGCGTTCTGCTTCGCCAAAAACGCATAGGCGGGTTCGCGCTTTTTTCCGGCAGCGACTTCGACCTTGATGCAGCTCTCGAAAGATATGGCAGCCGAACGACCTCCTCGGACCTGTCTCAAGTCGCTGCAATTGCTGGGTTCGATCACATCGTCGCCAAACGACACTATTTCAATTGCGGCGTGTTGCGGACGTTCGCGTTGCATGTGGAGTGTTTGGGAGACCAATTTGATCCAAACGAATTCAAACGAACAGTAAGTCGCAAAGCGTCATCTGCAAGTGGCGTGATGGTGATGGCAATCGCACCTCATGACCCACACACTTCGGATATCGAAGCGATGATGAACCAAATTGTTCAGGTCATAAAAAAGGCAGGCTTGGTGAGTGCGGTCACGTTAACCGGGCACGGGAAGCGCCTGATTGACGATGCAGGGGACCTCGCCGCTCTTGCGCAGGTTCAAAGACAAGTGCCGCAAATTTCAGGGGACCGGATAGCGCGACGTGCAATCCGCGCGCGCGAAGCCATGCTACGCAATCGCTCAAACGTCGAACTACAACGATTGATGTTGTCCAGCCAGTGGCAAATCCTTGGAAGCGACGACAGTTCAGAAACCGTAACCACGCTGTCCATCGCGGCTTCAAGGCTAGCTGACAGTGCCTATCATTCAACACCTGTCATTCATAGCGAGTTGCTGCAAAAGGATAGACCTTCATCAAGCGCTGCGGCCGCTTTGAGAGGCCTCTGCCATGCAATGGTGCAGCATCCAGATCAAGAGAACCTTGGTTTTGAGGGTTTCCCGGCCGCATTTGGCCTATACCTCACGATCTTGGTTCCGGGCGGTCTGCATAGGAAAACCAAGTCTGGCTACAGCTTTGAGGCCCCAGCAAAGAACGAGTTCGGCCTTTCACTGAAACCTGCCTGGAAAGTTCTGGACGCGAAGAAAGAGCATTCTTTGGCAGACGTGTACAAGATCTGGCAGGGTAAGCCTTACGGTATGAAACTCGGGGTTATGCCAGTTTTGGCACTTGCCTTCATGCTCGCAAACAGATCGAGCTACGCCGTCTATCAGGATGGACGCTTTGTTGCGGAGCTTGATGACATCTTCGTCGACAGGATGCTTCAAGATCCTTCAGCCATTGTTTTAAGACGCGCTGGTCGCTCAGAAACCCAATTGGCGTTCCTGTCCCGCCTCGCGCAGGGTTTGGCTCTCTCCGACGTTTCCGCCTTGTCAGTGGCAAGCGCAGCCTTCCAACGCATCGAGGCATTGAGTGACTTCGCCAAGCGCACCAACCTCGTTTCCAACGAGGCGCGCAAAATTCGCGACGCAATAAGGCATGCCGACGATCCGGAAATGCTGCTTTTTGACACTCTTCCGAGTCTAAAGGTCTCAGGAGACCTCGCAGAAAAGACAGTCTCAGCGATCAAAGAGTGCGAGGCGGCTTATAGCGTCTTGGCCGAAGATCTTCGACGAGCCTTAGCGCAGGCAATAGGTGTTCCGAATGATACGTTCGCCGGAAGCAAGGAGCGCGCAGAATCCATTAAGGGTCTCAGTTCCGATCTGAAATTCGAAGCGTTTGCAGCGAGGGTAGGGGAGCTTGAACTTGGAACAGGGAGCCTGGAAGCGGTGGCCGGCACCCTTCAGCCCAAACCCATGCGCGATTGGTCCGATCGCAACCGGGAAGGCGCACTATCTGAGGTGGCAAAATTCGGCCGCCGGTTCAGGCAGGCTGAAGCTGTTGCACTGATGCGCGACCGCAAGTCGAACACGGAAGCGATCGCACTCATCGTTGGCATTGACCCCAAGCAACCGCCAATACTCCAGAGTTTTGAACTCAGCGAAAATGAAAAAGAGACAGCGAGCAAGTTGGCGGACAAGATCATTGAAGACATCGGGAATCGTGAACATAGCCACGAGTTGGCCTTAGCAGCCCTGGCGCGCGCCGTCGCAGCGCTCACAGACAACGTGGACAAGATTGAAGCATGACAACCGAACGTCACATCCTGGGTATTTCCGGCGGCCGCGACAGTGCAGCGCTGGCTGTCCATATGCGCCAAAATCATCCAGACATCGATATGGAATACTTCTTCACTGATACAGGGAAGGAGTTGCCGGAGGTTTACGATTTTCTCAACAGGCTCGAAGGTTTCCTTGGAAAGCGTATCAAACGGTTGAATCCGGACCGGGATTTTGACTTTTGGCTAGCGGAGTACGGCCACTTTCTACCATCAGCAAAAACGCGGTGGTGTACACGGCAACTCAAACTTAGACCTCTCAATCTGTGGCTACGCGAAGACTTGGAGAAAGGTGTCACGGTCCACTCTTATGTCGCGATCCGCGCGGATGAACCGAACCGGTCGGGCTATAAATCTCCACAACCAAACATGAGGGTGCACTTCCCTCTCCGGGAAGCCGGAATCGATAAGGCTGGGGTCATCGACCTGCTGAAAGACACCGATATCGGCGAGCCAGAATACTACCGCTGGCGGTCCAGGTCCGGTTGCACCTTCTGCTTTTTCCAACAGAAGATTGAGTGGGTGCGGTTGATGGAGGAGCACCCCGAGGCTTTCGAAGAAGCACGGGCCTATGAGAAGACCGCAGAAGAGCACGGATCGCCGTTTACGTGGAGCGATGGTGAGAGCCTAGACGACCTGGCCAAGCCGGAGCGCATTGCTGCAATCAAAGCGGATTACGAGAAACGTCGAGCCCGTGCCATGCGCGCGGTCCGACCCAACCCCCTGTCTGCACGTGCCGAGCCTTCGATTGACGAGATTTTTGGGGTTTTCGAGGGAAACGCTTGTGTTGTATGCCACAAATGATTGAAGACGGCCTCCGCCACGAAACTTATTGTTGATCGCATTTTCACTATGGCAATTGATTTAACTGAACTCGAAGACTTTGCCGCGAATGCTGCGGCCAATATTGCACGGTTCGAAGTAAAATTTGTTTTATCACCATCCTTGATGGCCAAAGATCCGTTTTGCATCGAGAGCTTAGACTGGGATTACATTCCCTACGGCGACGATGAAATTGACAAAGTACCGGACAACAACAGAGGTGTTTATGCGTTCTGCATTTGTCAAGAAAGTGACGTGTTACCGGTCCATCGCTACGTCATGTACATCGGCATCGCAGGGCGCAAGTCAAACAGATCGCTTCGAGCACGCTACAAAGACTATCTGAACGTAAGAAAATTGATGAAGCGTTCGGCACGGGTGCAGCGTCTTTTTGGCGAATGGAACTCAATGCTTAGATTCTACTTCGCGCCCGTCGGTGATGAAATCTCATCAGAACAGCTGGAACAGATCGAGGCAGAACTGAACGGCGCACTTCTTCCTCCGATGTCAAAAGGTGATCTTGAAGCACGAATTAAGCAGCAAAGGGATGCATTCCTATGACCAAAAAGAGCGAACTGATCCTGCCGGCTCTGCGCGGTATCATGGGCGATTGGGTGTTTTATTCCTGCTTGATGAGCATTGAAGAGATAGGCTCTCGGGTTTCCTTCGCCGACGATATTCATAAGAATCAGAAACTGTCGGAAATGATCCAACGACAACTAAAAAAAGGTCGAAGTGACCAAATTTCCTCTTACCTTCAAAACCAGGAAGAGCGCTTCTTCAACTCTTTGGTGGTAGCGACTTACGGTGGAGCACCAAATTGGAGCGCTCTAGATGACTTGAAGAGTGATACTCGAACTGACTTTGTAGGGAGGCTAGACGAGGAGACTGTTAGTTCGGTCGGATTTCTGTCCCTCACGGGCGAAGAGAATCTATTTGCCATCGATGGCCAACACCGTTTGGCGGGTATCAAAAAGGCCGTTCGAACTGGACTTGAGCAAGATCCACCCGATGATATCTCTGTAATTTTCGTTGCACACAAGAAAACTGCGAAGGGCCTTCAACGAACGCGGCGCCTATTCACCACTCTGAACAAAACAGCAAAGCCTGTTTCAAAAGGTGACATAATCGCGCTGGACGAAGACGATGTTATGGCAATTACAGTTCGCCGCCTCATAGAGGAGTCAGATTTCTTTGGCGGAACCAGGATCGCCTTCGTTGCGTCGAACAACCTGCCTGCAACAAACAAAACAAGCCTCACTACCATCGGCAATCTCTACGACATCTTGACGGCTCTTTTCACAAAATTTGATACAGAGCTGAAATCCAAAAAAATGGACCTTCAGTTTCAACGTCCTCCTGATGAGGAATTGGACAAATACTACGAACTGGCCTCAAGGTATTTTCGGTTGCTTGGCAAGAGCTTCCCAGCACTCCAAGAGTTTTACGACGCAAATGTAACTGAAGAGGTGGTTAAGAAACATCGTGGCAACCATGGTGGCGACGCCTGCTACAGGCCACTTGGGCTTGCAATCTTCTCGGAGATTATTGCCAAGCTTTCGAAGGATTACGAGCTTGAAGATGCAATTGATCTGGCTTCCAATCTTCCAACAAAGCTGTCTGAAGCCCCATACAAGGGTTTGATGTGGGATCCTTCGGGAAAACGGATAATTGGCTCGAATTCCGTAACACTTCGAGAGGTTTTACTCTACATGCTCGATGAGGCCAAAATCAAAGATTCGACACTGCTCGAACGTTATCGAAGTGCTCTTGGACAAGAGGATGCACAACTCCCCGAACGCGTCATCTGACGTCTATTCGGCGGCTCTTTACCAAGACTTCTTGTTGAACCTCGATACGGTACTCCTCCGGAAAAAAACACATCATCCAACGTTTAAGGATCTTCCAGACATCTCCACTATCAATTGCCCAAGCGGGGTCGATGTAGTCAGCAATCAGGTCAGGCGCCTGAATATCAGATAGACCAGCATTGCTTGCACTCACAACTTTTTGGATGACCTCCAGCCTGTGCAGTCGATCGGCAACATATCTGCAGAAATCTTGTTCGGAGTAACCTTTGGGAGGCCCAAGTGTTCGTAGATCGCGCTGTGCAAACTCATAAGCCGATCGAACCATTTTCGCTTCGTCAAGCTCGCCGTTGTACACTTTAAAAAGTCGGTCCGGAAAGGGGCAAAGTGGCACCCATCGGAAACTGGGATCTTCGTCGTGCTCGACTTCCATCGACAGCAGTTTAGGGCGCTGTGCAGCTAGCTCTTCGGCCTCCTTCGCGACCTTGTCTCTCAAATCGGCAGTTACCGGGATGCAATTTCGCATCAACGATGCTTCCCAGGCTTGGATTCCCCTCGTTGTCGCATCTAGTTCAACTAGAAGCTCGAGATTAGTTGGCAAACGCCAACCAAGCGCACGACCAGTCAGATTTGCTGATCCAATAAAACAAGACTGATCGGCTCTAAAGTATTTGGCATGTAGGTTCGAATGTATCCAGAGACTGCTCTTAGCTCGATTGGAAACGACTTCGAAAATCTCCAAGTCGCAGACGCCGTCCACAATGTCCTCAGGCCGCCAACGTGTCACACAAACGATTTTCTGACCAGCGTTTGGAATGGCGTCGAGCACGCGGCCAAGCGCCTCGGCTTTGATAAAGGGTGCGACCAGCACAACCTTTTCGTTCGCAGATGACACGAGCTTAAGAAGTTGGGCACCCAACATTTCCTCAGCCATTAATCATCCTCACCGTCTTCTAGGAAAAACCGTGCCATCTTTCCCCACTCCTGGCGCATGTCTGATAGGCGCTGTTTGTGCCTGATTTCTTCCATTTCGTAGCGGGCCCAGGCTGAAAACACGACGCGGAGAGTATCCGATGCCGTGTTAACGCGATCAAGAAGTTCCTTCTCTGTGTCTTCATCGGTGTCCGGGTTCAGCGCCTTCACCAAATTGTCAAAAAAAGGATGGTTTGAGTTGAAGACAACATTTGTCACACCGCCTTGAACGCTTTCCACGTTGAAGAACGCATAGCCTTCCATGGCTTTCTCCAAGAAGGCAACCTTGCGCTTTCTCGTCAGAATGGCGTCTGCGATGGCCTTGGCGACGTCGTCGGGATAGTGTTTGTCATCTTTCAAATCGTCTTCGTAGACATCCCGGTCATCGGTATCAAAGTCTTCCGTGTCCTGCGGCGTTTCGTGCCCTTCGTCAGCGCGTTGGCGAAACTTCGAAGTGACCGTGTCCTCGACACCTGGCTCTTCGTGGCGTTTTCGACCGCCAGAGCCTCGCGTACCTTTCGTTTGCTGCTCAGTCCTCTTTCTCAACTGCGTAATCTGGTCTCGAATATGTTCGACGATGGGAATCAAAAGCGCCCGAGGGTCACCTTCACCGCTCGCTCTTTCGATAAAAGAGGATCGGCTTTCGTTGTCTTCTGCGTCTGCCTTCCAGTCGTATTGGGCCAATTGAGAGAAGATTGTCGCGCTCTGTTTGTTGTTCGTCACCCCGAATATCTCATCCAGAGTGGCAGGGAATTCGACCTCAGCTCCCCACCATCTTTCTGTAGGATCATAGCTGTTGGTCCACGACGTATCCAAATCGAGTTCACGACCCTCTCGAACAATCGAAAGGCCGAGATTTTTCATGGCATGTTTGCCATATGGCTTCGAGCCGCGGTTCAGCCCGTCATCCGGAACGGTTTCTGGTTTGGCCCAACTGAACCTCACGAAAACCTTGTGCAATTCCCCATCGAACTCGATCGTGAACTCTTCATCATTCTCACCCCACGGCTGAAACATCGGCTCTTTGTTGAAAGGTTCCGGAGTTGAGGAGTTCGGCATGAGGTATAAAGGATCGTTAACCACCGCCAGCCTTCGGCTGCTCTCGCCGCCATCTTCGACCCGCACGAGGTGAATGGCCACCCGACCGTCATTGATGAACTTGCGGTACATCCGGCCGATGATGGCCTCGGTGTTTCTCAGCGTGGCCTCAGCACCACGCCATGTGAGGCGATATTCTTCAAAGTGTGACCAGACAACGAGCGTCCCTGACGTCCCCAAGACCTCAGAACGCTCACGCCATTTTGCAGGTACCGGAGATGGAGAGGGCAGGGGTACCCGATCTTTCACACCGCTCTGAATGTCCCCGACATCCAGATATGAGTGGATTGCGTTGTCTGGACCATTCGTCCATGTCCAGACGTCCAATCGGCGGCATTGGGAAATCGACGAATTGGGTAACCCCATGCCGAACCGCCCGATCCCGGCTCGATCCTCTAGATGAGTACCGTTTCCGAACTGCAGAGCAATAGCCAAAGTTTGCGCGGACATACCATTGCCATTGTCGATCGTACCGATCTCCTGCAACCGAAGCCGTTTCTGAGAGTTTATCTGTTCATACTTTTCGACACAGATGAGCTCGACTTCGCTAGCGTCCGCCTGAATTGAATTGTCGATAAGCTCAGCCAAAGCATAGGCAGTGTTTCGATATCCACTATCGCGCATTGCTTTGACAGCAAGTTCTGGCGGAATAATGAACCCGGGCTCGACATCTCGTTTTTCAATTACTTTGTTCATTCCAAACATCTTCCCAATTGCAAAAGGCGTCGGCGACATCACCAAAGCCGTGCATTCCAGTATCCGTCACTGTGACGATCTCTGAGGTCTCATTACCACCGGCCTTCAAACCACGAGTAGCCCGACCCACCATTTGACTATAGAGAACCAAAGACTTGGTTGGACGGGCAATAATCGCCGCACTCGTTTGCGGTGCATCAAAACCAGTTGTGAGAACGCCATAGTTGAACATTACGATAGGTATTGGTGCTTGACTCTTAAAGCGCCGAATAGCCCGTTCGCGAGCTGTTGGAGCAGATTCTCCCGTTACTACAAGAGCCTCTGTCCCTCGTGCGACCATGATTGCCGCGAGCATTCTTGCGTTGGCCACTGACGGGGCGAAGACGATAACACGGCGATGGGTCGATACAAGATCCTCGCACTCAGCGATAATCTTCAAGTTCCTTTGAGTACTTCGACCTAGACGCTCCAAAACGCCGCCCGGAACATCAATTGCTTGTGACAGCTCCATCATGTCCTTTTGAGAAAGATCGAGACCAGCCTGAACGTTTAGCGTCCGGAAGTGGGGACGCGCAAGATATCCTTCTTCCATCAAGTATGTAACCGGATCTGGATGGCCTTCAATTTCAAGCATTACTTTTTCTCGGCCGAAGAACTCGGACAATTCTTCGTCCTTCCCCAGATCATCCCAGGTCCTCCCAGGCGTAGCTGTTAGGCCGAGTAACTGAGTCGCGGAGCGCTTTGTCGCCAGCGTATCGAGAACGGAACGATATGTGGGAGCGATCGCTTGATGAGCCTCGTCAATGATAACAAGAGAAACCCGGTCAGCCAGTGAGAGCAGGGCGTTCACCGCGTTTTTCTCAAACGCGGCCATCTTTCCAAGACCAGCAACAATAAGCCCGTCCCGAGCGTTTGTGAGGTCAACACGTTTGGAACCCCAAAGCCGCCACAGTCCGACTTCCCTGTTACCAAGACAACCCCACGATTTCTGGAATTCATCAGCAGCTTGATCAAGAAGCTCAATGTTCTGCGCCAGCCAAACGACCAATGTTGGCTCTCCGGCGCTAAGATGGGACCCCACAAGATGCATTGCCGTCCTAGTCTTTCCCGCGCCTGTTGGCATATGCAGCACGCCCCTGTGGGGGCCTTTGGAAAGCATCAATTGGGTTCGCCTTGCGGCCAACCTTTGATGATCAAAAAGCCCGTATCCAACCGTGGCTCGGTCATTGCCCGGCAGTTGCGCAGCAGGAGCCGTAGGGTCGTCTACAACGCCAAAAAAGGACAATAACGCTGGGAAATTTTCTTCATACGACGCTAGTTTCAGTGCTTCCTCAAACGGGTTACGCCCCTCTAAACTACCCAGTTTCGAGCAGAGCTCTCGCGCTTTCTTAAGCGGCATCAACGAAATAATCTCTGAACGCAACGTATCATCCTGAAGCGTAGCAGCTGGATCCAACATGTTAACCGCGAGTTCGGTTAGTCTGTCGGAATCACTGAAACCAGGCTCCAACCCGTCCATGACCTCGAGCATTTCGTCGGGTAGAAGTGTCTTGATCCTCTTCGGCTTCGCTAGTCTTAGAAGGCTAGAAAATGCGAGACCTGGAGCATCCAGATCGATGTCTGCAACGGATGGCATAGTTTGCTGGCCGACCTTATAGTATTAATTCAAGTTCTTGCCTGACAACTTATGGCAGATTTTTGCAACGACCTACCATCTTCTTGGGTTAGGGAAGTTATTGCGCACCTTTTTTTGCAATGGGTCAACGTCGGACCAGACCATGGGGGTTCAGCTTTGCGCAAATCTTATGCCTAAAGCGTCCAATTACTTAACATAATCAGTATTATATGTCAAAATCACTGACAATAAATTCTTGCCCTCCCCAAGCCAATAACTTGCCAAAACTGGGACTGTTTTGCATAACGTTTTTGCCACAACCAAGTGATTGAAATCCCGTTGGTCCCGTGGACTGGTCACAACGGGCCGTTTTAGTCAAAAATTTCCATCACGGACGAATGCAGGCGAACCGGAGAGACGTTGACCGCTAGAATACGAGGTTCTCCAGCCACGGTTTCAACTACCGATGTTCCGCCCGTACTCAAATCAACGTAACCATAGAAGTCATTTGGGTAGGCATGCGCTTGTCGCGCAAAATGTATCAACGAAGCAGTTATGGGAGACCGATGCGAAACAACTATGGCCGCGTCACACTCTTCATCATCAATGATGTTCTCTAGCGTGTGTACAATTCTGGCCTCAAAGTCATGTAGAGCCTCTGCCGAGGTTGGCAGACCGATGGCATAAGATGATAAGAGACCGGCTCGATACAAGGCTAACTCTCTGAGAAAATCCGGGGCCACCTCTTGAACCTGGCTCTCGGTCAGCCCCGAGAATGGTCCAGAATCTATTGAATCAAAATTTGGCAACTCAATTGGTGAAATGGATAATTTTGAAGCCAAAAGTTCGGCGGTTCTCTTTGCTCTATCAGATGGAGAGAAGTAGATTTTGGAGAAATTGACTCCAGCGTCGTTTTTAAAACTTCGAAACCCTTCCACAAGTTCTCTTAGCTGAACAAGGCCGTGCTCGGTGATGTTTTCACCAAGACTGGATGAAGAGAACCTAGATAGGACGTTCTTGTCTGTATCAACATGCCGAACGAAGAAGATAAGTTTCAATTCTCGGCTCCTCCTAAGACAAGTCTGATCTGGTCTCGGACAACAACCTCGTCATCTTCTAACCGGGCAAGGAGGCTCTCTGGCTCAGCTAGACCCATTCGCTTTTTCTCGGAAAAATCACTGAATAGCTTAATCAGGCTTTGAGTTACTTCACTTGCTATCTCATGCATGTCTCCAATTCTGTATTGTGCCGTCCCCTGATCACAAAACGCTTTATGCAACACGACCAACGGCATCAGCTCTGGCAGTTCGTGATCTTGGTCTCCCGACTGGTATGCCAAGCGAAAGGGAGCACCACATGCAAAGAGGCGCTTCTTATGAGAGAACCCAGCAACATACTCTTGAATTTCAGATGCTTTGGCCTCCAGGAATAGGGCATTGCGATTTCCCTTAGAAATCTTTTTCCCGTTTGCTCCTATCAAGCGAGGTACATCTGAGGCGAGTAGTGTTGGGCGCACCAATCTGAAGCCTGGATAACGGTGCATCACTGTCTTACGAAGACGTCGCGCCAGGTGAACAAACCTCAGATTGTCATCGTTCATAACAACGTCGGTGGCTCCAGTTGCCAAAATCTGTGCAACTTGCTCAATGGGAAAGAGGTAGTCCTTTACTCTCATTCCTGCCCGATTGGCTATGTGCGATTTGTTCGGGTGTGTGTCCTCAAGTAGTGAACAGGTTGCTGAGTCCAATAGTGAATCGAAGAGCCGAGAATACTCTGGAAACACTTGGCTCTGACGGAACACGGTAATGGTAGTTCCTAAGTCTAAAGCATACAGTTCAGCAAGAATGCTTAGAAGGCTCTCTGTCTCCTTATGGCCGTCTCCAACCTGTGAACTGGAATCCTGAACCACAAAGAAGTATTTGTTAAACCCACTGCGAAGCTTTTGCGCACCAAAACATCCGTGGTAGTGTCCGATATGCAGTCTACCGTCGCTTAACCGACAGCCCCCAAGAGCAATACTCATCTAGCACCTCAAGAAATCGAAAGTGGCGCTTTTCCCTCTAGAAGCCTTTCCGACATAATTAACATCGTGAGGTAGTATTGCTGGATGCGTGGCAAGAAATGCTGACGGCTCAACTCTTTTTCGCCGAGAAACCAGTTGTCACCGTCGTATGCAAAGTAGTTACAAACTATCGTCTCGCGGCTTCCTCCAAACAGAGCGTAACCGTCAGAAATTGGCACATCAATGACCCCATAGACCTCGTTTGGGTCAGGCTCATAGTGATCGAGGCTTCTTTCATCTCTTGCCAAAAAGACGCCTTGGTATTCTCGGTTACGCTGGCCGTTCTCCTGGTCAGCAACTTCAACACGATATCCGAGAGATTCTATCTCCAGATTTTTCACTGCAATGCCAAGTTCTTCCTGAGCTTCGCGAGTTCCGTCTTCAAGAGTCTCGCCAGTCAACAAGTGCCCTGCAGCGGTGACGTCCAGCATGCCTGGAAAATTCTTCGCCTCTGGAGAACGCAACTGAAACATTAGGCTGCCACCATGTCGCGAACTACACAGCCACAAATGAAAGGTGTGATGCCACTCACCTGCTAGATGGGCTTCCTTCCGCTCCATCTTACCTTTTGGCTTCAAGTTTGCGTCAAAGATATCGATCAATTCTGACATACTTCCTCCTATCCGTACCTCAAAGAAAGAGAACGGCCCACTCTGTCTTTCTTGGCCCGTGCCTCCATAGCACCGGTATCATCACCGACGGCTTCGCATATTCGCTGCTCTAGGCTCAGAGCTTTTATTGTTCGCTCATGATCACCTAAGCGTCCGAACGTTTCAGCAGCTGCGCGTGTTAAGGTAAGTGCTCTAGCAGTAGCCTCTAAGTCGGATGCGGATGGGTTACTGATGCTTCCACCTTTTTCAATCTGGAACTGTCGAGCAATTAGTGTTGATCTGGCATGCTGAAGCTGAGCCTGATCAATCAAAATTTCATCTCGATACAGAGAAAACGCGCTAGAGTTTTCGGTCAGAGCCGAAATGATCTCTTCGGCCTTCTCCAGGTTTTTCTCATCACTGGTTATCACGGCTAAATGGCGCGAACCCTTTGCCGCAACGAGTCTAGATTTCACAAATGCTGACGTATTCTCTTCGCCAATGGAAAGCGCCTCCTGGACCCCAGAAACAATATTCTTCTTCGCGCGGGCGCTATCGCCACCTGCGTGCACGGCCCATCCCAGTTCATCGACCAAAATGCTCGACTTGGCCAACTTGTCATCGAGTTCGACTGCGGCTTGAAAAGCGGCTTCCCCTAAGGACGTACGCGCCGAGTGCTCTCCTACAAGATGCAAAAAGTGAGAAAGACCATGCCTAATACTCAATATTGTTGAGACCTTGCCCCGCTCTTTAAGCTCTTCAACATAGTCTACCAACGCCAAGACAAATCTCTCTTGCGATGATCTATCGTGGTCCGGATCATCCACAACCGCCACGATTTTTGGAAAAAAGAGCAACTCAATAGAGAGGTAAATTACTAATAAACAAAGGAAAAAGCTCGTGGTTGAAATTCCCAAGTAAGCGACGATGTCGATACTGGCACGAGTAGACAGCAACTGATCAATCGCGCCAACTGCGCCAGGCAGTGCGACCAATCGTATGATGCGTGACTTTAGAGAACTACCGACGACCAGTTCTCGTAACCGGCCCGTATCTGCGCCGCTGGCTCGTGATACTTCTAGGTCCCTCGCCACCCACTAAACTCCCTAATTCACTTATAAGACTATGTATTTTGTTCTCTTTTACAATAGCGTAGTGGACCTGTCGTGCAATCAAGGTGCGCGAGTTCAAGACGGCGACTGGCGTAATATCGTTTCTGGTCGGTGTCGGCTTCTCTCAGGCGAGCATTCCCATGAAGAATGGGAAAAGACCTCACATCGCCTTGTCAGTGACTGAGGCCCGGATCGCGGTCGATGTCTCGATCGATTTCACGATCCTTCTCGACCTCCTGCTCCTTCTCCTGATCGCGCTGGTCCTCGATCTCCAGCTTTTCGCGCGGCTTGTTCAACACATCCTGCAGGCGCTCGTTGACGGACGGCTTGCGCGTCTCGCGCTCGGCACTTTCGCTAAATTCAGGATCGTTGTGACCATCCAGATTGTAAACCACCGATTGCCCATCTCGCTCAGCCTCCTTCTCCATGATCTCTTTGAGACGCTCGCGCGCATAATTGCGGCCTTCGGGCTTCGGCGTGTCATCATGATCCTGTGACCTGCCCACGACTTGCGCCAGACGCTCCCGGGAGTCCTCCGGATTACGATCCGTACCCCGGTCTTTGCTGGCCGCTGCCCTCAGCGCCGCCAGACCGGCTGACACACGCCCCTGCCCGGCCTCACGCTCGGCCCCATAAGTGTCCCGCGCCAGCTCCAGACGTTCCCGAATGTCGACAAAGAGCGCCCGCGCCTGGCGGGCCGCATGAACCGCCCTGCCCCGCTCGGTGACAGGTTCATAGTCGCGGCCCTCACGCTCGGCCGCACGCATCTCGCGGCGTTCCATCGCATTGGCCGCTGGTCCCAGTTTGACCTCCGGATCACGATCCAACTCCTCAGCCTTCAACGCATCACCCTGACTCAGCGCATCCTCGCGCTGCGCCTCCAATGACCGGTGATCGACCCGCTCCACCTCCCCGACCCGTTCAAGCGCGTGGTTCTGCAATTCAGCCCAGACACCGCGCATCTGCTCGATCTCAATGCCCCCGGTCTTCGCGGAATCGAGAACACGGGTCTTGGCCGTGAACCCCTCCGGTTCCAGCTTCCGGGTGGTGGTCAGAACATGGGCATGGTGATTGCGCTGATCCCCTTCCCGGTGCGGCGCGTGGATCGCCACATCCACCGCCACGCCGTAGCGGCTGACCAGCTCCTCGGCAAATTGACGGGTGATCTGCGACCGGTCCTCGGCGCTGATCTCGGACGGCAGGGCCAGCTCCCACTCGCGGGCGGTGACGGAGTTTCGGCGGGTCTCGCTCTCTTCGGCAGCGTTCCAGAGCGCCGCCCGATCCTGCGCCCAGGACGGCGCATGTTCGGGCGTCAGAATGAAGGTCTCTTCGATGCCACGCTTGGCGGTGTAATCATGCATCCGCCCCTCGCGCTGGCACTCGATGCGCTCGCCCGCACGGTACGCCGCCGCCGCGGTCGAAGATCGTCCCGCGCTGCGTTTGATCGTCTTCACGGAGAGGTGGTAGCTGGCCATGCGCCCTACCCCGCTCCGTGAAGCGAAGAATGCTGACGCACGCCGCTACTGACCCCGGCCCATGTTCCGGCATGGTCCAGCGGGCCAGTAGCCTTTTCCCCGCAGGCTCGCGCCCCAGAACGCTGGGGCCGGAGGAGAAAAGACAGACCGGCCCCAACCGTGGGGCATCGGTCTCGATTTTGGGACTGCCGTTCCGGCCGCAATCCAACCGCGCAGGTTGGCATGGGATGGTTTGGAAGGGGCAGCGCGCCCTTCCATGTCGATGCGATGAGCATCGAAGGGGATGGCCATCGGCCGGGGTTTTGCCCCAGAGAGATCGCACGCAAATCTTGGAGCCATAGGCGGAGAGTTTGCATAAGTGCGCCCTTGTCCTTTACAGGCCTACGGGTACGCGCTAAGGACGAGCTTAGCAACACTTGATTCAACTCTAGATTATTTTTCAAACAAGAGCAGTGATATGGCAGAGACAGAACTCGAACGCGCCGAGAAGCGATTTGCCCAGGCCAAGGCCCGCCTTCAGGCCGTGCGCAACCGGGAAGCCACCAGACAACGCAAGCTGGATACACGGCGCAAGGTGATCCTGGGCGGGGCGCTCATGGACCTGGCCGAACGTGATGCAAGTGCTGCGGCAATGATGGAACGGTTGATCCGGAACCTCTCGCGGGACCAGGACCGCAAAGCCTTTGCAGATCCCGATACCCCCTCCCCGGCTCTGGCATCCGATTCAGAACAACCGAATGGTCATCGATGAGCTGGGCGTTCACGGCGTTTCGCCTTCTGGTCGGTATCGGGCTGATCGCATGGGCGGCTCCGTTCGTACTGTTTATCGCCGCTGTCTATCTGCTTATTGCCACTTTGATAGGGACATTCGTTCTGGCTCTCATCCGGCATTATGGTCTGCACGTGCCGATCTCGGGCGGTCCCACCACCTTCCTCGATTGGGTTGCCACCATCGTGGTCTACGGCTCGGCCTGGTGCACGGCAGTAGTGCTCCTGATCGTGAACACCGGCATCGGCCTCTGGTCCCCCCGCAAGGCCGACGACAGCCATGGTTCGGCTCGGTTCGCCGACCGGAGAGACCTGGCCGATCTGGAAGCCTCTGACGGGCTTCTGATCGGTCGCAACCGCCATACCGGCCGACTATTGCGCTACGGGGGTCCGGCGCATCTTCTGACACTTGCGCCGACCCGGGCGGGCAAGGGTGTGGGCACGGTCATCCCGAACCTGCTTATGGCGGAGCGCCCGGTCCTGGTCATCGACCCCAAGGGCGAGAATGCTCGGATCGCGGGTGACGCCCGGCGACGGTTCGGACCCGTTCATGTCCTCGACCCGTTTGAGGTTACGGGGATGACATCGGCGGCGTACAATCCATTGGACCGGTTGTCTCCGGACAGTCTTGATCTTGGAGAAGATGCCGCCTCACTTGCCGACGCGCTGGTCATGGACCCGCCGGACCAGGTATCGGAGGCACACTGGAACGAAGAGGCCAAGGCCATCCTCGGCGGGCTGATCATGTTCTGCGTCTGCCATGAGGAGCCGGGCCGCCGGTCTCTCGCCACAGTGCGGGAATATCTCACCCTGCCCCCGGATCGGTTGCGTGCGCTGCTGGAGCTGATGCAGGAGAGCGATGCGGCACATGGCCTGATCGCCCGAGCCGCCAACCGGTTCCTGGGCAAGGCAGATCGGGAAGCAGCTTCGGTTCTGTCGAATGCACAGCGCCACACCCATTTCCTCGACAGTCCACGGATTGCAAAATGCATGGCGCGTTCGGATTTCCATTTCTCCGATCTGCGCCACGGGATGACATCGGTGTTTCTGGTGCTGCCGCCCAATCGTCTCGATGCCTATAGTCGCTGGCTGCGCCTCCTCGTCTCCCAGGCGCTTCAGGACATCGCTCGCGACGCAGAGGCGGCACAGACACCCGGAATGGCCCTGAGCGCCGCTCAGGGCGTCTCTGAGGCTCCGCGACCGGTTAAACGGGCCTTGCCCCCTGCCCTCTTCCTGTTAGACGAGTTTGCAGCGCTTGGCCGCCTGGAAGCTGTGGAGCGGGCCATGGGGCTTATGGCAGGCTACGGGCTTCAACTCTGGCCGATCCTGCAGGACATGAGCCAGCTCAACGCGCTCTATGGAAAACGCGCGGGCACTTTTGTCGCCAATGCCGGAGTCCAGCAGGTGTTCGGAGTGAATGATCTGGAAACGGCCCAGTGGCTGAGCAAGATGATTGGCCAGGAAACCACGGGCTACCAGACACAAAGCTACAAACCGGGGGACGCGCTCTCGATGACACAGAACGTCACCGGCCGCGATCTGCTCACCCCGGATGAAATCATGCAGGTCCACCCGGACAACCAGCTCCTGCGTGTCCAGGGCAGGCCCACGGCCATTGCCCGCAAACTGCGCTATTACGCCGATCCTGAATTCAAAGGGCTGTACCAGCCACAAGACCAATGACGAGAAAGAAATTCGAGAATGAATGATCAATCCCCCTCCCCTGCCCCGCTCTCTGACGAAGAACTGCGCGAAACCCTCGATATGGTAGGCACCGTGCTGGCCAGCGTGTCGGATCGCGTGGATGATCAGACACGGGTGCTAGACCGGGTGCACAAGACGGCAACAGAGGCGCGGCAGGCGGCATTTGCAGCGCAGACCCAAACCGATCCTGAGCACTATGGGGATCTGGTTGGGCATGCGATCAATGCCCGTGTTCGTGGGTCACTGGAAGCGATATCCCAGGTTGCCGATGCTCTTGGAGCACAAAGCAGACACACGGATGCGGTTCTCAAAAAGGCTGAACAGGACAAATGGGAAGTCTTCAAAGACATTAGGGAACAGGAAAGAGAGATCGAGTGCTCCAAAACCCGCCTGTCCTGGTTTGGTCTGGGCGTTGTTGTTTTGGCTCTAACGATGACTGTCACGCTTCCTCGGTTCTCAGCTTACAATAGTACTACATGTGGTGTCTTTGGAGGGGTGTGGACCCAGACAATGGACGGTTACCCTGCGTGTGTTCACTATCAGGATTGAAGCTACTTCGGATAATTACCTCGCGGGCGCACAAAGTTGAGATGAGCCAGTCTGGACGTGTCACGGTTTGATGCCGCTCCTTTGATAGCATTTATTGCAGCAAAGGAGATGAACTATGGGATTGAAACGGACGGACGAGTTCCGCGCTGATGCGGTGCGGATC
>NZ_JAEDOX010000023.1 GCF_017872555.1 Ruegeria sp. HKCCSA071
CAAATCCGTGAAACGGTGCGCACGCCCAGATACCCCATATCCCGCCGCGCCTAAAGGACAGATGCAACCCTGCGGCAGACCAACCCATCCCAACATCCAAACACGCTAAATAAGACCTCACAAACAAACCCGCAACCAAAACCAAAAAACTAAACCAAACATGAACCTAAAATCGAAAAAGGCTGTGGCTCCTGTTCTTTCGAGCAACATGTCATTGGTCAAAACCAAAACAACTGTCGCAAATGACTGGCATCCAATACCCAACCGGTTGCTGAAATAGGCGCTGCAACAATTACAGACGCAAATGTGACTGTTTTGAACAGGAGTTTCGTTTCATTTCACGGCCAAACATGGCAATTCTGCCCTTGCGGGTCCGGTCCGCAATTTAGAAACACAAGCAGGTCGCGATCATTCGATGAGAGCTGAGATGACTTCTGAACAAGCCGTCCGCGATGCGGTTCAGACGCATTCGAAGCGTGTCTGGCGGTTTGCGCTGGCATTATCGGGTGCCTCGGATGTAGCCGATGATTTGTTACAGGCCACATGTTTGCGCGCGCTTGAACGACATCATCAGGTGACGTCGCACAACCGTTTGGATAGCTGGTTGATGACAATCTGCCGGTCGATCTGGCTGAACGAGCTGCGTTCGCGGTCGGTTAGGCGCGCGCAGGCGCTGTCGGTGACCCCCGAAGCGGATCTGGTTGCAACGGGACCGGACACGGAAACGAATATTTTTGCGGCTGAAGTGTTTACTCAAGTGATGCAGTTGCCAGAGGCACAGCGCGAAACGGTTATGCTCGTCTTCGTTGAGGGGTACAGTTACCGCGAAGCCGCCGCCTTGTTGGAGGTTCCAATCGGCACGATCATGAGCCGGCTTTCGAATGCCCGGCAGAAACTTAAAACTGTGATGCAGGTTGATGCAGCGGACACCGCGCGACGGAGTGGCAAATGACGTTTTCCGACGAGACGCTGTTAGCATATCTGGAAGGCAGCCTGGATGAGGCTCAGACCCGCGTTATTGAGGCTGCGGTTGTAGATGACGCTGCGCTGGAACATCGTCTGATGGCGCTGGACCCGTTTGCGCCTGCTGTTCGGGATGTTTTTGTGAACCTGCCCGCTGAAGCGCCGAAGGTGGACCTTCCGGAAAAAACGACGCGGCCCGCCAATGACGGGTTTCTGCGTCTCGTTGTGGTAGCTGCCAGCGCGGCGTTTGCAGCCGTCGCCGTAACCTTCTGGGCCACCCGGCCAGCAGACTTAAGCTGGGCCCAGCAGGCCGCGATCTATCAATCACTTTACGTGCCGGAAACGATTGCATCGCTGGACAGTTCAGAAGCGTCGCTGACCAAGCAATTTGCAATGGCCGAAGCCGAGCTGGGACGATCGCTGAATCAGGAAACACTGGAAGCGTTGCCAGGGTTGGAGCTGAAGCGGGCGCAGGTTCTTTCATTCAAAGGCAAGCCCTTGATCCAAGTGGTTTTTGCCGACGATCAGGGTCAACCACTTGCCTTCTGTGTCATTCGCCAGGGACCGAATGCCGCAAATACCGAAGTTCAACATACGGTGTTGAGCGGTTTGGCAACTGCAAAGTGGGAGCAGGGCGGCTATGGATATATGCTGTTGGGCAGTTCCCCGCAGACGGATTTAAGCGCCGAACTGGAAGTATTGACCCGCACATTCTCGGGCTGATGGAAAACCCTTGTGAACTGTTGCAAATGCCCAAAGAATGCCGGGTATGACGCCGAAGAAAACCACGCCCCTTCCAGAAGACGAGGTCGATGATCTTGGCCCAGCCAGCATCTATGATGGTGATCCGGCAGAAGAGGATGACCCTTGGTTTTTGCCTCCGGACCAGGACGTGGAGGAAGATTTCTTTTTGCCTGGTCCCCGATCGGATCAGCGCCCGTTATTCGATCCGCGCGATTGGTATTTAGCACAATCAGAATTGTCGGCAGAGCTTGCTGATCTTGCCCTGACCTTTGGCGCTCTGGATGAGCGGCTGCGTTCGGGGCCTGAGGGGTGGACGCATCGTTTGGCACTTATGGAAACGTCCGATCTGGGGTGGTGGACAGGGGATCGGGTCAGCGTGGACCGCCTAGCTTTGTGGACGGGTCTGAGGATCGGCGCGACCCACGATGACGTGCAGGCGCTGTTTCGGGCAGGTTGGGCCGTGCGCCGTCTGAGCTCAGGCGCGGGCCCTGCGACAGGCGGGTGGGAAAGCGGGTTGACCGCGTTTCTCGACCGTCTGGCTCAGGGGGCCGATGCGACGCCTGAGGCGATCGTTGATCTGGCCGAAGTCATGCGGAATGCTGAAAGGCTGCACCCGGTGACACAATCGGCCATCGCGTTTCATGCATGGCGAGCGGTTTCGCAGGGGGTCGGACAAGACACCGAGGCGGCAATCATCGCAGCGCGGCACGCGGCTTCGATGGGGCGGGGTGGCGCAATGTTCATGCCTCTGGCGTTGTCTGGTCCGGGTGCGTTGCGCGGAACAGGTGGGCCGACGGAAAAGTTAGGGTCTTGGATACAGGGCTCCGGGCAAGCTGTTCTTGCGGCTTTGCTGCACCTCGACAGGATCAGTGTCTGGGAGGGTAAGGCCCGCGACGCGACGCAGGATCTGAGCGGTCGCACCCCCCCGCGTCTGATTGATGCTCTGGCGGCGTGGCCGATGGTCTCGGCCCCACTTGCAGAAGAACTTACCAATTCTTCCCGCGCAGCGGTTCAGCGGAACTTTGACCTGTTCACCCGGAGAGGCCTAGTGCGCGAGGTCACCGGACAAGGCCGCTACCGGGTTTGGACAGCCGCATTATGATCCGTCAACTACTTGCGAAACGGTAAGATTGGACGGGTGCTTTCAGCGTCCAACACCGACGTAGGTTTCGAACCCCGATTTCAGCGCTGTAGTTTTCGAGTAGATGTTGCGCAGGTCGACCATCCTGGCTGATTTCATTGACGCCGCAATTTCGGAAAGGTTCAGCGCGCGGAATTCATTCCATTCCGTCAGCAGCACAACAACATCCGCGCCCCGCGCGGCGATATACGGATCGTCGCACCATTCGACGCCCGGCAAAAGCGCCTCTCCTTCAGATTTTCCCTGTGGGTCAACAACACGCACCTTTGCGCCTCCGCCTATCAGGGCGGGGACGATGGACAGCGATGGCGCGTCGCGCATATCGTCCGTATTGGGTTTGAATGTGACACCCAGAACCGCCACGGTTTTGCCGTTGAAATGATCGTCACATGCGTCACGAATTTTCTCGATCATCCGTTTCTTGATTTCGTCATTCACGCGGATGACGGTCTCGGTGATCTGCATTGGATGCGCGTGGTCCTGCCCGATCCGGGCCAACGCGGCCGTGTCTTTTGGAAAACATGAACCACCGTAGCCAGGTCCTGCATGCAGGAATTTGTTGCCAATCCGCCCGTCAAGGCCAATGCCACGCGAGACTTCTTTAACATCCGCACCAACTTTTTCGCATAGCCCGGCGATTTCATTGATGAAGGTGATCTTGGTCGCCAAAAACGCGTTGGCGGCGTATTTTATCATCTCCGCGCTTTCCAGATCGGTGGTCAGGATCGGGAAGTCGCGCAGATACAGAGGGCGGTATATTTCTGCCATCACTTCGGCCGCGCGGTCATTTTCAACGCCGACCACGACGCGATCCGGGCGCATGAAATCGTCGATTGCCGCGCCTTCGCGAAGGAATTCAGGGTTCGAAGCCACGTCAAATTCGGCCTGGGGGTTGGCGGCCTTGACTGTTTCCCACACATTCCTGTTTGTTCCGACGGGCACAGTCGATTTTGTGACGATAACGGTATACCCGGTGACAGCCTGAGCGATTTCTTCCGCCGCTGCCATCACATAAGTCAGATCCGCATGGCCGTCTCCACGCCGGGTTGGCGTTCCGACAGCAATAAAGACAGCATCGGCGCCGTCTACTGCGGCTGCAAGATCGGTTGTGAAGCTCAGGCGGCCAGCCGCGACGTTTCGCGCCATCAGCACGTCAAGACCCGGTTCATAAATAGGCACCTGTCCGGCTTTGAGCATATCGATTTTCTGCTCAGCCTTATCAACGCAAATCACATCATGACCGAAGTCCGAAAAACACACGCCGGACACAAGGCCCACATACCCGGTGCCGATCATTGCAATGCGCATCTGCCAAATCCTTTTTTACCAATTACTATCAACGGCGCGGGCACAATCGAAGAATCCAGCGCCGGTTTCAATGATTTACAGGTATGGCTGCTGAGTTCCCATGTTTTCTTGTTGTTTTAGAGGCAATAAGTACTGAAACAGAGGTTTTTCAATCCGTCGTGCTGCGCAGAACCTGTTGAATCACGGCCATTGTCAGCTAAAAAGACACAATTCTGGGCATGGGTCTGAAGTAAACAGCCATCAGGCGTGTGGTGTCGCGCTGCCTGCTTTTTCGCCCGGAGTTCGGCGTCTTCGGTGGGTCCAATGGAATCGGCGATTGCTAAGGAAATGGCTCGACTACACAAAAAACCGTCCGAACCACAGTTCAGGCGGCAGCTGCACTCAGAACCAGCGCCCTATGGCGATGACACTTGGTGAAAAAGCTGCTGTATCCGAAGTTGCGGAGAGAGCTTTGCACGAGGCTTGAGTGTTTCCGGGCCCATCAAACCCGATGAAACGATTATTAGCTCCAGCGCTGCCACTAATGCAGGGCGCAGAGGAAAATGGCGCTGGGTAGTCCCACGTTATTGCAGCGCTTGCGAATAATGCGCCTTCAGCGGTCGTGCAAGCGACAGGCAACAACGCGGCGGTGCAAATCAGGGTTCCATCGGCAAAACGCGTAAAATCGCCATTGGCATTACTTCCGCGCTCTATGACCGCACCGGTTGGTGTACCGCCAACTTCCGATACCGCCCCCAGAAGGTTGCCCGGCCCATAACCGTAGTCTGCACGCATAAGTCGACCCGGAGTGGTATCCGTCGCATCGCCCTGAACAGCTGCACCAGCCGCTGTTCCGGTCGCGGGGTCAAAAGTCAAAGCTTCCGTCCAGGATCCTCCGTCTGGGGACACTTTGATTGAAAACCCCGTACTTCCGGATAACCCCATTTCAGCGTGGCCGGTCCAGTTCGACTGAAACACCAGCGATGCCGTATCGCTCGCACCCGCCTTGTTGATCTTCAGCTGATGCCCGCCGCCCTCATGGCTCAGAAGCGAGGCTGGGCTTCGGACAGACAAGCGATTCGTAAGGTCTGAGCTTGTTGCCACCCCAATACCGTCCAGGTTCTGTGTATTGACGGGCAAGGGTAGCCAATCAGACCCATTCCAGAATTTCAGTTCACCAGTGGTCTCGTCCCAGGCGCGCCAGCCCGCATACGGGGTCAAGAAATGCCAGGCGTTGTCCAGCCATGCGGCAAGCTCTCCTGCATGTCCGGCCCAGTCCCCAGTGGGGGTGACGCCCAGAGCATAGACATCGCCCTGCTCGGGGACTACGGGCGGAGTGCTGGCATTGGTCGTTCGCACTGTCAGCTGCACGACCAGATCAAGCTGCCGCAGTGCTTCATTGTGAGTAACGTGTTTTTGAGCCTGCGAAGGTTGTAGAAAAGGCAGGCGCAATCTGGGTGAGGTCATTGACACGGGGGGGTCCTCCTGTGGCTGTCGGTCCGGAAGTCGGTTGCGCGCCACCCTGCCGTAAGGCGCGTCAATCCGGTCTGACCTGGCCGACCGCACAGGAAATGATCTATTAACCCAAGTAACTCCGGGGACAAGCCGACCCGAGTATGGCCTATGGAGAACTTTGTCGCTGCTTAATCTCGGGCATAAATGTCTTCGTACCGTATGATGTCATCTTCGCCCAAGTAGGTGCCTGTCTGAACTTCGATCAGAACCATGGGCACTTTGCCGGGGTTCTCCATCCGGTGCACGGCACCCAGCGGGATATAGACAGACTGGTTTTCGCTGACCAGCCGTTCCTGATCATCGACTGTAACCTTGGCGGTGCCTTCAACCACAATCCAATGCTCGGACCGATGGTGATGGGACTGCAGACTGAGCGCCGCGCCAGGATGTACATGGATTCGTTTGACCTGAAATCTGTCACCGATCACGAGGCTCTCAAACCAGCCCCAGGGGCGGTGATCGACCGGAAGCGTATCTGCCTGTTTGGCCCCTTTTGCCTTTAAGGCAGCGACAGCCTGCTTGACGTCCTGGGCTTTGTCCATGCTAGCAACCAGCACAGCATCCGGCATCGCAACTGCGATAACGTTCTCAAGCCCCATTGCCACCACTTCCTGAGCTGGCGATTCTGATCGTATCAGAACGTTGCGGCAGTCGATTGTGGTTACTTCCCCATTTGTCGCGATGCCGTTTTCATCAGGGTTTGACAATTCTTGAACAGCCGTCCAACTGCCAACATCCGACCAACCAGCGGAATACGGAACCACGCTGAGGTTGGGAGCTTTTTCCATGACCGCATAGTCGATCGAGATGTCATCGACGTCAGCCCAAGCCGAAGGATCCAATCTCAGGAACCCCAAATCTGTCTTTGCGTTGTCGACGGCCTTTTGGACAGGTGCAACAAGGGTGCTTGCGAATTTTTCATATGCGGCAACGATGTCACGTGCCGCAAACAGGAAGATGCCGGAATTCCACAGGTAACTGCCATCTTTCACCATCGCCTGCGCCGCATCCAGATCCGGTTTCTCCACGAACCGATCCAGGCGAACTGCACCCCCGGACGCGTCTAGGGCGTCGTTCAGCTTTAAGTAGCCATACCCGGTTTCGGGCCGAGTGGGCGTGATACCAAATGTCACCAGATCGCCTCGTTCGGCAATTGCGCGCGTGCCTTCGGCGATGGCCTGATGAAAAGCCGCCTTGTTTGGAAGCACATGATCGGAAGGTGCAACCAGCATGATGGCATCCGGATCACGTGAGGCGAGGTAGAGCGCCGCCGCCAGTACGGCAGGGGCCGTGTTGCGCCCTTCAGGCTCAATCAGGATCGGACCGGGGTCGATCCCCACGGTGGTTAACTGTTCAGGGACAATAAACCGAAAGGCTTCGTTGGTGAGAACCATTGGTTTGGCATAGGGTGCATGAGAGGGTCCCAACATCCGGTCAGCACAATCTTGCAAAAGACTGGTTTTGCCGACAAGTGGAACGAATTGCTTGGGATAGCTTTTGCGCGACAGGGGCCACAAACGCGTTCCTGAACCACCACACAGGATGACTGGATAGACCGTACTGTTCATACACGTGCCCCTGAATTGCTGATGACCAACGATATTGTTCAATTATTTTTGTAGACTGAAAGATCCCGTGGCTACTGGGCCGCTTTTCCAGTTGCCACAATGTCATTCAGATATTGGCTCAGGTCATCACGCAGGTCGTCACGGGCAAGGGCAAAGGAAACGGTCGCTTGCAGAAAACCGGATTTTGAGCCGCAGTCGAAACGCTGCCCGTCGAACTTGTATCCAAATACAGGCACACCGGATGCGATATCCTCGGCGATTGCATCAGTCAGTTGGATTTCACCACCACTTCCGGTTTTCATTGCGTTCAGGTTGTTCAGCACGGAAGGTCGGAGAATATAGCGACCGATAACTGCCAGCTTGGATGGCGCTTTCGACGGCTCAGGCTTTTCAACCATACCCTTGGCTGGAATGACCGGGCCAATACTGTCGACAACATCCAGCACGCCATACGAACTTGTCTTTTCTGGCGGAACTTCCATCGTTGCCACCATGTTGCCGCCTGTTTCTTCATAGGCTTCAACCATTTGTTGCAGACATGGTTTGTCTGCAGCAATCACATCGTCAGGCAGCATTACGGCAAAAGGTTCATCGCCTATCAAGCGGCGCGCGCACCAAACGGCGTGGCCCAACCCCAAGGCTTTGTGTTGGCGGATATAGGCTATCGCGCCGCTTTCCATATTGGTCTTGTTCAGGATATCGAGAAGCTTGTTTTTACCTTTGGCCATTAGCTCCTGTTCGAGGACGAGGTTATGGTCAAAGTAATCTTCAAGCGCGGATTTCCCGCGAGACGTCACAAAGATGAACTCTTTGATCCCAGCGGCGCGGGCTTCGTCGATTGCATATTGCACCAGCGGGCGATCCACCAACGTCATGATCTCTTTCGGAACGGATTTGGTTGCCGGCAAAAACCGGGTTCCCATTCCCGCCACTGGAAAAACTGCTTTGGTGACTTTACGTGTCATGGTGCCTCTCAAAACAAAACTTGGCCGGCAAAGCAAAAAACATCCGGAATGTCCTCTTAGTCTTCAAAACCGTGTCAATCAATCATGCCCGGTGTGCCGACTGTAATTGACCAACTCGTGCCATCTCGGTCCAGATGAGTCAAAAGCCGACTCTATTGTTTCCTGTATACAAGGACTGAACCACAGTTCCCAGAGACCCTTCCGTTACAACTCTGTGCCAAAAATCTGGCGACGATTTGTCGATCACGGAAAGTTGATGTGTTTGGAGCAGCGTCAGTTGACTTAAAAAGTCCCCGGACGGAGTCCCGCGTACCTTACATTGGATGGGCATATCGCATTGTTATAACGAGAAGTTTTGGGCTGCGCGGTCAAAAAAAGAACTCAGTTGGCAAGGACTGTGCATTTGAAATTAACACGGCTCGCTTAGTCGCAAGCGGCGTGTCTGAATGGCACACGCAACCCGTCGGCAAACATCCGAGCTTCATGGAAACACATGGTCTGACGCATCAAGTTAGTTTTCGATTGAGCAACAATACAATCGCAACCACAAAGATTGATGTTAATGACGGTCTGTTGCGACCGGCGGTAAGACGCTCCGGCAAGTTACCAGAGACCGTTCAATGCATGCTTGTTGCCTTATCGGGCCAGTTTTGTTTTCATCGAGATTTCAGGAAAACAGGTAGGTGCAAGACCCGTCGCTTCCTGCCATCTGCCTATTGATCGGCGGGTTTTGAAACCTGGCAAACCGTCAACGCCTCCGACATCGTACCCCAAGCTTTCCAGCGCGCCCTGCATCTTTGCGATGTCAGAACGGTACAAGCCACCGACCTTGCCCCATTGTCCTTTAAAATCGCCGCTTCCAAATTGGATTCTGTCACCGACATGGCCCACGAACAAAGCATACAGATCGCTTTTGTTGTATTCCTTAAGAACGTAAAAATTGGGAGTGACAAGAAAAGCAGGACCAAATCGTCCGGCTGGCATCATCAGGTAACCTGCACCCTTCAGCTCGTGAGCTGGATAAGGTTTACCCGAGACCCGGTTTATGCCCATCGCTTCCCATTGCTGGATTGACCGCCCCTGATCAGGTCCTTCCAATGCACATGATACGGTTGCTGGCACAGACACTTCGAAGCCCCAGTCACGCCCGGCGACCCAGCCGTGCTGTTTCAGGTAGTTGCCAATCGATGTGATTGTATCATCGGATGACCCCCAGATATCGAACTGTCCATCGCCGTTGCCATCTGCGGCGTATGCCAAATAGCTTGATGGCATGAATTGGGGTTGTCCTAACGCGCCTGCCCAACTGCTTTTCATTTGCCGGGCTGGCAGGGGCCCTGCTTCCGCGATTTGCAGAGCTGCGATAAGCTCGGTCGTGAAGTAGTCCGCGCGTGTGCTCATGAATGCCTTGGTCGACAGAACCCTGAACGCATCATGGCGGATTGGCACCTGCCCATAGCCGCTTTCTCTGCCCCAGATTGCCAGAATGATACGAGCAGGAACGCCTGTATTGTTTTCGACTTTCGCAAGAATCGCAGAATGTTGCCTCGCCATCCTGCGCCCGACAGACGTTGCACCCTGAATTGACCCCGGATTGAAATACCGGCTGGGCGAGCCAAATTCGGCTTGTTTTTGCGCCTTGGGCGTTTTGTGTTTTTGTCCGGGCGGAACCAGGTCAGGCAGGTCCCAGTTCAGAGTAACACCGGAAAATGCCTGTTGCAGTGTGTTGCGCGAAACACCTTTGGCCTGCGCCTGCGGCCAGATAGTCTCCAACAACCACGACTGAAACTGGCGTTCAATTGCTGCACGATCCTGTGCCAGTGTTGTCTGGGACAGAAGGATCAATCCTAAAGTGAACAGCAAAGTACGCATTGACGATTTATCTGTCCCGACTGGCCTCGCAAGTCAACGGGAAGATGCCGCGCGACCCGTCGCCGTTTACACCCAAAGTTGAAAGAAAGTTGAGGATGGCAATCCCTGGTTCGGAATAACTCTTGAGAAAATTCACCCACTTGCCGATAGTTGGATGGGATCGAGATGAGGAGAGGACAGTCAGCTGTGGCACAAGTCGTTTCGTCCAATCCATCCTTGCTCAGGCTCGCCGCTGTGTTCCTGTTGATCGCTTCGGTGCAACCAGCTTTGGCCAGCGACAGCTTTTTGGACCCGCAAGGCCCGATAGCGGCAGTTCAGAAAACGCATTTGCTTCGGGCGACCGCATTGATCCTGCTGGCCGTTATCCCGGTAGTGGTGCTGGTCCCGGTAATAGCATTTCGGTATCGCCGCCGAAGCAACCGCATTGCGCCTTACGCACCGGATTGGGATTTCTCGGCCAAGCTGGAATTTGTCATGTGGGGCGTACCTGTCATAATCGTGGCCCTGCTGTCTTTTTATCTTTGGAAGGCGACGCATCGGCTTGACCCGTATTCGGCACCATTTGGTGAAGACCCGGCGCTGCGGGTTCAGGTTGTCGGTCTGGATTGGAAATGGCTGTTTCTGTACCCCGATCTCGGGATCGCCACTGTGGGAGAGTTCGGAATTCCGACAAAGCGGCAAGTTGCATTGACGCTGACAACCGATACCGTGATGCAGTCGTTTTTAATACCCGCGCTGGCTGGACAGATTTATGCGATGCCGGGCATGACCACCCAGTTACATCTTGTCGCGGATGCGCCGGAAGTGATGCAAGGTGAAAACACTCAGTACAACGGACGGGGCTTTACCAAGCAGAAGTTCCGCACCATCGCAATGAGTGGTGAGGATTTCGACACTTGGGTCGAAGAAGTGCGTAACAACAGCATCCAACTCGATGCGGCAACTTATCGGAATTTGGCCATGCGGACCGACAGGGATGAGGTTCAGGCCGCTTTGGGAACATCTCGGATGCCGGATGATGCGCTCTACTTCTCAATAGAAGACGGCCTGTTCCGGAATATCCTGAGCCGTTACCACAGCGGTCAGCCTTTGCCGATCGATCTACAGCCTGGAACTGCATCATTTGGGCAGGAGGCGCAAAAATGACGCCTACCAAGACAGGTTTCTTCGGGCGTCTGAATTGGGACGCTTTTCCGATTGCCGGGTTGATCCAGAACCCAAATACAAATGAGATCGTGGCCAATACAGCCGCAGCTGTTGTGATTTTTGGCGTTGTGGTTGTCGTAGGATTGCTGAGCTGGTTTCGTCTGTGGACACCCCTGTGGCGCGATTGGCTGACTAGCGTCGATCACAAGAAGATCGGTATCATGTATATCGTCTTTGCCATCGTGATGCTGGCACGCGGAGTCCTTGAAGGCGTTGTCATGCGCGCGCAGCAGGCTTCCGGGCCCGGCGACGGCTTCCTCGAAGCGGAACACTTTGCCGAACTTTTCAGCACCCACGGCACAATCATGGTCTTCTTTGTTGCCGTTCCCTTTGTCTTTGGTGTTGCGAATTACATTGTCCCGCTGATGATCGGCGCGCGTGATGTGGCGTTCCCGCGACTAAACCAGATTAGTCTGGGTCTTACGGTTTCAGCAGGCATGATGCTGATGGTGTCGCTGGTGGTTGGAGAGTTTTCGACCGGCGGCTGGACAGCATATCCACCGTATACCGGCGCGGCGTTCAATCCCGGCGTTGGGCCGGATTACTGGATCTGGGCCATCGTAGTTTCGGGCATTGGCACCTCGCTGACCGGTATCAATTTTGCCGTTACGATCTACAAGTTGCGCGCTCCGGGCATGACGTTCATGCGGCTGCCCATGTATTGCTGGACAATCATTTGCAGTTCGATCCTGATCGTCTTTGCCATGCCGCCCTTGGGTGTCGCCGCGCTGATGCTTGCCGCTGATCGCTATCTTGATTTTCACTTTTTCACAAACGACCTCGGCGGCAACATGATGAACTATGCCAATCTGTTCTGGCTGTTCGGCCACCCCGAGGTTTACCTGTTGGTGCTGCCTGCCTACGGCATCTATTCCGAGGTGTTTGCGACCTTCTCGGCCAAACGGCTTTATGGCTACAACTCGCTTGTCATTGCGACCATGTCGATTGCAGTGCTGTCGTTCACGGTTTGGCTGCACCACTTTTTTACCATGGGTCAAAGCGCGCTGATCAACGCGGTGTTTGGTATCGCGACCATGCTGATTGCCATCCCAACCGGTGTGAAAGTCTATGACTGGATGGCGACGTTGTGGCGGGGGCGCATTAGGTTCTCGGTGCCTATGCTTTATGGGCTGTCATTTTTGATTCTGTTTGCCATCGGCGGCCTGAGCGGTGTGATTCTGGCAAATCCAACCGTAGACTACCAGGTTCACAATACGCTGTTTTTGGTGGCTCACTTCCACAACGCGTTATTGCCTGGCGTGTTGTTCGGGTTGTTGGCGGCATACAATTACTGGTTCCCCAAGGCATTTGGATTTCGACTGAACGAATTCTGGGGCCGGGTTTCTGTTTTTTGCTGGACCGGGGGGTTTTTGCTGACATTCATGCCGCTCTATTTCGTCGGGCTGTTGGGCATGCCGCGCCGGTCTTTCAGCTATAGCGATCCGTCTTTCCACCCTTTCATGATCGTAGCCATCATCGGAGCGATTGTTATTACCTGTGGGTTGTTCTCGGTCCTGATCCAGCTATGGGTCAGCATTCGTGACCGTGCCCAAACCCGCGTTCCTGTTGGGGATCCCTGGGATGGTCGTACATTGGAATGGTCTATCCCTTCACCGCCTCCGGCTTACAACTTTGCGATAATCCCCAAGGTTACGGATCGGGATGAATTCACGGCACAGAAGGCAAAAGGAACGGCCTATCCGACACCAGACGCTTATGAAGATATTGAATTGCCCCGAAACACAGGAATTGGCTTCGTCCTGTGCGTTCTCAGTGGCATATGGATGTTTGCGCTGGTCTGGTGGATCTGGTGGCTTGCAGCGATAATGACGGTTTTGATGATCCTTGCGGTGATCATCTGGACATTCGATGACAGTACAGAACTCACCATCCCCGCGGAAGAGGTGCGAAGGGATTACGAAGCCTGGCTGGCGTTGGTCCACAGCGAAGCCGCAGTTGATCGCGACTTTGAAACTTCTCCGGAAAACCGCGGCCTTGCCCGCCCGGATCTGGAGGTTGCGACATGAAGCGCGCGCCCACTCACAGCTATCCCGGTATCAATCTTGGGGAACATCACGCCAGCGCCCACAAGGCGACCGAGGTTGTCACCTTTGGGTTCTGGGTCTTCTTGATGAGCGATCTGGTCTATTTTGGCCTGATGTTTGCGATTTACATAACGATGATCGATGCGCAGGCAGGTGGCCCCGGCCCGCACGAGCTGTTTGATCTGAAAAGTGTCTTTGCGCAGACCCTGATACTGCTGACCAGCAGCCTGACAGTTGGTCTTGCGATGCTGGCGCTGAAGTACAATCTGCCGCGCGGTCGCATTGTCTTGTGGTTTGGCGTCACGCTTGTTCTGGGCCTTAGTTTTCTGGTGCTGGAAGTGCGTGACTTCATGGCCATGGCGGAAAAAGGTGGCATTCCACAGCGCAGCGGATTTCTGTCAGCCTTTTTTGGGTTGGTCCCGATGCATGGTCTGCACGTTGCGACAGGATGCCTTTGGCTGATCGTTTTGGGTATTCAGCTGCGCGTCAAGGGCATGACCGACGTGGTTATCTCGCGCGTGGTGCGGCTGGCGTTGTTCTGGCATTTTCTCGATCTGATCTGGATTGGGATCATTACAATCGTGTATTTCGGAGGTCTGACCTATGGATAGGCGCTCTGAAATGCATCGTCGCGAGCGTCGGCGCTATGTGATTGGGTATGGTGGCTCGCTGTTGCTGACCTTGGCAATGTTTGGCGTGGCACAGGTTTATGGGATTGAAACGGTTGGTGTTTACCTGACCATCGGGTTGCTTGGATTGGCACAGCTTGTGTTGCAGCTTGTCTACTTCCTGCATATCGACCGCCGGCGCAGCAGCCGTGAAGATCTGCACCTAGTGCTGTTTTCAACACTGGTTCTGATGATAATGATCCTTGGCACCGTCTGGGTTCTTGGCAATTTGGCCACCCGAATGCACATGCACTTGATGTAGTGCCTATTTGAGACAAGCGGAGTAGCGGGTCGAGATTTGGCTTTCGGCAGGACCACCAATAGCGGAAAAAGCCTCAGTACGTTGTCCGCATTTGATAACCCTGATGAAAGGTCATTCGTACGAAAGTGACTGGGGTATTGCGAAACCACGTTGTCCGCTCCAACTGGAACAAAGGTGTTCCGGGCGGAACAGAAAGAAAGTCCTGAAGCGGACCGGTTGCCGGAATAGCTGAGAATGCAATTTCCGCGTTCGAAAAAGGAACCTCGGCCAGCAACCATTCGTTTGGACCGGTGGACAGAAAGTCTTCATCCATGACGTGCGGTACCGCGGCTGTATTGATCCATCGTTCCTCGTACTGGAAGGGGCGATTGTCTGCATGGTGCATACAGCGCAAATGCAGAATTTGCGTACCCTCGGGCAGCCCGAGTTTGGCTTGTAGCCATGCCGGGCAATCAATCAGTGTACGGCTGACCAACGCATACCGGTATTCTGCATTCATATCTTCAATGGTTTGACGGACTACCGCGATCGGCAATCTGGCCTGTTTGACCGGTGTTGTAACCACACGTGTGCCGCCTTTGCGTTTGCGTGTTACAATACCCTGATCAGCAAGTTCACGCAGAGCTCGATTGACAGTCGCGCGGGCGCAGCCGAACTCGGCGGCCAGCTCCAGTTCGGTGGGCAGCAGGCTGCCTTGCGGCCAAATTCTGGTCTGGATACGATTCAGAACTTCATCGCGGATATCCTGGAAGCCGACGTTTTTCTGCTCGTTCACATTGTACTCACTATATTTTCCAAACTTATTAGTATTATGTCTAGGTTAACGGCGAGATGCAAAGAATTTGACCCAGAACCTTATCAGATTGCAGGATTTCGCGGTTACGCCATGGGCCAATGGTGGCGGGGTAACAACCGAACTTGCCGCGAAGCGGGTCGGTAAGCACGTCGTCTGGCGTATCAGTGTGGCCCGGATCGATCGGGATGGGCCATTTTCCCGATTTCCAGGGATGTCGCGCGTACACACGATCATCGAAGGGACCGGGCTTGATTTGCTGAGTGATAGTGGTGTTTTACCAGCGCGACCGTTCCTGCCGGTTTCGTTCGACGGGGCGCTCGCGCTGAATGCGCGACTGTTGGGCGGGCCGTGGGATCTGTTGCAAACTTTGACCATTGACGCTCAAGAACACAGAGAGTGAATAGCTGCCGGTGTAATTCAGCCGAAAG
>NZ_JAEDOX010000024.1 GCF_017872555.1 Ruegeria sp. HKCCSA071
CAGTTCGCGGAACTCGCTTCTTAAACCCGCTGCCACAGCCCGTTCTCTTCTTCCCACCGAAACTTCGCAACAGAGCCCGACCGAGATGGGTCATGCGGTTGAGAGCTTTGACAGCGATCTTGGTTTCGGTTGTCTGGGTCTCCAATTTGCGGCTACGCAGTTTTGATCCGATGACTTGTTTGCAACGCCCGATCTGGACCTCGCCGCGTGATCTTTGGCCACAGCCAGTGGCCTTCTGCCAGGCCATACGACCTTCATTGGCGATCATGTCGATATGGGCGTTGCACGCGGCGCACTCTCCGGGAACGGCGTTCTTCGGCGGCGGAATGATCAGCTCGACATCAGCACCGAAAGTTTGCCGGATCGTTGCGGCGGATGGTGTACCGTCATAAGCACCGTCCGCGATGAAACGGTGAACAAGGCCGGCCATTTCGGCGAGAAGATCAGGCAATGCACCGGGATCTTCGACATGCTCGGATTCTAGACGTGACGCGACGAGTTCGCCGTTCTCCGGGCCTAACCCGATATTCAGTTTGCGCCATGCCTTGCGGGCCTTTGGCAGCCCGTGCTTCTCCCGCATCCAGTCTCGGCCACCGTGGACACGCAGCCCGGTGCTGTCTGCAACCAGCGTGATCGGTCCACCGACCGTGCGGATGTCAGACACGATCAGAAGTGTTTGCGCACGCAGGCGGAGCGCCTCATTGTATTCGGCCCAGTTCGTCACACGGTACTTTGCCTTCGCAAACCTATCCCGCCGCGACGCATTGAATTTGATTGGCATCCCAGCATCCCGCAGTCAATTCGAAGGACCAGCTACGCATCGGAAACGATTTGTGCAACACGCTCAGGTTTGTGCATCATTAGGATCGACCGACAGGGAAAAGTGCTGATCCAGCGCGGCGCCAAACTTGATCTTGGTTTCTTTCAGAAGCGGTCCTGAGACTACTTTGGTGGCCGTATCCTGAAGATCCTGCAGCAGTTGCTTTTGTTTTTTGCCGGAAAGGGCAGGGTGCTCGGGGTCACGTGCGTCCTCGAAACCGAGCTGAGCCCGGTCGAGAGACAGATCCACGGGCATTGTCAGGTTGTTGAAGCGGTCTCGTCGTTGTAGCGCGCTGCCATGTTGTATCTGTCTGATCTTTCGCGCCTCAAGGGTTTTCGTTTCCCGCGCTCGGTCATTGGCTACGCAGTCTGGGCGTACCATCGGTTAGCACTCAGCCTGCGTGATGTTGAGAATCTTTTGGCCTCTCGCGGGATCGCGGTTTCTTACGAAACTGTCCGGGACTGGGTGGCACGCTTTGGGGCTCAGTTTGCCGTAAAGGTCCGACGGGATCGACCGCGTCCTGCTGGTAAATGGCATCTCGATGAGGTCGTGGTGCCAATCAAGGGGCGTAAACACTGGCTCTGGCGCGCGGTTGATGTCAATGGTGACTTCTGGACGTTTTGGTTCAATCCCGCCGGAACAAAGCTGCCGCAAAGCGCTTCTTCAGGAAACTATTCAAGGTTTGGGGCCGACCAAGGGTAGTTATCACCGACAAGCTGCACTCCTACGGGGCGGCAATAGCGGAACTGGCCCCAGGGATTGAGTTTCGCCAGCACAGGGGGTTAAACAATTGCGCCGAGGCTTCTCACAGACATACGCGAGGGTGAGAGAAAGTAATGGGCTGGTTTAAGTCGTCCGGTCAGGCGCAACGGTTCTTGTCGGTCCACGATCAAACCGCCGCACTATTCCGCCCCAAACGACACCGTCTTTCAGCCCGTTCCTACCGCCACGCCCGAACCGATGCATTCGAGCTTTGGACCGAGTATGCAAACGACTTGGCCGCTTGATACCAGCATTCCACCCCGCTCTTGCCCGGCGCAAAAACAACCTGACAATACCCTATTAAGCGTTCCGGTCAGGGCGCAGGCTGTACGGAGAGAGTAGCGCCGCCAGGCCGTATCCGACCCGGCGACCACCGTAATGCGCCTAGAACTCGTGGCTATGCTCGCTCATCGCTTCGTACATGGCATGAAGGAACTCGTGCGCCATGCCCGGATCCCTCGGGAAGAATGAACGGTCGAGACGGCCCTCACGCACGCCCGGCTCTGCCTGATAGACGATATCACCCTCCTTGATCGTCACCATGACCTGAAGATCGGCCAGAGTTTCAGGGTCAACAGCGGTCGGATCGTCGGAAAGGATGACGAAATCCGCCAGCTTGCCAATTTCGATGCTGCCCTTGTCGTCTTCCTCAAAGTGCTGCCAGGCGGGCCAGATCGTCATTGCCCTGAGCGCGGTCATCACGTCAACGCGCTGATGTGGGCCGAGTATGTCGCCTGATCGCGTGCGGCGCGTGACCGTTGCCGCAAGTACCCGCATGCTGTCGGGGAAAGCGACCGGAGCGTCATGATGCGTACCAAACATCATACCACGCTGGTGGACCCAGCCGGTGGGCGAAATGTTCTCGGCATTGACCGGACCCACAGTATGATCGCGGTGCCAATCTCCCCAGTAAAAGGTATGCATGGGAAACAGCGAAGGGAAAACACCGAGTTGATTAAGTGCGTCGACCTGATCCTCGCGAAGGAACTGGCCGTGTATCAGGACGGGTCGATTGCCCGGATCGCCAAGACGCTCCTGCGCCGAGCCGAGTGCGGCTATCAGCATGTCCGATGCGCCTTCTCCGTTGGAATGGGTGAGGATCTGCAGCCCGTTCTCGAAACAGAAATCGATGGCCTGCTGCGTCTGTTCCATGGTGATGGCGGAATAGCCCAGGTAGCCCGGCGGATAATCCCCGACCGGATCGTAATATGGGCGGTCGCGCAGCGCCGTAAAGCCCTGAGGCGAACCGTCGATTGTCAACTTGCAGCCACCGACCCGTACGCCATCCACGTAATCCCGAGAGGTGTTTTCGGAGATATAGTCCGCGGCCTCCAAAACGTCGGGAAAGATCACCACATCGACCGGCAGGCCGTCCTCGGCGGCAACGCGTCTGGCCACCTCGACCACCTCCGGCGTCGCGCGTCCTTCCTGCGCAGTCGTGTACCCGAAACTCGCCCATAGGTCTGCGCCGGCTCGGGCAAACGCCTCGAGCGCCTCATTGCCCAGCCCGGCCATCAATGGCGCGAACACCGTGAAGAATGCGTACTCTTCGAGGACGCCGTTCGGCTCGCCGTTTGCATCCCGGCGGATGACGCCGCCGGGCGGCGCCTCGGTCTGTGCGGTAACGCCGCCAATTTCGAGCGCCTTCGAATTGGCAACGCCGATATGGCCAGATTGGTGCACGATCATGATCGGGAGTTCGGCCGAGACCGCGTCGAGCTCCTCACGCGTGGGATGGCGCAGCTCGGCGAGTTGGGCATTGTCGTATCCGAAACCGACGATCACTTGCACCTGGTCCACGATGCCCCGATTGTCCTCGACCCATTGGGATAGGGCCGATTGCAGGCTGGGTATGTCCGTCACCGGCCCGTCGGGAGGTGCGAGCAGGTTGGCCGACAGCGCCTGCAGCCCTCCCATGATGACATGGCCATGGCTGTCCACGAAGCCCGGGAGCATGGCGCGTCCACCTAGATCAAAGACCTCGGTTTCATCGCCGCGATGCGCCATTACATCGGACGCGGTCCCCACGGCGATGATACGGCCATCCCGAACGGCCACGGCTTCGGTATTGGTTCCGGCATCATCAATCGTCAGGATCGGCCCGCCTGTGTAGATCGTGTCGGCGATCTCCTGCGTCCATGCCGTTCCAGTCGCCAGTAAAGTGCCGGCCAATAGGGTTGCTGAAAAAGTGCTCTTGAACATGCTTGTTTCCAATTTGGTTGCTTCGACTCAGGCGTCCTCCCCGCCGGCCTTATTCGAGCCCTGCGCAGGCCTTGATTCGCCTGCCACCAGTCTTTCCGAAAATCACAATTCAGTCTTGTTCAAGAACCCGGAAACTTGGACAATATTTGCGCAAGGATAATGGCTGGAGTGGGCTCATGGCTGACACAGGAGCGCTTGCAGAATTCTGTGATACATTGCTTCGGTCAACGTTGGGTTGTCGTTTTGACCGATGCTGCCTTACGAAGGAATGATGGCTTCCCGCAGATGCAAAACATGTTATAAATGATGTGCTCAGCAATAAAGGCATTGCGCGCTGCTGTTGGGATGAACGGAGCCCTCCGTTTGTGACCCGGCAAAGTGTCAGCTGACCGCGCAAACCACAGCTCCATAACTTCAAACAGGCGGCGCGCCGTCTTGGCCAAAAAAGGGGAGCCAATTGCTGAAAAATGATCAACTCGAACAATGGGACCGTGAAGCTTTCTTTCATCCGTCCACACATCTGGCACAACACGCACGGGGTGAAAGTCCCGGTCGCGTCATAAAGACCGCCTCTGGTGTTCATATCGAAGACCGAGATGGTCAACGACTACTCGATGCTTTTGCCGGGCTTTACTGCGTTAATGTCGGCTACGGCCGCAGCGAGATCGCCGAAGCGATTGCCGATCAGGCACATGAATTGGCCTACTACCATTCCTATGTTGGCCACGGGACGGAAGCCTCAATCACGCTGGCAAAAATGATCCTTGACCGCGCGCCCACAAGCATGTCCAAGGTCTATTTCGGGCTGGGCGGATCGGACGCCAATGAAACCAATGTGAAGCTGGTCTGGTACTACAACAACATCCTTGGTCGCCCTGAAAAGAAGAAGATCATATCGCGCTGGCGCGGGTATCATGGGTCGGGTCTCGTGACCGGATCTCTGACTGGGCTTGAGCTGTTCCACAAGAATTTTGATCTGCCTGTCGAACAGGTGATCCATACAGAAGCGCCATTTTTCTTCCGGCGGGAAGACCAATCACAATCCGAAGAGCAATTCGTCGCCCACTGCGTTGCCGAACTAGAGGCGTTGATTGAGCGCGAAGGCGCAGAAACGATTGCGGCGTTCATCGGGGAACCGATCCTTGGTACAGGTGGCATCGTTCCCCCGCCCGCAGGTTATTGGGGGGCGATCCAAGCTGTTTTGCGCAAGCATGACATTCTTCTCATTGCGGATGAGGTCGTGACCGGTTTTGGCCGTTTGGGCACCATGTTTGGCTCGAACCATTACGGGATCACGCCCGACATTATCACCATCGCCAAGGGGCTGACCTCGGCCTATGCGCCTTTGTCGGGATCGATTGTCGGAGACAAAGTCTGGCAGGTCCTGGAACAAGGTACCGACGAAAACGGCTCCATTGGCCACGGCTGGACCTATTCCGCCCACCCCATCGGCGCTGCAGCTGGCGTCGCAAATCTGAAGCTGATTGATGAACTGGGTTTGGTCGAGAATGCAGGCAAGGTCGGCGCTTATTTGAACCAGGCCATGTCAGACGTGTTGTCCGACCACCCGAATGTGGGAGATGTGCGGGGTGATGGGTTACTCTGCGCGGTCGAGTTTGTGAAAGACAAAAACAATCGGACCTTCTTTGATCCCGCCGACAAGATTGGGCCGCAGCTATCAGCACAGATGCTAGAGCAAAGCAAGGTCATCGCCCGCGCCATGCCGCAAGGTGACATTCTGGGCTTTGCGCCGCCGTTTTGTCTGACCACCGCAGAAGCAGACGAGATCGTTGCCGCCACGGCGAAAGCGGTCGGCGCAGTTTTAGGTTAATCGTTACCACCCGGAACCGGACATTCATTTCGCCGATTTTAATGTCCGGTTCGTCCCGCGTAGCGGTCGCTCACTGAACTTTGCCGAATGACCGCGCTGATGAAGATTTTCTGATGCGGGCCAGGGTGTGAGGTTTCGGCTTGGCTCGACTGTGGCCCGCGTTGGAAAATCTCTCAGGGAGGAAGCCGCGGGGTCTGGGCGCCACTTACGGGGAAAGAGCGTTTTCGGCTGACTTTGTGACGGCGATGGACGCGGAGGTGTTGGAGGGGTGTTGTCACGTTAATTGACGTTCGGTTGCCGATGATATGACTTGGGGGTAGGTGACATCGATAAAGTCATCATCAATCTGCTACAAGCGTCACCGATTTCCTCCTCAGTTCATCGCGCACTCAGTGTGACTGTACGTTCGCTTTAATCTGAGCTTGCGGGAAGTTGAAGAGATGCTGCTGCAGCGCGGGATCGATGTATCATACGAAACTGTCCGGTGTTGGGTCATCAAATTCGGGTCGGCGGTAGCTCGAAATCTGCGGCAGAGACTGAACCGTCCAGGTGATGTCTGGCATCTGGATGAAGTTGCCGTGAGAATCGCGGGGCGCAAGTATTGGCTTTGGCGTGCGGTTGATCAGCATGGCGTCGTGCTGGAGGAAATCCTCCAACCCAGGTGGGACAAATGGGCGGCAAAACGGCTGTTGCGCCGCCTGATAAAGTGTCTTGGTTTCATTCCCAAGCGGGTCATTACGGACAAACTACGCTCGTATGGTGCCGCCAAGCGAGAGGTCGCGCAAAGTTTGGATCATTGGTCGCACTAAGGCCTCAACAATCGAGCTGAAAACAGTCATCTCCCTTTCCGAAAGCGGGAAAGGACGATGCAAGGCATCGCTCTCCAGGATGGTTGCAAAGGTTCGTGGCGGCCCACTCAGCAATCCGCAATTGCTTCAGCGTCCCCGCTCGCCGCCGCTCCGCCTTTACAGTCCGATATCACCGTCTCGAGGCATTTGACGCCTGGAATGCTGCCACTCAAGCAGCTTGAATTTCATAAAACAGTATTCCTTGGCGGTCCGGGAATTAACGTGACAACACCGTCAAAATAGATGCTAAACGGAACATTTCGTAATCTCATATTTTGTTCAAACCTTACAACGCTCAATATCAATACAAGTAACTATGACCCATAATCTGAACTCTATTCGTCCAGCACAGCCGCCGCTCAACAAATCTCTGCGAACGATGGCTGCGACCCCAAAGCGGCGTACACGCGATAACTAAAGCACAGGCATCTATCGAAGTCTCAAATCAAAAAGGTATTCCAGCGTGGTTTGCTTGCGAACGTTGAGGTTTCATCAATTTTTTGCAGTTTGACGACGTGCAATCTCCTGTCGAATTAGGTCTATGTGCAAACGTGCATCATATGCTCCCTGGCGGTATGCAAGCGGCAGATTCAGATTTGCAAGGGCGGTGTCCACGTCTTCGATATTTTTGGCGACTTCGTCTACTTCAGTTGTTGTCTGTGCCTTGCTGAGTTCCTCCTCAAGCGCCGTGATACGCTGATAAAAACGCCAGACCCGCCGCTTTTGAAACCACACGTAACTGGACGGGACGATCCGCAAAAACGGTACTAAGAACAACAAAGGCAACAGCAATAACAGTACGCTGCCAAACTGCGCTGCGATCCAATATGGCAAGACGCCATGCAAAAAGTTTGGCCCGGAGTTTATGAGTTCTGTGGCAATTTTGTTCAGTGGTACAGGCGGTGAAGCCGTGTTTGGATACTCGCGCGCACTTTGCAAAATATTAGGTTCGCTATGAATGTTCTTTGCTGCATTCACTAACCTATCGGTTACTGCAGGGTGCAGATCGGATGCGGCGATAAGTGAAGCTCGCAATGCCAAGATCTTGACATCCTCTGGTGGTCTCGGAGGGTCAAGTGTGATTGATCCTGCCGGTACAGTTACCGAATTCGCTCCGGAAAGTTTCAATGCAAGGGCATCGACCAAAGCCATAGGGACGAAAATGATTTCTGGATCAAAAATTGCATCCATAAGGTAAGGCGCATCGAGTGGAGCGACAAACAACGCTGCATCCGCTTCGTTGGCATTTAACGCCTCTATCGCATCATTGCCCCCGACATCGACAAGGTTTATGCCGACATTTTGCAACTCGGCGGCCTCAATTAGCGCTAAAGCGGCGGCGCGAGTACCGGACGCCTTGGTTCCTGCAGCTAATCGAATGTCTCCCCATTCTCCTGCATTGGCCCCGACTGGACTAGACTTTCCGCGGAACACCACCAATGGTTCAAGAAAAATGGCGCCCAAAGACTGTAAGTTTTCGTCCTGAGGTATTTCCAGGCCACCCTGAACAAATGCGGCATCCACTTCGCCAGAAACAAGTTTCTGAATGTTCTCAACGGACCCCTCGGTTTCAACTAAAATCACCTGAATGCCGTCACGTGCAAGTTCTGCTTTGTAGAGTTGTCCAACTTGCCAATATCCGCCGCCGCTTATGCCAGCAGCCAGCTTGATACTGTTGGGCGGTTTCAAGCCAATGATCAGAAAAACAAGCAACCCGATAAACATAATCGGAAAGAGAATGAAAAGAGCTAAGCGCATTTATTCTCACATTCAGATGATCGGAATCGATAATTCGTTCTCATTTGATAGCAATCTTTTTGCCAACGAGAAACCGATCACAGTGGGTAGCACTTGAAAGTTCATTCGCCGGAATGCAGACCTCGGGTTTTTACCTGATTATTACATTCCTTGCATGACGCACTTTGCGTTCAACCAAAGAGATCATTGACCGATAGGCCATTCGAACTTCAATATGATCATGCGCTGGCTCCGTCGCGAACCACATTGAAAATATGGGCGGAGGATTGGCCAGAGAACGACTGGGAGGGGCGCATGACTGCCAATGTGGAGACCCTTTTCACCGAAAGCGACGGGTTATCCATCGCCTATCAAGTTTGGGGCGATGGGCCGCGCAATCTTGTGTTGGTCCCCGGAATGATTTCGCATCTAGAAGCGTCCATGGAAAATCCGGGCTACCTGCAGTGGATGACAGCTCTTAGCTCGGTGGGAAGATTGGTGACCTTCGACAAACGCGGCAACGGCATGTCAGACCGCATTCAGGGGACACCAACCCTTGAAGAGCGCGTCATGGATATAGAGGCTGTGATGGATGTCACTGAAATGACCTCAGCCACGGTCATTGCTTTCTCCGAGGGGGCCTCACTTGCCTGTGTCTATGCCGCGATGCGCCCCGAGCGAGTCGAACGTCTGGCTTTGTGCGGTGGGTACGCTCAAGGCCGTCTAACTCGCGGTTACCTGACCCCAGAAAGCCTTAAAATCGCGTTGAAACAGTTCCGCGAGAATTGGGGAAAGCTCTATAAACCTCACCCATTTTCGGCTTTTGGCCCAAGTGAGGACGATGCTGAAGCTCAGGAAGCATGGGCGCATTTCCAAAGGATGAGCGCGACCCCTATTACAGTCGCCAACCTGTTCGAATTGGCTGCCCGGATAGATATCCGGGAATTGCTTCCTTCTATATCGCAACCTACTTTGGTCATACATCGCGAATTCGAAGAACCCAACGGGGCTGATTGCGCCCAGGATTTTCTGCGTTTGATGCCATCCACTAAATACAAAACCATACCCGGCCACGAGCATGTGCCATGGGAAGGCGACGTGGACAGCTACGCGGCCGCAATCGTCGAGTTTGTCACCGGCGAAGCACCGGCGACGATCCAACCCAAGCGCACCCTTGCTACCGTTCTATTCTCAGATCTCGTCGCGTCCACTTCACAACAAGCACGTATCGGTGATGAGAATTGGCGCGACCTTATGAACCGCCACGATGACGTCTGCGCAAACCAGATCTCTCGACGGCTCTGTTGCGAAGTTTCGGTGGGAAGAAGAGAACGGGCTGTGGCAGCGGGTTTAAGAAGCGAGTTCCGCGAACTG
>NZ_JAEDOX010000025.1 GCF_017872555.1 Ruegeria sp. HKCCSA071
GAGACTTGGGGAAGAAGGGCTCAAGACGCGCCATCTGCGCATCCGTCAGCCAGAAAAGATCAGACATGGTCACCGCTCGTTTTTCGAACCGTGAATCACGCCGCAATGCGGAAATCAATGGGTCCTGACCCTAAGGCAATAGTCGTTATCTTTGGCCATCTAATGACGAATTCCTTTTACCCAAAAGCGACGACGCATTGGGAACACTTCTTGGGGTGGTAGGTTCAATTTGGGGGGGTAAGCGGCGGAACGGGCACTACTGCCTACTATCGACAACGCCCTCCATGGTCATCGCGCCCCGGTAGGTCAGGACCGCCAGGTAGATATCCTGGAAGAGGTGCCAGAATTGGAAGAACTCGCCCAGATGCACTTCAGGCTGGTCCTCAAAAACTTGTGAGAGAGAGGATGGGCTCACCTCTGCGCCACACGAGAACTGCCATTCCAGGAAGATGGGCCAGTTCTCCTCGATTTCTTTCGGACTAGGCATCGACGCGAGCAGCGAAGCTTTCTGCGCAAGATTTGCCCTATGTGCCTCTAACTCATCAGGCCGCAGGATTCCAATGAGATCAACAGTCGACGTGTTCATGGATTATTTCCTTTCTTTCGAGATCATGTGACCCGCGCGCAGGTCACCGGGCGCCCGGAGGGACGTTCCGAAGCATTGCGTTCAATCTTGTTTGTTAATGTGTGTCGGAGGGCGGCTTAACGGATGTCCATCAATGCCGCCTGCGCACGATCATTCACGAAGCACTCGAGCCACGCTTCCGGCATGGCAGCTGCGCGGGTCGAAACCTTAAGGAAGGGCGGGAAGCTCCCATCTGCGATCATGGCATAGACCTGAGAGCGGCTAAGCCCCGTGCGATCAAAGACTTCCTGGGGGCGCAGAAGACGCCCGCTCGGCGGGCAGTCCACCCAGGGCTTGGAAGTGTGGTGGGTAGAATTCATGGAGCACCTCGCAAACTATCGGCACCGTGGTGGTGCAAGGCGATCCTAGAACGTTCATGAATAGACAAGCTAAGGACCCGCTCCAATAATTTTCGCAGGCAAATTCCCTAACTCATGCTGTTTGAAAAACCCTGAATTTCAGCAGGTTGTGTGCGTACCGGTAGGCAGAGGCCTCGTCACTTTCAGTGCCGGTATCGACATTGAACCAGGTGGGGATGTCGGCACGCGCCTTTATGAAGGGCTCCAATGCCCGCCGCAACGAGTCTCTTTCCGGAAGTGATACGAACAAGGTGCCCTGCTGACCATCGCCCAGCAGCGCGGAAGTGACCCGCGACCTGGCGAACATCTTTGCGTAGGCCTTATCCAATTCTAAAGCGGCTTGCCGAACGAAAGAGAGTGCCGGCCCATCCTTTTGCTCAGCATCGTAATAGTAGGCAGTTGGTACTTCCGCGAAGCTGAGTTCGTAGAGGGCAAGGAGGTACGGATAGACGTGCGTTCTTACGTGATAAGTACGGCGCTTCCCTCCGCTTTCACGAGACAGCGCGTCTAAGTGATCACTAGCCTGTTTGAACCATCCATAAGGCAGGCTCGGTACTGGTAGTCCCTCGGCATCGAGGTCTCGCATGATCATATCGTACTTGGCGAGCGCGTTTCGCGCGCTTTCCAGCTTGCGACGGGCTTCGGCTTTCACTGGAATTCTCAACGCAGCAACTGAAACCTTCGCGGCGAAGCAAAGCCCATCCCGAACGTGATTAGCGGTTACTCCGTCCGCCAATGGGCGATCTGCGGCGTCAATGAGCTTTTGCCCCGCATCAGCGGGCATGTATTCATTCCATAGTGCCCCGAAGGGAGACGACGTTTTTTCAGTCATTCGACCTTACCAACTCACGGTAGGAATCAAGCTCGTCCGCCCACCACTGCGCTAACTCCACCCGCTCGTCCCAGTGTTCACCGCGCGCGTATGCCCGGCGCACATCGTTGCCGTCAACATGGGCGAGCGCGCGCTCGATCGCGTCCGGGTTCCACTTGCCAGCCTCGTTGGCCAGCGTTGAAAAAGTTGCCCTGAACCCGTGTGCCGTGATCGTATCCTTGTCGAACCCCATCCGACGAAGAGCCTGGTTGAATGTGTTCTCCGAGACAGGCTTTTTCCAGTTCCGCGTCGACGGGAATAACAAGTCGCTTTTTTGCCGATACCTCTCAAGTTCCCGCAACCAATCCGCTGCTTGGCGCGGCAGCGGCACGCGGTGGGGGCGGCGCATCTTCATCCGCTCTGCTGGGATCCGCCACGTTGCCTCCTCGAGTTCAAACTCGTCCCAGGAGGCAAGACGCAACTCGCCCGGTCGTTGCGCTAGGAGCGCTAGGAGTTGCAAAGCAATCGCTGTCTTGGGCTCTCCGGAGTAACCGTCAATGGCACGCATCAGTGCCCCGATCTCGCGCTTGTCGGTCAACGCAGACCGATGCTTCTTCTTCGGGCTGACCAACGCACCTTTCAGGGCCTGCGTTGGATCGGTTGTCGCGCGCCCCGTTGCAATCGCGTAACGCAGGATCGCGCCAATGGTGGATCTGACACGCCCTGCCGTCTCGAACTTGCCATCTGCTTCAATGACACGAAGGCACGCCAAGATGTCCTGTGTTTCAATTTCCTTCACCTCCATCTCGCCGAGCCGTACCTCAGCCTGAGACACGATCCACTCCAGCTTTTTCAGCGTCTGGGCAGCGCGTCCCTCGCGCTTCAGCTTGTCGAGGTACTCTGCCGCGAGGTCAGAAAAGGAGATCCCTCTCTCAAGGAATTCCTGCCGCTTCCGCCGCTTGCGTTCAGCCGCGGGATCATACCCCTCGACGAGCAAAAGCCGCGCCTCGTCGCGTTTGTCTCGCGCGAGCTTGAGACCGACAAGCGGGTAACTTCCAAGCGCCAGCAGTTTCTCTTTCCCGTTAAACCGATACTTGAAACGCCAAAGCCTTGATCCTGTTGGATTTACCAGAAGGTAGAGCCCGTGCGAGTCGCTGGCCTTGTAGGGCTTGTCACGGGACTTCAGATTGCGGATGGCAACATCAAAGAGGGGCACTAGTCAAAACCGGGATCAAATTTTAGATACCCTGCAATATACCCCCTATTTTTTCGGCTGTCACGGGTTTTGGCTGGACACCGCTGGACTCGGAATCCAAGGATTACAATCATTTGGACGCTACTGGACGCTACTGGATTTTGAAGTGGTGCCCGGGGGCGGAATCGAACCACCGACACGAGGATTTTCAATCCACTGCTCTACCCCTGAGCTACCCGGGCACGGGAACGACATTTGTCGTTGGGTGGAGGCGTTCTATGACTTGCTACCGGCAGTGTCCAGAGGCTTTTTTACATTTTTTCAGTGCGGTCGCATTGTATTGTGTTCGTCCGCATCGGCCGCGGACTCAGGGTCGTCTTCGCGCTGAGACGGGACCGCGTAAGAGCCGTTCAGCCACTTGGCCAGATCAATGTCTGCGCAGCGTTTCGAACAGAACGGGCGGAACTTCTTTTGCGTTTCTTCTCCGCAGATCGGGCAGCTCATTTCAGGACCTCAGCGACAGGTAACCGGCTGCGTTTGCGCTGCAATTCGAAATGACCCAGAGGTGTCCATCCCGCCAATATCGTCTCATCCGGATCCGACTTGAAGGCCGCACGCAGGGCGGATTCGAACCCTCGGCGGTCTTTCTTGGGCATCGGAGCCAGATCCAGAGTAATCTGCCCTGCCAGCCCGCGCACACGCAATGCACGTGGCAAAGCTTTGGCACAAGCGAAGTTGGCTTTTGTCCCGGCCGCCAGCGACGTATCCGCGCCTGTGTTCACGTCAACGGCCACCAACGCGCGGGTCGGTTCGATATAGAGGTATCCGCCTCCGGGGAGAGGCTCGGAAACACCAAGGGCGACATCCAGCGCGTCCAGCACACTATGGGTTTCAAAACTGCCGGTTTTCGTCACAACCTCGGCAGGATCGGTCCAGTCGCGCCATGCGAGGATATGCGGGCTGTCACCTTCGCTGAGCAGTTCGACGTCGGAGCCCTCGTCCGTCATCACTTGTTCAGCTTGCGCAAGCATGGCCGAAATGTCGTCGGCAATGTCACCGGCATCCGCATCCATGCAGCAGGAGCGGAGGATCAACCCGTAGGGGCTGTCGCCCATTTGTTCATGCGCGATTTCAAGCAGTTGATCGCGCTTGTCTTCATCCTTGATGCTGCGCGAGATGTTCAGGCCCGGCGCGTCGGGTGTGACAATGGCAAAGCGGCTTTTGAACAGGATGCGGTTGGTTACAGGGATGGCCTTGCCGGGCTCGGCATATCCGCCCACCTGCACCAGAAGCGTGGCACCCGGCGCTAACCCTTTGACCTGTCGAAGAAAAGCCGGGCCGTCGGGTGTCGTCAGGAACATGCCGCCCTGCCCCTTGACCGGTCGATCGGCGCGGGCACGATAGATGGTGCCGGGTGCCGGCGCGTCGGCGGCAATCAGGAGATCATCAAGCTTTCCGTCGACCATCAATGCCGCGGCCTCGCGGCCTTGGATATGGTCCAGAACGATGGTGCGACCTTTCATGATGCCTCGCGATATAGTGGGTAGCCGATCCCTTGCAGCAAGGCGGCGGTCTCGGACAGGGGCAGCCCCACGATGCCAGTGAACGAGCCCGAAATCCATGGGATGAATGCGCCAGCAGGGCCCTGGATCGCGTAGGCCCCGGCTTTGCCCTGCCAATCACCGGTCGCCAGATAAGCGTTGACTTCAACGTCAGACAGGCGTTTGACCTTGACCTGCGAGACGACATCGCGTTGCAGGATGCGATCCCCGCGCCGAACCGCGACCGAGGTGATCACCCGGTGGCGGCGACCGGACAGAGCGTACAGGAACTCTGCGGCCTGACCCTCATCTTCGGGCTTGCCCAGAATACGCCGCCCCAGTGCAACTGTCGTGTCCGCGCAAAGCGTGATGTCACCGCTATCCGATTGAACTGCCATTACTTTTTCACGCGTAATGCGGTTGCAATAGGGAACAGGAAGCTCACCATTCAGCGGTGTTTCGTCGATGTCAGGGGGGCGGATGGCGTCGGGCTGCACGCCAAGCTGCGCCAGCAGGTCCAGCCGCCTTGGGCTGCCCGATCCCAGGATAAACGCCATCTCGGCAGGCGTTATTTGAAGCGGTAGTTGATCCGACCCTTGGTCAGATCATAGGGGGTCATCTCGACCTGAACCTTGTCGCCGGCCAGAACACGGATGCGGTTCTTGCGCATCTTTCCTGCCGTATGTGCGATGATTTCATGGCCGTTTTCCAGCTCGACCCGAAACGTCGCATTAGGCAGGAGTTCCTTCACGACACCGGGAAATTCGAGCGTATCTTCCTTGGCCATGTTGTCTCCATCATTAGGTTGCGCCCGCAGAATCTGCGGGGATGTGCGCTTAAATGAGCCTATTTTTCCCTTATTTCAAGGGCGGATTCATCTAAAGGGTGGATAATGTGACCGTTTCGACTCGGGCGTCCTGCTCTGGCCAATGGGTCCGGTTCAGCACGTGCCCATCGGCGCGGACCGCGGCGATGGCGGACAGGTCGACATCCGCATAGGTCCATCCGGGCTGGTTCAGAGTGCCCTCGGCCAGCACCCCGGTGGCCGGAAACCCTTTGTCCGGCGGGCCGAAAACGCCGCCCATGCCGGTGTTCATGTCCACAGCTACGGACCAGTCGTTGGCTCCGACCAGTGACGTCATAACCGTAACGCATTGATTTTCCAAGGCTCTTGACATTGCCCCGATGCGAACACGCCAATACCCTGACAGCGCTTCGGTGCAGGACGGGACAAGGATCATATCCGCTTCGCTGAGTGCGCGGCCCAGCAGGGGAAACTCGCTGTCATAGCAGATCAGAACACCGATTTTACCCAGTGCGGTGTCGAACAGCTTGAGCGGACCACCCGGCGCAATGTCCCAGTCCTCGCGTTCAAAGCGGGTCATGATCTGCTTGTCCTGATGGTCGCGGCCACCGTCCGGGGCGTAGAACGCGGCGCGGTTCACCGGGCGGCCGGACCCATCCACAACCGGGGCCGATGCGCCCAGAATGTACGTTTTGTACGCACTTGCGAGGCGCGAGTGCAAATTTTGTATATCCTCGAACCGGTCGGAAACCGCGCGGATCGAGCGTTCAAGATCACCCGCCACCTCGGCACCATCGAGCGTCGACACCTCCATCGCGCCGTATTCGGGGAACACCAGCAGCCCGGCCCCCTGCCCGGCAGCCTCGGCAACCCAACGGTCCAGCTTGTCCTCGTACTGCGCCCAGCTGTCGAGCCAGTCGAGATTATACGCTGCGGTTGCGACTTTCATTGATGGGGTCCCCTGAGCCGATGTGTCGAGGCACTAAACCGTGAGAGCGGCCGCGTGTACAGATCAATCTGGTGCGGGGGGGGCGGGTGAAGGGGGGCTTTGAATTCGAAACTAATACTCCGAGAGAATTTGCATGCTCGACAGCACACAATCTGTTTCAGCTTAAAGCAGGGCTTGGCGAAAATTGAGTAGATGATAATCATGTCTGCAATTTGGTATGAGTAATGGGTTACTTGCAACGAGGAAAGGAGAGCCAATTGGCGACTGCCGAAGATCACTTCATCGAGTACAAAGATTTTCATAGAGAACAAAAACCGAGTAAGAAGGCGGTTCTGGCAAATCTATTTCGAGAGATTTCGGCTTTTGCCAACACTTCCGGGGGGGAGATTATCGTAGGGTTAGACGATAAAACACATGTCGAATATGTTCAGCCGGACTGTGTATACGATTGGCTGGAAAATGATCGACTGACGACAGCAATAAACGCGCTGTCCGACAACTTAATCGTGCTTAATTCTAAAAGAGAGGGTGTCGTTATAAGAATAGAAGTCAAAGAAGCAGAAGACGTCATTTCCGCACGTGTCGACACCCTAGGGTCAGGACTCATAGCCAGTAGATGACGAGTGCTGCGAGGGCGATGGCTGACAGGAAGACCTTCGGGCACCTGT
>NZ_JAEDOX010000026.1:0-2500 GCF_017872555.1 Ruegeria sp. HKCCSA071
TGGTTGCGGGAGCAGGATTTGAACCTGCGACCTTCAGGTTATGAGCCTGACGAGCTACCGGGCTGCTCCATCCCGCGTCAGAGTCAGATTTGTTTTCATCGTTTTAGAGAGATTTGGGGATTTTGCTAGGTTTGGCGGTGACCTACTCTCCCGGGGCTTAAGCCCAAGTACCATTGGCGCGGCAGTGCTTAACTTCCGGGTTCGGGATGGGACCGGGTGTTTCACTTGCGCTATGACCACCAAACCGAGGAAAATCCCCACGTCGCGCTTTGCGAAGCAAACGCGACGGGTGGCAGGCAGCGTATTTGTGAAGCAAATGCGCGGTGCCACTCGGTTGTGTAATCAATCAACACCGTGCAATCCGCGTTGCGGATTGTCACGCGCCATCCAACTCAGGGTGTGTATGTCTTTGATTTGTCTTTCCATTACTGGATCAAATCAAGCCTATCGGGCGATTAGTACCGGTCAACTGAACGCATTACTGCGCTTACATCTCCGGCCTATTGACGTGGTGGTCTTCCACGGCCCTCAGGGAGACCTTGTTTTGAGGGGGGCTTCCCGCTTAGATGCCTTCAGCGGTTATCCTGTCCGATCATAGCTACCCAGCACTGCCGTTGGCACGACAACTGGTCCACCAGTGGATCGTTCACCCCGGTCCTCTCGTACTAGGGGCAACTCCTCTCAAGTCTCCTACACCCACGGCAGATAGGGACCGAACTGTCTCACGACGTTCTAAACCCAGCTCACGTACCTCTTTAAACGGCGAACAGCCGTACCCTTGGGACCTGCTCCAGCCCCAGGATGAGATGAGCCGACATCGAGGTGCCAAACACTGCCGTCGATATGGACTCTTGGGCAGTATCAGCCTGTTATCCCCGGCGTACCTTTTATCCGTTGAGCGATGGCCCTTCCACTCGGGACCACCGGATCACTATGGCCGTCTTTCGACTCTGCTCGACTTGTCAGTCTTGCAGTCAGGCTGGCTTCTGCCATTGCACTCAACGAGCGATTTCCGACCGCTCTGAGCCAACCTTCGCGCGCCTCCGTTACGCTTTAGGAGGCGACCGCCCCAGTCAAACTACCCGCCACGCAGGGTCCCGGATCCGGATAACGGACCGCGGTTAGACATCAAGAGTGCGAAGGGTGGTATCTCAAGGGAGGCTCCACGGATACTTGCGTTTCCGCTTCAAAGCCTACCACCTATCCTGCACATCACAATCCTGATGCCAGTGCGAAGCTGTAGTAAAGGTGCACGGGGTCTTTCCGTCTAACCGCGGGAAGCCTGCATCTTGACAGGCAATTCAATTTCGCTGAGTCGATGTTGGAGACAGCGGGGAAGTCGTTACGCCATTCGTGCAGGTCGGAACTTACCCGACAAGGAATTTCGCTACCTTAGGACCGTTATAGTTACGGCCGCCGTTTACCTGGGCTTCAATTCAAGGCTCTCACCTCTCCTTTTAACCTTCAGGCACCGGGCAGGCGTCAGACCCTATACGTCGTCTTGCGACTTCGCAGAGCCCTGTGTTTTTAATAAACAGTCGCCACCCCCTGGTTTGTGCCCCCAGCCCCTAGTTGCCTAGGAACCGGGCCTCCTTCTCGCGAACTTACGGAGGTATTTTGCCGAGTTCCTTCAACATCGTTCTCTCAAGCGCCTTGGTATGCTCTACCAGTCCACCTGTGTCGGTTTAGGGTACGGTCTGATGGAGGGCTATTTCCAGGAACCACTCAGCAGCCCAATCAATCCGATAAGATTGAACTACACCTGTGATCCGTCACATCCTCCTGGCCTAGGAATATTAACCTAGTTCCCATCGCCTACGCCTTTCGGCCTCGGCTTAGGGGCCGGCTTACCCTGCTCAGATTAGCTTTAAGCAGGAACCCTTGGACTTTCGGCGAGAGTGTCTCTCACACTCTTTGTCGCTACTCATGTCATCATTCTCACTAGTGATCTCTCCACCGGATCCCTCACAGGCCGGCTTCATCGAAAGAACTCGATCCGTCATTACATCCCGCTGCTGTTACACAACACAGATGCAAATACGGATGAGTTCTATGTCACACTACGCTCTGCTACCATGCCTTACGGCATCCTAAGCTTCGGCTCATGGCTTGAGCCCCGTTACATCTTCGCCGCAGGACAACTTGTTTAGACCAGTGAGCTGTTACGCTATCTTTAAAGGATGGCTGCTTCTAAGCCAACCTCCTGGTTGTTTTGGTCGTCCCACCTGCTTTCCCACTTAGCCATGAATTGGGGGCCTTAGCTGTAGGTCAGGGTTGTTTCCCTCTCCACTACGGACGTTAGCATCCGCAGTGTGTCTGCCATCTAGTACTCCCGGGTATTCGGAGTTTGGTTAGGATCAGTAAGCCTGTGGGGCCCCATTACCCATCCAGTGCTCTACCCCCCGGGGTATTCGGATGACGCTCTACCTAAATAGATTTCGCAGAGAACCAGCTATCTCCGAGTTTGATTGGCCTTTCACCCCTAGGCACAGCTCATCCC
>NZ_JAEDOX010000027.1 GCF_017872555.1 Ruegeria sp. HKCCSA071
AATACAGGCAACAGGTTTTTGAGGTTGGGTGATATGGAGATTGAGCAGACGGGTTTGTCGGGTGTGTTGGTTATTCGCCCGCAGCGGCATGGGGATTTGCGGGGATTTTTTTCTGAGAGCTGGAACAAGGCGCGGCTGGAGGAGGCTGGGGTTGTGTTGCCGGAATTTGTGCAGGACAACCATTCGCTGTCGTCCGCGGTGGGGACATTGCGCGGCCTGCATTTTCAGGCGCCTCCGCATGCGCAGGGCAAATTGGTGCGGGCGGGCCGGGGCGCGCTTTATGATGTCGCCGTCGATATCCGCAAGGGATCGCCAACTTATGGGCAATCTTTCGGCATCGAGCTCAGCTTTGAGAACGGGCGGCAGCTTTGGGTGCCGGCGGGATTTGCCCATGGTTTTGTGACGTTAGAGCCCGACACCGAAATCTGCTACAAATGTACCAGCTTTTACAATGCGGATGCCGATGGGGGTGTGCGCTGGGACAGCTGTGGTATTGATTGGCCCTTGCAGGGGAACCCGGTGCTGAGCGACAAGGACAGGATTGCGCCTGCGCTGGCCGATTTTGACAGCCCGTTTGTTTACGAAGGATAGAATATGAAACTGTTGGTGACAGGTGGTGCGGGTTTCATCGGGTCCGCGGTCGTGCGGCGTGCCATTGCGGACGGACATCAGGTCGTGAACCTTGATGCGCTGACCTATGCGGCCTGCCTCGACAATGTTGCCGAGGTTGCAGAGAACCCGAACTATGCCTTTGTTCACGCAGATATCCGCGACCCTGCGGCCCTGAAGGCGGTGTTTGCCGAACATGCGCCTGATGCGGTGATGCACCTGGCGGCGGAATCCCATGTTGACCGGTCCATCGACGGGCCGGGGGCTTTCATCGAAACCAATGTCCTGGGCACATACAACATGCTGGAGGCGGCGCGCAGCTATTGGGCCGGACAGGGAAAACCGGACACTTTCAGGTTCCACCATATCTCGACCGATGAAGTCTTTGGCAGCCTGGGCCCCACCGGCCAGTTCACCGAGGATACCCCCTATGATCCGCGGTCTCCCTATTCCGCGTCGAAAGCCTCCAGCGATCATCTGGTCCGGGCCTGGCACGAGACCTATGGCCTGCCGGTGGTGCTGACCAACTGTTCGAACAATTACGGGCCCTATCATTTCCCTGAAAAGCTGATCCCTGTTGTGATCCTGAACGCAATCGCGGGAAAGGCGCTGCCGATCTATGGCGACGGCTCGAATGTCCGCGACTGGCTGTATGTCGAGGATCACGCCGACGCGCTTTTGCTGGTGGTGCAAAAGGGGGCTGTCGGCCGGTCCTATAACATCGGTGGCGAGAACGAGCGCAGCAATCTGGAACTGGTGCAGACGCTGTGTGCGATCCTGGACGACCTGCGCCCGAAACCGCAGGGGGTCTATGCGGACCAGATCACCTTTGTCACAGACCGCCCCGGGCATGATGCGCGTTACGCCATCGATCCCTCGCGGATGCGCAACGAAATGAACTGGCGCCCGTCCGTGACGGTAGAGGAAGGTCTGCGCAGAACGGTTGAATGGTACCTGAACAATGAAGACTGGTGGCGGTCTTTACAGAACCGGTCCGGCGTTGGCGAACGGCTGGGGGTCAGCGCGTGAAACTTCTGGTCTTCGGGGCGACCGGTCAGCTGGGCCGGGAACTGATCCGGTGTGGCGGGGATATCTCGGTTGAAGCGCTTGGGCGCGACAAGGCGGATTTTACCGATCCCGAAGGGTGCGCGGCCCTGGTTCGCAACACCGATGCGGATGCGGTGATCAACGCCGCCGCATATACCGCCGTCGACAAGGCCGAAGCGGAGGAAGACCTTGCCCTGCTGATCAACGGAACCACGCCCACGGCGCTGGCCAAAGCTGCGGCCGGGCGCGGGGTGCCGTTTGTTCAGGTCTCGACAGATTATGTGTTTGACGGGGCGGGCACGGCCCCGTTTCCGCCCGACCACGCGACCGGCCCGCTGGGCGCCTATGGGCGCACCAAGCTGGCAGGCGAGGCCGGTGTGATTGCGGCGGGCGGACCCCATGCAATCATACGAACCTCGTGGGTGGTGTCGTCACATGGGCATAACTTCGTCAAAACCATGCTGCGCCTCGGCAAAGAGCGTGACCGCCTGACAATTGTCGCAGACCAGATTGGCGGGCCAACCCCGGCGGCGGAACTGGCCGGGGCCTGTGTGGGCGCGGCCCGTGCCCTTTTGACAAACCCGGATGAAAAGACCGGAATTTACCATTGCAGCGGTGGCCCTGATGTCAGCTGGGCCGATTTTGCGCGCGAGATCTTCGATCAGGCCGGCATCGACTGCAATGTCGAAGACATTCCGTCCAGCGCATACCCGACCCCCGCGAAACGCCCCCTGAACAGCCGCCTAGACTGCACGACACTGACAACGGACCTGGGCGTGCCCCGTCCGGATTGGAAGGCGGGCCTGCACAGCATACTTGAAGACCTTGGAGAGCTCGGCACATGACGACCCGGAACGGCAAGAAACGCAAAGGTATCATTCTGGCAGGCGGGTCAGGCACCCGTCTTTATCCGATCACGATGGGCGTCTCGAAACAGCTTTTGCCCATCTATGACAAGCCGATGATCTATTACCCCCTTTCGGTGCTGATGCTGGCCGGGATCCGCGACATCGCGATGATCACGACGCCGCAGGATCAGGAGCAGTTTCAGCGCCTGTTGGGTGACGGAAGCCAATGGGGCCTGTCCCTGACCTGGATTGTTCAACCTTCTCCCGACGGGTTGGCGCAAGCCTATATTCTGGCCGAAGATTTTCTGGATGGTGCCCCCTCGGCCATGGTGCTGGGCGACAACATCTTCTTTGGGCACGGCCTGCCCGAGATCCTGCAATCGGCAGACGCCAAAGAGACCGGAGGCACCGTCTTCGGCTATCGGGTCGCTGATCCCGAACGCTACGGGGTCGTGGCCTATGACGAGGCTGGCGCCGTCACCCAGATTGTCGAGAAACCCCAAGTGCCGCCATCGAACTACGCCGTGACCGGGCTGTATTTTCTGGACGGCTCTGCCCCTGAACGCGCCCGCGCCGTAAAACCGTCTGCACGCGGCGAGCTTGAGATTGTCACCTTGCTTGAAATGTACCTTGAGGCCGGGTTGCTCAGCGTCAACCGCATGGGGCGCGGCTATGCCTGGCTGGATACCGGAACCCATGCAAGCCTGCTGGACGCCGGAAACTTCGTGCGCACGCTTCAGGACAGGCAAGGCCTGCAAACCGGATCACCCGACGAAATCGCCCATACGCTGGGCTGGATCAACGACCACGACCTCAAAGCCCGCGCCCGCAAATTCGGCAAAAACGAATACGGAAAATACCTCAA
>NZ_JAEDOX010000028.1 GCF_017872555.1 Ruegeria sp. HKCCSA071
CCCTCTGCGCGTTGATTGCCCCTTTTGTGATGCGGGGGTCGTTGCCTTCGCTGAGGGCGATTATGGGACGGGTGGCCGGAGCGTTTTGGCGCAACAGCTCGACGGGTGTCAGGGTCATGTGCTCCGGCCTCGTCCTGGGGTTAAGCGCCCTGCGCCTTCATGTCATCGGCGCTGATGCCGGCGACTGCGACGGGTTTTTTCATCGCGTCGCGGCGGAAAGGCTCGCCAAGCTCCTGGTTGATCAGGGCCTCGATCAGCGTGGTGATGCCGTTCTTCTGGTCCTCGATCGCCTGGTTCAGCGCCGCGGTCAGCTCGTCCTGGGTGCGGGCGACAACGCCTTTCAGGCCACAGGCCTGCGCGATACCGGCATAAGACACCTTGGTGTCCAGCTCGGTGCCCACGAAGTTATCGTCGAACCACAGGGTCGAGTTGCGCTTTTCCGCGCCCCACTGGTAGTTGCGGAACACGATCTGGGTCACGGCGGGCCATTCCTCGCGGCCAATCGCGGTCAACTCGTTCACCGCGATGCCAAAGGCGCCGTCACCGGCAAAGCCCACAACCGGAACATCCGGGCAGCCGATCTTGGCACCAACGACGGCGGGCAGGCCATAGCCGCAGGGGCCGAACAGGCCCGGCGCCAGGTATTTCCGACCCTCTTCAAACGACGGATAGGCGTTGCCGATGGCGCAGTTGTTGCCGATGTCCGAGCTGATGATCGCCTCTTTCGGCAGCGCCGCCTGAATGGCGCGCCACGCCATGCGCGGGCTCATCCAGTCGGGCTTGGCCGCGCGGGCGCGCTGGTTCCAGGTGGTGCCCGGATCGTCATCCTCATGGGTCATCGAGGTCAGTTCCTGCGCCCAGGCCGATTTCTTCTGCGCGATGCGCTCTTTGCGCTCCTTGCGGCCTTCGTCACCGGCGGTGTCGCTCAGCTGGGCCAGAATGCCCTTTGCCACCTTGGCGGCGTCGCCGATGATGCCGACGCTGACCGCTTTGGTCAGGCCGATACGGTCAGGGTTGATGTCAACCTGGATGATCTTGGCATCCGCGGGCCAGTAGTTGATGCCATAGCCCGGCAGGGTCGAGAACGGGTTCAGACGGGTGCCGAGGCACAGGACAACATCCGCCTCGCTGATCAGCTCCATCCCCGCTTTCGAACCGTTATAGCCCAGCGGACCGGCAAACAGCGGGTGGCTGCCCGGGAAGGCGTCATTGTGCTGGTAGCCGACGCAGACCGGCGCATCCAGGCGCTCGGCCAGCGCTTTCGACGCCTCGATGCCGCCTTCGGCCAGAACCACACCGGCGCCGTTCAGAATGACAGGGTTTCTGGCGTTCGACAGCAGCTCGGCCGCCTGGGCCACGGCGGTTTCGCCACCCGAGGGGCGCTCGAACTCGACAATGGCGGGCAGGTCGATATCGACAACCTGGGTCCACATGTCGCGCGGGATGTTCAGCTGGGCCGGGGCGCTGGCGCGCTTGGCCTGCATGATCACACGGTTCAGAACCTCGCAGACGCGGGTCGGGTCGCGGACCTCTTCCTGATAGGCGACCATGTCCTCGAACAGCTTCATCTGCTCGACTTCCTGAAAGCCCCCCTGACCGATCGTCTTGTTGGCCGCCTGCGGGGTCACCAGCAGCAGCGGGGTGTGGTTCCAGTAGGCGGTCTTGACGGCGGTCACAAAGTTGGTGATGCCCGGGCCGTTCTGCGCGATCATCATCGACATCTTGCCGGTCGCGCGGGTGTAGCCATCCGCCATCATCCCCGCGCTGCCCTCATGCGCACAGTCCCAGAACATGATCCCAGCCTTCGGAAACAGATCCGAAATCGGCATCATCGCAGAGCCAATGATCCCAAACGCATGCTCAATACCATGCATCTGCAAAACCTTAACAAAGGCCTCTTCCGTCGTCATCTTCATAGGGGTG
>NZ_JAEDOX010000029.1 GCF_017872555.1 Ruegeria sp. HKCCSA071
GCCGTCCTGGATGACGATGATCTTGTCTGCCTCCAGCACGGTTGACAGGCGGTGGGCGATGACGATGACGGTGACATCCTGTGTCAGGGCGTCCAGCGCCTCTTTGACCAGCGATTCCGATTCCGCGTCCAGCGCGCTTGTGGCCTCGTCCAGCAGCAGGATTTCGGCCTTGCGCAGAATGGCACGGGCAATCGCGATGCGCTGTTTCTGACCGCCCGACAGAAAGGTTCCGTTTTCGCCCACCGGGGTCTCATAGCCCTGCGGCAGGTCGGTGATGAACTGATGCGCATGTGCGGCCCGGGCTGCCGCGATCACCTCTTCATCGCTCGCCTCGGGTGCCGAGCAGCGCAGGTTGTCCATCACCGAGGCCGAGAACAGGAACGTGTCCTGACCGACATACGAGATTTTCCGCCGCAGCGAGGCAAAGCTGACCTCCCTCAGGTCCTGGCCATCGATCTCGACGCTGCCCTGATCGGGGTCGTAAAACCGCATGATCAGGCCAAACAACGTGGATTTGCCACCACCGGACTGGCCGACAAGGGCCGTGGTTTTCCCGGCCTCGAAAGTGGCGCTCATGTTGTCGATCACCGGCACCGTGCCCTGATAGCCAAAGGTCACATTGCGCAGCGTGATCTGTCCGGGGCCGTCACTCAGGTCACGGGCCCGGGGGCTTTCCACCATCGTGTCCTCCTGATCCAGCAGGCTGAACAACATGCCGACACCGACCATGCAGGTTTCAATCTGGACCCGCATCCTGGACAGGCGCTTGGCAGGTTCATAGGCCATCAGCAAAGCGGTGATGAAGGACATCAGCTGACCCGCGGTCGGCTGTTCGGTGCCCGCGATGCCCATCGTGCTGACAATGAGAACCCCGGCAACCGCCAGACCGGCCAGAAACTCCATCAGCGGGCTGGCAATGGCCTGCAGCCGGGCGATGTCGTTCGAGCGCTGTTCGACCTTCCGGATTGCGGTCTCCATTCGGTCGATCATGCGATCTTCAAGCGCAAACACCTTGATCACCTTGATCCCCGCCGAGGTCTCCTGCAGCACCCGGATGATCTCTGCCAGCGATTTGAACTCGGCCTGCATGATCGAGCGCACGCTTTTCAGCAGATACCGCACGCCCAGCAGGGCAACCGGGCCCACCACAAAGAACATCACCGACAGAACAGGCTGCTGATACACCATGACCACAATCAGGCCGACCAGGGTCAGGGCATCGCGGACAAACCCGGTGACCAGAACATCGATCAGGCTTCGGGCCGATTGCGCGCCATTGGTCGTGCGCATCAGCAGATCCGATGATTCATTGGTCGAGAAGAACGACACCCCGTGCCGGACCAGCTTGCGGTACAGCTTCTCCTGCTGCTGGGCCACAATCCGGTTGCCCGCGCGTGCCAGAAAAACGGCCTGAATATACGAGGCCACCGCCTTGGTCAGGAACAGAAGCACAACCCCCAGCGCAATGACATGCGCCCATCCCCGCAATTCCGGGCTGGTCATGGCATCGACGATATATTCCATCATGTAAGCCGAGCCGGCGGTGGTGACCGCCACCGCGATCATCGCCAGGATCGCAACGCCGTAAAGCCCGCCCTGCGCATAAAAGCTCTCACCGACAAGCCGGCCCATATAGCCCGATCGCCACTTGTTCCAGGCGCGCTTCATCATTGCGTTCTCCAAATCCGTGAAACGGTGCGCACGCCCAGATACCCCATATCCCGCCGCGCCTAAAGGACAGATGCAACCCTGCGGCA
>NZ_JAEDOX010000002.1 GCF_017872555.1 Ruegeria sp. HKCCSA071
GGCCACCCGTCCCATAATCGCCCTCAGCGAAGGCAACGACCCCCGCATCACAAAAGGGGCAATCAACGCGCAGAGGGCCAATCTGGCCGATATCATTCTGGTTGGCCCGTACGCCGAGGTCGAAGCAGCCCTGAAAGATCAAGGGGCTGCTGCCTCTCGGGGCGTTGAGATCCATGACCCCGAGACTTCGGACCTGACCGAAGAATTTGCCCAGACCTTTTTCGAACTTCGCCAGCATAAAGGCGTCGATCGGGCCAAGGCCCGTGCTGCCGTTGAAACACCCCCCGTCTATGCCGCCATGCTGGTGCGCAGCGGACGCGCCACCGGCACTGTAGGAGGGGCCGTTCACACGACCGGCGATATTGTCCGCGCAGCCATCCAGGTGATTGGCATGGCCCCCGATGCAGGAATGGTGTCGTCCTTTTTCCTGATGTACCCGCCGGAAAACACTCAGCCCGGGGCGCGGGCGATGCTGTATTCCGATTGCGGGCTGGTCATCAATCCGACCGCGGGCGAGCTGAGCAAGATCGCCATCGCGTCCGCCACATCGGCCCGGACGCTGCTGCAGGTCGATCCAAAGATTGCGATGCTCAGCTTTTCCACCAAGGGCAGCGCCAAGCATCCCCACGTGGACAAAGTGATCGAGGCCACTGAGGCGCTGCGTCAGGCCGCGCCAGATCTGAACGTCGACGGTGAACTGCAATTTGACGCCGCCTTTGTACCTTCGGTTGGCGAGCGTAAATCACCGGGTTCGTCTGTCGCCGGGCAGGCCAACGTGATGATCTTTCCCAACCTTGATGCTGGCAATATCGGCTACAAAATCACCCAAAGACTGGGCGGCTACACCGCCATTGGTCCGGTCTTGCAGGGGCTGGCCAAACCCGCCAACGACCTGTCCCGCGGATGCAGCGCCGAGGATGTGACCCAGATGATCGCCGTGACCGCGCTACAGGCAAATGGACTGTGACTCTTAATTTTCGCACCGCTCCCGGAACGATGTTCTAAAATACCGAGGAAACTGACAAAATCCTCCTGACATAACCAACTGGACCCGCAAATGACCCATCAGCAGCCGATCCTTGATACGTCACCGAAAGTCTCGGACGAAATCCGCAGGACCACCTGCTACATGTGCGCCTGCCGATGCGGCATCAACGTCCACATGAAAGACGGCAAGGTTGCTTATATCGAAGGCAATCGCGACCACCCGGTGAACAAGGGTGTCCTGTGTGCCAAGGGGTCCGCCGGGATCATGCAGGTCAACGCCCCCTCGCGCCTGCGCAAGCCACTGAAACGGGTCGGCCCGCGTGGCTCGGGTGAATTTGAAGAGATCAGCTGGGACGAAGCGCTGGAACTGGCTGTCAGCTGGCTGGAGCCGATCCGTAAAGACAACCCGGAAAAGCTGGCCTTTTTCACCGGACGGGACCAAAGCCAGAGCTTCACCAGCTTCTGGGCTCAAAATTTCGGAACCTGCAACTATGCGGCGCATGGCGGCTTTTGTTCGGTCAATATGGCTGCGGGCGGCATTTATACGATGGGCGGCGCATTCTGGGAATTCGGCCAGCCTGATTGGGACCACACCAAGCTGTTCATGTTGTTTGGCGTGGCCGAAGACCACGACTCCAACCCGATCAAAATGGGTATTGGCAAGATCAAAGCGCGCGGTGCACGTGTTATCGGCGTCAACCCTATCCGCAGCGGATACAACGCCGTCGCTGATGATTGGGTCGGCATCACACCGGGAACTGACGGGCTGTTCATCCTGTCGTTGATCCATGTGCTGATGAAAGCCGGAAAGATCGATCTCGACTATCTCAGCCGCTATACCAATGCCCCGGTTTTGGTGAACGCGTCCGAAGGCGCCGGAAACGGCCTGTTCCTGCGCGACGATGACGGAAAGCCTCTGGTCATCGACCGGAATACAGGCAAGCTGACGGCCTTCGATACGCCTGGCGTTCGCCCGAATTTGTCAGCGGTCTACGAAAACGACGGTGTCGTTCATCGCCCTGTATTTCACTTGATGGCGGAAAAATACCTGTCCGAGGAGCACGCGCCCGAAGCGGTTGCCGAAAAATGCGGCATTCCCGCCAAGCGCATTCGCGCGATTGCCGCGGAACTGGCGCGCGTCGCCTTTGACGAGGCATTCGAGCTGGATCAAGAATGGATCGATTTCCGGGGCGAGAAACACACAAAGATGATCGGTCGCCCTGTTGCGATGCACTCGATGCGCGGCGTTTCGGCTCATGCCAATGGTTTCCAGACCTGCCGCGCGCTGCACGTGCTGCAAATCATCCTGGGCACGGTCGAGGTTCCCGGCGGCTTCCGCTTCAAGCCCCCCTACCCCAAACCGGTCGAGGCGCACCCGACACCGCATTGCAAGGTGACGCCCAACTCGCCCTTGGATGGCCCGCATCTGGGGTTCGTCCGCGGTCCGGAACACCTAGCGCTGAAGGAAGATGGCAGCCCCGCACGGATCGACAAGGCGTTCACCTGGGAAAACCCGATGTCCAGCCACGGGTTGATGCATATGGTGATCTCGAACGCACATGCGGGCGACCCGTACAAGATCGATACGCTGTTCATGTACATGGCCAATATGTCGTGGAACTCGACCATGAACACCAAGGGTGTCATCGAGATGCTGACGGACAAGGATGAAAACGGCGATTACATTATCCCGCGCATCATCTATTCAGACGCCTATTCTTCCGAGATGGTGGCTTACGCGGACCTCATCCTGCCGGATACTACTTACCTCGAACGCCACGACTGTATCTCGCTGCTGGATCGCCCGATTTGCGAGGCGGATGCGGCCGCTGACGCAATTCGCTGGCCTGTGATCGAACCGGACCGCGACGTGCGCGGGTTTCAGTCAGTATTGATCGATCTCGCTAACCGCATGAAGCTTCCGGGTTTCACCCATGAAGACGGCAGCGCAAAATGGGTCGATTACGCCGACTATATCGTCAATCACGAACGCAAGCCGGGTATTGGCCCGCTGGCCGGATTCCGCGGTGAAAATGCCAACAAGGAAGGACGCGGAGAGGTCAACCCGGATCAATTGAATCGATATATCGAAAACGGTGGCTTCTACGTGGCGCATATCCCGCAAGGCGCGGATTACTACAAACCATGGAATGCTGCCTATCAGGACTGGGCCGTGGGCATTGGGCTCTATGACAGCCCGCAGCCATACCTATTCCAACTCTACTCCGAACCGATGCGCAAGTTTCAGCTGGCAGCCGAAGGCCATGGCGACCGACAGCCGCCTGATCATCTGCGCCAGCGGATCAAAGACACGATGGACCCGCTTCCGATCTGGTACGAAACCGACCAGCAGGGCAACGACGGCTTCACTGTCAACGCGCTGACTCAGCGCCCGATGGCGATGTATCACAGCTGGGGCACGCAAAACGCCTGGCTGCGGCAGTTGCACGGGCGAAACCCGCTCTATGTTCCGACCAGGCTGATGCGCAAGCATGGGCTGAGCGACGGAGATTGGGCCAAAATCACATCCCCTCATGGTAAGATCACCGTCCCTGTGATGGAAATGGCCGCGCTGAACGACAACACCGTCTGGACATGGAACGCCATCGGCAAACGCAAAGGTGCCTGGGCGCTGCAAGAAGACGCGCCGGAGGCCACAAAGGGTTTCCTACTGAACCACCTGATCCACGAACTGCTGCCGCCAAAAGGCGACGGGCTACGCTGGGCCAATTCTGACCCCATAACTGGTCAGGCCGCATGGTTTGACCTGAAGGTGAAAATCGAAAAGGCCGACGCGCCCGCCGATGCCCAAAGCCAACCTCATTTTGACCCGATCAAATCACCGGTCGGAACTGGCCCCGACAATCTGGCTTGGAAGGTGGGCAATTGACCCGGATCCGCGCTTCATCTGGCCACAAATATCCCGGGGGTGAATTGAGCCGCAGGCTCAAGAGGGGGCTGGCCCCCTCACCCGTCCTCAACAGCACAGGTATCCTGACATGACCCAGCTACCGAACTCAACCGAGCGCAAGATGGGTCTGGTGATCGACCTGGACACCTGCGTTGGATGCCATGCCTGCGTGATTTCCTGCAAGGGCTGGAACACGGAAAATTATGGCGCGCCACTGTCCGATCAGGACGCCTATGGTGCCAACCCGTCGGGCACTTTCCTGAACCGCGTGCATTCCTACGAGGTGCAACCGGCGGAAGGGCACGCGCAACTGATCCATTTCCCGAAATCCTGCCTGCATTGCGAAGACGCGCCCTGCGTCACCGTCTGCCCGACCGGGGCCAGCTACAAGCGAACCGAGGATGGCATCGTGCTGGTCAATGAAAGCGACTGCATCGGGTGCGGCCTGTGTGCCTGGTCCTGCCCCTATGGCGCGCGTGAACTGGATAAGGCCGAGGGGGTGATGAAGAAATGCACCCTCTGCGTCGACCGGATCTATAACGAGAACCTGCCCGAGGTGGACCGGATCCCCTCCTGTGTCAGAACCTGCCCGGCGGGCGCGCGGCACTTTGGCGATCTGGGTGATCCGGACAGCGACGTCAGCAAGCTTGTTGCGGAACGCGGCGGAATGGACCTGATGCCCGAAATGGGCACCAAACCCGTCAATAAATATCTGCCGCCGCGCCCGAAAGACACGGTGGAAGACCAGATCGACATCCTGGCCCCCCTGTTGGCACCTGTCGCTGAAGAACCCAAAGGGTTCCTTGGCTGGCTCGACAAGACGTTGGAGAAACTCTGATGCATCCCGCACCCTCCGTCATTCTGTTCACCACCCTGTCCGGTCTGGGATTTGGACTGCTGTTCTTTCTTGGCCTGGGGTTTCCGGCTGTCTCGGGTTGGGTGGCCTTTGTGTTCTTCGCCATTGCTTACGGTCTGGCCGTCGGAGGGTTGATGGCCTCGACCTTCCACCTCGGCCACCCGGAACGGGCTTGGAAGGCTTTTACCCAATGGAAAACCAGCTGGCTTAGCCGTGAGGGCTGGTGTGCCGTGCTCGCCCTGGTCGTCATGGGACTTTATGCGATTGGCGTAGTGTTTCTGGATCGGCATTGGAGTCTACTGGGTTGGATCGGAGCGTTGATGTCACTGGCGACCGTGTTCACGACTTCGATGATCTACACGCAACTCAAGACCATCCCGCGCTGGAATATGAACCTGACCCCTGCCATGTTTCTGAGCTTCAGCCTGGCGGGTGGTGCGTTGCTGGCTGGCCAGACACGTGTTGCTATTCCGCTTCTGCTGATCGCCGCTTTTGTTCAAATCCTGTATTGGAAGAAAGGCGACAAAGCGCTGGAGGCATCCGGAACGGATCTGGGCACGGCGACAGGTTTGGGTAACCGGGGCACAGTCAGAGCGTTCGAGCCACCGCATACCGGTACCAACTATCTGCTGCGTGAGTTTGTTCATGTGGTCGGGCGCAAACATGCCGAAAAGCTACGGGTGATCTCGTTTGTATTGGCCTTTGTCCTGCCGGTTCTGTTGCTGGTCCTGCCATTCAATCATTTCCTGGCCCTGCTGGCAGTGGCATCGCATCTGGCAGGTGTCGCGACCTCGCGCTGGCTGTTCTTTGCGCAGGCTGAACATGTCGTTGGGCTTTATTACGGTAAGCGTTGAGGGGGCGCTGCCCCCGCCGCGGCAAGCCGCGGCTCCCCCGGGATATTTTTGGCCAGATGAAGCCTGGATCCTGAAAATGAAAAAGGCGGCGCTCAGTATTCGAGGCCGCCTTTTCCTGTTTCTGAAGACCGGGTCAGATGAGGCCCGCGTGTGCCATTGCTGCATCAATCGCGGCCTTTGTGCTGTCTTCCAACTCTGTCAGAGGCGAGCGCACTTCGGTGCTGCAAAGGCCCAGTTTGCTGAGTGCATATTTGGCACCCACAAGGCCCGGCTCGATGAAGATCGCCTCATGCAGCGGCATCAGTTTGTCCTGATACTCCAACGCTTTTGCATAATTTCCGGCCAGCATGGCCTGCTGGAATTCAGCACAGAGCCTGGGAGCCACGTTTGCGGTGACTGAAATGCATCCGACACCGCCATGGGCGTTGAAACCCAGTGCAGTGGCATCTTCACCGGACAGTTGGCAGAAGTCCTTGCCACAGATCGCACGCTGCTGGCTGACACGCGCCAGATCGCCCGTCGCATCCTTGACCCCGACAATACGCGGCAACCGGGCCAGTTCGCCCATAGTGGCAGGGGTCATGTCGATGACCGATCGCCCGGGAATGTTGTAGATGATGATCGGAATATCCGCAGCCTCGTGCAGGGCTTGGAAATGCGCGATCAAGCCGCGTTGAGTCGGCTTGTTGTAGTAAGGTGTGACAACCAGCGCCGCATCGGCACCAACTTTTTCGGCGAACTGAACGAACCGGACGGCTTCGACCGTGTTGTTCGACCCGGCACCGGCAATAACCGGCACACGGCCAGCAGCCGTTTTGACCACTTCTTCGATGACCGTTTCGTGTTCGTCATGGCTGAGCGTCGGGCTTTCGCCGGTGGTTCCAACAGGCACCAACCCGGTCGAGCCTTCGGAGATCTGCCATTCGACCAGATGTTTAAGCGTCTTCAGGTCCAACTCGCCGTTGTTGAACGGAGTGACGAGGGCTGGCATCGAGCCTTTGAACATGACACGCTCCTTAAGGTGCATTTTGCAGTTTTTACGCCGCGGCCTCTCACGTTTCCAGCTTTGTGAGTTGATCCCGGCGGCGCAGGGTTTATCCTCACAGGCTCTATCCTCGGTTGGTTGGGAAATGCAAGGGATGACACGCTTTCTGGCACTGTTGACTGGTGTGATTCTATACGCAGCGGCGACACCGCAAGCCGCACGCGCGGACGCGGCCGGTGATTTGCGCGCTGGACTTTATGAAATGCGCAAGGGCGACTGGAACGCGGCGCTGCGCGTATCGGGCCAGCGCGGCTCGGTCTCGCGCGATGTCATCGTCTGGCACTGGTTGCGTGAGGGGTTTGGCAGCTCGGGCGATGTGCTGGTGTTTCTCGAACGCCGCGCGGACTGGCCCGGTCTGGATTGGCTGCGCCGCAAGAGTGAGCCGGTCTTTACCGGGGCCGATCCGGACAGGGTTCTGAAGTTTTACGCTGGCTTACCCCCTCAGACTGCTGAAGGCGCGCTGAACTATGCGGTGGCCCTAAAGGCCAAAGGGCGCATTGGCGAGGCGGAAGCCGATATCGTGACAGCCTGGCGTACCATGCCGATGGGGTCGGGGTTGCAAAAGGACTATCTGGAGAATTTTGCCAAACTGCTGAAGCCGCACCATGCCGCGCGGCTGGACCGGATGCTGTGGGATGGCCATTTGGTCAGTGCTGAACAGATGCTGCCCCTGGTCACCACCGATGAGCGCAAGCTGGCCGAAGCGCGAATTGCGTTGCAGAAACGCCAGCCGGGCGTAGACGGCAAGGTGGCGGCGGTGCCGAAGTCACTGGCAGATGCGCCGGGGCTGGCATTCGACCGTTTTGTCTGGCGCGACAAGAAAGAACTGGATGACAGCGCCGTCGACCTGATGCTGGCACGTTCAACCGGACCGGAGGCCCTGGGCGAGCCTGACAAATGGGCCGAAGGACGTCGCCGTCTGGCCCGGCTCGAGATGCGATCGGGGCGGGCAGCGCGTGCTTATGACGTGGCCGCCAAGCACCATATGACCCCGGAAATGGGATATTCCTATGCGGATCTGGAGTGGCTGGCCGGGTTTCTGGCCCTGCGCAAGCTGAATGACCCTGCCACAGCCGTGCGACACTTCCAGAATTTTTCGAATGCCGTGCAATCGCCGATCTCGAAAGGGCGCGGCGGCTATTGGCTGGGGCGGGCTTACGCTGAGCTTGGGGATGCAGACAAAGCCTATGAGGCCTTTGCGATGGGCGCGGATCATCAGACCTCTTTTTATGGTCTTCTGGCGGCGGAACGGATCGGACGGCCATTTGACAAGGAACTGGCCAATCCGCGTCGCGCCCCGCATTGGCGTCAGGCAGATTTCGCCGATTCCAGCGTTCTGGAAGCCGGGCTGTTGTTGCTGAAGGCCGGAGAAGACAACTTGTCCGAGAGGTTCCTGACGCATCTTGTCGAAGGTCTTGACCCTGTGCAGGCCAATCAGTTGGGCGACCTTGCGATCGAGCTGAAACAGCCGCATCTTGCCGTCATGATCGCCAAGCGGGCAGCGACCACGGGCACCGTTTTGCCTGCGGCCTATTACCCGGTTCATCCGGTGGCCGACATGCGTCTGCCAATGGCCAAGGAAATGACGCTGGCTATAGCACGGCGCGAAAGCGAATTTGATCCGGTTGTCGTCAGCGGCGCGGGTGCGCGCGGCCTGATGCAAGTGATGCCTGCAACAGCCAAGCTGGTGGCCGGAGAACTGGGGATACTCAGCGGCCATCAGACCGGTCGGTTGACGTCGGACTGGCAATACAATGCCAAGCTGGGCGCCAACTATCTTTCGGGCCTTGCGACCGAGTTCAACGGGAATGTCGTCATGATGGCAGCCGGATACAATGCCGGTCCAAAGCGCCCGATCTCGTGGATGGAGCGCTATGGTGATCCGCGCACCGGCGAGGTGGATATCGTAGACTGGATCGAGACCATTCCGTTCAATGAGACGCGCAATTATGTGATGCGCGTGACCGAAAGCCTGCCGGTCTACCGCGCTCGTCTGGGGCAGCCCGCCCTGCCGGTTCCGTTTTCGCAGGAACTGATCGGATCATCGCTGGCGGCGTTCGCGCCATAAGGTAAACAGCCCTGCGGCCACAACAATCGCTGCGCCCGCGACAACTTCGGGGCGCAGTTTTTCACCAAAGATCGAAATCCCCAGAATCGCGCTCCAGACCAGGTGGAAATAGGCGAAAGGTTGGACGGCGCTGGCTTCGGCCATCTCATAACACTTGATCAGCAGCCAATGCCCGGTTGCCCCGCTGACGCACAGCAACGCCATCCAAAGCCAGTCGCTGCGGGCCATTGGCTCCCAGAACCACATCCCAAACAGGGTCATGGCGACGGCGCCAACGACCCCGGTCCAGAAAAAGCTGGTGGCCGTGCTGTCCTGACGCGCGACATAGCGCGTCAGCAGGCCGTAGATCGCAAACAGAAATGCCGAGATCAGCGGTATGACGGCCCAAGGATCAAAAACACCAACGCCCGGCTGCAGAATGATCAGAACACCAATGCAACCGACACCGATCGCAACCCAGCGCCGCCATCCGACCTGTTCGCCCAGAACCGGACCGCTCAGCGCGGCGACAAGCAGGGGATAGCATATGAAAACGGCCATACTGTCGATCAAACCGAGCACTGTGAAACCGAACACGGCGACGCAGATCTCGGTGGCCAGCAGCAGGCCCCGCAATATTTGCAACCCCATCTGGTTCGTCTGCATGGCTGCCCTTAACCCGCCTGAGGATCGCGCCGCCAGTGCAATGACAAAGGCCGCGAAGAACCAATAGCGGATCATCACCACCATGTAGGTGTTATAGGTTCCGGCCAAATGGCGTGAGATGCCGTCCTGCAAGGCAAAGACAATCGTCGCGCCCACCATCAGCGCGATACCCGCACCTGCATTGTTTTTCTGCGTCATGCCTTGAGCGCCCGCGTCATGTGCCGCTTGCGGCCATAGCCGGATGTACGGGTGACGGTGAAACCGGCATCCTGAAGCCCGCGTCGAACAAACCCGGCGGCCGTATATGTGGCTGCCGTGCCATCGGTGGCGGTGTGCGCCGCCACTTGCTGCATCAACTCTGTCCCCCACAATTCAGGGTTCTTGGCCGGAGAGAACCCGTCGAGGAACCAGGCGTTGGCCATGCCTGCCCATTGCGGCAGGCTGTTGCGCGCATCGCCGATGATCACTTCGCATTGAAGGGTTTCAAGATTGCAGGCGCGACCTGTCCAATGGGCCAAAAACCGGCTGCTCCACGGGTGCAACTCGGGGAAGGCCCCAAGCGCGCGACGCATATCATCCGTGGCCATGGGAAAGGCTTCGAAACTGGTGAACCGAAGCGGCCCTGTTTGGCCGGATCTCTCCCATTCGGACCAAACCGTCAGCAGGTTCAGACCGGTGCCAAAGCCCAACTCGGCAATATGAAACCCCGGCGCAAAGCGTTCTGGCAGACCATTGCCTGCCAGAAACACATGGCGCGTCTCTTCCTGCCCGTTCTGCAACGAGTAATAGGGATCGTCGAAACGGTCCGAGACCGGTATCTGATCCTCAGTCCACGTCAATTCGGCATGCTGGTCTGCCATCGGGGAATCCTGTAGCTAAGCGGCGCGACACTGAACAAGGAAAAGGGAATTGGCAATGGTCGATGTGACGGTTCGCGGGGCGGGAATTTTCGGCCTGTCCATCGCCTGGGCCTGCGCCCGGCGGGGCGCGAAGGTACAGGTCGTCGATCCTTTTGGACCTGGTTCCGGGTCCAGTGGCGGTCTGGTGGGGGCCTTGGCCCCGCATGTGCCCGAAAACTGGAATGCCAAGAAAGCTTTTCAATTCGACAGCCTGATCATGGCCGAACCCTTTTGGCAGCAGGTCGAGGGTACCGGCGGCGTTTCTCCCGGCTACGGGCGGCTGGGCCGTCTTCAACCCATTCCTGATACCCGAAGCCTAGATCTGGCCCGGCAACGCGAAGGTTCCGCCGATCAGCTTTGGCAGGGGCAGGCAGAATGGCGGGTGATCAGCACATCGCAGGCCGGATCGTGGTGCCCGCCCAGCCCCACCGGTTTTGTCATCCGCGATACGCTGACGGCGCGCATGCATCCCCGACGGGCCTGCGCCGCGCTGGTTGCAGCCCTTGAGGTCATGGGTGTTCACGTTGTCGCAAACGCAGACGACAGGGGGCAAGTTGTCCACGCCACGGGCCTTGCAGGATTACTGGAACTGAACGACGCCTACGGAAAGACCGTCGGAAACGGTGTCAAAGGTCAGGCCGCCCTGTTGCGCTTTGATGCAGGAGAGATGCCACAGCTATTCGCGGATGCGGTCCATATCGTGCCGCATGCGGACGGGACGCTTGCAATCGGATCAACGTCCGAACGGGACTACGACGACCCGACCAGCACAGACAGTGCTTTGAACGATGTCATTGACCGCGCCACGCGCGCGCTGCCGCTTTTGCACGGGGCCGAGATGATCGAACGTTGGGCCGGGGTGCGCCCCCGCAGCAAAAGCCGCGCCCCGATGTTGGGCCTGCATCCATTGCACCAGGGCCAGTTCATCGCCAATGGCGGCTTCAAGATCGGCTTTGGCATGGCTCCGAAAGTTGCCGAGGTTATGGCCGATCTGATGCTGGAGGACCGGGATTCGATCCCCGATGACTTCCGCCCCGAAGTCTCACTGTAATAGGGCCATAGCCTTCATGCATTGCCGCCCGTCCGGGCCGCGCACCCACATGTCCTGACCGTTCCGGCACAGCTGTGCAGTCTCGAAATGCATCAACGGTGAGGTCGAACGGAAAGAAAACGACTTGAGTGGTCCGCCAAGATCAACTGCAAACAGCATCAGAAGCTGCGCCAGAAGTGGCCCGTGCACAACCAGCCCTGCATATCCTTCCACATCACGCGCATAGTCCAGATCGTAGTGAATGCGATGGCCGTTGAAGGTCAGCGCCGAATAGCGAAACAGCAGGGTGGAATTAAACTCGACCGCGCGGATATCCGTTTCATCCGTGCGCGATTGGGGCGGCGCCGGAGTCATCACACCCGGTGCGGGGTCTTCACGATAAACAAGATCCTGCCACTCGGTCAGACAAAGTTGGCCGCCTTGCCGTATCTCGTGCCGCAACGTGACAAAACCCAACGGGCCGGACCGCCCCGCTTTTGCGCTTTGGTTTTCAAGAACCGATGTCCTGTCAGCAGGGACACCCGCGATCAGCGGTGCATGAAATTCCAATTGCCCACCGGCCCACATTCTGCGGGGCAATCCCATATCCGGGATCAGGCCACCCACCTTGGGATGCCCATCCCGCCCAAGCGCGGCAGGTGGTTGCGGCGCCCAGAAATAGAGCTGATGGAAGAATGGCGGCAGAGTTGAGCCTTTGGCAATAGTTGGCTCAGAGCCCAACGCAACCTGAAACGACGCGGCACGGGCCGGGTCAAGGATATCGCTTTGACGCTGTTCCAACATATGGGCAGTCCAAGCTTAGAAACCGGCCTCGGCCCTGAGTTTCTGCATCAGCATGTGCAGCGAGTTTTCGTATCGCTCGGACAACAACCTACCCTGATCGTCGAACTCATTCGAGCTGTCAGCAAGGTGAATTTCCGGACCCTGCAAGATACGGGGCTGAAAGGGCACCATGCAGGCGCGCAGGATCATCTGTGCCCTTTCCCCACCCGCGCGGCCACCCGCGGCCGACATTACAGCAACCGGCTTGCTCGCCCATGGATTGCCTTTCGTCCGGCTGACCCAGTCCAGTGCGTTTTTCAGAACACCCGAAGGACCTTTGTTGTACTCGGGCGTCGAGATGATCACGGCATCCGCCTGCCCGATCTGGTCGGCCAGCATCTGAACAGATGCCGGTATCCCTTCGGCATCCTCCAGATCGCCATCATAAAGCGGCAGGTTCAGGTCTGCTTCGGCATAGCTGACAGGGTCGAACAACCGGGCCGCTTCGCGCAGCAGCTTGCGGTTCGTCGCGTCCTTGCGCAGGGAGCCGGACAGGCCAAGCAGGGTCGGTTGAGACATCAGGGACAACTCCGTTTCAGTGTTTCCCAATAGTTAGACCGAGATTGACCCCGACCAAACCCCCATTGACGCACAGTCATTGCGCAACAGGGACCGTACCAGACCGGTCCTGCGTTTCAGGATCACGCGTTTCCGCTGGGGACTACGACAATCTCAACCCGACGGTTTTGCGCTTTCCCTTGTGGCGTCAGGTTGGACGCGACCGGGTTGTTTTCACCCTGACCGTAGGTTCTGATACGGCTGTAGCTGACACCATTGGCCTGCAGGATATCCGCGACCGCGTTTGCGCGACGCTCGGACAATCCCTGATTATAAGACGCGTCACCATCGCTGTCGGTATGACCGATGATCTGAACGTTCGAGTTGGGATAGTTGACAAGGTTCTGGCCCACTTTCACCAGATCCGCCCGCAGCGCCGGGCGTACGGTCGAGCTGTCTGTGTCAAACGTAATGTCATTCGGGACAGTCACGATCAGCCGGTCACCCGCATTGACGATGGTAATCCCGTCATTTGCCAGTTGCTGACGCAATTCCGCAGCCTGCTTGTCCAACTGGTTGCCGATCAGACCGCCACCTGTGGCACCAATGGCGGCACCAGCCAGCGCCCCAAGACCCGGGTTCGAATTATTGGCGATCGCGCCGACACCCGCACCGATAAGCCCCCCCAGAACTGCACCCTGCTTGGTATTTTTATTGGGGTCGTTCTGCACGGTCAGGGTGCCCGGATCGGTACAGGCCGTCACGGCCATGATTGAACACAAGCCTGTCGCCAGGAAAAACTTTGAAATCGTCATGATATCACCTTCTGCTCCGGTACCCGTTCTTCGGGCTTGATCCATTTCACCCAGTATATCACTGCGCTTGCTCACAGGCTCAAGCAACAATGCGGTGAAATAGGCGAATACCCGCCAAAGGCCACTCATACCGGTTCCGCAAAGGTGCCCGCGTGCTGTTGCTCCTGCCAGAGATCGCGCAAAGATTTACCCTGCCCCAGAAATCCTTCGTCAGTGTATTCACTGGACCAGATGCGATCAGTTCTGAAATGGCGAAAGCCGTTTCGCATCTCGCACCACCCTGCCAGCAACGTGCATTCGACATGATAGATCAGCGCCAGCGGGCGCACCACGCGGATGGTTTGTTCGCCTTCGCCGTCTATATAGGTGATACGGATTTTCCGTTCTGCCCGAATAGCTTCGCGATAATGCGAAACAGAAACACACCCCTTGTCGAGATCATCCGCCGGAGCCCCCCAGGGTGAAACCTGCAACCAATCGGTCGGGCTATGCAGAGCATCGATCTTCTGACAGATCCGACTGGCGGCGCGCTGCAGGTGGCTGTCGCCGGTGCGCGCCAGAAGAGAAAGGCCAACCCACAGGGCCTCAACCTCTTCCGCGTCGAAATTCAGCGGCGGCAAATCGTAACCGCGCCGCATCATGTAACCGACACCGGCCTCACCTTCGATGGGTGTTCGCTGGGCCTGCAATTCGGCAATGTCACGATAGACAGTGCGGATGGACACTTCCAGCCGGGTGGCCAGTGCTTCTGCCGTGACCGGCGCACTTGCGGCCCGCAGAATCTGGATGATTTCAAACAAACGGGTCGAACGGCGCATCGCATTCTCCTGACACTCTGCTGACACCCTAGCACACCCCACTGACACCATGCTGTCAGCAGTGAAAGGCGACAATGGGTGGATATCACACAAGGAGCCAAGAAATGCCGCACCTCGACAACCACATAATGATGACATTGAAACTTGGCCAATGGTCACAGGATCACACACTGCGTGCCTTCGAGATTGAACGTGAGTTCGCGCAGGAGCGCCATTGCCGCCAGCCGGTTTCGACGAAACGAACAAGACGTATTTCGCTGGGCAACCTGAAGATGTTGTGGGCCGGAATTGTCTGAGGTCAGAAATCGGGCTGGGCGCGAAACTTCATCGAGTGCCCGCCCTCGGGATGCTTCAGGCGCAGTTCTTCGGAATGCAGCATCAATCTGGGAAATTCCCTTGCCGCACCTGTTGCATAGAACGGATCGCCCAGAATCGGGTGACCCAATGCCTGCATATGAACGCGCAACTGATGAGACCGCCCGGTTTTGGGAAACAAACGTAGGCGAGAGGTTTCACCCTCATGTTTCACAACGCGCCAATCGGTGACCGCAGGTTTACCCGTATCATGACACACCATTTGTCTGGGTCGGTTGGGCCAGTCCACGATCAACGGCAGGTCAACGGTGCCGGTCTTTGGCTCCATCCGCCCCCAGACACGGGCAATATAGGTTTTCCGGGTCTGCCGCTTCTCGAACTGCATACTTAGATGCCGTTGTGCATGGGGCGTTTGGGCAAATACCATGACACCTGATGTGTCCCGGTCCAGTCGATGCACAAGCAGCACCTGAGGGAAAGCCGCCTGCACGCGTGTCAGAAGGCAATCAGCCAGATGATCGCCCCGCCCCGGCACGGAAAGCAGACCCGGCGGTTTGTTCACCACAATCAGCTGCGCATCTTCGTGCAGCACGTCCAGCGCGGTTTGCGGGGGGGCATAGGTTTCGCTCATGCTGGCCTGCCTATCTCAGCGCGCACCTTCCCGCAACGTCGTCCTTGCGCGCCCGGTCATGTTCGGTGAACTTCTGCGCAGGAGGACAGGACATGCACCCGACAATTGAACGACTGCAAGAGGTTGTCGCCAAGGGCGATGAGGCGCTGATCCACGATCTGTTGGCCGAAGATGTGCAGTTCCTGCCACCAACCTATTACAGCACCTGGACCGGGCGCGCACCTGTGGCTGCCGTTCTTGGCCATGTCGGGCAGGTCTTTTCCGACTTCCGGTATCGCCGGGTCATGGGCGCCGGCAACGATTGGGCGCTGGAGTTTCAATGCAAGATTGGAGATCTGGACGGCATTGGCGTTGACCTCATTACACTGAACGAGGCCGGTTTGATCCAAATCTTCGAAGTGGCCATGCGCCCCTATAAAACAGTCGGCGCTTTGCGCGAGGCGATGATGGCGCGCGTGATGACTGACGCTCGTTTTCTGGAATTCAAAAACGCCCTGACGTGACTTGATGATGCGCGCCCTGATAGCACCCGACCAGGTATTACGTGTGCCCTTGTTTCCCGTTCTGGCCACGCAAGCGCTTTTGGTGCGCCGCAACGCCCGGCTTTTGCCGGAGCCCACTGGCCCGCGAGAGGGCCGAACAGGGCGTGGGCCCCGCCTGCGCCTGCTGATCACCGGCGACAGCTCGGCGGCCGGAGTGGGCGCGGGAACTCAGGCACAGGCCTTGTCGGGACAGCTTGTGGACCGGTTGGCCAGACACCACTCGGTTGAATGGCAACTTGAGGCCACTACAGGGCACACGACGCTGGACACAATTGACCGTCTGAGGGGCATAAAGGGAGAATTCGATGCGGTGGTCACGGCTTTGGGGGTGAATGACGTCACCCGCGCCGTCTCCTGCCGCACATTTTCGGAACGTCAGGCTCAGCTTATTAACATCCTGTCAAACGAGCTGGAGGCGCGGCGCATAATCATCACCGGCGTTCCGCAAATGCACAGGTTTCCGGCCCTGCCACACCCATTGGCCTGGGTGCTTGGCCGTCAGGCTGCACGGTTGGATAACGCGTTGCAACAGGTTGTTTCCGTCCATTCCCATGTGCAGCACCTGAGGCTTGATCTGCCCGACGACCCGGCCCTCGCGGCACCGGACGGCTATCACCCAAGCCCCCGGGCCTATGCGCTGTGGGCAGATGCTGCAGCACGCCTGTTGCTTCAGGCCTGAGCCCGCGCCTGCCGGATCAATGGGATCGAGTAAATGACCAAAGCCACCCAGATCAAGGGGAATGCGATCATGCGTCCGGTGTCGATCTTCTCACCGAACATGGTGATGGCTGTAATGAAAATCATAGTCGGCGCAATGTATTGCAGGATACCCATTGTCGACAGGCGCACCAGCTTGGCCCCGTTCGCATAGACCAACAATGGCACCGCCGTGACGATACCGGCGCAGGACAACAATACAGTATCAGACATCGCTACGCCAAAATGACCTGTGCCTTGCACGCCCAGCCAGGTGACATAAGCCAAGGCCGGGATCAAAAGGATCAGAACCTCAAGCAGGAAACCTTGGTTTGGTCCTATCGGCAGTGAACGTTTGAAAAACGCGTAGAACCCCCAGCTTACCATCAAACCAAGCGCCGCCCAGGGCAACCGCCCAGCCTCGAGAACAAGTACAAGAACGCCCAACGCGGCAAGCCCCACCGCGAACAGTTGGGTCCGTGTCAGGGGCTCACGCAGCAGAATTGCGCCCAACGCAATACTGAACAGCGGGTTGATGTAATACCCCAACGCCGCGTCCAGCGCGTGCCCCGTCGAGATCGCCCAAACATAGATCGCCCAGTTCACGGAAATCAGCGCCGCCGTCAAAGCCGCCATGGCCAGCATCCGGGGATTGCCGAGTGCCGCCTTCAAGTCCCGGGTGCGCCCCAGCGCGACCAGCAGCAAACCTGCAACCGGAACAGACCAGATAACCCGATGCGCCACCACCTCGACCGGTCCTATGTGATCCATCGCCTTCATGTAAAGAGGCAGAAATCCCCACAGGATATACGCCGTGACAGCCAAAGCCAAACCTTTGGGCGTGTCTGCATTCTGAGGTGATAAAGGCGAGGCTGTCACGAAGGCTCTCCGGTTGATACCGGTTTCGTTTACGGCAGAACTGAACGGATTGAAAACTCTGAAAACAGTGAAGTGTCACATAACGATTTGTGAAAAGTTAGCTGACCGCAGCTATTGCCCCAAAAATGCGAGGCTCTGCCTCGCGCTCCGGGATATTTAGAGCCAGGTGAAGCAAGAGATCCGCACTTCATCTGGCCCAAAATATCCCGGGGGAGTCGCCCGGCACGGGCGGCGGGGGCAGAGCCCCAAACCCTGTCTGTCAGACCTTCACCCGTTGGGATTTCGGGTCATACATCGGTTTAAGCGATGCTTCGGCTTTGACCTTCACGCCGCAAACATCGATCTCATAGGTTGAACCCAAAACGTCCGCGGCCTTTTCACCTTCGCACGGTACATAGCCCATTCCGATGGCACCGCCGAGGCTATGACCGTAATTGCCGGAACTCAGGTAGCCGACATATTCGCCATCACGCACGATCGGCTCGTTGTGGAACAACAGCGGTTCAGGGTCGGTCAGACGGAACTGCACCAGGCGCGATTTCGGGCCGCTTTCCTTGCGCGCGATCACCGCCTCGCGGCCGATGAAGTCGCAGCCCTTGTCCACCTTGACGGCAAAGCCAAGACCAGCATCAACCACGTGATCCTCACAGGTGATATCATGGCCGAAGTGGCGGAAACCTTTTTCGATCCGGCAGCTGTCCATCATGTGCATACCACACAGCTTCAGCCCCATATCCTGACCGGCCTCATGCAGCGTCTCAAACACGTGGCCCGCCATGTCCGAGGAAACATAGATTTCCCACCCAAGCTCACCCACATAGGTCACGCGATGTGCACGGGCCAGGCCCATTCCGATCTCGATCTGCTGTGCCGTGCCGAAGGGGTTGGTCGCGTTTGTGAAATCGTTGGGCGAGACCTTTTCCAGCAGCGCCCGAGCGTTTGGACCCATGACAGCGAGAACGCCTTCACCCGCTGTGACATCTGTAATGACCACGTCGAAATCCCCGACATGGCGCATCATCCATGTCTGATCCGCCAAGCGTGTGGCTGCGGGGGTCACGACCAGATAGGCGGTTTCGGTCAGGCGGGTCACGGTGACGTCTGCTTCGATCCCGCCTGTGCGGTTCAAAAACTGCGTATAGACGATCTTGCCGATAGGGACTGAGTAGTCACCCCCGCCGATGTAGTTCATGAACTTTTCGGCATCAGGGCCTTCCACGCGAATCTTGCCGAAAGAAGACATGTCATACATGCCCACATTCTCGCGCACGGCTCTGTGCTCGGCTGCGGAATTCTCGAACCAGTTCTGGCGCTTCCAGCTGTACTGGTATTCGCGCTCCTGCCCTTCATTCGCGTACCAATTGGCCCGTTCCCAACCAGCGATTTCACCAAAAACGGCGCCCTGTTCTTTCAGGTGATGGTGGAACGGGGTTCGGCGCACACCGCGTGCCGTAGCTTTTTGGCGATAGGGGTAGTGGTCGGCGTAGAGCAGCCCCAACGTTTCTTTTGAGCGTTCATAAAGGTATTTCTTATTGCCCTGAAACGGCTGCATCCGTCCGATATCAACATCGCCCAGATCAAAGGGCTTTTCACCGGTATCCATCCACTCGGCCAGCGACATGCCCGCGCCACCGGCGGACTGGATACCGATCGAGTTGAACCCGGCCGCGACCCAGACATTGTCCATCTCAGGCGCCAGACCCAGGTGATAGGCGTCGTCGGGAGTAAAGGATTCAGGGCCGTTGAAGAAGGTGTGAATACCCGCCTCGGACAGCATAGGCATCCGGCTGCAGGCCGCTTCGAGGATCGGCTCGAAGTGGTCGAAATCTTCGGGCAATTGGTCGAACTCGAAGCTGTCGGGAATACCGTTCATCGCCCAAGGTTTGGCATTGGGCTCGAATGCGCCCAGCATCATTTTGCCTGCATCTTCCTTGTAGTAGGCGCATTCATCTGGCACCCGCAGAACCGGCATCTGGCTCAACCCTTCAATGGGTTCAGAGACGATGTAGAAATGTTCGCAGGCATGCAGCGGCACATTCACGCCAGCCATCTTGCCTACCTCGTGTCCCCACATTCCCGCGCAGTTAACAACCATATCGCAGGCGATATGCCCTTGGGTTTGCCCATCATCACTGACCCAGTCGACACCGGTTGCACGCCGTCCGCGCCGGGAAATCCCGGTCACCTTCACCCGTTCCTTGATCACCCCACCGCGTTGACGCGCACCCTTGGCCAACGCCAAGGCAATATTAGCAGGATCCGCCTGGCCATCGGTTGGCAACCAGACGCCACCTGCCACGCCGTCGAGGTTGATGTGCTCATATCGCTCTTTGACTTCGGTCGGAGAAAGCTCTTCGACCGGAACGCCAAAGGCGCGGGCCATTGCCGCATTTCGGTGAAGCTCTTCCAACCGCTCACTTGTCAGGGCAACCGAAACGGACCCGACCTGACGGAGGCCGGTGGCGACGCCGGTCTCTTCCTCAAGGCCCAGATAAAGTTCGGCGGAATAGCGCGCCAGTTTGGTCATGTTGGAAGACGCGCGCAGTTGCCCGATCAGACCCGCCGCATGCCAGGTGGTGCCGCTGGTCAGTTGCTTGCGCTCAAGCAGAACAACATCGGTCCAGCCCTTCTTGGTCAGATGATACGCGACCGAACATCCGATGACGCCGCCACCGATGATGACCACTCGGGCCTTGCTGGGAAGATCAACCATCCTGAAATCTCCGCTGTGTCAGGTTTGGCGTAAACTGCCACGGAAGATCGACAATAAATGCACCAAAAACGTCACAAGATCCGCATTTTTCACCGATGTGTCGCGGCCCGCTTTTCCCGCCGAACGACAAAGGGAGTGACGCCGAAGAAGCTTTTGTAAACAGAAGAAAACCCGTTCGGAAAACCGCAGGCCAACCCGATTTCGCGAACGCTCATAGTGGTGTTCAAAAGCAGGTTATTGGCCTTGGCCAGCCGCATTTCGCGATAGAATCCGTTGGGCGTGGTGCCAAAGAAGGTTTTGAACTTACGCTCGAGTGAGCGGTTCGACAGTTGCAGCGAATCGACGATCTGATTGATCGGCAGAGGGTCTTCAATATTGGCCTGCATGAGCTTGATGCACTGATCCAGCTTCACATCTCCGGTCGCCGTCAACTTTACCCCCGAGAAAGGCTGCATCGAGGCGAAATCCCGGATGTTTTCATGTAACATGATGTCCGCCACGGTCATCTTTGCAGGCCCTGAGATATGGCGACCGATTACTGCCAGCGCGACGTCTGTTGTCGCCTCCATTCCGGCACAGGTCACAACTGCGCCCTGTTCGGTTGCAATCGACAGTTTAGCTTCAAACCGGGCCCCGCGTTCCCGCAGGAACGAGGCGTTTTCCCAGTGAGTTGCCAAGTCATCTGAACCCTGTTCGTCGATATACCGGCTGGCCGCTTCCGCCAGCAGAAACACCTTGGCATCGCGGAAAGTATAGTCCGACACCACCCGCCCCAAAGACAAGTCCGGGTGATCCGGGTCAGAATTGCCGATCACAAAAAGATAATTCGCCTTGGGTTGCGCCTGCACGCGTTCCGTTTGCACCACCGCGTCGCTGCTGCTGGAGATCGGGCCACCTCTGAGCGACCGATAGGCAAAAGTGAACGGCGGCTTCGGACACACACGATTTGCCAGCCTGAGAACCTCGACCAATGAGGCCAGTTCAAGCAGCACAAATCCGGGTGCGACCAGAATATCGAAATGTTGCTGTATTGCCTGCGGTGAATCAGAAGCAACTTTCCTCATCGCTGTCACCTTAGACGATCTCGTGCCCGGCAGCACGCAACCGCTTGGCCAGCGCTTCGATGTGGTCCGGGCCAATTTCGCAGCACCCGCCGACAATCGTGGCCCCCTGATCGACCCAACGCATGACGTGATCCGCATAGGCATCGGGATCAAGATCATGGCGCTGATCCAACGCATCCACTGTCGGCGCGTCCTTTAGAAACTCATCTGAAATATGTGTAAAGCCGTTGGCGTAAGCACCATAGGGCTTGTTCATAGTGGACAGGATTTCCAGAGCAGCCGGGATCGCTTCGGGGCGCGAACAATTGATCAGCAGCGCGTCAGGCGAAAACTCTTCTACCAAAGGCGCGACATCCCTGAGTGGTTCGCCGGACCTGAGGCGACGGCCATCGTCGTCATTGACCGTGAATGACAGCCAGACTGGTTTGCCACATCCGGTCGTTCCACGCAGCGCGCCCTCGGCCTCCTGCACAGAAGATACTGTCTCGATCAGAAACAGATCGACGCGTGCAGCCATCAAGGCCACAAGTTCAGCGAATTTTTCCGCCGCATCTGCCGGGTCGGGATTCAGGTCGGGTCGGTAAGAAGCCAGAAGCGGCCCCAGAGACCCGGCGATCCGCCCCCCGGTCTCAGTACGGGCACGTTCGGCCTGCGTCAGGGCAGTGTCGATAAGAACGGGCATATGGTCCTCCATCCCCACCCGCACCAGGCGTGAGCTGTGGACGGCGTAGGTATTGGTGGTGGCAACCGTGGCACCACTGCGGAAGTAGTCGCCATGCACCGCGCCGACCAGATCAGGGTGGTCGATCATCACACGTGTGGACCATAGCGGCGTCGCCCGGTCTCCGCTGCGTTTGACCAGTTCCTGTCCGATTGAACCGTCCAACAGGGTGATCTTTGTCATGTCCTTGCTCCTTAAGGCAGCAGCACGAGTTTACCCGGAAGGGTCTTTGCCTGAAAATCAGCCTGTGCGCGGGCGATATCCTTCAACGGGTAGGTTCGGGAAACCAGTGGTTTGATCCGTCCGGTATTCATCAACTCCACAAGGCGGCCAAAGACTTCGGGCGCCTGATGCGTGCAGCCGTGGATGGTGATATCGCGCAAATAGATGTCTCGCAGATCAGCCTCGACAATCGGGCCGGCAATTGCCCCCGAAACGGCGTAGTGCCCGCCGGGTTTCAGGGCAAGGATCAGCGATGCCCATGCGGGCCCGCCCACCACATCTATAACCGCGTCGAACATATCCTGCGGCAGCAGCTCATCCCGGCCAAATGTGCCCAACGCGCCTTGGGATTTGACGACCTCTGCCTTCGCTGCCGCCGTCACACCCCAAACCGACGCTCCGCGCAGCGCAGCAAGCTGCACCGCCGCCAGACCAACGCCGCCTGACGCGCCGGTGATCAGAACCTTTTGCCCTGCCGTCACGCCCGCGCGCGTCAGCAGGTTTTCGGCAGTACCAAAGGCACATGGAATGGCCGCAATTTCCACGTCTGACAGGGGCGATGCACTTACGTCATAAAGGTCATTTGCTTCAACCAGACAGTATTGGGCAAAAGCGCCATCAATCTCAGACCCGAGCGCAATAAAGCCCTGAGGGCTGCCGGGGCGCGGACGCGGCATGTTGATCGGGCAAGTCACGCGCTGGCCCTTTTTGAACCCCGAGTTTGGCCCAACCTTTTCAACGATCCCGCACAGATCGCCCCCCTGAATGCGGGGAAAGTTCAGTGCGCCACCCCATCCGCCGGCTTCAATATCCTGATCGACGGCATCCGTCGCACCGGTGACATCCGATGAATACCAGCCGACCCGCGTGTTGATGTCCGTGTTATTCACGCCTGCTGCAGCGACCCGAACAAGCACCTGCCCCGGCCCAGGGGCCGGGACAGGGATATCGTCGCGCCATTCCAGCGCCTCTGGCCCGCCATGGCCGGTCAGATAGACGCCAGACATGGTCGCCGGAAGCGTCACGCGCGCAACCGCTCGTTCTCGGGGTCCCAGAGCGGCTGGTCCAGCTCTACCACGGCGCGGCATTTCTGGCCGTAGATTTCGACCTCAAGCTCAGTTCCCGGATTGGCAAGCTCGGCTCGGATCATGCCCAGCGCGATGGATTTACCAACACGGTAGCCCCATGCGCCGGATGTGGTTTCGCCCACGATCTCATCGCCATGCCAGATGCAGGACATATACGGCGCGTCGCAATCGCCCGCATCAACAGTCAGGGTGACGAAGGACTTTTTCACGCCTTGCTGCTTTTCGTTCAGGATTGCAGCCTTGCCCAGGAAGTCCTGCGGTTTGTCCAGCTTGACGAACCGCTCCAACCCGCCTTCAAGCAGGGAATAGTCGGTCGACAGATCGCCCTTCCAGGCGCGGTACCCCTTTTCGATCCGCAGCGAGTTCAGCGCATACATCCCGAACGGCTTGGCACCGGCATCGATGATCGCGTCGTAGATCGCAGGCATATCCGCATTTTCAGCGTGAACTTCCCAGCCCAGCTCACCAGCGAATGAGACACGCAGCAGAGCGACCCATCCGCCTTTGATTTCGCTTTCCTGAAAGCTGAGCCACGGCAAGGTCAGATCGGCCTCGGTAACTTTGCTGAGAATGTCCCGAGATCGAGGCCCAGTAACGATCAGCGTGCTCATCCGCGTTGTCCAGTCTTCCAGCGTGAACTCGGCATCGGCAGGTATGTGACGCTCAAGCCATTCACGGTCATGCCATTGCGCGGTCGCTGCAGTGACCAGAACGAACAGGTCTTCGGCCTCGCGCGTGACCGACATTTCGGTCAGGATACGCCCGCGTTCATCTGCGAAGTAAACCAGCCCAACCCGACCAATCTTGGGCAATGCCCCTGCAACCAGACCGCGCAGCCATTCATCAGCACCCGGCCCCTGTATTTTGAACCGCGAGAAGCCCGGCAGGTCCAACACGCCACAATGATCGCGCACGGCCTCGCATTCTTCCTTGATCCGCTGTTCCCACGGTCCGGACCGTCCCCAAGTGTGGGTCGCCTCAAGCGAGGTGTCATCGTCGGGCTGGGCAAACCAGTTGGCGCGTTCCCAGCCGTTATAGGCACCCATTACGCCACCCAGCGCTTTGACCTTGTCATGCACGGGCGACAGCTTCTTGTCACGCGCAGCAGGCCATTCATGGTGCGGGAAATGCATGGCATATTCGTTGCCATAAACCTCCATGCCTTTCTGGTTGCAATAATCCTGATCGGTGTAATCGGTATAGCGGCGCGGATCGACGGCCCACATATCCCATTCGGTCGCGCCATCAACGACCCACTCGGCCAGAACCTTGCCTGCGCCACCGCCCTGCGCGATGCCAAACGTGAAAGTATGTGCTTCGAACGCGTTCTTGACGCCGGGCATCGGGCCGATCAAAGGCAGCCCGTCAGGCGCGTAAGGGATCGGCCCGTTGATGACGCGTCCAACGCCCGAGGTTGCCATCAGCGGCACTCGCTCCATCGCATCGGTGACGATATCTTCGATGCGGTCCAGATCGTCATTCCACAGCTGAAAGCTGAAATCATCCGGCATCGGATCGTCTTCGGTCATCCAGTGGCCCTTGCAGTTCGGCTCGTAAGGACCAAGGTTGAAGCCGTTCTTTTCCTGACGCAGGTAGTACGAGACATCCACATCACGCAGCAACGGCAGTTTGGCACCGCTTTGCTTGGTCCATGCTTCGATCTCGGGGATTTCATCGGTCAGCAGATACTGGTGGCTCATGACCATTGCCGGAACGGTGCGGCCACCGAAGGGCTTGAACCATTCGCCCACGCGCTGCGCATAGTACCCGGCTGCGTTCACAACATAGTCACAGGCTATGTCGCCTTTGTCCGTGTGCACGGTCCAGGTGCCGTCATCATGCTGCGTCACGCCAGTCGCCGGGCAGAAACGGATGATCTTCTGCCCCATATCGCGCGCGCCTTTGGCCAGCGCCTGGGTTAGCTGCGCCGGATCGATGTCGCCATCCGTCGGATCGTAGAGAACACCTTCAAGGTCATGCGTTTCCAGGAAGGGATAACGCTCTTTCGCTTCTTCCGGGGTCCACATTTCCATCGGAATCCCCTGATAGCGGCCCATCGCCATGGCGCGCTCGAATTCCTGCACACGTTCTTTCGAATGCGCCAGTCGGATCGAACCGGTCTGGTGGTAGTTCATCGGATAATCGACTTCCTCACCTAGACGCGCATACAGCTCGGTCGAGTAGCGCTGCATGTTCATGATCGCCCATGAGGTCGAAAAGGTCGGAACGTTCCCTGCAGCATGCCAGGTCGACCCGGCAGTCAGTTCGTTCTTTTCCAGCAGAACACAATCGGTCCAACCTTTCTTGGCAAGGTGATAAAGCGAGGAAGCCCCCACCACACCGCCTCCGATAATGACCACGCGGGCTTTTGTTGGAAAATCACTCATGCGTTTTGATCCTTGTTACTGCGCCTCTTGAGGCAGATCGTCCGTAATGTCGTAGTAGTCGCCCTTGTCAGCCACAAAGATGTGCTTTGAGAGCTTTAAACCCGTAGGAGCGTCCAGCGCGCCCATGGAAATCGAAATCGTGTCCTCCTGGTTGTGTTGCCAGAAGAGGAACGAGCCACAGTTGCTGCAAAATCCGCGCCTGGCGATGTCAGACGCGCGATACCAGTTCAGCGTGTCGCTGGCCGAGAAACTCAGGTTGTCCTGACGGGTCGAAGCCGAAGCCCAGACATGGCCCGACTGTTTGCGGCATTGTCCGCAATGGCAGACCGAAGGCGGCGACATGTCTCCGTTGATCGTGAACGCGACCGAGCCGCAAAGGCAGGATCCCTTATGCATCTGACTACCCCTTTGTTGCGGGTGTGGTGCTGGTTCCCAACAACACACCGTAGATGACAAAACAGGCCGCCATGATCCGGCGCACCCAGATATTGAACACGGCGCCCAGCGCTGCCTTGCCCATCAAGGCACCCAGCGCCGTAAAGCCAGTGTAGCTGAGTGTGGTGATGACCAGCGCGGTAGGCATGATAACCCCCATCTGCCGCCAGATCGGAACCTCGGGCTGAACGAACTGCGAAAACGCGGCCAGGTATCCGGCGACGCTTTTGGGATTGATCGTGGCCACTGCCAGCGCGTGCAGATAGACATGTCGTGCCGGACGCTCGGAGGCTGGTGCGGGTTTTGTCGCATTCATCCAGCCGCGAATGCCCAACCAGATCAAAAACCCCGCACCAATCAGCTTGGCGACAAAGAACCCGGTCGGCGATGCGGCGATCAGCGCCGTCACGCCCAGCGCAGACAGGATCAGAAAGGCGCTGGCCTGCGTGAGAATAGCCAATACGCCCAGCATTGCCTTTGGAAACGGCAAACTCATCCCGTTCGAGATGCAATTAACCGCGTTCGGGCCCGGGGTGGTCACGAATACCACCCAGAACAACGCGAATATGGTCCAGGCCTCGAACGACATCAGTAAACCGGCGGGGCGATGACCCAGATGGCCACAGCGGGCTCATCATAAGGGTTGGCCCATTGATAGGGTTCATGTCGGATCCGAAAGCTGTCACCCGGCCCAACCGTGAACGCGCGCGACCCGATTGTCAGGTCCAGCCTGCCCGAGATCATGTATCCGACCTCCTGTGTCGGGCGATTGGCCGGTGTCTGCATCTGCGAGTTGGGTTTGAAGGTGGAATGTACCATTTCGAAATCATCGGTCAGATCCGGCGAGAGCAGCTCTTCGATCAACCCTTCCTCGCCCGACCCCATAGGTCTGCGCGAGCCGGCACGCACGACATATCCCTGCTCGTCCGCCGGTGCCGCCGAATGCGCAAACAACATCGACATGGGTACGCCAAGGCATTCGGCGATCTGCCTGAGGTCCGAAATCGACGGCTCGGACATGTCACGTTCAACCTGGCTGAGCCAGCCCACAGACCTGTCCAACCGGAGCGCGATATCACTCAGCGTCAATCCACGCGCCTTGCGCAGCGCGCGGATATCTGCGCCGAGTGTCGCACTTTGCGGGGCGTGGCTGTTCAAGGATGGCTCCAACGATCGTGAAAATTTCACCTCATTTTTCACGATGACTCGATTCCGTGAAATTTCCAAGCATTTTTTCACGCAAGCCCGTATTCCGGGTGGCTATGCCCTGACGGTTCGGTCACTCAGCTGATATGGCAAACATAAATATCGGCGGTTTCTGAGGCGCGCTCCGGCCAAAGCGTAAAGCCTGTTTTTTGCAGAACGCGGGCTGAGGCCGGATTGTCGCGCCCAACCCCGGCGATGAGGCGTATGTCAGGCCCAGGCGCCAATGCGTCCCGCAGGCCTTGCAGCATCTCGGAGGCGTAACCATTCCCCCAGGCGGATTCTGCAATCAGATAGCCGATGTGAAGGCTTGGAATTGAATCGGCCTCTGAACTCATGGCCAACACGAATAGGCCAATAAGGTGGTTACCGTGGTTTTGGCGCGCAAGCAGAATATCGCTTTCAGCACGTCTGTCATCAATCCAGTTCGAAACACTCCGGCCCTGCAACTGCATCGACGGCGGCAGGTGTTTCAGGACCTCAGGGGTCAGAAGCGCTGCAAGATCATCTTCAAGCCGACCTCGCAATCGCGGATCGGCGAGTTCAACCTTCCAGTCGCTGACCGAAAGGCGCGGAGTTCGGAATTGGCCTGGGACCATGGTTAATCCAATACGGTTCGGACTTTCCGGTTTTATCAGGCTCCGAGTGAGATCGAAATGAAGAAATCGGCAGACGCGCCCTGTACCACCGGAACTTCAATCAGACTTGCGCGAAGGTCTTTGACAGGATCGCGGACAGGTTATCCGCGTCTTCGGTTGAGAACGCGTCGGGTTGATTGCTGTCGATGTCGAAAACTGCAATCAATTCGCCCGCTGCGTTCCGGACCGGCAGAACCAGTTCGGATCGAGTGGAGGAGGCGCAGGCGATGTGACCCGGAAACGCATCCACATCCGGCACAAGCTGCACCTGCCCGGTGCGCGCTGCCGCCCCGCAGACGCCGCGCGCGAACGGGATGACCAGACAGCCGTGGCCACCCTGGTAGGGGCCGATTTTCAGCAAGCCCGGTTCTGTCACACGGTAAAACCCGGTCCAGTCGAAGCGGTCGTCAGAATAGTGGACCTCGCAAGCAACCGTGGCCATCAGGGCAATCTGATCGGTTTCGCCTTCGGTCAATGCTGCAATTGTACTGGCCAGCGAACTGTAATCGACGGTCATAGGTCCCGAACCCCTTGGAAAACTCGGGGGCGCTGCCCCCGAACCCCCGGAGTATTTCGAAAAAGATGAAGGGTCAAATGCGTTCGATCGCGATAGCTGTTCCTTCACCGCCGCCGATGCAGATTGAAGCAACCCCCCGCTTGAGATTTCGTTTCTCGAGCGCGTTCAACAAAGTGACCATGATACGGGCGCCAGATGCGCCGATAGGATGGCCCAAAGCACAGGCCCCGCCATTTACGTTTACCTTGTCGCGCGGCAATCCCAACTCGTGCATGAAAGCCATCGGCACAACTGCGAAGGCTTCGTTGACCTCCCACAGGTCGACATCATCCTTGTTCCAACCGATGCGGGACAGAAGCTTTTGCGCCGCCGGAACCGGCGCAGTCGTAAAAAGTCCGGGCGCTTGAGCATGGCTGGCATATCCCAGAATCCGCGCCCGAACTGTCAGCCCTCGCGCTTCTGCCGTTTCAGACGATGCCAGAACAAGCGCCGCCGCGCCGTCGGAAATTGACGAGGAATTGGCGGCCGTCACTGTCCCGTCCTTGCGGAAAGCCGGTTTCAACGTCGGAATTTTCTCGGGGCGGGCGGATTTGGGTTGCTCGTCGACAGTCTGTACAACCTCACCCTTTCGCGTGCGCACTGTGACGGGGACGATCTCGCCGTCGAAAGCACCGCTTTCTTGCGCGGACAGTGCGTTAGACAAGGATTTCAAGGCATATTCATCCTGCGCTTCGCGGGTGAACTGATACGCCTCGGCGCAGTCTTCGGCAAAGGTTCCCATCAGGCGGCCCTTGTCATAGGCGTCTTCCAGCCCGTCAAGGAACATGTGGTCGATCACCTGACCATGACCGATGCGCGCACCGCCCCGCATTTTCGGCAGCAGGTAGGGCGCGTTGGTCATGCTCTCCATCCCTCCGGCGACCATTGTGTCCGCATGACCCAATGCGATCTGGTCGAAGGCCATCATCGCCGCTTTCATCCCGGAACCACACATCTTGTTCAGCGTGGTGGCAGGAACCTCCTCGCCTAAACCCGCCGCGAAACCCGCCTGGCGCGCCGGTGCCTGCCCCTGACCTGCGGGCAGGACACATCCCATCAACACCTCGTCAACCGTCTGCGCCCCTGCCTGCTTTAACGCGGCACGAATCGCTGCGCCGCCAAGCTCGGATGCTGCGACACCGTCGAACATGCCCTGAAAACCACCCATTGGCGTTCTGGCGGCACCTGCAATAACAACATCTCTCATCCGGATAATCCTCCTGTCGTCCGGCCCTTGAATACCGAATGGTAAGAATTCGCGTCTAGCGTATTTCTACGACTCATTTTCAGATTGGAGGGCGGCCGGACCATGGGGCTGACCAGCACATCAGACGGTACGACACAGATTATCACGGTTCACTCTGACCGGATCGACGCTGCGATGGCAATTCAGTTCAAAGAAGACATGCGCGCAGAAACCGAGGCCTGCGCCGATCGAGTTGTTCTTGACCTGTCAGGCGTCGAGTTCATCGATTCAAGCGGACTGGGTGCAATCGTGGCCTCCATGAAACAACTGGGTCTGAACCGAAAACTCGATCTGGCAGGCCCGCAGCCCGTGGTGGAAAAGGTTTTTCGCCTGACGCGCATGGATACCGTCTTCAACTTGTTTGCAACACTGGATGACGCCCTGTCGGAACCAGACAGGTGACAACAGCAGGAGTGCGACAACGTGGAGCCCATTTGTAACGCTACCTGCCTGGAACTGAGCTTTCCCGCAACGGAAACAGAAGCCAGCACGGGGATTGCGAAACTCAGCGCCGGACTGGCGAAACGAGGGTTGCCGCCGCACAAGGCGGACGACGTCAAGATCGCACTAGCAGAAGCAATCAACAACGTTGTGGAACATGCCTACATGGACGTGGCCCCGGCCGGGGTTCAGGTGACATGCCGGTTGGACAGAAACCGGCTGGACATTCTGATTTCGGACACGGGCCATCCATTGCCTGGCTACGAACCACCAGACGGAACACCAGCGCCACTGGGAACCCGCATTCGGGATTTGCCCGAAGGCGGGTTCGGCTGGTTCCTGATTCATCAACTCACCAGCGACATTTGCTATGAACGCCGCGACGGGTGCAATCGGCTTTCCTTGCGATTTAACTTTGAAGAAGACGGGTAACCCGCCGAAATTGGCCACAATAACGCCTTTTTCGAAACATTGTCGCGCCGCAAATCGCCGCCATACAGTGACTCGTAGCTCAGATAGCTTCCCTCGGCGCCAATTATCACAGCCCCCACCCAGTGAACGGCGCCGAGGATCTCCCCCCCCTTGAAATGACTGGACAACCGGCAATCAGAGAATAGCTTTCCCTTGTTTGAAGGAGAAAGTACCCACCATGCGTGATCTGCACAAACCTGGCCGGTCGGAAGTTTTTGCGACGCGGGGGATGTGCGCAACGTCGCACCCGCTGGCCGCAAAGGTGGCAATCGATACTCTTGAGCGCGGCGGCAACGCCATGGACGCCGCGATAGCAGGTGCAGTTCTGCTTGGGATCTGCGAACCGCAGATGACAGGGTTAGGGGGTGATTGTTTCGTTTTGTTCAGCCGTGCGGGCGAAAACCGAATACACGCATTGAACGGTTCGGGTCGCGCACCGGCCGCCGCACGGGCGGAGCCCTTGCGGGACAAGGGCCTGTCATCTGTACCGTTGAACGGCCCGGACGCGGTGACTGTTCCCGGTGCCGTGGACGCCTTCTGTCACCTTGCAGAAACCGAAGGGCGTTTGGGGCTGGGTGCGATTCTGGAACCCGCAATTCACTATGCCGATGCTGGCGTTCCGGTGGCCCCTCGGGTTGCATTTGACTGGAAAACGGGGGCGGCCACATTACAGGGCGCTGCGCGTGATCATTATCTGATCAACGGACAGATACCCACAATCGGGCAGATTTTTTGCGCCCCCGGTCAGGCTGAGGTCCTGCGCAGGATCGCCAGCCAGGGACGCGACGCTTTTTATTCAGGAGACATTGCCGAGGATATGATCCAGGCCCTGTCCGCACTCGGAGGTGTCCATACCGCCGAGGACTTCCACCGCACCAGGTGCACTGAAACGCAGCCCATGCGCGGGGCCTACAAGGGTGTTGATCTGGTCGAACACCCCCCAAACGGCCAAGGCGCAACCGCGATCCTGTTACTGAACATTCTAAAACAGTTCGACTTGGCCAGTATGGATCCATTTGGAGCAGAACGAGTTCATATCGAGGCTGAAGCCACCAAGCTGGCTTATGACGCGCGGAACCGGTTCATTGCGGATCCCGATCATGTCGCACGGGCCGAGCGGTTTCTTGATATGGATGTTGCGGTCAGGCTGGCGGCACTGATTGACCCAAAATGCGCAATGCCCGCAGCAGCACCTTTGACGGAAGCCGTTCACAAGGACACGGTCTATATTACAGTGGTCGACCGCGATCTTATGGCTGTGTCGCTAATCTATTCGATCTTTCATGGCTTTGGATCAGGGATCGCGTCCGAGAAATACGGCATTCTGCTTCAGAACAGGGGGGCGGGGTTCACGCTTCAACCGGGTCACCCCAATGAACTGGCTGGCTGCAAGCGCCCGATGCACACGATCATACCGGGGATGTTGACCGAAAATGACCGTGTCACGATGCCATTCGGCGTCATGGGCGGTGCTTATCAACCGACCGGGCACGCGCGGTTCGTTTCGAACCTTAGGGACTTTGGGCTGGAGCTACAGGAAAGCATCAACGCGCCGCGAGCCTTTTTCGATGGAAATATCCTGAAACTGGAGCGGGGCTATTCTGAAGAAGTGGTGAAACAATTGTCTGAAATTGGCCACAATATTGAAATTCCAGAAACACCGCTCGGTGGAGCGCAAGCGATCCGAATCCGAAAAGACGGTGTTTTGGAAGGCGCCAGCGACCCGCGCAAGGATGGGTGCGCCCTTGGATACTGATCAGCGGCAGTACAATGCCGACCGGTTCGCCAAACCTAGTTCAGTTGGAAATGCAGAGGGTAAGCACCGTCTTCGAACGGGCCGAACATGTTGGAGATATCCGGGTGCTCGACCGGCTCTCCGGAATAGTCTGCAACCAGATTTTGTTCTGAAACATAAGCAACATAGAAGGATTGGTCGTTCTCTGCCAACAGGTGGTAGAACGGCTGTTCTTTCCGTGGACGGCTGTCTTCCGGAATGGCCTGATACCATTCTTCTGTGTTCGAAAACTCTGGGTCCACGTCAAAAATCACCCCTCGAAAAGGGTGTTTCTTGTGACGGACCACCTGGCCCAATCCGTATTTCGCGCGTGTCTTTAACATTGTTTCGGCCCCCACCGCATTTACTAACGGTTTTTGGCCCGAAATGCCAATCATTGATGTGAAATTCAGGGAAACAGTCTGTGAACCTAATATTGACAGTGTTCGAAATCGTGGCCCCGGTTTTTCTCTTGGCGGCCATTGGCTTTACGTGGGTCAAACTGGGGTTCGAATACCGGCTGCAATTCGTGACACGCTTTGCAACAACGCTGGCAATGCCCAGTCTAATCTTTGTTGCACTCATGCAAACCGACATTCCGGGCGGAGACTTGTCGCGTTTCACATCGGCGACCCTGGTCGCAAATCTTCTGCTGGCAGGGGTGTTCTGGTTGCTGGTTCGCGGATTGAAACTGGATCAGCGCACGTACCTGTCACCGCTGATATTCGGCAATACCGGCAACCTTGGCCTGCCGCTATGTATCTTTGCGTTCGGGCAGATTGGCTTGGGTTACGCAGTCATCTTTCTGTCTGTAACTGCGCTGTTTTCTTTCACCTATGGGATCTATCTGGTCGCCGGAAAAGGCGCATGGGGACAGGTCTTACGCCAGCCGATGGCCTGGGCGTCCATTCTGGGTGCGATGTTTTTGTGGCAAGGGTGGCAAACTCCGACATTTCTGACCAACACGTTAGAGCTTTTGGGGCAAATGGCTGTTCCGCTGATGTTGGTCACGGTCGGTGTGGCAATCGCCCGCCTGACCTCGCGCAGTCTGGGGCAAGCGCTCTGGTTGTCAGTCCTGAAACTTATCGTCTGCTTTGCGTTGGGCTGGGGGATTGGGGTGTTATTTGATCTCGACACAGTCGCCTTTGGCGTTCTGGTATTGCAGATTTGTACACCAGTCGCTGTGACCTCATATTTGTTGGCAGAGCGATTTGAAGCCGATTCCGATGCCGTTGCCGGCATGGTCATGGTGTCCACTGTGCTGTCCGTGGCGGCGTTACCCGTAATTCTTGCCATTGTTTTATAGCGATTGTGATTTCCTCAGAGCTCAATCTGCGCTAGAATAAACAAAAAAGGCATGAGGCACATGAGCAGAATTCTTATCGTACTCTTCGGGGTGCTGCTTTTGGCATCCTGTGGCGGCGGGTCAAAACAACCGCCCAGCAAACTGAACGACGCGTGCAGCATTGCACGCGAACGACCCGATTTTATCAAGGCTTTCAAAAGCACCGAGCAGAAATGGGGTGTTCCGGTTCACGTTCAGATGGCCACGATTTATCAGGAAAGCCGGTATCGCCACGATGCGCGCACCCCGCACCGTTATGTGCTGGGCGTGATCCCGATGGGGCGGCAAAGCAGCGCCTATGGGTTCAGCCAGGCACTGGACGGCACCTGGGATCAATATCAGCGCGAAACCGGCAAGCGCCGGGCCAAGCGGGATCGCATCCGCGACGCGTCGGACTTCATCGGCTGGTATATGAACAAAAGCTATGAGCGCAACGGAATCCACCCCGGCGACACACGCAATCAATACCTGGCCTATCATGAAGGCCACACGGGGTACGCGCGCGGTACTTACAACAGCAAGTCGTGGTTGTTGAGCGTAGCCAATGACGTGGACGCGCGCGCGCAACTGTATCAGGCGCAGTTGGAGAATTGCCGGTATTGACCAGCAAAAGCGGGTCAGCGATTGACTGACCCGCGTCTTTCCTTGTTCGAGAAAAGACCCTGATCAAGACCATTGCTTTCGGTCAGCGCACCCAAAAGAACGGTGGTCTGGCTGCCGGCGTTGTCATGAATCACCCATTTGCGCAGCTCGACCGGATTATCGGTGAACATCAATTCAATCCGACCTGCCTCAGGGTTCTTGGGGTCTTGCGCAGTAACCACTGTGGCCGTGCCGTCAAAGCTGTGGCCGACAACCATATTGGCCTGATCAAGATTCACGTTGCGTGCCAGCACAATGGAAAGCGGCGTGCGCTTCAGCGGATATTGCTCGGGCGGCTGGTTCGATTTCGGATCGAAGATCTGAACACTGCCCGAGCGCGCCAGCACCACAGCGCTGTTGGGTGGATCATATTCGAACCGCATCTTGCCCGGGCGCTGCATCCACAGCTGCCCGGTGCTCAACGAGCCATCATCATTCACCTGCGTGAACGTTGTCTGAACCGTTTTCAATCCGTTCAGGTAATTGGAAATCTGCGAAAGCGGCAGTTTTTCCGCCGCCCATGCGGCGGGTGCGGCCAGTGTCAAAGCAAGGGCAAAAGCAATCTGTTTCATGCTGTACAGATAGGCTGTCTGCCCTTGTTATTAAATATCCTATTGCTCGGGGACGAGGATTTCGCGTTTCCCGACATGATTTGCTGACGAAACAACACCTTCGTCTTCCATTTGTTCAACAAGACGCGCCGCCTTGTTGTACCCAATGGCGAGTTTCCGCTGAATGTAAGAGGTCGAGCATTTGCGATCCTTGATCACAATTGCCACCGCCTGATCGTACAGCGCATCCTCTCCGTTCGTGTTGCCGCCAGTGTTCAGCCCCAGAACGGCGTCAATGTTGTCGACCTTGTCCTCGGCCGGCCCGTCCAGAACACTGCCCACGTAATCGGGCGGACCGAATTGTTTCAGATGGTTGACGATTTCCTCGACCTCTTCATCCGACACAAACGGTCCGTGGCAGCGGGTAATCTTGGCGCCACCGGCCATGTAAAGCATGTCGCCCTGCCCCAGCAGCTGTTCGGCGCCCATCTCGCCCAGAATGGTACGGCTGTCGACTTTCGAGGTCACCTGGAACGAAATCCGCGTAGGGAAGTTGGCCTTGATCGTGCCGGTGATCACGTCAACGGACGGGCGCTGTGTGGCCATGATCAGGTGAATGCCCGAGGCCCGCGCCATTTGCGCCAGACGCTGGATGCAGGCTTCGATCTCCTTGCCCGCGACCATCATCAGATCGGCCATCTCATCGACGATGACGACGATATAGGGCATCGCTTCGGGCGCGAATTCTTCCGTCTCGAACGTTGGTTCGCCGGTTTCATCGTCAAACCCGGTTTGCACCGTGCGGCTGAACATCTCGCCTTTGGCCAGCGCATCCTTCACACGGCCATTGTAGCCCGCGATGTTGCGGACGCCCATCTTGGACATCTTGCGATAGCGGTCTTCCATTTCGCCCACGACCCATTTCAGGGCGACAACCGCCTTCTTTGGATCGGTCACAACGGGTGACAGCAGATGCGGGATGCCATCGTAAACGGACAGTTCCAACATCTTCGGGTCGATCATGATCAGACGGCATTCATCCGGCGTCAGCTTGTAAAGCAGCGACAGGATCATCGTGTTGATCGCCACCGACTTACCCGAACCCGTAGTCCCAGCGATAAGCAGGTGAGGCATCTTGGCCAAGTTCGCCACAACGGATTCACCGCCGATATCCTTGCCCAGCGCCAGCGGCAGCGCCTGATTGCCATCGCCGAAATCGCGGCTGGCCAGGATTTCCCGCAGCACGACCATCTCGCGGTTTTCGTTGGGCAATTCGATACCGATCACCGAACGCCCCGGCAGGGTCGAAACCCGCGCCGACAGCGCCGACATCGAGCGGGCAATATCGTCTGCCAAACCGATCACACGGCTCGCCTTGAGGCCCGGAGCGGGCTCCAGCTCGTACATGGTCACGACCGGGCCGGGGCGTACGCTGACGATTTCACCCTTGACGCCGTAATCGTCCAGAACGTTTTCCAGCATCCGTGCATTTTCTTCCAAGGCCTCATCGCTCAGGTGATGGCGTTGGATACTGGCGGGGTTGGACAACAAGCCCAGAGGCGGCAGTTCGAAGTCAGAGTGCCGTTCCTCGAAGGACAATGCCGGTTGCGCTTCGGCCTGCGCACGACGAGACGGCAACGGTGTCCGACGCACGGGCTGCGCCACCACAGGCTTGCGCGGTTCAGCTACCGGGATTTTCATCGCGGGGCGCTGCTGCGGCGCGGCGTCAGTGACATCCTCGAAAACCGACTCATCATCGATATCCAATTCGGATGCGTATTCGTATTGTTCTGTCCCGGCCTCATAACCGAACACAGCGGGTTCTTGCGCCTCTGGTGTGTCACCAGCGGACACCTGCGGCTCGGGGCGCAGACCATACGCCGTCATCGGCGGTTCGGGTGGCAGTTCGGACGAGGTATGCTGGTTCAGGATCAGCGGATCGGGACCGCGTCCACGACCCTTGGTCAACGGTAGGTTGGGATCCGGCTCGGGTGTCATTTCGCCTACGGCTACCTTGCGATTTCGCACGGCGGCCGAGATTTTGGAGCGGATGCGATCTTCGCCGGGCATGTCGTCAAAGCCCGCGATCGGTTCAGGATCCACCAACTCAGGCTCGGGCATTGGATCGGGGCGCCGGATAAGTGACGGCATTCGCGCCAACAGGCCTGATTTGACCGGAGGTTCAGGACGTCCCAATTCAGGTTCTTCAAAAACAGGATCGGCATAGACCAGTTCGTCGTCAAACATCGCCTCAGCCGCTTCAGCGCGGGCAAGCTTGCGTTCTTCCCACTGCGCCCGGCGATCCCGCGCGGCTTGCGCGGCCGAGGCCGCACCACGCCCCATCAGCGTCATCAGCATGTCATAAGACATAACAAGACCCAGTAGGAAGGCGCGGAAGCCGCGTTTCACGTCGGCCTTGGTGAAGCCCAGCACAAAAACACCCAGCGTGGTCATCCCGACGGCCATGGCCAGCGACATCAGCTTGACCAGAAAATGCGAGGAGATCGGCAACAGCGTCAGCAACGCGCCCATGACCGTGTCGCCGAACAAACCGCCCAAACCGTAGCTATGCGTTGCACGCCACTCGGCACCGGGAACAAGGGTAGCGGCATAGACCGAGGCTACAGCGATCCAGATCGGGGCAAAGATCAGGCGGGCAATGGCCCGGTCTTCACCGAAATGGCCAGCAAAACGCAGACCCCATCCAACCAGAACAAGCGCGATGCCCCAGCTTCCCCAGCCCACGATCATGAACAAGGGGGCTGCAATAGACGCGCCGACCCGTCCCATCCAGTTCTGCACCGGCGCGTCGGTCGAAACCATCCAATTAGGATCATCGGGCGTATAGGACCATATCATCGCAGCCGCGGCCAAGCCCAACAGGATCAGCGCAATACCGATCAGTTCCTTACTGCGTCGCTCCAGGGCTGCCTGTGTTGTGCTGTCCAGCAATGGGTCGCGGTTTCGCGCGTTATATGATGCCATTTTGCCCTCGTACCTCACGTATAGATGCAGTCGCGGAGTGTGATCAAACCACGCTGCAACTCTGTTTTTGGGGCTACCAATGCAACCCGGATAAAGCCTTCGCCCGGGTTATTTCCCGGATCACCTTGTGAAAGATATGCGCCCGGAAGAACCCGAACCCCGGTTTCCTTCCAAACCTTCAATGCCGCGTCCTCGCCATTCTCGACCGGCAACCACAGAAAGAACCCGGCCTCGGGCGACATGTAGCCCTGCACGCCCGCAAACACCTTATCCGCTATGGCGTATTTCTCCTGATAGAGCGCGCGGTTTTGCTCGACATGTGTCTCATCCGCCCAGACACGGGCCGCAGCAGCCTGCAAGGGCAAAGGCAGTGGGGATCCGGCATAGGTGCGCAGCTTTTTCACCTGGCTGATGGACTTTGGTCCACCGGCAATCAGGCCCGAGCGCAAACCAGCCAGGTTCGAGCGTTTTGACAGGGAGTTAAACAGCGTGATCCGTTCGGGATCAGCCCCTAGTTCCTGCGCGACAGTCAGAACCCCCGTCGGGGCTTGGTCACGGTAAATCTCGGAATAGCATTCGTCGGCGAAGATGCGGAAATCATAAGCCTCGGCCAGACGGATCAGGTCAGCCCAATAGTCGCGCGATGCAACCGCGCCCTGCGGGTTGGCCGGGGAACAGATATAAGCCACCGCTGTTTGGTTCAGCACATCTTTAGACAGGCCGGAATAATCCGGCAGATGACCAGTCGCGGCAGTTGCAGGGACAAAATAAGGTTGCGCACCCACCGAAATCGACGCGACCATGTAGACCTGATAAAACGGGTTCGGGCACAGGATGATCGGTTGTTTGCCATTCTTCTGTTCCGGGCACAGCGCCATGGCCGCATTATAAAGCCCCTCTCGTGTGCCGTTCAGCGCCATGACGTTGACGTCAGGGTCCATTTCGACCCCGTAGCGCCGCTTGATCCAGCCCGTGATTGCGCCGCGCAGGTCTTCCGAGCCTTCGTTCGGCGGATAGCCCTGAAACCCGGCAGCATTTTCCATGATGACATCCGTCACCCAAGCCGGAAAATCATGCGTCGGCGCGCCAATCGTCATATGAACGACGTCACCGCCCGGTTGATGGTGATCCAACAGGGCGCGCAAACGCGGGAATGCATATTCCGGTAGGTTCGAAAACCGCTCGGGAAAATCCATGTTACTGCCTCAATATCGGGGTCGTTTGCGCCCCGTTTTTTTGGCAGATTACAGTCCGCATACCTCTTCGTCCAGACAAAGAGGTTCCGAATCAGTGGATTGTGGCATTCAGGCCAATGCCGATTCTGCCGCTGACCCCAACCGCAACAGGGCCTCTTCCGAGTTCGGATACCCCATCATCATCAGCCCGCAACTGGGCGTTCCGGTGGGCAGGGTCAGCGCTGCAAGCCCCATCAGGTTGCCGATCCGCGTATTGCGAAGGGCCAGCAGGTTTTCTGTCACGTAATAGTCGTGATCGGTCATCAACCGGTCCAGATTGGGCGGCAAAATCGGTGCTGTAGGTGCCAGAACCGCATCGAACCCGGCAGTTGCCGCATCCCAGGCACTGCGGCACGCCTTGAGCTTGGCCCAGGCCGCGACATAATCGGGGCCGGAATAGCCCTTGCCAATGCGAAACCGTTCCAGGATTTCGGGATACATTGCCCCTGGGTTGGCCTCGATCACATCGCGCCACAACCCATAGGCCTCGGTCGTGTAGACGACGCTGGACAGTGGCATCGCCTCGTTCAGCTCGGGCACGTCCAAGGGAACAATCTCAGCGCCTGCATCTGCAAGTTTCTCGATGGCCTCGTCATAAGCTTTTCGCGGTGCATCGCGCAGGTCGTCCTTGGCAATGTTCTGCAAATCGGCAAAGCGACGGCCTTTCAGCGAAGCACCCCTCAGGTCCGCAGGTGCCCCGCCCTCCAACAGGGCCAGCATATGTGCTGCATCTTCAACGGATCGCGCCAATGGCCCAACAGTGTCAAACCGCAGGCAGAGCGGTACCACGCCTTCAAGGCTCAGCCGCCCGGCCGTGGTTTTCAACCCTACCAGATCATTCCATGCCGCTGGAATACGCACCGAACCGCCGGTATCGGAACCGATCCCGCAAGCCGCCAACCCCCAGGCAACCGACGCGCCCGCACCAGAGGAAGACCCGCCCGGCACCGCCGTTTCATCATGGATACAAGGGGGCGTTTCGGTGATCGGGTTCAATCCAAGGCCGGAAAAGGCCAGTTCGCTCATATGCGTCTTACCCAGACAGACCGTCCCCATCTGCGTTGCGTTGCGCACCACAAGTGCATCCGCATCCGGCACCCGGTCTTTCAGAAGCGCCGACCCGGCCTCGGTCGCGGTGCCGGCAGTGTCGAACAGGTCTTTCCAGCTGATCGGAACCCCATCCAGCAACGATCGCCGCAATCCCATTTTCGCACGTTGCTGCGCGGCTTCGGCCTCGGCGCGGGCGCGGTCATGGGTGACGCGAGCATAGATGCGGTCACGGTGCGGATGGGCGTCTATTGCGGACAGGTAAGTTTCCGTCAATTCAACCGGATCGATCTGGCCCATCCCAATGCCACGGCCCAAATCACACGCTGTCATGGTCAACCAATCCTGCATCCCGCCCCTCCTGCTTTTTGGCTTGAAAGAACGGTAGCGACAGGACTGCACATGGACAATCCCGAAAGGGCGCGCATATTGCAGGGCATGACACAGGCATCTGACATTCTGATCGTGGGCGGCGGGTTGAACGGCCCGGCTTTGGCATTGGCTCTGGCACAAACCGGACATTCGGTCACAGTGATTGATGCGCTTGATGTGAAGGTCCGCAAGAATGCGGCGTTCGACGGGAGAGCCTATGCCCTGGCCTTGGCATCACAGCGCTTGCTGGCTGCCATCGGCGCCTGGGACCGTGTTGCGGAACACGCGCAACCGATGCTGGAAATCAAGGTCACGGACGGCCACGCAGGTACAGGCCCGTCACCGTTTTTCATGCATTTCGACCATGCCGAAATAGAAGAAGGTCCGATGGGGTTTATGGTCGAAGACCGTCACCTGCGCCGCGCCTTTCTGGACGCTATGGCCGAAGAGCCCCGCATCACTCAGCTGAGTGGCAAGACTGTTGTGTCGCAACAAGCCGACACCACTGGAGTGACCGTGACGCTGGACGATGGTTCGACGGTGAACAGCAGACTGCTGATCGGGTGCGACGGTCGCCGCAGCGGCACTGCGGACCGCGCAGGTATCAAGCGCACCGGTTGGGATTATGACCAGACCGCACTTGTCTGCGCCATTGAACACGAGTTGCCGCATCACGGCATTGCCCATCAGTTCTTTATGCCACCGGGCCCCTTGGCGATTCTGCCGCTGACCGGCAATCGCAGTTCCATTGTATGGAGCGAACGCACCGAGGCCGCGCAGCAGATCAACGCCCTGCCCGAGGATGAGTATCTGCAAGTGCTACGCCCGCGGTTTGGCGATTTCCTCGGTGACATCCACCTGGCTGGTGATCGTTTCACCTATCCTTTGAACCTGACCATCGCCAATTCCTTTGTCGCTGATCGTCTGGCACTGGTCGGGGATGCCGCCCACGGGATGCACCCGATTGCCGGTCAGGGCCTTAACGCCGGTCTGCGTGATGTCGGCGCGCTGGCAGAGGTTCTGACCTTGGCAGGGCGGCGCGGCGAAGACATCGGGTCGCTTATGGTGCTGGAACGCTATCAGGAATGGCGCAGGTTCGACACCGCTGCTCTTGCGATGGCAACGGATGTTTTCAACAAATTGTTCTCGAACGACAACCCGTTGCTGCGCATTGGGCGAGACGTTGGTATGGGAATTGTCGGCGCACTGCCGGGGTTGCGGCGCGGTTTCGTCCGCGAAGCCGCCGGTTTGACCGGAGATTTGCCCAAGCTGCTGCAAGGGCAGCCAATTTAGTCCAGCTGCCGTGCCTCGTCGACCAGCATGACCGGAATGCCGTTGCGGATGGGAAAAGCCAGACCTGCGGCCTGTGACACAAGTTCCTGCCTTTCGGCGTCATAGCGCAGGGTCGTTTGCGTCTGCGGGCAGACCAGAGCTTCGAGCATGCGGCGATCAAAGGCGTGTTCAGGGTCAGTCATTGCAGTTTTTCCTCATTCGATCCGCCTCGCATTGCGAATTCTATCAATGTCATCAGCGTCTCGCGCCGTGTGCGCAGGCAAGGGGCCTCTAACAAGGCCTGTTTATCTTCCGGGTCAAAGTCCAGCAACATGGACAGAGAGTTCACCAGCAACTCATCCTCGGCATCTTTCAGCGAAGCCCAATCGGTGGACAATTGCCGGGACGAAAAGAAGCGTTCCAGCAAAGCCAGGAACTTGGTGCGATTGAACCTGTCGTCGTTTTCGGCCTTGCCCAGATCCCTGTCAAAACCGTCCCACGAAACTTCGCACCGCCGGTATGGCGTGAAAGCGTCCAACTCTGAAACCACGCGGAACCGGGACACACCGGTCAGCGTGATCAGATAACGGCCATCTTCCGTTTCGGAAAACTGGGTCACACGCCCGACGCATCCGATGCGGTGCAGTTTGTTCTCATCATGGGCCGAAGGATTTGGCTGGACCATCGCAATCAGCCGTTCCTTGGTCTTGAGCGCATCGTCCAGCATTTGCAAATAGCGCGGCTCGAAGATGTGAAGCGGCAAGCGCGAGCGGGGCAACAACAGCGCCCCGGGCAAGGGGAACACGGATACGGTGTCCGGCAGATCGGCGGGATGCATCATGTCCCAATTCTAGCTCTGATCAGAAATTAGGCAAATATCATCGAGCTGAGTTTGCGGCGACCGTTCAGAACGATCGGGTCATTGGGCTTGAGCGCATCAAAGATCGTGAAAAGCTGGGTCTTGGCGGCCCCGTCATCCCACTCACGATCCCGGCGGAACAATTCCAGCAATTGCGCCACGGCTTCTTCCACTTCGCCGTTCGCATGCAATGCCTGTGCCAGGTCAAACCGGGCCTGAAGATTTTCGGGGTCTGCATCAACGGCCGCTGTCAGATCCGCCACCGGACCCGCATCAGCCGCTTGCTTGGCCAGCTGCAATTGCGCATGCGCAGCCTCGACCTCGGCCGAGTTGGATATTTCGGCGGGTGCACCGTTCAGGATGGCCTCGGCATGTTCCAGATCGCCAGTGGCGATATGTGCCCGCACCAGCCCGCCATATGCTGCCGCGTGGTTCGGGTCTTCGCCAAGAATAGCGGCAAAAGTCTGCGCAGCATCTGCCGCTGCGCCGTCGCTCAGCATTTCTTCGGCGGCTACTACGGCGTCATCCAACTGGCCGCCCGGGCTTTCCCCACCTGACGCCTCGATCACGCGGTCCACGAAAGCCTTGATCTCGGACCCCGGCAGCGCGCCCTGAAAACCGTCCACAGGTTGCCCTTTAAAAAACGCATAGACCGTTGGAATCGACTGGATGCGCATTTGCGAGGCGATCATCTGTGCCTCGTCCACGTTGATCTTGACCATCTTCACCGCGCCTTTGGCGGCGGTAACAACGTCTTCCAGCATCGGGCCCAGCGTCTTGCACGGGCCGCACCAGGGTGCCCAGAAGTCAACAATAACAGGCGTTTCCTGTGAGGCTTCGATCACATCGACCATGAAAGTGGCCTCGGTCCCGTCCTTGATCAGATCGGTGGCTGGGGCGGTTGCGCCGTTCAGGATGTCCATGGCAATCACTCTTTCGTTCGAACTTGCGCCCTATATGCAATCGCTTGTCGCAGAAACCAAGGGCAGAGTTTCAGTTCAAATGTCGAAAGTCGCAAAGACCGGCGCATGATCGCTGGGCTTTTCCCACCCACGCGCATCCCGCAGAATGCGACTGGAATGGCCTGCATTCGAAATATCGGGCGTGGCCCAGACATGATCCAGCCGCCGACCCTTGTCTGCCGCATCCCAGTCGCGGGCCCGGTAGGACCACCAGCTAAAAAGCTGCCCTTCGGGAATATCCTGCCGGGTGATATCGACCCAACCACCTGCGTCCTGGGTCTCGGCCAGATGTTCCACTTCGATCGGAGTGTGCGAGACGATCTTGAGCAATTGTTTGTGCGACCAGACGTCATCTTCGCGCGGGGCAATGTTCAGATCGCCGACGAGGATGGATTTTTCCGGCTTTTCTACGTGGAACCAATCGCGCATGTCCGTCAGATAGTCGAGCTTTTGGCCAAATTTCTCATTCACTTCACGATCCGGCACATCACCGCCAGCGGGGACATAGAAGTTGTGGATCGTGACACCATTCTCCAACCGTCCGGCTATGTGGCGCGCGTGGCCGAGATCTGCGAAATCCTTGTCGCCCACCTCCTCAATCGGCAAGCGGGACAGGATCGCGACGCCATTATATCCTTTCTGGCCACGGGCAATCATGTGGGTATAGCCCAGTGCCGAGAACCCTTCGGTCGGGATCTTTTCAACCGGAGACTTGCATTCCTGCAAACACAGAATATCCGGCGCCTCTTCTTCCAACAGTTTCAGCACGATAGGTTCGCGCAGTCGGACCGAGTTGATGTTCCAGGTGGCAAGTGTGAAGGGCATGGCGAGGATTCCTCTGTCGCGATTTGGCGAAGGTTAACGCGGTGGGGGATGGGGTACCATCAGAAAAGAAAATCTAGGACGGGTGGCTTTCATTTTGGGGGGCATCATCGCAAATCTCGTACCAGTCCGGTTTCTCCGAAACAAATTCGTGAAACTGAACTTTCTGCTCTAACCCGGTATCCAGTGCATTTGCTGCGATTGGAAAACTGTCTGCTTCTGAAATGATTTCGCCCAAAGATGTCCCACAATTCTCGCAGAAACACCTGCCGTATTTGTAGGGCGGATCAGGCCGGTGCAGCGTTACATTTTCCCTTCCCCGAACCCACACCAAGTCTTCTTTGTTGACAAATACGACTGTGCTGGCCCCGGCTTTTCTGCATCTTGAGCAATGGCAGGTTCCCATCACGGATGGTTGAGACTTCAGGTTAAACTTCACCGCCCCGCACAAACAGCTTCCTTCGATCATCACGCGCTCCTCCAACCCTTCGCAAGAAATAGAACATTACAGGAACAAAATGGGTTTCGCAACGCCTGTGACGGTATAGGCGGCGCATGATCTCGCCCTTCAGAAAAGAAAAAAGCCGGGCCATTCGGCCCGGCAGTCCAACAGGGAGGTGCATGTCATAACCCGGACATGCGCGGGTTGGGAGTAACCTAATTATGAGTACAGGGTATCACTTTGATCCAAGTCAATCCACACCCAGTTAAGACACCAGCCTATATCCACCGGATTCTGTGACCAAAAGGCGCGCATTTGACGGATCGGGCTCAATCTTCTGTCGCAGGCGGTAGATGTGGGTTTCCAGCGTATGCGTTGTAACACCTGCATTATATCCCCAAACTTCGTGAAGCAGCACGTCCCGCGCCACCACGCCGTCGGTCGAGCGGTACAGGAATTTGAGGATGTTGGTTTCCTTCTCGGTCAGGCGGATTTTTCTGTCCTCTTCCGTGATCAGCATCTTCATCGCCGGTTTGAACGTATAGGGACCAAGTACAAATACTGCGTCCTCGGATTGTTCGTGCTGGCGAAGCTGCGCACGGATACGTGCCAGAAGTACCGGGAATTTGAATGGTTTCGAAACATAGTCATTCGCGCCAGCATCAAGGCCCAGGATCGTATCGGCATCGCTGTCATGACCGGTCAGCATCAGGATCGGGCTTTTGACACCCTGTTTGCGCATGAGGCGGCACAGTTCGCGCCCGTCGGTATCCGGCAGACCCACATCAAGAATGACCAGGTCATAGATCGCTTCGCGCGCGCGCTCCATGGCAGAGTGACCATCTGACGCCTCGAACACGTCAAAGTCTTCGGTCATGACAAGTTGCTCGCTGAGCGCCTCGCGTAGATCCTCGTCATCGTCCACCAGCAGGATTTTCTTGAGTTGAGCCATTTCCCGGTCCTCCAAACGCTTTTCCATCACTTGCGTGTGGAATATGCAATCAACAAGATTTGCTGCAACCGTTTCACGCCTTCGTGTCAGAGTTCGCGGAATTGTTTCACATTTCCTTTCGAAAGAGCTAGGAGAAAGATTGAGCGTTATAGGGTAACATTGATGAGTCTCATCCCCGATATCACGGAACTTCTGGCCCGGGCCCGGGCCGATCTGCGCATGGGCGTTCCCGTTGCGCTGACTGATGACAGCGGCTTCAGCGTGCTTGCGGTTTCTGCCGAAACCCTCAGCCCGCAGCGTTTGGCCGACCTGAAAAAACTAGGAAATCCGGTGGTGGCCATAACAGGGCGGCGTGCTGAAACCCTGAAAGCGCGGGTATACGACGGGGATCTGGCACGGGTATCGATCCCGGCGGATGCAGATATCGCATGGGTACAGGCGGTTGCCGATCCTTCCGACGATCTGAACGCGCCCATGAAGGGCCCGTTGATGACCGAGCGTCACGGCAATGCCAATCTGCACCGTATCGCAATTGCATTGGCCAAATCCGCGCGCATCCTTCCCGCTGTGGTCGTGGTACCTGTCGAGGACGGCAGGGAATTTGCGGCGTCCCACGGTCTGACATGCATTGATCACACGCGCGCCACGCCTCATCTGGCGGATCGCAGCACTTTGCACGAAGTCGTCGCGGCCCGCCTTCCGATGGAGGTGTCCGAAGCCGGTCGGTTACACGTGTTCCGCCCGGAAGACGGCGGTGAAGAACACTACGCCGTCGAGATCGGACGTCCGGACCGCGATAAGCCTGTGCTGGCCCGATTGCATTCTGCCTGTTTCACCGGCGATCTGATGGGAAGCCTGAAATGTGACTGCGGCCCGCAACTGCGCGGCGCCCTGGAGCAGATGGGGGCAGAAGGTGCAGGCGTTCTTTTGTATCTGAATCAGGAAGGGCGCGGTATAGGTCTGGCCAACAAGATGCGCGCCTATTTCCTTCAGGATCAAGGTTTTGACACCGTTGAGGCGAACCACAGGCTGGGTTTTGAGGACGATGAGCGCGATTTTCGGCTTGGGTCGGACATATTGAAGTCGCTGGGTTTCAACTCAGTCCGCTTGCTGACCAACAACCCGGCCAAGATCGCCATGATGGAGCGAACAGGTATCGCAGTAACCGAGCGTGTCCCTCTGAAAGTTGGCGAAACCTCTCACAACCGGGGATACCTGGCAACCAAGGCCAAGAAGTCAGGCCATCTGCTTTGACCCCAGGCGATCTTGTTCTGACCCCGCGCGGCATCCGGTTTCTTGGCAGGGTGTTCCCCTGTTCCGTGGGCAAAGGCGGGTTGAGCAACGCAAAACGCGAAGGTGATGGGGCGACCCCCACCGGATATCATCGAATCGTTGGGATGCTATACCGGGCAGACCGATTGGCCGCCCCCAGCAAATGGGCCTGTGCCATTGGCCCACGGGACTTGTGGTCTGACGACGTGTCTGAAAGCAGATACAACCACATGGTCAGCGCACCCTATGCATTCAGCCACGAAAGGCTGCACCGCGCCGACCCATTATATGATCTGATTTTGTTGACCGACTGGAACTGGCCAGACGCCGTTCCGGGCAGAGGGTCAGCGATATTTCTGCACCAATGGCGCAGACCCGGCTATCCAACAGAAGGCTGCGTTGCATTTCGTCGGGACCATCTACACTGGATATCACAGCGCATTGCCCCCGGAACACGGTTGATTATTCCCGAGGTTTAATTCGTTCGCCAAAGATAGCTGAGCCAACGCGCACATGTGTCGCGCCAAGGGCGATGGCCTGTTCGAAATCGTCACTCATCCCCATAGACAATCCGTCAAGCCCGTTGCGCGCTGCGATTTTTGCCAACAGCGCAAAGTGCAGAGCAGGCTCTTCATCGACCGGAGGAATGCACATCAATCCACGCACGGGCAGATCCAATGACCTGCACTCGGCTATGAAACCATCCGCGCCCACAGGAAGGATACCGGCCTTTTGGTCTTCCTCACCGGTGTTGACCTGAATGAACAGATCCGGACAGGTTCCCATTTCCTGTGCCAAACGTGCCAGTGTCTTGGCCAGTTTGGGTCGATCTACCGAATGGATCGCATCGCACAGTTCCATTGCGTGACGGGCCTTGTTGGTCTGCAACGGGCCAATGAGGTGCAGATCAATACCCTCGAACTGTTCTTTGAACGCGGGCCACTTGCTTGCTGCTTCCTGCACGCGATTCTCGCCAAAACATCTGTGCCCCTGCTCAAGAACCTCCTGCACCCTTTCATTCGGCTGCACTTTGGACACGGCAATCAGTTTGACCGAACCTGCAGGTCGGTCCGACCTGGCTTCGGCTTTGGCAATACGTGCGGTGATGTCTTGCAACGACATGGGACCCTCATCCTGTTTTGGAGCAGGAAAACACCAAGTCGGCGCAAAAGAAAAGGGCGAGTCCGAAGACCCGCCCTTAAACCTTGCGGTTCAGATCAGCTTAGAAGTTGAACTGAGCACCGAAGTCAGCAACGATGGTCGAGTCTGCGCAGATGTCGCAGTCGTTCACACCGATACCACCGCGCAGCGATGCACCGCCACCCAGGTCGTAGATCGCACCGATTGCGACCTGCTGCGTGTCGAGGTCGGCGTTGCCGTCACCGTAGGTGAACAGCAGGGTGGTTGCGGCACCCAGGTTGTAGGCAGCCGAAAGACCCCATGCGGTACCGTCTGTCAAAGCAACTTGAGTTGCGTCGTCTGCAACAAACAGAGTACCCGAGAAGTCACCCCATTCGCCACCCAGGGTCAGAACGGTCAGGCTCGGATCGCTACCAACATTACCCGGAAGGTCGGTTTGGCCGTAGGCCAGAGCGGCTGTGATGTTGTTGAAGGTGTAGGTTGCGCTGATGTCCCAACGGTCAGCGTCAACAGGTGCACCGTTCAGAGCTACAGTCGCTTGGTCGTACGATGCGCCAAACGAGAAGTCACCAACCGAGTACTGGAAGAACACGGCGTTCGAACCCGAACCGGTCGACGAGTAACCCAGGAAGCTGTAGTTAACGCCCGAGTACTGACCTGCGAACAGTTCCAGACCTACTTCGTTGCCGTAGTAGTTTGCCAGGTTGTCGAAGGCACCTGCAACGTTACCGGCGTCAACACGCAGGCCACCGTAGATGACCGAGAAACGTGCGCCGTTCAGACCGGCAGAGTTTGCTTCACCGTTGCCGCTGTTTTCGTCAGCTTGCAGACGAACACGGCCTTCGAAACGAACGCCACCGTCGGTTTCTGCAATGCCGTCGATGTTCAGACGGAAGCGCGAAACCAGGATCGCGTCGTCAGTTTGAACAACAGCAGTACCAGTTGTCGTTGTGGTACCTGTGGTTACGAAGTTTGTAACGGTACCGCTACGATCTTCAACGTAGCCAATACCAAAGCGGCCATAACCGCTGAAGTTAACTTCAGCTGCTGCAACGCCTGCGGTCGCAATCAGCGCCGTCGATGCGAAGAGAACTTTTTTCATCTTGTTTCCCTCGGTTTCAAAAGAGTTATCTACTCGACACATGCCTCGGCATATGTCTCAGCACGGACACCGTTTCGCTCTTTTTGCCCCCTTTGCGCAAGCTTGGCATAAAGGCGGGAGCGTCATTGAGGTCAAATTGGTGCAAGGATGCCACAGTCAGTTTTCGCCCTGATGCAGCTGATACACTTACATTTCAGAAGAATGGACTTGTTGCAGCGGGGGTCCTTGGCTAGGAGTATCCCCTGAATACTGTAGAACAAGTGAAACAGGACCTGTTTACAATGCGCCTGCCGACGATTTTGGGAATGATCCTGCTGACCGCCGCTCTTTCGGCATGTGGGCAGAATCGAAACACTTCGACAACGTACTCCCCCAACCTCGCTGGCGGCAATTCGGACGAACAGGAGCTGAATGATCCCGAGCGGACAACAATCTGGGACATTTTCGACCGCAGTACCGCCGAACAGACCACAAACGTAAACCGGTATCTGTGGGCGGCTTCTCTGGATGTGCTGAGTTTCCTGCCTGTGCAAGAGGTTGATCCGTTTACCGGTGTAATCGTAACGGGTTACGGCACACCTCCGGGCGGCGGCCGATCCTACCGGGCAACTGTTCACATCAGCGATCCGGCGCTTGCCGCGCGCTCTTTGTCGGTTGCGCTGCAATCGAGTGGGGGAGCTCCGGTAAGTGCAGCAACTTCCCGCGCAGTCGAGGATGCGATTCTGTCGCGTGCCCGGCAGCTACGCATAGCGGACAACAAGTTCTAGCAACCCGCCGAAAATCACAATATTACCACGCCGGGTTCCTACCCGGCGTTTTCATTCACGAAGGACCGCACAATGTCGCGCTACTCGGCCACCGAAATCGAAGCAAAATGGCAGGAGGCCTGGGACAAGGCCGGGATCTTCACCGCCAACCACAAGGCGGACAAGCCAAAATACTATGTGCTTGAGATGTTTCCGTACCCGTCTGGCCGAATCCATATGGGGCATGTGCGCAACTATACGATGGGTGACGTCATCGCGCGGCACAAGCTGGCGACGGGCCACAACGTGCTGCACCCGATGGGCTGGGACGCATTCGGGATGCCTGCGGAAAATGCCGCGATGGCCATCGGGGGTCATCCGAAGGACTGGACCTACAGCAACATCGCCGACATGCGCGATCAGATGAAGCCACTTGGCCTGTCCATCGACTGGTCACGTGAGTTCGCGACCTGCGACCCCGAGTATTACGGCCAACAACAGGCGCTGTTCCTCGATATGTTGGATGCCGGGCTGGTTTATCGCAAAAACGCTGTGGTGAACTGGGACCCGGTCGACATGACCGTTCTGGCCAACGAGCAGGTTGAAAATGGTCGTGGCTGGCGTTCGGGCGCACTGGTAGAGCGGCGCGAACTGACCCAGTGGTTCTTCAAGATTTCGGATTATTCCGAAGAGTTGCTCGACGCGCTGGACACTCTGGACAACTGGCCCGCCAAAGTGCGCCTGATGCAGGAGAACTGGATCGGCAAATCCCGTGGTCTGCAATTCGGCTTTGAACGCACTGACGGCGGCGATCCGATCACCGTCTATACAACCCGCCCTGACACGCTGCTGGGCGCATCTTTCGTTGGCATCTCGCCCGATCACCCGATCGCAAAACGGCTTGAGGCCGAAAACCCCGAAGTGGCTGAATTCGTGGCCGAATGCCGCAAAGGCGGCACCACGGAAGAAGCCATAGAAACCGCAGAAAAGCTGGGTTTTGACACAGGCATCAAGGTCAAGCATCCGCTGGACCCGAGCTGGGAACTGCCGGTCTGGATCGCCAATTTCATCCTGATGGATTACGGCACTGGCGCAATCTTTGCCTGCCCTGCGCATGACCAGCGCGACCTCGACTTTTGCCGCAAATACGGCCTGCCTGTAGTCGATACCTTCTTTGCGCTGGATGACGACACACCGGTCGACAAAATTGCATTCGTCCCGCCGAAAACCGAGAAAGTTCGCTGGGTGAACCACTTTGCCGGTTTGACCGAAGCGACAGGCGAAGAAGCCATCAACGCCACCGTCGATTTTGCTGAACAAGCCGGTTGGGGCGAGGGTGTCACCAAATACCGTCTGCGGGACTGGGGCCTCAGCCGTCAGCGCTATTGGGGGTGTCCGATTCCCGTCGTGCATTGCGAAAGCTGCGGCGTGGTGCCCGAGAAAAAGGAAAACCTGCCGGTCCGCCTGCCTGACGATGTCACATTCGACAAACCCGGCAACCCGCTGGACCGCCACCCGACCTGGCGCGATTGTTCCTGCCCCTCCTGCGGTGCTCCGGCCAAGCGCGAGACCGACACGATGGATACCTTCGTCGATTCGTCGTGGTATTTCGCGCGCTTTACCGCTCCGCGTGCGGAAACACCCACTGATCTGGCCGAGGCCGAATACTGGATGAATGTCGACCAATATATCGGCGGCATTGAACACGCGATTCTGCACCTGCTGTATTCCCGGTTCTTTGCGCGGGCGATGAACCTTACCGGCCACTTGCCCAAAAAGGCTATCGAGCCGTTCGACGCGTTGTTCACTCAAGGCATGGTGACGCATGAGATTTACCAGACACGCGACGCTAACGGCCGGCCGGTCTATCACCTGCCCGAGGATGTTATCGAATTGAACGTGGACGGTAAACGGTGGGCGGTACTACGCCACGAAGCCTTGGAAGGGCAAGACGTAGACGACGGGGCGTTGCTCGCAATGGCTAATCTCGCCAATTTGGTAGTCGAAATTATCCCTTCGGCCAAGATGTCGAAATCCAAGAAAAACGTGGTCGATCCAGTTAGCATCATTTCAGCCTTTGGCGCCGATACGGCCCGTTGGTTCGTGTTGTCCGATTCGCCACCCGAGAGAGACGTGGAATGGACTGCGGCAGGGGCCGAGGCCGCCTATAAGCATCTGAATCGCGTTTGGAATCTGTGTGACAGGATCGGTGCCATGGAGGCCAATGCAGCGGGCGAAGGCGATGAGGACCTGTTGCGCGAGATGCACAAAACCATCCGTGACGTGACATTGGGTGTTGAAAGCTTTGGCTTCAACGCCGCCATCGCCAAGCTTTATGCTTTCACTAATACGCTGGCAAAATCCAAGGCCGGTGCGGCGGCTCAGAAACAGGCAATCAAAACACTGGCCCAGTTGATGTCGCCTATGACGCCACATCTGGCGGAAGATATCTGGGCGCATCAGGGCGGTGAGGGCCTTGTGGCTGTCGCCCCGTGGCCCGTCGCACATGAAGCGATGCTGGTTGATGACACCGTCACCCTGCCGATCCAGATCAACGGCAAGCGTCGCGCGGAAATCAGCGTTCCGAAAGATATGGACAAAGCCGAGGTTGAAAATATCGCGCTTAGCACCGAAGCTGTCCAAAAGGCGCTGGATGGCAACGCGCCGAAGAAAGTTATCGTTGTTCCGGGCCGGATTGTGAATGTCGTTGTTTGATCGCAGAACATTGCTTGTGATGCCGCTGGCGCTGGCTGCCTGCGGCTTTCAACCGGTTTATGCTCCGGGCGGGTCGGGTTCTGCCTTGTTCGGCCGGGTGGCGGTGTCTGCGCCAAATACCGTCGAAAGCTATCTTCTGGTTCAGAACCTTGAACAGCAACTGGGCCGCAGCGCGGGCTCTGTCAGCGATTACACTCTGGATGTTCAGGTCTCGACCGAAATCCGCGGCGCGGCCATAACCACGACGAACGAGACAACGCGGTACACGATTGATGGACGGGCGCAATACGCTTTGAAATCCAACGAAACCGGGCAAGTCGCGGCGTCCGGCACCGTAACCGATTTTGTGGGCTATTCTGCTTCGGGTTCCACCGTGTCGACGCTGGCTGACGAACGCGATGCGAAAGAACGCCTGATGGTGATCCTGTCCGGGCATATCGTGAACCGCCTGTATTCAACACCGGGCTTGTCCAAATGAAGTTGAGCCCGCGCGAGGCTGACGGGTATTTCGCCAAGCCGGATGCGGACAAGATCGGGCTGCTGATCTATGGTGCGGATGCCATGCGGGTGGCGCTTAAGCGGCAACAGGTTCTGGCCGCACTGCTTGGTCCCGGCGCGGAAGAGGAAATGCGCCTGACCCGCCTGCCGGGTGGTGACTTGCGCGGCGATCCGGCGTCTCTGCTGGACGCGGTCAAGGCGGTTGGGTTTTTCCCCGGCCCGCGCGCGGTGTTTGTGGAAGACGCCACCGAAACCGCCTCGCCTTCGATTCTGGCCGCGCTTGAAGATTGGACCCCCGGCGACGCTCAGATCATCGTGACGGCTGGTCAGCTGAAACCAAATTCGAAAATCCGCAAAGCATTCGAGGGGCATCCCGCCGCCTATGCGATAGGCATTTATGACGACCCGCCATCGCGCGCAGAGGTCGAGCGGGTTCTGGCCGAAGCACATCTGAAAAACATCCCCCGCGATGTCATGTCTGCCATCAGCGAACTGGCCAACAGTCTCAGCCCCGGTGACTTCACCCAAACCGTTGAAAAACTGTCGCTTTACAAGCGCGGTGACAACTCTGAGCTGACAATGGAAGACATCGAAGCCTGCGCCCCGCGTTCGACCGAGGCGGCGCTTGACGACGTGCTGAACGTGGTTGCCGAAGGCCGCGCCGGTGAGATCGGGCCGCTGATCCGGCGGTTGCAGGCACAAGGCACCAACGGGGTAACCCTGTGTATTGGGGCGACCCGGCATTTCCGCACACTTTATGCCTGCGCCTCGGATCCGGGTGGTGCTGCGCAGGGTATCGGTAAGTTGCGCCCGCCGGTTTACGGCAAACGCCGTGACCGTATTCTGCGTCAGGCACAGGGCTGGGGGGCGCCCAAGTTGCAAACAGCGCTGACCGTTCTGACGGATACCGACCTCTCCCTGCGATCCGCCGGACAAACAGCCCCCTCAATGGCTCTGGTTGAGCGTGCTATGATTCGTCTGGCGATGCTTGCGCGGTCGCGCTGAGTTATCTGCGCTGATCCAGCCAATCGGCAGCAGCCCGACCGGCCCAGCGACCCGTGGCGAGACAGGCCGTCAAAAGATACCCCCCGGTTGGCGCTTCCCAGTCCATCATCTCACCCGCGCAGAACACGCCCGGCATGGACCTCAGCATCAGCCCGTCGTCCAACGCGGATCGTTTCACGCCGCCTGCCGTCGATATAGCCTCATCCATCGGTCGCAGCCCCGCGTGCAGGATTGGCAGTTTCTTGAGGACCGCCACGTTGCCCGGCAGCGGCAGGTGACTGCGTTTTGCCATCTCGTGAAACACGGCAATCTTCTGCGGTGACAGATTCAACGACTTTCTCAACCATTGCGAAAACGTGGTTTTCGACTTTTTGGAAGACCATCGCGCCCGCAAGGACTGCTGGTCCAGATCAGGCACCAGATCGACATAAAGTGGATGCCCTTTGCGCAAGGCAGGGGTGAGAGTGTAAAGCCCCCCTCCCTCCAGCCCGGTTGCCGAGATCGCAGCCTCGCCGCGGCTTTCCAGGTCACCGGCCATCCACCGAACCGATTTTAGCGCCGACCCGAAATGTGGCTGCATATGAGGGCCCCAGTCCACAGACAGGGCTGAGTTCGCAGGTTCAAACGGTGCCAGATCCACGCTCCTGTCGGACAGGATTTGCGCCCAATGACCATCCGACCCAAGGCGGGCCCAGCTTGCCCCGCCCAGTGCCAGCACGGTTACAGCAGCGGTTAGGTTTTGCGGCCCGTCCGGGGTGTCAAATACCAGCGCATCAGCTTCCCAACCTTTCCATCGCCAACGGGTTCTGATCTCAACCCCTGCTGCGTCCAGTCGCGCAAGCCATGCGCGCAACAAGGGCGACGCCTTCATGGCCTCGGGAAAAACCCGCCCGGTAGAGCCCGTGAATAATGTCTGGCCCAATCCACGCGCCCAGTGCTGAACAGCTTGCGCATCAAAGGCGGTAATCATCGGGCACAACCAGTCCACCGCATTGTTATACGACCGCATCAGTGTCTCAGGCGGTTCGTCCTTTGTCAGGTTCAGCCCCGATTTACCTGCCATCAGAAATTTGCGCGCAACCGAAGGTTTGGCTTCGGCAACCAGTAAGGAATGCCCAGCCTCGGCCAGTTGCTCGGCCGCCATCAACCCTGCGGGGCCTGCTCCGATCACCACTGCCTGCACCATTCGCACCCTCTTGCCTTCGCCGTCCATCGACGCAAGTTCAAACCATCATGGCGAACAACGATCCGATCTGCCCGCTCTGTGACCGCCCGATCCCCAGTGGGGGTGGCAGCCTGCATCATCTGATCCCAAAACTCAAAGGAGGCAAGGGCGGACCCACCGTTCTTCTGCACCAGATTTGCCACAAAGAGGTCCATGCCACCCTGACCGAGGCCGAACTGGCGCGCAGTTACAACACGGTCGCAGCCTTGCGCGCGCATCCCAGGCTTGAGAAATTCCTGATCTGGGTGCGTAAACGCCCACCCGGATTTCGGTCGAAAGTTCCGGGCAAGCGACGCAACAGGTGATCAGCCAGGCAGGACCGGATCGCCAAAGGCGTCTTTCAAAGGTGCGGCCAACCCCTCGACTTCTATTCCCTGGTAATCCGGTACGGGCGCAAACTGCGCACCCGCAAGATGCTGGAACTCCAATGTCGTATACGGTCGCTTCCACAACCATTCGCGATTCTCGACGGCCCACAAATCGGGGTTTGGAGGGGTTTCGTCGGTAAAGGCGTAGAAATGCAGATCAAAGCCATGGGGGGCCACCTCCTGCATCGACAGCAAGGACATACCTTGCGCGCGCCAAAACGCGTCCTCGCCCGCAATATCACCGGTTCGAAGGGTTATCTGACCGATCCGGGCCTGCGCAAACGGAGCATCCGGATCTGCAACCTGCACCGGTTTGTTACCTTCGAAATCATGTTGCAGCAATTCGACGACAAACCCTTCGGGATCAGCCAGATGGCACATATACCCGATATCCAAAAACTGGCTCGGCGTGCTTACCGCAGTACCCAGCGCGCGCAGATGCGCTGCCGCAAGATCGACATCAGGTACGGTAATTCCGATCTTCCAATATCTTTGGCCCCGGTCATGGGTGTATCCGCCACCACCCGGCAACAGCAGAAGGTCCGCATCTTCCGAGTTGTAGCCGACGCGGCAACCTGACCCCTGCCGGTCAACCCGCATACCCAGAACGTCGCGATATAATAGGGCCAGTCCTTCCGGGTCAGCGACCCGCAACCGAACGGCCGAAATCCTCATGAACACATCCTTGCGATATCCCTGGCGACAACGGGGTCAGCGTTCACGCTGTCTGCCACAAACTCACGCGCGGTTTGCATCAGGTGATCGGGCTCGACGATCCGGTCAACCAGACCGAAGTCATACGCCTCTTGCGCGGTGATCTTCTGACCTGCCATCAGGATCAACTTGGTTCTGGCCGGGCCCACCAATGCCGCCAACCGTTTCGGATCGGATGGCTGCGGCAGGAACCCCAGCTTCATCACCGGATAGAAGAACTTGGCTGTTGGCACCGCAATGCGAAGGTCACAGGCCAAAGCCATGCCATTGGCCCCACCAGCCAAAGTTCCGTTCAACGCGGCAATGGTCAGACAGGGCAATGCGGCGATGGCACCGGACAGTCTTTCCCAGACGTCAGAGGTGGCCAGACCGGCGCGCGCCTCGTCCAGATCGGCCCCCGCGCTGAACACTTTGCCCGCGCCCGTCAGGATCAGCGCCCGCGCGCTGGTTGCGGCCTCGGCAATCCCGACCAGTTCATCCAGCATCGCTCCGGTCAGGGCGTTTGCCTTTTCGGGATTGTTGATCGTAACAACCCACAGGCCATCCTCTTTCGTCAGGTCAATCATATCAACCCGACCCTTTTTCTGATGTCTTCCAGGCGCAGCGATATCTCCGTTCCCAAATATTCATCCGCGTCCTTGGAACACATCCACAACAGGGCACGTGCTGGCCAGTCTGCGGGAATATGCGCGTCCCAGTCCAGTTGACTGACCGGATTGATGCCGCTTGCCTTGATGGACCGCTGCATATCCGTGGCAACCGTCCCCGGCGACAGCCCCATGGTGCGAATACCGTGTTGGGCTTCTTCCAGATGCAGGCATTCCGTCAACATTTTTGCCCCGGCCTTTGACGCGCAATAATGGCTCCACGCCTCAACCGGGTTGGACGCCGCGCCGGACGAGACGGTCAGAATGCTTCCACCCCCGGCGGCCCGCATTACTGGCAAAGCAGCACGCATCCCGTAGAAAACACCTTTGAGGTTGATGTCGATGGCTTTGCTCCAGGCCTCAGGGTCGGCGTTGGAAAGATGAAAGATCGGATCGATCACACCGGCATTGCCAACCAGAACATCCAACCTTCCGAACCGATCCACACATGTGGCCACAGCCTGCTCGACCTGCACGAAATCGCTGACATCGCAGGCCAGCGCGATGGCCTGATCACCCAGTTCAGCGGCCAAGGCATCAATCTGATCGCGGTTGCGGGCCACCAATGCGACATTGGCGCCGGCTGCGGCAAAAACGCGCCCCGCTTCGGCCCCGATGCCACGGCTGGCCCCAGTTATCAGAACTGTTTTCCCCTGCATTTGCCTCTCCTCACGTATTGTTGTTGATCCCGGCCACAGCCGTAACGCGGAAACGGGGAAATGGTCCAGCCCTTGCCCCCTTGACGATAGGTGCCACAACCCCGACCATGTGCCGCAAATTGATCAAGAAGGGTTACCTTATGTCCGTTTTCCTCCGCCGCAGCTGCGGTGCTGTTCTGGCTTATGCTGTTGCGACCCAGGGCGCGTTCGCCGACCTTACTGCAAATGATGTTTGGTCCGACTGGCAGAGCTATTTCACGTCAATGGGCTACACCGTTACAGGCGACGAAAGCATAGCCGGTGACGTCACCACAATTTCGAACATGACACTTTCTTTGACCTTTCCGGAAGAAGACGGGCAGTTCCAGATGGTCATGCCGGAAATGACGCTGACCGAAAATGGTGACGGAACCGTTACCATCGGATTGCCCGAAAGCTTTCCCATGGATGTCACGGGAACAGCCGATGATGAAGAGTTTGCAGCCAAAGTGATTTATTCGCACAGCCAGCTGAACATGGTCGTTTCGGGTACACCCGAAGACATGGCCTATGACTACACTGCTGACAAACTGGGCATTGCGCTGGATTCGATCGAAGTTGATGGCGAACCGCTGCCGAACGAGGTTTTCAGCATAGCGGTCGAAGCGGGAGATCTGGCCGGTCGGTCGCGGATGCAAATAGGCGAACACCGAAACATCACCCAGACATTCAACAGCGAAACACTGACCTATGACCTGAACTTTCAGGATCCGGAAAGTGGTGAAAGCGGGCTGATCAATGGTCAGCTGGACCAGCTGGCCTTTGAAGGCGAAAACGTGATCCCGCTGGATTTTGACATGTCTGATCCGCAGGCGTTTTATCAAGCGGGTTTTGCCTTTGACGGCACCTTTACCTATGCATCCGGCAGCACCGATCTGAGCGGGACCAGCGAAGGCCAGGCGTTCTCGATGAACAGCACCTCGGAAGGTGGGCGCTTTGCCGCCAGCATCGACGCCGAGCGCATCGCCTATGATATCGTGCAGAACAGCACCAAACTGGCGGTGACAACGGCAGACCTGCCATTCCCGATCGAGTTGTCCATGGCCAGTGCAGGTTTGAATTTCGAATTCCCGATCCAGCAATCGGACGAAATTCAGCCCTTCGCCTTTGGCCTCAACATGACTGATTTCACCATGTCTGATGTCCTGTGGGGCATTTTTGACCCGGCAGGCGCGCTGCCCCGCGATCCGGCGACAATTGCGCTGGACACGACCGGCACGGCAAAAGTTCTGATGAATATCTTCGATCCGGAAATCGACGTCGAGTCGGACGAAGCTCCGGGTGAGCTGCACTCGCTGAAAATCAGCCAGCTTCTGGTTTCGTTGGTTGGCGCCAAACTGACCGGCGATGGCGATTTTGCCTTCGACAATTCGAACACTGAAGAGTTTGGCGGAATGCCCAGCCCAAGCGGCGTGGCGAACCTGAAACTTGTTGGCGCCAATCAGCTGATCGATACGCTGATCGGCATGGGCCTCATTTCGGACGACGATGCGCTGGGCGCGCGGATGATGATGGGTCTGATGGCTGTCCCCGGCGATGAGCCTGACACCCTGAACTCGACCATCGAATTCACCGAAGACGGCCAGATTTTGGCGAATGGCCAGCGTATCAAGTAATACCCATCTGAAAGGGCCGCGCAGCGCGGCCCTTTCCATTCCTGTGCACCTTGTGCCAGATCCGGTAACGGCATGGATTTATCACGATCCACACAGCACAATCCGGTCACAGGTCTTGCGGGGCGGGCGGTGCAAGGCTAGGTCCTTGGCAATCAACCCGGAGACCTCATGACCCGCTCACCAGAAGAAATCAGCCAACAATTGCTCGATGTTGCTCGCCGGGCAGGCGCAGAAGCGGCAGATGCCATCGTTCTCGAAGGGTCCTCGGTCTCGGTCGATGTGCGAGGTGGCGCGCTGGAACACGCGGAACGCTCGGAAGGCGCTGATCTGGGTTTGCGTGTGTTTCTGGGTAAACGCTCAGCCATTGTGTCCAGCTCTGACAGCCGCCCGGAAACCCTTGCGGCGATGGCCGAACGCGCTGTGGCCATGGCAAAAGAGGCGCCCGAGGACCCCTATTCCGGGCTGGCCGACAAAGGCCAACTGGCCAGTGACTGGGATATTCGGTCACTGAAATTGCTGGACACCGCCCCGCCCCCGTCGGCAGAAAGCCTGATGCAGGATGCGCTGGCCGCCGAGGCCGCAGCACTGACGGTAAAAGGCGTCACGCAGGTGTCGGATGCGGCTGCAAGCTACGGAACGCACCGGGTGCATCTGGCGGCTACAAACGGGTTTTCCGGTGGGTATGAGCGCAGCAGCCGATCCATTTCATGCGTTGCGATCTCGGGTGAAGGCACCGGGATGGAGCGCGACTATGACGGTGACAGCCGGACGTTTCAATCCGACCTGCGCGACGCGGCTGAGATTGGGCGCACCGCAGGGGAACGCGCTGTGCAACAGGTTGGCGCATGCAAACCGGCGACCGGCAGTTTCCCGGTGTTGTTTGATGAACGTATCTCGTCTTCGCTGATCGGGCATCTGCTGGCCGCTAGCAATGGGGCCGCGATTGCGCGGGGCGCGTCCTGGCTGAAGGATTGCATGGGGCAAGAGGTGCTGCCCGCGCATCTGTCACTGATCGAAGATCCGCACCGCCCGCGTATCTCTGGCTCGCGCCCATTTGATGCCGAAGGTCTGCCAACGCAGCGCCGGGTGATCGTGGAAAACGGTGTCCTGACGGGGTGGACGCTGGATCTGTCGAGTGGCCGCAAGCTGGGCATGGTCTCCACAGGCAACGCTGCGCGCGGCGTGTCCGGCCCACCCTCGCCCAGCAACTGGAACCTGAGTCTGACGCAAGGGACCCGCAGTCGCGAAGATCTGTTGCGCGATATGGGCACCGGTTTGCTGGTCACGTCCATGATCGGATCGACGATCAACCCCAATACGGGCGACTACTCCCGTGGTGCATCAGGTTTTTGGGTCGAAAACGGTGTGATCACGCATCCTGTCAACGAATGCACCATCGCAGGAAATTTGCGTGATATGCTGCGGCGGATCATTCCCGCCAATGATGCGCGCCCATATTTGTCGCGCGTGGTTCCGTCGCTGTTGATCGAAGGAATGACACTTGCCGGCAACTGATCTGCCCCTTCTGATTGAGGCGGCACTGGAGGCCGGCAAGATCGCTACACGCTATTCCGGGACGCAAGCACAGCGTTGGGACAAACCCGATGGCGCCGGTCCGGTGACCGAGGCCGATCTGGCCGTCAACGCGATGCTGGAAGAAAAACTGTGCGCTGCGCGGCCGGGCTATGGCTGGCTCAGCGAGGAATCCGAGGATTCGCCCGAGCGGCTGAACCGCAGCTACGCCTTTATCGTCGATCCGATTGACGGCACCCGCAGCTTTACAGAAGGCGCGCGCACCTGGGCGCATTCGCTGGCTGTTGCGGTGGATGGCATTGTGACTGCCGCTGTAATCTACCTGCCGATGCGCGACTTGCTTTATGCTGCGGCGCAAGGTCAGGGCGCCACTCTCAATGGGGAAAAGATCACGACGTCGAAAACGCCTGAGCTACTGCAATCTCAGGTTCTGGCCGCCAAACCAAATCTGGATACACAGCACTGGCGCAATCAGAATGTTCCAGCCTTCCACCGCGCATATCGACCCTCGCTTGCCTATCGCATGGCGCTGGTCGCGCAGGGGCGGTTCGATGCCATGCTGACCCTTCGCCCCAGCTGGGAATGGGATATTGCCGCTGGCGATCTGATCATCCGAGAGGCGGGCGGCGTCTGTTCAGACCGTTTGGGTCAACCGCTGAAATTCAACAATGCCCACCCCAGGCTGAATGGCGTCGTCGCCGCCAGCACTGCGATCCACGCGCAACTGGCAGCTCAGCTGGACCCGATCGGGCCGGGAATCGGCGCATGAGCAAACCGCGCTCATTAAGCCTTGCCGCTTATCGGGTGCTGTCCTGGAGAATGCGGAACGGTGTTGGTGTAAAAACCGACCTGCCACGCCCCGAAGGCGAAATCGTGTGGATGCACGTCGCCACGCCTGACCGCCTGCGGGCGGTAAGTGATTTTTGCCGCCGGTTGCTTCAGTCCCGATCCGAGCTGCACTTTCTACTGACCGCCCCGCCGGACGCGGATCTGTCTGCCTGGCCGGAATGCAATTTTCCCCTGATCAACCTGCCTCAGGAGCAAAGCGGGGCCGCGCGTGACTTTATCGAATACTGGCGCCCAAGTATCGGGATTTGGGTCGGCGGTGATCTGATGCCCAACATCATAACCCGAGCCGATGAACAGGCCGTACCCTTGGTGTTATTTGACGCCCAGTTTACCGTTGCACTGTCCCGGAACGCGCGCTGGCTGCCAGACATAACCAGAGTGACCTTTAGTTGTTTTCGCAAGATACTGACTGCAAATTCTGAAACCGCCCGACACATCCGGAGACTTGGCGTCCCGTTTTCAACAGTCGAAGATTCGCCGCCTTTGCGCATCAGCCCAAACCCCAGACCTTGGCCAGAAGACGAACTGATCGAAACCAACCATACGCTTGCAGGGCGACCCGTTTGGCTGGCTGCCTGGGTGCAGGACAAAGAGTTTATTTCGGTTCTGACAGCACATCGTCAGGCATTGCGCCTTTTGCACCGGTTGGTTTTGGTACTTCACGTCGCCGACGTTCACGAGGCCGCCCCCCTAAGACGGCGGCTGGAGACGATGGATTTACGCTGTGTCAACTGGGACGATGGTGACTTGATCGAAGACAGCACGCAGGTCGTTCTGACTGCAGACCCCGAAAATCTGGGGTTGTGGCACCGCGTGTCGGCAGTGACGTTCATGGCCAGTTCAATGGAACGCGGCGCAGGCGGTCAGGACCCGTCCGACGCAATCGCGCTGGGGTCTGCCATAATTTCTGGACCATTCGTGCATCGCCATCACGAGCTTTACGTCCACCTTCAACAGGCAGGCGCAGCCAAGGAGGTCAAGTCAGCAACCGAGTTGGGCGATGCAGTCGTACAGCTTCTGGCACCAGACCGCGCCGCTGACATGGCTTTGGCTGGATGGCAGATAATCACCGAAGGTGCGCCGCAGGCAGACACCCTCATCGAAATGGTGCAGGATATTCTGGACCAGCGGAGCGCAGATCATGCGGGCACCTGATTTCTGGAACACTCCTCCGGACCAGCCGGATCTGAGGGCGCTGCTGCTGGCCCCGCTGGGCCGCCTATATGCCGCGGCGACAGCCCGCAGGATTGCCTCGAAATCAGGGGAAAATCCCGGTGTGCCCGTGATCTGCATCGGCAATCTCAATGCAGGTGGAACCGGGAAAACGCCCACCGTGATCTGGACTCTCGAACAGCTGGGTAATGCCTGGCACAAGCCGCATGTCGTGACACGAGGCCATGGCGGGTCACTGGAAGGCCCGGTGCAGGTCGATCCGGGCAGGCACACCGCCGCCGAGGTGGGGGACGAGCCGCTGTTGCTGGCGATGTTTGCTGAGGTCTGGGTCGCCAAGGATCGGGCGGCGGGCGCGCGTGCAGCGGCCGCAGCGGGGGCAACGGTGATCGTTTTGGATGATGGCTTTCAGAACCCTTCGGTCGCCAAGGATTTCTCGATTATCGTTGTGGACGCCCAGCGCGGATTTGGAAACGGCTTATGCCTGCCAGCCGGTCCGTTGCGAGAGCCCGTCGATATCGGCCTGAAACGGGCCGATCTTGTACTATCCCTGGGGGAAGAGGCGGCGCAAAAGGTATTTGCCGACACCTGGAAACGCCGGTTGACCGTTCCCCACGTCACCGGGGCGGTCGAACCTCTGCAAACCGGTATGGATTGGTCAGAAACACGTGCGTTGGCGTTTGCAGGCATCGGCTATCCCGAAAAGTTCTTCCAAACCCTGCGGCGGCTGGGTGTAGATCTGGTACGCGCCGAGGCGTTGGACGATCACCAGCCGTTGACACAGGCCCTGATGACCCGACTGGAAAATGATGCGCGTTCACTTGGCGCTCAGATGGTCACCACCGAAAAAGATGCCGTTCGCCTGCCGCCCGCTTTCCGAAGCAAAGTGATCACTTTGCCGGTTCGGCTTCAGATTTCAGACGCCGACAGGGTCAGGGACATGCTTTTGAAAGCCGCCCCTTCACCAAAGTAAACCAGGCTGGCCCCGGCGAGGCCAGCCGGGGTCGGGTCAGCTGCCGAGCTCTGCTTCGATCAGCTTTTTGAAGTCCGCGTAGGACTGATTGTCAACTTTCTTGCCGTTCACGATGAAGGACGGGGTTGCCTGAATTCCATCGCGTTCAGCGTTTTCTTGATACCACGCGGCCAATGTCCGTGCTTTGGTGCCATCCTGCAAACAGGCCTCAAGCTGGTCGCCATCGATACCTGCCAGACGACCGATCTTGCGCAGTTCATCGACGATCTCGGTCGGGCCACCTGCGCGCGTCCATTCTGCCTGACCTTCATAGATCAGATCGGTGATGCCAAAGAATTTCTCGGGACCGGCGCAGCGCGCCACCATTGACGCCCACAGACCGTAGCGATCAAAATAGACCTCACGATAGGTGAACTTGACCTTACCGGTATCAATGAAATCCTTCTTGAGCTGTTTATATGCACTCATGTGAAAATTCGCGCAATGCGGGCAGGTGTAGGACGCGTATTCGATGATTTCGACAGGCGCGTCCTCGGCCCCCTGAACCATGTCAATGATGGTGGATGTATCCAGGTCCGCCTCTTGCGCCTCGGCGGCACTGACCAGCGGGAAACTTGTGTTAGAGTTTGACAGCGACACCCAATAGCCGCCAGCGGCCACGGCGACGGCTGCACAGATTACGGTTGCAATACGGCTCATTCTCAGCCCTTTCTCAGCGTTTCTGTTTGGATAAAACGTTGCGCCCAAGACGTTCAAGGGCCGCGCGCAAATCTTCATCATTTACACTGCGTGACACTTTGTCTGCCTCGGCTGCAATTTCAGGTGCAATCTCGGGTTTTGCTTGCTTCGGTCTATGGTCAAAACTGGCCTGCCCTTCGGCAAAACCGGTTGGAGCGGTTTGAGTAATGCGGACACGGCTAATCGCATTGTAACCGTAAACCGCGTTCACTTTACCACGCAGCTGTTCCTTCTGCATTTCCAGCATCGGGGCCTGCGGGCCTGTGGTCAGAACGGTCAGGGTCGCGCCGAAACCACCTTTGCCATAGCCGACACTGACTGGGCGTGCGATAGCGGCGGTATCCTGACCCACGATCTCGGCCCAATGGGTCAACAGACGTGACACAGCAAAGCCCCGGCTTTCCCCGGCGCGCCTGATCTGGTCATTCAGCAAAGACGCGGTGCGCTTGAACCCGCGGGTTGACGAACGTCTGCGTTGCATCTGGTTTCCAACTCCTGCGCCGCTATTGTAATAGGCAGAACACCGGGTGCCAGCGAAACCTGACAGGGAGACGAATAAAACTTGCGTGATTCCTTTGATTTCACTGTCAGCGCTGCGCTTCTGGAGTGGTATGACCATAACGCTCGCGCCATGCCATGGCGCACAGGACCGGCAGAGCGCGCCGCCGGGGTGCGCCCCGACCCCTATCGGGTCTGGTTATCCGAAGTGATGTTGCAACAGACGACTGTAGCAGCGGTGCGGGGTTACTTTCTGCGCTTCGTGACACGTTGGCCGACGGTTCAGGCGCTGGCCGCCGCGCCGGATGATCGGGTCATGGGGGAATGGGCCGGCCTTGGTTATTACGCACGTGCGCGCAACCTCTTGAAGTGCGCCCGCGTTGTGACGCGGGATCACAATGGTCAGTTCCCCGATACTTATGATGGGTTGCTGAAGTTACCCGGCATCGGCCCTTATACAGCTGCGGCAGTCTCGGCCATCGCCTTTGATCAGCCTGAGACGGTTCTGGATGGCAATGTCGAACGCGTCATGGCCCGATTTTACGACATCCACGCGCCGCTGCCCGGCTCGAAACCCCTGCTGAAGGAAAAAGCCTCGGTGCTGACACCTTCTAATCGGCCCGGTGATTACGCGCAGGCGGTCATGGATCTGGGGGCCACGATTTGTACACCAAAATCTCCGGCATGTGGCATTTGCCCGCTGCGCGAACCATGCAAAGCGCGGATTGCAGGAACACAGGCTGATCTTCCCCGAAAAACACCGAAGAAGCCCAAACCGACCCGTCACGGTCACGTTTACATCGCGCGCATGTCAGATGGGGCCATGCTGCTGGAGCGCCGACCGGACAAAGGTTTGCTGGGCGGGATGCTGGGCTGGCCCGGATCGGAGTGGGCTGACGATCCGGTCGAGCACCCCCCGCTTGCGGCAGATTGGAAAATGGTGCCGGGCGAGGTGCGCCACACCTTTACGCATTTTCATCTGATTTTAAGAATATGGGCCGCAGAAACCACCGGTCAGGATGTTCCTGATCATCTGATTACAGTGGGAAAGCACAATTTCAAACCCAGCGATCTGCCCACGGTGATGCGCAAAGCCTATGATCTGTGGAAAGGACAATAAGACCGCTGTGCATTCCCTGGCCTCGCGGCTAGGCTGACCCCATCTAGTAGGAGCAACAGAGATGACCGCAACAGTCTCGTTGGCACGCTGGCAATCAGCATCACCCTTCTGGGTGTCCCTGCTGTTGATCCCGCTGATCTGGTTCACTGCTTTCGCGGGTGGATGGTGGGTTTTGCTGATCCCGATCTCGACCTGGTGGGTCTTTGCCGCGCTGGACCGGATCACCGGACTCAACGTGGAAAATGCGGACCCCGAGACGCCGGACGGCGATCTGCAACGGTACATCCTGCTGACCAAGCTTTGGGCACCCCTTCAGTTCCTTACCCTGTTTGGCCTGATCTGGTACGCGAGCCACGGCAGCCAGCTTTCGACGCCTGAGAAAATCGGCCTATTCTTTGGCATGGGTGTTATCTCGGGTACGGTCGGTATCAATTACAGCCACGAGCTGATGCATCAGAAAAGCCATTGGGAACGCTGGCTGGGCGATATCCTTCTTGCCATGGTACTTTATTCTCATTTCCGGTCCGAGCATCTGCTGGTCCATCACCGTTATGTGGGAACGCCGCGCGATCCGGTGACGGCGCGATACAACGAAGGGTTTCACCGCTTTTACCCTAGGGTGTTGCGGCAAAGTTTGATCTCGGCCTTCAACGCCGAACGCGGAAAACTGGCCCGCAAGGACCTCCCCTGGACCGACTGCTCCAACCCGTTCTGGCGGTACTGGGCGTTGCAAGGGGGGATGCTGGCACTGGCGGCGCTGGTCGGAGGATGGTCAGGTCTGGCCCTGTTTCTGTTGCAGGCCGGGGTCGCGATCTGGCAGCTGGAACTGGTCAACTACGTGGAACATTACGGCCTGACCCGGAAGCATCTGGGGGACGGGCGGTATGAGCACGTCCTGCCCAGACATTCCTGGAATGCCTCGCAGAAAGCTTCAAACTGGTTGTTGATCAATCTGCAACGCCATTCGGATCACCACTACAAGCCAAACCGCCGGTTTCCGCTGCTTCAACACCACACGCCCGAAACGGCACCGCAACTGCCCTATGGCTATCCCGTCATGACTGTGGCTGCGATGATCCCACCGCTGTGGCGGCGGGTCATGAACCCACGGGTCCGGGAATGGCGGCGCCAGTACTACCCCGAGATCACCGATTGGCACGCCTATAACAAGGCCCTGAACCCGGTACCTGATGCGTAAACGATGCGCCGCCCGGCGCATCAGGCTCGGCGCTTTGGGTGCTGTTACGGTAGGACATACCGTCTTCAGCCTTTCATCACCCAGATATCCATCGGTGTATCTACACCGCGCACGGATTGATCGGTAAGCTCTGTAAAGCCAGTCATGGCGACAGACGCAGACTGGTTCTCCTCTGCGATCCGCGCGCGCACGGAATCGCTGACCACGATACGCGCCTGCAAATCACGCGTCAGCGCCTCAAGCTTGGCCGCGACGTTGACGGCATTCCCGATGACAGCAAATTCAAGTCGGTTCGCGCCAATGTCTCCCAGCACGACCGAGCCATAGTGCACCCCGATCCCGACGTGGATTTCAGGCTCTCCCGCCCGGCGGCGGTCCAGATTCCATCGGTCGATCACGCTGACCATCGCGCGTGCACATCCCAGCGCGTTGCTTGCATCCAACGGCGTGGGCACCGGGGTGCCAAAGGTCGCCATCAGACCATCCCCCAGATACTTGTCCAGAGTTCCGTGGTGGCGAAAAACTTCGGTTTCCATGCGGGCGTGAAAGCCCCGCAGCACTTCGATCACGTCATAAGGATCGCGCCCGGCGGCGTATTTCGTAAACCCGACGATGTCGATGAACAGAACGGCCACATTCTCTTTTCGGACCTGTTTCAGCGGCTCGTCATTCTGGCTCAGCTCCTCTACCACGTTGGGCGAAAAATAGCGTGACAGGTTGGCCCGTTCCCGTTCCAGCCCTGCATTGCTCATCAATAGCCGGTTCAGCCGCTGCATCGAAAGGCCCAAAGTCACGGCCACCATCATGAACACGATCACCTGCTGGATGCGCTGAGGCGCCATGAAACTGTTCGGATCCAGAAGCTCGGCAACATCCGGGTAGCCTTGCAAGGCGGCTGCAACTTTTTCGCTGATCCCGGGAATAGGCGTTGCGACCCACCAGGCAACGATCCACCCGATCGACCACATCATCGCCGTCCAGGACCCGATGGCGATCACGGTCCGCCAGGAATAAGCCAATGTGCCCGCGGCCAGAATGATGAAGAAGTACTGAAAGTTGTCGAACCGGTATTGCATGGCCAATGGCCTGACATCATCGCTGAAGGGATTGGGTACGATCATCCCGAGCGTCATGATCAGCAGGTCGACGAAAATCAAAAACAACTCGCCCCGCGATTGCCCGACACGACCTGCACGGCGGATCAACCACCCGTTGGCGCAGATCAGCAGCAGAATGAAATGATACCAAAGCACCTCCCATTGCGGGTTCAGAAAAATGAGCAGCACCGCAGTCAGCGCCATCGCCACCCATCGCGCACGCACAGCCAGTTCCAGACCCTCGCGCTTGTGCCGTTCCAACGCAGCCTCGGTATATTTGTTGTCCAGATCAAACGCATCGGGCTGGGTGAAAAACAGGCTTCGGCGGGGCTGTGCGGTCGTCTCGGTCATGGCCGTGGTCTTTCTTGCGGAGGCTTGGCAGCCTTATGCAATCACTGTTGAAGGCAAAACAAAAGACCCCGCCGGTTGATCGGCGGGGCAAGGCATAGTGCCATGTGTCAGGCCACAGGCACCGGCGGTGTTCGTGAATTCAGTTGTGCATCTCTGCGCGGATCTGTTGCCGCAAGATGTCAATCGGCACGGTCTTGCCGTCCCGTTTGAAGCACCAGTATGTCCAGCCGTTGCAGGACGGGGCATTTTCCAGATGCGCGCCAACCTGATGAATCGACCCTTTGACATTGTCGCCCACCAGCGTTCCATCTGCACGCACCTTCGCCTTGTGGCGCTGGTTCATGGAATAAAGCTCTTCACCCGGGCGCAACATCCCGCGTTCAACCAGCTGACCGAATGGCACACGTGGCTCGGCACGTTTGCTTGCGCTGACTTCCAGAGCTTCGCGGTCGAATTTGCGGACCTTGGCGATGCGTTTCTCAGCCACCTTGCGATAGCTTTCCTCTCGCTCGATACCAATGAATTCGCGCCCCAACATCTTGGCGACGGCCCCGGTGGTGCCGGTGCCAAAGAACGGGTCCAACACCACATCGCCGGGGTTGGTCGAGCCGACCAGCACGCGGTGCAAAAGCGATTCCGGTTTTTGCGTCGGATGCGCCTTGTCACCGTTTTCGTCCTTCAGGCGCTCATGCCCGGTGCAGATCGGCAGCACCCAGTCGCTGCGCATCTGCACACCTTCGTTCAGAGCCTTCAGCGCCTCATAGTTGAAGGTGTATTTCGCGCCTTCGCGCTTGGACGCCCAGATCATCGTTTCATGCGCATTGGTGAACCGCTTGCCGCGGAAATTCGGCATCGGGTTCGACTTACGCCACACGACGTCGTTCAGGATCCAGTATCCGGCGTCCTGCAGCGCTGACCCCACGCGGAAAATATTGTGATAAGACCCGATCACCCAGATTGCACCATTGGGTTTCAGCAGACGATGCGCCGCCTTCAGCCATTCGCGCGTAAACTGGTCATACGCACCAAAACTTGCGAACTGATCCCAGTGATCATCCACCGCATCGACCTGCGAATTATCCGGGCGATGCAACTGACCTTTCAATTGCAAGTTATACGGCGGGTCCGCAAAAATCAGATCCACTGACGCCTCGGGCAGACTGTTCATCACATCGATGCAGTCCCCGGATAGAATCGTGTTTAAAGGGAGCGCTTTTGCGCCCTTTTTGGTGGTTGTTGTCATATCACTGCCTCAAGTGTCCACGGCGCTTTTGCGCTCATTTGGTTGAGACAAGGATGAGTCAAAGTCGATTCGCCGTCAAATTCTTTTTTGAATCAGCGACTTACGATTTACTCTTGATACAAGATATTGTGCACCGGTTTGAACGAACGCCTATGGTGTGGGGTCACGCCAAGATTTCGCAGCGCTTCCTTGTGTTGTTTTGACGGATAGCCCGCGTTGGTTTCCCACCCATAACCCGGATGCTGTTGCGCTAAATCCACCATCACCTGATCGCGCCAGTTTTTCGCCAGGATTGAAGCAGCCGCGATCGACACCGATCGTGCATCGCCCTTCACAACGGCCTGTGATTGGATTCTCAGACCCTGTGGAATCAGGTTGCCATCGATCAGCAGGAAATCAGGTGCTGGGGTCAACACCTCCACCGCGCGCATCATCGCCAAGTGCGACGCCCTCAGAATATTGATCTCATCAATTTCGGCGACAGAGGCTTCGGCCACCGCGAATTCAGCAGTGTCCCGAATCTCAGCGTCCAACGCGGCCCGGCGTTTTGCGGTCAGCTTTTTCGAGTCATTCAACCCGTCAGGAAAGTGCTTCGGGTTCAGAATCACGGCGGCGGCTACAACCGGCCCGGCCAAAGGGCCGCGCCCGACCTCATCCACACCGGCGATACGGATATGGCCCATGTCCAGCAGCGCCTGCTCAAGTTCGAAGTTTGGCATTGTCATGCCCTTGGAAAACCGCGTTTCGCGCAGCACCGCAAGAAGAAAAGAGAGGGCGGCCCACACCACCCTCTCTCTCACGGCACTTCTTTGGCACCGTTCCTGCTCAACCCGAACTACTGATAAACGACGCGGTATCCCTTCTGGCGCAGGCACGCAGGTTCATAGGCCTGCCTGACCTTTTTGCCATTCCAGAAACCGACCTTGCACTCTTGCGGCAGGCTATTGGCATGTTTGTAATGTTTCTCGAGGCATTTCGGCCCAAGCAGCGGATGATCCTGCGAATACCCATCATAGGTGCGCAGGCAGCGCTGGGGCAGATCGTAACGCGCCACATGCGGCGGTAACGGGCGCACCGGCTGCGCCACATATGGTGTATGGGTATAGGTCTGTTGACGCGTCGCCCGATCCTTTTTCTTTTCCTTGTTATAGTAATGAACGCCGGCACCGATGATCGCAATGGCCGCCAGCCCCCCAAGAATGTCCTTTGCGTCGGCCGCCTTCGCCTGAGAAGCTGACACACCGGTAATCGCAACTGCGGCCGCAATGATTAAAGCGATGAATTTCTTATGCATGATGCCTGTCCTTTCGGATGTTCGTGCGACCGCATGACGGACCGCGTGCTGATTGCCCTGAAAGTGGGGGCACCTGCCCCAGACAAGCAATAACGGCCCGGTGTTATCGGATATCAGGCGCCGCAAACCCCTTGGGTTATTGAATATCGCGACAACTCATGCGCAGGATGCGGCCTATGAAACAGATCCTCTCTTCTCTGACCTTTGCGGCCCTGTTATCGCTTGGTTCTGCTGCGACAGCGGCAGATTGTTACGCGGACTACAAAGCCAAGAAGGACAACCCGCTGCGTTTGCATTACGGCGTCATGCAGGTCACAAACTGCGACAAGGGGCAGGCCCGGGCAGAAATCGCCCAGCGCCTGAACGCATCAGGTTGGACCTTGCTTGAAGTGCAGTCCGTTTTCGGACCCGAAGGGTTGGATCAGAGGAAAGGCAATGCCGGACAATTCTATCTCCGTTTCTGAAGCACGCCGGTCGGGTGTCCGGCTGGTTGTGCTGGGCATCGCGGCCATTGTCGTCATTCTGATCACCGCTGCCGTTTTCCTGTTCTGGACCTTGCCGGACGCAAATGCGTTCAACGCACGTGTCGAGCGGTTGTTTGTCGAGGCCGATCTGACGTCACAGACCGAGATTCGTCTGCTTGAAATTCTGGCCCAGTCTGGCACCGCCTTTGCCGACACCCTGTCCAGTTATCGGATGGTGATTTATGTGCTGCTGGTTTTTGCCAGCGCGATGATGATCTCGGCGTTGGTCTTTCTGGTGATGCTGGTCTTGTTGAACCGGCGCATCGCACAGATCGAACGTACCGGCATTCAGGTAACGTCGCTGCTGATCAGTCGCGAAGAAAACACTGTCTACCTTAACAACATGGATTTCAAGCTGACACCTGCCGCCATGGAAACCCTGTCGATTCTGGCGGAATCCCGGTTGGATGACGAGGTATTGTCCGGCGCTCAGATCGAGGCCATGATTTCCGGTCGCGATGCCGCCGATTGTGACGAAGCCGCTGGCGCAACACGGATCAAACGGTTGCGCGACGCGCTTGGCAACCAGATGGTCAGCGAATTGCTGGTCAAGAATATTGCCAAGAAGGGGTATATGCTGTCGATCGAGAAAGACGTCATTCAAATGGTCTGACGTTTTGACGCGTCGCTCGCGCCCGGTAAAATCCCGTTGCGGCCTCTTGGAATGTCAGGTGGAAAGCCCCATTCTAAACAAACCCCAGGCAGAGGAGGTCGCTTATGAACGTCCACGCCGCGCCGCAGATGAATGGATATGGAATCTCGGTTGAGCCGCTGGATGGCAGGATTGCCATTTACCGGAACGACGTTCTTCTGGCTGAAAGCACAAACGCAAAGGTGATGTATGAAACGCGTTTGCCGCCAACGATTTACGTTCCCCGCGCAGATGTCTGTGTGGATCTGAGCGAAGAAACAGACCTGCAAACATTCTGCCCGTTCAAAGGCACCGCCACTTACCACGACATCAATCTGGCGTCTGAAAGCCTGGCCAATTCTGTCTGGGCCTATGAAGAAGCGCTGCCCGAAAGTGCTGCCATTCAAGGCTGTATCGGGTTTGTGTCCGGCGCCTACACCCGTATTGATCTGGGCGACAATCGCCTGCGCGAGCCGGACGACGGCAATATCAGCGGACCACTGATCGACTGGCTGATGCGCGGTGCTTCAGCCGCGACCACGCCCGAAAGCTTTACCAAGGCATTGGCCGCAAAGATGCTGGAGCACGGCATCGCCATCCAGCGGCTGAGCATTCTGGCCTGGTCCTTGCATCCCCTGATCGCGGGCAAACACTATATCTGGGAAAAGGGTCAGGACGAGATACTGACCCGCGCCCCGACCTACGAAATCTATGATCACCCGGCTTTCATCAACAGCCCGTTGCGCCATGTCTCGAACGGTTTGGGCGGTGTACGGCAAAGACTGAACGACGAAAACCCGCAAAACAGCTTCCCGATCATGGAGGAGTTACGGGCCAAAGGTGCCACCGACTATGTCGCGATGCCGTTGCCCTTCTCTGACGGGCGAACGAACGTTCTGACCCTGACATGTGACCATCCCAACGGGTTCACCACCGAGAATCTGGGCCTAGTGTTCGAATGCTCCTCGGTGATCGCCCGCTTTTACGAAGTGTTCATGCAACGCGAGAATGCGCAGGTTTTGCTGGAAACATATGTTGGAAAACGCTCTGGCGCACGCGTATTGGGGGGCGAGATCCGGCGCGGTGACGGGGATGAAATCGACGCTGCAATCATGTTCTGTGACCTCCGCAACTCGACAAGCCTAGAAGAGAAACTGGGGCGGGGCGCATATATCAGTGTTTTGAATGAGTTCTTTGAAACCGTCTCGGGTATCGTTCACGAAAACGAAGGCGAAGTTCTGAAATTTATTGGTGACGCTGTTTTGGCAGTTTTCCCGGCAACCGATGAAAACGCCAGCGCGGCCCGGGCTAACGCCCAGCGCTCGGCAATCAAAATCGTCGAAACGTTGGGAGAATTGCGCAAAGCAGGTACCGACATACATTGCGACTGTTCGATTGGCGTGGCTTATGGGCGTGTCACATATGGCAATGTGGGCTCTCGTGAACGTCTTGATTTTACGGTTATTGGACAAGCAGCTAACATTGCTGCGCGCTTGGGCGAATATGGGAAAACCGAAGGGCATCGCATAGTCGTATCCGAAGATATCGAGCCTGCCTGTTCTAACGCTATACCGTTAGGCGCGGTCAACCTGCACAACGTGTCTCGACCCGTTGTATGCTACGCTTTGCACACCACAACCGACGAGATTTTGAACGGTTAACTTTTGGTTTATGCAGACCAAATGTGAGACCTAGGATACTAGATTGCGGCCCAGGCTTTTGCCCCGCGTCTTCTAATCACACAGCCCCAAGCAAGATTAAAGCGGTCTGCGCTGGCGATATCGTACTCTGAAGGCCCGCGATTTGACTTCTGGCCAGATAGGCGTCGGTCAGGTTCTCCACCGCCTTCTGGTCCGAAAACTGTGCCAAATCATCCGATCCGGTAAGGCGGAAAAGCCGACTTTTAAATTCGTCCAATTGTTTGTCGATATCTAGTTGGGCGAATGACTGCGGCAGCCCAAGCGCCGTTTCCATCATTTTGCGCAGTGGTGGCAATCCCATAAGATCGAACCATTTCGTGTCTGTACTGTTTCCACTTTTCGCCAGGTCAGACAGCTCGCGCTGGGCATAGAGCGAGATGCGCATCGTTTCATCCGACTGCCCGACCGCAATCTCAAACCGCGCAGACAGATTGGCCTGGGCTATCTTTTCCATATTGGTTACTAGCACCGTTTTTCGAACAGCCCCTGGCCCAAACCCGAAAGCATCTGAAAATTCCCGGTACCGTTTATCCGCCAAACGATTGGACAAAGCGTCCTCCGCCCGTGTTCCATCCTCCAGGATTTTCCGGATAAAGAACCGGTTATCCACATCCCCTTCCAGCCCAAAGGCACCCAAAGCGACCTGCAACAATCTGCGGTCCGAAACCAACTGTTCGGCGGTCTTCACTTTCCCGATGTTGTCCAGGAAATACCTTGTCTCCCTCTCATTCACTGCCGAAGACGAGAAACTTTGAAACTGACCTTGATAAGTACGTTGCAGAAGCCGCCAGCCGACGATTCCGCCAGTCGGAATGACAGGTTGAAAGCTCATTGCTGATAGGCCATCAACCGTTCTTCGCGCGGAAGAAGCGAGCGAAGTGATTTGAGGCATTTATAATATTGCTCGGCCACCAACGCATCTGTCACCTCGGACAATACACAGCGGCTGTCTGTATCTGTAAAAACCTGGCTCAGCTCTTCGACGCTGCGCAACAGATGTTGACGTGCCCGAGCCGGATCCATGTCTCCGGACAGAACAAGCTGTGCGGCATAGCAGACACGGCGCACCGGAGTATTTACTTCATCCGGGTGTATCGCATCGCGCAGCCGCAGGACATTGGCCTGCGGCGTCATGATCGAAAACCGGCCACGGCGGTCGCCGTTTTCAATCACAACACCATTGATCAGCACCCTTTCCTTCGGGGCGAGTTTCAAAACCAGCCCGCTCATCAGGTTGCCCTCATCTGGCGCAATCCGCGCAAAATCGCCGTGTTTATTTCAAGCAATGGTTCGATGGACGCGCCATCCGCCAAAATGCGGCTGCTGTGCAGTTCCGTAAACTCGGCAAGGAAAAAGATCCTGGCGCGAATATCGTTTGGCAACGCGTTTACCGAATCCGCGACACCCGTCGCCAACACGCCCCATAACCGGCGGTTTTCGTGCACGGCCTGAACAAACGCCGAGAAATCCGTTGCCTTGCGCGCTGTAGCCGCCTTGAGACGCCGTGTAATCCTGGAAATTGCCTCATATTCAGTGTCACGGGGCGTTCGCGTCGGCGCGGCGGATTGCGCATAGGTGTATTGAGCGAGGGTTTGCGGGGTCACTTGAAATCCTTCCAAAAAGCCGTCGTCAGGTGGTCACGACCGGGGCGCAAAAACCGCGCCCCGGACCGCGTTGCGTATTAGCGGAACAGCGACAGGATCGACTGCGGGGCCTGGTTGGCGATCGAAAGCGATTGTGTTGCCAGCTGCTGCTGCACTTGCAGAGCCTGCAAACGCGCCGAGGTTTCTTCCATGTCAGCGTCGACCAGCGCGCCGATACCGGATTTGAACGAGTCAGAGAGATTCGAAATGAACTCTTTCTGGGTCTCGATCCGACCCTGTGCCGAGCCAAAGGCCGCCGAAGCATCAATCGACGTGTCGATCAGCGATTCGACAGCCGCCAGCGCAGCGGTTGCCCCCGCACCGGTCGACACATCAATACCTGCCAGCGCACCCAGACCACCGGCACCCGCATTCACGAACTGAGCCGAGAACGAGATGTCAGATCCTGTGCCGTTTGTAACCGACAGCGTACCCGCAGTGCCGGAGTCGTAATCGACGGTCAGACCGGTAATTCCAAGCTCTTCGATCTTCGATTTCAACCCGACAGCAACAAGGTCACCGGTCGTTGTCGCGGCAGCGTCTTCCGCGGAAACGGTATAGGACACAACCTGATCGTTAATGGCGACGACAACCTTGTCTCCGGCCGCGAAAGCGCCACTGGATTCATCGGTAACCAACGCCGTTGCGGCCGTTGCACCATTGTCAATGGTTGCCCCCACGCGGTCATTGCCGGTCGATGCGCCGGTAGAGCCATCGAAAACCTGTTTGGTGACATATCCACCGGTCGACAGGTTCTGCCCCGAGACCGAGATTGACGACGCAGTCACCGCCCCGGTGTTGTCACGATCCAGCGACGCGAGGATCGATGCAGAGCCGGTCGAGCCGTCGACAAGGTTCAGACCGTTGAACTGGGCTGCGCTGACAACCGATGCGATCTGATCCTTCAGTGCGGTCACATCGTCATTGATCTTACCGCGGTCAACGTTGTCTTCCTGCGCCGCGACGATCTTGCTTTTCATCTGAGTCAACAGGTCGGTGACTGTTTCAGACGCATTTCGCGCAACCGCAACAGTCGATTCGCCCAGCGCGAGGCTGTCTTTGATCGCGTTGAAGCCCTTGACGTCGGATTCCATCACCTTCGAGATCGCCCAAACCGCCGAGTTGTCCTTGGCAGTCGCGACGTCCTTGCCGGTCGAAATCGCGTTCTGGGTCATTGCCAGGTTCTTGTTGACCGACTTGAGAGTTTGCAGCGCAACCATCGCGCCATTGTTTGTCAGAATGCTGGACATTGCCTTTTCCTTTTGCCTTCGGGCCATTTTCGCCCATGTTCACCCCGCTGTATCTGCGGGCATTGGTGTCTTTCTGACTTGTGCGACGCGCCGCGTGGCTGTTCGCGCCACCTGATGTTTTCAGGTGCAGCATCACTTTTGAGCCCGATCCCCTAACGGAGTGCTAAAACGCCCGGACCAGAAGTTTCAAATTTGAGTTAAACCCAGGCCTATGCGCGTTTTTCCAGCTTTGGCGTGTTACGAACGGGAAACTCACTTCGTTGCCCATCAGCGCCGTAAGTACTGAATTCCTGCCGAACCCGCCGCAGTTCAGCCATGCGGCTGGCGACGGCCCGAATCCCCTCGGCGGCACTGTTCAGCAATGCCTGGTTGCGTTCGACTTTCTGCTGCACTCGAACCAATGCATCACTGTCAAGCACCTGAAGGTCGTTGATCGCGCCGATCAGTTTTTCTTTTTCCGGCACCATATGCGTCAGACGATCCAGATCACCCTGGACAAGCGCGGCACGCTCCAGATCCAAAACTTCTTCCAGAGATTTGATCAGTGCCATGTCGACCTCAGACGTCATCGGTTTTCTCCATCAGTGATTTCAGCAGAATTTCTGATAAACCCACCCCGCCAGCCCGGGCCAGTTCGCGTGCCTGATGCTGAACAAGAAACGAAGAGAACTGGTCTTCACCGACCCCTCCTCCAAAGGACTGGCGCGTCTTGCCCAATCCGGCCGACTTCATCATTTCGCTCAGGAATGCGGCCTCCAACTCGATGGCCGCGTCTTTCAGTCGGATCTGGGCCAAGGGCGTTTGAGCCACCTGGGGAATTGCTGAGACCTGCATGGTTTTCTCCGAAAATGCTTCGAACTTTCTCGATCAAAGGTGAAAGCAGTTAAAATAAACGTAACTTCCTGCGGGCAGAGTTCTGATCACTCACACGGAGCCAGAGCAAAATGCCCAATCCACTAACGCTGGCGGCCGCAGCGCCAACAGCAATTGCGAGACCCAATTCGTCCGCCAAAGAACCGGGTCGTGCTGCCGGGGCGAGCAGTTTCGAGGACATCCTTGAACAGGGAAACGAAACTAGTCCCGCCACTGACAGCACGCTTTTGGATGCTTCTATCGAAACAACCGACGAAACTGCCGAGATTGAGGTTGAGGCCGTTCTGCCAAACACGGATGAAGCATCTGTCGAGGCGATTTCACCTTGGGCACCAGAGTTGGCAGATAATATTTCACCGCAGGCCGAAATGGCCGGGACATATGAAACGCCTGGGGCGGATTCTGTGCGTCCCGCGCCGTTTTTTCCCGCCGCAGCGGACATCCCTGCGACAGGCGCGACAGAACCGGAACAAACCGTTGCGTCAACGGGTTTGCCCCGTCAGACCGACATTCTACCCTTTGTGCCTAGGCAACCAACCGAAGGGCAGGTTCACGCCGCTTCGACCCAAGTCGTGCCAGCCCAAAAACCTACAGAGGCTTTGCCTGTGCTAGGCCAGCCAACCCGATCAAAGGACCAGACAGCCGGGTTGAAAGCCGAACCCCTCGTTGAAAGCACAAAGGTGGCGCCCGAGACAGCGGAAGTCGCTGCCACGCCCAATCCGACAAGTCCAAACCGCGCAACACCCGTTGCACAGCTTCAACTGATCCTCAACTCAATCGAAACGGAACAGGTGGCACCGGCACAGGAGGTTGACGCAGGGCCCATCGCCTTAGACGAACCCGTTCAGCAAGCCCCCCGCGAGGTGGCACAACACACGGCGATGCCCTCTCCGTCCGCCCGTGCTGAAATTGCCCGTGCTATAGCCGGGCAATTGGCGGCAACGATTCAGGCCCAACCAGGAACCGGTATCATGGAAATCTCGCTTAGCCCCGAAGAATTGGGGCGCGTATCCATTGTCCTGAACGGTCGGGATGACGGGCTGCAGATGACAATCGCCACCGAACGCCCGGACACGATGGAGCTTATGCGCCGCCACCTGTCCGTTCTTACGGAAGAGTTTCAAAAACTGGGCTATGGAAACCTGAACATTAATCTGGGGACTCCGTCGGATTCAGGTGCACGGGATCAGTGGGCAGATGAATTCGATGCTCAGGCCGCACCGGAATCCGAACCGGTTCAGAACGTACACCTCGCGCAAGCCGAGCCGCATCCACAAACTCTTGCCCCGGTCAGGGGCATCGATATGAGATATTGAAAGATGATCACACCCGTCACTGCCACACGGGCTGCCACCTCTCAGCAAACTGCCGGTCCGTCCCGGAGTTCTGCGATCACCTCGGATTTCGAAACGTTTCTGCTGATGCTGACCGCGCAAGCCCAGAATCAGGACCCGCTGGAGCCGATGGATTCAACCGAATACGCATCGCAACTTGCGCAGTTTTCGATGGTTGAGCAACAGGTTCAAACCAATGACCTGCTTTCCGCCCTGACCAGCACTCTTGGCAGTGTCAATCTGAACGACCTTGCAAGCTGGGTCGGAATGGAGGTCCGATCTGCATCGGGGTTCCACTTCAACGGCCAGCCGGTAACCCTGTTCTCGCACGCGGACCCTGACGCGGACGCAACCAAACTGGTGATCCGTGATCATGAAGGCACAATCGTCGACACGGTTTCCGTTCCCACAACAGCGACAGAGTTTGATTGGGCAGGTGTAAGTTCCTCAGGCGATCCGTTTGCTGCTGGCAACTACACAGCGACGTTGGAAAGCTACAAGAATGACCGGCTGATTTCCGAGAAACCCGTCGCTGCCTATAACCGCGTCGTCGAAGCGCAAGTGGGAGAGGATGCTGTTCTGCTGACCCTGCAGGGTGGCCAGGTAATTCCCGCAGATCTGGTCACTGCGGTTCGAACGGGCGCTTGATCTGTCGGGCAGGACGAGCCAAAGGTTGGCAACTCGACTCGCCAGAAGAAGTGAAAAGACCTCTGCCCGACCTGCCTGTCCCCCCTCATGATCTGGTTGAACACCTCAGCACTTTGGGGTTGGTCAACATGTATGCGCAGTTCGAAATCCTGTATGGCGGTCGGACCAACAGGGTTTGGAAACTGCTGGGGGACAACGGCGACAAAGTGCTGAAGCTCTACAGCCCGACCTTACGCAACCCCTTGTTTCGAAATGATGCCAAGCTGGAAGCCCTCTGCCTCAAGGCGCTTGGTCCGACCGGTTTCGTGCCCAGGCTACGCGCCGCAGGACAATACAAGGACGCGCATTGGGTGTTTTACGACCACGCACCCGGAACACCTTGGCAGAATGGCTCGGACAAAGTTGGTGAACTGCTACGCAGGCTGCATTCGCTGCCCAACACCATTCCAGCGCCTGCAGGGTGCAACGGCAGCGCGGACCTGATGGCCCATGGGAGCAGAATTCTGCAAGGGTGCAGGTCAGAAATCGGAAACGAACTGGCAAAACGGCAACCTTCGATACCCGTCCCCCCCACGACCAAGACATGTCTGATCCATGGCGACCCGGTCGCTGGAAATATTCTGGTTGCATCCCGCGGCCTGACCTTGATCGACTGGCAATGCCCAGCCTTTGGCGACCCGTGCGAAGACCTTGCGATGTTTCTGTCCCCGGCGATGCAAAGGTTGTACCGGGGCTCACCGTTGTCGGAGGCGGAAGAAGTTCAGTTTCTGTCCGCCTATCGCAGACCCGAGATTGTTGCTCGATATCAACAGCTCAAGCCATGGTATGCTTGGCGCATGGCCGCTTATTGCCTGTGGCGCGCGGAAAACGGTGCACCCGACTATTCCGAAGGGTTGAAACTGGAAATCGAAACCCTGAAACCGATTGAGTTTATCTGAGGTCGGAAAGCGCAAACAGGGCGTATGCCGGTGGCATCAATACGCGACGCCAGCGACCCAACGGAAACCGTTCAGGTGATTGCCTCATCGGGGCTGGCAAACGGGCATCCTGGCCCAAAGCCAGCCGCGCCAATGCGCGCCCGCTGTAAGTACCCATAGCGACGCCGTTGCCATGATACGCAAATCCGGCAAACATGCCTGGCTGCTTGGGTACGGCACCGACATAAGGCATCAGGCTTCGCGAAAGGCACACCATCCCCGACCAGATATGAGTCGCCTCAACCGACGCCCAGGCCCGGAACATGCGTTTGAAATCCTGTTGAACCTTTGCCCGGATCGCGGCCTCGGACCGGGGCGACGACAACAAGCCGCCTCTCATTCCGAACAAAAAGCGCCCATCCGGCATTAGGCGAAAATAGTGCAGAAGATTACGCGTGTCGTAACATATCTGGTCCGAGTTCCAGCCCTGCGCTGATAGTTCTGCCTGGCTAAGCGGGCGTGTTACCATCACCGTCGATTGCGCAGGCAAGTAGCGTCCGGACATCCAATCCGGGATGTCTTCGCTAGAATACCCGTTGGTACAAATCAGCACGACCTGTGCGTTAACCTGCCCCGCGCTTGTTTTCAGCCTGAAGCCCGACGTCGTTTTTTCAATGTTCAGAACGGGGCTGTTCTGAAAGAAATTCACACCCGAAGCTGCCGCAGCGCTGGCCAGTCCGAACAGGTATTTCCGGGGATTGAGCCCAAAGCCGACCGGCAGAGTATACCCGCCGAAGAATGCACCACCCATACCAAGCGCTGGCAAATCAGCAGCTTGGTGTAGAATGCCGGTCTCGTCCGCGTGACGGCGCAGGACATCCATCGCATGTCGCGAATGGGCCAGTTGGGTCTCACCATTGGAATGCGTATCCGCATCTATCCGATGCCGCGCCAGGAGATCGGCAACCAGCTGGACCGCGTCCTGTTCAGCCGTCTCATAGGCCTGCGCAGCTTCGCGGCCATAGCGGCGCACCATGGATTTTTGCCCAAGCTTTGACCCGCCAAGACAGCAGAAACCGCCATTGCGGCCTGATGCGCCCCACCCCGGTGGGCCTGCCTCGAGCACAGCAACCGACGTCGCGTTTTCAGCCAGATGCAAAGCCGCTGAGACCCCTGTAAAGCCGCCACCGACGATGGCGACATCAACGTTCAGATCGCCCTGAAACTCTGGCCAGTTCGGGTTTGCAATGGTCTCGTCCCACCAGCAACCATCACGAGGACCCGCACCATAGGTGTATTCGGGAAATATCCGTTTCATTCGGTGCGCCCTGCGGCCTGCTCGTCTTGCCGTTGGCGCATCATGGCGCGCTTGGTCACAAGTGAGGCCGTAATCACCCCAACCGTCACGACCGCGATCATGATCGTCGACAGCGCGTTTATCTCGGGGCTGACGCCCAACCGCACGGCCGAAAAGATCTTGATCGGCAGGGTCGTCGCCGACGGGCCCGATGTGAACGATGCAATAACCAGATCATCCAGCGACAATGTGAAAGCCAGCAGCCAGCCCGAGATCACCGCAGGCGCGATGATCGGCAGGGTGACCAGACCAAAGGCCTGCGCTGGTGAACAGCCCAGATCTAATGCGGCCTCTTCCAGCGATTTGTCGAATGTCACAAGCCGTGACGAGACAACAACCGACACGAAACACATCGAAAAGGTCGTGTGGGCCAGAACGATGGTCAGGATACCCCGGTCCAGCCCGATCCCGATAAACAGCAACAGCAGGGACAGCCCGGTGATCACCTCGGGCATCACAAGCGGCGCATAGATCATGCCGGAAAACAGTGTCCGGCCAAAGAACCGCTTGCCCCGGACAAGCACATAAGCGGCCGCAGTCCCCAGAATGGTTGCCAGTGTCGAAGAAAACACCGCAACCCGGATCGTGACCCATGCGGCATCCAGAAATGCCTCGTTCTGAACCAGTTCGCCATACCATTTGGTCGAAAACCCGGCCCAGACCGTGACCAGCTTACTTTCGTTAAAACTGAAGATGATCAGGATGATCATCGGAATATACAGGAACGCAAAACCCAGCGTCAGCGATACCGTATTGAACCAGCTCAATCTGTTCATCCGTCAGCCTCCGCCTGTTTCTGCTGGTTGCGCTGGAACAGCACGATGGGAACGACCAGAATAAGCAACAGAACGATCGCGACAGCACTTGCCACGGGCCAGTCTCGGTTCGAGAAAAATTCTTCCCACAGAACCTTGCCGATCATCAGCGTGCCGGACCCACCCAGTAGTGACGGGATCACAAACTCGCCGATCACGGGGATCATCACCAGAAAACAACCTGCGATGATGCCCGGTTTGGACAGTGGAACGGTGACCAGCCAGAAGGCTTGTGCCCTCGAGCAACCCAAATCCTCGGCCGCCTCGATTAGCGAACCATCCATGCGTTCCAATGACGAATAAATCGGCAGGATCATGAACGGGAGATAGGTGTAAACAATACCGATATAGACAGCGGTCGAGGTGTTCAGGATCGTCAACGGCGTCGAAATGATACCCGTCCACAGAAGCAGTTGGTTAAGGTATCCCTCATTCGACAGAATGCCCATCCACGCATAGACCCGGATCAGGAATGACGTCCAGAAAGGCAGGATCACCAGCATCATCAGTGTTGGGCGCCATTCCTCGGGCGCGCGGGCCATACCGTAGGCGATGGGGTAGCCAACCAGCAAAGTCAGGAAGGTAGAGATCAAAGCGATCTTGACGCTGGACAGGTACGCTTTCCAGTACAGGTCGTCCTCGGTCAGCCAGACGAAGTTTTCAAGATCAAGTTGGCTGAAGAACTCTTTGATCCCCGCCCAACCAGCTGAAAAATCCAGTGTCGGTGTATAAGGCGGGATCGCAAGCGCGGTGTCCGACAGCGAAATCTTCAGAACAATGAAGAACGGCACCATGAACAGCGCCAGCAGCCAGACATAAGGTATGGCGATCAGAACGGCGCGGCGCATCAGTCGGCCAGCAGAACCGCAGCCGTGGCCGTCCAGGACAGCCAGACCGGGTCTTCCCAGGTGAACGAACGGCGCGAGATGCGGCGGGTGTTGGCCGTCTGCGCCTTGATGATTGTGCCGTTTGCAAGTTCAACGTGATAAGTGGACAGATTGCCCAGATAGGCTATGTCGTGAACCTTGCCCTGCACGGCGTTGACCGCATCGGCGGGCCGTTCGGCAGAGATCGTCACTTTCTCGGGGCGGATCGCCAGATGACACAACTGACCGTTTTCAAAGTTTTTTGCTGACCCGGCGGTCAGCGGCGCTTGTCCTTCGGCCCAGTCTACCTGATAGGTATCCTCTCCGACAGATGTCGCGCGCCCTTCAATGATGTTCACGTCCCCGATGAAATCAGCGACATAGACCGAGGCAGGATTCTCATAAATCCGGTCCGGAGTGGCAACCTGCATAAGCTGGCCCTGATCCATCACCGCCACACGGCTGGCGACTGTCATGGCCTCTTCCTGGTCGTGCGTAACGATCACGAATGTGGTGCCGGTTTTTTCCTGAATATCCATCAGTTCGAATTGGGTGTCCTGGCGCAATTTCTTGTCCAGCGCGCCCAGTGGTTCATCCAGCAGCAAAAGCTTGGGCGCCTTGGCAAGCGAGCGCGCCAGCGCCACACGCTGTCTCTGCCCGCCTGAAATCTGATGCGGTTTGCGGCGGGCGAACTTTTCCAGCCGGGTCAGGCGCAGCATTTCTTCGACCCGGTCTTCCAGATCGTGTTTGGGCATTCTGTCCCGGCGCAGGCCAAAGGCGATGTTTTCCCAGACGCTGAGATGCGGAAAAAGGGCATAGGACTGGAACATCATGTTTACGGCCCGCTTGTTGGGCGGGATCGGGTCGATATCCTTCCCCCCAAGCAGGATTTGGCCTTCGGTCGGTGTTTCGAACCCGGCCAGCATCCGCATCATCGTCGTTTTGCCACATCCCGACGGACCAAGCAGGGCAAAGAACTCTCGCTCGAAAATATCCAGAGACAGGTTGTCGATGGCAGTAAATTCACCAAAACGCTTGGTCACGTTTCGGAACTGGATCAAGGGTTTCGCCTGCGGGTCGTCCCATGGCGCAAAGACGTCAGAATTCACTACGGCCCTCGTTCGAATAGCTGGAAAGAGAGGCAAGGCGGCGGCGCCGCCCTGCCGGTGCAATTCGGATCAGGTGCCCGATTTGACCTTGGTCCACAGACGCGTCACGACCCGCTGCGTTTTCGCCGGATAAGGTGTCGTGATGTACAGGTTTTGCATCGTGGCATCATCCGGGTAGATGGCCGGATCGCCGATCACGTCCTCTTCCAGAAATTCCTGAGACGCTTTGTTGCCGTTGGCGTAATACACATAGTTCGATGCCGCCGCCATGTTGTTGGCGTCCAGAATGAAGTTAAGGAACGTGTGCGCGCCTTCGGGATTTGGAGCATCGACAGGAATTGCCATCTGGTCGAACCACATCAGCGACCCTTCGGCGAAGGGGTGGTATTCGATCTCCACTCCATTATCTGCTTCAGCGGCGCGGTCGCGTGCCTGAAGGATGTCACCCGACCAGCCAACGGCAACGCAGATGTCGCCATTTGCCAACGCATTGATATATTCCGAGCTGTGGAATTTCTGGATATGCGGGCGGACTGCTGTCAGAACCGCTTCGGTCTTGCCGATAACGTCCGTGTCGTGGCTGTCGGGGTTTTCACCAAGGTATTGCAGCACCATGGGAATGATCTCGGCCGGGGCATCCAGGAAATGCACACCGCAAGTGGCCAGCTTTTCCATGTTCTCGGGCTTCAAGACCAGATCCATGCTGTTCAGAGCAACGTCGTCGCCCAGAACCTCTTTGACCTTACCGACATTCACGCCGATCCCGGTTGTTCCCCACATGTAGTTGATCGAATACGCGTTGTCCGGGTCATAACCGGCAGTTCGCTCTTCGATTACATCCCAAAGGTTTCCGGCGTTCGAAAGCTTGCTTTGGTCCAGCTGCTGAAACGCGCCGGCCTGGATCTGGCGCTGAAGGAATGTACCTGACGGCACCACCACATCATAGCCCGAGCCACCGGCCAGCATCTTGGTTTCCAGAACCTCGTTGCTGTCGAACACGTCATAGATCAGGGTCAGACCTGTTTCTGCTTCGAACTTGCTCAGCAGTTCTTCGTCGATGTAGTCGGACCAGTTGTAAACACGCACCTCTTCGGCGAATGCCGCCGAAGTCCCCAATGCGACGACCGCTGTCATGGTCAGCGTTTTGATTGTCATATTCTTCTCCCTGCAAGTGTACGGGTATTTTCCCGTTTTTTTGGATTTGATCAAGTTTTGCGTTTTCCCTCGATCCAGCGTATGGTTTCACGTGGCCTGTCACCTGACAAGTCAGGCTTAGTCGAAATGGGAAGAACCAATTGGATTTGATCAAAAATAAGGCATCTGCGTCGACATTCGACAAAGGGAAACAGCCCGCACATGAGCAGGTTTATCAAACGCTCAGATCACAGATCCTGTTCGGTGAACTGGTCCCAGGTCAGCCCGTCACAATCCAGGGTCTGACTGATTCGCTGGGTGTTGGCATGACTCCGGTCCGCGAAGCGATTCGCCGGTTGATCTCGGATGGAGGGTTGGTTTTCCAGGGCAATCGGCGCGTCAGTGTACCGCTGCTGAACTCCAACGATATCGAAGAGATGATCTTCGCCAGAATTTCAATAGAATCAGAGCTTTCAAGACGTGCAACCGCCAACCTGAAAACACAGGACATTGATCAACTGGAACGTTTGGACAGGCATTTGGATCGCATGATCGCAGATGGCGATGTCGGTGGCTATCTGCGTTTGAACCAGGCTTTTCACGAAACGCTGTATTCTTTTGCAAACGCGCCGATCCTCAGTGACCTGGCCGAAAGACTTTGGTTGCGGTTTGGCCCTTCTTTGCGTGTTGTCTGCGGGCGCTTCGGCACTCAGAGCCTTCCGGATCGCCACAAGGACATTATTGCTGCTTTGCGTGTCGGTGACGCTGAAATGACCGCAAAGGCAACCGCTCAGGACATCGAACAAGGTATGGACCTGATGGCAGAAGCATTGACTTCCGTCTGATTCAGCCTGATTCGATTGACAGGAAAAAATTTGATCATATTGTGATCCGCAACTGCGTTCTTGTAGGAGATTCTCCGATGTCTACCATCACCAACCATATGCCGACCGCCGAATTGCAGGCGCTGGATGCGGCGCATCACATTCACCCCTTCTCGGCCAATGGTGCGCTGGGGAAGGAAGGGGCGCGCGTGATCACACGTGCCAATGGTGTTTATCTGACCGACAGCGAAGGTGAGGAAATTCTGGACGCGATGGCGGGTCTGTGGTGCGTCAATATCGGGTACGGGCGTAATGAGTTGGCCGATGTTGCCGCGCGCCAGATGCGCGAGCTGCCCTATTACAACACTTTCTTCAAAACCACCCACGTCCCGGCGATTGCTTTGGCCGCCAAGATTGCCGAACTGGCACCGGGCGATCTGAACCATGTCTTTTTCGCAGCAGGCGGGTCCGAGGCAAACGATACCAATATCCGCCTCGTGCGCACCTACTGGGCCCAGAAAGGCCAGCCCGACAAGAACATCATCATCAGCCGCAAGAACGCCTATCACGGCTCATCCGTGGGCTCGGCCTCGCTGGGTGGTATGGCCGGGATGCACGCGCAGGGCGGCATTCCGATCCCGAATATCCACCACATTAACCAACCCAATTGGTGGGCCGAAGGCGGCGATATGTCGCCCGAAGAATTCGGTCTGGCCCGCGCGCGCGAGCTGGAAGAGGCGATCGAAGAGTTGGGCGAAGACCGGGTCGCCGCCTTTATCGCCGAGCCGGTTCAGGGCGCAGGCGGTGTAATCGTGGCGCCCGATACATACTGGCCGGAAATTCAGCGTATCTGCGACAAGTACGATATCCTGCTGATAGCTGACGAGGTCATCTGCGGATTTGGCCGGACAGGCAACTGGTTCGGGTCGCAAACCGTTGGCATCAAGCCGCATATCATGACCATCGCCAAGGGCCTTAGCTCGGGCTATGCGCCCATCGGCGGGTCCATCGTAAACGACGAAATTGCCGAAGTAATCGGCGGTACCGAATTCAACCACGGCTATACCTATTCCGGCCACCCGGTCGCGGCCGCCGTGGCGTTGGAGAACCTGCGCATCCTCGAAGAAGAGAAGATCGTTGAGCATGTGCGCGACGTTGCAGCCCCCTATCTGAAAGAGAAATGGGAGGCACTGGCAGATCATCCGCTGGTGGGTGAGGCCAAGATCGTTGGCATGATGGCATCCATCGCGCTGACCCCGGACAAAGCCAGCCGCGCCAAATTCGCATCCGAACCCGGCACGGTCGGCTATATCTGCCGTGATCGGTGCTTTGCCAATAACCTGATCATGCGCCATGTTGGCGACCGGATGATCATCTCACCCCCGCTGATCCTGACACCTGCGGATATCGACGAAATGTTCGTGCGGATCTACAAATCGCTGGACGAAGCTCAGGCCGAGATCATTGCGCAGGGGCTGATGAAAGCTGCATCCTAACTCAGCGATTTATACGTCTTTTTAGGCGGCCCATCCGGGCCGCCTTTTCTTGCCGCAACCTCTCCAGCAGGTTTGGTGTGGGGTATCCGTCCGGGACCAGCCCCTGCGCCATTTGATACGCCCGAACCGCGTTGATCGTATTTGGCCCGGTACGCCCGTCGACACCCTTTGTGTCAAAGCCCGCATCCGTCAGACGGGTCTGAAGTTCCTTTTTCTCGGCAAAGCTCAGCACCCGGTCGCCGCGCGGCCAGTCGGATTGAAACGGTGCGCCCCCTGCAAGCCGGTCGGACAGATGCCCGATGCCAATCACATAGGCGTCGGCCCCGTTATACGTCTCGATCACGCTGAAATTTTCGAAAATCATCAGCGCAACGCCCTGACTTCCCGCCGGAAGCAGGATAGCGGCCTTCCCATGATCCGGCACGACGGTACCATCCCGCGCCACGACACCCTGAGCGGCCCATTCAGACGGCATCAGCGTAAAATCGCGACGGGCTGAGGCGTAATCGAAATCGGTCGGCAGACGAACCTCCACGCCCCACGGCTGACCCGTCGTCCAACCATGCCGCGCCAGATAAGACGCCGCCGAAGCCAGCGCATCCGTCGGGTCATCCGACCAGATGTCCCGCCGGCCATCACCGTCAAAATCCACCGCGTGATCCAGATATGACGTGGGCATGAATTGTGTATGCCCCATTGCGCCCGCCCAACTGCCAAGCATGTTGCCAGCGCTGATATCGCCAGCCTGCACGATCCGCAGGGCAGCGACCAACTGCGTTTCAAAGAATTGTGCCCGCCGCGCATCAAAGGCAAGCGTTGCCAATGAACGAAGCGTAGGACTGCTGCCGCGATAGGACCCGAACGAGGTTTCAAGCCCCCAGATGGCAGTGACCACCTCTTTTTCGACGCCGTATTCCGCCTCGATCCGGTTCAACACCTGCCGATGCCGCTGCATGGCCGCACGCCCGTTCGACAGGCGCGTTTCCGACACTGCGGTCTCAAGATACTCCCAGATGGGTTTCGAAAACTCAGCCTGATTGCGATCCCGTTCCAGGACATCTTCGTCATAGCTCATCCCCGAAAACACCTGAGTCAGTGTTCCCTGCGAAATACCCTGCCGTCGCGCACGGCCCTGAAAGGCGCCGAGCCAGGACTGAAACCGTGCTGTTGTCGCGGAAGCCACGGGCAAGGCCTCAATTAACGGGCGCGGGACCGGACGGATCGAAACGGTTACATCCGCCGATGCCAGTTGCAGCACATCGCGCGATTTCCCGCCGTCTGCCCATCTGGAGTTTTCTGTTGTTTCCGCCTGCACTATGGATGCCCACAATGCGACGGTCATGACGCCGCCTACGCATTTTCGCATTCCGTTTTTTCCTGATTACTGCTCGACCACAGGGTAGCGCAAAATCGGAAATTCACAAAGTGCTCAGACGTTCGCCTCACGCTCCTGCGCAGCACGCTCTGCCCGAATGCGTTCCAATGCCTCGCGCAGCAGGGGCACGCGGTTCGGCCTGAAGCTTTGTTCGGTCACTGACATGTCCTGCAAGCGATCCAACCGGAAAACGCGGAAATCCTGTCGCAGGTGGCACCAGCCCAACAACACGTTCGAGTGATCCAGATAGACGATACTCAACGGGTTGACGCGCCTGTGCGTAGCATCGCCTTTCGCATCTGTATAGAAAAACTCGACCGCGCGCTCATCCCACGTCGCCTGCCGCAGAGTGGCCACGTCAATCGAGGGTTCAGGCGGGCGGTTGAACCGCGTAGCCGCCAGAACCGCATGGCTGAGCCGATGGGACTGGCGTTGCGGCAAGCGTCCCTGAAGTTTCCGCAGGGCCGTACCCGCCGCGCCCGACAAAGCCGGATCGCCAATCACCTGAACTTCGCGCAGGCCCAGAACCAACGCTTCAAGCTCATCATCAGTGAACCCCAATGGGGGCAGGGTCGCGTCCTCGATCAGGGTAAAGCCAAACCCCGCTTCGCCGTCGATCACGGCACCCAGCCCGCGCAATGCATCAATATCCCGATGAATTGTTCGGGACGAAACACCCAAATCCTGTGCCAGCTGTTCGGATGTTCTGGGCGAAGGGCCAGAACGCAGGGCTTGCATAAGTTGGAACAATCGGGCGGTGCGGGACATGATGTACAATAGCTTACCCCTAATGACAGAAACTGTCATTAGGTCCCGATACTCAGTCAGCACACAATGACACGGAGCCTCATAATGCTGACCCTTCTCACCTTCCCCTCTGCCTTCGGCCTGTTCAGTGCCAGCCCCTTCTGCGTCAAGACAGCATTGATGCTTCAGCAGTCCGGCCGGACCTGGCAACGCTCGGATATGCTTGACCCCCGCAAGATGCCCCACCAGAAGCTGCCCGTTTTGCGGACGCCGGAACGCCTGGTTCCGGACAGCGACCTGATCCGCGAATGGTTGGAACAGCAGGGCGCGGATTTCGACAAAGGGTTGACGGATGTCGAAAAGGCGCAGTCCCGCGCCCTGGTGCGCATGGCCGAAGAGCATCTGTATTTTCACATCGTTCTGGATCGTTGGGGCAATGACGAAGTCTGGCCGATCTTGCGTGACACGTTCTTTACCGGAATTCCCTCGTTGATCCGGAAACCGGCATCCAATGCGATCCGGAAATCCGTTCTGAAGGGGATCACGTCACAGGGAATCGGGCGGTTTTCGCTGTCCGAACGGCTGGACCGGATCGAACGTGACCTCGAGGCGATCTCGGCCTATTTGTGGCAATCCTCTTTCCTGCTTGGGGACCGTCCGACATCGGCTGATATGAGCGTTGGTCCAATGCTTGCCGCGATGCGCGCCACACCTGTGGACACCCCCCTGACCCGCCGGATCAAACAGGATAACCTGCTGAACAGCTACGTGGACCGGTTGGAACAGGCGATACCAATTGCATGAAACCCTTTGAGAACCCTTTGGTCGCTTCGGCCTTTGAAGCCCTGCCCCCGCAAACCCGTGCGGGGGCTCTGGCCTTGCGGGAGCTTGTGTTTGACACGGCAGCCTCTCTGCCTGCCGTCCGCACGGTGCGAGAGGAACTGCGCTGGGGTCAGCCCGCCTATCTTGCGCCCAAAGGGTCAACGATCCGGCTGGGCGCGCACAAATCGGCAAGTTTCGCCTTGTTTGTGCACTGTCAGAGCCGGTTGATAAGCGATTTCACATCCGCCTTTCCGGGCGAGGACCGGATAGATGGGACCCGTGCCGTTCTGTTTGATGACACTGCGCAAATCGATCCAACACGCCACGGATGGTTGATTGCCCGTGCGTTAACCTATCACCTCTGACGGCGTTTGCGTTCGATCTTGCGCTTGATCTTGTCTTTCTTGCGCTTGGTGCTGATCGCTTTGCGCCGGGATGATCGCCCTTTTGGTCCCTGTCCGCGCGGCAAGGCCTGGTCGTCGATGGACAGCAGCTCCAGCTCCAACCCGCCGGTCACAGGTGTCGCTTCGGTCAGCCGAACGGTGACACGCTGGCCGATGGCGATAATCAGCCCCGTGTCCGCCCCCATAAGGGTCCCAGCCTCGCGGTCGAAATGGAAGAACTCGCGCCCCAATGAACGCACCGGAACCAAGCCATCTGCGCCGGTTTCATCCATTTTGACAAAAGCACCAAACCGGGCAATGCCGCTGATCCGCCCTGTGAATTCATTGCCGACCCGCTCGCTCAGATACGCGGCCAGATAGCGGTCAGTCGTGTCCCGTTCAGCCATCATGGATCGGCGTTCAGTATCCGAGATATGAGTGGCCGTTTCTTCGAGCCGGGTAATCTCGTCTTCGGTCAAACCGTCCGTGCCCCAACCGTGGGCTGAGATCAGCGACCGATGCACGACCAGGTCGGCATAGCGTCGGATGGGCGAGGTGAAATGCGCGTAGTTCCGCAGCGCCAGCCCGAAATGGCCGAAGTTTTCTGGGTTGTAATAGGCCTGTGCCATCGACCGCAGGGTGGTCAGGTTGATCAGTTCCGCATCCTCGGTTCCGGCGGCGGCGTTCAGCAGCGCATTCAGGTGTCGGGTTTGCAGCACCTGCCCCTTCGCGAGGTTCAATCCGGCAGCCTGCGCCGTTTCCCGCAGGCTTTCCAGTTTCTCGGGCGCGGGTTCCTCGTGCACGCGGAACAGCAGCGGACGGCGCTTGGCGATCAGTGTCTCGGCAGCCGAGACATTGGCGAGGATCATGAACTCTTCGATCAACCGATGCGCATCCAACCGGTCGCGGAAGGCCACGCTTTCAACATGACCCGTCTCGCTGAGCACGATCTTACGCTCGGGCAGGTCCAGTTCCAGGGGCTGTCGCACAGCTCGCGCTTTCTTCAGCGCGGCATAAGCGGCATAAAGCGGTTTCAAGACCGTTTCCACCAATGGCCCGGTGCGGTCGTTTGGGTTGCCGTCGATGGCCTCTTGCACTTCGGCATAGTTCAGCGACGCAACCGAACGCATCAACCCCCGCACGAAACGATGACCAATCTTGTTACCGTTCGCGTCAATCTGCATCCGCACAGCGACACAGGCACGCGGGACGCCTTCATGCAGGGAACACAGATCACCCGACAGCCGATCAGGCAGCATCGGCACCACGCGGTCGGGGAAATAACTTGAGTTGCCCCGCTTGCGCGCCTCGCGGTTCAGGGCCGAGCCGGGCAGCACATAAGCAGCAACATCGGCGATAGCGACCCATATCACATGTCCACCCGGGTTCTTCGGGTCGTCATCCGCGTGCGCGTAACAGGCATCATCACGATCGCGCGCATCTGAGGGGTCGATGGTCAGCAGCGGCATGTCCCGCAGGTCCTCGCGGCCCTTCAGGCCAACGGGTTTGGCATTGTCTGCCTCGGCAATGACCTTGTCGGGAAAGTCATCCGGGATACCGTGCTGATGGATCGCGATCAGCGAAACAGCCTTGGGAGCGGTCGGATCACCCAGCCGTTCAACGATGCGCGCGCGCGGCAGGCCCATACGGTTTTTGGGCCCGGCCTGTTCGGCCTCGACCAATTCGCCGTCTTTGGCACCATGCACCGCGCCATCGGCAACCAGCCATTCGGTCTGGCCTGCCTTGTCGATAGGGACGATCCGGCCCCCCTCGGCCCCTTTGCGGAATATGCCCACGATCTTGCGTGGGTTGGTTCCGATCCGTCGGATCAGGCGGGCTTCGTAATTGTGGTCTTCTTCGTGCACGACGGTCAGACGGGCCAGAATACGGTCACCCTCACCCAGGGCCGGGTCGCTGGCCCGCGCGATGATCAGAACGATGGGCTCGACCCCTTCGCCATGCCATTCCAGTGGTCGGGCGAACAGATCACCATCGGCATTCGGGGCCTTCACCTGCAAAACACTGACAGGCGGAAGGCGGTCCGGGTCGCGATAGCTGCGCTTGCGTTTTTCAAGATGCCCTTCGGCCTCAAGCTCTTTGAGGATGCGCTTGAGGTCAATACGATCCGCGCCCTTGATGCCAAAGGCTTTGGCGATATCGCGTTTCGAGGTCAGGGTGGGGTTCGCCGAGATCCAGTCAAGGACCTCCTGCTTGGTAGGGATGCGAGTCATGCTTCCGGCGTAGCACGCGTTTGCGACCGCGTCATGACCAAAAAATCTCAGGGCTTCAGATCAGCGACCGTATCCACATCGCGCAGCTGGTCCAGCAGGGTCACACGGCAGTTTGGGATCGAGGCAAGTGTGTCGGCCAAAGCATGTTCTGTCGACCAGCGCACATCGCGGAACAGACCTGCGGGCAGCGCGCCATAACGCTGCGCACCGACCAGCCAATAACCGCCATCCGGCGCGGGGCCGAACACCATCCGGCATCGCCCAAGCGCACCAAAAGCACGAGCAATATTTGCACGCGAAATGCCCGGAATATCCGCACCGATCAGGCAAACCGGCCCCTTGGGCATTCCGCGCAACATCCGGCCCATCCGGTCACCCAGATCGCCGGGCCCTTGCGGCACGCGCGGCAGATCAACGGGCCAGATACGGCTTGCAAGACCTTCGGCATCGGGCGACACGGCCAGCACGATCTGCCAGCGGGGATCACGCAGCTTTCGGATCAAAGCGCGGGTCTGGTGCCGAAACCACCACGCGGCGCCAACCATGCCGATGTCACGCCCAAGCCGCGTCTTGACACGGCCCGGTCTGGGTTCCTTGACCATGATCACCAATGTGCACTGCATGGATCAGGCGAAATAATCCGTCAGGATACGGGTATAGATCGATTTGAGCTGTTTGATCTGCGCGACCTCAACGCACTCGTCCACCTGATGCATTGTGCGCCCGACCAAGCCGAACTCCACCACCGGACAATGGTTTTTAACAAAGCGCGCATCCGAAGTGCCGCCGGATGTCGACAGCTCAGGCGCAACGCCGGTTTCGGCTTCGACCGCTTTGGCCACCAGATCCGACAAAGGCCCCGGCGGGGTCAGAAAACTTTTACCCGATATGCTGATCGTGACACCGATGTCGACACCGTATTGGGCTGCCACCTGATCCGCCTCTGATTGCAACCAGTCACTCAGGCTGGCCCCGGAATGCAGATCGTTAAAGCGGATATTGACCGCGCCGCTGCATTGCGCCGGGATCACGTTGGTCGCGGCGTTTCCGGTGTCGATCGTGACAACAGCCAGTGTGGAGGCGTCGAAATGGTCTGTGCCCCGATCCAGTTCATGGCTGGCAAGCCGATCCATCAGCCGCGCCATGGCGGGCAGAGGGTTTTTGGCCCGATGGGGATAAGCCGAATGTCCCTGCACACCTGTAATCTTAAACCACGCAGTCATTGAGCCCCGGCGACCGATCTTGATCATCTCGCCCATTTTGTTCGGGCATGTTGGCTCTCCTACCAGACAGACCGACATACGCTCACCCGCGCCTTCCATGTAATCGAGAAGCGCAGTGGTGCCGTCCAACGCATCGCCTTCCTCATCACCGGTAATCGTCAGGACAATTGCCCCGTCCGGCGGGGTGTCACGCACGAAATCCATTGCGGCAGCCGCAAAAGCCGCAACTCCGGATTTCATATCGGTGGTGCCGCGCCCATACATCACACCATCCCGCACCTCGGCCCCGAAGGGCGGCGCAGTCCAGGCAGCTTCGTCGCCGACAGGAACGACGTCCGTGTGACCATTGAATCCGAAACTACGCGCATGACCTTTCCGCCCCCAACGCGCGAACAAGTTGCTGATACCGCCGCGATCGACGCGCGTGCATTCGAAACCTGCATCCGACAGCACTGTCTCAAGCAAGACAAGCGCTCCGCCTTCTGAAGGTGTTACCGAAGGGCAACGGATCAGTTCGGCTGTCAATTGGACGGGATCAGTCATACGGGGACCTCTGGGACTGTGTCTGACGCGGGTTCGCGCAAAGATTCAACGATTTGGCCGATTTTCCAACCCCAATCCGTCAAAAATCGGTAATCCGAATATGTAGATGTCAAAGCGGCACCCCAATAAAACATGGAACTTTACCCCGCGACCACCTTGCCGCCCGCCACAAATTCGCGTTACAGGGCCGCGAAACAGGTGAGTTGAATATGAAGCGCGCCTTCTTCGCACTGATCTGCCTGACTTTCGCCGTCATCGCACAGCAAAGCCTGGCACAGTCCCTTTCGGTCACAACCGTGACCCGCCCGCCATTTTCCTATGTCGAGGATGGCGACGAAACCGGTTTCTCTATGGATTTGCTGGCGGCTTTGGCCGAGGCTCTGAACTGGGACTACACGGTCAACCGCGTCGACGCCTTTTCTGACATGTTGGGTGCCGTGCAGAGCGGATCTGCAGACCTTGCCATCGCCAATATCTCGATCACTGCCCTGCGCGAAACGCAAATGGATTTCTCTCAACCGATCTTTGAGGCCGGTCTTCAGATCATGGTACCCTCGGACGCGGTACGAAAACCATCGCTGTTGCAGGCCCTGCTGTCAAAAGAACTGTTCATCGCAATCGGGCTGGCCTTTGCCATTCTCCTCGGTGGCGGCATGTTGATGTGGAGCTTTGAACGCCGCGCCCAACCCTATTTCGACCGCGACCTGAACGAAGCATGGTTCCCATCATTCTGGTGGGCGCTGAACTTGGTTGTGAATGGCGGGTTCGAAGAGCGAATGCCGCGCACTCCGTTCGGTCGAATGTTGGGTGTCGTGTTGGTTGTGTCATCCTTGTTCATCGTGTCGGTGTTCACCGCCCGTATCACCTCGGTCATGACTGTGGACGCCATTACCGGTAGCGTGAATTCGGTGAACGACCTGTACGGCAAGACTGTCGGGACAATCTCGGGGTCGACTGCGGCCAGTTTTCTGAACCGGCGCGAGATCGAGTTTACCAGCTATCCGGGGTTGAATGAGATGCTGGACGCATTCAAGGCCGAAGATCTGGATGCTGTCGTGTTCGACGCGCCGATCCTGTCCTATTTTGCAGCCCATGAAGGCCGACGGATTGCGTCGATGACAGGCGGTGTTTTCCTGCGCGAGAATTACGGCATCGCTTTCCCGACCGGATCGCCACTGGTCGAGGATGTAAACCAGGCATTGCTTGGCTTGCGCGAAGACGGAACCTATGACGAAATCTATCGCAAGTGGTTCGGGTCGCGGAACTAGGCCTGCGCCTCGTCTGCGAAAAACGGTGTCATCTGCGCGACGATCACTGCGTTTTCATCCAATGCCCTCTGCATCAGCGCACGTTCGTCCGCCTCGATATCGTGACCTTGCGCTTCACGCTCGGCCAATGTGCCGTATCCGGTAACATCCAGCGGTGCGGTGTCTGCCTGCTTCAGGATCGCAACCGTCTCACGCACGGCCTCGGCCTCATCCACGCCGCTGGCATAGCACATCAGCGCCGCACCGGTCGCCCCATCGGGCAGCCCGTCGCCCTCCTTGCGGCCAATCTGGACCAGAAGGGTGTAGACTTGTTGACGCGAGGGTTTCTTTTGCTTCTCCATGCACCGGGCCATAGCCCCACGCCGGTTCGCGGTCAAGCAGCCAACAATTGCAGGAATCCCGCCTTGCGCCCATAGTACCCAGAATAAACCGATCCCGGATACAAAGGACGCCTTCATGCCCTACCCAGATTTCATAGCAAGTTTTCCCAGCCTCGACGTACCATTCCCTGACGACGTGGTGCAAACGGCCGTGATCCGGTCGGATGCGGGCTTGGTGGCGTTCTTTACGTTTCTTCAGGATTTCGAATTGCCCTTACATTCTCACAAAGCCCAGTGGGGCACAGTGGTCGAGGGTGAGATTGAATTGACCATCGACGGGCAGACCCGGACCTACCGCTCGGGCGACAGTTATTCGATCCCATCAGGCGTGGAACATGGCGGCAAAATCAGGGCTGGCACACGGGTCATCGATGTTTTCGAGGAACCGGACCGATATCCGATCAAGGGATAAGCTGGGTGAGAGACTCAGTGAACGCGAGTCTCGGCCTCCCTCATTGATTGAAGGTCTCCGGCCTGAAAAGCTGTTGAGTTGAATCCGGCACTTTTGCGCCAGTCTTCCTCTTCATTTTAGGCCAATTCCCGCTAGCCGGGACACGACGCCAGCAATTCACAACTAAGCGTCGATGCCGGCCCTACGCTGTGGGTACTGCATAAGTCATTTTCAAAGGAGAGTTGAGATGAGCGTTCTGTCCAGATTGATGACAACAACAGCAAGCGTGATTGTACTTTCCGGTATACCGGCTGTTGCAATTCTGTCCTTTGTAACAAGTGATGCTGCTTATGCCCAAGAAGCGGGCGGTGAAGGCGGCGAAACCACCGGTGGCGGCGAGGCCGAAGGCGGCGCGCAGACCGAAGGCGGAGGTGAATCCGGCAGCGATGGTGAGGCCGAAGGTGGCAGTGAAACCGAGGGCGGTAGCGATTCCGAAGGCGGTAGTGAGGCCGAAAGCGGAGGCGAATCCGGCGGCGATGGTGAATCCGGAGGTGGCAGTGAAGCCGAAGGCGGTGGCGAGGCCGAAAGCGGAGGTGAATCCGGCGGCGATGGTGAATCCGAAGGTGGCAGTGAAGCCGATGGCGGTGGTGAGGCCGATGGCGGTGGTGAGGCCGATGGTGCGGAAACCAATGCAGGAAGCACAGAAGTGGAAGCCATGCAGGGTGAGAGCCGCTAAGCAGCACTTCAAGGCAGGCTAGGGCCACAAGCTTGGTATCTGCCTTAGCCGACCTGACCCAAAGAACAAATAAGGCCGGAGCGTAACTGCTCCGGCCTTATGACATTCCCAGAACGATCAGTCCCGCAGCAATTCGTTGATGCCCGTTTTCGAGCGGGTCTTTTCGTCAACCCGCTTCACGATCACCGCGCAATAGAGACTGACATTGTTCTTTGACGGCATGGAACCCGCGACCACAACCGAATAGGGCGGAACCTCGCCATACATGACTTCTCCGGTTTCTCGGTCCACGATCTTGGTGGACTTACCAATGAACACGCCCATCCCCAGAACCGAGCCTTCGCGGACGATACATCCCTCGACCACTTCCGAGCGCGCGCCGATAAAGCAATTGTCTTCAATGATTGTTGGGCCAGCCTGCATCGGCTCAAGCACTCCACCGATGCCAACGCCGCCCGACAGGTGCACATTCTTGCCAATCTGCGCGCAGGATCCGACGGTGGCCCAGGTATCAACCATCGTGCCTTCGTCAACATAGGCCCCAAGATTCACGAAAGACGGCATCAGCACCACGCCCGGTGCAATATATGCCGACTTGCGGACAACGCAGTTTGGAACCGCGCGGAACCCGGCAGACCGCCACTGGTTTTCACCCCAACCGGCGAACTTGCTGTCTACCTTGTCCCACCAGCCGCCGTCCTGCGGACCGCCCGGCTGGATTTCCATGTCCTTGATACGGAAGCCCAGCAGAACCGCCTTTTTGGCCCATTGATTTACGTGCCAGTCACCGGTTTCCAGCTTTTCCGCCACGCGTAACGAGCCACTGTCCAGCGCATTCAGCGTGTCCTCGATCGCCTCGCGCTGCTCGCCTGTCGTGGCGGGCGTGATGGTCTCGCGTGCCTCCCAGGCGGTTTCGATGGCGGCTTCCAGTTGCGCGTTGGACATGGGGTGTCTCCCTACAGAATCTGTTCACGTTGATTTGGCCTATACGCAAGCCCGACCCATGGCGCAATGCGACGTAGACGAGCCCAATTGCGTCTGAGGCAGAGGGTCATCAGCTTGCGCGCCGGATATGGCGGGTCAGGATCGCCGTTGCTGTGTCCATTTCCTTGCGCTTCAACGCCCGCACGATGGCCGCATGATCCGTGTCAGCCCGTTGCACCCATTTCAACCGCCATTGCGCGAACAAATGGCGTGCGCTTGCGATATGCAGATCGTCGATTGCGTGCAAAAGCCGAGGCAACCCGCAAGGTGTCAGGATGGCGCGATGAAACGTTCTGTTCAGAGCCTCCCATTGCGGCATCGACTGCGCCTCGTCACAGGCAATGCGTGCGTTTTCGATCTTTTCCAGCGCGACCGGAGACATGTTTTGCATCGATTGCTGCAACGCCAGCGTTTCCAACACCACGCGCATTTCGATCACCTCCCGAACCTCTGCCGGGTCCAGCGCCGTAACCCGCATTCCCTTGCGTGGTTCATGCCGGGCCAACCCATGCGCCTCAAGCCGCAACAAGGCTTCGCGCACCGGAACATGGCTGGTATCGAAGGTTCGGGCAATATGATCCTGCCGCAGCTTTTCACCGGCTGCCAGCTCTCCGGTGATGATCCGCTGGCTGAGGCTTTGGTAAATCGTGTCGGAAATCATTGCAGTCATGGATTATAGATAAAATCCACCATCCACATCCACAACCCGATAATTTACCCAGCGAACGGGTCCGGCGCGATATTTGCACCGCACACCAAAACGGCCACGCGTTCACCCGGTTCAGGCCGATACGCACCCGAGGTCAAGGCGGCCAATGCGGTCGCGCCCGCAGGTTCTACCAGAATGCGATGCGCGCGCCAAAGCGCCAGTTGTGCCGCAGCGATGGCATCGTCAGACACCAGAACCGAACTCATACCCTGTGCCAGTTCAAAACAGATTTCGCCGATCCGCCGCGCGCCCAGCGCGTTTGCGGCGATGCCCGACACGGAAACATCAACCGGCTCACCAGCGCGCAACGCTGCATTCAACGCACAAGACGTTTCCGGCTCGACCGCCACAACCTTGCGCGCGCCACCGAACCAGGCCAGCGCCCCGGCGATCAGCCCGCCGCCGCCAACAGCGACCAGTACCGTATCCGCCTGCAAGCCCTGGACGTCCCATTCGGCAAAACAAGTCCCTTGCCCCGCCACCGTGGCCGGGGCGTCATAAGCATGGATCTGCATTGCACCCGTCGTTGCCTCATGCTCTTGCGCTGCGGTCAGCGCGTTCGCGTATTCACCAGAAACAACACTCAGGTCGGCACCGGTTTGCCGGATCAGTGCGATCTTGGACGGGCCCGCCAGTTCCGGCACAAATATCTTTGCAGGATACCCCAGCGTCTGCGCTGCATAGGCCGCCGCCGCACCATGATTGCCCCCGGATGCGGCGACCACACCCGCAGCCGGCACATCCGAGCTGAGCAGCGTATTGAACGCACCCCGCGCCTTGAAACTGCCGGTATGCTGTATGTGCTCGAGTTTCAGCTCAACCGGATAGCCGGGAATGTTGCTTTCCATAACCGGGGTTACCTGCGCATATCCCGCGATGCGGTCCCGTGCTGCCGATATTTCACTTTTCCAATTCATTCTCGTCTTTCCGTGACTGGCACTCTGTCCGCGAACCCTATAGCTGTTTGTCAAACACGCAAGCAGGGATCGATCACCGATGAGAGAAGACCGCCACAGTCCGTTTCGCGATGCGCAGACCGACCGCTCGACCGCAAAAGAGGTTCCGGACACACCGCAAACACGCTCTCCGGCCTACCGTCTGGCTTTCGCGGATGACGAGTTTCTGTGCCGGGACGAGCTGCGCCCTGTACGCTTGCAGCTTGAGTTGCTGAAACCCGAAATGATCATGACCGAGCGTGAGATCGCGTCGACCATCGTCATGTTCGGCGGTGCCCGCATTCCCGAACCCTCGCAAAAGCACACCGCGCGGACAGAAACCCTGGCCGGTCTGTCGAAATATTACGATGAGGCGCGCGAGTTTGCCCGGCTGATGACCGTGAAATCGAAAGAAACCGGCTGCCGCGAGAATGTGATCGTCACTGGCGGCGGCCCCGGTGTGATGGAAGCCGGCAATCGCGGGGCACACGAAGCGGGCGGGTGCTCGATCGGGCTGAATATCGTGCTTCCGCACGAACAGGCGCCAAACAGTTTCGTGACGCCAGCGCTCAGCTTCAACTTTCACTATTTTGCGATCCGCAAAATGCATTTCCTGATGCGCGCCCGCGCCATCACCATCTTTCCCGGTGGGTTTGGGACGCTGGATGAACTGTTCGAATCCCTGACCCTGATCCAGACCGGCAGAATGGATCGCGTGCCATTCCTGCTGTTTGGCCGCGCGTTCTGGGAAAAGGTCATCAACTGGGACGCACTGGCGGATGCCGGTACGATCTCGGACGAGGATCTAGACCTGTTCCGCTTTGTCGATACCGCGCAGGAGGCGGTCGATATCATCGACAACTGGGAACCCGCACCGCCCCGCGACGAAATTCCGGGGCGCTGAGCGATGAAATTCCCAAAGGCCGGCGAAATGCTCCACCTGCGTGGCAACGCGCTGTCAAAAGGCGAACCCGTCGCCCTTCCGCTGACGCAAAGCAGCATGTTCCATCTGCCCGGCGCGCCGGACGGTCACCCTACCTATGGCCGTGTCGATAACCCCACATGGGTACATCTTGAGCATGTTTTGTCGCATCTGGAAGACGCGCCTTGCCTCAGCTTCCCGTCCGGCATGGCTGCAATTTCCGCGGCTCTGTTTGCAACGGTGCAAGCCGGATCACGCCTTCTGATCCCTTCGGACGGGTACTATGTCACCCGTCTGTTGGCCGACCGGTTCCTTTCGCGTCTCGGCGTCACTGTCCAAGAGCGCCCGACCACTGCATTCGCCGCAGGTGGTTTTAATGAGTTTGACGTTGTGTTCGTCGAAAGCCCTTCGAACCCCGGTCTGGACATGATTGACCTGAAAGCCGTAGCTGATCAGGTGCGGTCTGCTGGCGGGGTGACGGTTGCCGACAATACGACGATGACGCCGTTGGGTCAGCGCCCGTTGGATTTGGGCATCGACGTGGTCGTGTCGTCTGACACCAAGGCGATGGGCGGGCATTCCGACATGCTGATGGGTCACGTGGCCAGCCGCAACAGTGACATCATGGAACGGGTCGAGGAATGGCGGAGAGTCTCCGGCTCGATCCCCGGACCGCATGAGGCATGGCTGTTGCATCGCGGGTTGGAAACGCTGGATGTCCGGTTCGACCGGATGTGCAGCTCGGCTCAGGTAATAGCAGAACGGTTGGCAGGTCACCCAGCGGTCAAGCAGGTCCGCTATCCTGGGCTGGCCGATGATCCGTCACACACACTGGCGCAGGCACAAACGGCACGGTTCGGATTTCTGCTATCCTTGACTTTGGAAAGCGAAGACAAGGCCGAAGCCTTCATCAACACTTGCCCGCTTTTGCGCCCCGCCACCTCATTCGGTGGTGTTCACAGCTCGGCCGAGCGCCGCGCGCGCTGGGGCGATAGTGTCGACCCGGCCTTCATCCGACTGTCCGTTGGATGCGAACCGGTGGACGAACTGTGGCAGGCGATCGAGGCCAGCCTGAACGCGCTGTGATTACTTCTTCGCGGCACGCAGTTCCTTGAAAACGTAGATCGGCAGCACCACGCTGGCGATCAGCGCCCCCAGCCAGACAAGCAGCGTCGCCGCCAGCAGGTTCGAGATACCACCAACTGTCAGCCCCGACGCGATGAGGTCGGTCACCAGCAGGCCCACAAATGTCACGACCAGGGCGATCCCGCCTTTCAATGCGGGCGCTTTCTTTTCGCCAAGCTTCAGTATCAAGGGCTCGGCGATCACCTGAACGACGGTGAAAACGATCACAACCACGATAAATGAGATCGGTTTGATCGCGAAACCGGACAGTATCAGCGAAGCCAGCAACAGCCCGATAGCATTGCCGGCCAGCAGGGCCAAAGCGGATTTGATTCTGCGCGACATGGGATGGCCTCCGTCAATCTACAATCAGAAATATGAAGATATTAGCAGGCTTCTGAGTTTTTTCGAGACAATTCAATCGCCTCTTCCTTTTGACCCGTTGAAAACACGTGGTAGAACACATTCATCAAGATCAGACCTGTCCCTGACCCGCGAGTGTGAGATGAGCGACGATCCCTATTCCGTCCTTGGCGTACCGAAAGACGCCAGCGCCGACGAAATCAAGAAAGCCTACAGGCGTATTGCCAAGGAGTGCCACCCGGACCTGAAACCCGGCGATGCCAAGGCCGAGGCCAAATTCAAGGCCGCAGCTGCTGCTTATGACTTGCTGAAAGATCCTGAAACCCGCGCCCGCTACGACAATGGCGAAATCGACGCATCGGGTCAGGAACGCCCGCAACAACACTATTACCGGGACTATGCCGAGGCCGCTGGAAACCCCTATCGCGGGCGTCAGGCGGACCCGGACGACATGTCGGACATCTTTGCTGAATTCATGCGTGGCCGCGGTGGATTTGGCGGCCAGCAAAGGCATGAGTTTCATGCGCCGGGGCATAACCTGAACTATTCCCTTCAGATCAGCTTTCTGGATGCCGTGTTTGGCGCCAGTCAGAAACTGACCCTACCAGACGGCAACCGGATCGAGGTCAAGATCCCCGCCGGTATAACCGAGGGTCAGACCATCCGTCTGCGCGGCAAGGGGGCTCCGGGTTATGGCGAAGGTCCTCCGGGTGATGCGTTGGTGACTGTCACGGTCGCCAAACATCCGGTGTTTGATCGTCAGGGCGACGACATTCATATTACGCTGCCGATCAGCATCGATGAGGCCATTCTGGGCGGCAAAGTCGCCGCCCCCACCATCGATGGCGGTGTGAACGTCAATGTTCCGGCGGGTACCAGCAGCGGCAAGACCCTTCGCCTGCGCGGCAAGGGGGTGAAGAAACGCGGCTCATCCCAGCGCGGCGACCAACTGATCGAACTGACCGTTGCGATGCCTGACAAGGTCGATGATGACCTCAGGCAGTTCATGGAGACCTGGCGCGAGACGCACCGCTACGATCCGCGGAAAGGAATGCCATCATGACCCTGACCGAAAAGGAACTGATCGAAACCGTCTCGCGCCTGACCTCTGACCGCCTGACCGAGTATCTTGCGGCCGAGATCGTGATCCCTGAACAATCGGAGCAGGGGCTGGTCTATCACAGTATTGACGTTGCCCGGCTGGAACTGGCTTGCGAGTTGCACGAGCAATACGACATGGAGGCCGATGCGCTGTCGATGATGATCTCATTGATTGATCAGATGCATGGGCTGCGCGCCGAACTGCGCGAGGTTCTGAACGCAGTCGAGGCGCAACCCGAGCCGGTGCGCCATCAACTGATCGAAGTCATCGGCACAGCGCGGTTCCGTCGCAGATAACAGGGTTTTGGGCGCAATGATTTTGGCGCAGAAGGCCGCCTTGATCCTTTGTCAGGTAGCTTCCATGACCCAGTCCAGATCCGAGTTGCTGATGCCCGCGGGCAATCTGCGCAAACTGAAACTCGCCATCCTCTATGGGGCAGACGCCGTGTATCTGGGCACGCCGGATATGTCGCTGCGCACCAAGTCCGAGTTTTCGCTGGACGAGGTGATCGAGGGGGTCGAGTTCTGCCACAGCCATGGCCGGCGCGCCTACCTGACACTGAACCTGTTCTCGCATAACAAAGACATCCCGAAACTGGACGAATACATCGACACGGTGCGCAAGGTGCAGCCCGACGGGTTGATCATCGCCGATCCGGGCGTGTTCCAATACGTCCGCGAGCGCGCGCCCGAACTGCCGCTGCACATCTCGACCCAGGCTAATATCTGTTCGTGGCTGTCGGTGAAGTTCTGGCAGGATCAGGGGGCCGAGCTGGTGGTTCTGGCCCGCGAGGTTTCCTATCCCGAACTGGTCGAGATCCGTGAGAATTGCCCTGATATCAAGCTCGAGGCCTTTGTGCACGGCGCCATGTGCATGACCTATTCGGGCCGCTGCCTGCTGTCGAACTTCATGGCGGAACGCGGCGCGAACCAGGGCAACTGCGCCAATTCCTGCCGCTGGAACTATGCGCTGAAACTGCGCCTGAAGGACGGCACCCATCAGGAGTTGCGCATCACCGAGGAAAACGCCGACCTGTTCGAATTCCTGCTGGAAGAAGGATGCCGCCCCGGTGATCTGATACCGATCGAGGAAGACGACCGCGGCTCGTACATCCTCAACTCACGCGACCTCTGCATCATGCCGAAGCTGGACGAGTACCTGAAAATCGGAGTCGACAGCCTCAAGGTCGAAGGGCGCGGCAAATCGGAATACTACGCCGCGATCGTCGCGCGGGCCTATCGTATGGCCATCGACGATTACTATGCCGACCCCCAGAACTGGGACCCGAAACCCTATATGCGCGAGTTGGAGACCGTGGGTAACCGCGGCTATACGCTGGCCTTCCACGAAGGGCGGCTGACCAATTACGCCCATGATTACGAACACACGGCGTCCATCGCGCAGTGGGAATATGCCGGGATCGTCACCGAAGTGACCGAGGATGCCTTTTTGGTCGAGGTAAAGAACAAGCTGGAACCGGGCGATGTGCTGGATTTCGTCTCGCCCATCTCGCGCGAGACGGTTCTGCTGCGGGTTTATGATTTCGAACGCGCATCCGATGGTTCGCGGATGGACGTGGTGCATGGCAGCACCAAAACAGTGATCCGCCTGCCCTTCACCCTGTTCGACCACGAGGATATCGACGATCTGCGCGCCAGGTTCCCCGCCTATTCCGTTCTGCGCAAGGAACGCGCCCTGACCGACGAACACTGGAGCCGCATTCGCTTTGACAAGCTCGTGCAGGGATTGGAAACCTCCGGTCGAGACAATCCAACAGCTTATGCACGCCGTCGCGATGATCTGGTTGAAAAGATCGGCGAAGACGGTAACGAACGCCGGTTCAAGACAAACCGCATCGGCACGGAAGGATGCTGCGGCAAGGGCTGCAACGGATGCCTGATCTTCTGGCAGGATGACAAATACGCGTTGGCCCGCGAGGTACTGTCCAAACGGAAGCAAGGCGAGCAACTCAGCCGCCGCGAGGCGACAGAACTCAAGCTGCCGGGAGAACCGGCTTAGTTTCCCACCCGATATTCTTCGGGAACAAAGAACGTATAGTCACGATCCGCCACTTGTTCGTGACAGACATGGCAATATGCAACTTCGCTGGCACGGGCGCCCATTGTATCGCCATACAAGGACCCGTCTGGCAGCACCATGATATAACGCCAGTCAGCGGTGTTCGGGCTGGTACCCTCTGGCAGTTTTTCCATTATGAACATGGCGCCGGGATGTATGTGACCTTCATCGGTCACAGTCATGCTGTCCTTGGCAAGCACCGATCCCATGGGAAGTTCTTCGCCTTGCTGCAATGTCCCGTAGTTATGGGCCATTCGGTTGGCATACGTGTTTACGTAACGCTGACCGTGTGTCGCGGAAATATATGGCGCGTCGTTGAAAAGCGGCCAGCTTTGATAGTTTAGAACCAGATCCAGTTGCGCCGCAGCATACCCCCGTGCCATGCGGCGGCGCAGTGAATGGTAGTGAGCCGCGGCTTCATCCTTGCTCAGCTCTGCCGGATTTTCGATCGCGATATGAGCGTTGTGGCCATCCGCTGTTGCCAGCCCTGCTGAAACCAGAAGTATCGCGCACGCAATGGCCTTGTGCTGGAGAATAATTCGAAGATACGAGTCCATTATTACGACCCACCTGAAAATCAGTTCGCCTGAGCGCCACTTGACGGCAGTATTCGCATTTAAGCGGCTCCGGGATCTCTTACCAGCTCAGGTCCCGGAAACTCACCGCCTTGTGCATCTATTTGAACCTGCATCCTGCGGCATTGAATCATTAAAATATAGCAAATTTTGCATATTGAATCAGCACCTGAAACATTAAGTTTACAGGCACACTTCATGCGTGCAGGCGGTCATCTTTGACAATCAAAGCACGACCATCCAAACCATGATGAATCCAACAGAAAAACTACCGGGTTAAACCGGCTTCGGACTCAATCTGTTTGCGCGATTTGCGGGCGCGTTCGGTTGCCGATTTCAACTGACCGCACGCCGCCATGATATCCTCGCCCCGTGTCTTGCGAATGGGAGAGGCGTAGCCTGCCTGATAGATGATGTTGGCAAAAGCGCGGATGCGGTTGTTCGAGCTGCGCTTGTACGGTGCACCGGGCCATTCGTTGAACGGGATCAGGTTGATCTTGGCCGGAATCTTGTGACGCTTGATGTGGTCGATCAAACGATGGGCATCCGCGTCGCTGTCATTCACACCGTCCAGCATCACGTATTCGAACGTGATCCGCTCGGAGTTCGAGGCATTCGGATAGCTGGCCAGCGCCTGCAACAACTCCTCGATATTCCAGCGTTTATTGATCGGAACCAGAACGTCGCGGGTTTCATCCGTGGTTGCATGGAACGAGATCGCCAGCAGACAGCCGATCTCCTCGGCGGTGCGCGCAATTTCGGGCACCACTCCGCTGGTTGACAGCGTAATGCGGCGGCGCGACAGGGAAATCCCCTCGGGATCCATCGCGATCTTCATCGCATCGCGGACGTTTTCGAAATTGTAGAGCGGCTCGCCCATTCCCATCAGAACGATGTTCGACAGAAGGCGCGTTTCATCCTTTGGCGCACCGGGGGTCGGCCATTCTTCAAGATCGTCGCGCGCCATCATGATCTGCCCGACAATTTCTGCAGATGTTAAATTACGTACAAGTTTCTGGGTGCCGGTATGACAAAACGAACATGTCAACGTACATCCGACCTGAGACGATATGCACAGCGTTCCGCGATCTTCCTCGGGGATGTAGACCACCTCGACCTCATGCCCACCCGCGATCCGGCACAGATATTTGCGGGTGCCGTCCTCGGACACCTGTCGGGTCACCACCTCGGGTATCTCGACCACAAAGTTGTCGGCCAGTTGCGCACGGTAGGCTTTGGCAAGATTCGTCATGTGGGAAAAATCACGCACGCCCCATTGATAAATCCACTGCCAGATCTGACCGGTGCGCATCTTTGCCTGCTTTTCCGGCGTGCCATGTTCGATCAGAACCTCGCGCAAACGGTCGCGGGTGAGACCGACAAGGTTCACCTTCCCCTCGGGCAATTTACGAGGGAGGGTCATGACGTCTTGAGTGATCGGCGCTTTGGGCGACATTGTGGTACCTGCTGAGGCGTATCTTCAAGGATTCTGGCTTGGGATGCGCCTCTATATAGGAACCTGTGCAAAGATCAAAAGGAATCGTTTCAGTCAGTCTGCAAAACTCAACAGTTCTTCAACGCGTGCCCGCCCTAAATTCACCCGGCATGATGTGATTGCGATACCTGTACCCGATCCGCCACCAAACGACGCGCCGACGGCGGTGCAATGCGTATCGCGATAGGTTTCCCAGGCCTGTTGCGCCGCCATAAGGGCAGGTTCAGCCACTATCCGCCCGGTGACCTCGTCCAGTTCCTTGGCAGATTGTACCGCCAAATCAAAACTCACCTGCAGCGCGCGCGAGACCCGTGCTTCCATCTCTCCGACGCAGGATCCGATTTCGACTTGTGATCCGGCGTCGGAACATTCCAACGCCGGGTCGGCGGTTGCGGTGGCTGGCAAAAGCAGCGCGATCAAGATCAGACGCATGGCCGCCTCATTCATCCATTCAGCAGGGGTCGGGCCAGAGTAACATGTTTTGCCAGAAAGGTTTAGATGCCGGTTGGCCCCCTAAACCAACGGAAATGCAGTTCCGCGTCAGACACCCGCGGGTGGGATATAGCAATCTTCGGCATCCAGGGTCTTGACCGGATCGTTCGGTCCGCATTGTTCGCCGGTTACAGGATAAGTCTCGCCCTTGTTTTCGCAGGCACTCAGCAGCATGGCTGATATCATCATCAACGCGACAAGAGATTTGTTCAGCATGGTGGCAACTCCTTGGTTTCTCTTGAACTGATTAGTTCGGAAATCGTCAGAGCTCACATTGATACGGATCAAGTAAACGGGTTGATCCTGCGTAAAGTTGCATCTTGCGCTCTGGGGTGAGTAACAGTGCTGTTCCACGTTGTGATTGAGTTCTGCGGTGTTGAAGGTTCCCCATCTCAGAGGGTTTCAACATAGCTACGACGGAAGCGCTTGTGTGGCATACTGTTTGAATGCGGAGCGTACCGAAAGCGGCGCTTGGTGATACTGAACCCCGACATGCACAAATAAGAAAAAGCTTACGCAAAGTCGGTGGCGCATCTAACATGGCGTCACTCGGCGGCGCGCTAGCCTGCCCGTTTGAAGGCGCAATTTGCTCAATACCAATGCTAAGCGCCCCATCTTTCCACAATCCCTTCAATAGAACTAAGGTCATTGAAAATGATTTCAGCCGAATATTGCCAACTCATGGCACGCTACAACAGCTGGCAAAACTCCTCACTCGTTACAGCGGCCAACGAATTGACAAATGCCGAGCGTTGGATGGATCGAGGCGCTTTTTTTCAGTCCATCGCCGGGACATTGAACCACCTCTATTGGGCCGACGCGCTTATCCTTGAGCGCATCAAAGGCAATGAACGCCCACAAGATACGATCACACACTCACTAACCAGTCCAACAGACTGGTCTGAGTTCAAAAGCTTACGCATAGAACGAGACGCGGAAATCGAGCGGTGGGCAGCCAGTACAACCGACACAGATATCAAGGGCGCGATCAAATGGTACCCGCCGGACGGCTCTGCCAAAATTGAAATGCCGAAAGCTGTCTGTGTCGTTCAGCTTTTCAACCACCAAACCCATCACCGGGGACAGGTACATGCCATGCTCACTGCGACAGGGGTAACTCCTGAACCAACGGACATTTCAGGAATGCCGTAGCAATTGCTGAACGCCGTTGACCGTAGCCCAATCAAAAAAAGCCCCGCCAAAGACGGGACCATTTGCTTAGGTCGGGGTGCTTACTTGGTGCAGCGCTTTTCGGCGTCTTCGATTGCTGCGGTAAAGCCCAGCAGCGAGAAGGTGTCCTTGGTTTGCGTGCCGCGTTCGGACCGGGCGGTCAGAACAGCCTCGGTTCCGCGTTTCAGCGCGGTGACGATCTTGGCGTCATCTGCATCTGATGCGGGCCAGGCCCACTCACCTTCGGTGAACAGCTCAAACTCGGACCCGTCGACATTCAGGTTCACCGTCGATCCCGGTGCAAACGGATAGCCGCCGGTAAAGGTCACTTGTCCTTTGACCTCGGCATTGGGGCGATAGAACACAAACAACAGGATGTCGCTGCGCCGCACGGATACGACGCGCCCGCCCCGGGTGTTCACGGTTTCCTTGGGGGCCGAAACGCTCCAGCATTCGGTGGGATCATCTTCGACAAAAACGCTCCAGTCCGTTTTTGCAGCAACCCGGTTTGTGCTTGTCGCCTGTTGGGCGAGTGCAGACGTTGCGGCGATGCCTGCCACACACAGGCCCGCAATCGTACGAACGAGCATTGATCCCATTTGTCCAGCCTCCTAGCTCGACCGATACCTCAAATCCATCGGACATGGCTGCGAACCCTTCCGGCCCGTCTATTCCGTTGCGCATTCCGATGATTGCCGACATACACACACTAACGCAGGTTTCGCCACAGGCGAAAGGGCGATTGGCAGATTTTTGCGCATAAATTTCGGAGGTCCTGATGACGCAGCCCGTAGCAATGACAGAACTGTGGCGCGGCAACTTGCTGGAAAGCCTGCATCTGGGCCACGCGGTCATCTGCGACGACACCGGCCAGATCGTGCGCAGCTGGGGCGACCCGCAGGCGGTTATCTATCCGCGCTCATCCGCCAAGATGATTCAGGCGCTTCCGCTGGTCACGTCTGGAGCCGCGGCAAAATACGGATTGAACAGCGAACATCTTGCGCTGGCCTGCGCGTCACACAACGGGGCCGCGATCCATACCGACCGCGTGACGGCGTGGCTTGATCATCTGGGGCTGAGCGAGCACGACTTGCGCTGCGGGCCACAGGAGCCAGCGGACACTGCCGCGCGGGATCGGCTGATTCTGGCGGATGACACCCCGTGCCAGATCCACAACAACTGTTCCGGCAAGCATTGTGGTTTCCTGACACTGGGTCAGCATATGGGCGCAGGGCCGGAATATCTGGAAATCGATCACCCGGTGCAGCAGGCCTGCCTGTCTGCCATCGAAGAAACGTCAGGCGAAACCAGCCCCGGTTATGGTATTGACGGCTGTTCCGCCCCGAATTTCGCCGTGTCCCTGTCCGGGCTGGCCCGGTCGATGGCGTGGTTCGCCAGCGCCTCGGATCGGTCCGACCGTTCCAGCGAGGCAGCGGTTCAGTTGGTGGCGGCCATGGTGAAACACCCGGAACTGGTCGCCGGTGAGACCCGTGCCTGCACCGAACTGATGCGCGCCATGAACGGACGCGCCGCCATCAAGACCGGGGCCGAGGCGGTGTTTGTAGCCATCATCCCGGAAAAACGCATGGGCGTTGCGTTGAAGATCACCGATGGCACCACGCGGGCCAGCGAATGTGCCATCGCCGCCATTCTGGTGAGCCTTGGTGTGCTGGAGGCCGATCACCCGGCCACCCGCAAATTCATGAACGCCACGCAATACAGCCGCCGGGGGCTGGAATGCGGCGTGATCAAACCTGCGCCGGGTTTCCCCGGCTAAGGCCCCTACATCTCGATCTCGTGCACCTCGGCCACTTCAACCGAGCCCGAGCCGTTGACAACCATCGGACAGCCCTTGGCCATCTCGGTCGCGGCGTCGATGCTGTCGGCCTTGATCACGGTAAAGCCCGAGGCCGGGTTTGCACCGCCATTGTCGACAACCCCGCTGCTGCTGACCGTATAGGATTGTCCGACCGGGTTGCCGGGGATTTCCAACGCTTCGGCCATACCCTGAAACCATGCGCCCCAAGCGGCCATGGTCGCCTCAATTTCGGCGGGGTCGGTCGGGGTGTGTCCCCCGTGATAAACAAACAAATATTGGGGCATATCGCTCCTCCCTGATGAAACCTTATTTGCACTTCGCTTCGAGTTTGCGCAGCGAAGATGTCCAGCCCTGTTTGTGGTTCGCGGCTGCTTCGGCATCGGCCAGTTCGCGGTGGTCCAAAACCAGACGTGACCCCGTGCCTGTCGCTGTGACTGTGAAGGTGACGTGGCTTTCGGCCCCGCGCTGATCCTGATCGTCATGCCAGCCCCAGGTAAACCCCACCGAGTTTGGCGGGTCGACATGCGTGACGTGGCCCGAGACCTTGTATTGCTGGCCCTCGCTGTTTTCCATGACCGAATACCACGGGCCGGTGCGCGAGAAATCCAGATTGTGTTCAGGCACGTGCATCCCTTCGGGCCCCCACCATTGCAACAACCGGCTGCCGTCGCTGATCCATGCGAACAGGTCTTCTGGGCTGACGGGGAAGTCCCGTTCCAGTTTCAGGTCGGCCATGAATTCTCCCTTTCGATGATATCACTGAGGCGATCGAGGCTGCTCTCCCAGAATTGTCGTTTGGAGATGGTCCAGTCGGCAATCATCCGCAGCCCGTCGGACCGGATGGAGTACATCCGTTGTGTGCCCCGCACACGCTGCTGAACCAACCCTGCCTCGCGCAGCACCTTGAGGTGTCGCGAGATTGCAGCGCCGGATATTCCACGCCCTTCGATCAGGTCACCAGCGGGCAGTTCGCCCTGCTCCATCAACTGCTCGACAATCGAGAACCGGGTGGCATCAGACAAAGCGGAAAAGGTGGTCAGAAGCGTGCTCATGACCTCTATTTAACACAAATGTTAAATAATGGAAAGCCCTGTCAGGATTCGGCAAAATCCGCGCGACTGTACCCTTGCAGGTAAAGCAGTGCCGTCAGGTCGCCGTGATTCACCCGCACGTCGCATTTTGCGGCCACCGACGGCTTGGCATGAAGCGCAACCCCGGTTCCGGCCCGCCCCAGCATGCCCAGATCATTGGCCCCGTCGCCCACGGCGATCACGTCACTTTCGGACAGGCCAAGGCGTGTCGAGATCTGTTCAAGCGCTTCGATCTTGGCCTGACGTCCCAGAATAGGACGCGCCACATCGCCCGTCAGTTTGCCATCTGAGGCCAGCAGAGTGTTGGCGCGGTTTTCATCGAACCCCAGCAGTTCTGCCACCCGCGCGGTGAAGGCGGTAAAGCCACCGGACACCAGTGCAGCATAGGCACCGTTGGCCCGCATTGTTGCCAGCAACACCTGTCCGCCGGGCATCAGGGTGATCCGTTCGCGCAGGACTTTGCCAATGACGCTTTCATCCAGATCCTTCAGCAGACCAACCCGTTCGATCAGAGCACCCTCGAAATCCAGCTCTCCGTTCATGGCGCGGGCTGTGATGTCCTTGACCCTTTCGCCGACGCCAGCCTCATCCGCCAGTTCGTCAATGCATTCCTGCTGGATCATGGTGCTGTCCATATCGGCCAGCAGCATCTTTTTGCGCCGCCCAGCCGCAGGCTGTACAATCAGGTCCACGCCCATGCCTTGCAAGTCTGCCCAAACGTCCCAGCGATTGGCGGGCATGTCGCGCAGGTCAAACTCGACCGCCTCGTCCGGGCTGAGCCACAGGACATCCCCACCGCCCCACGCGTTGCGCAGCGATTCTGGCAAGGCGCGGTCCAGTGAGGGTGCAGCCGGGTTGGTCAGCAAAGTGGCGACGTACATATTCCAATCTCCAGTGTCATACCCATGCGGAACGGTCAGGGCGTCAATGGTGTTCGACCTTGTTCGGTCAGTTCCCAGCAATTCTGTCCCTCGAATACGGCGACGCCCGTCGGGCGTCCGTACCCGGCCCCCGTGTCCAGATTGATCCGGTTGCCATAATGCGTCGCCTGATCCACAGGCGTGTGTCCATGAACGATCAGTTTGGGATGCGGGCCTTGGTAGTCGTGGAAGTCCTGTCTGATCCAGATCAGATCACTTGCCTGCTGTTCATTCAGCGGCACACCCGGACGGATACCCGCATGAACAAAGGCAATCTCGGGCGTCTGATGCATCGCCACCAGATCGCGCAGAAAGGTCAGGTGCGATTTCGGCACGGCTGCCTGTGCCATCCGGTGCAGGTTTTCAAGGCGGATCTGACCTTCGAATTCCACCCCATAGCTGCGCAGGGTTTCGACCCCGCCCAACCTGTCATGCAGCCAGTGGTATCCCACCAACAAATGCGGATCGTGGCGCGGCGTGTCCTCCATGAACCAGGCAAACATGCGATCGTGATTGCCCAGCAGAGTGATCCAGTTCCGACCCGCATCACGCCCGGCAATCAGGCGTTCGATCAGCCCGCGACTGTCAGGGCCGCGGTCAACGTAGTCACCCAGAAACACGATCTGAGCATCGGGGCCGCCGTCGCTTTGGATCAGGGACAGCGCGCGCTCCAGCTCAGCCACCTGCCCGTGCAGATCACCAATAACATAGATTGGCTGCGTCATAGACGGCCTCCGGCGGTAAAGTTCAGCTTGCTTGTGCCTCAGATCATGGTTTGAGAGAACAAAGGACCCGGATATTCGCATAACCGGGTCCTGAACTGTTCCTCAAACTCAACAGCCCCGATCAGGCGACGTCGAATTCCAGTGGCTTGATCTGTGTGAACAGGCCTGTTTCGGCAAGCTTCGCCCGCGCTTCGGCCGGGACCGGTTCGTCGACATAGAGCAATGCAATCGCTTCGCCTCCGGCCTCAGCGCGGCCGAGGGTAAAGTTGGCGATATTGACGTTGCTCTCACCCATGGTCTGACCCAGCGTGCCGATGATGCCTGGCACGTCTTCGTTGGTGGTGTACAGCATATGAGCGCCGACCTCGGCATCGATGTTGATGCCCTTGATCTGGATAAAGCGCGGCTTGCCATCGCTGAACACGGTGCCGGCGATCGACCGTTCACGCTTGTCCGTTACGACTGTGACCTTGATATAGCCATCAAAAACACCCGACTTGTCCTGATTGGTGGTCGAGATTTTGATCCCGCGTTCTTTCGCGACCACAGGGGCCGAGACCATGTTCACCTCGGGGTTGAACTTTTTCATGATCCCTGCGACCACGGAACAATTCAGCGCAGCCAGATTCATTTCAGAAGCCACACCGTCATAGAGGATGTTGATCGCCTTGACCGGCTCGTCCGTCATCTGGCCGATGAAGCTGCCCAGATGACCTGCCAGCTTGATCCACGGCCCCATCAGCTTGGCTTCTTCCGCAGTCACGCTGGGCATGTTCAGCGCGTTCTCGACCGCGCCTGTCAGCAGGTAGTTCGAAATCTGTTCAGCCACCTGCAAGGCCACGTTCTCCTGCGCCTCGGTCGTCGCCGCACCCAGATGGGGCGTGCAGACCACGTTGGGCAGGTTGAACAACGCGTTGTCCTTGGCGGGTTCCTCGCTGAACACGTCAAAGGCCGCTCCGGCAACATGGCCGGATTGCAGCATCTCGGCCAGAGCCACTTCATCCACCAAACCGCCACGGGCACAGTTGATGATCCGTACACCCTTTTTGGTTTTGGCCAGATTTTCGCGGCTCAGGATGTTGCGGGTTTGATCCGTCAGCGGCACATGCAGGGTGATGAAATCGGCGCGCGCCAGCAGTTCGTCCAGTTCGACCTTTTCGACACCCATCTTGGAGGCTTTCTCTTCGCCCAGATAAGGATCATAAGCGATGACTTTCATCTTCAGGCCCAAAGCACGTTCGCACACGATGCCACCAATGTTACCGGCACCGATCACGCCCAGTGTCTTGTTGGTCAGCTCGATCCCCATGAACTTGGACTTTTCCCACTTGCCCGCATGGGTCGAGGTGCTGGCCTCGGGGATCTGCCGCGCCACGGCGAACATCATCGCGATGGCGTGTTCGGCGGTGGTGATCATGTTGCCGAAGGGCGTGTTCATCACGATCACACCTTTTTTCGAGGCCGCCTCTTTGTCGACATTGTCGGTGCCGATCCCGGCGCGGCCGATGACCTTCAGCCTGTCGGCTTTTTCCAGCAGGGTCGGTGTGACCTTGGTGGCCGAACGGATGGCAAGACCATCATATTGACCGATCACCTCGGCCAGCTTGTCTTTGTCCTTGCCCAGATCGGGCATGAAATCCACGTCGATGCCACGGTCGCGGAAAATTTGCACTGCGGTTTCGCTGAGCTTGTCGGATACCAGTACTTTGGGAGCCATTTTGCTTGGTCCTTTGAATTCTTCAGGGGGTGGCGGGCTGACGCCCGCCCTATATCGGTGATGGGGTAGGCCGGGCTTCAGCCCGGCACATAAAACTCAGGCAGCCTGCGCCTGCGCTTTGATCTCGGTCGCAAAGGCCCAGGCCAGCCAGGGCAGCATCGCCTCGATATCCGAGGTTTCAACCGTACCGCCGCACCAGATGCGCAGACCTGCTGGCGCGTCGCGATAGGCGCCGATATCCAGCGCGATATTCTCGATCTCAAGCCGCTTGGCGACTGCCTTGGCAAAGGCTGCACCGTCCTGAATACGCGCATCGGTGAACTTCAGGCAGACCGAAGTGTTCGACCGTGTCGCCTCATCCTCGGCCAGGTTTGCGATCCAGCTGTTCTGGTCGCAGAACGCGTGTACCGCACCCGCATTGGCATCGGCCCGCGCGATCAGCCCCTGCAATCCGCCCACCGAGCGCGCCCAGTCCAGCGCAAACAGATAATCTTCAACCGCCAGCATTGACGGTGTGTTGATCGTTGCCCCGGTAAAGATGCCCTCGATCAGCTTGCCGCCCTTGGTCAGGCGGAAAATCTTGGGCAGCGGCCATGCGGGGGTATAGCTTTCCAGCCGTTCAACAGCACGCGGGCTGAGGATCAGCATCCCGTGGGCTGCTTCGCCGCCCAGCACTTTCTGCCAGCTGAAGGTCGTTACATCCAGCTTGTCCCAGGGCAGATCCATCGCAAAGGCCGCCGAGGTTGCATCACAGATCGTCAGGCCCTGGCGATCATCCGCAATCCAGTCGCCATTGGGCACCCGAACACCCGAGGTGGTGCCGTTCCACGTAAAGACCACGTCATTTGCGAAATCGACCGAGGCCAGATCAACGATCTGCCCGTAATCCGCGGTTTTCACCTCGGCGTCGATTTTCAACTGCTTGACCACATCGGTCACCCAGCCGGACCCAAAGCTTTCCCAGGCCAGCATCTCGACCTTGCGCGCACCCAGCAAAGACCACAGCGCCATTTCAACCGCGCCAGTGTCCGAGGCGGGAACGATGCCAACGCGGTAATCCGCCGGAATGCCCAGAATCTCGCGCGTGCCTTCGATGGCCGCCTTCAGCTTGTCCTTGCCGACAGCGGCGCGGTGCGACCGGCCCAATGCGGCATCGGCCAGTTTTGTCAGGTCAAATGTGGGGGGTTTGGCACAGGGGCCCGAAGAAAAGCGCGGATTGGCCGGCCGCGTCGCCGGTTGTTCGATCGTCATGTGTATTACCCTTCCAGATACACGCCCCTCGTTGGGGAGGGGTGTCCCACGGACAGACCTAGGGGGCCTTCGCACCTGCAGCAAGCGGAAAAGACGCTTTACCGGGTAAAAACGACATCTGAAACGGGCACAAATCAGAACACGCGTTTCCGATTGGCGAAAAACCCCGCCGATGTTTCGGCGGGGTTTGTTTGTGTTACTCAGCGGCGTCTTCGTATGCGTCCATTGGTGGGCATGTGCAGACGAGGTTTCGGTCGCCGTATGCGTTGTCGACGCGGTTGACGGGGGACCAGTATTTGTCGACGCCCATGGATCCCGGCGGGAAGCAGGCCTGTTCGCGGGTGTAGGGGCGGTCCCAGTCGCCGACCAGATCGCGCACTGTGTGGGGGGCGTTTTTCAGCGGGTTGTTTTCCGCGTCGATCTTGCCGTCGATGATGTCCTGCGCTTCCGAGCGGATCGAGAGCATGGCGTCGCAGAAGCGGTCGAGCTCGTCCTTGGGTTCGGATTCGGTGGGCTCGACCATCAGGGTTCCGGCCACCGGCCAGCTCATCGTGGGCGCGTGGAAGCCTGAATCGACCAGACGTTTGGCCACATCGTCGACGGTGACATGCGCCGCCTCGTCCAGCGGCCTTGTGTCGAGGATGCATTCATGTGCCACCCGGCCCGTTTCCGATGTGTAGAGGATCGGATAGGCGTCCTTCAGCCGCGCCGCGATGTAGTTGGCGTTCAGGATCGCCACTTTCGTGGCCTGCGTCAGCCCCGCGCCGCCCATCAGCAGCACATAGGCCCATGAGACGGGAAGGATCGAGGGCGAGCCGAAGGGGGCCGCCGAGACCGGACCCACGGCGGTGCCGTATTCCGGGTGGCCCGGCAGGTGCTCGGCCAGATGCGCCTTGACGCCGATCGGACCCATGCCGGGGCCGCCACCGCCATGCGGGATGCAGAAGGTCTTGTGCAGGTTCAGGTGGCTGACATCGCCGCCAATGTCACCGGGACGCGCCAGGCCGACCATGGCGTTCATGTTGGCGCCGTCGATATAGACCTGACCGCCATGCTCATGGGTGATTTGGCAGACCTCCTGCACGGTGGTCTCGAACACGCCATGGGTCGAGGGGTAGGTGATCATGCAGGCGGCCAGATGGTCCGAATGCTTTTCCGCCTTTTCGCGGAAATCATTCAGATCGATATTGCCCTTGGCATCCGATTTCACCGGCACAACCTGCCAGCCCACCATCTGCGCCGAGGCCGGGTTGGTACCATGGGCCGAGGTCGGGATCAGGCAGACATTGCGCTGCCCTTCGCCGCGGGCGAAGTGATAGTTGCGGATGGTCAGAAGACCCGCATATTCGCCCTGCGCGCCCGAGTTGGGCTGCTGGGAGATCGCGTCATAGCCGGTGATCTGGCACAGCTTGTCGTTCAGATCCGCAATCATCTCGTGATAGCCCCGCGCCTGATCTTCGGGCACGAAGGGATGCAGGTTGCCGAACTCGGGCCAGGTGACCGGGATCATCTCGATCGTGGCGTTCAGCTTCATGGTGCACGAGCCCAGCGGGATCATCGCCCGGTCCAGCGCCAGGTCGCGGTCGGCCAGACGGCGCATATAGCGGGTGATCTCGGCCTCGGCCCGGTTCTTGTGGAAGATCGGGTGGGTCAGGTACGCGCTTTCGCGCAGCGCGTAATCCGGCAGGCGGTATTGCTTGTTCGAGCTGTCATCCTTGCGGTCAATGCCAAAGGCACCCCAGACCGCCTCGATGGTTTCGGGGCGGGTCTGTTCGTCCAGGCTGATGCCCACGCGGGTCTCGCCGACCTTGCGCAGGTTGACGCCGCGGGCCACGGCGGCCTCCATCACCACGTTCTGCAGATGGCCGACCTCGACCGTGATGGTGTCGAAGAACACTTCGGGTTCAACCGCAAAGCCCGCCTCTTCCAGACCGGCGGCCAGGCGCGAGGTCTTGCGGTGCACCGACTGCGCAATCGCCTTGATGCCGTCGGGTCCGTGATAGACCGCATACATCGAGGCAATGACGGCCAGCAGCGCCTGCGCGGTGCAGACGTTCGAGTTCGCCTTTTCACGGCGGATGTGCTGCTCGCGGGTTTGCAGCGCCAGGCGGTAGGCCTTGTTGCCGCGGCTGTCGATGCTGACCCCGATGATCCGCCCCGGCATCGAGCGCTTCAGCTTGTCGGTGGTCGCCATATACGCGGCGTGCGGGCCGCCATAACCCATCGGCACGCCAAAGCGCTGGGTCGAGCCGATGGCGATATCCGCGCCCATCTCGCCGGGGGATTTCAGCAGCGCCAGCGACAGGATGTCGGCGGCGACCACAGCGATGGCGTTATGTTCATGCAGCGCCGCGATCTCGTTCGTGAAGTCGCGTACATGGCCATGGGTGCCCGGATACTGGAAGATCGCGCCAAAGACGGCACCTGCATCCAGCTGATCGGGATCGCCCACCTGCACGTCGATGCCCAAGGGTTCGGCGCGGGTTTTGATGACCGCGATGGTCTGCGGGTGACAGTTGCGATCCACGAAGAAGGCCGCGTTATTGGCTTTGGACCGGCCGCCGCGCTTGGCCATTGCCATGGCTTCTGCCGCAGCCGTGGCTTCGTCCAGCAGGGACGCGTTGGCCACATCGAGCCCGGTCAGGTCGCTGACCATGGTCTGGAAGTTCAGCAGCGCCTCGAGCCGGCCCTGGCTGATCTCGGGCTGATAGGGCGTGTAGGCCGTGTACCAGGCCGGGTTTTCCAGGATGTTGCGCAGGATCGGTGCAGGCGTGGTGGTGCCGTAATAGCCCTGACCGATCAGCGAGGTCAGAACCTTGTTCTTGCCCGCCACCTGTTTCATGTGGAAAAGCGCATCGCGTTCCGTCATCGCCGGGCCCCAGTCCAGCGGTTCCTTCTGCCGGATCGCGGGCGGGACGGTGGCGTCGATCAGCTGGTCCAGCGTCTTGAAGCCGATCACCTGCAGCATGTCGCGCATCTCGGTCGGGCTGGGCCCGATATGGCGGCGATTGGCGAAGTCATAGGCTTCGTAGTCGGTCAGTTTGAAGGCCATTGCAGCGCTCCTCAAGGATAGGTCAGGTCCGGCGGAGACGGCAGGAGCCTCCGGCGGGAGTATTTGGAAAAAGATGAAGCGGGGAGCCCCGATCTCTGGGGGCTCCGGGCCGGATTCAGCCGATGAAGGCCTTGTAGCCGGCTTCGTCCATCAGATCTTCCAGCTGCGCGGCATCGGCGATCTTGATCTTGTAGATCCAGGCCTCGCCCTCGGGGTCGTCGTTCAGCGCGCCGGGGTTGTCGGCCAGCGCCTCGTTCACTTCCGTAATCTCACCATCAACCGGCGCGTAAAGCTCGGAGGCGGCCTTGACGGATTCGATCACGCCGATCTCGCCATCCTTCTCGAACTCGTCGCCCACCTCCTGCTGCTCGACAAAGACCACCTCACCCAGCTGCTCGGCCGCGTGTTTGGTGATGCCCAGCGTGGCCGTGTCGCCGTCGACCGCCAGCCATTCATGCTCTTCGGAATAATAGGTTGCCATGTCTCTCTCTCCTGACTTCAACGCTTGTAATTCTGTTTGACAAAGGGCAGCGCCACAATCTGCGCCGGTTGCGCCTTGCCCCGGATGATCAGGTTGACCTTCTCGCCCGGCTCGCCATGGCCCGCGGACACATAGCCCATCGCAACCGGGCCGCCGACCGTGGGGCCAAAGCTGCCCGAGGTGATCTGACCGATGGTATTGCCCTCAAGGCATTGCACTTCCACGCCCTGACGCGCGGGGGCGCGGCCGTCAGGCTTGATGCCCACCAGCTTGCGCGCAGGCCCCTCGGCCAGTTCGCGCTGCACACGTTCCGCACCCGGAAAGCCGCCTTCTTCCTTACGGCGCTTCTGCATCGCCCAGCCAAGGCTGGCCTCGACCGGCGAGGTCGTCTGGTCGATGTCATTGCCGTACAGGCACAGCCCGGCTTCAAGCCGCAGGCTGTCGCGCGCGCCCAGACCTGCCGGTTCGCAATCCTCATGCGCCAGGAACGCCCGGGTGATCTCGATCGCCTTGTCCTCGGGGATCGAGATCTCATACCCGTCCTCGCCCGTGTATCCCAGCCGCGAGATGCGGCATTCGACACCCAGGATGTCGGCAATCGTGGTTTCCATGAACTTAAGATCGCGCGCCGCAGGGCAGAGCGCGCCTACCACATCTTCGGCCTTGGGACCTTGCACCGCGACCAGCGCGCGGTCGAAAATCTCGGTCACTTCGACGCCGTCCAGATTGGCGCGCATATGCGGAATGTCCTGATGGCGCAGCGCCGCGTTCACCACCACAAAGTAATGATCCCCCGCGTTCGACACGATCAAATCGTCCATGATCCCGCCTTCGGCATTGGTGAAGAACCCGTACCGCGCCTTGCCTTCCTTCAGCGTCGCATAAGCCTGCGGACACAGTGCTTCCAGCTTCTCGCCCACATTCTCGCCCCGCAATATCACCTGACCCATATGCGACACATCAAACAACGCCGCCTTCTCGCGGCACTGCTTATGCTCGCCCATGATCCCCAGCGGATACTGAACTGGCATCTCCCACCCGGCAAAATCAACCATCTTGCCGCCCAACTCAACGTGAAGCCCATACAACGGCGTGCGTCTAATCTCGGTCATCTTGGATACCTTTTCGTATCTATCGGTTTCGAACGCATTCCCGTCAGTCTGCCCCACGCTATCAATTTTGCAACGATTCCGGTCAACTTGCGAACCAGAGTACCGTCTGTTGGACAAGCCTGTATACGGGTGCATGCATCCCTTGCGTTCCTATAGGAAACTTTTTTCCCTTAGGCAACATTCGTCTTTTGGCTTTTGCAAAGGTTTGCCGATCACAGTTTCGAGCGCGACGATAACACCAGACCAACCAACCGCAATGGCCTGTAAAAACAGTATTTTGCCCGCACCTTATCGCGCCTGCCCGTCAAGTGACTGCACTGCGAGATCCAGCACCCTCAGCCCGGCCACAAGATCGCTTTCGGTGGTATCTTCGGCAAAATCGTGGCTGACACCGTTGATCGAGGGCACAAACAGCATCGCAACAGGCATAAGGCGCGACACGTTTGTGGCATCGTGTAGAGCGCCCGACGGCATCCTGCGCCATTTGCCGGGTGCCACCTGTTCGGCCCCATGTTCCAGCGCCGCGCGCAGGGACTGATCCATCGTGACGGGTTCCAACCCAAGCAAAGGGCCGTAGGTCAGTACCATGCCCTGTTCGCTGGCTATTTCCTGCGCTGCGGTACGGATGATCTCCTCCATCCGCGACAGCCGATCCGGATCGCCATCGCGCCACTGCATCGAGAACCGCGCCCGACCCGGCACGATGGACGACGCATTGGGGTGAAGATCGACCCGCCCGATGGTCCAGACGGTTTGCGGTGTCACCACGTTGCGAAACCGTTCGTTGAGGCGCGTATTGAACAGTGACAACGCCTGAAACGCATCGCGGCGCAAATGCATCGGCGTGGTGCCCGCGTGATTCTGCTGCCCTTCGAAGGTGATCGACATGTCCCGGATGCCGACGATATCGGTGACGACACCGATCTGCTCGTTCGCTGCGTCCAGAGAAGGGCCCTGTTCGATATGCATCTCGACAAAGCCGCTGAACCGCGCGGGATCGACAAAACCCTGCGACAGGTCCGCCATGGAAGATCGGGCCTCGCCAAAGCTGACGCCAGAACCGTCGGTCAACACATCGGCCTTGTCCAGCGGCAGACCGCCGGACCAGACCGCCGAACCCGTGGTCACACCGAACCGGCCTTCTTCGTCCTGAAAACTGACGACCGAGATCGGCTGGTCGCTGGACCGCGCGATTTCCAGCGCGGCAATCACGCCGAGCGCGCCGTCCAGCCAGCCGCCTTCGGGCTGGCTGTCGGAATGCGACCCCATGAGCAGAGAGCGACCAGGCGCCAGCCCGAACAGGTTGCCTACCGGGTCGAAATGCGGTGTCAGACCTGCATCGTCCATACGGTCCGCCAGCCATTGGCGCGCAGCGATATCCGCTTTGGAATAGGCCGGGCGAATGACCCCTTTGCCCACACCCGAGGCACCGAATTCACGCAGCTTGTGCAGATCCTCCAGAAAACGCGTGTGATCGACGGCCATGAATCCCTCCGGGCGTGGTTGGTCAGGGCGACCATAGCCAGAAACCGGACAGCTGCGAATGTTTTTCCGGCGAGATCAAGAAACCCCTCTGGTCCCGGCAAGGAACCTGCCCTAAGACTTCGGCGCAAGAGGGAGCGACATGTCACATATCACATTGGTGCGCCACGGGCAGGCAAACACGACGGCGCGCGACGAAGCAAGCTATGACAAGCTGAGCGATCTGGGCCATCAACAGGCCCGCTGGCTGGGCGCGCATCTGCGTGACACCCGCAGCCACTATACACGCGTCTATTGTGGCACCCTGACCCGCCATACCGAGACGGTGACCAGCATGGGATTGACCGATCCTGTCTGCGACGCACGGCTGAACGAGATCGAGTATTTCACCCTTGCACAGTTGTTCGAAGAACAACACGGCGTCGAAATCCCGACCGATCGCGAGGGATTTGTCGAGCACCTGCCCAAAACCTTCGCGGCCTGGGCCAGCGGAAAGATCGAGAACGCGCCGGAATCCTTCGACGCGTTTGAAGCCCGCGTCCGCGATGCACTGCACGAGATCGGGACCGAGGGCGGACCGGCCATCGTCGTGACCTCGGGCGGGTTGATCTCGATGGTGGTGCGGCAGGCGATGGGGTTGGACATCCCGTCGATGGCACGGGTGGCCCTTGCCATCATGAACACGTCGATGCATCGTCTGCACCCGATTGGCGCGCAGCTGAGCCCGGTTCTGTTCAATGCGGTGCCGCATCTGGAAGCACCCGACCGGCAGTTCGCGCAGACCCACCTCTAACCAGATCGGAGATCCCTGATGCAGCTTTATTATGCACCCCGAACCATCTCGGTCGCTGTTGCGATTGCTCTGGAAGAGGCCGGGCTGGACTATGAAGCGATCAAGCTGGACTTTGCTGATGGGGAACAGACAAAACCGGCCTACAAGCAGATCAATCCCAAGGGGCGCGTTCCGGCGCTGGTGGTCGATGGCGGCATCCTGACCGAGACCGGCGCGTTGCTGGAATATATTGCGGCCAAGGCACCCGAGGCCGAATTGGTGCCAGCTGATCCGGTCGTGGCCGCCCGTATGCGCGAGGTGATGTTCTATCTGGCCTCGACCATGCATGTGAACCACGCCCACAAGCTGCGCGGGCATCGCTGGGCCGACAAAAAATCCAGCTGGAAAGACATGACGGACAAGGTCGCGCAGACGATGACCGCATCTTGCGACTATATCTCGTCAAACGGGTTGCGCGGGCCGTTTGTTCTGGGGGACACGTTCTCTCTGGCCGATGCCTATCTTTATGTGGTTTGCAGCTGGCTTGAAGGTGACGGCGTCGATGTCTCGGCCTTCCCCAAAATTCTCGCCTTCCGCAAGGCGATGGAGGCACGGCCTTCGGTTCAGGCGGTGCGCGCTGCCGGGATGCTCTGACAAAAGGAATTATGATGACACATCTCTGGGTCAGGGCGGAACAGCGCCCGAACGAAGAACGGGTGGGGCTGACACCCGAAGGGGCTGCCGCACTGATCGCCGCAGGTCTCCGCGTGACGGTTGAGGAGAGCCATGTCCGCGCCATTCCGATTGATGGCTACAAGGACGCCGGCTGTGCAATCGCGGCTGAGAATTCGTGGCCCGAAGCCCAGCGGGATGCGATCATCTTTGGCCTCAAGGAACTGCCCGAAGATGGCACCCCCCTGCCCCATCGCCACATCATGTTCGGCCACGCCTATAAGGGCCAGCATTCGGGTCGCGCGCTGCTGGAGCGGTTCAAGGCCGGGGGCGGCACGCTTTATGATCTGGAATATCTGGTGAGCGAAGATGGCCGCCGCGTTGCCGCCTTTGGTTACTGGGCCGGGTATGCCGGTGCTGCGGTAACGCTCAAGACGTGGGCGGCACAGCAACGGGGCGAGGAATGCCCGCCGGTTGGGGTGTATAAAGGCAAAGACGTTCTGAACTCTGAATTGCTGGCCGAGTTGGACGCGACCGGAGCCCCACGCCCCCGCGCCATCGTCATCGGTGCACTGGGTCGCGTGGGTACGGGGGCCGCAGACCTGTGCGACGCGATGGGCGTCGACGTCACCAAATGGGACATGGCGGAAACCGCAAGCGGCGGGCCGTTTCCCGAAATTTTGGACCACGACCTGTTCCTGAACTGCATCTTCGCGCGCCCCGGAACCCCGGTCTTTGTTCCGCGTGAGGCGTTGACTGCCCCGCGCAAGCTGACCGCCATCGGCGATGTCGCCTGTGACCCGGACAGCGACTACAACCCGGTGCCCGTCTATGACCGCGCCACCACGTGGGACGCGCCTGCTTTGCGCGTGGCAACCGATCCGGTGATGGACGTGATGGCCATCGATAACCTGCCGTCGATGCTGCCGGTCGAAAGTTCGGAAGATTATGCGGCACAGCTTCTGCCGTCGCTTCTGACCCTGACCGATCTGGACAGCGGCGTCTGGGGTCGGGCAGAAGCGATTTACAAAACACATATCGAAGGGATCTGAGCGATGACGATTCACTGGTGTGGCACCGGCCTGTCGGCCATCCCCGGCCTGCGCCGTCTGATCGAAGGTGGCCACAAGGTCACCGTCTGGAACCGGACGATCGAAAAAGCCAAGGCCGAGGTTGGGGACCTGACCGACGATATTCGCGCCTTCGACATCGACGCACTGGGTGATGTGCTTGAGAAGGGCGACGTGATCGTGTCCATGCTGCCGGGCGACTGGCACGTACCACTGGCGGAACTGGCGATCTCGAAACAGGCCAATTTCGTGTCGTCGTCTTACATTGCGCCCGAAATGCGCGCACTGGACGACAAGGCGCGCGAAGCCGGTGTAGCACTGGTCAACGAAGTTGGTCTGGACCCGGGCATCGACCACCTGATGGCGCATGCGCTGGTCGATGACTATCGCGCCTCGGACGCGTTCGATCCGCAAAACCACCTGAGTTTCATTTCCTATTGCGGTGGCATACCCAAAATCCCGAATCCGTTCCGCTATAAGTTCAGCTGGTCGCCGTTGGGTGTGCTCAAGGCGCTTCGGTCGCCATCGAAGTCGATCCGCGACTATGCCCCGCTGGACGTTGCCCGCCCGTGGGATGCGATCAGCAGCTATATCGCGCCACTGCCAACGCCGGAAAGTTTCGAAGTCTATCCCAACCGCGACTCGATCCCGTTCAAGGCGCAGTACCAGTTCGAGGATCACTGGCCCGTCAGGGAATTCGTCCGTGGCACCCTGCGCCTGAACGGTTGGGCGGATGCGTGGTCGGACGTGTTCCGTGAAATCGAAACCCTGTCGGGCCCGGAAGGGGATGCGCGTCTGAAAGAGATGTCCGACCAGTTCTGGGACGAAAACGCCTATGACGAGGGTGAGCCCGACCGCGTGGTGCTGTGTGTTGGACTGAAGGCCGAGAAAGACGGCGTCGAAGTCTGGCACAAGACCTATGTCATGGACGCCTGGGGCGACGAGCGCGGCACAGCAATGGCGCGTCTGGTATCGATCCCGGTTTCACTTGCCGTCGAGGCCATTATGAACCGCGCCATCCCGGCAGGCGTTCACGCAGCCCCAAGCGACCCAAAACTGGTACAAGGCTGGATGGCCGAGATCGACCGGCTGGCCCAGCACTTGCAGATCGTGGATCATACGGCCTGATCGCACCAAAAAAGCCACTCCAGAGTTTCTGGAATGGCTTTTATTGTTCTTCTTCAGGCATGATAAACTCGTCTGGAATTCCCTGAAGAGAACTTCAGATATAACGTTCGATGGTGTCTTCGACATCGCTGCGGTTGATGCCAAGCTCGGCCAGTTGATGGTCTGTCAGACCGTTCAGATGCTGGGCGGCGCGCACGATATCCGGGCTGATGGCACGAAGGCGCATGGCGCGGTCAAACAGCAACAAGGCGCTGGCGGCCGGGGCCGGTTGATTGGTCGAGGGGATAAAGTCAAACATACTGATTACCTCACGCTAGGATTTCGAAACTTTCGGGTCACTGTTGATACGGTGCGTTGTGATACACGCTGTGATAAGCGCGCCGACGGATCTGCTCGCGGGGAATGCCGATATCCGTCAGCTGAATATCGCTGAGTTTTTCCAGCTGCCGTACAGTTTTTGAGAAGATTTGACGTCGGAAATGTTCGACTTTTGCCTCGGCATATTTGGCAAACAGGCCCTCCAAGAGGCCCTTATGAGTGTCAATTGTTTGTGCATCAGTCATTGCTGGTTCCTCCGAAATTTGAATTGCTTGGGTGTGATAGCTTCAAATAAGGGAGGCCACCGTTAAGGTCGCCAGTCGGAAACATTAAGGTTTCTTGAGGTTGCGCGCGCAGGTGTTCACGGCCGGTCTGCCCCGCCTGTTCCCCATTTTTTGGGGTGTCCCCATAGTGGAAAGCGAATTGGCCTCGGTATCCGACGCTGGCGACCAACGCACAGGTCTGTTTTTGGGGTGAGGCCGTCGAGCGGCCTACATCAGATCGTTTTCCACGTCTTCCGCAGATATTCCCAATGCGTCCAAACCATTCTCAAGGTGGTCAGACATGTGCGGTGTTCCGATCAGGTAGTCTGCACATGGGGTCGATGCCTCGGACTTGGCGGTGGCGATGGCCTCGGCCAGATCTTCCGCAAAAAAGCTCTCGCGCCCAATCCACATGATGGCAACCAGTTCGGCCTGCTCGTCTTCGCTCATGCGGTCGATGAACGCCCGCAATTCGCCCTCGGCCCGGTTCAGTTCGCGGCCCATCATGGCGACCTGGGCGACTTTTCTTGCCGAGATTTCCAACATCTCTTCGACTCCTCGTGTTCGCGGTTGTTACGCCATCACAACCACTGGCAGGCGCCTGCGTCTTTGATCTTGAACAAACAGGCTGGTCACTGCCCCACACGCGATACTGGATGATCAGGCACAGGTTCCTTGCGAAACGGACGGAAGGCAGCTTTTTTCAGCCACAACCTGAAGGCCTGCCATAAGATCAGCGCAAAAGTGCGCCGCGAACCGAATGGGCGACGCAGAAAAGACCAAAGGATCACCCGGCTGGTCAATGGCTGGCGCGGTCCGGTCAGTGTCGCGATCAACCCGCCACCCGCGCGCGTGTAGTCGATCCACACACCAACCCGATCCGGGCTGTAGTCGAAGCGGAACGTATAGCTGCCTTCAATCTTCTGGAAGGGCGAGACATGCATCACCTTTTCGGCCGCCAATCGGTCGGTTGGTTCGATGGTTGAAAAATCCGGCTTATGGCACAGATAACTGTGGCGCGTTCCAAAGGTGTTCGTCACCTCGGCCACCACGGCGTAAAGCTGATCATCGCGGTCAAAGCAAAACCAAAAACTGACGGGATTAAAAACGTGGCCCAGCACCCTTGGCTGGGTCAGCAGCATGACCTGCGCGGGTTGCGGAATGTCCATCTCGGCAAATCGCGCGCGCAGCCAGGCGGCACCATGGCCTTGACCTGGCTCTCCTCCGTGATCGCGGGTTCGCCAGTTGGTGACATTTGTCCGGTCCATTGAAAACAGAAAAGGCGTGGTTAACCGGGCTTCGGGATCAAACAGGATGTAATCGACAGAATACCGGAAGGCGTTGTCGATTGCCCCCTTGCGGCCGTGATAGGTGTGGCCTGCAACATGATCTATCGTTTTTGCCATCCGATGTCTTCTGGTCCTAGCACAACCGCCAGAGCAGTCGCGATTTCTTTTTTGCCGCTGGTGTTCATATTACGAGACTTGGCCGGGAGCGGATCAAAATGTTCCGATAAAGTGATCCAGCTTGGGACATGCGCCGTAATATGGTTATGTTTACCGAGACCAATACAGCGACCTTGGACGGACCAGCGGTTGAAACACCCGCCCCTCAACCTTGGCGCGTCCACAAACGCATCAAGGGTAGGCGGGTGAACGAAATCAACAGCAAGCGCGAGACCAGGGCCGAATGGGTGGACCACGTCAGACGCATCCGGGATGCGCAGGATCAGGCGGCATTTGCCGAGCTGTTCCAGCACTTCGCGCCACGTATCAAGGCGTTCCTGATGAAGTCAGGGGCTGATGCCACCATGGCAGAAGAATGCGCGCAAGAAGTGATGGCGACCTTGTGGCACAAGGCCCACCTGTTCGACCCGACGCGTGCCACCGTAGCCACATGGGTGTTCACCATCGCTCGAAACAAGCGCATTGACGTGCTGCGCAAGCAACGCCGCCCTGAACCCGAAGATCTGGGTTGGGGTTCCGAGGCTGAGCCCGATCAGGATGACGTCATCGCGCTGCAACAGGAAACCGCGCAACTGCGCACCGCCTTGAAGGCGTTGCCGGATGCACAGCGGGACCTGATCGAGAAGGCATATTTCGGCGACCTGAGTCACCGGGAAATCGCATCGCAGACCGGGTTGCCGCTGGGAACGATCAAATCACGCATACGGCTGGCGCTGGACCGCTTGCGCCACGCGATGAACTGAGATGAGTAAGATGAGCAAGTTGATCAAACATCACCTGACGGATGACCTGCTGATGGCCTATGCCGCAGGCGGTCTGCCCGAAGCCTTCGATCTGATGGTCGCCACGCATCTGTCCCTGTGCGACCACTGCCGCGCGCGCGCTGAAAGTTATGACGCCGTTGGCGGACAAGTGCTGGACGAGCAGAGTGAGGGTGCCAGCATGAGTGAAACTTCCCTGGCGGCCACAATGGCTTTGATCGCCCAAGGTGCTCCGGCGCCCAAGCCCGTTCGCCCGGGATGTGCAGTTCTGCCAGCCCCGTTGCAGGATTACGTGGGCGGGACAGTCAAGGACATCCGCTGGCGGTCGATTGGCATGGGTGTCAAACAGGCGATCCTGCCGACCACCAAAGACGCCACCGCCCGCTTGCTGTTCATTCCGGCCGGTGCTGCCGTGCCGGATCACGGCCACAACGGCATGGAGCTGACAATGGTTCTGCAAGGGGCTTTCTCGGACGAGGTTGACCATTTTGCCCGTGGCGATGTTGAAATCGCCGACGAGGATCTGGAACACACACCTGTCGCGGATATCTCGGAAGACTGCATATGCCTGGCGGTTACGGATGCGCCGCTGAAGTTCAACAAGCTGATGCCGCGCCTGTTTCAACCCTTCCTGCGTATCTAAACGCTTGCTGGCGCAGGCCCATCAGAACCGGCCCGGCGCCGGTTCACTTTTTCAACAGGATGTTCAGCCTTCGTGACGTGCCAGTGGCACAACCTCTGTTTCAGTATCGGGCGCGATTTCTTCGAAGTCGAAATTATCCAGCCGCTGCGCCCGGCGGCCGGCCTTTTCGGCACTGATCTTGATTTCCGAGATATCCTTGGCCGCCTGCCCGAAGTGACGGTCGAGGTTTGAAACGCGGTCGCCCAGACGGTCCACGTCCTTGTGCAGCAATCCCAGTTCTTTGCGGATCGCACCGGCCTGTTCACGCATGCGCGCATCTTTCAGGATCGCCCGCATCGTGTTCAGCGTGGCCATACAGGTGGTGGGCGAGACGATCCAGACCCTTGCGGCAAACCCTTCGCGCACCACATCGGGCAGGCGGGCGTGTAGCTCGGCATAGATCGCTTCGGACGGGACGAACATCAGGGCACCGTCAGCGGTTTCCCCGTCGAGGATGTATTTCTCGGAAATCGCCTTGATATGCACTTTCACGGCAGCACCAAAAGCCCGCAGGCATCTTTCAACATCCGCCTTGGTCTGCGCGGCGGCAAGTGCCTCGAAATCCTCAAGCGGGAATTTCGCGTCAATCACGATCGGGCCGGGCGGGTTCGGCAGATGCACCAGGCAATCCGCGCGCCTGCCGTTCGACAAGGTGGCTTGCAGTGAATAGCTGTCCGCGGGCAGCGCCTTGGACACGATATCGTTCAGCTGAATCTCACCAAACATCCCGCGCCGCTGCTTGTTCGACAGGATATCCTGAAGGCTGAGAACATCGCCCGACAGTTTCGTGATATTGTCCTGCGCCTTGTCGATGGCGGCCAGACGTTCCTGCAGCTGCGTCAGTGATGTCGCCGTCTGTTTTGACGAACCGTGCAGGGTTTCCTTCATCCGTTCCTGCATCTCGGCCAGCGCGCGGGCCGATTTCATCGCGTTATCCGCCAGCCGGTCATTCATCTGCTGCTGAACCGAGGACAAGCGTGCCTCGACCGTCTGGATCACCTGCACCTGCGCGTTGGCCTGCGTGTCCGAGACATGCTGCAAGCCGCCGCGCAACTGTTCCTGCCCCTGCCCCAGCTGCTGCACATGCTGACCCAGAAGCGCCATCTGCCGCGCCAGCGGTTCCGCCATCCGGGCCGAGCGATTGGCGGCGCGCAACGACAGGAACAGCAGCAGCAGGATCAGCGCAACTGTTCCGCCCACGATAAGAACAACCGGGTCATCCAATGCATATTCTGTTCCTGCAATCTTGATCATGTCGCCTCGGATGTTCTTGTTTTATTCTTACTAACCTGCAGTGGCCAATGGATCAACTGCGCCCGAACAGGCGTTCGATGTCGCTTAGCTTCAGTTCCACATATGTGGGTCGCCCGTGATTGCACTGGCCGGAATGCGGCGTCGCCTCCATCTCGCGCAGCAGGGCGTTCATTTCCTCGGCCCGCATCCGACGACCGGACCGGACCGAGCCGTGGCAGGCAACCCGACTGAGGATCGCCTCGATCCTTGCCTGCACCATCTGGCTTTCGCCCTGATCGGCCAGTTCGTCGAGGATATCAAGGATCATCGCGCGCGCATCGACCTCGCCCAGAATGGCCGGGGTTTCGCGCACGGCAATGGCGCCTCCGCCAAAGGGTTCGATGGTCAGCCCCAAACGGGACAGATCATCACAGACAGCCATCAGGCGGGCGCAGTCACCTTCGGACAACTCAACAATCTCGGGGATCAAAAGCGCCTGTGCCGCGACTCCCGTCTCGGCCATTTGTGTTTTCAGCTTCTCATAGACCAGCCGTTCATGCGCGGCGTGCTGATCAACGATCACCATTCCATCGGCAGTCTGGGCGATGATGTAGTTTTCATGCACCTGCCCGCGCGCAGTGCCCAGCGGAAGATTCTGCGCATCGGGCTCCTGACCCTGCGAAGCCGGTGCAACCGGGATCGGATCGACAATGCTGCCACTGTAATCACGCGCAAGTTCCGCAAAACCCGGAGCCTGCGCGCGGTACGCGGCCTGGCGCGCTGCGGGCGACGGGCGATCCATCTGATAGACCCGCGCTGGTGCGGACTGCGCGGGTTCCGGTCGCATCGCACCCAGGGTCGCATTGGCCACGGTCGAGGACGCGCGATGCCCGGCCTCGGCCAATGCGTGGCGCAGGCTGGACACGATAAGCCCGCGCGCAACGCCCGGATCGCGGAACCGGACCTCGGACTTGGCAGGGTGAACGTTCACGTCAACCAATGTCGGGTCGCAGTCGATGAACAATGCCGCCGCCGGGTGACGGTCCCGGCTAAGGAAATCGAAATAGGCCGCCCGTAAAGCGCCGGTCAGCATCTTGTCGCGCACGGGACGCCCGTTGACAAAAAGGTACTGCGCCACCGCTGCGCCACGGGAATAGGTCGGCAGGGCCGCGTAACCAAAAAGCCTGAGACCGTCGCGCGTGGCATCGATCCGCAGCGCATTCTCGGCAAACTCGCGCCCGATCACACGGGCAAGACGGGCGTGCAGGGCGTCAAACAGGTCGCCATTCTCGCGATCCGCGCGGAAGATCACGCGGCCTTCGCCACCGCCCGAGACATCGCGCAGGGTAAATGTGACGGATGGTTCGGCCATCGCCAGCCGTTTCACCATGTCCGTGATCGCCTGCGCCTCGGCCCGGTCGGTGCGCATGAATTTCAGCCGGGCGGGGGTGGCGAAGAACAGATCGCGCAGCTCGACCACCGTGCCCGCGCGCAGGGCTGCAGGCTTGACCGAACCCGTCTTGCCACCTGCAACATGGATCTGCGCCGCGTCCGCACCGGGCACGCGACTGGTTATGGTCAGGCGTCCGACAGCCCCCAACGAGGGCAAGGCTTCGCCTCGAAACCCGAAGGTGTGGATATTCAGCAGGTCCGATCCGTCGATCTTTGATGTGGCGTGGCGCGACAGGGCAAGCGGCAAATCTTGGGCCGGGATACCGCAGCCATCGTCGGTCACGCGGATCAGTGTCTTTCCCCCGTCGGCGATTTCGACGGCTACACGCGCGGCCCCGGCATCAAGTGCATTCTCGACCAGTTCCTTGACCGCCGAGGCCGGGCGTTCCACCACTTCACCCGCCGCAATACGGTTGATGGCAGCATCGTCAAGCTGTCTGATCACGGGGCGATTTTCGCTGATATTGGGGTTTGTTTGCGCCATACCCCTAGACCTAGCACAACCGCGCACGATTCTGCCACCGGTTTGAGCATGTCTTCTGATCGGAAAGGGGCGCCCGGATGGCCGTGAATGAATCCCCATTCCGTACCATCCGGGCCTACCAGAGTGAGTGGTGTGTTCAGCTAATCAATGGGCAGCCTCTAGCACGAGACTTCCCAAAAATCTGCTTAAGATTAACCTTAACGGCATCTGGGCAGAGTTTGGCCGATGACGCATGGGCATCTGCGGCAGGAAAATGCCGTCTCAGGCTGATGTCTGAACACCAACTCGTGTGCGGCATGGGCCAAACATGGCCGCCAGTGCCAGGATCAGCCCGGACATCGTTGCGATCATCCCCGCCGCACTGACCGCATCCGCTGCACCCAGCCACAGGGGTCCGTAGCCTGCCAGCACATACCCTGTCACGGCAGAGGTTATAGCGATCACGACACTCCAGCCAATCTGCGCCTCAAGCCGGTTGGTCAGCATCCGCGCGGCTGCTGGAGGGCAGATAAACATCGCGATCACGATGATCGAGCCTACCGCGTCAAAAGCGGCAACCGCCGCGATGGCCGCAGTGATGACGAGCGCCATACCCAGAAATCCCGTGCGAATACCAATCGTGCGGGCGAAACCTTCGTCAAAGGTGGATATTTTCAGCGGCCGCCAGAACAGCCATGTAAACAGCGTCACTCCCACCAGTGTCAGCGCTATACGGGGCAGTTCCGGGGGCAATCCGGCAAGGGCCTGAGCGTCCAGCAACGAGGACCACCCGGTCGCGTCCAGCCAGATCAGGCTTTCGAGATTGCCGTAAAGCGCGTGTTCCACATCCAGATGCACGGTTGACGTATCCGTCTGCTCAAGCAGCAGAACGCCTGCCGCGAACATGGTGGTAAAGACCACGCCCATGGCGGCCCCGGGTTCGATCTGCCCCAGCCGGCGAATGGCCTCGATCAGGACAACAGCCAGAACCGCGGCCCCTGCCGCACCCAACATCATCGGCCAGGTGGATATGGCACCTGTCAGCAGAAACGCAACAACGATACCCGGCAGCACCACATGGCTGATCGCATCGCCGATCAGCGCCTGTTTTCGCAACACAAGAAAGTTGCCGGGCAAGGCACAGGCGATGGCCGCACATGTTCCGATCAGCAGCGGCGTCAGAGACAGCGGGACGAATTCTTCACCACTCATGCCGGTATCCCCTGCGGCCCGCCAATCTGGCGGTCGATCTCATCAATCTGGTCCCGTGTCAGAACGGTCTCGATATCACGCAACCCGTCATAGAGCGCAGCCGTCGCCTCGTGCGCCTGATCGGCGCGCACGATTTCCCATCGCTTTTCATCCCGCAGGGCCTTGGCCGCGCGGGCCTTACCGGTGTCCGTCGCGACGCCATCCGCCCGGACCAGCCCGGCACGCCGCAGCAAACGCAGGGTCAGGGGTTCATAGATCTTCTGCCCTTGTGCCAGCGCCAGAAGCCCCTGACGAATATGCACCCGGCGCTGAAACCGCAGATGCCGCAGCACCGCCGCCAGAACGCCGCGCATCGGGGCGAAGAAGAGGGAGGCGAGGAAAAAGGCAAAGCTGACCAGCACGATAATCGGGCCGGTTGGAAGATTGGGCGCAGATGCGGATATGGCAGCGCCGATATATCCGGCCAGACCACCGGCCAACCCGGCCAACAGAACAACGCGTTCCGAGCGGTCAGACCAAAACCGGGCGGTCACTGCCGGAATGATCAGCAAAGCCACGATCAGGATCAGGCCGACGATTTTCAGGCCGACCACGGTCACGGCCATGACCAGCCCCATCATGGCCAGGTCGATACGATGCACTGGCAACCCGCGCGCCGCTGCGTATTCGGGGTCGAATGCGACAAGGGTCATCGGACGGCGGATGATCAGCACCAGAGCCAAGGTCAAGGCGCCACCAAGTGCGATGATTACCGCATCGGCCCACAGCATTCCAGCGGTCGAACCCAACAGGAAACCTTCCAGCCCGGCCTGACGGCCAACCCCCATGGTTTGGATGACCGTCAGCAGCACGATCCCAAAGCCGAAGAACACAGACAGGACCGCACCGATCGCGGCGTCCTCGGCCAGTCGGGTGCGCCGTGTCAGCCAGTTCATGCACAACAGACCAACCCAGGCTGAAATGGCGGACCCCACCAACAGGCCCGGCAGGTTGCGCCCGTCCCCACCCAGCGCGACCAGCACCATGAAAGCGATACAGACGCCCGGCAAGGTTGCATGGCTGATTGCGTCGCTGACAAGGGCGCGCTTGCGCAGAAACAGGAAGGTCCCTGTCACGCCCGCCGACACGCCAAGCAATGTCGCACCGATGGCAACCAGCGTGGCATTATAGCCAAGCTGAAGGGTCAGAGCATCCCAAAGCATGAACTATCCCAGCGCGCGTGAAATCTGATCGATCTGGGCCGTTGCCAACCTGCCACCATAGGCCGATTGCAGCGTTTCCGCCGTGAACGCCTCGGCCACCGGCCCCTCGGCCACCTTGCGGGTATTGATCAGGAAAACGTGGTCGAAATAGTCGGTCACGGTGGCCAGATCGTGATGCACGACAACGACTGTCTTACCGGCCTCTTTCAGGGATTTAAGCACCGCGATGATGGCTTTTTCGGTGGCGGCGTCGACACCGGCAAACGGCTCGTCCAGCAGGTACAGATCTGCATCCTGAGCCAGAGCACGCGCCAGAAACACACGCTGTTGCTGGCCACCGGACAGCTGGCCTATCTGGCGATCCGCGAAATCGCGCATTCCGACACGGTTCAGGCAATCCATCGCACGGGCCTTGTGGCGCGCGCGCAAGCGGCCCAACAGGCCCAGTTCACGCGACAGACCCATCAGAACCACGTCGATCACCCGTGTCGGGAAATCCCAGTCCACGCTGGCACGTTGGGGAACATAGGCGACACGTGCGCGTTGCGAATTCAGCGGCTGACCAAATACGGTCACCTGCCCCGACAATGGCGTAACGATGCCCAGCGCCGCCTTGAGCAGCGTTGATTTTCCAGCACCGTTCGGCCCGATAATGGCGGTCATCGCGCCGGGCGTTACTGTCATATCAACCGAAAAGACCGCTGGCTTCTGCCCGTAGGAAACCGTCAGGCCCCGCACAGCCAGAGGGCTGTCATCCAGATTATGTTCCTGGACCGTCACACCTTCGTTGCTGATCAGCCCCAGCATCTCTCAGAACCCCGCTGACAGTTTGCCGTTCATGCCGCGATCGGGAACTTCTCCGCCCAATGCGCCTGCGATGACGGTGATATTGTGATCCAGCATCCCGATGTAAGTGCCTTCGTAGGTGCCATCCTCGCCCATGGCGTCCGAGAACAACTCGCCCCCGACCTTCACCTCGTGCCCTTTGGCGGCGGCCCCTTCGATCAGCGCGCGGATCGACCGGTCAGAAACCGAGCTTTCGACGAAGACCGCCGTGATCCGGCGATCAACCAACAGGTCAACCAACTCTCCGATCCGGTTCAGGCCCGCCTCGGATTGGGTCGAGATGCCCTGAATGCCCAGAACCTCGAACCCGAAACTTTCGCCGAAATAGCCAAAGGCGTCATGGGCGGTGACCAGAACCTTGTTGTGATCCGGTACCGAAGACAAGGTTTCCTCGGCATAGGCCGTCAGACGATCTATGTCCGCCAGATGGGCTTGTGCATTGGCGGCAAAAACCTCGGCTGCTTCGGGGCGGGCTTCGGTCAGGGCGCGCTGCACTTCAACAACAACCTCGCGCCACAGCGCGGGTGTCATCCAGACATGCGGATCATACTTGTCGGCATAATCATCATGCGCACGCAGCATGGACTTATCTACGCCCTCTGCAACCGCAATGACGGTCCGTTTCCGCTCGAGATCATGAAAGAAGTCTTCCATTTGCGCTTCGAGATACAGGCCGTGCCACAGAACCAGATCTGCCCGAGTCATCGCCACGATATCGCTGCGCGTCTGGCGATAGGCATGGGGATCAACGCCGGGGCCCATAAGCCCTCTGACCTCAACCAGATCACCGCCGACCTGACGCGCTGCATCTGCAATCATGCCCGTCGTGGCCACCACTTTCAGCGGTGCCCCGGCAAAAGCCATAGCTGGCACCGAAAGGGCCAGAGCCAATAGTGCAAGGCAATGCCGACGAATCATTTCCAACCTCGACTTGGATACGTGTTGGATTAAATATGAGAACCATTCGCAACTAAGTCAACGCTAATGAGAATTATTCGCAAGAAAACCTCGATTATTTGTCCAAATGGTCAAAAATATTCGATCATTGCGCCGGAACACCTTCCATTCCCGGCCCACCCGTGCGATTTTGTCGCAAACCTCCCAAAGGACGTAACCATGGATACGCAGAGCTCAGAAAGCCCCGTGCGCACCGCGCATCTGCCGCAAGTGACCGAACCCCGGAACCCCGGAATGGAACTGGATCTGGACTGGGTGCGCGCCATTCAGGCCAATACTTCCGCAATTGAACGGCGTGCGGCCACATTGCCGGGCCGCCGTTCGGTCAAGAAGGAATATCAGGCTGCGTGGCTGCTGAAAGCCATCACGATGATCGACCTGACCACGCTGTCGGGCGACGATACAGTGGGCCGGGTGCGCCGTCTGTGTGCAAAGGCCCGTCAGCCGGTTGCACCTTCGGTCCTTCAGGCGCTGGACATGCCACCGATCACGACCGGGGCGGTTTGCGTCTATCACGACATGATCGAAACCGCTGTAGACGCCCTGAAAGGCACTGGAATTCCGGTCGCTGCCGTGTCCACCGGCTTTCCCGCCGGACTGTCCCCGTTCCATCTGCGCGTGGCCGAGATCGAGGAAAGCGTGAAAGCCGGGGCCGAGGAAATCGACATCGTAATCTCGCGCCGTCATGCGCTGTCGGGGGACTGGCAGGCCCTGTATGATGAGATGAAGGCGTTCCGCGTGGCTTGTGGCGATGCCCATGTCAAAGCCATTCTTGCGACCGGAGAATTGGGCAGCCTGCGCAATGTCGCGCGCGCCTCGCTGGTTTGCATGATGGCCGGGGCGGATTTCATCAAGACCTCGACCGGCAAGGAAAGCGTCAACGCCACCCTGCCCGTGTCGCTGGTGATGATCCGTGCGATCCGCGATTACTATGACCGCACCGGATACCGGGTCGGGTATAAACCTGCGGGTGGTATTTCGAAAGCCAAGGACGCGCTGGTTTATCTGTCGCTGATCAAGGACGAACTGGGCGACCGCTGGCTGGAACCCGATCTGTTCCGCTTTGGTGCGTCGTCGTTGCTGGGCGATATCGAACGGCAGTTGGAACACTATGTCACCGGGGCTTACTCGGCTGGTTACAGGCATTCGATGGGCTGAGCCCGTGGGTATGTCTGGACAGTGAGTATTTGGGAAAAGATGAAGTCATGACAGTCAAAGAGATTTTTGAGACCATGGAATACGGCCCCGCCCCCGAAAGCGCCGCCGAGGCGCTGGCCTGGCTGGTCGATCAAGGCGACAAGTTCGGACACTATATCGATGGTGCTTTCACCAAGCCGGGCAAAGGCTTTGACAGCCGCAACCCTGCGACCGGGGAGGTTCTGGCCAAGCTGACGCAGGCCAGGCAGGCCGACGTGGACGCCGCTGTAGCCGCCGCGCGCAAGGCTCAGCCGAAATGGGAGAAACTGGGCGGCGCGGGTCGTGCGCGGTATCTGTATGCAATCGCGCGACTGCTGCAGAAGCATTCGCGTTTGTTTGCGGTGCTGGAAAGCCTGGACAATGGCAAGCCGATCCGTGAATCGCGTGACATCGATATTCCGCTGGCGCAGCGGCATTTCTATTATCACGCCGGCATGGCGCAGCTGACGGGAAGCGAGCTGCCCGACACCGAAGCGCTGGGTGTGTGCGGCCAGATCATCCCGTGGAACTTCCCCCTGCTGATGTTGGCGTGGAAGATTGCGCCAGCGCTGGCGATGGGGAATACGGTGGTACTGAAACCAGCTGAATATACCTCGCTGACGGCGCTATTGTTTGCCGATATCTGCACACAGGCCGGTCTGCCGAAAGGTGTCGTCAACATCGTGACCGGAGATGGTGCCGTGGGCGAGATGATCGTGGCCTCGGACGTGGACAAGATTGCCTTTACCGGCTCGACCGTTGTGGGCCGTCGCATCCGTGAGGCGACGGCGGGTTCGGGTAAGGAACTGACTTTGGAACTGGGCGGCAAGTCGGCCTATGTCGTGTTCGACGATGCCGATATCGATTCAGCCATCGAAGGGCTGGTCGATGCGATCTGGTTCAATCAGGGTCAGGTCTGTTGTGCCGGCTCGCGCCTGCTGGTCCAGGAAGGCATCGCCGAGCGGTTTCACGACAAGCTGCGCGCCCGGATGGACACGCTGCGCGTCGGCAATCCGCTGGACAAATGCATCGACGTGGGCGCGGTTGTGGACCCGGTTCAGTTGCAGACCATCAAAGGAATGGTCGAAAGCAACACTGCGGGCCATGTGCACCAAGCCGCCTGCGAACTTCCCGCAAACGGTTGCTATTACCCGCCAACACTGATCTCGGGGCTCGAGACCTCGGACCCGTTGATGCAGGAGGAAATCTTCGGCCCGGTGCTGGTGTCTTCGACCTTCCGCACACCGGAAGAGGCGGTCGAGCTGGCCAACAACACCCGGTATGGTCTGGCGGCGACCGTCTGGACCGAGAATGTGAACCTTGCGCTGGATATCGCGCCCAAGCTGGTTGCGGGCGTCGTCTGGGTGAATGCCACCAATCTGTTTGACGCTGCTGCCGGGTTCGGTGGGGTCCGCGAAAGCGGCTTTGGCCGCGAAGGTGGTTGGGAAGGGCTGACCGCCTATACCAGACCCAAGGGTAAGGCCAAGCCGCTGGCAAAGGTCGAGGCAGCCATGGGCGAGGGGGCACCGGTCGACCCGATTGACCGCACTGCCAAGTTGTATGTCGGCGGCAAGCAGGCGCGGCCCGATGGTGGTTATTCGAAACCGGTTTGGGGCAAGTCCGGCCTGCTGGGCCATGTGGGTCTTGCCAACCGCAAGGACGTGCGCAACGCGGTCGAGGCTGCGGCAGGTGCCAAAAGCTGGTCCAGAACCACCGGCCATCTGCGGACCCAGATCCTCTATTACATCGGCGAAAACCTCTCGGCCCGTGCCGGTGAATTCGCGGCGCGGATCGACGCCATGACCAGCAGGAAAGACGGCGCGAAAGAAGTTGAGGCTTCGATCCAGCGCCTGTTCACTGCCGCCGCCTGGGCCGACAAGTATGACGGCCAGGTCCATGGTGTTCCGATCCGGGGCGTGGCCATCGCCATGAAGGAACCCGTTGGCGTGATCGGTGCGCTTTGCGCGGATGAGGCACCGCTGCTGGGTCTGGTCTCGGCCATGGCGCCTGCGATTGCGATGGGTAACCGGACGGTTCTGGTGGCTTCTGAGCCCTACCCGCTGGCGGCGACGGATTTCTACCAGATCCTTGAGACTTCGGACGTCCCTGCCGGTGTGGTCAACATCCTGACCGGCAGCCATGCTGAACTGGCGAAACCGCTGGCCTCGCATCTGAACGTCGACGCGGTCTGGTCGTTCTCGTCCACCGACCTGTCGAAAGAGATCGAGGTCGTTTCAGCCGGGAACCTGAAACGGACCTGGGTCAATAACGCGACGGCATTTGACTGGAGCATGGACCATTCCCGCCGCTTCCTTCAGGCTGCAACCGAAGTGAAAAACATCTGGGTGCCCTACGGCGAGTAGGGCTCCCTGCCAAGGGAGGCCTACATGGATTTTTCGGGAAAAACCGTCATCGTCATCGGTGGCACCAGTGGCATCAACCGGGGCATCGCCGAGGCCTTCGCGGCCTCGGGTGCCAAACTGGCCGTGGCCAGCCGGTCGCAGGAAAAGGTCGATGACACCATCGCCGCGCTGAAAGCCGCAGGCGCACAGGATGCGATTGGGGTTGCGTTTGATGTGCGCGATGCAGATGCCGTAGCGGCGGGACTGAAGCAGTTCCATGACGCCTTCGGGGATTTCGATGTGCTGGTTTCGGGTGCGGCGGGCAATTTCCCGGCGCTGGCGTCCGAAATGTCAGTCAACGCGTTCAAGACCGTGATCGATATCGACTTGATGGGCACGATCCACGTGATGAAGGGGGCGTATCCGTTCCTCAAACGCCCCGGTGCCAGCATCATCAATATCTCGGCCCCGCAATCTTATCTGCCTTATGAGGGTCAAGCCCATGTCTGCGCCGCCAAGGCGGGGGTGGATCAGATCACCCGCACGCTGTCGATGGAATGGGGTGTCGAGGGGATCAGGGTGAACTCGGTTGTGCCGGGGGTCATCGAAGGCACCGAGGGTGCGAAACGCCTTGCGCCCACCCAAAACGCCCACGAAGAACTGCGCCGCGACGTGCCGTTGGGCCGCTGGGGTCAGCCGCAGGACGTGGCCAATGCCTGCCTGTTCCTCAGCTCGGATCTGGCCAGTTATATCAGCGGCACGGTTCTGGCCGTGGATGGGGCACTTTATCAGCGCGGATCGGGCAAGTTCGGGCAGATGATGGGCGATATGCTGCGGAGTATGAAAAAGGGGTGAGCCGCAACTCACCCCTTGCAGTTCAGTTGGTAGTTTCCAGCCCAACCGGCTTTCCAACAACAGTGAAATGCAGGCCGTCCGGGTCCAACAGTTCGGATGCAACGCGGTTTACATCTTCCAGTGTGACCGCGTTCACCTTGTCATTGCGGGTGGCAATATAATCGATGGGCAATCCTTCCATCTGCATCCCCACCATGATCCCGGCAATCTGCCCGTTGCCGTCAAAGCGCAACGGATAAGCGCCGGTCAGGTAGGTCTTGGCATCGTCCAGTTCCTTCTGCGTCACCCCTTCGGCGGCGGCGCGCGCCCATTCGTTGCGAATAACCTCTATCGCCTCGGCAATGCGGTCATTGGCCGATGACACCGACCCCAGGTAAACCGAGGCCAGATCCTTGGGCACAAGATAGGTTCCAACCCCATAGGTCAGGCCACGCTTTTCGCGCACCTCCTGCATCAGACGGCTTTCGAACCCGCCACCGCCCAGGATGTGGTTTAGGATATAGGCGGCAAAGAAATCAGGATCGTCCCGATCTATTCCGGCATGGCCAAACAGCGCAACGGATTGCGGGGTGTCAAACTCGACAACACTGATCCCACCGGGGATGGTCACGTTGGCCTTGCCCGGGATGGGCTTGCCCGTTTCCGGCAGGTCGGCGAGCAATGTGTCAAGCAATGCGCCCAGTTCCTCGGCCGTGATATCGCCGACAGCCCCCACATAAAGACGATCCTTGGCAAAAACGCTTTCATACGCCGTTACCACGTCATCCCGTGTCAAGGCCGAGACGCTTTCGATTGTGCCCTTGCCTTCCGATCCATAAGGGTGATCGCCATAGGCCATCTGGGCAAAGTTGCGGCCTGCAATCTCGTTCGGGTCGGTCTGATCTGATCGCAGCCCGGACAGGATTTGCGCGCGCACACGGTCGACCGCGTCCTGATCAAAGCGCGGTTCGTGAATCGTCTCACGCAGCAGGTCGGCAACCTCATCCCGGTTCTCGGTCAAAAATCGCGCGGAAATCGAAACCGTGTCGTCACCGGCGTTATAGCGGAACGATGCGGCCAGCGCCTCAAGCTCGCGCGCATAGGTCCGCGCGTCCATTTCACCGGAACCTTCCTCGATCAGCCCACTCATCAGATAGACCGCGCCGCGCTTGTCCGGGTCGTCCAGTGACGTACCGCCACGGAAGCGCAGCTCAAGCGCGGTGAAAGGGATCGAGTGATCCTCGACCAGCCATGCGGTGATACCACCGGGCGAGGTCACTTCTTCAATCTCGATCTCGGCCAAAGCGGGCAGAGCAACCAGACAGGCAATCAGCGTTGCGAGAAACCGTTTCATTGCGTCACCTCATCATCGCGCATCAGCCAGCCGGTGACCGACGCCTCGGGTTGCAGAACGTCGCGGGCGGCGGCGATGATTTCGTCTCCGGTCACGGCCTGAAGGATATCGGGCCATGCCTGCACGTCCTGTATTGTCAGGCCGCTGGTCAGGGCGCGGCCATAGCGGTTGCCGATCCCGTCCACATTGTCGCGCGCGTAGGTCTGCGCGGCCCGCAACTGCATCTTGATGCGGTTCAGATTGTCCTCGTCGACACCTTCGGCAATGAAATCGGCCACGGCCTGATCCATGGCATCTTCGGCCTCTTGCAGGGAAACCCCTTCGGCGGGAACCACCAACAGGTCGAATGTTGTATCATCCAGTGACACGTCACGATAGAACGCCCCGGTATAAACAGCCATTTTCTGATCGAATTGCAGCTTTTCGTTCAGATACGAGGTCGTGCTGCCCCCCAGAAGCTCCGCCAACAGAAATAGGGCTGCCGCCTTTTCCTGATCGCCCGGATCGCGTTCCGGCGCCAGATAACTGCGCTGAACATAGGGTTGCGCCACGCGAGGGTCCTTGAATGTCAGACGGCGTTCGGAGTTTTGCGGGGGTTCTTGCGACCGGATCCGTTCCGGCAATTCCGCATTGGCCGGAATCACACCGTAATACTGATCGGCCAAAGTGCGGACCTCGGCAGGATCAACGTCTCCGGTGACAACCAGAATGGCGTTATTGGGCGCATAGTGGGTCTGGTAGAAAGACAGTGCGTCTTCCAGTTCCAGTTCTTCCATCTCGTGCTTCCAGCCGATGATCGGCACGCCATAACGGTGATTGAGGTATTGTGCCGCGCTCATCTGTTCGCCGAACAGGGCGCGCGGGTTGTTCTCGGTGCGCTGGTTGCGTTCCTCAAGGATCACATCGCGCTCGGTCACGATGTCCTCTTCGCTCAGGCGAATGTTCCGCATCCTGTCCGATTCCATGCGCATCATCAGCTCAAGCCGGTCGGCGGCGACGCGCTGGAAATAGGCAGTGTAATCATACGAAGTGAATGCGTTGTCGTTACCACCATTGGCCGCAACGGTGGCCGAGAATTCACCCGGCGCCAAAGTATCTGTGCCCTTGAACAGCAGGTGTTCCAGAAAATGCGCGACACCCGACGATCCGATCGGCTCATCCGCAGATCCGGCGCGGTACCAGACCATGTGCTGCACGACAGGCGCGCGGTGATCTTCGACCACGACGACATCCATGCCGTTGTCCAAAGTAAATGTGGTGACCGCTTCTTTCCCACCCTCGGCAAAAGCCGGTGTGGTGGCGATCAGGGCAGCCGACAAGGCAAGGGCCCGAACCATGGGGCATCCTCCGTTTCGTTTCTGTCATTCAAACTACGGTGGTGCGGCCCGGGTTCAAGCCCGATGACGGAAAGTTAAGAATTATTCATTCGGGGGCGAGGTCGGGGTCTCGACCCCGGCCCGGCGGGCGGCTTCGGTTTCCGAATACGGATCGATCGACTGGCGTTCGTAGACCTGATTATAGCGGTCGACAGGGAACAGGCGCAGACCGGTCCAGCGGCCCCGGCGTTTGCGGAATGCGGCATCCTCGGTTTCGACCACCCGCCGCGTATCGGGTGACACGCCATAACGGCTGGACGCCGTCACAAGCGCCGCATCCGACGACGGCACACCAGCGTTGGGGTTCAGGGCGGCGGCATTACCACCCAGCGCGACCACCAAATCGGCTTTGGGGGTCGGGTCTGTCAGATTCGTACCACCCGGCGTGGGTGCCGGCAGAAACGCGTAATCCTGAGGCTGTGTCAGCGGCTTGACCGGCAATACCGAAAATTCATCCGGACCCTGTCCCGGAGGCGCCAGATCCCGCAATCCGGGATTCGAACATGCCGCGACCGCAGCGGCAAATGTCAGAACAAATATGGCGCGCGGCATCCGCATTGGTGTCTCCAGCCTGTTTCTGGCGCTTTTATCGCATATCATTCCGCGCGTCACGAGGGCTTTTTGCCGTCAAACAAAACCAGCCCCAGCGCTCCGGCGAATATGAACACATCCGCCAAGTTGAACACAAACGGGTTGTTGATGCCACAGCAGGACATGTTCAGGAAATCCAGAACAAACCCATAAAGGAGCCGGTCGACCACGTTCGCAAGCGCTCCGCCGATCAGCAGACCGCCACAGAGCAACATGAATTTCGAACGCATCGAACGACCAAGCCAAACAAGAACACCGATGCAGATCGCCACGGATACACCGATCAAAAACCAGCGCGCGGCCTCAGAGTCGCCCTGAAACAGGCCGAAATTGATGCCCCGATTCTCGCCGTATTTGAACACCAGCAGCGGCGGCAGAACGTCGATACCGTCGGGCCGTTCAGCCACGCGCAGGACGTGAACGACCAGATATTTGCTGATCTGGTCGATCGCGAAGGCGGCCAAGGCCGCCCAGAGAAGCAGGCGTGACCGCATCAGTGACGGAAATGACGCATACCGGTGAAGACCATCGCCAGACCGGCCTCATCGGCTGCGGCGATCACTTCATCGTCGCGCATGGACCCGCCCGGCTGAATGACGCAGGTCGCGCCCGCTTCGGCGGCTTCCATCAACCCGTCGGGGAAGGGGAAAAACGCATCCGATGCCACGGCAGAACCGATGGTCAGCGGCTGCGGCAAGCCCAGTGCTTCAGCCATACGTTCGGCTTTCTTGGCCGCGATCAGAGCCGAATCCACACGGCTCATCTGCCCCGCGCCAACACCCACGGTTGCGCCATCCTTGACGTAGACGATGGCGTTGGATTTGACGTGCTTGGCCACTTTCCACGCGAACAACAGGTCACGCATCTGCGCGTCGGTCGGGGCTTTCTTGGTCACGACCTTGAGGTCGTCCATGCCGACAAAGCCGTTATCCTTGTCCTGCACCAACAGCCCGCCGGCCACCTGACGGACGGTTTTTCCACCTTCGGTTACATCCGGCAGCGCCTCGGTCGTCAGCAGGCGCAGGTTTTTCTTGGCGGCAAAAATCGCCTTGGCCTCGTCCGAGGCACCGGGGGCAATCACAACCTCGGTGAAGATGCCCGTAATCTCTTGCGCTGTTTCTGCATCCAGCGGCTGGTTCAGCGCAACAATGCCACCAAAGGCCGAAGTACGGTCGCAGTCAAATGCCGCCTTGTACGCCTCAAGAAGGGTTGCGCCTGTGGCTACACCGCAAGGGTTGGCGTGTTTGATGATGGCGCAAGCCGCGCCTTTCGCCGGATCAAACTCGGCCACCAGCTCAAAGGCCGCATCCGTGTCGTTGATGTTGTTATAGCTCAGTTCCTTGCCCTGATGCTGTACGGCGGTGGCGACGCCGGGGCGGTTGGTGCCGTCCGTGTAGAACGCTGCCTGCTGGTGGCTGTTTTCGCCATACCGCAGGGTCTGCTTCAACTCACCAGCAAATGCGCGGCGCGTTGGGGCGTCCAGTTGCAGCGCATCGGCCATCCAGTTCGACACGGCGGCGTCATAGGCCGCTGTTCGGGCATAGGCCTTTTGCGCCAGCCACTGGCGGAAGCCATAGGATGTCTTGCCATAGTTTTCTTCCAGCTGATCCAGCAAGGAGGAATAATCCTCGACATCCACCACCACGTTCACAAAGGTATGGTTTTTTGAGGCCGCGCGGATCATCGCCGGGCCGCCGATGTCGATATTCTCGATACATTCGTCATAGCCCGCGCCCTTGGCGACGGTTGCCTCGAAGGGGTAGAGGTTTACGACCAGCAGGTCGATGGCGCCGATGCCATGTTCCTCCATCGCCGCAACATGGGTGTCATTGTCACGCAGCGCCAGCAACCCGCCATGCACCATCGGGTGCAGCGTTTTGACCCGGCCATCCATCATCTCGGGGAAGCCGGTGATTTCGCTGACATCGCGAACCTCAAGCCCTGCATCGCGCAGCGCCTTGGCGGTGCCGCCGGTCGACAACAGTTCGATCCCGCGCTCGGACAGCGCCTTGCCCAGCTCGATCAGCCCGGTCTTGTCGGAAACGGAAAGCAACGCGCGGCGCACGGGGTGAAGGTCGGTCATGGGTCCAAAGGTCCTTTTGGCGTCAGTCAAACTTGGGCTCGTCCCGGTGCGTATCGCGCACGGCATAGGCTGTATCCTGCGCCTTGCTCAGCGTCCACCGGATGCGCGTCGCATACTCCATTGCGCGGCCAGATAGAACGATCTGTTTTGTCGCGCGTGGCTTTAAACGTCCTTTTTCAAGATAAACACTTGGTTCTACGGATAATTTTCCCACGCCGTCATGGCGGAAAACCCAGATCTCGCCGCTTTTGAGCGCCATCGACACTGCCGCCCCGCCCAGATCCAGCGCCGCGTCAACGTCAGGATGCAGATGAAAACGGATGTCATAGCCAACGCCCTTGAGGCCCGAGGCGTCCATCGCCCTGTCGAACTGACGCTTGGCCTTGTCGGTTGCGGTCAGCAGAATATCCTCGACCGTCAGCTCACGCCCGTCAAAGCGCAATTCGAATGTGCGCGCGTGGGTCAGCCCGAAGACTTTGACATATCCGTCATGCCCAGCCATGAAACGGATGCCTTCGAACGCATCTTCAAAATCGACCGGAACGTCCCGCGGCGCATCGACCAGCGCCTGACTTTCGCGGCCCGGCAACGGGTTGGCCAACCGCGCGCTCGAGAACCCGTCCAGACACAGGGTTGAGTGAGATGGGGTCGCACGCCCGGCACTGCGCCAATCCAGCCCGAAGCTGGCCCCTGATCCACAATTCACGATCAAAGGGCGACGCCCCGAGGTCAGCTCGAACGCCAGCGTGGATGCGTGCGCGTTGAATGAGGCCGCTCCGGACGGCGGCGCGCTGGCATCCACGATCACCGTGGTGCGTGCTGCGGACAGGCGGGCATAGCCCATTGGCAGTTCGGTCGCCGCCTTGTGCTTGACGCCGCTTTGCGCAAGCGCCTGTTCCAGCCGCCCTTCGACCCCGCGCCCACCGCCGTGAAACCGCGCCAGCGCGCCATCCGCATGGCGCAGACTGCGCAAGGTCGGTGCGATCCGCTTGATCGCCTTGGCCTGCGCGACAGGTGTACCGCGTCCAAGATCGCTGAGCGCCGCCGACGTCCAGCTGAGCAGCATGAACACTTCAAGCAGCTCTTCCGGGTTGCGTGTCGGAATACCGCCCTGCGCATCCACCTGCCGGTCACATTCACCAGCCAAAGCCCGCAGGGCCGGATCGGCCATCTGCTCCAACCCCTCCAGCGCCAACCCGGCTTGCACAAGACCGGCCAGCGCCTCGAAACGCGGCAACCCGGGTGTCGCGGCCTGCCAGCGCTTGGACAGGAACCATGTTTGCTGCGCCAAAGACCGAAAGAACAGTTTGCTTTGCTTCTCATCTGCCCCGCGCAGCAGAAAGAGTGCATGGTTGATCCAGCGCATCACCCGCCGCCCGGTCAGGTCAGACACCCAGCCCGGGCCCTGCCCGCGGCCATGCGCCTCGATCCAGCCCCAGACCCAGCGCTGCGCTTTTTCCCGTGCGCGCATATCACCGACAGCGGCCAGATCATCCAGCCATGCAAAACCATGGCGTTCCTCATCAAAGCCGGCGCTGGGGGCAACGACATCCCACAACGCGGTATCGTCTGCCTCGACCAGATAGCCGGCGAACAAGAGATTCCCCGCAACCAGCTGCCGCCCGCGCGCAAACGAACCAACGGTGCGCGGCTGAGGCTGCGCAACAAACCCCGTGGCGGCCTTTTGCCGTTGACTGAGACGCGCATAGAAACGGTTCTGAAACCGCATCCACCGACTGGCCATGGTGTCCGAATTTGACATGCGCGTGTTACTCTGCCCCTTGCGCTCTGCTGGCGCTTGAGACCCAACGATAGACCGCGCCGATCGTCAAGTCATCGAAAAGCGTGCGCTCAGGCGGATTTGTTCAGGCAGGCGATATAGAACCCGTCCATACCCCCGCGATCGGGCCAGTAGTCGGGCCGCAGACGCAGGCCGCCTTCCTCGGTGATCCAATTGTCTTCGATGCCGGAGAGCTTCAGTGCCTCGCGATCAACACGCATGTCCGGATACATGCCCAGCGCGTCTTCGATCTGAACCTCGCCCTCATCCGGCAAGAGCGAGCAGGTGCAATAGACCAGCCGCCCGCCGGGTTTCAGCAGCGTCCACGCATGGGCCAGCATCTGCGCCTGCAATTCGATCAATCCGCCAAATTCCGAGCCATCCTTGGCAAACGGCAAGTCAGGATGCCTGCGGATCGTACCCGTGGCCGAGCAGGGCGCGTCCAGCAAAATTGCGTCGTACTGACCCTGATGGTCCAGCGCGTCACCCACGATAACCTCTGCCTGCAACCCGGTCCGGGCGAGGTTTTCGCGCACGCGTTCGGTGCGCGCCGCGGATACATCCAGCGCCGTCACATCCGCCCCCGCCGCGGCCAGTTGCATGGTTTTACCGCCCGGAGCTGCGCAAAGGTCCAACACCTTCTCGCCCGCCTTCGGTGCCAGAACACGCACCGGCAGCGCGGCTGCCGCGTCCTGAACCCACCAATCCCCAGCCTTGTATCCCGGCAAGGCCGAGACCTGACCCGCATCCAGAATACGCACAGACCCGGTGGGCAGTTTTTCGCCCGGAGGGCCTTCTGCCCCCGGCTTCAGTGTAAGGTCCAGTGGTGCGCCCGCGAAATGCGCCTGTTCCATTCCGGCAACCGCTTCGGAACCCCACGCCGCGATCAGAGGCTCTCGCAACCACACCGGCAGGCGCGGGACACGCATTTTCGGCCATGCCTCGGGACCCTCGGACGCCACCTTGCGCAAAACGGCATTCACCAGCCCTTTCAGACGCCCGTGCTTGCGCGAGCGGCTGATGATTTCAACCATGGAGTTCACCACCCCATGCGCGGCTTCCCCGTTGCACAGCTCGACCGCGCCCAGCCTCAGCGCGTTGTGTACGGTCAGGGCGGGCGTTCGGTTCAGGTGGTTGTCCAGCAGACGGTCAGCCCGTTCCAGCCCACGCAGGGTTTCGGATGCCAGCCGCTGGGCACGCGCGCGATCCTCTGGCCCCAATCGATCCAAAGCGCCCGCAGCGAGGCATTCAGACAACAGGCGGCCTTCGCCCAGAACCTGATCCAACAGATAGATTGCGCTGCGCCGTGCTGCTGTCGCGCTGTTTGTCATGGTACCGCCTTCATGTGACCTGTGCCCGCATTGCCATTGGCGGACGCGGGCGTATATCAAGGCTATGCACGGAAAGGAACCCGATGTCATGAGTGACGACCGCAAAGACCTGCCCCCCGCCGCCCAACGCGCGCTGGCCGAAGCGGAAGAACGCCGCCAAAAAGCCCAGGCCGAGGCCAGGGAAATGCCCAAGGAACTGGGAGGGCGCGATGGGCTGGACCCCGCCCGTTACGGCGACTGGGAAAAGAAAGGCATCGCCATCGATTTCTAGGCCCTCAGCCGCGCAGGGCCTTCAGAAAATCATCGATCAGGGCGCGCTGTTTTCTGGACTGCACCCGATCTTCGGGCCATGTCAGCCAATACCCGTCCTTGGTTTGCAGCTCTGGCAGCTCTAACCTGCGCAACCGGCCATCCCTTAGATCACCGGACGCCAGCGGAACCGAGCCCAGCACGATCCCCATCCCGCGCCTTGCCGCCGAAACGGCATGTTCCATCGAATCGAAACTGACATGTGATAGCGCGACGTCGCCATGCCCGCATTTCCGGACCCACTCGCGCCAGCCCGGACGCTCGCCGCGCAGATCGATCAGGGGGGCACCCCATTCAACGCCCGGTGCGGCCATCGGCACCAGCACCTCGCGCGCGATCAATGCCGCGTCGCGCCCGGCCCACACGCCGCGACCATAGCGGATTTGCAGCCAGGTGCGTTCCTCGTCCAGCGACGACCGGCGCGCAACCGAGTCGGTCATCACCCGCACCTCGGGGCGCAGGTCCCTGAACACAGGCAGGGCTGGTACAACGAGGGCGTGAATGTTTGACGACAACCCGGCGACCCTGAGTTCGCGTGGTGATTTTCCAAACAGATCTTCGGTGTTGCGTTCCAACGCCAGCAGGCTGTCCTGCACCAGCGGCAGATAGCTTTCTCCTTCGACCGTCAGCGACACGCCGCGCGCCTCGCGCACAAACAGGGACCGGCCCAGCCACGCCTCAAGATTGCCGATCCTTTGGCTGACAGCGGCCTGCGTCAACCCGAACTCTTTCGCAGCGGCCGAGAACCCGCCCAGACGCCCGGCGGCTTCGAACACGCGCAACCAATCCAACGGCGGTAATCCGGTCTTGTTTTTAGCCATTAGTTTTTCCAAGCCTCAGCCGAAATAAGGATTAATTGTCGTAATGCCACGAACGGCGTATCAGCTCAACCAAAGCTCGCGCCGAACAGGAGACCCCAATGCTGCGCACCGCCACCCACGACACCTCGATTGTTACAGTCGCGTTTGACACCGGGGCCAAGGCCCGTTTCCACGCCATCTGGCTGCGCGACAACGCGCTGGACGCTGATACCCGCGCGCCAGGCAATGGTCAGCGCCTGATCACCATCGGCGATATTCCCACCGACATCTCGGTCAGTTCAGCCGAGGTGGTCGCAGGTGACCTGCAAGTCACGTTCCAGCCTGAGAGCAAAACCGTTACCTTCCCGGCGGACTGGTTGGCCGAAAACAGCTACGACCGCGACCATGACATTGCGCTGGGTCGCATCGCCCCCGGCATCACGACCTGGGAAAGTGGCATCGCCGCGCCCAGCGGCGATTGGAACGAGGTCCATGCCAGCCCGGCGGCCAAGCGCAATTGGCTGGCCGCTGTGGCCGGTTTCGGCTTTGCCAAGCTGACCGGCGGCCCGACCGAGCCTGAATCGCTGCTGAAGGTCGCTGACCTGTTCGGCTATGTCCGCGAAACCAATTACGGCCCTTATTTCGAGGTGCGGACCGAGGTGAACCCGACAAACCTTGCCTATACCGGGCTTGGCCTTCAGGCGCATACCGACAACCCCTATCGCGACCCGGTGCCGACCTTGCAAATCCTCTATTGTCTGGAAAACTCGGCTGAAGGCGGGGAGTCCATCGTTGTTGACGGCTTCCGCGCCATTGAAAAACTGCGTGACGCAAACCCCGAAGGCTTTGCCCTGCTGGCCGGATATCCGGCGCGGTTCGAATACAAGGGCTCGGACGGGGTCTGCCTGCGGTCGCGCCGCCCGATGATCGAGTTGTCACCGGATGGCGAGCTGATCGGCATCCGCTTCAACAACCGCTCTTCTGCCCCTTTCATAGACGTACCGTTTGACAAGATGGAGGCTTATTACGCCGCCTATCGACAATTGGGGGATATCATCGACGATCCGGCGATGGGCGTTTCCTTCAAACTGGAACCGGGGGAAAGCTTTATCGTCGACAACACCCGCGTCCTGCACGCGCGGCTTGGCTATTCCGGGGCCGGGTCGCGCTGGTTGCAGGGATGTTACGCCGACAAGGACGGGTTGCTGTCCACACTGGCGGCGATGGAGATGGCGCAGCCGGAGGCGGCAGAATGAAACCTGATTTCTCGACCCTGAACCGGGACAATATCGTTGCTTTCATCGGGAGCATTTTCGAACGCCGCGGCGGTGAAGAGTATCTGGGTGAGCCTGTCACCATGGCCCAGCACATGCTGCAAGGCGCAACCATTGCCGAGCAGAACGGGATGCCCGAGGAAATCATCGTGGGCGCCTTGCTGCACGACATCGGCCATTTCACATCCGAGTTCGGCACCTACCACCCGGATGACACCGAAGACCGTCATCATGAGGACGCGGGCGCCGAGGTACTGGAGCAGTTCTTCCCCTCGGTCATCACCGATTGCTGCCGCTATCACGTGGCAGCCAAGCGGTATCTGTGTGCTACCAAACCCGAGTATTTCAATCGTCTGTCCGCGGCGTCGGTTCACACGTTGGAACTGCAAGGTGGTCCGATGAGCGCCGAAGAAGTTGCCGCGTTCGAAGCCAACCCGAACCTGAAGGAGATCATTCAGGTCCGCTATCTGGATGAGGCCGGCAAACGCGCGGATATGGAAACCCCGGATTTTGCACATTTTGCGCCGATGGTGCAGCGTATGGTCGACAAACACATGGAGGCCGCATGAACGCCCCGGAATACATCTTTGAAGCTAGCACCAAACCCTCGTTGCCCTGGCACGAGGTTCCCCTGATCCGCGCAACGGACGCCTCGGTCAAAGGTTACGGGTGTCTGGTCGATGATCCCGAAGGGTTCGAGATCGAGATCACCCGCTGGCCACAGCAGGGCTGGCGGCCGATTGACGAAGGCACCGGCGATGAAGGCGGCTGGGTCGAAGGCACCTTTCGCGGTGAGTGGAAGGGTGACGTGCTTTATGGCGAGAACGAAGCGGTCAATGGCCACTATGTCCTCGGCTGGTCCACCGATCCGCAGCAGGCACAGACAAGCCGCCAAACAGCGCCCCGCGATCAGGTGCTGCTGTGGCACATGAACTATCACCCGGATGGCGGGCAGATGTTCTGGCCGCTCGACAGCAAACCCTTCATCATTCCTGCCGCGTTGCCCGGCGACAACCTGACACCAGAAAAGGTGGTGGCGTTCTGGTGCGACGGTTCGCGCGGGCTGTATATCCATCCCGGTATCTGGCACGAGGGGATATTTCCGATAGAAGACAACCAGCGGTTCCTCGACCGGCAGGGTGCAGTGCACGCACGGGTCAGCGCTGATATCGGTCAGGAATTTGGCGTCTACCTCGCCTGCCCGCTGCGCGCCGACAAGATCAGGGACCTCTGAAGACCTTTTTCAGGTTTTCCTAACCTTTGCGCTAAACTTCTGCGATACTCTCCCTATAGTTGCATGGAGTCTATCGCAGATGGCATTGAACAGGTGAAAACAGGTGCAGTTGAGAACCGCCCGGACAGGCTGCGTTTCGTTGACCCACGATAATTTCTATAGGAACCGGATTAGAGACAGATTTGTTGACAGTTTTATTTTTCACTCTCGGTTTCTTCGTCATTGCGAACTTTTCGGTCCTCGCCGCGATGATATTCCTTACGTCGGTATTCCCGGTCTTCAACTTCAAAGATGAATTTGTTGAATTCTGGATAAGGACAAGAGGCACCCCTCCATCACGAAGAAGACTGCTGCTGAATGCCTATGGGGCGGGAAACTACTTTTTTATGACTGAAAAATGCTACGATCTAAATGTTCCCAATGGGATACGGATCGTTCCGAATGCCAACTTTTTTCTTACATATATACTAGGTTTCGCATCGATTATTACGGCGGTGCTTTTCTGGGTTTGGGCGTTCTTCGTATATGCGCTGGTGCGCGCTTACTTCTAATCGCAGCGTTTACAACCCCAACACATCCACCATGTCATACTGACCCGGTGCCTTGCCCTGCCCCCAAAGGGCCGCTTTCAGCGCGCCGCGGGCAAAGATGGCGCGGTCCGTGGCCAGATGGCGCAGGACGATGCGTTCTCCGGGGGCGGCGAACAGGACATCATGTTCCCCCACGATGTCGCCGCCGCGAATGGCGTGGAAGCCAATGTCACCACGCTTGCGCGCGCCAGTGATGCCATCGCGGCCCCGGTCGGACACGTCCGACAACTCAACGCCGCGCCCTTCGGCTGCGGCCTCGCCCAGCATCAGCGCCGTGCCCGAAGGTGCATCGACCTTGTGATGGTGGTGACCTTCGATGATCTCGATATCGAAATCCTCATCCAATGCGGCTGCGACCTTTTTGGTCAATTGCACCAGAAGGTTGACGCCAAGGCTCATGTTTCCGGCCCGTACGATCACCGCATGGCGGGACGCGGGTTCCAGTGCCGCGATCTGTTCGTCGGACATGCCGGTGGTGCCGATCACATGCACACAGCGCGCCTGCGCCGCCAGCGCAGCGAATTCCAGTGTCGCCTCGGGCGCGGTGAAGTCGATCACTGCCTGCGCCTGCGCAAAGGCCTCCAGCGGATCGTCGGTGACGGTGACGCCCAGTGCCTGCCCGCCCATGGCCTCGCCCACATCCTGACCGATCCAGTCATGGTCCTTGCGTTCGACCACGCCGACCAGACGGGCCTGATCGCTGTCCGTCACGGTCTTGATCAGCATCTGCCCCATACGGCCCGAAGCCCCTGTGATGACGATCCCCGGAATATGGGTCATTGCGCTGGTCCTTTTCGTTAAGTCGGCTCAAAGCCTCCTACCCGGTTCGCGCCCGCTTGGCAAAGCCCTGCTTTGCGCTTAGATCGGGGTTTATGGCAAAGAACAAATTCCACGATGGCCCCGGCCCGTCCCAACGGCAGCTGCGTGTCGGCGAACTGATCCGCCGCACCCTGTCCGAAGTTCTGGCGCGCGGAGATGTCCACGACCCCGACCTGAATCGCATGTCGATCACCGTGGGTGAGGTGCGCACCTCGCCCGATCTGAAGATCGCCACCGCCTATGTGCTGCCCCTTGGCGGCAGAGGGCAGGAGGACGTGATCGAACTTCTGGCCCGCAACAAGGGTGAGCTGCGGCGCATGGTCGGCAAGAAAGTCGGCCTGAAGTTCGCGCCCGATCTGCGCTTTCGGCTGGATGACACATTTGACCGTCTGGACGATACCCGTCGCATGTTCGAACAGGACGCGGTGCGCCGCGATCTGGACGAGTGATCCGCACGCTTGTCACATTGGCGACGCTTCTTTGGGCCGCGCAGGCAGGCGCGGTCACTTGTGAAAAGCTGACCCACGAGGACAAACGTTATACGGTTTGCAACGTCGATGCAGCCAATGAAGATCTGAGGCTTTTTCTGAACGGCGAAGACGGTCAGGTATTGGGGCATTTTTCGTCGGTCAACGAAGTGCTGGCCCCGGAAGGCGAACGGCTGGCCTTTGCGATGAACGCGGGCATGTATCACGACGACCGTTCACCCGTTGGCCATTATGTCGAGGACGGCCAGGAGCAGATGCGTGTGATCACCAACCCCGGCCCCGGCAACTTCGGTTTGCTGCCCAATGGCGTGTTCTGCATCCGCGAAGGCCGGGCGGATGTGTTTGAAACGCTTGAATACGTGGATCAGGCGCCCACCTGCCGCTTTGCCACCCAATCCGGTCCCATGCTGGTGATCGACGGAGAACTGCACCCGCGCTTCCTGCCTGATTCGACCTCGCTTTATGTTCGAAATGGGGTCGGCACCAGTTCCGATGGTACACGGGCGGTGTTTGCGATCTCGGAAGATTACGTCACCTTCCACGAGTTCGGACGTTTGTTCCGCGATGTGCTTGGCACGCCAAACGCGCTGTTTTTCGACGGCAATATCTCGCGGATGTATGAGCGTGCCAGCAACCGCTCGGATTTGGGATTCTCGCTGGGGCCGATTGTCGGTGTGGTCGAAGAAACGCCCGCAAATTGACAGCGGCAGAGTGATCCGCTAACTCGCGCGCCTCAGCAAGATTCAAGGTGCATGATGGGACGCAAACGCAAGGGCCGCGACATTTCCGGTTGGCTGGTGGTGGACAAGCCTGCGGGCATGACCTCGACCGCCGTGGTCAACAAGGTGCGTTGGGCGATGGATGCCAAAAAGGCGGGCCATGCGGGCACGCTGGATCCCGAGGCGACCGGCGTTCTGGCAATTGCCTTGGGCGAGGCGACCAAGACCGTTCCCTATATCACCGATGCCTTGAAAGCCTATACCTTTACCGTGCGACTGGGGCAGGCCACCAACACGGACGATGCCGAGGGCGAAGTGATCGCGCAAAGCGATGCGCGCCCCTCGGATGACGATATCAAACAGGCGCTGACCCCGTTTCTGGGCGATATCATGCAGGTGCCGCCCAAATTCTCGGCGGTGAAGATCGACGGCCAACGCGCCTATAAACTGGCCCGTGATGGGGAGGATGTGGAGCTGAACGCTCGCCCCCTCTGGGTCGAGGAACTGATCCTTGTCGACCGCCCCGACGAAGATCACGTGGTGCTGGAGATGACCTGCGGCAAAGGCGGTTATGTGCGGTCTATCGCCCGCGATCTGGGCGAGGCGCTGGGGTGCCACGGCCACGTCAAGGAACTGCGCCGCATCTGGTCCGGCCCGTTCGAGGCCGAGGACGGGTTGAGCATCGAGCAGATTGACGAGATGGCGAAAACAACCGCCCTGGACGAGTATCTGCACCCGCTGGAAACCGGCCTGTCCGACCTACCCGAACTGAAATGCACACCCGAAGGCGCCACCCGCCTGCGCAATGGCAACCCGGGCATGGTGCTGGCTGGGGACGTGGAATACGGCGACGAGGCCTGGGCATCGTTCGACGGCAAGGCCGTGGCCGTGGGCATCTATAAATCCGGTGAATTGCACCCCAGCCGGGTGTTCGTCGACTGAGAGTCGTGTTAGGCGAAGGGCATGATCACCCGTTCCCACACCAAGGGCGACGCGCCCTCGACCGCCATCTATTCCGATTGCGAGAAATACCGCTATAGCCTGACCCGCATCTGGGACCCTGAAGGGCGCAAGGCATTATTTGTGATGCTGAACCCGTCAACCGCGACCGAGGTGCAGAACGATCCGACAGTGGAACGCTGTGAACGGCGTGCACGCGCGTTGGGGTTCGGGGCGTTTCAGGTCACGAACATCTTTGCGTGGCGCGACACCGACCCGCGCAAGATGCGGGCTGCCGCCGATCCGGTCGGGCCCGAGAATGACGCGGCCATTCTGGACGGCGTGCAATGGGCCGATCAGGTCATCGCGGCCTGGGGCACGCATGGCGCGCATCTGGAGCGTGGCCCTGCGGTGGAAGCCCTGTTGCGCGGCACCGGCCAATCGCTGTTCCATCTGGGCCTGACCAAGGACGGCCACCCCAAACATCCGCTTTATATCGCCTATACTCAGCAGCCAGAACTCTGGTGACAAAGGATTAACCATTTCAAAGGTTTACCTTTGACCCGGTGACGGCCGACATGGGATATTCCACCCTCGGAACATCATGCTTTCGGAGGGGTTCCATGTTTCTGGCCGGATTGCTTGGACTGGCCGCCATCGGCGGCGCTGCTTACGCGATGAGCGATTTTCTGATCGAAGAGGACGACACGCCGGATGAAAACCCGGAAGGTGAACCTTCGGCCGAGGTTGGTACCGGTGAATTTCTGGTCATCGGCGAGGGTGTCGAAGACCCGGAAAACGCTAACACCGAACCCTCGCCGGACAGTAGCGAGGCGCCCTTCACCGGAACTGTGATCTCGGAATTTGAAGGCGATCTCGTGATTGCTGGCGGCGATGGTTCGGACGTGATTACCGGGCAGGACGGTGTCGATCAGATCAACGGCTACGGCGGGGACGACACGATAAACGGTGCCAAGGGCAACGACGTTCTGCACGGGGGCGACGGCGCGGATGAGATATCGGGCGGGCAGGGAAATGACGTCCTGCACGGTGAGGCGGATGACGACGTTTTGTTCGGTGATGACGGGGATGACGCCCTTTACGGTCACTTTGGGGGCGACGCTCTGGATGGCGGTGCGGGTGAGGACGAACTGTTTGGCGGTCAGGGCGACGACAGGCTGGACGGCGGCGCAGGGGATGATGCGTTGCAGGGCGGGTTCGGGGATGATGTTCTGAACGGGGGCGAAGGTGAGGATACCATCTTTGGCGGGGATGGAGACGACTTTGTTTTCGGGATCGAAGAGGGTGCCGCCGAAAGGGATTTCCTGAACGGCGGTGCGGGTGACGATACCATTCTGGCAGGCGGCAAAGACGTGGTTACGGGCGGAGACGGGGCTGATGACATCGTGTTGAACCCAGGCGACGATCAGGTGACCGTAATGGGATTTCAACCCGGCGAAGACAAGCTGCTGGTGACGTGGGAGGATGAGACCGACCCGGCAATCGAGGTTGAGGCCGACGCCGAAAACGCCAACCTGACAAGGGTTTTCATAGATGGCCAGGAAGTTGCGCAGGTATATGGTGCCGAAGGAATGACAGCGGCTGACATTCAGCTGATCACCGAAGCGCAGTTGGCACAATACGGGCAGATGGTCTGAGCCCGCAGAAACCCTTTGCCATTTGGGTCAAATGCGCTTATACGCGCCCATCCGCATCGGAATCGGTGCGGTTTTCTCCATGGGCCTGTGCTGGACGACATCCCGGCCTGCGCCATCAACTCTAACCTTTCAAAGGAGACCCCGATGTCGATCACTGCCGCTGAAAAAGCACGCGTCATGCAAGAATTCGCAACCAAAGAAGGCGACACCGGTTCGCCAGAAGTTCAGGTTGCTATCCTGACCTCGCGCATCAACACCCTGACCGAGCACTTCAAGACCCACAAGAAAGACAACCACGGTCGTCGTGGTCTGCTGAAAATGGTTGCTCAGCGCCGTAAGCTGCTGGACTACCTGAAGGGCAAGGAAGAGGCGCGTTACCAGGACCTGATCAAAAAGCTGGGCATCCGCCGCTAAACGTATTTGTTACGTTTTGTACCGGTTCTGAACCCCGGTTTGTAAGATTTGTACGCCCGCCCAATTGGCGGGCGTTTTTCTTTTGTGGACGAATGTCAAATATACCGACCGACCAATGCTGCGGGTGCTAAACTCATTCTCTGTTGGCAGGGTGCGCCCAATCTGGACATTGACGAACGGCCATGCGCATCGTGAGACATGTCGCTTACGGAAGACCTAAACCAAATTTTAGAAACTGTCTTGCCGACCGATCCCAGCTTTCAGCAGATCGAATATGCGGTGATAGACAATTGCATTAGTGAAACCCGGCGATACGCCTTGGAGGGCTCCACCGAAGCCTTCCTGATGTCCGCGATGCGTCTATTGGCACTTCCCGAAAATGGGCACACACGGCTGATCCCGAACGATGCGATCACCGTGCTTCCGCTGAGGTTCGTGAGCGTAGGGCGTTCTGTGCAACTCGTCGGTGCGTTTCCAGAGATAACTGCACCGCGAGGAGAACTGATTGCGGTCAACGGCACAGCTTTGAGCCAGATTGAAGCCAAGGCGGAACAGTTTCTTGCGGGAACGTGCCAAAGGAAGCGAGTCATCGGACCTATTCTTTTGGCTTGGCCGTACGCCTTGGCACGTTTGGGTATTTCGTCAAACGGCGGAACGACCGAGTATCGTGTTCAGGACGAAAATGGGCAGATAACCAATCTGAAAGTGGCGATTGGAAACACCGTTCCAGGATCCATGCTCTACCCGAGAAACGAGCACGGCAAGGATGATCCAACTTGGGTGCCCAAGACTTTTGTGGAGATAAAGGATTGGCAAGATCTTGGGCTCTCAATAGCGTTACCGAGCTTTTTTGCTCCGAACGAAACAACGCTGCACAAAGCCGTCTCAGCCGCAGTGGAACACGTGCGCGCCTGTCCGAACAGAACGCTTTTGATTGACGTTCGCGGAAACACCGGCGGCGATTTTCTTCTGACGATGCCTTTGATAGACGCGATCTCGCAAAGCGCAAGTAAGCAGGTTGTTGTACTTGTCGATAAATTCACGTTTTCAGCGGCGATAGTGTTTGTGGCCATCCTCAAACATCGTTTGGGAAACAGGCTCAAACTCATCGGGGAAGAAATGGGTGACGGGTTGATGTTCTTTGCCGAGGGCGGGTTGCTCGAGTTGCCGACCAGCGGAGCGGTTGTTCGATACTCATCAGCTTTTCACGATTGGAAGAATGGAACAACTGACAAAACCACGCCGCCTGAAATCACGCGGAAGATCGTTCCCGTAGGGGCACTGAAATTGGATTTGGAATGGGTCGCAAATTGTGCAGATGAGGATGCGGACGGCACGTTCTATCAACGAATTCTCAGCAGCGTGAGCACTTAGACAAACGGCCGAGACGGCATCGCGGCTCCCATCCGCGACGCCGCTCGGCATGGCTTTTGCTGTCTTCGGGTCAGATTGCCTGCCACTTCTTGTAGGTATCGACCGCCAAGGCGGTGTCGATCACGAACATCGCAACTGCGGTTACCATCGCTAGCATCGACACCCAGAACGACCCGCTTGCCGAGGCGACGGCCAGTGTCATGCCGCCGACGCAGGTGGCAATCGCGGCGGCTTTTTCAAGGCCGCTCATGTCGGTCAGAACGATGCCGGCAAGTTTGGTGAACCCGACGGACGCCTTGGCGACGCCCAGCATGGCCTTCATCATGGCCAGATCGCTGCCCGCCGTTCCGGCCTTGGCGATTGCACCGGCATGGCGGCTGATCGGGCCGCTGCATTTGACGGCAATCCCGGCCCCGGCCCGCGTGACCGTCTTGGTTCCGAGCGCCTGATAAACCCCCAGCGCGGCCATGGCCATCGTGATGATATCGGCAAACGCTTTGGCGGCGGCCCCGATAAAGGTGTTCAGCGCGGCTTTCTTGCGCTTTTTCCTGCTGGTGCCCAGCGGTGCCCCCAAAAGCGGCGTGTCCCCCTGCATCAGGATCAGGCTGTCCGCGGTTTCCTGCACCGAGAACGGCGCGGCATCGACGGGAACCGTAGCGGCTTCGGCCTCGGGTATCGGGTCGGGGGACAGGAACCGCGCCTTGATCTGCGCCTGTTGGTCGGCCGGAAGCGCGCGGATATCGGCCCCTTCGTCTGAGGCATAAAGCTCTTCCCATGCGCTTTCCATGATCGCGGCCACGTCCGCCGCGCTTGGTTCGGTGGCCGGGGCTGTCATCAGTGGCATCTTGGGGCCTGCATCAAGGTCGATGTCCTCGACCGCGTCCTCGGGGAGCTTGTCAAGCATCTCGATAAATGACTCGTCGAACACATCAGGGTTGAATGAAATGCCAGAGGCGGAATGGAGCTTCATGGGTAAACCTACTTTCATTAACTTTGACACAATAAGCCTGCACAATAGACGAGTTTTGAAATCTCTCTGTGGTGAACATCACACTTGAACAACCAGTCGCCGCCAACCGGGGGGGGCGCGGCGTTTCGTGGCCGCAGCAGAACGTGTGTCTGTAGATCAGCCGTTATTCGGGAAGACCGGCCTTTTTCCACCCTTCGCGCCAGCTTTCCGCACAGGCCGGAACGGTAAAGATTGGCAAACTGGTCTGATCCGAGGAAGCGGTGATATCGGGGCGCAGCGCTTGCAGGTCGCTTATCGCCGCCTGCGCCGCTGCGGCATCCGACATCTGGCCCAAGGCGGCAATAAGCATCAGGTGGCTCATGACAAATCCTGACCGAACGGCCAGAGCGTCACGCGCTGCGGCGGCGGCCTCGTCATACCGGCACAGCTGAAACAGCGCGCTTGCCCGGGCGATATGCGCCGCATGGCGCATGGGGTCTTTCGGGCTGAGTTCAATGGCATGTGTTGCGTGTTCCAATGCCTCGTCCGACCGGTTCAACATGCACAGGTTGATGGAGGCGAGCATGTGAACACTTGCAGCATTGGGGTTTTCGGCCAGCGCCTGTTTGAACGCCGCACGCGCACGCGGCAGGTCGCGGGACAGCATCGAGATTGAATGCGCCGCATAAGCCATGGCAATGCCGTCGGCGCGGTCGCTCATGAGAACGCGTTCTGCGGCGCTGATGGCAGCCTTGGGCCCTTCACCGATGGGATCAAGCCCCTGCACAAGCCGCTGAATATGCAGCCAGGCCAGCAACCCTGCCGCAGCGGCGTAATCCGGGTCGCGGTCCAGCGCCAGCGTCGTCAGCCGGATGGCTTCGCGATTGGCGTCATCTGTCAGCAGATGAAAATGCGACTGCGCCTGAAGATAGAGTTCATAGGCTTCGAGGTTTTCGGTCGGCTTGGCGCGGGACCGGTTCGTTTCGGCGTGGCGCAGCGAAGGTTCGATCGCCGTGACGACCTCTTGCGTAACCTTGTCCTGAAGCTCGAAGATATCGTCCAGCACCCCGTCAAAGCGATCGGCCCACAGGTGGCTGCCATTTTCCGCATCGATCAACTGCCCGGTGATCCGGACACGCTGTCCCGCGCGGCGGACGGACCCTTCCAACACATACCGAACCCCGAGCGTCAGGCCGACCTGGCGGATATCCGTCGTTTTTCCCTTGAAGATGAAGGACGAGTTTCGGGCCACGACCATCAGCCAGCGAAAGCGCGACAGTTCCGTGATGATGTCCTCGGTTATACCGTCGGCAAAGAACTCTTGCTCGGGGTCGCCGGACATGTTGTCGAAGGGCAGGACGGCGATCCCCGGGCGGGTGTCGGCGGGTGTTGCAAGATTGGCGGTTGAGCCCTTTGGCCAACACCAGACACCAACGCGGCGTGCGATGTTCTTTAGCTCGGCCTGCCCGCCGCCGCCGAACAGGCCCGCATCGCCCCGGTCGAGACTGTGATGCGCCGTGTCCGAAATCAGGATCTGATCGGGTTTGGCGAGAGCTTCGAGCCGGGCAGCGACATTGATGCCATCACCGAAGATGTCCTCGCCTTCCGCAATGACCTCGCCCGTGTGAATACCGATGCGCAGCCGCAGCCCTTCGGGCTTGTCGCAGGATTGCAGGGCAATCGCAAAATCCGACGCGTCGGACGTTGACTGGAATTCGGCGATCCAGCCATCCCCCATGCTTTTGATCAATGTGCCGTTGTGGGATTCCAGCAGGGCGGTGAGCGTGTCGTCACGGAACGATTTCAGCGCTGCAAGTGTACCCTGCCGGTCCTGATCCATAAGCGCCGAGTACCCGACAACGTCAGCCGCCAGCACTGTCGTAAGCCGTCTTTTCATTCGCACCCCCGATGAAAGTGAGGTTAGCGCAGTGATCCGGTTCTGTCAGGCCATTTCCCGGACGGGGGCAAAGGCACGCAGCGCGCCATCATGCGGCCCCTGTGCCTTGTGTCGCGCTGCGAGGGGTCAGGACCTGCCTCAGCATGATCCGGCCAGCTTTTTCGGTTTCGCTTTCCTTCCAACGCATTCTCATGTATGCGCGCGGTATCTGAGACGTTGTGCCCTGACCCCGGCACTCGAACGGAAGATAAATGGGGTCGGCGGCAATGGGGCCGCCATGCAAAACCGGAGACCCGCAGGGGCGGGAGTGCTCCGTTCTAGGATACGCATATGTTTGATGTAACGAAGAAATCAATGCAGTGGGGCGAGGAAACGCTGACACTGGAAACCGGCAAGGTTGCCCGTCAGGCCGACGGCACCGTGATTGCCACGCTGGGCGAAACCAGCGTCATGGCCAACGTGACCTTTGCCAAGAGCCAAAAACCCGGTCAGGACTTTTTCCCGCTGACCGTACATTACCAAGAGAAATATTATGCTGCCGGTAAGGTTCCGGGTGGCTTCTTCAAGCGCGAGGCGCGCCCGACCGAGAAAGAGACGCTGACCGCGCGTCTGATCGACCGTCCGATCCGCCCGCTGTTCGTTGACGGTTTCAAAAACGAAGTGCTGGTGATGTGCACCGTGCTGAGCCACGATCTGGTCAATGATCCCGACATCGTCGCGATGATCGCCGCGTCGGCTGCGCTGACCATTTCCGGCGCGCCGTTCATGGGCCCGATCGCCGGAGCCCGCGTTGGTTTCGTGGATGGCGAATACGTCCTGAACCCGACCGTGGATGACATGCAGGACCTGCGCCTGAACCCTGAACAGCGTCTGGATCTGGTTGTTGCCGGTACCAAAGACGCCGTGATGATGGTGGAATCGGAAGCCTATGAGCTGTCCGAGGCCGAAATGCTGGGTGCCGTGACCTTTGCGCATGCACAGATCCAGCCGGTCATCGACCTGATCATTTCGCTGGCCGAAGACGCCGCGAAAGAGCCGTTCGAATTCGTCGCACCCGATTACTCGGAGCTTTACGCCGCTGTTTCGGCTGCCGGTGAAGAGCAGATGCGCGCCGCGTTCGCGATCACCGACAAGCAGGAGCGCACCGCCGCTGTTGCCGCTGCCCGTGAAGCGATCAAGGAAGCGCTGACCGAGGAACAGCTGGAAGACGCCAACCTTGGTTCGGCGATGAAGAAGCTGGAAGCCGGTATTCTGCGCGGTGACGTCGTCAAGGGCGGCAAGCGCATCGACGGTCGTTCGACCACCGATGTGCGTGCCATCGAAGCCGAAACCTCGCTGCTGCCGCGCACACACGGCTCTGCCCTGTTCACCCGCGGTGAAACTCAGGCGCTGGCCGTGACCACGCTGGGCACCGGCGACGATGAGCAGTTCATCGATGCGCTGCACGGCAACTTCAAATCGAACTTCCTGCTGCATTACAACTTCCCTCCGTACTCGGTGGGTGAGGTTGGCCGCGTGGGTTCGCCCGGCCGTCGCGAAATCGGTCACGGCAAGCTGGCATGGCGCGCGCTTCAGGCGGTTCTGCCTGCGCCGACCGACTTCCCCTATACCATCCGCGTGGTGTCCGAGATCACCGAATCCAACGGCTCCAGCTCGATGGCGTCTGTCTGCGGCGGTTCGCTGTCGATGATGGATGCGGGTGTTCCGCTGAAAGCCCCGGTTGCCGGTGTTGCCATGGGCCTGATCCTGGAAGATGACGGGTCTTACGCAGTTCTGACCGACATTCTGGGTGACGAAGACCACCTGGGCGATATGGACTTCAAGGTTGCGGGTACTGCAAACGGCATCACCTCGCTTCAGATGGACATCAAGGTCGCGGGCATCACGCCTCAGATCATGGAAACCGCCCTGGCACAGGCCAAGGACGGCCGGATGCACATCCTGGGCGAGATGGGCAAAGCCCTGTCCGAGACCAACGAGTTCTCGGTCCACGCGCCGCGCATCGAGACCATGAACATCCCGACCGACAAGATCCGTGAAGTGATCGGTTCGGGCGGCAAAGTCATCCGCGAGATCGTCGAGGTTTCGGGTGCCAAGGTCGACATCAACGACGATGGCGTCATCAAGATCGCATCGCCCGATGGGGAATCGATCAAGAAGGCCTATGACATGATCTGGTCGATCGTGGCCGAGCCGGAAGAAGGTCAGGTCTATACCGGCAAGGTGGTCAAGATCGTCGATTTCGGTGCCTTTGTGAACTTCTTTGGCAAGCGCGACGGTCTGGTCCACGTGTCCCAGATCGAAAACCGCCGCCTGAACCATCCGTCGGATGTTCTGAAGGAAGGTCAGGAAGTGAAGGTCAAGCTGCTGGGCTTTGACGATCGCGGCAAGGTTCGCCTGTCGATGAAAGTGGTCGATCAGGAAACCGGCGAAGAGATCGTTCCCGAGAAGAAAGAAAAGAAAGAGGAAAGCGCAGAGTAATCTGCCCACCCTCTGATTGAATGCGAAAAGCCCCGGTTTCGACCGGGGCTTTTTTTGTCCGTGCGGTCAAGAACACCGGGTGTCCCGTGGCTTGGTAAATCAATTGTTAACACTTCATGCGTGTATTTACTCAACCATAAGGATGATCTTGTTGCATTCAGGGATGCTTTTCGACCGTGGCCTCGATAACCGTTTTCGAAATCAGCGCAGACCCCTATAGCAATAGAAGCGTCGATATTACTGCCGCTTATTCCGTTGATATCACCGACAATGACGCCCTGTTGCAGGATCCTGACCCTGACAGCGCGCAGCTTGATCTGTCGGCCCTGCCCGGTTTTTCCGGGACAAGCCAAAATTTCAGCACCTTTGAAAGCTATTCGGGGACGGTGAACGGGGCGCCTGTCACCTTCATTCTGGTACAGTTCTCGAACCCGCGCTACATCATCGTTACCTCGGGTCAGGCGCAGCTGAACGATACGATCACGGGGACCAGCTTTGGCGGGACGGCAGCGCCAAGCACCTATCAGACTTTGCCGTCTTTCGTGTGTTTTACCACCGGGTCCCTGATCCGGACGCCCACCGGGCTGCGCCGGGTCGAAACCCTGAACCCCGGCGACCCGGTTCTTACAGCCAAGGGCCATATCCGCCCAGTGCGCTGGATCGGCAGGCGTCGCTTGTCAGCGCAGGAGTTGCAACAGGACCCTCATCTTTGCCCTGTCCGGATCATGGCGGGGTGTTTCGGGCCGAACAGCCCAAACCGTGATCTGGTCGTCTCACCACAGCACCGGATCGCCGTCACCTCGGCGATGATGGAGCTGATGCATTGCGAGACCGCGATGCTGGCCCCGGCCAAGGGGTTGATCAACGGGCGGACAATCGTTCAGGAGCTGCCCGCGCAAGGGGTCGAGTTTGTCCATATCCTCTTTGACCGGCATGAACTGGTAAACGTCGAAGGCATCTGGTCCGAATCCTTCTATCCCGGTGACACGACACTGGGCGCGATGGCACCTGCCACACGGCGCGAGCTGTTCACCCTGTTCCCGGATCTGGCCTGCGGTGCCGATGGCTATGGATCAACCGCGTTGCCGGTGCTGAAACCCTTCGAGGTTCGGGTGCTGAGGGCGGATCTGACGTTGCCCTGCTGGACGCCCGTCCTGAACGCACCTGCGCGCGCCGCCTGACAGGGGGGCCGATCAGTGGGCAACACCGCTGGGCCCGTGTTTCAGAAAGTGCCACTGGCCATAGCTGTCCTTCAGGTCCAGCTTGATCGCGGCGTCAGAGCGGGTCGAGGCGCTGCCAATCTCGGCAATGGAAAACTCGATCCCGCCGGGAATATCGATGCGCACCCGATGCGCGCCGCCGCCATGCGGGGCCTGAATCGGCTGTCCGGTGGATTTCAGAACATCACCAACGTTAACGCTAGCCGTGCGCTCTTCTAGGTCCATCTCGAATTCGATCGGCAGGTAGAGCGTGTCATGAACCGTCTCGCACATTGCCCTGAACACGTACCAATGCGTCGCCATTTCTTCGGTTTCTTCTCCGTGAAAGACCTTTTCCAGCGCGTCACGCTGTGCCGGGGTTGCTGCGGGATCGACAATCACCTGCATCTCGCCGCCGCCTTCAAAGATCGGCCCCGGCCAGGCATAGATCAGCGCGGCTTTGGTCCCGCTGAGGTCGGTGTCACCGAAATGCCCTTTGGTCACCTCCAGCACTTCGAACCCCCGGCAATCGCCATGGGTCGGCAACTCTTCGAACTGGCAGGGGCAAGAATAGCCGCAGTTGCAGTTCCCGAAACTCTCTCCTTCAACATACCAATCTGTAAAAGCCATGGTCTTCTCCCGCTAAGTACAGTCCGAAAGCCCGAGGTGATTGGTCGTATGCCTGAGTTTTGCCCCCCGCGCACTCTATCACAAATTGCCCGGAACCAGAACCTGAGGGCCATGAGACGGCAGATGAACGGTCCTGCCCAGCCCCGGATCTATTCATTCACGCGCGTCCAAAAACCTGTGAAACGAAGTGATAGCCCCGCGCCTTTCCTTTCCGTCAAGCCCGCCCACATCGAGGCCAAGCAGAGTTTTGGAGCAACGGAGACAATCATGTTCAAGCGCATTTTACTTACCTCAACGGCCCTTGCCGCCAGCGCGACGGCGCTTGCCGCGCAAAGCCTGGGCGACGGCACCTATGTTCAGGGCTTTGTCGGGTACAGCCAGTTGCAGGACAGCGATTTCGCAGGCACGATCGGCGGCGCGCCGCAGTCGGTCGACACGGAGTTCGACGCAGGGTTCGGTCTGGGCGTGGCCATCGGCAAGGAGATCCCGCAATGGTCCAATGACAGGTTCGGCACGCGTATTGAGCTGGAGCTGTCTTACCGCGACAGCGACGTGGATGGTGTGAACTTCTCGGGCAACGGGCCGGGGGCCGAGGGCAATATCTCGGGCGATGTCACGCAGACCTCATTGTTTGCCAATGTGCTGTTCGATTTCAAACAGGCGGGTGCGCTGACGCCCTATGCCGGGTTTGGTCTGGGGGCCACCTATTCGGATCTGGATTTTGCCTATGGGCCCGGTGTGGCGCTGGATGACAGCGACACCGCCTTTGCCGCGCAGCTGATCGCCGGTGTGGCTTACGAGATCAACCCGTCAACCGCCTTTACCGTCGACGCCCGCTATGCCCGCGCCTTTGACGTCTCGTCGCGGCGGCTGGCCCCGAACGGTGCGTTGACCGGCATCGTCGAAGACGATCTGGATACGTTCAGTGTCAATTTCGGGCTTCGGTACAAGTTCTGAGGTCTAGGGGCAGGTTTCCCGCCGGTCACCCTGCCCCCGCCTGCTTCATCTGGCCCCAAATATCCTCGGGGGGGATCGTGCCGGCAGGCGCGATGGGGGGCAGACAGCCCCCCTGACCCGGTAACCGCCTTAGGACGGCGCTTTGGTCTTGCGCAGATAGGGAAAGATCGTCTCGAACGCGCCGAATTTGGCCTTGGCGTCTTCGTTCGACACTGAGGGCGGGATGATCACGTCTTCACCCGGCACCCAGTTGGCGGGTGTTGCGACACCTTTTGACGACATCTGCAACCCGTCCAGCGCGCGCAGGATTTCCGCAAAGTTGCGGCCCACGGTCATCGGATAGGTCATCGACAGTTTCAGCTGCTTGTCAGGGCCGATGATAAAGACCGACCGCACGGTGGCGCTGTCAGCCGGGGTGCGACCATCAGGCAGGTAGGCTTCGGCAGGCAGCATGTCGAAGGCTTTCGACACCGCCAGACCCTCATCAGCGATGATCGGGAACCCGGGATTGGCCTTACCGTATTCCTCGATATCCTTCTTCCACTTCTTGTGGTCTTCGACACCGTCAACCGAAACGCCGATCACCTTGGTGTTGCGCGCGGCCCATTCGTCGTTCAGCTGCGCAACGGCCGAGAATTCGGTGGTGCAGACAGGCGTGAAATCCTTGGGGTGCGAGAACAGAATGGCCCAGCTGTCGCCAATCCAGTCGTGAAACTGAATGGTGCCCTGATCTGTTTCTGCGGTGAAGTTCGGGACCGTATCGTTGATGCGCAAACCCATGGGGTATCTCCTTTCCAGTATTAACCTGAGTCGATTGCCCGCAACCTAATCACTTTGCCCATGGGTTAAAACTTGCATCGTGGTCGCGGCCTGGAAATTCACCGGTTTCACTGGAAAAATAATTTGATCAAATTATCTATTGCCCCCTGTTCGCTTGGGTGACAGAGTGTCGGCGAACAGCCGGATTCTAGCTGAACCGACAGGAGGGCTCAGGATGATCGAAAAGCGGAATTTCTATATCAATGGTCAATGGGTCGCGCCGTCGCAACCCAATGATTTCGAGGTCATCAACCCCTCGACCGAGGAGCCGTGCGCGGTGATCTCACTGGGTGGGCAGGCCGACACGGATGCGGCAGTTGCCGCCGCCAAGGCCGCCCTGCCGGGCTGGATGGCAACGCCGGTAGAGGCCCGCATCGCGCTGGTCGAGAAGCTGATCGACATCTACCAGACCCGCGCGGAAGATCTGGCGCAGGCCATGTCGCTGGAAATGGGCGCGCCGATTGACATGTCGCGCAGCCAGCAGGTTGGTGCAGGCACATGGCATTTGCAAAACTTCATCCGCGCGGCCAAGGCGTTTCAGTTTGAACGCCCTCTGGGGGATCACGCCCCGAATGACCGGATCATCTATGAGGCGGTTGGCGTGGCCGCATTGATCACGCCCTGGAACTGGCCGATGAACCAGGTCACGCTCAAGGTCGGTGCAGCGGCGATTGCGGGCTGCACGATGGTTCTGAAACCCTCCGAGCAAAGCCCGCTGAACGCGATGATTTTTGCCGAGATGATGGACGAGGCAGGGTTCCCGCCCGGTGTCTTCAATCTGGTAAACGGCGATGGCGCGGGCGTTGGCTCGCAGCTGTCGGGTCATCCCGACGTAGATATGGTCAGCTTTACCGGCTCGACCCGTGCGGGTACGGCGATTTCGAAGAACGCGGCAGAAACGCTCAAGAAAGTGCATCTGGAGCTGGGTGGCAAAGGCGCCAATGTGGTCTTTGCCGATGCCGATGAAAAGGCTGTCAAACGCGGCGTGCTGCATATGATGAACAACACCGGCCAAAGCTGTAACGCGCCGAGCCGGATGCTGGTGCAGCGACCGATCTATGATCAGGCTGTTGAGATCGCCGCCGAGGTCGCCAGCAAGGTCACGGTGGGCAGTGCCGCAGAAGAGGGCCGCCATATCGGACCCGTCGTGAATGAGGTTCAGTGGACCAAGATTCAGGACCTGATCCAGAAAGGTATCGACGAAGGGGCGCGGCTGGTCGCGGGCGGCACCGGACGCCCCGAGGGGCTGAACAAGGGCTATTATGTCCGCCCGACGGTCTTTGCCGATGCCAACAACCAGATGACCATCGCCCGCGAGGAAATCTTTGGCCCGGTTCTGACCATGATCCCCTTCGACACCGAGGAAGAGGCTGTCGAGATCGCCAATGATACGCCGTATGGTCTGACCAATTATGTGCAGACGCAGGACAAGGCGCGCGCCAACCGCATGGCGCGGGTTCTGCGGTCGGGCATGGTCGAGATGAACGGCCAGTCGCGCAGCGCGGGCTCTCCGTTTGGTGGGATGAAGCAATCCGGCAACGGGCGCGAAGGTGGCGTTTGGGGGCTGGAGGACTTTCTGGAAGTCAAATCCGTCGGCGGCTGGGCGGCTGAATAATACACCCAGCGCAATGCGAGATGAGAGGGCGAGGCAACGCGGTTGCCTCGCCCGTGTTATGTCAGACAGGCCGCACCACTAGCTGGGGTTCCCCGTCGGACGTATGGCGACGGGAACGACCGTCCCAACCAATCTCTCCGGTCACGCGCTGGCGATAGGCCGAGAAACTGTCGAACCGGACCACATCGACGGGCGTGTCGAACTGCAGGGTCACCCGGCGGTGCGCACCGTCCCCCAACATGGTCAGACCACGAATTTCCGCTGTGAACGGCTGGCCCAGGTAGCGACCTTCGACCCGGTCCCCCACACGCAAACGCATCCGGTTGCCCGCCATCGCGTGCAATGTGTTCCAGTCGCGCACCCCATGTTGATGAGCCACCAGTTCCAGGGCCTGACCGTGCGACAGCTGAACGCCGGTGTCGCGCAGTTTCCGTCGCAGGCGTTTGGCCTGCTCTTTCAGCTCCTCCAGCGGAGCGATGTCTTGTGACAGTGTCATGTTTTGCCTCGTTTCCTTGAACGGGCGCGAGTTTAGGACGGGGTTCGCATTACCATCCGCGCGCCGGGAAAGGGCAACAGATGTTTGTTCAACCGGGTTTCACCAAAGCCAATGGCCGCGAACGGCAGGGGACCCGAACCTGCGGTGCTTTTTGGCAGCGGTCGGGTCTGCTGTCAATCAGGCGTCGGCCTGTGCCGCCTCATAGGCCAGCATGGCCCGTTTGACCGGCAGACCCCAGTGATAGCCGCCCAACCCCCCGGATTTGCGCAGGGCGCGGTGACACGGGATCAGCCAGCTGACCGGGTTGCGCCCGACCGCCGTGCCCACGGCGCGCACGGCCTGTGGCGAACCCACGCGCTGCGCGATTTCGGAATAGGTCGTCACCTGCCCCGACGGGATGTGCATCAGTGCCTCCCACACTTTGATCTGCAAGGGCGAGCCGATTAGGTAGAGCGGTGTCGGCTCTGACCGGTCGCTGGCCGTGCCGAATGCGCTGAGAACCCAGGGTCGCAGGCGCATCGGATCTTCGACATAATCCGCGTTGGGCCAGCGCGAGATCATATCCTCCATCGCCGCCTTCTCTCCGGTTTCAGCCCCGAAGGCGATGCCGCAGATGCCCTTGTCGGTGCCCATGACCAGCGCGGGGCCAAAGGGGCATTCGAACCAGCCCCAGTAGATCGTCAGACCCGCGCCCCTGCGGGCATATTCGCCGGGGCTCATGGATTCCCATTTCAGGAACAGATCATGCAGGCGGCCACTGCCGGACAGACCCACATTATGGGCGGTTTCAAGCGTGGTGAACCGTTCGCGCAGCAGCGCCTTGGCATGGCCCAGCGTCAGGTATTGCTGATACCGTTTTGGCGACACGCCGGTCCAGCGCGAGAACAGGCGCTGGAAATGGGCCGGGCTCATGTCCATCTGGCGGGCCAACTCATCAAGGCTCAGGCCCTCGCCGCCCTGATCGATCAGCTCGATTGCCCGGCGCATGACGTTGTAGTGGTATCCGCTTTCGGGGGTCTGGACGTTCATGGTTGCACCTCGTTGTCTGACACAAACCATAGCGCGCGCGACACGCTGCCGCGACCCGGAACTTGCGCATTGGCTTTGGGCTTGTGTCGCGGCCCCTCGGGCGGCATTAAGGCCCGGATGGCAAAGCAACTCGACTATCATACGATCCGCGAGATCTTTACGCGCTTTCAGGAGGCCGACCCCGAACCCAAGGGTGAGCTTGAGCATGTGAATGTCTACACGCTGGTCGTGGCCGTGGCGCTGTCGGCGCAGGCAACCGATGCGGGGGTCAACAAGGCCACGCGCGAGTTGTTCAAGATCGCCGATACGCCGCAAAAGATGCTGGATCTGGGCGAAGAGGGCCTGATCGAGCATATCAAGACCATCGGCCTGTTCCGCCAGAAGGCCAAGAACGTCATCAAGCTGAGCCGTATTCTGGTCGAAGACTATGGCGGTGAAGTTCCAAATTCCCGTGCGGCGCTGCAATCGCTGCCGGGTGTCGGGCGCAAGACCGCCAACGTTGTGCTGAACATGTGGTGGCGGCAGCCGGCGCAGGCTGTGGACACGCATATCTTTCGCGTCGGCAACCGCACCGGCATCTGCCCCGGCAAGGACGTGGACGCGGTCGAGCGCGCCATCGAAGACAATATCCCCGCCGATTTCCAACTCCATGCGCATCACTGGCTGATCCTGCATGGCCGGTACCATTGCAAGGCGCGCAAGCCGCAATGCCCGACCTGCATCATCCGTGATCTCTGTCAATTCGAGGACAAGACATTATGAAAACCTACCAGCTGACCGGTATCGGAAATGCCGTTGTGGACGTGATCTCGCAGGCCGATGACAGTTTCCTGGAACTGATGGGCATTGAAAAAGGCATCATGCAACTGATCGAGCAGGAGCGCGGCGAGCTTCTGTATGCCTCGATGGAGCGCCGGGTGCAGACGCCGGGCGGGTCCGTTGCCAACACGATTGCGGGCGCAGGTGCGCTGGGGCTGGATGCGGCCTTTATCGGGCGGGTGCATGACGACGCGCTGGGCCGGTTCTATGCGGATGCGATGAACGAAGATGGCGTCGATTTCGTGAACCCGCCGGTTCCGGGCGGGGAATTGCCGACCTCGCGCTCGATGATCTTTGTCTCGCCCGATGGCGAGCGGTCGATGAACACCTATCTGGGCATCTCTTCGGAACTGTCGTCGCATGATGTGCCCGATGAGGTCGCCGGAAGCAGCCAGATCATGTTCCTTGAGGGCTATCTGTTTGACAAGGAAAAGGGAAAGGCCGCATTTCTTGAGGCCGCGCGCGCCTGCCACAAGGGCGGCGGCAAGACCGGGATCGCCATTTCCGACCCGTTCTGCGTGGAACGGCACCGGGTCGATTTCCTGCTGCTGATCGAGAACGAGCTGGAATTTGTCATCGGCAACGAGGCCGAGATCAAATCGCTGTTTGAAACCGACGATCTGGAAGAGGCGCTGATCAAGACCGCCGAGATTTGCCCGCTGGTGGTTTGCACACGCTCGGGTGATGGCGTGACCGTCCTGAACGGAGGCGCACGCATCGACGTGCCGGTCAAGAAGATCGTCCCCGTAGACGCAACCGGCGCAGGCGACCAGTTCGCCGCAGGGTTCCTGTATGGAATGGCCACCGGGCGCGACTACGAGACCTGCGCCAGAATCGGGAACGTCTGCGCTCGCGAGGTCATCAGCCATATCGGCCCGAGACCCGAGGCGGATATGATCGAACTTCTGAGGAACGAAGGGCTGGTTTGAGTCCGAAGTTACCGGAGAAAGTACTGCACCCTCCGTTCGCTTGACATGCGTCCGTCATCTGGCAAGTTAAATAGTATTATTGTGGAGGGTAATTCTTTGAGAAAACTTCTTGCAGGAATAGCAACAGCAATCTTGACTACAGTGACCCCGACCTTCGCTCAGGAAATTACAGCTGGTTCCCGAATTACTGTGACTTCAGACTGGCACTCACAGAACGGTGGGCCATACAGCCCAAATATCGTGTCTTGCAAATCGAACAGCGGCTTGTGCCTTCGAGACACCAATACTTCTCCTGCAAACAATCCTATGACAAAAACTAAGAGTGGCTTGCAGGTCGTCTTCAAGGATTTTGGGGTTGTCTATTTGTTCAGACCGGGTGGAAAGGGCACTTTTCACGATATGTCCGGCAAGCAGACTGGAAAATTCAAGTGGACACAGTGACGACTTGACTACTGGATGGTTCGCTCCATTGCGCAACTTTGATGAATGCCAGCTAAGTCCGCCTAGCAGATCAATCTGAAAAACATCCAAGCGATCAGAATTCGCTTAGATAATCGGAAAAAGCCTCGACCACGCGCTTATACACATCGCGCTTGAAGGGCACGATTTCGGCGATCAGCCGGTCGGGCTTCTGCCATTTCCAGCGGGTAAATTCCGGGTGGTCGGTTTCGATGTTGATCTGATCGTCGGCGCCGGTGAAGCGCAGCAGGAACCATTTCTGTTCCTGCCCGCGATAGCGGCCTTTCCAGATGTGGGGCACGATGTCATGGGGCAGATCATAGGGCAGCCAGCCCTCGGTTTCGGCGATGACTTCGACCAGATCAGCCGTGACCCCGGTTTCTTCCCACAGCTCGCGCAGGGCTGCGTCGCGGGGATCTTCGCCCTTGTCCACACCGCCCTGCGGCATTTGCCAGGCGTCCGCGTGGCGGTCGTTGCGCTGGCCCACGAAGATCTTGCCCTCGGCATTCATCAGCATCAGCCCGACGCAGGGGCGATAGGGCAGTTTGGCGATTTCTTCGGGGGTCATGCGCGGCCTCATCGGGTTGTTCCGCCCACCTCTAGCAATCACCGGCGCCACAGCAAAGAGGGTGACGTGGGGTTTCGCGTGACAAAGTTTACGCGAACGTCAATCTATCACGCAAATTCAGGAGGGAGAGTTCCGCCATGACTGCGTACCCGAATATGCTGGCCCCGCTGGATCTGGGCTTTACCACGTTGAAAAACCGCGTGTTGATGGGCTCGATGCATACGGGGCTTGAGGAGACCGGCGACTGGAACCGGGTGGCCGAGTTCTATGCCGACCGGGCGCGGGGCGGCGTGGCGCTGATGGTGACGGGCGGGATTGGTCCGAACCTTGAAGGCTCGGTCCTGCCGGGGGCTTCGATGATGGTGAGCGACAAGGACGTGGCGCACCATTCCATCGTGACGCAGCGCGTACATGAAGCGGGCGGCAAGATCGCAATGCAGATCCTGCATGCGGGGCGCTATGCTTACGGGCCGAAATGCGTGGCCCCCAGCCCGGTGAAATCGCCGATCTCTCCGTTCCCGCCCACTGAGCTGGATGAAGAGGGCATCGAGAAGCAGATCAGCGATATCGTCAACGCCGCCGTACTGGCGCAAAAGGCGGGTTATGACGGGGTCGAGATTATGGGGTCGGAGGGGTACTTCCTGAACCAGTTCCTTGTGACCCATACCAACAAGCGCACCGACCGCTGGGGCGGATCTTATGAGAACCGGATGCGTCTGCCGATCGAAGTTGTGCGCCGCACGCGCGAGGCGGTGGGCACCGATTTCATCATCATCTACCGGCTGTCGATGATCGATCTGGTCCCCAACGGCTCGACCCATGACGAGGTGGTGCAACTGGCGCAGGAGATCGAAAAGGCCGGGGCCACGATCATCAATACCGGGATCGGCTGGCACGAGGCGCGGATTCCCACGATTGCCACCAGCGTGCCGCGCGCGGCCTTTGCCTGGGTGACCAAGAAGCTGATGGGCAAGGTGGGGATACCGGTGATCACATCGAACCGGATCAACACGCCCGAGGTCGCCGAAGAGGTTCTGTCGACCGGTTGCGCCGACATGGTCTCGCTGGCCCGTCCGATGCTGGCGGATGCGGATTTCGTGGCCAAGGCGATTGCGGGTGAGGCCGTAAAGATCGCGCCTTGCATTGCCTGCAATCAGGCCTGTCTGGATCACACGTTCAGCGGCAAGCTGACCTCGTGCCTCGTGAACCCGCGCGCCTGTCATGAGACGGAGCTGGTGATTGAACCGGCTAAAACGCGCAAATCCATTGCCATTGTGGGGGCAGGCCCTGCCGGTCTGTCGACCGCAATGATCGCGGCCCAGCGCGGCCACGATGTTACCCTGTTCGACCGCGCTGATGAGGTCGGCGGGCAGCTGAACATGGCCAAGCAGGTGCCGGGGAAAGAAGAATTCTGGGGACTGGTCGACTGGTACCGCACCATGATGGATGATCTGGGCGTGAAAGTGGAACTGAACCGCGAGGTAGGCGCAGATGACCTGACCGGCTTTGACGAGGTGGTCATCGCCACCGGTGTCAGCCCGCGTGATCCGCAGATACCGGGGCAGGATCGGGACAACGTGCTGAGTTACATCGACGTGCTGCGCGGCAAGGCCGAGGTTGGCAAGTCTGCTGCCGTGATCGGGGCCGGTGGCATCGGCTTTGATGTGTCCGAGTTCCTGCTGGAAGAGGGTCACAGCCCCACGACCGACCTGCCGCTGTGGATGAAGGAATGGGGCGTGACGGACCCGGCTGAACACCGTGCAGGGTTGGCGCCCGAGGGGCCGCAACCCAGCGCCCCCGCACGTCAGGTCACCCTGTTGCAGCGCAAGAAACAGGCGCATGGCAAGGGTTTGGGCAAAACCACTGGCTGGATTCACCGGGCAACGCTGAAGATGAAGAACGTCAATTTCGTGGGCGGCGTGAATTATGAGCGCATCGACGATGACGGTCTGCATGTCAGCTTTGGCGAGGAGCGCGCGGACCCGACGGTGATCCCGGCCGATACCATTGTGTTATGTGCCGGTCAGGTGTCCGAACGGTCACTGGCAGACGCGCTGATCGAGCAGGGCATCACCCCCCATGTGATCGGGGGTGCGGATGTCGCCGCCGAGCTGGACGCCAAGCGCGCGATCAATCAGGGCACGCGGCTGGCGGCGAAGTTCTGATCGCCCCGGTTTAGCGTTTCCTAGTCGGACAGCGCGAGTTTTGCACCCAGTGCGCCAAAGGCCGTTGCAAAACTCCGCCTGATCCACGTCATCACCGTTGGACGGCGGATCACATAGTCGCGGGCCAGTGCGGCGCAGCCCCCGTATCCGACGAAGACAACAAAGGTCATGGCCATAAAGGCCAGGGCCAGCTGGATCAGCGCACCCCCTGCGTTCGCCGTGTCGGCTGGCAGGAACTGCGGCAGAAACGCCAGAAAGAACAGCGACAACTTGGGGTTCAGCACGTTGATGAGCGTTCCGGTGACGGCAATCTTGAAACTGCTCTTCGCGATCTTGTCGGCGGTGACATCCAAGGCGCCGCCACTCCTGAGGATGCCCCACGCCATGTAGAAAAGGTAAATGACACCAAGGCATTTCACGAGCTGAAACGCCACGGCACTGGTGTGCAGCAATGCGGCAAGCCCGACGATACTGGCCACGGCAGCGGGAACGATTCCCACTGTGCATCCGACCGCGGCGGCAACGCTGGCCCGGAAACCGCGGCCCAGGCCAACGGCCAGTGTGTAGATGACACCGGTGCCTGGCAGCAGCACGACGATCATGGATGTGATGAAGAATTCCAGTGACATTCAAACCCCCTGCCAATGCCCGCAGGGTCGCGAACATCCGCGAAGATGTAAATAGCGATCGGTCCGGGAGCACGGATGCGGCCCGGTGTCGCCGCTGGGCGGGGTGGCGAAACTTGGCTTTGAAAAGGGTTTTCAGGGTACCGTGCCCCCGGCCAAAACACCGGGACAGGCCGACGACGATGAAAACGGATTTCCTGACCCCCTCTGTTGTCACAAAAATGCCATTCTAAGATGAACAGAAACGCGTAATTGCGCGGAAAATGCAGTATCGCAGGCGTCGGGGCCGGTTTGGAAACCACTGTTTCTGCGTTTCTCATACGCAAACGATCCGATTCAAATCCCTGATATTATCCCATGTATGCCCCGATTCCGCCCAGATTCAGAGCGATAGTCGGGTTGGAAATCAAGATCTGGGGAACGAGAATGGACCGACTGACCGAAATGGAAGCCTTCGCCAATGTGGTGGACCAGGGTGGCTTCACCGATGCGGCCAAGAAGATGGGCATCTCCAAATCGGCCGTGTCCAAACACGTCTCGAGCCTCGAAGCGCGTCTGGGAGCCCGGCTGCTGAATCGCACCACGCGCAGGGTGTCGCCGACAGAAATCGGCCTGGCCTATTATGACCGCGCGCGTCGCGTTCTGAATGATGCGGGTGAAGCGGATTCGCTGGTCACATCGATGCAATCGGCCCCGTCCGGACTGCTGCGCATCAGCGTTGCCACGGATTTCGGCGTCAATCATCTGTCGCCTGTCCTGTCCGATTTCCTGGCCGTTTACCCCGACATCACCGTGAACATGGTTCTGAACAACCGCTATGTCGAACTGATTTCCGAAGGATTTGACGTGGCCGTGCGCATCGGTGAGCTGGAAGACAGCACGTTGCGCGCCCGCAAGCTGACCGAAACGGTCAAACGCATGGTCGCCGCGCCCAGCTATATCGAACGGTTCGGGCGCCCGCAGAAGATCGACGATCTGAACGAACACAAGTTGCTGCACTATTCCAGCCAGTCGTCAGGCAATGTCTGGAAACTGACCGCACCGTCCGGTGAAAAGCGTCAGGTGCGCACCGCGGGCTGGCTGAGCGTGAATGACGGCCAGTCGCTGCTGAACGCGGCCATCTCGGGGCTGGGGATCGCGTATCTGCCCAGCTATCTTTATGCCGAAGCGTTGAAATCGGGGCGGGTTGTCGATGCCATGCCGTCCCTGCCGGACGAGGTACAGGGCATTTACGCCGTTTATCCGCCCGGCCGCTTCACACAACCCAAAGTACGGGCCTTCATCGATTTTCTGGTCGATGCATTCGAAGACAAAAGCCCGATGGATTGGTAGTTTCTCCCTGAAGACCAACCTTTGGCCCGCATGTCAAAGTGCGGGCCTTTTTTTATGAACCAATCACTGTCAGGCCGATGGATCGCGCGGAAGAGCGCAGGCTTTCCGTCAATACGTTCTGACCCGGCGGCGGCGTTTCGGCATTGCGCGCCAGCAATGCGATATCGCGATTGGCATTGGGAATGGACAGCGGGCGCAGCCGTACTTCGTCGCGGTAAATGCCCTGTCTGCGGGCAAACAGATCCGGCAGTACCGCAACCCCAACCCCCGAGGCCGCCATCAAGACAATGGAATCAAGCGTTGTGCCTTCATATTCGTCCGAAACCACGCCACCGCACTCGGCTGCCAGCGCATAGACGATGCGCGACAGGCGGTGGCTTTGGTCAAGGGTCAGGAACAGCCGGTTCTGCAAGTCGGCCGCTCTGACGCCCTGTGGGTCTTGTGCCAGAACGTCGTCAACGGCCACCGCGACCCAGAGGGGTTCGTTGAACAAGCGGTGCTGAACGGTATTGGGGTGATCCTCGGGCGTTGACAGGATCAGGTCAAACCGACCGGATTTCAGGCCCTGTTCCAGATCGCGGGTGTTTTCCTCGCGCACGACAATGCGTAATCCGGGGCGCAAGCGGTGCACCTCTTTGATGGCTTGCGGCAGCAGGTACGGCCCGATCGAAGGCAAAACGCCCAGTCGCAACCTTCCTCCGACAGGCATATCGTTGGTCATGGCGTGGCGCAGGTCCTTGACCTCGGCAAGGATCTTTTGCGCGCGCGAGATGAACTCTTCCCCCTTTGTGGTCACCTGAATTCCACCACGGTTGCGGTCAAAGATCCGAATGCCAAGCTCTTGTTCTACGGTTGCAATTTGCGCCGACAGGCTGGGTTGGCTGACATTCAGCACCTCGGCGGCCAAACTGAACCGCCCGAGGCGGCTGACCGTGACGATGTATTCCAATTGGCGCAGGGTTGGACGCATTTCATAGCCTGAAACTATATTAAACTTAAAAAGATAGTATTTGGCGAAATCAATTTTGCAAGGCACCTAGCCCTGAAACGAGGGATCAGGAGTCAAGTATGCCCGGAGTGATCGAGACGCTGTCCAGCAACCTGCTGGTGCCCACCATATTGTTTTTTGCCCTAGGGCTTCTGGCCGCTTTTGTACGCAGCGATTTGTCTATCCCGGCGGGCGCGGCCAAGTTCATGTCGCTTTACCTGCTGCTGGCTATCGGGTTCAAAGGCGGTGCCAGCCTTGCCGCGCATGGCATCCACCTGCAACTGTTCCTGACCCTGCTGGGCGGCGTGGCCCTGTCCTTTACCATCCCCTTCGTGGCCTTTGCCCTGCTGAGGGTTATGACACGGCTGGATGCGTTAAATGCAGCGGCGGTCGCAGGGCATTACGGCTCGATTTCGATTGTCACCTTTGTCACCGCCACCAGCCTGCTGGATCTGGTGGGTCTTACCCATGACGGGTTCATGGTGGCGGTTGCGGCAGCGATGGAGGTGCCAGCCATTCTGTCGGCGCTGTGGCTGGCGCACAAGACCGGCAGCAATGGCGTCAAGGATGACAAGCTGTGGCGTGATCTGCTGGCCAATGGATCGATTGTGCTGTTGACCGGGGCGTTCCTGATCGGGGCCATAACCGGGGGTGAAGGCATGCAGATGATCGCGCCTTTCATCGTCACGCCTTTCACAGGAATCCTGTGTCTGTTTCTGCTGGATATGGGGCTTTCGGCTGGGCGCAGCCTGATCAGCAATCGCGACAAACTGTCGGTTGGCCTGTTCGCCTTTGGCGTATTGATGCCCCTGATCGGCGCGCTGATGGCCTGGGCCGTCGGTGCGGTGATCGGATTGCCGCAAGGCAGCCTGTTCCTGTTCATGGTGCTGTCAGCCTCGGCGTCTTATATCGCGGTTCCGGCCGCCATGAAAATTGCACTGCCGAAGGCCGAGGCCGGGATTTATCTGACCCTGTCGCTGGGTGTGTCGTTTCCGTTCAACATCACGGTCGGATTGCCGCTGTACCTGTGGTGGGTCAGTTGACGAGCAAGACCGCCTCGACCCGGCGGTTCAGCTCGCGCCCTTCGGGGGTTGCGTTCGAGGTGAGCGGGGACAGATAGCCGACGCCCTGCGCCTCGATCCGGTCGGCAGCCACACCATGCGCATCAATCAGACGGGTGCGGACCGACTCGGCCCGGCTTTTGCTGACCGCGATATTGGCCTGCAACGCGCCGGTGTCATCGGTATGCCCCACCAGCGCCAGGCGCATCTTGGGGTTTTCGGCCAGATACCCGGCCAGCAGGGTCAGAGAGGCGTATGTCCCCTCGTCCAACGCAACCTCACCGGTTGGAAAATGCAGATCGTCCAGTATCACGTGACCCGATGTTGCCAGCGCCTCAAGCAGCCCGCCCGACCCTTCGACTGCCTGTTCGATCACGACCGGAACAGGGTCCGGTGCATTCTGGGGTGTGACGCGGATCATCTGGACATACCCGTCCGGGGGGTTGCGGCTGACCAACAGGCTGAGGGCAACAGGCCCCTTGGTGGCCGACAGGAACCGGTAATCCTGAATGGCGACATACATATCCGGGGTCGGCACGACCTCGGTGCCAAAGCGGAAATCGAACCCGCCACAGGCGCGGGCATCACATTCGAACAGAATCTTGTAGCCCTGCGCCTCGATCTGGTCGCGCAGCGGGGTCAAAAGCTGGAGGGTTGTGCTTGAGCCTGCCTGAAGCCGCCACGTGTAGCGTTCAACCCGGCCTTCGAGGGTGTCAGCAGGCACCGCACCATTCGCGAAAGGCCCCGTTGGCAGGTCATAGCTGTCCAGCGGCGAGGTGCGGTCGCTGATTTGGCGGGCGCTGGCTGGAAGGGTCAGGTCCTGCGCCAGAACCGGCCCAGCCAGCAGCGTGGCAATGAGGGCGGCTGATCGGATCATCGAAACTGCGCGTGATACTCGGGGTTGGGCACCATTGCCGTGGCACTGGCTACCCGGTTGGACATGTTGAAGAACCCGGCGACATTGGCAATGTCCCAGATATCGCGGTCGGTAAAGCCTGCATCGCGCAGCTTCTGGCGGTCGGGTTCTTCGATCTCGGCGCTGGCGGTGGTCATTTTGGCGGCAAAGTCCAGCATCGCGCGCTGCCGGGGCTCGATCGGGGCAACGCGGTAGTTCATCACCAGCATCTCGCCCAGTTGCGGGTTGCCCGAAAGCTGCCGGACCGCCGCACCATGCGCGACCAGACAGTAGAAGCACTTGTTGATCGACGACACGACTACGGCAATCATCTCGCGCTCCAGCTTGGACAGGCCGCTGTTGGCCAGCATCAGATCATTATACATCGCCGTGAACGTGTTCAGCTTGTCGATATCGAAGGCGTTCGCTTTCAGCACATTCGGCACCATGCCCAGCTTTTCGACACAGATATCAAAATATTTCTGCGTTTCCGGCGGCAGCGGATCGACCATGGGCAGGTTCAGCGCGGTGGGCATGTCTTTCTGTGTCATGGCGACCCCTTTTGTTCAGACAAGGTGACGGTAATGGTATTCACTGGCGATCTCCATCCCGAGGGCGCGATAGAGACCATTGGCACCTTCATTGGCCTTGGTGCAGATCACACTGAAGGTTTGAGCACCGTTGTCACCTGCCCAAATCGCCGCGGCGCGCATGGTCCACTGACCCAGCCCCTGACGACGGTGCGCGGGCAGGATTTCAAGCGCATGCAGCATCGCGACATCGCCATGCATCGCCACGAAGGCTGCCCCGCTGGGTTGGTCGTTGTGGCGCAGCAGCAGACCGGTTTTGGGACCCTTCGCGCGCTCCATCACCGCCAGACGTTCGGGCCCGATCCCACCAGCTGCCCAGATTTCGCGCATGATTTCAAGCGGCTCCCAGACCGAAAACACCATGACCGGAGGGATCGGCTGATCGGTGAGGTGAGAGACGGGGCACGTATAGATGTTGACCGGATCAAGGATGTCATATCCCCGTTGCGCCAGCTTTGCATCCAGCGCCTCATCCCCCGGACGCAGGCAAAATATGGATTTCTGCCCCATGGCCTGCATCGCGGCCTCGGCTGCGTCGATATCGGCATCGCTGGCCGGGGCCAGCGCATTGGCCGCAGAAACACGCGAGCCACCTCCCTGCCCTTCGCGCAGTTGAAACGGCCCCAGCTTGCGATACCGCGCGGCAGGCCATGTGCCGTCGACGATGTCCGCCCAATCGCCGCTCAAAGCGCAAGCTCTTTCGCCAGACGGGTCATGGCCGCGTCAATCCGGCTGCCATCGGTGCCGCGCACCACCACGTTGGCCCCAAAGGCCCCGTTGATCTGAAACGGATAGCAGCCGATGGACAGATCGCTGAAATCCTCGGCCAGCGCAGACAGGTTGGCGGCGATATCGCCTTCGCCCCGGTCCACGCGCAGGGTTTGCGACAACAAGGGGCTGCCACCCGTCAGTGTCGGCAGGACGCTGGCGACCATGGCCTGAAACACCAGCGGCACCCCGGCCATCACATGCACGTTCTTCAGGGTGAAACCCGGCGCGGTCGAGACCGGATTGTCGATCAATGTCGCGCCATCCGGGATACGCGCCATGCGCAGGCGGGCGGCGTTCAGTTCCTGCCCGGATTTGTCGTAATGCGCTTGCAACAGCGCGCGCGCGTCGTCGCGAATGTCAATCGGGGTATCGAAGGCGCGCGCAATGCAATCGGCGGTGATATCGTCATGGGTCGGGCCGATGCCGCCGCTGGTAAAGACGGTGTCGTGGCTGTCAGACAGCGCTTTGACTGCCGCTTCGATGGCGGGGGCGTCATCGCTGACGATGCGGACCTCTTTGAGATCGATGCCGTGTTTTGCAAGCTCCTGCGCCAGAAAATGCATGTTTGCATCGCGGGTGCGGCCCGACAGGATTTCATCCCCGATCACCAGCATTGCTGCGGTTGGATTGGCCATGGCGCGGACTCCTCTTGATCGTCTTCAGGGGCAGGTATAGGCCGTGAGACATGCGTTTTGAAACCCCTCTTGTCCCCGCCCGCCTGATCCGTCGCTACAAACGCTTTCTGGCCGATTGCAGGCTGGATGACGGGCGCGAAGTGACCGCCCATTGCGCCAATCCGGGATCCATGATGGGGCTGGCCGAACCGGGCCAGATGATCTGGCTGGAACCCAACGACGACCCGAAGAAAAAGCTGAAATTCGGCTGGCGGCTGGTGGATCACGAAAACGGGCATTTCACCGGGGTCGATACATCCGTCCCGAACCGGGCTTTGCGGGCGGCGCTTGCGGCGCGCGAGATCCCCGAGCTGGCCGCTTATGACACTGTCCGGCCCGAGGTGAAATACGGGCAAAACAGCCGTATCGATTTCCTGCTGAGCGGCCCCGGCCTGCCAGATGCCTATATCGAGGTCAAAAGCGTGACGCTGTCCCGCCAGCCCGGTCTGGCCGAGTTCCCCGACAGCGTCACCGCCCGCGGCACCAAGCATCTGGGCGAGCTGGCACAGATGGCAGCGCAGGGGCACCGGGCGATCATGCTGTACCTGGTGCAACGCACCGATTGCGACCGGTTCGCGCTGGCCGCGGATATCGATCCGGCCTATGCGGCGGCGTTTGAGGTCGCGCAGGCGCAAGGGGTAGAGCGGATGATTTGCGGGACGCGGATTTCGCCGGATGGGGTTTGGGTTGACGTCAGTACCTTTCCAGTAATCAACCAGCATGACCCTGACCTGCTGACGTAGCCCAAAATGCGCGCGATTGACTAAGGAGCACTGATTGAGACTGTTTGGCGCGCGTCTAAGACGCAGCAACCGCTTGTGCCATGAGTTTCAAATGCCTCATATCTGTACCGCAGCACCCTCCTATCACTGAAATTGACGGGTTGTTATGCACGACGTCCGCAATCTCTTGCCCAAGCACATGGGGGTCACCTTCGTCTAATTCCTCGGCCTCATCCAGTTCCGCATGAGAGCAACTTGATGCGTTTGCGACAACGCCTCTTAGTCTTGGATGGCGATTTAGCGCATCGGAAAAGTGGGTCGGATGGGCACAATTGACCATGAAGAACTGCGCAGCCGCATCCGTGGCGACATCGATTTGATCCAGCGCGTCGACAAGCTTTGTTCCATCTGCCAGACACCCGTCGGTTTCAACAACCAATGACATCACTATCGGTAGTCCAAAATCCTGCGCAGCCAGAATGCAGCCCGCTGCTTCGCTAGGTCTGTTGAACGTATAAGCTGTCACCAAGTCGACACTGGTTTGTTTCAAAACGGCAAGCTGCGCACTGTGATACCGACGGGCATCATCGATCGACATGGCCGGAACGTCCGCATAGGGATCGTGGCGTGGGCCGACGCAAGCAGAAACCAAAACGTCATCTCGACCAGCGCTCTGACGCACGTCTTCCATTAACGCGACAGCATCCTGGTTTATTTCATGCAGTTGTTCGGCATCGTAACCCAGAGGAGCAGCCCGATCGGCATTGGCCATCCAAGTCGGTGCATCAAGTATGCAACCCACCGCCATCTCGCCCGCCAACTGAACAAGCGCGTGCATCTGACCTGCAAGGACAGAACGGGTTTCTGGGTTCTCTAGCAATGGAAATGAGGCAAATCCCGGCAAATCTATGCCGTGGTTAAAGATCAGATCCGTGCCAGTTCCGGCAAAAACCAAATACTTTTTGTCTGTCTCGTGCGGGAGCTGTCGTGGCACTTCAGTGCGCTCCTTAGTTGTTGGAGTTCATCGCAACAATAACAGGGCAGAGGCTGTCTGTGAAATTTGCTGTGTAAACTGAACAAACACCAAACCGTTATGCATCAACGCAATGGTCGATGGGTCAAACCGGATTTGAAACCTAACTTCAGTTCAAGTTCTTGAACTCTCGTGGTTCTGCCCCATGTGCCGCCTGATACACTGCGCCCTCTGGTACTTTCTGCACAAGCAGCGTAAAAGAAGTGCCGCGCGTAACAATTGGAGCTTTGCGTCGATGAAAGAGCATCGTGGCCGCCTGACCAAGGACGGTATCCGCATCTATGAACAGGGTGATTTTGCCGGGATGCACGCGGCGGGCGCTCTGGCGGCGCGGATATTGGATGATATCGCCGCGCATGTCTTTCCCGGTCAGACCACGGGTGTGCTTGACGGGCTGATCACACAGATGGTCGAGGATGCGGGCGCGACCTCGGCCACGATCGGCTATAAGGGGTATGAGCACGCCAGCTGCATCAGTGTGAACCATGTGGTCTGCCACGGTATTCCCGGTGACAAGAAGCTGAAGGATGGCGATATCCTGAACATCGATGTGACCGTCATCGTGGATGGCTGGTTCGGTGACACCTCGCGCATGTATGTGGCGGGCAAGCTGCCGCGCAAGGCCGAGCGTCTGATCCAGGTAACCCATGACGCGCTGTTCAAGGGCATCGAGATGGTCAAACCGGGCAACACGTTCGGCGATATCGGCCATGCCATTCAGGCCTATGTCGAAGCGCATCGGATGAGTGTTGTTCGCGACTTTTGCGGGCACGGTCTGGGCCGCGTGTTCCACGCGCCGCCGAATGTACTGCACTATGGCCGCCCCGGCACAGGCGCGGTTCTTGAGGAAGGTATGTTCTTTACCATTGAACCGATGGTCAATCTGGGCCGTCCCGAAACCAAGACACTGGCCGATGACTGGACCGCTGTGACCCGCGACAAGTCGCTGTCGGCACAGTTCGAGCATTCGGTGGGCGTAACGGCGAATGGGGTCGATATCTTTACCCTGTCACCGGGCGGCAAGTTTCACCCGACCTATTCGTCCTGATCGGCGGCCTGTTCGCGCAGGAGCTTCAGCAGCATCGTCTCAGCCCCCCAAGGGGTAACCGCATCGTGGATGAACACCGGCGCGCGCAGGGGTTTGGGGTCAGGTTTCGTCGTGACCTCGGCGTCGCGGGAGACTGTCCAGACAAAGGGTGTCAGAGCATGGTCCATGGCTGCACCCTAGCACAGTTGGGGGTCAGAGTCCCAACAGCGGGTGCGCCTGTGACAAATCCGTGATCACCTCGGCCCCAAGATCGGCCAGCCTGTCACCACCGCCATGCGGCGCGTAGGCCAGACAGCGCATATTGGCCCGGATTGCGGCCGTAACGCCATTGTGGCTGTCCTCGATAACCACAGGGACCTGTGCGCCAAAATGTTCGGCCGCCAGTTGAAACATCTTTGGATCAGGCTTGCCGGTGCCCAGCACATGGGCCGAGAACATCACATCTTTGAACCGGTCCCAAAGCCCGTTCTGGCCCAGCGTGATCTGCATCTTGTCCGGGCTGCCGTTTGAGGCCACGCAATAGGGGATGCCCCGCTGATCCAGCGCCGCAAGCAGGTCTGCGACACCAGATACCAAAGGCACACCGGCGCGCAGGCGGTCGTAGGTTTCGGCATAGACCTGATCAATCCAGTCTTCGGGCAGATCAGCGCCCATTCCACGCGCCTTGTCGCGCACCCCAACCATGGTTCCACCCACAAACAGGGACATGCATTCGGGCAAGGTCAGGTGCAGGCCATAGCCTGCCAGATTGTCCGCCAGCACCTGGTTCGAGATCACCTCGCTGTCGACCAGAACGCCATCGCAATCGAAAATGACCAGATCATGCACTTTGATCACCGTTCCGCATCAATGAGATATACGTGTCGCCATATTTGCGGCTGTCGTGCACCGTGAACCCGGCCGGAGCCTGCATCCGTGAGTTTTCTTCCCAAACCAGCAGCGCATCATCCGCGATCCAGCCATTGGCCAGCGCGTCAATGGCTTTCTGTCCCATGGCCTTGCCATAGGGCGGATCCAGAAAGATCAGATCGTAGGGCGCGCCCGGATTTTCGCCCAACCGGGTTGCATCGCGGCGGATCAGGTCGGTGCGCCCGGCACTGCGGGTCAGGTCGATATTCTTGCGGATCAAACCCTGCGCCACACGCCCGTCATCGACGAAGGTGACATGCGCCGCACCGCGTGACAGCGCTTCGAGCCCGAGTGCCCCGGTGCCAGCAAACAGGTCCAGCACGCGCAGGCCGTCGAAATCGATCTGATGAGCCAGCACGTTGAACAGGCTTTCGCGCACCCGGTCTGTGGTCGGGCGCAGATGTGCGCCCGCATCGCCCTTGCCGACGGGGGTCAGGGCGCGACCGCGGAACTCTCCGGCAATGATCCTCATGCCTTGAGCAGCGGTTTAAGGTCTGCGTCCGGGTCAGCCACGACAGCCGGGTCGGCCGTTTTTCCCATCTCGATCAGGCGTTTGCCGACCATATAGGCGCGCGGATCGTTCATCGCGTCAACCGCAATCAGCTTGTCGCCGTTGTAATACCAGAAGGATACGGTCTGCCCTTCGCCCTGCCGCGTCACCACGCGGTCATATCCGGTGTTCAGGCCCGCGATCTGAAGCTTGACGTCATATTGATCCGACCAGAACCACGGGGTTGCCACATAGTCCTTGGCCGCGCCCAGCATGTTCTGGGCCACGATCTCGGCCTGATCAATGGCGTTGGGGACGCTTTCCAGACGGATGCGGCCTTCGCCGTGCGGAAAAGAGGCACAATCGCCAGCCGCCCAGATCGAAGGGTCGGACGTGCGACCATGGGCGTCGGTCCTGATGCCGTTGTCCAGGTCCAGTCCCGCCATCTCGGCCAGTTGGGTTGCGGGTGCAATGCCGACGCCAACCACAACAAAATCAACATCCAGCTTTCTGCCGTCGGTCAGAACCGCGCCGGTGACCTTGCCGTTTTCACCGATCAGATGATCCAGCCCGACGCCTTCGCGGATGTCAGCGCCGTATGCACTGTGCAACGCGCGGAAATAGTCGCTGGTTTCGGGTGCCGCAACTCGTTGCAGGATGCGGTCGGCCATCTCGACCAGAATGACCTTGACGCCCCGCTTGGCGCAGACGGCGGCAGCTTCGAGCCCGATATACCCGCCGCCCACGATCAACGCGCGGGCGCCTTCGGTCACTTTGGGCTCCATCTCGTCGATATGGGCCAGATCGCGCACCACATGCACGCCGTCCAGATCGCCTCCGATGGCGGCAGGCAGGCGGCGCGGATCTGACCCGGTGGTCAGCGCCAGTTCGTCATACGGGATGACTTCGTCCCCAACAGTGACCGTTTTGGCCTTGGGGTCGATGCCAGTCACGCGCTGACCCAGACGCAGGGTGATGTTGTTTTCCGTATAAAAACTTTCAGGCCGCAGGAACAGACGCTCAAGCTCCATCTCGCCCAGCAGATAGGCTTTGGACAGGGGCGGGCGCTGATAAGGCAGATGCGGCTCGGCCCCGATCAGAGTGATTTCACCCGCAAACCCGTCCTTGCGCAGACGGGCCACCAAAGACGCGCCTGCCTGCCCCGCGCCGATCACGACAATATGGCTCATGCTTTGCCTACCCCGCAGTTTTCAAGTGGTCACCGTGTTCAGACCACCTATATTGCGGCTAAGCCCAATTCTGCAAATCCAAACGACAGGAGGTGAATAATGATTTCAACAGGAGATACCCTGCCCGAAGCAACGCTGATCCAGATGGGTACGAACGGGCCGGAAGAGGTGCGGATTTCAGACAAGACCAAAGGCCGCAAGGTGGTGATCTTTGCCGTGCCGGGGGCCTATACCGGCACCTGCACGACCGCCCATGTGCCCAGTTTTATCCGCACGAAGAAACAGTTTGACGCCAAGGGCGTGGACGAGATTCTGTGCCTTTCGGTCAATGATCCGTTTGTGATGCAGGCGTGGGGGCAGTCCACTGGCGCGACCGAGGCGGGGCTGACCATGGTATCGGACGCGGCGGCAGAGTTCACCAAGGCCATCGGCATGGATTTCGATGCGCCGCCAGTGGGGCTTTTCGCGCGGTCCAAGCGATATGCAATGCTGGTCGAGGATGGCAAGGTCACGGTGCTGAATATGGAAGAAAACCCCGGTGCCTGCGAAATTTCCGCCGGAGAAGGCCTGCTGGATGTGATCTGATTTTGATCGGCCCTGGTCCGACCGGGGCCTTTCGCCGCCAATTTAACTTGAAGCACCGCCCCAGAGCGCGAATACTTGGCCTATTCATACGGGGAGTTTTTTCATGAAACTTAACGCGTTCTACCTATTACTGTCCGGCGCAGCCCTTTTGGCGGCCTGTGGACCGGCCCCAACCCCGCAACAGCAAGCTGCACGCCAGCACGAAATTGCCTGTCTGGGCGGAACGTTGGGCGGGGCGCTTGTCGGGGGCGCGATCGGCAACCAGTTCGGTGGCGGATCGGGCAAGACGATCCTGACCGCAGCGGGCGCTGCCGCTGGCGGCATCGAAGGTCAGAGATTCGCGTGCTGAGGAGGTCGATATGAAACAGTTAAGCCTGGTGGTATTCATGGTGGCTTTGGCCGGTTCGGGTCACGCCGAAAGCGTGGCTGAACTGCACGAAAACGAGTTGAAGGCCATCGACGCCAACAATGACGGGTTCCTGTCCAAAGACGAGTTCGATGCTTTCTCGGATTATGCCTTTCAGGCAATGGACGAAGACAGGAACGGTACTCTGGGTCAGGCCGAGGCCAAGCCGTTCATGGACATCAAACTGTTCCGCAACGCTGACCGAAACGGCGACAACGTAATCTCAAGACCTGAATTTGACACACAGATGGGCGCGGATTTCCAGTCTGCGGATCAGGACGGGAATGGTCGGCTTGACTAACGACAGGAGCATGGGATGAACAAATGGCTTGGGGTGACAGCGCTGGCGCTGGTTGCGGCCTGTGACGTGCCGCAGGCCCCGTTGGTGGCAGGCCCAGACGGGCAGGCCCGCATTCAGATAAACCTGTCTGGCCTGACCTGCTATGAAAACAAGTGTCTGGATATCAACCCGGCCGCGCGCAGCGTGCGTCAGATCGGAAACAAGACCACGGGCATTCCAAGGGCGATTGACGTCAGCGACGGCACTGTCACGCCTGCCGAGTTCCGGCAGATGGGCACTGCCGCATCGCTGGCTGGCGGTGAAGGGTCAGGCCGCAACGATCGCTAGCACAGACTGTCCATCTTGCGGGCCAGCTTGGCATCCAGCGACGACAGGCCGCCCACGTCATGGGTGGACAAGACAACCTCGACCGTGCGGTAGACATTGAACCATTCGGGGTGATGATTCCACTTCTCGGCCCAGATTGCCACCTGTGTCATCCAGCCGAAGGCATGGACAAAATTGTCGAAAATGAAGGTCTTGGTGATCGCATCGCGGCCTTCAACCATGGTCCAACCGTTTTTGAACAGCGGATCCAGCAGCGGGCCACGGGTTTCGGTCGACAAGAGTTCGGTCATTGCTGTTCCTCCGGGTTCGATTTCCTGAACGGGCCGTAATCCGTCAGAATCTCGATCTCTTCTTCCACTGCGTGGCCTTCGGCGTCCAGATATTTCTTGACCGCATCAGTAAAACCCGGATCGCCCACCCAATGCAAGCTATGCGTGCGTGTTGGCAGGTACCCTCGCGCCAACTTGTGTTCGCCCTGTGCGCCTGCCTCGACCCGGGCCAGACCTTGGGCAATGGCAAAGTCGATTGCCCTATAATAGCACAGTTCGAAATGCAGGCAGGGATGATGTTCGATGCAGCCCCAATAGCGCCCAAAAAGGGTTTCTCGGCCGATGAAGTTCAACGCACCCGCAATGGGAAAGCCATTCCGTTCGGCCAGCACAAGGGCCATGTCTTCTACCATCGTGTCCTGTGCAATATCAAAGAACTGTCGCGTCAGGTAGGGTGAGCCCCATTTGCGCGATCCGGTGTCCTGGTAGAACCGCCAGAACGCGTCCCAGTGTTCGGGGCGCAACTGGTCACCGGTCAGAGTGCGGATCTCACCGCCAAAACCACAGGCCTGCGCGCGTTCTTTCCGGATAGTCTTGCGCTTGCGCGACGACAGCGCGCTCAGGAAGTCGTCGAAATTTGAATAGTTGTCGTTCAGCCAGTGAAACTGCTGCGATCGGCGCAGCATCAGGCCCATTTGCTCACCGGCCAGGGCTTCGTCTTCGGTACAGAAGGTCACGTGAAGGGACGAAACCCGGTTGTCAGCCGCAAGCTGCACCGCCCCCTGAACCAGCGCCGACATGCCGATCCGTTCATAGCCCGGACGCACCAGAAACCGCCGCCCGGTTGCCGGGGTGAACGGCACCGCGATTTGCAGTTTGGGGTAATACCGCCCGCCCGCGCTTTCATAGGCATGGGCCCAGCTGTGATCGAAGATGTATTCGCCCTGGCTGTGCGATTTGGCATACATCGGAGCCGCCGCGATCAGCATCCCGTCATGATAGGCCGTCAGGTATTGCGGCTGCCAGCCGGTGCCACGCCCGACCGAACCGCTGTCCTCCAGCGCCAGCAAAAAGCGATGTGTGGTAAAGGGATCAAGCGGCCGCCCGCCATCGGCAACTTCGGGGCAGGCGCAGGCATCCCACTCTGCCGCTGAAATCTGCGACAGAGCGCCCAGTACCTGAACCTCGATCTGTGCCTGATCCATATGTCCTCCGCGCCTGTCCTTTATCTGTGACCGCACGGAGGGGGTTCAAGTCGAATGCGCAGCCAAATAGCCTTCGAAGGTCACATTGTCGGCAACCTTACGGGCTTCTGCCTCTTGTTCGGGCGACCGGATTGTCCAACACAGGATCGGCACGCCCCGCGCCTTGAGTTCCGCCACGCGGGGGCGCGACAGGTCTGCGGCTTCGTGGCTGATGAAACTGGCGCCGACACGGTCGAAATCCGGGATATCGCGCAGGTGATCGCAGACGCTTTGCGGCAGAAGCTCGACACTGGGTTCATACGCGCAGGTCGTGATCCCGCGCGGCAGATGCGGGGCCAGCCGCGCCAGTTCAGCGACCGAGTTGGGATTGAAGGACATCAAGGCCACCGGGCCTTTGTAGCCCTGCAACGCGCGCACGGTGTCACGTTCAAGCGCGCCCACCTTCGTGCCCATCGCCCCGTCCTGATCCTTTAATTCGATCAGCAACGGCACCCGGCCCGCGACAATGTCCAGCACATCATCCAGTGTCGGAATGCCGTCTTCCCCATGCAGAAGCGGCGTGCCAGAGGCGGCAAGTGCCGTGACCTGCTGAATGGGCCCTGACTGCCCGGTCAGGCGGGTCATGTCATAATCGTGAAAGACCATTGCCTGGTCATCCGATGTCAGCTGAAGATCGATCTCGATCCCGTATCCAGCTTCAATCGCGGCACGAATGGCCGCCCGGCTGTTTTCCGGGCGGTTCTTCGTAATATCATGCAGCGCCCGATGCGCAATCGGGGCCTGCAAAAACACATCTGGTAGGGGCGGCGTCATTCGATTTCGAAGATGCCTTCAATCTCGACCGCGACACCCAGCGGAAGCGACGCCGCGCTGACGGCGGAACGCGAGTGGCGACCGGCATCGCCCAGCGCCTCGACCAGAAAATCTGACGCGCCGTTGATTACCTGGGGCTGTGCCGTGAAATCAGCGGTCGAGTTCACGAATCCGGTCAGTTTGATCACGCGGACCAGCTTTTCGATATCTCCGCCGCAGGCCGCCTTGACCTGTGCCAGCAGGTTGATCGCGCAGACGCGCGCCGCCGCAGCCCCGGCTTCGACATCCAAGTCATCGCCCAGTTTACCGGTGATCAGCTTATCAGTCTTCGAGATCTGGCCGGATACATAAAGGATATTGCCGACACGCACGAAAGGCACATAGTTAGCCGCAGGCGCGGGTGCTTCTTCCAGCGTTACACCGAGGCTTTCCAGTTTTGCAGCGATGCTCATTGCGAGGGTCCTTCCCTAAATTCAACTCTGCGGGACGCTAACCGGGAAGCACGGATTGGGAAAGACGGAAACCGGCAAATTTCGGCCTTCCTGCGATCTGAGCGTATCTTTACTGAAAACTCACTGTTGATCGACGGTCACTTTACCCCACCGTGATGAACAGGTTACACGCAAGGTGTTTCATTTAAGACCTGAAACGACTATGTGACTGCAACTTGTGCTGCCCCGGCACGTGGATTTTGGTGGATTATTGATTGAATGTCCGGCGCGCATGTGCCGGGCCATTTAGGAGAGACAAAGATCGTGTCGAGCAGATTTCGCCTGAAACACCTTTTTTTACTGTCGGTCATGGCCCTTGTGTCCGCTTGTGCCACCACGCCGCCCGAGGGTGCCTCGCGCAGTGATGTGTTTGATCCGTATGAAAATGCGAACCGGGGAATTCACAAGTTTAATCTGGGTGTTGACCGGTTCCTGTTCCGGCCGGCCTCGAAAGGCTATGTCAAAATCGTCCCTGACCCGATGGTGACCAGTTTCAGCACTTTTGCCGAAAACATCTCGCTGCCCGGTCAGGCGGTGGACTATCTGCTTCAGGGCAACCCGAAACAGATGGGCAATGCCCTGCTGCGCTTTGTGATCAACATGACCGTGGGTGGCTTTGGCCTGTCTTCGCCCGCTGATGAGTTGAACCTGCCACCGGTGGACACGGATTTCGGTGAGACCCTGCATGTCTGGGGGGTTGGCGAAGGCGCTTATATCGAGCTGCCATTCTATGGCCCGTCGACCCAAAGGGATGCGATCGGGGTTGTGGTCAACCTGTTCTCGAACCCGATCAATTTCAGCCCGACCCGCCCCGCCGACAACCTTGGCGTCTACGCCGAGATCGTGCGGCGCATGGGCGATCGGGGCCGGTTCTCGGATACTGTCGATTCCATTCTTTACGAAAGTGCTGACAGCTATGCGCAGGCCCGCCTGATCTACCTGCAAAACCGCCGCTTCGAACTGGCAAGAGATGACGAAGACGCCTATCTGGATTTGTATTCTGACCCCTATGCCGAAACCGGAACGGACCCGGTGAGGGACCCCTATCTTGACCCCTATGAGGACCCCTATGCTGAATAACGCGTTGAACCGTCGTCATTTTATCGCAGCCGGGCTGGCGCTGGCAATGCTGCCCGCACCTGCCTTTGCCCAGACCGAGGCCGCCGCCAAGGCGCTTGTGACCAGCGTTGTTTCCGACATCAACCGGGTGATCGAGTCGGGTAAATCCGAAAAAGCGATGCTGCGCGATTTCGAAAAGATCTTCGCGCAGTATGCCGACGTGCCGATCATGGCGCGCTATGCGCTGGGTGCGGACGCCCGCACAGCCAGCCCGACCCAGCTGAAACAGTTCACCGCTGCCTTTCAGGGCTATATCTCGCGCAAATACGGCCGCCGCTTTCGCGAATTCATCGGCGGTGAAGTCGATGTGCGCAATGCCCGCAAGATCAAGGCCGGGTTCGAGGTTCGCACAATGGTCAAGCTGCGCGGATCAGCCCCGTTCGATGTGACGTTCCTTGTTTCCGACAAATCCGGCCGCGACAAGTTCTACAACATGTTCATCGAAGGCGTGAATCTGTTGCTGACCGAACGCACCGAGATTGGCGCTATGCTCGATGCCCGCAAAGGCAACCTGAATCAGCTGATCACGGACCTGAAAAAGACGGGTTAAGCCGGTTCCGGCGCAAGTGAGCGCCGGAAAACGCGTTTTCTGTGCAATTCTGAAGGGCCAGGCTTGTCTGGCCCTTTTTCGTGAGGGTCCCCTTGGGCAAATCTAGGGCATGTAGCTGCGCACCAGCGCGCCTGCGACCAAAGCCCACCCGTCAGCGATCACGAAAAACGCCAGCTTGAACGGCAGAGACACGATGGCAGGTGGCACCATCATCATGCCCATCGACATCAATACCGCCGCAACAACAAGATCGATGATCAGAAAGGGCAGGAAGATCAGGAACCCGATCTGAAAGGCACGCGCGATCTCGGACAGCATGAAAGAGGGCATCAACACCGATAAGGGGGCCTGGGCGGACAGCTTGATCGCGTCACCGCCGGGGCACAGGGCCGCCATTGCGTAAAACGTATCGGAATCCAGCCGGTTGGCCATGAAGACGCGAAACGGCTCTAACGCGCGTTCCAGCGCGGGCTCAACCGCCATGGTTTCTTCCATCATCGGGCGTATGCCCGCGGTCCAGGCCTCGGTGAACACCGGGTCCATGATGAAATAGGTCAGAAACAGCGCAAGACTGACCAAAAGCATATTCGGCGGTGATTGCTGCAGGCCAACGCCCTGCCGCAGGATCGACAGCACGGTGATCAGAAACGGGAAACAGGTGATCATGATCGCCAGACCCGGAGCAACGCTGAGCACCGTGATCAACAGGATCAACTGGATGGTGCGGGCCGAGATCGAACCGCCTTCGCCCAGCGACAGGGTCACATCCTGAGCCGCCGCCATTGACGGCAAGGTCACCACCACAGCCAGACCCAGCCAGATCACATAGCGCATCAGCCGATTCCGTTTTGCAGATCTGCAATCTCGGTCAGGCGCACGGCCAGTTGCCCCGCCTGATCGCCTTCCATCTCCTCAAGCACCCCGCGTGCCACCAGCTGATCCCCGACATACAGGTCGACCGGGTCCTCGATCCGCTTGTCCAGGGTCAGCACCGTGTTCTCACCCATGTTCAGCAAATCCCGGATCAACGGGCGGGCGCGGCCAACCGAAACGGTCACTTCAATCGGAACCGTTTCGAAAGGATTGGGTTTTTCGGTTTTAGGGAACTGGGTGTCATTCATTGGACAAAGCCTTTCTTGCCTCAAAGACGTATGCGTCAAATGCCTGTGCAATGGTGGACAGCAGGGCCGCGCAATCAATCTCGCGCCGGCTTGTGCCGACCTGCAATCGCGCCTGTCCAGGCGCCAGGCCAGGGTCTTCGATGACTCGCGGTGCGGAGTGCAGGGTCTGCAGCAGCAGGGATTGCACGGCTTGCGCGCACCCTTCCGGCACCATGATCTGCATCGGTTGTTCGATTTCGACGCGCGCCATCTCGCAAAGTTGTTCGACGATCCGGGCGGCCAGCCCGCGTTCGACCATGTCAGGCAATACGGTCTGAACCAGGCTTTCGAACATCGGTTCCAGAGACAATGTCATCCGGGTAAGCGCCTCGTGACAGGTGAAGGACATATCCTCGAGCGATCCCGCCAGTTCGGCCGAAACACGGTCGCGGTTCTGTTCCTGCGCCTGCGCGGCATCCTCCCAACCGGCATCGTACCCGCTTTCGAACGCGGCAAGGCGTTGTTCTTCCAGCGTTTCCTCGTCCAGATACAGAACGGCTCCGGCGTTGGTCCGGGTGGTGAAATCCTCAAGCAGATGAGCGATGGACATCACACGCGCTCCTCACCTTCTTCAAGCCAGCTGCGCAGGATTTCGACCGTTTCTTCCTGCTTGTCGCCAATCATTGCGCGCAACCGATCAACCGGATCCCCGGTGGTACTGACCCCAAGCGCGGGAACGGTCCCTTGTTGGGGCAGCGGCGTGAACTCTGCCGATCCATCCGCTGCAATTTCACCGGTCAGGGCCGACGGGGCTGGTGCCCCTCCCTCCGCGGCTGGCAAAAGCGCCGGGACCATTGCGGGTTTCATCAGGATTGGACGGATCACGAACAACGCCAGCACCAGCGACACCAGAGCCAACGCTGCCATCTGGATCAGTGACATGGCGTCCAGATGGATGTTTTGCCAAAACGAAGAGGAAACCAGCGTGCCTTGCGGCGCGACCGTCGGTAAATCCAGTGATTTCAGCGTGATGACGTCCCCACGCGCGGCGTCAAATCCCACAGCCGAGGCCACCAGCTCCTCAAGTGCGTCGAGTTCCGTCTGTGGCAGCGGCGTGAAGGATTCAGCGCCCGCGGCATCCACCGCCCGCGTTCCGTTAACCAGAACGGCAACCGTCAGGCGTTTGATCGCACCGGGGGCGGTGTGCACCTCCAGCTCGGTTTCGGAAACCTCGTAATTCACCCGCTCGCGTGTCTGGGTCCCGGTCGAATTCGATTCCTCCCCCCCCGCGCCATCGCCGTCGGGCAGGTTTGAGGCCACCGTGACATCAGCTGACTGATTGCGCACGCTGTCAGAGCGTTCCTCGACATCTGTGCTGATCGCCACTCTGCTTTTGGGGTCAAAGCGCCGCTCACGCAGGGATTCTGTCCTGGTTTCGGTATCGACGCTGACCTCGACAACCGCATTCCCCGTACCGACACGCGCTTCGACCAGACGCAGAACCCGTTCCCGCAGCTGCCGCGCCTTGTCATCTGCCGTGTCAGCGGCCACGGCGGTGTCCTGCCCGCCAATCACGGACCCGTTCGAATCGATCACAGTCACGCTTTCAGGCGACAGACCACTAACGGCCGAGGCGACAAGAAACCGGATGGCCTTGGCCTGATCACCGGTGATATCGCCCCCCGAGGGCACCAGATAAACCGAAGCCGTCGGTGCGACGCTGCGCTGAAACGGATTGGCAGAGCCATTGGCGATATGAACGCGGGCCTGGCTGACATGCGGGCTGCCCACGATCGTGCGCGCCAGTTCCCCCTCTTTCACGCGCCAGTAGGCGGCATCAAACATCTGGGATGTGGTGCCGAAGCCGTTCAGCGAATCCAGTAATTCATAGCCCTTGTTGCCGTTGGCCGGCAGACCTTCGCTGGCCAAAGTCATCCGCAGCTCGTCCCGCTGTGCGCCAGAGACGTAAATTGATCCGCCCCGAATCTCGTAGGTCACGCCAAGCTGATCCAGCGCGCGCACGATATCCCCGGCGGCACCGCTTTCCAGACCCGCGTAAAGCAAGGTCATCGACGGCGCTGTCGCAAGGCGCGACATCCCGAGGATCCCCAGAAACACCAGCACAACCGCACCGGCAACGACGATTTGTTTACGCCTGTCCAAACTTGCCCAGACAGTTCCGATCTGCTGCACGCTCACCTCCGACTCGCCGACATTCTGCCCGGCGCGTCCTCTGTTTGGACGATTGCCCTTAACAATCGGTTAGTCCCTGCAAGGTTATGACAGGGCAGATCACAGGAATGAGGACGCCATGACCGACGCAACGGCTGAACAGGCGGAAACCCCGGAAAAGAAGGGGAAAAAAGGAATGATCGTCGGTGTGATTCTAGCCATCGCCGGTGCCGCCGGTGGGTATTTCCTGACCTCGTCCGGGCTGCTGCCGCTGGGAAACAAGGCCGAGACAGCGGAAAGCCATGACGTGGACAAGGATGAACCGGCCAAGGCATTGGTGGATGTTGCCTTTATCGATTTGCCGCCGGTGATCGTTTCGGTGAATTCCGGCGGCGCGCGGCATCTGAAGTTTCACGCACAGCTTGAGGTTAACGCCCCGTACATGACTGACGTGGAAAAAATGCGACCGCGAATCATGGATGTCCTGAACGGGTATCTGCGGGCCGTCGAGTTGAAGGATCTTGAGGATTCACTGGCGTTGATGCGTATCCGGGGCCACCTGCTGCGACGCATCGAGATTGTCGTTGGCGAAGGTCGCGTGCGCGACGTGCTGGTGATGGAATTTGTTCTGAACTAGGAGGCGAAATTGGAGCTGATTGCGGATATTTTGCTGGTCGCCGGCGCTATGGGTGCGGGTCTGTATTGTTTTGTGCTGTCGCGCCGTCTTAAGCGTTTTGCCGATCTTGAAAAGGGCGTCGGCGGCGCGGTGGCGGTGCTGTCGACCCAGGCGGAAGAGCTGCGGAGATCACTAGATGATGCGCGCAATGCCTCTGATCAGTCGGGCGATCAGCTTAGGGCGCTGACGGCGCGCGCCGAAACGGTGGCACAGCGGCTGGAACTCATGATGGCGTCAATGCATGACGTTGTGCCTGAAAAAGACACTGATCCCCAACCCGAGGCAGAGGTTTCCGCGACAAACACCACCGCCGAAGTGCCGGAGGACGAGAAGCACGAAGACAAACCAAAGCCGCAGGCCAGCGAAGCCGCTGCGCCCGAAGAACAGACACGCGTACCTGAGGGGCTGATGTTCTTCCGGCATGACCGCAAGCAAGGCGAGGCGCAGGCATGAGCCGTCCGCGGGTCAACACTCCCAACGCACGGCCCCGCGGAGGTGTACTTGCCGTGATCTCATTGCTGATGATCGGCTCGGCTGCCATCCGCATCGGGCTGGAAGCCGGACCCGCCTTTGCCAAACCTGCGAAACCTGAAGCGGAACACGATGAACCCGCCCCGTCCGACACCCGTGACATGCAGGTTCTGCTGACCGAGCTTCTGCGCCGGGAAGAACGTGTCAAACAAAAGGAAGACATGCTGCGCGAGCGGGAAAACGCTCTGAAAATCGCGGGTCAGGCTATCGAGATGCGCATGGCCGCGCTTGAGGAGGCCGAGGAGTCGTTGCGCACCACTCTGGCGCTGGCGGACAGGGCGGCGGAACACGACCTGACGCGCCTGACCAATGTCTATCAGAACATGAAGCCGAAGGACGCGGCCGCGCTGTTCGAAACCATGGACCCAACCTTTGCCGCCGGGTTTCTGTCACGCATGTCACCGGATGCGGCAGCCGGGGTTCTGGCGGGGCTCAGCCCCGAAGCGGCCTATACGATCAGCGTTGTCATGGCGGGCCGAAACGCCTCGGCCCCGCAGGAATAGCCGCCAGTTTTTGCCGCGGTTGCAACACACATAGCCGGAGATCTCAGATGATTGGAATTGTTGGAATTGTCGTCATTTTCGTGATGGTCTTCGGCGGCTATCTGGCCGCTGGCGGCAAGATGACCATCATTCTGAAATCGCTTCCGTTTGAAATGATGATGATCGGTGGTGCCGCGGTTGGTGCCTTTTTGATCAGCAACGACATCGGTGGCGTGAAACACACGATCAAGGACATGGGGAAGGTCTTTAAAGGCCCGAAATGGAAGCCCGAGGATTACCGCGACCTGTTGTGTCTGCTGTTTTCCCTCATCCGCATTGCCCGCGCCAATCCGGTAGAGGTGGAACAGCATATCGAAGACCCCGGCAGTTCTGACCTGTTTTCGTCCTACCCCAGAATTCAAGCCGACAAGGAAGCGGTTGATCTGATTTGCGACACGATGCGATCGGCAGCAATGAATTACGACGATCCGCATCAGGTCGAAGAGGTTCTGGAAAAGCGGATGGAGGCGAATTTCCACCACGCCCTGCATTCGAGCCACGCCTTGCAAACCGTGGCCGATGGCCTGCCCGCGCTTGGAATTGTCGCCGCCGTTCTGGGGGTAATCAAGACAATGGGGTCCATTGATCAGCCACCGGAAGTTCTGGGCAAACTGATCGGCGGTGCCCTTGTGGGTACCTTTCTGGGTGTCTTTCTGGCCTACGGTCTGGTTGGTCCCTTTGCGGCCAAGCTGAAATCCGTGGTCGAGGAAGACAACCACTTCTATCAGCTGATCAAGGAAGTTCTGGTTGCAAACCTGCACAATCACAATGCCGCCATGTGCATTGAGGTCGGACGCCAGAACACACCAACGCATAACCGCCCCGGTTTCTCCGAGCTTGAGGATGCGTTGAAAGAGCTTAAACGGGCCGCAGCATGAGGCAAATCGGGATACTGGTTGCAGCATTGATCACGCTTGCAACGGCCGCAACCTCTGAAGAGGTGACTGTGCGGTCCGGTGAACATGAGGGCTACACCCGGCTGGTTTTCACCGTTCCACCGGATACGGGCTGGGTTCTAAGCCAACGCAAGAACGGCGCCAAGCTGGCAATTGACCTGAAGGGTGTCACATTTCGGACGGGTTCGGTGTTCGGGCGGTTGACATCAGATCGGCTGGCCGCGCTGTCGCAGACGCAACCCGGTGGTGCACTTGAGCTGGAATTCGGGTGCGACTGCACGGCGTCGGCGTTCCTGTTTCGAAGCTCGATGATCGTTCTGGACATTGCGCCAGCAATAGCCCTGCCGCCCTTGCTTGCGGAAATCCCTCCGCCGACCCGAAAAAATCCGGCAGCGCCGAAACCTGCCCCCCCGGAACACAAGCTTCTTTCCCAGCTGGACCTTCCGCTTTTGACCGGGAAGACGCAAGGGATCAGGGATCAGTTGTCGACCCGTCTGGTGCAAGGGGCGGATCGTGAGCTGCTGGACCTGAATCTTGCACCTGTCGGACCGAGCCGTTCTGCCTCGTCCGAGGCCGTGACGCTGTTACCCGGATTGACGTCGAACATCCGCGTGACCTCGGTTCTGGATGATCTGCAGGACATTCTGAACTCTGGTTTGCAGCAGATCGACAACAACCCGGTTTGTATCTCGACGGCTGAACTGGGGTTCACGACATGGTCCGGGACGCGCCCGTTTCCAGAGCAGGTGTCCGCCTTGCGCACCGCCCTGTACAAAGAGTTCGACCGTCTTGACGCGGAAAGTGCGCTGAAACTGGCAAAGCTCTATGCCTATCACGGCTTTGGGGCCGAGGCGCTGAAGGTTTTGCAGTTATTGAACACCCCACCGGATGAGATTGGCCGTGTTGAAGGGATTGCACGGCTGGTGGATGAGCGGCCAGCACAGGAGCCAAATCCGTTCAGGGGTCAGCAACGGTGCAACAGCGACGTCGCACTTTGGGCCGTGCTGTCCGAAGGTCAACTGGCACCTGACGCACCTCTTGAAGCCATCGAACACAGCTTTGCAAAGCTGCCTGAGCATCTTCGCCGCCACCTTGGCGCGCGGCTTTCGGACATCCTGACAAACGCGCAGGAACTGGAGGCCGCGCGCAGGATCATGCGTTCGGTCGACCGGGTTGAACAGAATCCGTCCCCGAACGCCACGCTGGCCCGGGCTGGCGTCGCCGAAGCTGAAGGCGACAGCGCCCTTGAAGAGGCGCTGCTGACCAAGGTTACGACCTCGGCCGGGGCCAAGAGTGAAGCGCCGGTGGCTTTGGCGCGGCTGGTGGAAAAGCGGTGGTTCGACCGCAAGACCGTGTCCTCCAAGGAACTTGAACTGGCCGCGTCTTACGCGATCGAATTCCGGCGATCCGATCTGGGCCCGATGATGAACCGCACCTATGCGATTGCTCTGGGTCTGAGCCAGGATTTCGACAGCGCAATCGATGTGATCCAATCTTTGCCAGACGGCCCGGACAGCAACAGCGCCATCAATCGCCACCTGCAATTGCTGGCGGAGCGATCAGACGACCTTACCTTTTTGCGTCAGGTTACGCTGGTGCAGCAGTCGGGTCACATGGCGGCGCTATCCACGGATACCGCGATTGCACTGGCCGAACGCCTGTCCGTGCTTGGCTTTGCCGACCGGGCCGTTGCGCTGACAAACAGGCCTGAAGATCAGGCCCGGCGGTCAGAGCGTGCCCGTCTGCGCGCCCGCGCGGCGTTGCTGTCGGACCGCCCGCAACAGGCCATGCTTGAGCTGGCCAATGATACCTCGGACGAGGCGCTCGTCCTGCGGGCGCAGGCGTTGGACAAGGTGCAGAACTATGCTGCGGTGGCCGAACTCATGCAGAGCCGCGGGCAACAGGACGAGGCGAACCGATACTTATGGCTAGCCGGGTTGCCGGGGGAAAGATCTGGGCCCTCTGACGGAAAATACGCAATCCTCAACCAAACTGCGGAGGCCCTTTTGGCCCCGCCGGTTCGCGTGTCAGGCAAGCCGCTGGCGGATGCGGGAAGCCTGCTGGAGGACAGTCAGGCAACGCGTCAGAGGATCGTCGAAATGCTGAACACGGTCAGGGGGGAGTAAGGTTTCCCAGCCGACCAGACCAGTTGCACGGATCGATGCAGGCGGGACGGGGCGCGGTTCACGGTTCTGGCGGATCAAAAATCAGCGGTGTCAGGTCTGCATACCGCGCGCTTTTGTCCGGCCAGCCAAGTATCACTTGGCGGATGCGGTCGGCACGATCCTGTCCAAGCACGGGGGCCGCAAACTGCGTATACTTGGCGATGACATCGTCCCGCGTCATGGGGGCCTCAGGGCCGCCACGGGCATGTATGTCCCCGGATTTCAGAACGCGGCCATCCGTTGTCCTGATCGTGACGTCTGCCCAGCGCCCTTCGGGAAACCGGACGCTGTGGTGTTCGCTTTCCGCGACCGTGATACGGGACATCAGATTGGCGACCGCAGGATCAGACAGGCCAGACCCTGAGATATGTTCAACGCCGATGCGCCCGTAAACAGCCTGAACTGCCACGGCAAATGGCAGGGAATACTGCGCTTGCGAGGTTGTTTCGGGCAGCCCCGCAAAAAGGCAGGCCGCCTGATGAAAGCTGTTGATATGCAACGCTTCGATCTGCGCGCTTGTCAGGTCATGCGCGATCATGACAGCGCGCACACCATCAATCGCGGCATGGGCCCAGCGACAGATCGGATAGGGTTTCACGTATTGATGTTCGACCTGCCAAAAGGTGCCCAGATCATTCCAGTAGGGTGTGACCTCTTCCGCCTCGATGGTGATGGCGGGCGCACCGGTAAAGCCGCGTTCGGCCAGAACAGCGGCGGAAAGCCCTACCATCGCGCCCCAGCCCGACCCGTCATGCAGCATTGTCGGGTTGGCAATCTCGCGCATCATCTGACTGCGTGGACCGTGATATTCGGCGATCCCCATCGCCTGCCGCATCTGGTCGGCAGATAATCCGCGCAGGCGCGCCGCCATCGCAACCACGCCCAGCGCGTTCCAAGCACCGGAAGTGTGGTAGTCGCTGACACTTGCGTGCAGCGACAGGCCCGCGCGCCCGGCCACCTCGTACCCGGCAACGACCGCCGCCAAAGCCTCGGGTCCGGTCAGATTCGGGCAATGTTCGGCCAGTGCGGCCAGCGCTGGCAACACGACCACCCCGATATGGCCCTTGGTGGGGTTATATCCGTCGTGACCGTCCAGATTGTCGGTTTGCGTGGCGGCAGCATAGGCAGCACCCGCCATGCTGACGGTGCGGCCATCGAACAACATCCGTGCGCCATATGCAGGATCGGTACTGGCATAAAGCAATGCCGCCGTGTCCCGCGCGATCACGCCTGCCTGCATCGGGCCGGATGCGATCAGGATCCCCATCGTGTCGAGCATCATCAGCGCCGCAGCCTCTAGTGCGCTTTCAGGCATGTCCGAGGCTGCGCGGGTCAGCGTGAAATCGGCAACCCTGGAAAATGTATTTGTCTGCGGGTTATGCGCCATGAGAGCTCTCCTGTCGGGCGGGGCCGGTACAGGAAAGTCAGCCACAGGTAAGGGCGGGCTTGTACTCTGTTCCCGACGCCAAATGTCGGGAACAGAGGAAAACGAACGAAGAAGCGACCCTAGTAAGGGGCTTCGACGTCATTCATGGAAACGTAGACCGTTTTCATTTCCGAAAAATGGTTGATCGCCAGCTTCGAATTCTCGCGTCCGACACCCGACATTTTCGATCCGCCGAACGGGGCTTCGACCGGGGCAAGGTTATAGGTGTTGATATAACAGGTTCCCGCCTCGAACCCGGCCACAACACGGTGCGCGCGGGTCAGGTCATTGGTGAAGACGCCTGCGGCCAGACCAAATTCGGTGTCATTGGCACGGGCCATGACCTCGGATTCCGTGTCGAAATCCAGCACCGACATGACGGGGCCAAAGATTTCCTCGCGCGCGATGGTCATGTCATCGGTCACATCAGCAAAAACGGTCGGCTGCATGTAGAAACCGCCGCCTTCGATCCGGTTGCCGCCAAAGACCAGCCTTGCGCCCTCGGCCCTGGCTTTGTCGACGTAGCTCAGCGCGATGTTCAACTGGTTTTCGCTGACCATCGGACCAAAGCTGACGTCCTCGTCCATCGGATCGCCGATTTTGGCGTTGGCCAGACGTTCGGACAGGCGTTTCAGGAAGGCATCCTTGATCCCTTTTTGCACAAAGACGCGGGTACCGTTGGAACAGACCTGGCCCGATGAATAGAAATTGCCAAGGATCGCGCCGGACACCGCGTTTTCGATGTCGGCATCGTCAAAGACGATCATCGGAGATTTGCCGCCCAGTTCCATGGTCACGTGCTTCATGCCGTCAGCCGCCGCGGCATAAACCTTGCGGCCTGTCGGCACCGATCCGGTCAGCGAGACCTTGGCCACACGCGGATCAGTGACCAGCGCGGCCCCTACGTCGCCATAGCCCTGAATCACGTTGTAGACACCCTTGGGCGCATCGGCCTCGACCAGAATCTCGGCCACTTTCAACGCCGAAAGAGGCGTCGTTTCCGAGGGCTTGAAGACCATCGTGTTGCCGCAGGCCAGCGCCGGGGCACCTTTCCAGCAGGCAATCTGCGTGGGATAGTTCCACGCCCCGATGCCGACGCAAACGCCCAGCGCCTGACGGATGGTGTAGACGAAATCGCCACCGCCCAGCGGAATATGCTCGCCGGTCAGAGAGGCGGCCAACCCGCCGAAATACTCCAGCGCGTCCGCACCCGATGTGGCGTCTGCCACCGTAGTTTCCTGAATCGGTTTGCCGGTGTCATGGGTTTCCAGAACCGACAGGTCATAATTGTGGTCGCGCATGATGTCGGCCGCGCGGCGCAGAATGCGGCCGCGTTCCGTTCCAGTCAGTGCGGCCCAGTCTGCCTGAGCCGTTTTCGCACTGTTCAGAGCCTTTTCCACAATCGCCGGTGTCGCCGAATGCAGGCGGGCAATCACCTCGCCGGTAGCGGGGTAGATCACGTCAATGGCCGCGCCATCGGTATCCTCGACATAGGCGCCGTCGATGAAATGGCTGGCCTTGGGCTGAAACTTCATACCGTGTCCTTTTCGCTCGACCCCGTCCGGACGGGGCATATGGTCGTTTGGAATCGGCCCTAAAGGTTATTGACTGGCCAGTCAATGAAATCATCCGAGCGGCAAGATAACGCCTGCCATCGCTCACAAACCTTGAAATTTTTGGTTAATGTTCTATGTATGTTCCACATAGTCAGAGGACAAACCGATGACCCAGCACATGCGCCACGTGGCACTGAACGGGCCAAACAACGACTACCATCTGCTTCCGGTAACAGACCGGCAGATGCGATATGCGCGCGCCATTGCCGAGAAATCAGCGCTTGAGATTCCGGTCGAGGCGCAGCGCGACAGGCGGTTGTTGTCCGACTGGATTTCCGCCCACGAACCGCGCGACACCTCGCAGTTCGACAATTACCCGACGGGCAAGCAGGTGGCGTTCGCCGAACGGATCTCACGCAGCAAGCGCCGCCCGATCCCGTCCGAGTGTTTTCGGGACAAGAAAATGATGTCCCGCTGGATCGATCACAACAGATAACCCTTATTTAGGGTCTTCTGGTGCGTGATTGCGGGTATAAAGCGCAACCGCAGCCGCAACAAACATACCCAGCAGAATGTAACCGGTCACAGCCTCGGACACGGCAAGCCCGCGGCACAGGCCGGTCGGGGACATGTCGCCATATCCGACTGTGGTGAAGGTGACATATGAAAAATACAGGACATCCCCCGGACCCTGCGCCCCGACCACACAATTATCGTTGTACCCAAAAGCTCCGTAAACGGCGGCAAACAGGAACGGGACGACCTGGATGAATGACACGCCCATCAGGAACAAAAGCCGTCGCGGCGATGTCACCTGGGTCATGTAGTACCAGGATTGCGACACCAGCCAGATCAGCAGGCCAACCGACGCGATTGTTCCGATCATGTCACCCGCAGCGGTTTCGTTCAGGCGCGATAACCCAAACCAGGCAAGAAAACTTGTCAGAACCAGCCCCAATGCAGCAATCAGGGTCGATTTCCATTCTTCCAGAGTTGTGGGTTTGCGATGCATGAACGCCCTCTCAGCCTAGTCTGACGGTGATCATCCGACCTAAAGCAAGGGCCTGCAACCCGCTTTCAGTCCTGCCGCAAATGCGGCTCGCCCCGCTTGCGCGCAAGCACTATCTGTTTTTGCCGTTCACGAAAGCGCATCTTGTCGGCCTCGGAGGTTTCGTCGATGCATTGGTGACAGGACACGCCATGTTCGTATTCGGGGCGTTTCATATCCTCGGGCAGGATCGGACGACGGCAGCCATGGCACAGCTTGTGCGGCCCTTCTACAAGGCCATGGCCAACTGAGACACGGTTGTCGAACACAAAGCATTCACCCTGCCAAGAGCTGTCTTCGGATGGCATCTCTTCAAGATAACGCAGGATGCCACCTTTGAGGTGATAGACATCCTCGACCCCCTGCCCCAACAGGTAATTGGTGGATTTCTCGCACCGGATACCGCCGGTGCAGAACATGGCAACGCGCTTGTTGTGAAAGCGATCTTTGTTCGCCTCCCACCAGGCCGGAAATTCGCGGAAACTGGCTGTTTCAGGGTCTATTGCACCTTCAAACGTGCCGATCGCCACTTCGTAGTCATTGCGGGTGTCGATCACCACGACATCGTCCGAACGGATCAGATCGTTCCAGTCCTGCGGGTCGACATAGTTGCCGACACGGGCGCGCGGATCGACATCCGGCTGACCCATGGTCACGATCTCTTTCTTCAGCCGCACCTTCATCTTGCCGAAAGGCGGATGGTCCGAGGTCGCCTCTTTCCACTCCAGATCCGAGCAACCGGGCAAGGCACGGATATGTGCCAAAACCGCATCGATCCCGGCGCGTGGGCCTGCGATGGTGCCGTTGATGCCTTCCTGTGCCAGCAACAGCGTCCCGGTGACAGACTGCGCGCGGCACAGATCAAGCAAGGGTTCGCGCAGTGCGACGGAGTCCGGGAATCGGGTAAAGTGATAGAGGGCAGCGATCGTGTACATATGCGCGATCTACCCCCGCAAACCCGGAGTCGCAAGGGATTGCATTGACGCCCCGGCCCCGGCCCCCTACCGATAAGGCAGTTATACGGAGGCTGCCATGACCCATGCCCTGCTTGTCATCGATGTCCAGAACGATTTCTGCCCGGGCGGTGCCTTGGCGGTGGCCGGAGGAGACGAAATCGTCGCGCCCATCAATGCCATGATGGAGGAGTTCGACGCCGTGATTCTGACGCAGGACTGGCATCCGGCGGGGCATTCTTCCTTTGCCAGCTCGCACAAAGGCAAAAGCCCGTTCGAGTTGATCGACATGCCTTATGGCCCGCAGGTGCTGTGGCCGGACCATTGCGTTCAGGACTCAAAGGGTGCTGCGTTTCACCCAGAACTGCGCACCGATGGTGATTTGATCCTGCGCAAGGGGTTCCGCAGTGGCATCGACAGTTACTCTGCGTTTTTCGAAAATGACCATCAGACGCCAACAGGCCTGAAAGGCTATCTTGAGACCCGAGGTATCACCCGTTTGACACTGGTTGGATTGGCGACCGATTTCTGCGTTCACTATTCGGCTGTAGACGCTGCCCGGTTGGGATTTGATGTCACAGTCCGTATGGATGCCTGCCGCGCGATTGACATGGACGGATCACTGGCTGCCGCCGAGCAGGCCATGCGCGATGCCGGTGTTACGCTGGCCTAAGGTGTCGCCCCGGCAGCAGCCAGCAGTTTGATCGTCACAAACAAAACAACGGCCAGCCCAAACGCCAACCCGATACGCCCCGAAATAGAACGCCGACGTTCCGAAACGGGTTGCTGTTGCTGTGGAGGCGCTTTGCGCACCTGACGCGTACGCACGATACCGGCCATGGGCTGCGCCATCCGAATGTAATGCAGAAAATCCCACAGGTTGAACTCGCCGCAATACTCCCCCTGAACGCCGCGCGATTTTATGTTCTCAAACAGAGAACGCAGAATCCTGACCCGGTCCACCTGATCTTCGGCCGGAAACACACCGGGCACGATGCCGCTGTTCCGCGACTCGAGGCTGAACCCGGCATCCAGGAAAATCTTGCGGATTTTCGGCGATGTTCCCCGTAGCGCATCCGCTGTTCTGATGTCGCGAAACACCGCACACACTTGGCGTTCCACATCAGAGTCTGACCCTAGCTTTTCCGGGTCAATTTCGTTCAGTGCTACATTAACAATATCAAAATCGTACTCGAGACCCATTCACAAACTCAGTTTCGTCTTTCCATCCCCTTCTCTCACTAACCGGCGAAAACAATGCACAATATGCCCGTATTGTGACGTCATGCTGGCATTGTAACCAAATCAGCGACTCTTGCCATTCCCGTTGTCGATTGATCTAACTACGGAAATCGCAGGAGTTCCCCATGGTCGACATCGCGACCCGTGTCTACAATCACAAATGGAAGATTGACCCGATTGTCCGGTCTTTAATCGACACAGACTTCTACAAACTGCTGATGTGCCAGTCAGTGTTTCGAAACAAGCCCCAAACAAACGTGGTGTTTTCCCTGATCAACCGGTCGAATCACGTGCCTTTGGCCCGTTTGATCGACGAAGGCGAGCTGCGGGAACAGCTGGATCATATCCGCACGCTTAGTCTCAGCCGAGGGGAAAGCACCTGGCTGCGGGGCAACATGTTCTATGGAAAACGCCAGATGTTCCGTTCCGATTTCATGGAATGGTTCGAGAATATGCGCCTGCCGCCCTACCACCTTGAACGCAAAGGCGATCAGTATGAGCTGACCTTTGAAGGCAAATGGCACGAGGTCATGTTGTGGGAAATTCCGGCGCTGGCGGTGCTGATGGAACTGCGCTCGCGTGCGGTGCTGAACGACATGCGCCGGTTTGCGCTACAGGTGCTATATGCCCGCGCGATGACCCGCGTGTGGGAAAAGATCGAAAAGCTGAGCACGATCAACGGTCTGGGGATCGCTGATTTCGGCACACGACGACGGCATTCCTTCCTGTGGCAGGACTGGTGTGTGCAGGCGATGATCGAAGGGCTGGGCCCCGCGTTTACCGGAACCTCGAACTGCCTGATCGCGATGCGGCGTGAGGTTGAGGCCATCGGCACCAACGCGCATGAGCTGCCGATGGTCTATTCCGCGTTGGCGGATACGGATGAAGCGCTGGCGCAGGCCCCATATGATGTTCTCAGCGACTGGCATGACGAACATGACGGCAACCTGCGCATCATCTTGCCCGATACCTACGGTACCAAGGGGTTTCTGGACAACGCGCCCGACTGGCTGGCGGGCTGGACCGGTATTCGCATCGACAGCGGCGATCCGGCTGCTGCGGCCGAGGTGGCCATCGACTGGTGGAACGCACGCGGTGAAGACCCGACCCAGAAACGGATCATTTTCTCGGACGGGTTGGACGTGGACAAAATCCAGGAATTGCATGCCCAGTTTGCGGGCCGCACCAAAGTATCCTTTGGCTGGGGTACCTTGCTGACCAACGATTTCCGCGGTCTGGTTCCAAATGACGCGCTGGCGCCGTTCTCATTGGTCTGCAAAGCCGTATCCGCCAATGGACGCCCGACGGTAAAGCTGTCGGACAACCCGGAAAAGGCGATGGGCCCGAAGGACCAGATCGAACGCTACAAGCGGGTGTTTGATGTCGGAACGCAAAAGGCGATCGAAGTGATCGTCTGAACCACGGCGGCGCATTCATCATTTGTCAGCAACTCACCTGATGTTAGTTTGGGTAGCATTCCCATTAAGCATTAAGGTTGAGATGCAATGATTTTTGAACCAAAGAACTTCTACGATACCGGCGGATCCCGGGATGAGCTTTCACTTTTTTCCTACGCTGCATACCTGATATCCCGCGCGCAGTTTCTGCGAGCCGAAGGCGATGACAGCGACCTTTTCCTGTTGGGCCGCGGTTTGGAAGAAACCGACGATGCTGTTTTGTCCAAACAGCTTGTCTTGCTCGGATTCCGACCAATTGACGACCGCCAAATGTCCGCCCGCGAATACATGCGTTTCTTTGATGGCCCCGGAGACCTACGGCCCGTTGACCTACTTACTTCGCCAGAGCCTGAGGGGTATTACCAACATTTGTTCGAGGCGATCCGAGCAGCAGAAGAACAGCCGAACGCCGAACATATTGACGCTGCTTTGAAGATTGGACTGGCGGCTCCTGATTCAATTGTTGCTCTTGCTGCGCTGAGTTCGTGCCTCAAACTGTATTCGCCAGAATCTTTTTCACCACGCCTTTGGCTTGGTGTGTTTACAGCACGTTGGGCACAATTGGATCTGCTCTCGCAAGATTTGCTTGCTGTATTGTCGTCCGCTCTGATTTCCGACCCGTCGATTTCGAGTGTTCCACCGGCGCCGCCGCAACAAATAACCGGTGTCCCGGGGTTGCTTCTTGTTCATGGCACTCACTTCGAAGTCAATCCTGACCCCACATGGTACTATCCCCATGTCGGAGATCTGCACAACTACATCAAGCCGCATCGTAACGACATCTATTCAGGGCAGAACTACTATGAATGGGAGGGCAGATGGTCTGATCGCGGTCGCCATATTGCTGCCAAACACTTGAAAAACTGGATAGATCTCGAGGTTTATCACGGCTGTGATGTGGTTGCCCACAGCCACGGCTGCAATGTCGTCATGAAAGCGGCCGAGATGGGGGCACATTTCAACAAAGTTGTTTTCTTAAGCTGCCCGGTACACTGGCATAAGTACAACCTGAATTCTGGCCGGATCAATGTGCCGTATTCAGTTCGGGTCTGGTTTGACTTCGTGATCCTGGCAGACGGCGGGAAACAAAAGTTCCCCGCCAGTGCCAACGTTGCCGACGAGGTGGTCGGAGGTTGGTTCAGTGGGCATTCTGCCACGCGAACATCGCAGATTTGGGGCAATCACGCGTTGGAAACAAAGCTGATCTGACTTGCCTGGGTAAGTGCTATCCGTGAAACGCGGCAACTGTCTTCAACTGTGAAAAGCCGTACAAAGCTTCGAACCCTTTTTCGCGGCCGTGGCCGGATTTTCCTACCCCACCAAACGGCAGTTCAACACCGCCGCCTGCACCGTAGTTATTGATGAAAACCTGACCTGAGTGCAGCGTTTTCGCCAACCGCATCTGCCGCGCACCGTCGCGTGTCCAGACACTGGCGACCAGGCCATAGTCGGTGCTATTGGCTATAGTTAGAGCCTGTTCTTCGGTGTCAAACGGGATCAGAACCTGAACGGGACCGAAGATTTCATCGCGGGCGAGCGGGTGATCCGGTGGCACGTCCGCGAACAAGGTGGGCCGGACATAAGCCCCGGTTTCCGGCGCATCCTTTGCGATCGTCCCTTCCGCCGCAATGATCAGATCGGCGCCTTTGTCCAGAAAGCTGTTTACGATCTGCTTTTGCCGGTCCGAGATCAGCGGTCCGACGCGAAAATCCTGCATCGCGGGTCCAACGCTGAGCTGTTCATAGGCCTCGGCCATGCGGGATTTGACCTGATCATAGACACCGCGCTGTACCAGAATGCGGGAGGAGGCCGAGCAGGTCTGCCCCGCGTTCTGAATGCCCGCATTCACCAGAAACGGCAGGGCGGCATCCAGATCGGCATCGTCAAACACCAACTGCGGGGATTTTCCGCCCAGTTCCAGCGTCACAGGCACAACGTTTCGCCCTGCGGCCTGCTGAACCAATGCACCCGTGGCCACCGAACCAGTGAACGAAATATGGTTGACCCCCGGATGCCCTGACAGAGCCGCACCCGCCTCGGCCCCCAGACCGGGCACAACATTCAGTGCACCTGCCGGCAGCCCGGCCTGTTGCGCAAGATGGGCAAAGGCCAGCGCGGTCAGACAGGCCTCTTCCGCCGGTTTCAGAACGCAGGCGTTGCCCATGGCCAGCGCGGCCCCGACCGAGCGCCCGATAATCTGCATCGGATAATTCCACGGCACGATGTGGCCTGTCACCCCATGCGGTTCGCGCAGTGTATAGACGGTGTAGCCATCGAGATAGGGAATGGTCTCACCCATCACCTTGTCCGCTGCACCCCCGTAGAACTCACAATAGCGCGCCAGCGCGATGGCATCGGCGCGGGCCTGTGTCAGCGGTTTGCCGACATCCATCGCCTCAAGCCGCGCCAGATCGTCCACGCGCTCCAGCACCAGCTGGCCCAGCCGGGTCAGGATGCGCCCACGCTCCAAGGCCGTCTTGCGCCCCCAGTCGCCCTTTAACGCAGTTCTGGCGGCGGCGACCGCCGCGTCAATATCCGCGCCCGAGCCGCGCGGGATCCGGCAAATCTCGGTTCCGTCTGACGGGTTGGTCAAAGGCAATGAGTCGCCCGATGCCGCAGGCGTCCAGTTTCCACCGATCAGGCACAGGGTGGGATCAAACCAGAGTGGTTGGGTCATTTTGGCCTCCATTCAGGCTCTAATAAGTAGTTTTACGCCGATAGCTTCCCGATTTCAGGCAGTTGGGGCGCGGCGGCGATCAGGGTTTGCGTGTAGGAATGCTGCGGGTCCGAGAATACCTGTTCAGTCCTGCCTTGTTCGACAATTCGCCCAGACTGCATCACCAGAACATGATCGGTGATGGTGCGAACCACACTCAGGTCGTGGCTGATGAACAGGTAAGTCAGATCATAAGCCTCGCAGAGTTCGGCAAGCAGATCGAGGATTTGGGCGCGCACCGATACGTCGAGGGCTGAGACCGCCTCATCAAACAGGATCAGTTCCGGCTGAATGATCAGAGCGCGGGCAATGGCAATCCGCTGGCGTTGCCCGCCCGAAAACTCGTGAATGTATTTGCCCGCATCATCAGGGCCGAGGCCCACTGCCGTCAGCATCTCTGCGATCCGGTCCTGGCGTTCGGAACCCTTTGGTGGCGTTTCCAACAGGTGAAAAGGTTCAGTGATCAGGCGCGCGACACGGTGGCGGGGATTGAAGCTGCCATAGGGATCCTGAAACACGACCTGCATCTTGCGACGCACCGCAAGGTTGGGCCTGTGGCCGGTGAAAACCGGCTGACCATCCAGCATAATCTGACCGGATTGGATATCTTCCAACCCTAGAATAGCCCGTGTTAGGGTCGATTTTCCACAACCTGACTCGCCCACCAGCCCCAAACGCTCCCCTCGGTTGAGGGTAAAGCTGACACCATCCACCGCGCGGTGGTGGCCCGGCGCGTCCAGCAGACCTTTGCGGGGAAGGCGGTAATCCCGGACGACCTGCGAAACCTCCAGAAGCGGGCGTTGCTGTGTAGGTTCAGGCAGAGTGACCTGATGACCCGAAGCTTCGAACAACATGCGGGTATAAGGGTGCTGCATATCTCGAAACAGGTTTCGCGTCGCGCCACTTTCGACGACCTCGCCGTGACGCATGACGACAATCTGATCGGCCATGTCCGAGACCACAGCCAGATCATGGGTGATCATCAGCAGGCCCATATCATATTCGCGAACCAGCCCTTTCAGCAGATCAAGGATCTGCGCCTGCGTGGTGACATCCAGCGCCGTGGTCGGCTCATCCGCGATCAAAAGCCTGGGACGCAATGCGATGGCCATTGCGATGACGACACGCTGACGCTGCCCGCCCGACAGCTCATGCGGATAGCGCGACAGAGGAAACCTGTCGGGCGGCAGTCCAACCCGCGTCAGCACCTCGGCAGCGCGGGTCCGGGCCTGAGCAGGAGGCATCGCCTTGTGGATCAGGATGGTCTCCATCACCTGATCGCCGATGGTTTTCACCGGGTTGAGCGCCGTCATCGGTTCCTGAAATACCATCCCGATGGACGCGCCACGCAAGGCGCACATCTCGGCCTCGGATTGGGTCAGCAGGTTTGCGCCGTCCAGTCGGATTGCGCCTTCTGCCGTTGCCCCGTTTGGCAGAAGCTGCATCACAGCCAGCGCCGTCATGGACTTGCCCGACCCGCTTTCACCTGTCACCGCCACGATTTGGCCCGGGTCGATGGACAGGTTCACCCGTTTCAGGATCGGCACCCCGTGGATCGACAGGGACAGGTTTCCGACTTGCAGCAACATCATGCCCGCGCCACCCTGATCCTTGGGTCCAGCCAGTCGCGCAGACCGTCACCAAGCAGGTTCAAACCCAGCACGGTGACAATGATGGCAAGGCCCGGAATCAGAGCCAAATGCGGGGCAAAACTGACCATTGTCTGCGCGTCTGCCAGCATCCGGCCCCAACTGGGCGTCGGCGGCTGTGCGCCCAGACCGACATAGGACAGGCCCGCCTCGGCCAGAATACCCAGTGAAAACTGGATGGTGCCCTGAACGATCAGCAGGTTGGCGACATTGGGCAGGATGTGTTCGGCTGATATCCGTGCGGCACCTTTGCCCGACACACGTGCGGCAAGGATGAACTCGCGCTCCCACAGCGACAATGCGGCCCCGCGGGTGATGCGGGCAAAGACGGGGATGTTGAAAATACCGATCGCAATGATCGCGTTGATGGCCCCGGCACCAAACACTGCCGTGATCAGAATGGCGATGACCAGTGAGGGAAAGGCAAAGACCAGATCGTTGCCACGCATGATCACCTCATCCAGCCACGACCCTTTGCGTGCAGCGGCTGTCAGGCCAAGGGGTACGCCCAGCGCCATGCCGATCCCCACGGCCACCAGCGCCACCGCAATCGAAGTGCGCGCTCCGACCATGATCATCGAGAACATGTCCCGACCGAAGTGATCCGTCCCGAACCAGTGCAGTGCATCGGGCGCCTGAAGCTTGTTGGGGATATCCAGCGCGGCATTGTCGTAGGGTGTCCAGACAAACGAGATCAGCGCCGCCAGCACCACCAGCGACGACAGCGCGGCGCCAAGGATCAGGTTGCGGCTCATGACCTGCTCCTTAGCCTTGGGTCAACGGCTGCGTAGGCCAGATCCACCAGAAAATTCACGGTAATGACGGCAAAGACCAGCAGCATCACCACCGATTCAACCACTATCAGATCGCGGGCCGAAATGGCCTGAAACACCAACCGCCCGAGGCCGGGCAGGTAAAACACCTGTTCGATGATGATCGACCCGGCCAGCAGGAAGGAAAACTGCAAGCCGATGATCGTCAGCACCGGGATCAGCGCGTTCCGCACCCCGTGCCGCCACAGGGCCTGACGACGTGACAATCCCTTGGCCCGCGCGGTGCGCATGAAATCCTCACCCAGAATGTCCAGCAGCGCGGATCGCATGACGCGGGCCAGGATCGCGGCCTGAGGAAGGGCCAGCGCAACGGCGGGCAAGGTCAGCGAGCGCAGCCCTGCCCAAAGACCCTCACCCCAGCCAACAAACCCACCGGCATTGAACCAGCGCAGGTTAATGGCGAAGATCAGCACCAGCATCATCGCGAACCAGAAATTCGGCACCGCGATACCAAGCTGTGTCGCCCCCATCACCGCCAGATCCCCGGGCTTGCCCCGGCGCGCAGCGGCATAGATCCCGGCGGGGAAGGCAATCAGCGTGGACAGCGTGAGCGCATACAAAGCCAAGGGCAGCGATACCCACAGCCGGTCTGCAATCATCTGCGACACCGGTGTGCGATAGGTGTAAGAGGTTCCAAAATCCCCGGCAACCATCCCCCCGACCCAGTTGAAATACCGCTGTATCCTTGACCCATCCAAACCCAGTTCAGCCCGCAGCGCGGCCAGCGTATCTTCCTGCGCGTTGACACCCAACATGAACGATGCCGGGTCCCCCGGCGCGACCTCGATCACGGTGAAGATAACCACCGAGGCGACGGCAAGGCTGACAAGCAATGAGATCAGTCGTTTAAGGGTATAGCGAAGCATTGAGGCCACGTTAGGGTCTCAGCCGTCACGGGTCCAGCATCTACGTCACCGGCAGACCTGCAAAACCTTTTTCCCTTTCAGCCTTTCAATCCGAATGCGGGCCCTGACCCCGATTTACACCAAGATTGTTGCGCGTTTTTCGATTTCGCGCGTTCCGTGTTTTGCTACACTTGTTCGAACCGGTTCCGCAGGCCAGAGCGGCCAAGAACCAATCCGGGCCGAACCAGGATTTACTGATAGTGTAGCGCTCATGCTGACAGAAAATAGAATTGAGATCGGGTTTCTGCTGTTCGATGGCTTTCCGATGGCTTGCCTGACCTCGGTCATTGAACCGCTGCGCGCCGCAAATGAGATCGCCGGGCAAGAGGCATTTCGCTGGTCTCTTGTGGCGGAAAACGGGGGAAAGGTTCGCTCCAGCGCTCAAGTGCGTTTTGAGGCTGAACGCAACCTCGCAGACTGCCAGCCGATTGATATTCTGTTCCTGCTCAGCAGTCCGACCTCGGGCTTCAGAAACCCGGCCCAGGGGAATGGTGCGTTGCGGGCTTTGTCACGGCACGGGACAATTCTGGGCGGCATCAGCGGCGGCGTTTTCCCGCTCGTGCGGTCGGGAGTCATGACCGGCCATCCGGTATCGGTGCACTGGTGTTACGAAGCCGCTTTTCTCGCCGAGTTTCCACAGATCGATGCACGGCGCGAAGTGATCGTGTCGGATGCCACGCGGTATACAGCGGCCGGGGCGGCGGCCGCGTTTGATCTGGCCCTGCATCTGATTCAGGACCGGTTGGGCGGCGAAGTCGCGCATGAGGTGGCCTGCTGGTTCCAACATCCGATGATGCGAGGGGAAGGTGTTCAGCAACAGGTGCCCAGTGCAAGCAAACCTGCCACGGGTGAAAAGCTGCCGCCGCTTGTGGCGCGATGTGTCGACCTGTTCGCAAGCCGTATCGGCAATCCGATCTCGATCGCGGACATAGCGGATCAAACGGGCGTCACACCCCGCCAGGTCGAGCGCGCCTTCAAACAGGCCACGGGGCAAAGCCCCAGCCACTATTTCCGCTCCATGCGGATGAAGGCGGCCCGTCAGATGGTTGTCTATACCAAAGACCCTATTGCCGACATTGCTGCGGCCATCGGATACAGCTCGGTCACGCCGTTGGTGACACACTACCGGTCCGCCTTTGGTTTAAGCCCCAGCGAAGACCGGCGACGGATCAACCGGTTTCGGGTCGAGGACAACGCCCCGCTGCCCTCAAGCTGATCTTGCCTTCAAAGCGCCGATTTCATTGCGGCCACAATCGCATGATGCAGTGACCCGGCAGACGATCTTGGCCCGTAGACGCTGAACGAACCAGAAGCACGGCACAGGACGAAACACCCCAGGTGATGGATAGACGTGCGGGATGCGGCACCGGCCGCCATTTTTCGGCAATCCAGACTGCTTAGCAATTCCAGCACTGCCAACACGCCCTCTCCGTCCAGATCAAACCTGACCCATGCGTCTGTCTGTTCGGAAACCGATGCGGTGTCCCCAGTGTTTTCTTTCACCAGATGCGCCAGATCTTCATGCGTTTCAAAAGGCGCTTCGATCATCCATTGATCAGGCCCGGTCCAGAAGGCAATGATCGGTCCGCCGGTAAATTTCCCGACGGCGGGCGTTTCAGCGCCGATCAATTGGGATACGGCATTCCGGGTTTTGTCTTCCCGACCCTGCCGAGCGGCGACCGAGGCCAGCGCCACACCCGGAGTTTCGGTACAGGTCACGCTTCCGACCCTGTCGATCTTGGGTTCGGTTCCACCCAGCGCGGTTATTGCTACAAGATCATGCACGGAGCCGTTCTCCCTCGGGGTCGACGAAATGGGCCGAGACGATTTCAACCTCGACCGTCAGATCGGTCACTGGCGACACAAGGCGCATCTTTTCGCCCTGACGTGTGCCGCCGTTTTTCAAAAAGCCAAGGCCGATATGGCTGTCCAGCGACGGCGAAAATGCCGCCGATGTGACGTAGCCCTGATCATGGGCAGCGTCCACGGGACCCGTGGCATCCATCAGATGCCCTCCGGCGGTTACCTTGTCGCCAGCGTTCACAGGCTTGATGCCAACCATCATCAAAGCGCCTGGTTCGTTCAGCCCTTCACGCTCGGACAGGATCGAGCCGATGCTGTCTTTATTCTTGGATACCATCCGACCCATTCCAAGGTTCAGGGCGGTGGTGGTTCCGTTCAACTCGTTGCCTGCGGCGTGACCCTTTTCGATCCGCATGACGCCCAGCGCTTCGGTGCCGTAGGGTACGACATCGAACTCTTCGCCTTCCTGCATCAAACGCCGCATCAGCGCGTCGCCGTATCGCGATGGAACCGCGATTTCAAAGGCCAATTCGCCCGAGAAGGAAATCCGGAACAACCGCGCCCGCAACCCGCCGCATACGGTGATGTTGCCGCAAGCCATGAACGGGAAGCCTTCGTTCGAGATGTCAAACTCGGGATCCACGATCTTTTGCAGCAGTTTGCGCGAATTGGGTCCGGCAACCGCGTATTGTGCCCAGGCTTCGGTGGTCGAGATCAGCTGCACATCCATGTCCGGGAACAGGCATTGCCGGACAAATTCCATATGCTGGTAGACCTTGACCGCATTGGCTGTTGTGGTGGTGACCACGAAATGATCCTCGGCCAGACGCGCGGCGGTGCCGTCATCCATCGCAATTCCGTCTTCGCGCAACATCAGCCCATAGCGGGTTTTGCCGACGGCCAGTTTGGCAAATCCGTTGCAATAGACCCTGTTCAGGAAATCCGCCGCATCCGCACCCTGAACATCAATCTTTCCAAGCGTCGTGCAGTCGCACACCCCGACCGAGGCGCGGGTCTGGCGCACCTCCCGGTCCACGGATTCCCGCCAATGGGTTTCACTGGGCAGCGGGAACCACTGCGCGCGCAGCCAATTGCCGACCTCGACAAACACCGCGCCGCGTTCCTTGGCCCAGTAATGTGACGGGGTCAGGCGAGTGGGATGAAACTCCTTGCCTTTCATCCGGCCAGCAAAGGTTGCAATCGGAACGGGTGTATAGGGCGGGCGGAAGATCGTTGTGCCGGTTTCCGGAATGGACTTACCCGCAAGCTCGGCCATGATCGCAAGCCCGCCCATGTTCGATGTCTTGCCCTGATCGGTGGCCATGCCCAAGGTGGTATAGCGTTTCAAATGCTCGACCGAGCGGAACCCTTCCTGATGGCTGAGCTTCACATCTTTGACGGTCACGTCATTCTGCTGATCCAGCCACGCGCGGCTGCAACCCTGAACATACCAGAACGGTGTCTGCGAGATCGGGGTATCCTCGGCCTTAGGCAGATCGGGCAGCGGGCCTTTCAGGCCCAGCGCCTGCGCCGCGCCTTCTGCCCCGGATTGCAGGGCGCCATGGGTGGACATCACACCATTTGCCGCCCCCGCGACGGACAGCCCAGGCGGCAAGTCCGCTCCGGGGACAAAGGCCGCCAGATCGTCGTTCCACGCGGGACGCCCTCGTTGATGGCAGGTCAGATGCACGTTGGGGTTCCAGCCACCCGAGACGCCAAGCGCCCCGCAGTCCAGCGTGCGCGACGACCCGTCTGCCAGCTCAACCTCGACAAAGGTCAGCCCCAGTCGGCCTTTGGTGTCCCTGACCTGCGCGCCCCGCAGAACCTCATAGTCATGGCTGGTCGGAGCGTCGTCACGAACGTCGACGACGGCAGCAATCCTGATACCTTTTGCGTGCAGATCCGCAGCTGTGCGGTGGCCGTCATCGTTGTTCGTAAAGATGGCGACACGTTGCGCCGCCGTGGTTGCAAACCGATTGGCATAGGTGCGCAGAGCACTTGCCAGCATGATGCCAGGCCTGTCGTTGTTTTCAAACGCGATGGGCCGCTCGGTCGCGCCAGCGCATAACAGGGCGCGTTTGGCGTAGATGCGCCAGAGTATCTGGCGCGGTTTACCGGAAGGCAGAGAAGCAAGATGATCGCCCGTCCGCTCAACTGCACCATAGATGCCGTGATCAAAGGCACCGATCACGGTCGTGCGCGGCATCAGGCGGACGTTGGGCATTGCTGACAGTTCAGCGACACTCTGCTTAACCCATTCGGTCGCATCGCCGTCGTTCAGCGAAAAGGTTTCACTGTTGAGCCGCCCACCAAGTGCGAAATCCTCATCCGCAAGAATGACCTCGGAACCGGCCCGGCCCGCAGTCAGTGCCGCCATCAATCCGGCTGGACCCGCGCCGATAATCAGCAGATCGCAATGCCGGAAACCCTTGTCATACTCATCGGGATCTTCCTGCATCGACAATGACCCAAGACCGGCCGCGCGGCGGATCATCGGCTCGTACAGCTTTTCCCAGAATGCGGCAGGCCACATGAAGGTTTTGTAGTAGAACCCCGCCGTCAGAAAGGTCGAGAATCTGTCGTTGATCGCCAGAGCGTCGAATTTCAAGCTGGGCCAGCGGTTTTGGGAATGGGCTTCAAGCCCCTCGAACATCTCAACGGTCGTGACACGGGTGTTGGGTTCCTGACGGTTGCCGGTGCGCAGTTCGACAAGGGCGTTGGGTTCTTCCGAACCGGCAGTCAGCACGCCACGCGGGCGATGGTATTTGAACGACCGGCCCATCAGGCGCACGCCATTGGCCAGAAGGGCCGAGGCCAGCGTATCGCCTGGATGCGCAGAGTAACTGCGATTGTCGAATTTGAAGTTCAGGGTTTTGGTGCGGTCGATCTGACCGCCGCTCAGCCTGTTGTCTTGAGTCATTTGGAGCGCCCCTGTGCCCGGGCCACGTCACGGGCCAGTTCCACCTTGGAAATCTCATGTGTCGCGGTATTGCGGGTCACGACCAGCCAGGATCGGTCGCCCCCCTCATGGAACCACAACTCGCGGTGTTCGCCGGCTGGATTGTCGCGCAGATAGGCGTAGTCATAAAACGCTTCGGTCGCGTCTTCGGCCTGCCAGTCGGGCCTGTTGATCAACGAGGCGTCTCCCAGATAGACGAATTCGGAACTGTCACGCGGGCCCAGCAAGGGATGATGGATGATCATGGTGCTGCTCCCCTCAGTGCAGGTTGGGCTGGTTGCCCATGCCTTTTTCGTCGATCATGCGGCCAGTGCGGAACCGGTCGAACCGGTAGGCGGTTGCGGTCGGGTGCGGTTCATCCTTTGCCAGCAGATGCGCAAAGCAAAACCCCGACGCCGGAGTTGCCTTGAACCCGCCGTAGCACCAGCCGCCATTGAAATAGAGGCCATCTATGCCGGTCCGGTCGATGATGGGCGATCCATCCATGGACATGTCCATGATCCCGCCCCACATCCGCAGCAGGCGCGCGCGACCAATCATCGGCATCAGGGCCATGCCGCCCTCGCAGACATCTTCGACCACGGGCAGGTTGCCGCGTTGTGCGTACGAATTGTACCCGTCGATATCGCCGCCAAAGACCAGCCCGCCCTTGTCGGACTGGCTGACATAGAAATGCCCCGCGCCAAAGGTGATCACGCCGGGCAGAACCGGCTTCAGACCTTCTGAAACGAAGGCTTGCAGGACATGGCTTTCGATTGGCAACCGCATACCCGCCATGCCCATGACACGCCCTGAATTTCCGGCCACGGCACAGCCAACCTTGCCTGCGCCAATGAACCCTTTCGAGGTTTCAACGCCCAGACATTTTCCGTTTTCGATACGGAAACCGGTCACTTCGCAGTTTTGGATGATATCGACACCGTGGCTGTCCGCCGACCGGGCATATCCCCAGGCCACCGCGTCGTGCCGAACTGTGCCGCCGCGCCGCTGCGCCAGCCCGCCCTTGATCGGGAACCGGGCATCGTTGAAGTTCAGGAACGGGTATTCCTTGCGCACCTGTTCGGCATCCAGCAGCTCGGCATCCGCGCCGTTCAGGATCATGGCGTTGCCACGTCGCGTAAAGGCGTCGCGCTGGGCGTCTGTGTGGATCAGGTTGATGATCCCGCGCTGGCTGACCATCGCGTTGTAGTTTACGTCCTGCTCAAGACCTTCCCACAGTTTCAGCGAGAACTCGTAGAAAGGTTCGTTGCCGTCCAGCAAATAATTCGAGCGGATGATGGTTGTATTGCGCCCGACGTTGCCGCCACCGATCCAGCCTTTTTCAATCACCGCCACATTGCGGAGGCCAAATACCTTGGACAGGTAATGCGCCGTTGAAAGGCCATGACCGCCACCGCCGATGATGACGATGTCGTAATGTGGCTTGGGTTCTGGCTCGCGCCAGGCCGGTGTCCACCCTTTGTGCCCGGTAAGAGCCTCTTTGATGACCTTGAAACCAGAGTATCGCATGAATCGGACCTTTTTTTTCAGAATCCGCTAAAAAACGGGTTTTGGATACTCTTGAATCCGACATCTGTTGTGTTGAATCAGACACCACGGCAATCAGAAGGGCGTGCTAAATCTTGCGATTTTCCTATCGCTGGCAGCGCGCGGTGTGCGCCACCTTAGTCCTGCAACGCCGACAAGGGTCAGAACAGCCGGTAGCCCATGGCTATCCACACGATTTCAGAAATACATAGAATGTGGGGTTCAGCCCCTAAGACGTCATCAGAAAGGCAAAAACGGCATAGCCGATGATGGCGGCATATCCCAACGGGTAAATCCATTTGATCGCGTAATTGTCGAGCTTTCTGGCCGTCTCTTCCCGACCGGACGTTTTCAATTTGCGCAGCATCACGCTGAAGACGATAATCGTTCCTGTCATCAGGAACATGCATTGCAGAATGAAATCCAGAAACGTCAGATAGCCAAGCTTGGGCAAGTCAGCGGAAATGGCCCAGTTGAAGGCCACAAAGACCAACAGATTGCCGCCTGCGATCTCGATCCGTTTCCGGTATTCATCCAGAAAGAACAGCGCCCATCCCACTGTGATCAGCACCAGCATCGGCAGGAATATGCGGATGGTGTAATATGTCAGGTGCCGGGTGCCTTCGAAGACAAGTTCCACCCGGTCGCTTTCGTTGCCCGACAAACCGGTCGTCGTTGACGTCAGAGCCCTGGCATTGCCAAGTATCCACTCCTCTTCGCCCAGCATGTCACCCAGGCCGGAGTATTCATCAAGCGAGTGATAGTGAACGAATTGCGAAGGAAACACCGATACGACCTCGAAGTGAAACTCCTGCGTATCGAACGGGTATTTGCGAAAGTTGAAATGCGGAGCCTGCAAGGTCAGCGAGGATTTTTCGACAAAGGTCACGTGACCGTCATGACGCACGGCAACTGCGGATTCATGAATCCATCGATTGGACTGTTGGTTATGGATAACAAAAGCCGGGGTTACGACATCCAGCTCAGCGGCGTATTTCACGAAAGCGGGCGGTTCAAAAACCCGAAAATCACGACCAAGGCTTGCCGCATCAAACGCCAGTTCCGGGTCTGTCCATTCGAACCGCAGTACAACCACGGCACCATAGTTTTCGGATTGCTGATCGACGCCGGTAATCTGGTCGATCTTGATACCAACCCCGACTTTCAGCGGGTTGTCCGGGGTTCCCACCAGCGTATCCTGCTGCCCTTGGAACAAGCCCTGCGCAAAAACAGCGCCTGGAAGGACAGACGCGAAAAGCAAAAGAACGAAACCTGCAAACAAGCTTTTCATGATCGTTAGAAACGCATTTCGCAATGGTGAGACTGGGCCCGTTAAGCAGGCCCAGCCAACTGATGTCATTCAGACCAGGAAATGGCGGTCAGGTCGATTGCCGCAGTCGGTGCGTTTTCCCACAGGCCCTGAACACCGGCCTTGGCGACGCCTAGCTTGGCCAGCTGGAACAGGTACCCATTGACATAATCGTTCGAGATGAGGCGCTGTGCCTCACCCAGAAGACGGGTCCGTTCCTCGGGATCGGTGGTGGTGTTCAGCGTCTCCATCAGCGTCTGAAAGTCGATGCTGTCATACTGGAAGTAATAGTCGGGCCGCGCATAGATGCCGATATCCATCGGTTCGGTATGGCTGACGATGGTCAGACCAAATTCCTTGCCCTTGAACACCGATTCCAGCCACTGGGCCCATTCGACGTTGATGATCTCGGCCGTGATGCCGACCTCGGCCAGCTGTGCGGCGATGATTTCACCGCCCCGGCGCGCATAAGATGGTGGTGGCAAGTGCAGAGTTGTCTCGAACCCGTTTTCAAATCCCGCCTCTGCCAGCAAAGCCCTGGCCTTTTCGGGATCATACGCGGACTGGCCCGTCAGATCGACATAAGCGGGGTTGTGTGGCGCAAAATGCGTGCCGATAGGGGTGCCGTACCCGAACATGGCGCCGTCGATGATGGCCTGCCGGTCAATCGCATGGGCCAACGCCTGCCGGACCCGAATATCATCGAATGGCGGCTGTTTGTTGTTGGTGGACAGGATCGTTTCCCCCTCGGTCGATCCAACCAGAACCTGAAACCGCGGGTCAGCCTCGAACTGGGGCAGGTTTTCCGGTGCCGGGAAGTTGTCGAACACGTCCACATCTTCGGCCATCATAGCCGCGAAAGCGGCGGTCGGGTCTGAGATGAATTTGAACGTCGCAGTCTCTAAAGCGGGTTGATCGCCCCAATAATTGGGGTTGCGGTTCAGTGTTATGCTGTCGCCCTGAACCCAGTCGCCAAAGGTAAATGCACCTGTGCCAACCGGGTTTGTCTTTATGTTCTCGATGCTTTCAGGCGCGACGATCACCGCGTCACCCCAGGCAAGATTGAACAGGAAGTTGCCGTTCGGATCGGCCAGGGTGATCCTGACTGTCAGCGGATCCACGGCCTCGACGCTTTCGATCCCTGCAAACAGGGCCTTCTGCGCGTTGGCGCTGTCTTCGGCTGTGGCCCGGTCAAGGCTGAACTTGACATCCTCGGCATCCATGGTCGTGCCGTCATGGAAAGTCACGCCGTCGCGCAATTTGAAGGTATAAGTTTTGCCGTCTTCGGAAATCTCCCAGCTTTCGGCAAGACCGGGCACGACCGAGCCGTCGCCCATGAAACGGGTCAAACCTTCGAAGATGTTGGTATAGACAACCGAATCGATGGCCTGAGCTGCTGCGCTGGTCGGATCCAGATGCGGGGGTTCCAGCTGCATGGCGATGGTGATGTCGGATTTGGCCAAAACCTGCGTCGCCAACAGGCTGGCGCCGATCGCCACGGTCGACGCGAATGTCCGAAGCACGTGTTTTGTCATGTGAACTCTCCCAACTAAAATCTGCGCCCATGTTTTCCGGGCCGTTTTATCGGCAGTGTTCCTTTAAACCTGAGGTCAATCAAGGGAATGTTCGCGCAACCGGGGTTTCTTTGGCCCCGACCGATCTGCTATGCCGCACTGCAACATAAGCCCTGCAGGAGCCAACCATGAGCGCCACCGCCCGCAAAAAGGCCCCGAACGCCGAAGATATTCGCGCCCGAAAAGGCGGCGTGCCTCTGGTCTCGCTGACCGCATACACAACGCCTATGGCGCGCCTGATGGACACGTATTGTGACTTTGTTCTTGTGGGGGACAGCGTCGGAATGGTTTTGCACGGGCTGGAATCCACCCTTGGTGTCACGATGGAGATGATGATCCTGCACGGTCAGGCCGTCGCACGCGGGTTGAGCACGGCGATGATGGTCATCGACATGCCGTTTGGCAGCTATGAGGAAAGCCCGGCACAGGCGTTTCGCAACGCGGCGCGGCTGATGGCGGAAACCGGTGCGGGGGCAGTCAAGCTGGAAGGCGGTGTCGAGATGGCTGAAACCATCCGCTTTCTGGTCAGGCGCGGCATCCCGGTGATGGCGCATATCGGTCTGACCCCGCAATCGATCAACACGCTGGGCGGTTACAAGGTGCAGGGCCGTGACGAACAGGCCGAGACTGTGATGGCAGATGCCTGCGCCGTGGCCGAGGCTGGCGCGTTTTCCGTTGTGCTTGAGAAAGTGCCGCAAGGTCTGGCCGACAGGATCACCGAACAGGTTGCCATCCCCACCATCGGAATCGGAGCGTCAGCTGGTTGCGACGGGCAGATTCTGGTCGTCGATGACATGGTCGGCTTTTTCACCGCCTTCAAACCCAAATTCGTCAAACGCTATGCCGAGCTCGGCCCATTGGCCGAAGCCGCCATCGCAGATTACGCGGCCGAAGTGCGTGCGCGGACATTTCCGGCCGACGAACATGTCTTTGCTGATCAGGCTCCGGCGAAAGGACCTAAGACGTGACCGCGCCGATCCTGCGCTCGCTGGCGGAACTGCGAACCAAGACGACAGAGTGGCACCGTGCAGGTGACGTAATCGGCGTTGTTCCAACCATGGGCGCACTGCACGAAGGGCATTTGTCGCTGGCGCAGGCCGCCAACGATAACTGTGACCGGGTGATCGTGACGATCTTTGTGAACCCCAAGCAGTTCAACAACCCCGAAGATCTGGCGAACTATCCCCGCACGGAACATGAAGACGCCCAAAAGCTGGCCCCTTATAGCGTGGATGCGATCTATGTGCCGGACCCTCAGGAAATCTATCCCGACGGCTTTTCCACCACGGTATCCGTGACCGGTTTGACCGACATGATGGAAGGCCCCTTTCGCCCCGGCCATTTCGAAGGCGTGGCAACTGTAGTGGCCAAGCTGTTCCTGCAAACGCAGGCGGATCGAGCCTATTTCGGGGAAAAAGACTACCAGCAGTTGCTGGTGGTGCGCCGCATGGCCCGCGATCTGGACATTCCCATCAAGGTTGTCGGCTGCCCAACCGTGCGCGAACCGTCAGGTTTGGCGATGTCGTCACGCAATCTGCTTTTGTCGCCCGGGGGCGTAAAGGTCGCGTCCCGCATGAACGAGATCATGCGGCGAGTAGCGGAAAAACTTGCCGCGGGCAAGGATTTCGCGGCGCTGGCGCAAGACGCAAAAACCACTTTGCTGGACGCCGGTTTTACCGAAGTGGAATATATCGATCTGCGCTGCGCCGAGACGCTGGAAAGCCTGCCCAATGCCAGCAAACCCGCGCGCTTGTTCGTTACGGCCTGGGCCGATGGCGTCCGCCTTATCGACAATATTCCCGTCGATCCGGTCTGATTTCTGCTCTGGCCCCGGCGCTGTTGTTTGCGCTAAAGTCGCGCAAATGACACCGGGGAGAGCGGACATGACCTTTATTCTGGCAATTGATCAGGGCACCACGTCCTCGCGCGCGATCCTGTTCGACGGGCAGATGAACCGTGTTGGCACCGCTCAGCAGGAGTTCCCCCAGCATTTCCCGCAAGAAGGTTGGGTTGAACACGACCCCGAGGATATCTGGTCCAGCGTCCTGCATGTGTGTCGCGAGGTGATGGAAAGCGCCGGTGTTTCGGCTGACCAGATCACCGGCATCGGCATCACCAACCAGCGTGAAACCACCGTGGTCTGGGACAAGAACACCGGCAAGGCCATCCATAACGCAATTGTCTGGCAGGACCGCCGCACCGCCGAAATCTGCGCCCGCTACAAGCAAGCAGGCTGTGAAGATGACGTCACCGCCCAGACCGGCCTGCTGCTGGACCCTTATTTCTCGGGCACCAAGGTCAAATGGCTGCTGGACACCGTTTCAGGCGCACGCGCGCGGGCTGAGGCCGGAGAGTTGCTGTTCGGCACCATCGACAGTTTCCTGATCTGGCGGCTGACCGAAGGTCGTGTCCATGCCACTGACGCCACCAACGCCGCCCGCACCCTGCTGTTCGACATTCACAAAGGCGCCTGGAGCGCTGAGATTTGCGAGTTGCTGGATGTACCCATTCAAATGTTGCCGAATGTGCAGGATTGCGCCTCGGATTTCGGCGCAACCACCTTGCTTGGTGGGAACATCCCCATTCTGGGCGTGGCAGGCGATCAGCAGGCGGCCACCATCGGTCAGGCCTGTTTCCAGCCCGGTATGATGAAATCAACCTATGGCACGGGCTGTTTCGCGCTGCTGAACACGGGTGCGCAGCCAGTTGAATCGAAAAACCGCCTGCTGACGACAATCGCTTACCAATTGGATGGTCAGCGCACCTATGCGCTGGAAGGGTCGATCTTTATCGCCGGGGCCGCCGTGCAATGGCTGCGCGACGCGTTGCAGATCATCGATTCGGCCCCGCAAAGCGGTGATCTGGCTGCGCAGGCCGACCCGAACCAGCATGTGATTCTGGTGCCGGCGTTCACGGGCCTTGGGGCGCCTTACTGGAAGCCAGATTGCCGCGGTGCGATGTTCGGGCTGACACGCAATTCCGGCCGGGCCGAGATTGCCCGCGCCACGCTGGAAAGCATCGCCTTTCAGACCCGCGACCTGTGGCACGCCATGCAGGGCGACTGGGGGGCCGAGGCGGATGTCATCCTGCGCGTCGACGGCGGGATGAGTGCATCTGACTGGACCATGCAGGGTCTTTCAAATTGTCTGGGTGCCCCGGTGGATCGCCCGGTTATGCAGGAAACAACCGCCCTTGGCGCCGCATGGCTGGCAGGTATGAAAGCCGGGATTTACCCGGATCAGGCCGGTTTTGCCGAAACATGGGCGCTGGACCGGCGGTTCGAGCCAACGCAAGAGCAAACCGAACGCGACGCGGCCTATGATCGCTGGCAACGCGCGGTACAGGCGGCGATGGCGTTCTAGCTGTGATCTTTCAACAAGCGCTGCTTTTGCCGTGACCAGTCGCGCTTGGCCTGGGTTTCGCGCTTGTCGTGGGTTTTCTTACCCTTGGCGATGCCGATTTTGATCTTGGCCAATCCTCTGTGGTTGAAATACAAAACCAGCGGCACCAGCGTCATGCCCTTGCGCTGCGTCGCGTTCCACAGGTTCGACATCTGCTTGCGGGACACCAGCAGTTTGCGGCGGCGGCGCTCTTCGTGCTTGAACATCTTGGCCTGCTCATACGGCGCGATATAGCTGTTGACCAGCCACAGCTCTCCGTCATCGACCGTGGCATAGCTTTCGGCGATGTTCGAGCCGCCCGCGCGCAGGGATTTGACCTCGGACCCTTGTAGAATGATGCCACATTCAATGTCCTCTTCGATCGCGTAATCGAAGCGGGCGCGCCGGTTTTCGGCGATTACCTTGTAATTCGGGTCTGTCTTCTGCTTGGCCATGACGCGTTGATTTAGGCGGCTTGAGCCGCCCTTGCAAGGCAGGGATTTTCGGAGAGCGTCAGGATTTGGCTGAAATGATCAGGTCCGGGCCGAAAATCGTGTCCGCATGGTTGTGCAAGTAGATCTTGAGCCACGGTGTAAACCGGTCCGGGTGGCGGGCCACTTCGGCCAGCAGGTCATGGTAGTCGATCCAGCGGATATCCATGACTTCGTCCGGATCAGGCGCGATTTTCAGCGGTCCGCGCACATGGGCCAGAAAAACGTCGACCACTTCGTTTTCCACCATGCCGTTCCCAACATCGGCGTGGTATTCCAAACGGTGACGGTATTCAGGGTAAAGACCTGTGATCCCTAGTTCTTCGTTCAAACGGCGCACGGCGCAGGTTGAGGAGCTTTCGTCCCAGTCGGGGTGCGTGCAGCAAGTGTTCGCCCACAGGCCGGGCGTGTGGTATTTGCCCAGAGCCCGACGCTGCAACAAAATCTCGGTGCCCCTAACGACAAACACCGACACGGCCTTGTGCTTGAGGCCCTTTTCGTGAGCTTCAAGTTTGTCTACCGGGGTCAATTCACCATTGACCCAAGCCGGGATCATAATGCCCATCTGTCCTCTCCTGTTGCCAATCCGCCTGACGGGCGCTGATGTTGGGTTTAGCTGTTGCCGGGTCGGCTTGGCGTTGCGGCACACTCTGCGGTTTGCCGTCAGATACCAAAGTGGCGCTGTTCTACACTGGTATCAATCGCACCAAAGGCCGCAGGGGCTGCGGCCTTTGGTCCTTGTGCGTGGGTGCACAATTTTAGCGTTTATTCACCTGATACACTGACGATATAGGCAAAGACGTCTTCGCTGCCACTTTTCAACTTGAAGGTCATTTTCGACTTGGCAGCGGTGTCGTCCAGATAAGATTTCAGGAAGCCCTTAGGATCCTGCGTGTAATCCACAAAGGACGCCTCATCCCAGACCAAACCCTTCTCACCGGCTGCGACGATGCTGTCGCCATATTTGAAGTCTTCGTAGGTTCCGGCAGTGCGGCCAGCGACACCATAGAGGTTGGGACCGGTTTTGCCCCCTTTGACGATGACTTCTCCGGCCGGGTCAGCGATCATGTGGCAGGATTTGCATTTGTTGAAAGCTTTCTCACCGGCTTCGGCATCGCCTTCGGCGTAGGCGGGCAACGCCAGCAGGCCGGCGATTGCGGTAGCGAGGATACGATTCATAGCTTGTGCTCCGATACAAATTGGCTGCACCGAATGGACCCCCGGCGCAACAAAGTGTCAACGCGCAGATTGCCGCGCGCGCCTACTGTGCCACTGCGACAAATGGCCTGTCCTTAACTTAAGTCATGTGCAGCACCCCAGCAGGGCAACAGGTCACCTTTTGCCGGGGTCGCCAGAAAAATCGCCCGCGCGATGGCGCGGGACAGGCACAGCGAAGCCACATGCCCGATGATGCCCAGCTCGGCCTCGGATGCGATGGGGCGGGCGCCGGTACTGATGCCAAAAACCAGATCACCGTCTCCGGGTGTGTGTGCGGGAAGGATGGCACGGGCAATTCCGTCGTGGGCGGCCACAGCCAGCCTTTTGCATTGTGGCTTGGTCAATGCGGCATCGGTGGCAACGATGGCGATGGTCGTGTTTGTCTGTTCGGGTTGCGCTGGACTCATGGCCATCGCCTTGCGGCTGGGGCGGATCCGGCTTTGATCCGGCGACATATCGGGGCCCAGCCCGCCAAATTCATCGCCAGCTTCGAAGGGTGCTGCCCAGAAATGCCGGTCACCCGGTGTCGTGACACTGCCCAGCGGGTTCGCCGCAACGAGGGCCCCGACCGTGACCCCGCCAGGCAGAATGGACGAAGCAGAGCCAAGCCCGCCCTTCTGCATTGCGGCCAACGCCCCGGTGCCCGCCCCGACGGACCCCAAATCAAAATCTTTTGAAGCGGCCAGATAAGCGGCTCGCCCCAGCGCACGATAGGGGTTTTCCGCCCAATCCTTTGCACCGCCATTGAGCAGATCAAACAGGATCGCGCCGGGAATGATCGGAACCTTCGCGGACCCGACGGGAAATCCGCGCCCTTCGGCCCGCATCGCATCTGAAACACCCGAGCAGGCGTCCAGTCCAAATGCCGATCCGCCGGACAGAACCAGCGCGTCCACCCCTGTGACGGTTTTATCAGGCGCAAGCAGATCGGTTTCGCGCGTACCCGGTGCCCCGCCCATCACATGGACCGACGCTACAAACGGTTTATCTGCCGTGAGAACCGTGGTCCCGGACTTCAGAGCGTCGTCCTGTGCGTTTCCAACCTTCAGGCCGGGGACATCGGTAATCAGGTTTCTTGGTCCAGGGATCATCTTGAACTCGGGATTGGTGCGGGGAAGCGCGCGGGCGCGCGCTGCCTCCGGCGGGGATATTTTTGGCCAGATGAAGAGCGGATCAGATACATCGGCCGCCATCAACCTCGAGCGCGGTGCCGGTGATCATGCTGGCCTCGTCCGAACACAGGAAACAGGCGGCGTTGGCCATGTCTTCGGGTGTTGAAAACCGTCCCAATGGGATGGTCGCCAGGAACTTGGCGCGAATCTCGGGCGTGTCTTCGCCCATGAAAGATTTCAACAGCGGTGTTTCACCCGCGACTGGACAGATCGCGTTCACGCGAATGCCGGTTGGGGCCAGTTCGACCGCCATGGTTTTGGTTGCCGTGATCATCCACCCTTTGGACGCGTTGTACCAGTTCAGATTCGGGCGCGGTGACAGGCCCGCTGTCGAGGCCACGTTCAGAATTGCGCCCGCGCCGCGCGCCTTCATATGGGGAACAAATGCCCGGGCGGTCAGATAGACGGACTTCATGTTCACGTTGAAGACCCGGTCGAAATCGTCCTCGGTGACGTTTTCCAGAGGGGTTGGCAAATGGGTAACACCTGCGTTGTTCACCAGAATATCGAGCGCCCCAAAGGCGGTGAGTGCCGTGTCCGCCATCCTTTGAACCGAAGCCCCGTCGCCGACGTCGACCTGATGCGCCAATGCCCCGGCCCCAAGTTGCGCCGCCATCTCAGCGGCTGCGTCACCGTTGATATCCGCGATCATGACGCGTGCGCCTTCGGCCTGGAATTTCTGCACGATCCCCGCACCGAACCCCGATGCGCCACCGGTGACGATTGCGGTTTTTCCCTCCAGCCTCATGACGTTGCCCTTTTGCAGCCTTTGCGGGCCAGACTATCAACGCCCCGGCAAGATGCCAGATTAATCTTCAGACACCTTGCCCCGCAGCGCCTTGACGTCGCCACGCGCCTTTTTCGCGGCAAGTCGACGCTTGACCGAACCATAGGTCGGTTTCGTTGCGATCCGCCGTTTAGGTTTGACCAGCGCGCGGGAGATCAGTTCTGCCAGCCTTGCACGCGCGATTTCACGGTTGCGGGCCTGCGAGCGTGTTTCCTCACATTGAATGATGATTGCGCCGTCTTTGGTCCAGCGTCGCCCGGCCAGTCGCTTTAACCGGGCTTTGACCGGATCGGGCAAGGACGGCGAGCGCGCGGCTTCGAAGCGCAGCTCGACTGCGGTCGACACCTTGTTGACATTCTGCCCTCCGGGACCGGACGACCGCACAAAGCTTTCGGTCATTTCCCAATCTTGCAGCGCGATATCATCGGTGATGTGCAGCATGGTAGTGTCAGCTTGGAGACTTGGGCGAATGAAAAGGAAGGGTCGCGATCCCGACCCGAGCCGTCGGGTGCCCGCGAGATGCGGGTGGGCACAACCCATTGCGGCATAGCATTTCGTCAAGTCTCCTCATCCTCGGTGCCTAACGCAGCGCATATTTGCGATCAAGCCTGCTTAGCAGTTCGCACGGTGCTGAACCCTGGCAGTGACCGGGAAGTCTGTTCACGTCAGCTTCGTTCGCCTTCAGGTATTCCAAAGCCAGCTGGTTGAATGCCGGGTACCGCCGTTGCTGTGGCCATATTGCTTTATTTATGCAGAATCGAACGCGCGAAGGGCTGCAACGATCTTTCGTGAATGTTGGTTGTGAAAGGGATCGTCATGGATATGAAGCGCATGCTCGAAGACTTTGATGAAGCGTACAATCAGGCATTTAACCAAGGCGATGCTGCTGGCTGCGCTGCGTTCTTTACCGAAGACGTCATGCTGTTGGCACCCGGAGAACCCCTGCTGCGCGGGCGAGAGGCATTCATCGAAGCCTATCAGGAACGAATGAAGGAAAACACTGGCGGAACGCATACAAATGAGTTGATCGATTTCGGTGTCGATGGCGATACCGCCTATCAGGTCGGATCCTTTGCAATTGCTGACTCTGATCCGCCGGAAAAAGGGAAGTTTGTGAACGTCCTGAAACGCCAGAAGGATGGCACCTGGAAAGTCAGCATTTCCATCTTCAACAGTGACCTTCCATAGCGGCCCTGAGTTGAGAGCGAGCAGACATGGAACCGAGGTGTCAGGCGATTGACTGGCCCTGAGCACCGCGGGCGATATCACGCAACACCTTCAGCTCCAACTCGTCTTCCTCATGCACCCGTGCCAGGATTTCTTTGCTGCTCACGACGGCAATTGCTTTTCCATTCTGAGTTACGACAAGATTTCGGATTTTGTGCTTGGCCATCAGATTAAGGCTATTGGACAGCTTCGAACCCAGCGCGCAGGTGACAGGTTTTTCCGTCATCCAGTCACCCACTGTCTGCTTGTAGAAAGCCGAGCCGGAATCCGCCAGGCACAGCAACACGTCATGATCCGTGATAATCCCGACCAGCTTCCCATCGCTGAGAACCGCCAACGCATTCACATCCAGCAACGCAATGGTGACGGCCGCATCGAACACCGTTGTGTCAGTGTCGCAAAATGGCGGCTTTTTCAGGTTCTGCGTTTTGACAATGCTTGAGATCGTCATGTCTTCCTCGTGGTTGAGCGCCCGACCCCTGTGTTGATCAGGGCGCATGAAAAACACTAATTCAGGAGCGGCATCATCGCCGTTGCAAGGCTCAGGACCAGGAAAAACCCTGCCATGTCAGTGATCGTCGTCAGCAAAGGGCCACTGGCGACCGCCGGGTCCTGACCGATGCGCTTTAACAACAATGGCAGAACGCCACCGATCGATACCGCGATGATCGTGTTCAGGCCCAGTGCGCCGCCAATCACCAAACCCAGAAACGGGTTTCCTTTCCACATCCAGGCAACGAGTCCGATCAGCAGGCCAAGGACACAGCCGTTGATGATGCCGACCGAAACCTCTTTTATCCAGACCCGCACAGCATCAATGGGCCGGACCAGACCAAGCGACAGCTCGCGCATGCTGACCGCAACGGCCTGATTTCCGGAACAACCGCTCATATCAGAGACCATCGGCAGGAACACAGCCAGAGCGATCACGGCAGAAAGGGTCTGTTCATAGGCGGAAATCACACTGGCCGCGATCACGTTGAGCACGATGTTGGCCGACAACCATTGAAGCCGTCGCCGCGCCCTGAGCGGCAAAGGCATCGATCGCAGTTCGTCACCAAAGACACCCTGACGTTTCAAGCTTGCCGATTCCGCGCGCTTCAGCAGGGCCTCATCCACGGCAGAGCGGGAAACGACACCCACAAGAGTCCCGTCCGTTTCGACAACCGGCAACCCAAGAAAAGGGTGCTCATCGAAAAGGTCCTCCAGTTCTTCCAGCGGCATGCTGGCCGGAACCGTGATGGGGGGTACCATGATATCGGTGAGTTTGATGCTTCGCGGTGTAGACAGCAGGCTACGCAAGGACAGCACCCCGACAGGCACGCCATCGGAATTCAAAACGTAAGGGTGCTGGCCACGGTATCGTTCAAGGTCGTACTCTTCATGAGCGAAACGCCGCAGAACCTTTCCGACTGTATCACCATCGGAAAAGGTAAAGGCTTCGGCCACCATCAGACCACCGGCGACATCGTCGTCATATTCGACCAGCCGCCGGACATCCGCCGCATCTTCCGGGTCCATCCGGGCAAGGATCGCTTCTGCATCGGCGTCTTCAAGTTCCCCGATGACATCCGCCTGAATGTCGGAATCCAGCTCAAGGATAATTTCGGCGGCCTGATCGGACACCATGTGTTCGACAAGATCGACCGCCAGTGCGTTTGGCGCTTCTTCGACCAGTTCTGCAGCACGTTCCGGTGGCAGCAACGAGAGTGCGGCGCTTCGCTGGTCAACGGAAAGGTTGAGCAATTCCCGCAGCGCATCGCTTAACGAAAGCGGATCAAGCAGGTCTGCCAGCGCAGCCCCGTCGCGGTTTTCCAACGCCAGCTGAAGCTGCGTCCCTGTTTCCATTGGTAAGGATTCCGTATCGCTCATCCGCCGACCTATGGGGGTATAAGATTCTTGGTCTTGCCCATATAGCAGATAAAATTTGTCTATAGACAAAAAATTTTCTGCTTAATAAGAAGGTGTATGCAGGAAAATGACTGGATATCCGCCGCAGCCGAACATCTGGCCGCCTTGTACGATCAGGAGTTTGGCGGCAAGGCCAGCGGGCGGTATCGCATCCCGGAGAAGCTGGTGCGTCGGATCGCCGGGCGCAGGCGTTTGTATGAAGCAGATATCCGCGCCCTGTCGATCGCACTTTTTGAACTTGGGTACGTGTTAATCGATATGGATAGTTTTTACGTGGTGATGAGCGCGAATTCGTTTGTGAATTACCGGCGCGCCAATGATGACTGCGTGGCTTAGTCGCCATGGCTAAGAAAACAGGATACCCCGAAGTCATAGGATGGCGCGAACGGATCAGCCTGCCCGAGTTCGGGATTGAGCATATTCCCGCAAAGATAGACACAGGCGCCAGAACCGCAGCACTGCATGCCGTGGACCAGACCGTATTCGAGGTTGATGGTGAACGATGGGTCGAGTTCATGATCCCGGTCCATAACCGCCGTTCATCGGGCCGGGTGCGCACCCGAGTTGTAGACGAGCGGGAAATCAAGAACACAGGCGGCATTCCGGAACGCCGGTTGATTGTCAGAACACAGCTTTTGCTAGGGCGACATCGCTGGCTGATCGACGTTTCGCTGGCCAACCGTGCGAAGATGGAGTTTGATCTGATCCTTGGCCGTACGGCCATTCGAAGGCGTGGGATTCTTGTCGATCCCGGCCACTCATATCTTCTGGATGCACGAAAAGACCCGAAAAAGGTGAAGAGCAAGACAAGATCCAAGGACGCAGAGGGACGACGCTAATGAAATTTGTCATGCTTGCCCGGAACCCAAACCTGTATTCCCACCAGCGTCTGAAAGAGGCTGCTGAACAACGCGGGCACCAGTTGGATATTGTGAACACGCTGCGCTGTTACATGAATATCGCGTCGCGTCGACCCGAGGTTTATTACGACGGCAAAAAGCTTGGGCGCTATGACGCGGTGATCCCGCGGATTGGCGCTTCGGTCACATTCTATGGGCTGGCCGTGTTGCGGCAGTTCGAGATCATGGGTGTCTTTCCGCTCAACGAGTCGGTTGCGATTGGCAGATCCCGCGACAAGTTGCGATCCATGCAGCTGATGGCGCGGGACGGGATCGGATTGCCGGTCACCACCTTCGCGCATGACCCGAAACAGACCGACGAAGTCCTCAAACTGGCCGGGGACGCTCCGCTGGTGGTCAAGCTGCTGGAGGGCACGCAAGGCATCGGCGTGGTGCTTGCGGATTCAAACCGGTCGGCAAAATCCGTGGTCGAGGCGTTTCGCGGCGCCAAGGTCAACATCATGGTACAGGAATTCATCAAGGAAGCAGGCGGCACGGATATTCGTGCGCTTGTGGTCGGTGGAAGGGTGATCGCGGCAATGCAGCGAAAAGGGGCCGAGGGCGAGTTCAGATCAAACCTGCATCGCGGTGGCAGCGCCAAGCCTATCAAAATCTCGCCCGAGGAACGCTCGACAGCCGTGCGTGCGGCCAAGGCCATGGGTCTCAATGTGTGCGGTGTCGATATGCTGCGCGCCAATCACGGCGCCGTGGTGATGGAAGTAAACTCTTCGCCTGGGCTTGAAGGTGTTGAAAAGGCTACCGGCATTGATGTCGCGGGCAAAATCATCGAGTTTCTCGAAAAGAATGCAGCCAAAGGCAACACGAAGACTCGAGGCCGTGGGTAGAGCTGATGCGCGGTCCCTTTGAAATCGGAGGTTTTCGCGTACCGCCCGGCACACGAACCACTCTGGATTTGCCGGTTAGCGTACTGTCGGATCACACACCGGTAAGCATGTCAGTACACGTGGTTCACGGTCGCCGCCCCGGACCGGTCCTGTTTGTCAGTGCCGCCGTTCACGGCGATGAGGTGATCGGCGTGGAGATCGCACGGCGGCTGCTTCGGGCGCCACAGCTTGACAAGCTTGCGGGTACCTTGCTGGTTATCCCGATCGTGAATGCCTTTGGTTTCATGACCCATTCCCGATACCTTCCCGACCGGCGCGACCTGAACCGATCCTTCCCCGGCAGTGAGGGAGGGTCGCTGGCCGGTCGGCTGGCGCATCTTTTCATGACCGAGATCGTCGAGCGGTCGGATCTGGGGATTGATCTTCATTCTGCCGCGATTCACCGCACCAATCTGCCGCAGATCCGCGTCTCGCCGGCTTCGGATGTTACCCTTGAATACGCGGATGCCTTCGGTGCGCCCGTGGTGATGATCTCAAAGCTGCGCGACGGGTCGCTGCGTAAGGCCGCGCAAGAGCGTGGTGTGGATATCCTGCTGTTCGAGGGTGGTGAAGGTCTGCGTTTCGACGAACTGTCTGCGCGGGCGGGGGTTGCAGGCATCCTTCGTGTGATGAACGCAAAGGGCATGGTTGCCAAGCGCGGTATCGCCGCTGTGCGCGAAAAGCCTGTCCACGTCCGGTCAAGCTCGTGGATGCGCGCGCCCGCCGGTGGCTTGTTGCGGACTTTCAAAGCGACCGGAGAATATGTGGCTTCCGGTGACCTGCTTGGACGCATTTCCGACCCGTTCGGTGAACTCAGGACCGATATCATCTGCGAAACCACGGGTATCATCGTAGGGCGCACAAATCTGCCTGTCGTTCATGAGGGCGACGCCCTGTTTCATATTGCGGAAACGACCGGCTCGGATGTCGAAATGCGGGTCGATACGATTGCCAGCCAGCTTGACGGCGATCCGATGTTTGATGAAGACGAGATCATTTAGACGCTGGAGCCAAAAGAAACGCGGGGCAGTTGCCTACCCCGCGCCAGCCTACAGGATCGCACGCAATCTATTGCCCGCCAGCGCCTCCCAAGCGGCGAGCGAGATCAGCGCAGATCCCGTGAGCCAAGCATTTGCCACTGCCACACCGTGACCGGTAAAATGCAGCACCTCGGGCGCGGCGATCAGCAATGCCCCGACCGCCAATACCGGAGCCACCCGTGCGAGAAGGTGGCCCCGGCCGCTAGCACCTGACATGACCAACACACCAATACCGATCGTCATGAAGGCGAGCGACTCACGGTCAGACGAACCGTGAGCTAGGGTTTTCTGGCTGAACAGTACAAATGGGGACAGCACTAACCAGATACCCATCCCGGCAAGCATCCACCTGTAGGGTGGAGTGAGATTTCTCATGTTCACGGCAACCCTGGCTTATTCGTCACCCTTGGGATCAGGAAGCAACTCGGCCTCGACCGCGGCGACCATTTCTTCGTCATTGAGGAAACCATCGGCATCCGTGTCAATTTCGGCAAAGCTCTCACTGGTAATATCGGGATACTTTGTCTGTAGCTCGGTCAGCGAAGCCAGACCATCACCGTCCGTGTCCAGTCCCACCGGCAAGGCAACGGCCGGAAGGGCAAGGAATGACGCGAGCAGAGCAACAACAGAAACTCGACTCATTTTGTTCTCCATCAGGGAATGGGCGGTTTACCCATTGAGGGGTTGGTGCAGCGCTTGGGTGTCGGAGGCTTATCTACGGCAGACAGATTGCACCTGTTCCGCAGATCGGGTTGTCCACTATACGATGAAAACTGTTGATTGGCGGTCCGATCCGGTGGGGGCACTTTCGCGCTACACGGCATGTATCGCACATTCGCATAGCGTTGAATAACGAATTTATATCGCCCATAATATCGAAGATTCAAATAGGTGAACGATGGACATTGAACTCGCCCGAACCTTCCTTGCGGTCGTTGAAACCGGCACTTTTCTTGACGCAGCGGACAAGGTCCATGTTACGCAATCGACCGTCAGTATGCGGATCCGAACGCTCGAACAACAGCTTGGACAGCCCGTTTTTGAACGTAGCAAGTCCGGTGCGACCCTGACCATTGCCGGGCGGCATTTCCTCAAACATGCGCAGGTTCTGGTGCGAACGTGGACACAGGCCAAGCTGGATGCCGGTCTGCCGGCTTCGATGGCGGCTGCTTTGGAAATCGGCGCAACACCAAGCCTTTGGGACGGCTATCTGATCAACGCCCTGCCCGAGTTGATGGCGGCACTACCTGACGTCGCCATCCGGGCGACAGCGGCCCCGTCGGAAACACTCACGCGCGAGATCGAGGAAGGCAGCCTGGATCTTGCCATCATGTACCGGCCGCGAAACGCACCGGGCTTGACCGCGCTCCAGCTTTTCGAGGACGAGTTTGTCCTTGTCAGCAGCGGCCCGGAAGCCCTGCCCGCTGATCTGGGCAACGCTTATATCCTGATAGACTGGGGCCCGGAGTTTCGCGCCGATCATATGCTGAACTTTCCGGAACTTGATGCGCCGCGCCTTCAGCTGGGCATTGGCACCCTCGGCCTGCAATATCTTCGGTCGGTTCCCTCGGCCGGATATTTCCCACGGCGTGTTGTCAAACCGGAACTTCGCAAAGGCTGGCTCAAGTTGATCGAAACGGCACCCAGATTCGCTTATGCCGCCTATGTCGTGTTCGATGAAAGCGAGGAAGAAGGATATCCGGGTCAGGCCGCGCGGCAGCTTTGCCAGACATCAAGTGCACGCGGCCAGACACCGAAGCTTTGACGATATGTATTCACGCCGTTGCCGCGACCAAGCTTTATGCTGCGTCGAACGCAGCCAGCCTCCGCGCATGGTAAGTTTTGACCACCCCCAGTGGGTGACGGCAACAAAAAGGGCCACCCCAGCGGGACGGCCCTTCGAAAGTTCAGGAGGTCGGGTCGGTTAGATCAATCGACCAGCCGGAGCGAGCGCTCCGCCAAGGGCTGCCCTAACGGGCGATCCCCCCGGTTGTTCCGACACCTCTCTCCAATCTCTTTCTCGACACTGGATCACCTCCTTTTCTATCTGTTGCGGTTGAAAAGAAGCGTGCCACAAGTTGTGCCATTCTCAAAGCGTTTTTTTACACAGGCTGTACAGTCAGCCGCGCAACGATCACCTTGAATGGAATCAGGGCGATCAGCGCCAGCGAAAGCTTCACCAACCAGTCCGCAAAAGCCAGCGTCACCCAAAGCGGAACCACCGGGCCGGACAACATGAAGGGTACCGGCTCCCACGCCCAATTAATTGCGGCGTCAGCATTGGCACCGAAGAAGGCGACCGAGGCCGAAAAAGCGAGGGTGAAGAAGATCGCAGTATCCAGTGCAGACCCCACCAGCGTCGACACCAGCGGTGCACGCCACCAGCGACCTTCGCGCAGGGAATTGAACACGGTGACATCCGTCAGTTGCGCGATCAGGAAAGCCGTTCCCGAAGCAACTGCGATGCGCAGAGGTACGGCAGCATAGGTGAACCCGTCACCCTGCAACATGATCTGGCTACCGATCAGCGAACAGATAACACCGGTGACAAATCCGGCAAACACGACCTTGCGGGCCGGACCCACGCCATAGACGCGGTTCATGATGTCTGTGACCAGAAAGGCCAGCGGATAGGTGAAAGCACCCCAAGTCAGCAGCCCGTCAAGGATCAGGAACTGGACCAGAATGTTCGACGCCACAACAATGGTGGCCATGGCAATAATGCCGGGAATGAAGTTACGTTGCATGTTTTGATGCCCGTTTTGACAAGGTAGCGGCGACTTGGCCAAGGGACCGTCCCAAGGCAAGCCGTGCCTTTAGACCTTTGCCTGCGCCCTGTCAATCGGGCAGCAGGTATTCCACAAGTTCGGTCCGCTGCAACGCCAGAAAGTTGTCATCCGAGATCATTGTGGCGCGCAACCGGCCCTGCCCGTCGCGCCAGACCGACAATCCTTCGAGGTTGTCATGCGCGCCCGTTCCGGTTTCGAACAGGGTTTCCTCGGCGTCTGGTTTCTCGTTCACCACGTCCCATCGCCGCAGTCGTGATCGGAAACCGACCAAGGATACCTTGCGTTCCAAAACGTAAAACCGCCCATCGGGACCGAAATCCGCGGCAACGGGTTTAAAGCCGCCGCGCTGTGGCAGAACAAACGGGGTTGACCATGTGTCGCCATTCCAACGGTAAACCGGAATGTCCCCTTTAGCGGTTCGGTTCTTTTCCGGCAAAGTGTAAAGCCAGCCGCGCCCACCAATGGCCAGAGCTTCAAACGAACCATTGTCGGCGAGGCCCCGAAACGCATTCGGGCGCGGCAATACGCGCGCGCTGGAGCCTGGGGCGGCGTAAAACGCGACACGATGCACCCCTTCGAACGAGATGAAAATACTGCCATCCGGCGTCACCGCGATGCCTTCGGAATCGCCGACGCCGCCTTTCATGACATGCCCATTGCTGGACAGCACCGGCCATTGACCAAGTACGTGAATATCCGCGATCCGGCCTTCGCGCCGCTCAATCCGCGCAGTCACGATCCGCGCCCGGTCGCTAAGCGCAATCATCTGGCGTCCGTCATCCGAGACGTGAAGCGCAGAAAATCCGCCAAACCAACTTGCTGGATAGTGCCACGCGAAACTGTTCAGGTGGGCAGCGGATTTCACATCCAGCGCAGCAGCCACCGGGGCAAGGATCAGCGCAGCACTCAGTTGGATTGCAAAACGGCGGAGCATTGTTGCGGTAAGTCGGCCAGAACGTATTCCCGGCGTTTCTTCGGCGGCGGTGCATTCGGATCAGGTGGCGGCGGGTTCAAAATGTTTTGCACCCATTGCCGGGCCTCGGCGCAGCCATCGCCTTTGGGGGGTGGGTCTTGATTCACGCAACCCTTTGACCCTCTGGGGCAGTTCAAGCGCACGTGGAAATGATAGTGATGCCCCCACCAGGGCCTGATTTTCCGCAGATAGGCACGATTGCCTTTTTCGTCATCGCACATCTGAACCTTGGCCCCAGGAAACACGAAAATCCGGGCGACGCGTTTGTCTTTTGCCGCTTCGCGCAACAGCGCATGATGCTGCTTGGTCCAGTTTCCGTTGACGTAAGCGCCATTGGAACGACGAAGCGAGATAGACGAGATGTTTTCGCGCGACTTGCGGCTCAGGCGCATGTTTTCGCCCGGCAACATCCAGATATCGATGTCCAGCCCCAGCTGATGGCTGCGATGGCCCGAGGTCATCGGCCCACCGCGTGGTTGGCTGATATCCCCGATATACAGACCGTTCCATCCCGGTTGACTGGCTGCAAACCTGCTGAGGTCCTGCACGTAGTCAATCGCCTGCGGATGCCCCCAGTTGCGATTGCGTGACAGGCGCATAGCCTGCCATGTAGGCCCCGTTTCAGGCAGTTGAACTGCCCCCGCAGCACATCCGCGCGAATAACTGCCGAATGCGGCCGGTTTTTGCCGTGAACTTTGTTTCTGCGCCCCGAACAACTGCTTTGCCAGCGGTTCTGCCGTCGCAGTGCCAGCAATAGCAAGCGCAGCCAATATAATCAAAAAACGTTTTATTATCATCTGCTCTGATCCCCTTCCGGTCTCACCCAGCGCATCAGGAATAGCCCCAGAATAAACAACAGAACGATGGGTGACACCCCCAGACGAGCACTTCCTGTCACCGAGGTGGCGATCCCGATCAGAAGTGGCGCAGCAAAGGCGGTGGCGCGACCCGACAGACCGTAAAGGCCAAAGCTTTCGACGGGGGTTGCCGGGTCCGTATGCCGGACCATCATCGACCGGCTACAGGATTGCAGAATACCGCCCATGCCTCCGATCAGGATACCGCAACCAAAGAAAATCATATCCGGCAAGCCTGACCCTTCGGACATGGCGATACCGAATATCTGGGACCGGTCCATTGAAACGATGGTGATGCAGACAAGGATCAACACCCAGATCGCAACGATGATCACGGGCTTGGGGCCATATTTCTTGTCCAGCTTGCCGCCCACCCAGGAAAATGCCGCTGCGGCCAGAACACTAACAATGCCGAAAACACCGATCTTGATCAGGTCCCATTCCAACACCAGCCGGGCATAGACCCCGCCAAAACTATAAAGCCCGTTCAGCGCATCCCGATAGAACATGGATGAACCCAGGTAACTGGCCAAACTGGTGCGATGGCGCAGGTTAGACACTGATTTCGCCAACAGTCGCAGCGCCTCGGCAACGCTGCCCTTTTTGTTTGTCGTTTCGTCGTCATGGACCCAAAGGAAGTAGGGCACCATGAACAAGATGAACCACCCGGCAGTAAACGGCCCAACAAAGCGCGTGCCCTGCTGTTGCGACGCATCCAGCCCAAACAAGGGGTCCATTCCGATCAGCGTTTTGCCGTTGACCTGCTCCACAAACAGGGCAAGCATGATCGCCAGCGAGATCAGGCCGCCGAAATAGCCAAAAGCAAAGCCCGAGCCGGAGATTTCGCCCACTTCGCTGTCATCGCCCAGATCGGGCAGTTGGGAATTGATGAAAATCAGGGCGTATTCCGCACCGATGAAACCCAGACCGAAGGCAGACAGCATCAACCACATGTTCGAGCCATCGGGCATCGTGTACCAAAGCGCGCCGGAACCTACGGCGTACATCACGGAAAAGGCGAATATCCAAGGGATGCGCCGACCCGACACATCAGCCATCGCCCCCATCAGCGGTGCACCGAAGGCAATAATCAAACCGACTATGGTCATGCAGTTGGCCCAGACCACCTGTGCCTGTGCGTCTGCAGACCCTGCGTCCAGGCCGGATGCCAGATAGTACTCCGCAGCGACGCCCGCGAAATAAGGGCCGAACACGAACGTGACCAAAAGGGTGTGATAGGGCTGACTGGCCCAATCAAAGAACCACCAACCCCAGATACGCCTGCGCTTGGATATTTCTGCCATTTCTGCCCCTGTTTTCTTGTTGCGGTCATAAGACGGGGCTTTGGCGCAATTCGCAAGCGCAGAGTTCAGCCTACTTGCTCTTTGCTGAAAGGGTGCTTAGGTCTCGACCAACTAGAAAACGGAGTGCCCATGCTGTCGCTGATCCAAATCCTGCTGCTGATCCTGGACATTGTCTGGTTCATCATTCTGGCCCATGTGATCATGAGTTGGCTGATCAACTTTCAGGTGCTCAACCTGCACCAACAACTGGTTGCACAAATCTGGTACGGATTAAATCGGATATTAGAGCCTATTTACGGGCCGATCCGCCGCGTTCTACCCAATATGGGTGGGTTGGATTTGACCCCGCTGGTGGTGCTGATCGGCGTCTATGCCTTGCGGATTATCCTTATCAACAACGCGCCCTATTTCTACTGACCACTTGTTCACTGAATCTTAGTATGTGATTGTCCTGCCTTAAGAGCAGATAAACCTTAAAACAGGGCACCCCCGCATATGTTCGACGCCGCACCCTTGCTGCGAGATGTCTTTGGATTCGACGCCTTCCGCCCCGGGCAGGCAGAGATTGTCGACGCCGTGACGGCAGGCGAAAACGTGCTGGCGATCATGCCTACAGGTGGCGGCAAATCCTTATGTTTTCAACTCCCCGCCCTGCTCCGCGATGGGGTGACGGTGGTTATATCTCCGCTCATTGCCCTGATGCGCGATCAGGTGCGCGGCTTGCAAGAGGCCGGGGTCGAGGCTGGTGCGCTGACATCCGGCAACACGCCCGAGGAAACCGAGGCCGTCTGGGACGCGCTGGAGGACGGGCGGCTAAAGCTGCTTTACATGGCACCCGAACGTCTGGCTGCCGGGTCTGCGCTTGGGATGCTCCGTCGGATCAACGTCAGCCTGATCGCCGTGGACGAAGCCCATTGTGTCAGTCAATGGGGGCATGACTTTCGCCCTGATTACCTGCGGATCGGAGAGTTGCGGCGCGCCCTGAAAGTTCCGCTGGCCGCGTTTACCGCCACCGCGGACGCAGAAACGCAGGATGAGATTGTCGAAAAACTGTTCGATGGCATTGAGCCACGCAAATTTCTGCGCGGATTTGACCGGCCCAACATTCATCTGGCCTTTGCCGCAAAAGACGGGCCGCGCAAGCAGATCCTTGATTTCGCAGATGCGCGCAAAGGCCAGTCCGGCATCGTTTACTGTGGCACCAGAAACAAAACCGAGGTGATTGCTCAGGCCCTGCGCACCGAGGGGCACTCGGCTTGCCACTATCACGGCGGGATGGAGGCCGAGGACCGCCGCATTGTCGAAACCCGTTTCGCACGCGAGGACGAGTTGATCGTCGTCGCAACCGTGGCTTTTGGCATGGGCATCGACAAGCCCGATATCCGTTGGGTCGCCCATGCAGACCTGCCCAAATCGATCGAAGCCTATTATCAGGAAATCGGACGCGCCGGGCGCGATGGCGGCCCGGCCGAAACGCTGACCCTGTTCGGCCCCGATGACATTCGCCTGCGGCGATCACAGATTGACGAGGGTCTAGCGCCGCCCGAGCGCCGCATGGCCGATCATGCGCGTCTGAATGCCTTGCTGGGTCTGGCCGAGGCGTTGGAATGCCGCCGTCAGACATTGTTGAGTTACTTTGGCGAGACCACAGGACCCTGCGGCAAATGCGATCTGTGCGACAGCCCGCCCGAAGTTTTCGATGGCACAACTCCGGTACGCATGGCCCTGTCCGCGATCCTGCGGACCGAGGAATGGTTCGGGACAGGCCATTTGATCGATATCCTGCTGGGAAATGAGACCGACAAAATCCGCGCCCGCCGCCACGAGGATTTGTCCACTTTTGGCATCGGAAAGGATTGGACGCGCCCGAAATGGCAGGCCATTTTCCGCCAGATGATGGGACACGACCTGGTCCGCCCCGACCCTGAACGTCACGGTGCATTGCGCATGACCGAGGCGGCCAAACCAATTCTGAAAGGCGAGACGCAAATCACCCTGCGCAAGGATACGCTGCGCAATGCGGTCCGTCGGCCTGCGGTCAAGGCAATGGTGTCCGAAGAAGACGCCCCGCTGCTATCCGCGCTCAAGGCCAAACGCCGTGCCCTGTCCGAAGCTGCACGTGTTCCGGCCTATGTCATCTTTCCGGACCGTACGCTTATCGAGATGGCGGAAAAGCGCCCTGTAACGCTGGACGATATGGCCCGGATCGGCGGTATTGGTGCCAAAAAGCTGGAACGCTACGGCAACACGTTCCTTGAAGTGATCGCGGGCGAAGCAAGAAGTGTTCATCCGGCGCGCCGAAAACTGGCTGGACGCGATCAGGCTGAGATTTACGACCGATTGATGGAAGTTCAGTCCTTGCTGTCGCGCGGACCGGACGGGATCGACAAGCCCCTGACCTGCTCGGCCTCGCAATTGGCAAAGGTCGCGCAACTGCGCCCCGACGATCCCCGTGGGATTGCGCAGGTGCTGGGTGATCGGCGTCACGAAAGGTTTGGCGCTGCTTTTCTGGACGTGCTGCGTGAGGCGGGCTAGATACCCCCAAAGCAGGCAAGAAAGAGGGCGGATATGCTGATCGTGATTTCCCCGGCCAAACGGCTGGACTGGGCCGAGCGGAGTGTAGGGGTAACGCAGCCCGACTTTCAGGATGATGCGATCCGGCTGTCCAAAACCGCCCGCAACCTGACACTGGGTGATCTGAAAAAGCTGATGGACCTGAGCGACGATCTGGCACGCCTGAACCGCGACCGGTATCGCGCTTTTTCGGATGCACCTGACGCAAAGGCCACACGCCCGGCTGCGCTTGCTTTTGCTGGCGACACATATCAAGGGCTTGAAGCTGCTTCGCTGGACGAAGACGAGCTGTCATGGGCGCAAGACCACTTGCGCATCCTTTCCGGCCTTTATGGTGTGTTGCGGCCACTCGACGCAATCCAGCCCTACCGGCTTGAGATGGGCAGCAAGCTGAAAACCCGAAGAGGGAAGAACCTTTACGAATACTGGCGCGATCAGCTCAGCAAAGCTCTGAACGCGCAGGGTGCCGAGATTAACAGCAACATTCTGGTGAATTGTGCCAGTCAGGAGTATTTTGGTGCGGTGGATTTGAATGCCCTGAACCTGCGCGTCATCACACCGGTCTTCATGGAAGATAAGGGCGGCACCCCAAAGAGTGTGAGCTTTTTTGCCAAAAAGGCGCGTGGTGCCATGGCGCGGTATATCATCCAGCACCGCTTGATTGACCCTAAGGGACTGCTGGATTTCGACAGTGGCGGCTATGAATACCGCCCTGATCTGTCGGAAGCGGATAAACCCGTTTTCGTCAGACCATATTCGGCCTGAAACCCAGATCACTTGAACTTGCAACCCGGTGGTAATCGCCTGAAGAGTCAGCCCGGCGAGGTCGGATCCGGGATTTCGTCCCGCTCACGCCGGATTTTGACGCTGGGTATGGTGTCTGTGACCGCGCAGACGCAATCGGGTTGGTGTTGCAGGATCATCTGGTGAATGCGGTTCTTGTGTAGCGGTTTGGTCAGGTAGTGATCCAAGCCCGCTGACAGAATTCCCTGATCATCGCCGGCCATGGCATGAGCCGTCAGGGCAACGATGGGAACGTGACGACCGGTTGCAACCTCGAGCCTGCGAATTTCCGCTGTTGCCTGTTTGCCGTCCATCTTCGGCATTGAAATATCCATGAAGATCAGATCTGGCTCGAACGCCTGATAAATCTCAACCGCTTCAATCCCATTCGAGGCAAAGCGAAGATCGATATTCAGATCCTTGACCATCTTCTTCAGGATCAATTGGTTGGTGCGGTTGTCCTCGGCGGCAAGAACCCTCATGCGTCGGGGGTGCGCAGATTCAGAATCTCGCTTTTTAGAGACTGTTTTACCCACATCCAAAGGGCCCCTTTCCAACGATGAGCCGTCGAGTGCCATCAGCCTGCCATACAACTCGGACCGAGGGATGGGTTTCTGCAAGACACCGTCGATCAGGTCACGGGCAGGATGGGCGTGAATCAAACCGGGGTTTGCCGACATCACAACCACCGGAATATCACCCCACCCGCGATCCCTGAGTGAAACCGCAAGGTCCAGCCCATCCATGTCCGGCAGATCGTGGTCACAAAGAACCAAATCAATCTGATCATTCATCTGCGACAGTGCCTCGGTCCCCGACGTGCAAACCGTCACCTCGGCCCCCAGTCGTCCAAGCTGCTTGGCAAGAATGGCCCGGTTCACGGCAAGATCTTCGACCAGCAGGACATGTTTCAAACAATCCGCCAAGTTCGGAGGTTCGGGTTGCGGGCCTTCTACCGTGGGCAGTGTCACGCGAAAACCGAAACAGGATCCCTGGTCCGGCTCGCTTTCGACCCAGACCGTGCCGCCCATCAAGGTGATCAGCCGCTTGGTGATGGCAAGACCAAGCCCGGTGCCTTCAAACTGTCGGTTACGCTCGTCTTCGACCTGATTGAACTCGCCAAATATGTGGTCGATTTTCTTGGCGTCGATGCCAACTCCGGTATCTTCAATCGCAATATGGATGTCGCAGATCTGCGCATCCGGGTTGGGCACCCCGGTCACCCGGACCAGCACATACCCTTCAGAAGTGAACTTGACGGCGTTGCCGACCAGATTGGTCAGAACCTGCCGTATCCGACCAGGATCGCCCACAAAAAGGGTTGGCAAGAACAAGTCGTAATCAACCAGCAATGTCAGCCCCTTATCGCGCACGCTGGGCTGTAGCAGCATCGCAACCTCAAGAATGCAGCGTTCAAGATCAAACTGTTCGGGGTGCAGAGCCAGCTTGTCCGCCTCAATCTTGGAATAATCCAGAACGTCGTTGATGATGACCAGCAGCGCCTCACCCGAATTGCGGATCGTGTTGACGTATAGCCGTTGCTCTTCGTCCAACGGTGTCTCGTCCAGTAACTCGGACATGCCAACGATGCCGTTCATCGGTGTACGGATTTCATGGCTCATGTTGGCCAGAAAGGCCGACTTGGCCCGGTTTGCTGCTTCGGCCCTCTCGCGCGCCGCCTTAAGCTCGATTTCATGCCGGACCGACGCTGTGATGTTGAGAGCAAGGCTCACCATATCACCGCCACTGCCGCGCTGGTCGATCAGACGGATATAGTGACCGTTCCAAAGCTGCATAACGATTGGTGGCGGGTTGGCGCGGCTCCAGCGGGCCAGCATTCTGGCCTGCCAGTCTTCCGCGGATTCATCCCCGATATCGACAATACCTTCTGACGTCAGCAAATGCAGAATACGGGGGTATGATATCCCCGGCACGACTTCGTCCAGACCTTCAAAAACGCTCAGATACGCGGTGTTTGCACCGATCAGCCGGTTGTCGCCGTCAAAAAAGGCAAATCCGTCCTGTATTGTCTGAATCGAGTGCCACAAGCGGCGTTCGGCAACCTCGATCTTGGCGTTGGCCACGCAGAGGTCGGATTTGACCTTTTCGTTTTCATCCCGAACGGTTTCAACCTCAGCCTGCGTTTCGCCAATTCGTTTGGTCAATGCCATGGCATGTTGACCCAGTTTGCGATTGGCTGCCGAAAGCTCGGCCTGCTTCAGGGCCAGCATCCGTTCAGCTGCCAAGCGCGCGCGCCGTTCCTGTGCCAATTTATGTGCAAGACTCATTTGATTGATTCCAGAACGTTCTGCACCCAGCATCCCGACAGAGGATGAAAAACTGTTTAAGCCGTTGCACAACAGGCGCACGCCATGCAACGCTGTGCCCAAAGAGGAGGGCACCATGCGCCGCTTTGTTTTTATTTCAATAGCTTACGTCATTTCGCTTTTGGTCCTGCCCAGCGCCACCCAGGCGCAAGATGCAGTGCCTGAATTCCGTTACATCACGACGCGGGACGCAGATTTTTATGGCTCGGATCTGGACGCCCTTTTCGATACCGATCTGAAGTCCTGCATTCAGGCCTGTTCCGCCAATACGCTTTGCACCGCGTTCACCTACAACACCCGATCCAATGCCTGTTTTCCAAAAAGCGGTGTAAACCGGCAAGAGGCCTATCAAGGGGCTGTGTCCGCGCAGAAGGTGTCTACCCCAGATCAGACCCAAACATTGGCCAAAACGCGTGCAAACGCGTTAAGCGCACTTGGCGCCGCCGACCTGAAGCAGGCCGCAGATCAGGCACGCGATCTGGGCTTTGTTCATATGGCGCAAGGCAACGACCTGCAGGACGTTCTGGACGCGGCGCGCAGCGCGAGCAGCCCGCGGCAGGCGATGAATTGGACTGGTGTGGCCGTATCGCTCAGTGACGCGCCCGATCTATGGGTGGAATACGCGCGCCTGTTGTTGCAGACAAACTCTCCGGACTGGAGTGAAAGGCGCGATCTGCGCAACCGTGCGCTGAATGCCGCAACCAATGGCTACTTGCGCGCCGATACTCCCGGCACGCAGATTGCCGCTCTGATGACATTGGCCCGCGCCCTGGAAGAGGTCGAGCGCGGGCGCGATATGATCCCTGTGCTGCGGCTGGCCCAGGAAATCCAACCGCGCGAGGATGTACTGGCCGCGCTGAATGATGCCATCGGGAAACACGGTTTTCGCGTGGTCGACAGTTCTGTGGAAAGCGACGCCGTTGCACCGCGGATCTGCGTCGAGTTTTCAGAACCGCTGGTCAAGGCGGGGGTTGACTATGACCCGTTTGTCCAGCGCTTCGATGACGGGTTGGTGGTACAGGCTGAGGGCAGGCAGCTTTGCGTTGACGGTGTCGCCCATGGTCAGCGCTATCGCCTGACGCTACGCGAAGGCCTACCCTCCGCCTCGGGCGAGGCGCTGAACCGCAATATTGAGCTTACCCATTACGTGCGAGACCGGGCGCCTTCGGTCCGGTTTCCCGGGCGCAGCTACGTGCTGCCGAAATCCGCTGATGCTGCTTTGCCCGTTGAAACGGTCAACGTCACCGAACTGGACTTGATCCTGCGGAGGGTCAGCGACCGGAACCTGTTGCGCGCGGTTCAGCAGGATTTCTTCGGTCGCCCGCTCAGTGAATGGCAGGAAGCAGAATTTTCCGAAGAGATTGCCGAGGATATCTGGACCGGTACCGCCGAAGTGACCAACGAACTGAACCAGACCATGACTGCGCGCCTGCCTATTGGAGAGGCGATCGCGGATCAGCCCGCTGGCATTTATGCGCTGACCGCCCGTGTTCCGGGGGCTGATCCCTATGACGACCCGGGCGCGACGCAATGGTTTGTTCTGTCCGATCTTGGGATCAGCAGCGTGCTTGGCACCGATGGATTGCACGTCACGGTGCGCGGGTTGAGCGACGCGGCACCCCGTGAAGGTGTCGAGGTTTCACTGGTCACAAGCGCAAATGCGGTCATCGCCCAAGCGCGGACGGATGAATCGGGTTATGTAAGGTTCGATCCCGGTCTGACGCGCGGCAAAGGGGCCAGCGCGCCCGCACTGGTGATGGCGTCAACTGGAGACAGCGATTTCAGCTTTCTATCCCTGACCGATCCTGCCTTTGACCTGTCAGATCGTGGTGTTGAAGGGCGTGCACCAGCGGGGCCGGTTGATGTTTTTCTAGCCACGGATCGCGGCGCATATCGGGCCGGAGAGGTGATCCACCTCACCGCCTTGTCGCGCGATGGTGAGGCGCAGGCTATCGAGGGCCTACCCCTGATTGCGATCCTGTATCGCCCGGACGGCGTGGAATACCGCCGAACCGTCTCGGATGGTGGCGTCGCCGGGGGGCATGTCTTTCGTCTGCCTGTTGCGGCAGATGCACCACGCGGCGCTTGGCGGATCGAAATCAAGTCTGATCCCAAAGGCGATGCGCTGGCGCGACAAACAGTGCTGGTAGAAGATTTCCTGCCGGAACGTATCGATTTTGAGATGACCCTGCCGGACGCACCTCTGCGTCCCGGCGACAGCCCACCGCTTTCGATCGACGCGCGCTATCTGTTTGGTGCTCCAGGGTCCGACCTGAGCATCGACGGTCAGGTTATTGCACGCCCGGCGGACACAGTGTCGGGCTACGACGGGTATCGCTTTGGCCGCTATGACGCCGAGACATCGATCAAAAGCACCTATTTCGGTGACACGCGCACAGACGCAAACGGCAAAGCATCCATAGCCGTTGAAATCCCTTTGTTAGAGACAGAAGGAAAGCCAATCGAGGCCGAAGTTATTGCGCGACTGGCCGATGGTTCGGGCCGACCTGTTGAGCGTCGCCTGAGCGTTCCTGTCCTGCCGCCGCAACCTGTGATCGGTGTCAAACCCCTGTTCGAGGACGTAATCCCTGAAGGTACCGAGGCAGCGTTTCAGATCATCGGCCTTGCACCCGACCTGAGCCCCAGACCGATGCGCCTGCGCTGGACGCTGAACAAGATCGAAACGCGGTATCAATGGTATCAGCTTTACGGAAACTGGAATTGGGAACCGACAACCAGACGCACTCGCGTTGCCACCGGAGAGATAGACGTCGCCACTGATCCTTTGACGTTGTCCCAGCCCGTGGACTGGGGCCGTTATGAACTGGTGGTCCAACGTATTGATGGCACCTTTACGGAAACCGCTGTCGATTTCCACGCAGGCTGGTATCAGGCCGCAGATGCTTCGACCACGCCTGACCGGCTTGAGATGTCTCTGGATCGCGACAGCTATCGCGCCGGGGAGACCGCACAGCTGCGCATCGTTCCGCGCATGGCAGGTATCGCTCAGGTCGAGGTGATGTCGAACCGTCTGATCCATCGCCAGATGGTTGCCGTAACGGAAGGCGAGACAGTTATCCCGATAGAGGTGACAGAAGATTGGGGGGCAGGTGCCTATGTCACGGCCACAGTGATCCGACCGATGAATGTTTCGGGTGGTCAGAACCCGGCACGCGCCATGGGCGTCGCCTATGCCGCCATTGATCCCGCGGATCGCACGCTGTCAGTTGCCATTGAGGTGCCTGAGGTTACCTCGCCCCGTCAAACACAGAAGGCCCTTGTTAGGGTCGAAAATTTTATAAGCGATGATCCAGTGTGGCTGACCCTTGCCGCTGTGGATGTGGGCATCCTCAACCTGACGGGGTTCGAAAGCCCAAACCCGCAAGAGTACTATTTCGGGCAACGTCGGCTGGGTGTGGACCTGCGTGATGTTTACGGGCGGCTGATCGACGGCATGAACGGAGCGATGGGTACGGTTCGCTCTGGCGGCGACAATGACAACGGGATGCGCCGCCAATCCCCGCCACCGACGCAAGATCTGATGGCGGTGTTCAGCGGCCCGGTTCAGGTCGGTGCAGATGGAAAGGTTGAGGTCGACATCCCTCTGCCCGCCTTCAATGGTACAGTTCGCCTGATGGCCATCGCGTGGTCCCAAAAAGCCGTCGGTCAGGCCGAGGCTGACATGATCGTCCGCGATCCGGTGGTGGTTACCGCCAGCCTGCCGCGGTTTCTGGCCCCCGGCGATCAAAGCCGGATGCGTCTTGAGATTGTCCATGCGGATGGCGCATCCGGAGACATGGCGCTTGGCCTGACCACCACTGGTGGGCTGGAACTGGGCCCGGTACCGGCAAGCTTTCTGCTGGAGGATGGTGGCAAAGCGGTGTTCGACATCCCTGTAACGGCCCATGTTATTGGCGATCCAGAGATCAGCGTTTCCATCACCACGCCAGATGGGCGCGATCTGTCGCAAACCCTGCGGATGCCGGTGCGGGCCAACGATCCCGTAATTGCCCGGACGCGGCGCTTTGCGCTGGGTGCGGGGGACAGCTTTCTGTTTTCGCAGGATGTTTTTGATGGGTTTCAACCTGGCTCGGCCAAGGCCATTCTGTCAGCCGGAGCGTTGGCCAAATTTGACACGCCCGGTCTGCTGGATCAGCTGAACCATTACCCCTATGGCTGCACCGAACAGATCACCAGCAAGGCACTGCCGCTGCTTTACCTGTCATCCGTCGCGCAGGCCTCGGGGCTGGGGAATGGCCCGGAGGTGGATCAGCGCATCACGGATTCGATCCAAAGCATTCTGACTCGTCAGGCTGCAAACGGTGCCTTTGGCCTGTGGCGCGCAGGCAGCGGTGATTTCTGGCTGGACGCCTATGTGACCGATTTCCTGTCGCGCGCCCGTGCGCAGGGGAACCCGGTGCCGGATCGGGCTTTTGCGCAGGCCATGGATAACCTGCGCAATCGGGTCAATTACGCGCCGGACTTCGACGAAGGCGGTCAGGATATTGCCTATGCCCTGATGGTTCTGACGCGGGAAGGCGCGGCGGCGATGGGCGATCTGCGCTATTATGCGGATGTCAAAGGGGATGCTTTCGACACACCGTTGGCCGCCGCACAACTGGGCGCTGCGCTGGCGTCGTACGGGGATCAGACCCGCGCAGACGCGATGTTCGCCCGTGCGGCGCGGATGCTGCAACAGGAGCCGAACGATCAGGAAAACCACTGGCGCGCGGATTACGGCACCCGCCTGCGGGATGCGGCGGGCCTGTTGACTCTGGCGGTAGATGCGGGCAGCGAGGCGATTGACCGCAACGCATTGATCCAACGGGTAAGCACGGGCCGAACGCCCCTGTCCACACAAGAGGCCGCGTGGGCCCTGTTAGCAGCGCACGCGCTGGTGTCAGACCCTTCAGGGTCCGGCTTGACGGTCAACGGCGCGTCAGTTTCCGGCCCCTTTGTTCAGGTTCTGCAATCCGGGCAGGCGGAAGAGGTCAACATCACTGCGACCGAAGGTCAGGCCACCGATATCACCCTGACGGTGACCGGAATCCCCGAAAATCCGCCTGAGGCCGGTGGCACCGGCTATTCTATCGAACGGCAGTATTATTCGATGGACGGTGATCTGATTGACGCAAGCCGCTTTGCCGTGGGGGATCGGTTTGTCACGGTTCTGACGGTCACGCCGTTTGAAAAAGGTGGGGCGCGTCTGATGGTAGACGATCCTCTTGCCGCCGGGATCGAGATCGACAACCCGAACCTGCTGCGATCGGGCGATGTACGGTCGCTGGACTGGTTGAATCTGTCTGATGCCACGCATACCGAGTTCCGCTCTGACAGGTTCCTGGCTGCGGTTGACCTGTCTGGACGCCAGACCGTGACGCTGGCTTATGTCGCCCGTGCCGTCACACCGGGCGTGTTCCACCATCCGGCGGCCTCGGTCGAAGATATGTACCGCCCCCAGAACCGCGCGCGAACGGCGACGGGACGAGTCGAGGTGCGATGACCGAACATCGTTCAAATCCCTGTTTGGGCGGCTCTCATGCCTAGGTTGCCGCGCCTGTTATTTGCGTTGGCCGGTGCTCTCTATCTGGCGGCGTTGGCGCGGGATGGTGCTGACCGCTGGGTCGACGCCACGGTGCTGCCGCCCGTTCTGACTGAAACTTCGGTCGAGATGCGGGATCGTAACGGTGACCTCCTGCGCGTGTTTCCGGTTGCAAATGGCATCTGGAGGCTGCAACCCGGCGCGGTCGATCCCAATTACACCGCCATGCTGGTCCGGTACGAAGATAAACGTTTCTGGACCCACGCGGGCGTGGACCCTGTCGCGTTGCTGCGCGCAGCCGGGCAAAGCCTTTGGAACGGGCGCGCTGTTTCAGGCGGGTCAACCCTGACCATGCAGGTCGCGCGGCTGATCGAAGATGGATCGACCGGGCATTGGAGTGGCAAATTTCGCCAGATTAGGGTCGCATTGGCGTTGGAGCGGCAGCTGAGCAAGACACAGATCCTGAACCTCTACCTGACCCATGCCCCCTATGGCGGCAATCTGGAAGGTATCCGAGCCGGTGCCCGCGCGTGGTTCGGCAAGGAAGCAACCCGGTTGACCGCCGCACAGGCGGCCCTGCTGGTCGCTTTGCCGCAATCCCCGGAGGCGCGACGCCCGGATCGCAGACCCAAGGCAGCCCAAATTGCCCGAGATCGGATTTTGGGCAGGTTGGAGCGCCACGGCGTGTTGACCAAGGCTGAGATGCACGCAGCCCTGATGGAAACCATTCCTGATCGAATGATCCCGTTTCCGCGCCTTGCACCCCATCTGACCGACCGTGTGAAAGTCCAAACCCCTGCAACCGGTGTTTTTGATCTGACCCTGGAAGCAGGGGTGCAAGCCCGGTTGGAAACTTTGGTCGCTCGGGCCGCGGCGCGCGTAGGGCCGCGCGTGTCCGGGGCCCTGATCGTGGCAGATCATCGCGACGGCAAGATTTTGGCCTCGGTCGGGTCAGCCGGGTATCGGGATGCGCGACAAGGGTTCGTGGATATGACGCAAGCCGTGCGGTCGCCCGGATCGACGCTGAAGCCTCTGGTTTACGGGCTGGCATTCGATCAGGGTCTGGCCCATCCGGAAACCCTGATCAGCGACAGCCCGGTGATGTTTGGGCGTTACGCCCCGCGTAACTTTGATGGCGTTTTCCGGGGCGATGTAAGGGTTCGGGACGCGCTGCAATTGTCGCTGAATACCCCTGTCGTGCGCCTGACGCACGAGCTGGGCCCCGCACGCGTGATGGCGGCACTGCGGACAGCAGGATCAGAACCGCGCCTGAGCAGTGGTACACCCGGATTGGCAATATCCTTGGGTGGCGTCGGTCTGAGCCTGCATGATCTTGTACAGATCTACGTGACACTGGCCGCTGGTGGGCAAGGCCCGATCCTGCGCCATGACACCCTGGCTGATGCACGGCTCACCTCTCGTGTTTTGTCCGAAACCTCAGCATGGCAGATTGCGGATATCTTGTCCGGGATCACAGGACCCTCGGGCAGCACCTCAGGGACGCTGGCCTTTAAAACAGGAACCTCTTATGGGCACCGCGATGCCTGGGCCATTGGCTTTGACGGGCAGCATGTCATCGGGGTCTGGCTGGGACGTGCGGATGGCACACCTGTTCCCGGCGCATTCGGAGGGGACGTTGCCGCGCCGCTTTTGACCGAGGCTTTTGGCCTGTTGAAACCCGAACTCACGCCCTTGCGCCCACCGCCGCCATCAACACTGTTGGTTGGCGCGGCGCAATTGCCGCAACCGTTGCAACATTTCCGGCCCCGCGCGGCGGCTTTCGAAACGGACCAAACCGCACCTGATCTGTTGTTTCCACCAGAAAACGCTGTGTTAGAGACTTTCGGGAGCCCTCTGACAGTGAAACTACGCGGTGGTGTCGGGCCGTTTTCCGTTCTGACCAACGGCGTGCCCGTTTTGACCGGGCAACGGCAGCGAGAATTCGAAATTCCCAATCCCGGACCCGGATTTACCTCGCTTGTTGTGGTGGACGCACAGGGCCAATCCGACCGAGCCTCGTTCCGGATCGACCAGAGCGCGCCCGGTTCCCGTTAAAGAACAGCAACGGGCCAGCGTTAACGCCGCCCTTCCCGTAGCCAACCGCCCAGCAGAAAGCCCCCAGCCAGCAGCAAGACAAGCCAGGGCGGCAGCAACCCGGCCTGCGTGACATCCCGCGTCTCATACGCGTTGCGTGGGGTCAAACCGATCCAGCCCCGGCCGGCGGCAGGGCGTCCGGCGCGCGCGGTGCGGATCGACGGCAGCCCATCTTCCAGTTGGATCACACCGCCCCGCAACCCGGCCAGCACCGGTTCAAGGACATCACCTGTCGCGATGGTACGCTCGAACTCCTTCGGTGCAGCAGGTCCAAGGCCGATCACTGCCATGTGGTCGCCTTCCTGCAAACGATAAAGGCCAATCTCGGGGCCGTAAAACTGCGCCTCGAACCGGCCCGGAGAAACCTCTTTGAAAGTAATCTCCAACGTCTCGCCATTCGGCAAGGTGACAGTTACCGGGCCAACTTCTGTCCCGAGCGTCTGACGAATGATGCGCATGGACTGACCGTTGGCCTCGGCCCACAACGCTTCTTCTTCCAGTTCCGGTTCTTTCATCATCCAATGGGCCAGCCTGCGCAACAGCTCCAGCTGCGGGCCCCCACCTTCGAAGCCACGGCTCCAAAGCCAGGCATGGTCAGACGCAAGCATCGCAACGCGCCCTTCGCCGACACGGTTCAAAACAAGCAGCGGACGATCCTCGACCCCGGTCATCAGCACGTCACCCGAGCGATGTTTCACATCGATCTGACGCAACCACGCCCCCCAATCCTCGGACTCTCCAAGGTTGGTCGTGACCGGGTGGCGATGCCCCAGATCACTGACCATAGGCACATATCGTTCCTCGATCACCCGTGCGGTTGGCTGAGCAGGCAGAATTGGTGCCAAAGGCGAGCGGAAGATGCTGTCGGCGCCGGCAAAATCGGGCCCTGCAGCAATCAGGACCGCGCCGCCTTCGTTGATGTAGCTTGTGACATTGTCCAGATAGATTGCTGGCAGAATCCCGCGCCGCTTGTAGCGGTCAAAGATGATCAGGTCGAAATCGTTGATCTTTTCCAGAAACAACTCACGAGTCGGGAAGGCGATCAGCGACAGCTCGTCCACCGGAACACCATCCTGTTTCTCGGGCGGGCGCAGAATGGTGAAATGCACCAGATCAACAGAACTGTCGGATTTCAACAGGTTGCGCCACGTGCGACCACCCGGATGCGGCTCGCCCGAGACCAGCAGCACGCGCAGGCGGTCCCTTACGCCGTTCATCTGGATCAGGGCCGTGTTGTTACGATCGGTCAACTCGCCCTCGGCCTGAGGGACGGAAAACTGGATCACGTTGCGCCCGCCATGGGGCAATGTGACTGGCAGTTCGACATCGCGACCGATTGGAATACTGAACTGCTCGGGCTCGCCCCCATCCACCGATATTTCCAGCGGCGCAGACGTTGCACCTGCGGGGGCAGCTCCGCTGTCTTCGACGCGCAGGGTCAAGGTCACCGATTCACCAATGATGGCGAAAGCCGGGGCGTTTCGGACAATAAGCCTGCGATCCCAGTCGCTTTCCCGCCCTGTTTGCAGCAGGTGCATCGGCGCGGGCAGATCCGGGGCCTGATCGACATCATGCACGATCCCATCTGACACCACGAGGATACCGGCGATACGCGCGCGCGGCTCTTCCGCCAGAGCTTCGTTCAGGGCTGCCATGATCTGCGTGCCCTCATCACCTTCACCATCGCCAACCCGGATACGGCGCAGTTCTGTATTGTCGCGTGCCTCGATCTCTGCGGCTAGGTCATCTGCGGCCATTGCTGTTTGTTCCGCCCGATCTGAAAGCGTCTGGCTGGCGCTTTCATCCTCGAACATCAGAACGATATCTGTCAGCGGTGCACGATCTTCAATCTGATAGACCGGGCCGGACAGCGCAGCGATGATCACCAGCGCCGCCAACCCACGCAAGGCCCATCCCGACAATCCACGCCACAAAGCCAGAACGACTCCGGCCACGGCAATCATACCCACGACAAGCAGCATCGCCCACGGGATCAGCGGATCGAAGATGACGGTTCCTGTCATTGTCCCAACCTGTCCAGAAGGGCGGGCACGTGAACCTGATCGGATTTGTAGTTCCCCGTCAGCACATGCATCACCAGATTGACACCAAAACGATTGGCCAACTCGCGTTGCCGTTCCCCGGCATAACCGCGCCCGACGGGCAACAGGGCCTGCCCGTTGCGATCCACCGCCCAGGCACCGGCCCAGTCATTGCCGCCGATGACCACCGGCGTCACATTGTCGTTCAGATTGCGGAAAGGCATCCCGTCGATCTGTTCTGCATCCAGCGGCGCGGCTTCAACCCAAACCTCGGTGCCTGAATATCGGCCCGGAAAATCCTGTAACAGGTAGAACGTGCGTGTCAGAACATGATCGCGCGGAATCGGCTCTAATGCAGGTATATTCAGCGGTCCGGCCAGTTGTTGCAGTTTGCGGCCATTTGGGCTGGAGGCACCGAAACCGGCAATATCCGCGTCACGCGTGTCAAACAGGATCATCCCCCCGGACCGCAGATAGGCGTTTAGCTTGACATAAGCCTCGGCCGAAGGTTGCGACTGGCTTGCTGAGATCGGCCAATAAAGCAGCGGAAAGAAAGCCAGTTCATCCCGTTCCAGATCAACACCAATGGGGTCTGCCGGTTCAACCGATGTGCGATAGAATAGGGTTTGAACAAGTCCCCGCAACCCGGCTTGTGCAATATCATCTACCTGAGCGTCGCCAGTCAGGACATGCGCCAATACCAGTTCGTGGGTCGCAGCCAATGCAAACTCGGTGTCCTCAGGCGTTTGCGCGTGACCTTCGGGTACCAGCAGAAAGGCAGCCAGCGCGGCGGCCGTCGTCCGGGCCAGACCCAACCTGCCCGACAAAGCAAGCGATGCAATAACATCGACTGTCAGCAAAATCAGCGCAAGGCTGAGCAACAGGCCACCGAGCGGCGTTTCCGTACTGACCTCCTGCCCTTTGATCGGCATATTCGCGGGCCAGACAACGGGACGCAGCTGGGTTTCTTCCGAGACGACGTTCAACGCCAGCTTCTGCTTGCCGCTTTCATAAAGCCCCGGACGCAGTTCCGGCCCGATCTGGCCCGATATCAGTTCAACCCCGTCGACACCGGCCAGGGTTCCGGCATCTGACAAGGTGCCAAACCCGTCCATGATTTGTACCGGCTCCCATATTGTTCCCAGCAACTGGGCCTCTTGCCGGGACTTAGCAGCCGAGGCCACGGCCAGACGATCCAGCATTTCGACAAACAGGCCCGACAGCGGCAGACTGGACCATTCCGCATCTGCGGTTACGTGGAACAGCACCACCTGCCCCAACCCCAAAGCCTTACGTGTTACCAAAGGCGTGCCGTCAGACAGCGAGGCAATCACGCGATCCGCCAAATTTGGGTCTGGTTGTGCCATGACCTGAGTGGAAACGACGACGTCATCAGGGATGTCCAATCCATAAAAAGGCGAGGTTTCGGGGAATGGTGCCAAGGTCTTGGCCTCACCCCAGCTCATCGCGCCGCCGACAGATCGCCCACCGCTGCGCAGCCGTGCAGGCAGCAGGCTGTCTTCGGTGTCACGCCCAAGATCGCTGGCCGCCATACGCGGGCCGGCAAAGCGCAGCAACAAACCGCCCTGTTCGACCCATTCAATCAGGTCCGCCTTTTCAGGTTCCGACATCTGGGCCACATCTGACAGAACAATGACATCCGGATTGGCGGGCAGAACCTCAGTCAGGCCACCATCGACGAAATCCGCCGTAGGGTTCAGGACCTGCGTCAGATAATGCAGCGGGGACAGCAGCTCCAGACCTTCGCGGTTCAAACTCCCGGCAATCAGCGCGACCTCGCGCCGACGCAGGCTGTCGTCGGTCAGGGTCACGGCCCCGGCAGACCTTTGGCCCTGGATTTCGAACCGCGTGATCCGCGCGCGGAGTTCGGATGGCAGCGCCAGATCGGCCTGCGCCGAGGCGTTCCCGGCTTCAAGGGCCAGTTCCACAGAATGCAGCACCCGGGCGGTTCCTGCCGGGTCGCGCCCTTGTGCCAATACTGTCACACGCTCCTCGGGTCCGGGGCCCGCGCGCTGAACTGTCAACTGGATCAGCCCGTCCTGATAAGCTGCTGGCAGGATCGCCATGGGCCGGGACGCCGCCTGATACACCACCACATCGCCACGAGCCTGCAAGCTGGAGACCAGCGCCGCATGATCTGCATAATCCAGCCGGTCACTGAACCAATGGGTATCAAACCCGCCATCAATCGAATTTAGCGCTGCAATGGTCTGCGCGATCTGAGGTTCGGTTGGCTGCCATGGGTTGGGCATCAGTCCCGGCAAATGTCCCCGCCATGCCTCGGCCGCCTGAAAAACGGGTGTTTCCGGTTCGGTCAGGCGCAGGATAGCCACCGTGCGTCCCGCGCGACCAGCCTCGGTCAGTTGCGCATCGATCTGATCCAGCGTGGCGGGCCATCGGGTCGCGCCAGCCCAACTGGCGTCCAGCACCATCAGCAGCGGCCCGGACCCGATCTCATCCCGCGACGGGTTCAGAACCGGACCGGCCAGACCTATGATCACCGCCGCAGCTGCCAGCATCCGCAGCAGCAACAGCCACCACGGCGTGCGGTCCGAAACGCTTTCGTCATCCTTCAGGCCCAACAGCAACGTCACCGCCGGGAACATCCGGCGGATCGGCGCCGGCGGCACCGCGCGCAGGATCAGCCACAGGATCGGCAGGGTCAGAAGACCCAGCAGCACCCATGGAGCGGTAAAGCCGATGCCCGCCAGAACCGTCATCGCGTTCCCCCGTCCAGCGCACGATATATCCACAACAGAGCCGCTTGTGCGCTATCGCCCGTGTGATGCAGGCCCATCTGCCAGCCAGTCGCCCGGCAAAGCTGCGTCAGCGCATCCTTGCGGTGGGCGAGGCGTTGCAGATAACGGTCCCGCAGCTCTGCCGCCTTGAGCGTTTCGTGCCGGACGGACCCTCCAACGCTTTCGAAAATCGTACGCCCACGATAAGGAAATGTCTCTTCGCCCGGGTCCAGCACCTGAAGGATTACGCCGCGAACACCACGGTCGGCCGCTTTGGTCAGGGCCAGTTCAACTTCATCCATTGGACCAAGAAAATCCGAAATGAATACAGCACGGGCATGCGGGATCATGGCGCGATGTTCAGGCGGAGCGTAATCCGATTGATCATCTTCAGACCAGGCTTGCGCCAGCCGGATGATCTGCGCATTGCCACGCCGGGGTGGCAAGGTCGTGCCTGTCAGGCCAACACGCTCTCCACCGCGGACCAGCAGGATGGACGTTGCCAGTCCCAAAAGCCGGGCGCGATCTGCCTTGGTCGGCAAAGATTTGTCGGACGCAAACCGCATCGACGCCCCCTGATCGACCCAAAGCATTACCGATTGCGCGATCTGCCATTCGCGTTCCCGCACATATTGCTGATCTCCACGCGCCGAACGGCGGTGGTCGATCATCCGGCGGCTGTCCCCGATCTGCGCGGGGCGGTATTGCCAGAAATCATCCCCCATGCCAGAGCGTCGCCGACCATGGTCTCCCAGCAGAACGGTGCCTGCCAGATGCTCGGCCCGCGCCAAAAGGGGCGGCAGCCGCGATGCTTCGGCCTCGGATCTTTCGCGAAGGGTCAGCGCGGCATTCACGCTGCCGCCTCGGTCCGGATCAACCCGACAGCGGTCGAGTCGATCAGGTCAGCCAGACTGTCGCCGCGTGCCCGTGCCGCAAAGTTGAGCGCCATCCGGTGGCTGAGCACCGGGCGCGCCATATCCAGCACATCCTCGGCATTGGGTGCCAGACGTCCCTGCAACATCGCACGTGCCCGAACCGTCATCATCAGCGCCTGTGCAGCGCGTGGCCCAGGACCCCACGCGACGGTTTCAGCAACCCGTTCGGATACACCCGCTTCTTCTGGGCGGAAGGCCCGCACCAGATCAAGGATCAGTTCGACAACCGAGTCCCCGACCGGCATCCGACGCAGCAGGACCTGCGCAGCCAGCAACTCTTCCTTGCTGAAAATCTGATGTGCTTCGTCTTCGTCAACACCGGTCGTGGCCAGCAGAATATCCCGCTCGGTCTGGCGATCGGGGTATTCTACATCGATCTGTACAAGAAACCGGTCCAGCTGCGCTTCGGGCAGCGGATAGGTGCCTTCCTGTTCGATCGGGTTTTGCGTGGCCAGAACATGGAATGGCACACCAAGGGAACGGTCCTCACCGGCCACTGTTACCGTGCGTTCCTGCATCGCCTGCAGCAGCGCAGATTGCGTTCGCGGGCTTGCCCGGTTGATTTCATCCGCCATCAGCAGCTGACAGAAGATCGGGCCTGGAATGAAACGGAAATGGCGGCTGCCATCATCGGCCGTATCCAACACCTCAGATCCAAGAATATCGGCTGGCATCAGGTCGGGCGTAAACTGAATGCGATTGCCATGCAGGCCCATCACGGTCGACAACGTCTCGACCAACCGTGTCTTGCCCAAGCCCGGCAGACCGATCAGAAGGGCATGACCACCGCACAAAAGCGCGGTCAGGGTCAGGTCCACGACCCTTTCCTGCCCGATGAAGCGGCGGGTGATCGAGGCCTTGGCCTCTTGCAGCTTGTTTTCCAGCGCTTCGATCTCGGCTACGAGGTCGGCAGGTTCGTTCATGACTTTCCCTTCCGTGGACGAATATGATTGAAGTGTATCGCGCTGAGAGGAAATGGCAAAAGCAATGAGCGGACAAAAACCTGTGAAACCCTCGCCCGACGGATTGGCCGCATCGGTTAAAGCCGCCAAAACCCGAGGTTTACCGCCCGTTCACCTGTGGAATCCCCCGTTTTGTGGCGATCTGGACATTCGTGTCGCAAAAGATGGTACATGGAGTTATTTAGGCTCGCCCATCAATCGGTTCGAGCTTGTGAAGCTTTTTTCCTCAATTCTTAAGAAAGAAGACGGGAAATATTATCTGGTTACTCCGGTTGAAAAGGTGGGAATCACTGTCGAGGACGCGCCGTTCATCGCCGTGGATTTCGAGCAAACCGGCGAAGGTCAGACGCAGAACCTGACCTTTCGCACACAAGTGGACGGCATCGCTGTTGCAGGGCCCGCTCATCCGATCCGGGTTGTTATTGATCCCGCAACAGAAGAACCGTCACCCTACATATTGATCCGCACGAACCTCGAAGCCCGCATAGACCGCAAAAGCTTCTATCGCCTTGTCGAGATTGGCAGCCACCATGAGGGCTGGTTTGGTGTCTGGTCAGGTGGACAGTTCTTCCCGCTCATCCCTTCAGCAGATCTTGGCTGACCGAGATGCGCGATCCTGGGCCAGCACGACGGCCAAAGCAACCACGCCCGCGCCCAGCGCACGGGTCCAATTCCAGTCTTCCCCCAGCATCAGCATGATCAGCATCACGTAAAACGGGGCGATATTGATGTGAAACGAAGCCAGCGCCACACCCAGCTTGCCCACGGCCGAGATGAACAACACCTGGCTGAGCCCTAGTGATATCAAGGCATAGATCCCAAGCATCCCCCATTGCTGCCCATCAATGGCGGCGGTTGGCAGCACATCCATGCCCAGCTGGGCCGCCCCAAAACTCAGCACCGCGGCCATGAGCAACCCACCGACGAAGGTAATCGTACAGCGCCCGATCTGACTAAGCTCGGGGAAGTCGCGCGCGGTGGCCATGCTACCCCAACAAAACAGGCCCGTTGCAAGGATCGCCAGAACCGCGCCCAGCCCCAGCTGTTCGGGCGCGGCGGCGCTGGTTGCAATCAGCCCACCCAGAACCGACACCAGAACACCCAACGCAAAGGTCCATTTCAGCCGTCGGGTTCCAGCCACCAACTCCAGTACCGTTGCAAGCAAGGGCGCGCAGGATGCAATGATCGCGACTGTCACCGGGTCCGTCATTTTCTGCGCCACGATCAGCAGAAACATAGCAAAGCCGAAACCAAAGCCGCCGACAACCATCGCCCGGCCCCATCTGGCGCGCAACACTCTGCTTGGACCGTCCAGCAGAATCCAGACCGGTATCAGAACGGCAACCGCCAGCACCAGGCGCGCAGTCAGCAATGCAACGGGAGGCCAGGTTTGCAGCAACACTTCTGCCGCGGGGAAACCCGCTGCCCAGGTGATCATGGAGGCAACGGCCAACCCATTCCCTGACAGCGCTGGGTTTTGGCCACCAGACAAAACGGTAGTTGCCCCGCGTACGGGTTCCGGGCTCATCGCCATTGGATTCGGACCTTTTGTTAATGCGGCACCCGTAATGACGAGCCGCGCTGAGCGGACCTTTGCTGATTCGGTGCAGGCGATCTGGTCGATTTTCGACAATCTGTCGTTTTCGATCCCTTCCCCGAAAATCATCCCTTGGGTATGGTCGGATCACCACAACCACTGACCGCTCATGCCCAGATTTGCTGCCAACCTTTCGCTTCTGTTTACGGAAATGCCTTACCTGGATCGGTTTCAGGCGGCGGCAGATGCCGGGTTTACCGCGGTCGAGGTTTTGTTTCCTTACGACATCGCCGCGACGGAAACCCGCCGCGCCTTGATTGCCAACGGGTTGGAGCTTGTGTTGATCAACGCGCCACCGCCCAACTACACCGGGGGTGCGCCGGGTTACGCAGCGATCCCCGATGGTCAATCGCGGTTCCAGTCGGACATTCGCCGTGTCCTGCGATATGCGGGGGTGCTACGCCCCGGCCTGATCCACATCATGTCCGGATACACCACCGGGCCGGATGCATTGAACTGTTTTGTGCAAAATCTGCAATGGGCCGCCGATTTCGCCCCACAGCAACAATTCACCATCGAGCCGCTCAACCCGGTTTCACAGCCCGGATATTTTTTGAACGATTACGATCTGGCAGCAGAGGTGCTCAACCAGGTGGATCGCCCGAATGTCGGCCTGCAATATGACAGCTTTCACGCCCATATGATCCATGGCGACGCGCTGGCTGTCTGGGATCGCTTTCATCCGCAGGTGGTCCATGCCCAAATCGGCGCAGCCCCGGATCGCATGGAACCGGGTCGTGGCCCAACGGATTTCAAAGGCTTGTTCTCGGCCATGGACGCGGCAGGTTATGGCGGCTGGGTTAGCGCGGAATACACACCCTCAACTCAACGCACCTGCGACACACTTGACTGGATGCGGGACTTGCACTGGTAATTTTCATTCAAATACCGCACATCAGGGGCATTGCGACCATTAGGATGCCCGCCATGATACCAGCCCGCTATGCCCGTGCCGTTTTCAGCCTGATCATGTCCGGCCTCATGTCCTTGATTGTAACGGGGATTGCGACGGTCAAAGCAATTGGGTTTAACCCCGGCACAGTTGGCGACTGGATGGCGTCCTGGGCTTTTTGCTGGCCCATCGCCTTCACCGTAATCCTGCTGTTTGGCCCATCTGTGCAACGAATGGTGAACCGCATGGTCGGGCCGCAGGGCTGACCCGCTGCAAGGACAGACCGCCGAGGACTGATGAACAACGCCGTTAGTGCGCCTCGGCCCAGTTCGCCCCCTTCCCGGCATCCACGACCAGCTTCACATCCAGCTTGACCGCAGGATTCGAGGCGTCCTCCATCACGTCACGGGCCACGTCGACCACCTGATCCACCGCGTCTTCGGCCACTTCGAACAGCAACTCATCGTGAACCTGCAACAGCATCCTGGCAGGTAATCCGGCGATCGCGTCCGGCATTCGCACCATCGCGCGCCGGATCACATCCGCCGCCGTACCTTGAATTGGCGCATTGATCGCCGCGCGGCGCGAGAACCCTGCATGTGGCCCTTTGGCATTGATCTCGGGCGTGTGAATCTTGCGCCCGAATAGGGTTTGCACATAGCCGTGCTCTTTCGCAAATTCGACTGTGTCGTCCATATAGCGGCGAATGCCTGGGAAACGTTCGAAATAACGATCAATAAAGCCCTGCGCCTCGGCCCGTGGGATACGCAGGTTCCGGGCCAGACCAAAGCCCGAGATGCCGTAGATCACGCCGAAGTTGATTGCCTTTGCCTGACGGCGGATATCAGGTGTCATCTCATCCAACGGCACGTCGAACATCTCGGACGCGGTCATGGCGTGAATATCCAAACCATCAGAAAACGCCTGTTTCAGAGCCGAAATATCAGCAATATGGGCCAGAATGCGCAACTCAATCTGGCTGTAGTCTAGACTTACCAAGACATTGCCCGGCTCGGCGATGAAAGCCTCACGAATACGCCGCCCTTCTTCTGTGCGCACCGGAATGTTTTGCAGGTTGGGATCGGTCGAAGCCAGACGCCCCGTGTTCGCTCCGGTGATCGAATATGACGTATGTACCCGGCCTGTGTCGGGGTTGATATGGGTCTGTAGCGCGTCGGTATAGGTCGATTTCAGCTTGCTCAGCTGCCGCCAGTCCAGCACACGGCGCGGCAGTTCATGCTCGGTTGCGAGGTCTTCCAGAATATCAGCCCCGGTTGAGTATTTCCCGGTCTTGCCTTTTTTCCCGCCTTCCAGACCCATCTTGTCGAACAGGATTTCGCCCAGTTGAGCAGGCGATCCGACATTAAAGCTTCCCCCGGCCAACTCGTGAATTTCAGCCTCTAAACCGGCCATTTTCTGGGCAAATGCATTGGACATCCGGCTCAGGACATCACGGTCGACCTTGATTCCATGCATCTCCATCCCGGCCAGTACCGGGACCAGCGGCCGTTCCAGCGTCTCATAGACGGTGGTCACCTGTGCCCGGTGCAATTGCGGTTTGAACAGCTGCCACAAACGCAGGGTGATGTCCGCATCTTCAGCGGCATAGGCCGTGGCCTCGTCAATCGCAACCTTGTCGAAGGTGATTGCCGATTTTCCCGACCCCAGCAGTGGTTTGATCGGGATTGGTGTGTGGCTCAGATAACGCTCGGACAGGGTGTCCATCCCATGCCCATGTTCACCGCCATGCATGGCGTAGGACATCAGCATCGTATCGTCGATGGGTGCCACGTCGATGCCGTGTCGCCTGAAGATCTTGGCATCATATTTCATGTTCTGCCCGATCTTGAGGACCGACGGATCCTCGAGCATCGGTTTCAAAAGCATCAGGGCTTCATCCAATTGCATCTGCCCATCGGCCAAAGCATCCGATCCAAACAGATCGTCCGCTGATCCATCGCGGTGGGTCAACGGGATGTAACAGGCTTCTCCGGCCTCGACGCACAGCGAAATACCCACCAGACCGGCAATCATCTCGTTCAGGCCCGTGGTCTCTGTGTCTACAGCCACCCAACCACGCTCATAGGCCTGGTCAATCCACTTTTGCAGGGCCGCTGCATCACGTACGCATTCGTATTTCGAACTGTCAAACGGGATCACCTCGGCCTCGACCTCTGCCGCCGCTGGCGCAGGCGCGTCGGTGATCACCGGAGCCTCAACCCCCAGCTTGTCAGCGATGCGCTTGGTGAGGGTACGGAACTCCATCTCGGCCAGAAACGCCAACAGCGTGTCTGCATCGGGGTCCCTCACCTCAAGGTCGTCCAAGGTGAAATCCAGCGGAGTATTCTCGTCCAGTTGAACCAGTTTCTTCGAAAGCTCGATCTGGTCTCGCATTTCGATCAGGGTCTGGCGGCGTTTGGGCTGCTTGATCTCATCTGCCCGGTCCAGCAGGGTCTCCAGGTCGCCGAATTCGTTGATCAGCAAAGCCGCCGTCTTGATCCCGATCCCCGGCGCGCCAGGAACATTGTCGACGCTATCACCTGCCAACGCCTGAACATCGACCACACGTTCCGGTCCAACCCCGAACTTCTCGACCACGCCATCCCGGTCAATGCGTTTGTTCTTCATCGCATCCAGCATTTCGACGCCGTCCCCGACCAACTGCATCAAGTCCTTGTCGGAACTCACGATGGTCACACGGCCACCCGCATCTCGCGCCTGAACAGCGAGGGTCGCGATAATGTCGTCAGCCTCATAGCCCTCCATCTCCTTGCAGGCGATGTTGAACGCTTTTGTCGCCTCGCGGGTCAGCGGCATCTGTGGGCGCAGATCCTCGGGCATCGCTTCACGGTTGGCTTTATAGAGGTCATAAAGGTCATTGCGGAAGGTATGCGAGCCTTTATCAAAGATCACCGCCACATGGGTCGGCGCATCTGGCCCGGTGTTTCCCTCGACATATTTCTGCAACATGTTGCAAAAGCCCGAAACAGCCCCAATTGGCAGACCATCCGACTTGCGGGTCAACGGTGGCAACGCGTGATAGGCCCTGAAAATAAAGGCCGATCCGTCGATCAGATGCAGGTGACACCCTTTTCCGAAAATGCTCATGCGCGCGCTCCCTATCGGTCAGGGATGGTTCTGCCACAGGGTCGCGCGGGTGACCAGTCTTGAACTTGGACTAACCGCCGAAGAGGCCGCTGAAAACGTCCGAGAAACTGTTCAGCAGCGCCATAATGATCAACACACCGAGGAAGGCAAAAAACGCGAAGGCAAAGAACTGGAACAAAATTGCGCCGATGCCAACAGCAATCCCAGCAATGGCAGGGCGCCGCCTTTCGTGACGCAGGATGCCAACAACCGACAGAATAACCGCCAGCCCACCTAGCATGGCAACACCGATCTGCAGGAAATCATCCAGATCGCGCGCGCGCGCAACGGGCTCAGGCTGCTCCATCCCTGCGGCCGCGCGCAGAGTAGATTTGCCGATTTCAGCTGCCAGTTCACCCAGCGACACGCCCGAGGACTGGTTTGGGGCAAATGGACCAGCCCAGAAGACAAACAAGGCAGCAAACAATGCCAAAGACGCTATGCAAAAGCCAACCCAACCAAAAATCGGGTTGGCGGAATCATTGGATGTAATATCGCTCATCACGCTCGCCTACGTTGCTTGCCACGTGCATTACCATAAAAAAACACGGCGAGATTTGGGCGAAACCCAACTAGGCCAGCAATCAGCTTCGCTCTGTGCCTTTCAGAACATATTTGCAGTCGCAATAGGGGCATTCGACCCAGCCTGCGTCTTCTGGAATTTGCAGCCACACGCGCGGATGGCCCAACGCACCTTCGCCGCCGTCACAGGCAACACGGGCGGTTTCGACGATCTTTGTTTCCGGCGCTTCGATGGTCACGGCTGGCGATCCTTCTTCGGTTGTCGGCCACGCGGGCATGTATTAGGTGCGTTTATGGGCGATGATCAAACCGGGGGCAAGTGCCACATGTGCGACGCGGCAATCAGGATCGAAGGGCTGCGCAAAACCTATCGCGGTGGCAAGGGTCAGCCCGAAAAGCATGCGCTGAAAGGCATTAACCTGACCGTCCCGCGCGGCTCGGTTTTTGGTCTGCTGGGTCCGAACGGTGCCGGAAAATCGACCCTGATCAATATCCTAGCTGGTCTGGTGGTGAAGTCGGCGGGTCGCGTGGCGATCTGGGGCTTCGATCAGGATCAGAATCCACGCCAGTCGCGATCGGCCATTGGTGTGATGCCACAAGAGCTCAACCTCGACCCGTTTTTCACCCCGCGCGGCGCGCTTGAGGTTCAGGCCGGTCTCTATGGCGTTCCGAAGTCCGAACGGCGCAGTGATCAGATTCTTGAACTGGTCGGTCTCAGTGACAAGGCCGAGGCCTATGCCCGCACTCTTTCGGGTGGGATGCGGCGGCGGTTGCTGCTGGCCAAGGCACTGGTGCATCACCCGAAAATCCTTGTGCTTGATGAGCCCACAGCAGGTGTGGATATCGAACTGCGCCAGATGCTCTGGGCCAATGTGCGCAAGCTGAACGAACGGGGCATGACCATCATCCTGACCACCCACTACTTGGAAGAAGCGCAGGAGATGTGCGACGAGATCGCCATTATCAACCACGGTGAAAAGGTCGCGCAGGACAGCACGGCCAACTTGCTGGGCCGCATGGACAGCCGCACCATGGTGATTGTGCCCGACAGCCCGATCATTGATCTGCCTGTGTCAGAAGGCGTCGAGGCAGCTCTCCGCGATGATGGCAGCCTTGTCCTGCAATACCGAAACATTCAGACCAGTGCCGAGCAGGTTCTGGAATCGGTGCGCGCCGCGAATATCCGCATCCGCGACGTCCGCACGGAAGAGGCCGATCTTGAGGATGTATTCCTTGCCCTGACCTCGTCCCGTACCGAGGATCACCCAGCGGATGATAAGGATCAGCCACGCCGGGGCATCCACCGGGTCAAGCTTTAGGCGCGGTCTATTCGCGCCTGATAGCAGTTATTCCGCGCAGACCGCACGTGAATATAGGCGACGTCGGATCGGGAAAGGATTTCCCTGACTTTTGCGCCGATCCTGTCCGTCGGTGTGACCGCCCCGGTGCCATAGACGATCCTGTCATCCGCACCGTAGCCCTTGATCAGATAGTCGGGCGAGGTGATCAGAATTTCGGGCAGCGCGTCTTCCTCGTATCGCTCGCATGGTGTTGCACACAGAAAGATCGGGCCGGTTTCTGCATAGGGATGTGTCTCTGAAAAAGGCCGATGTGCCAGTATCAGCATCTCATCGCCCTCGGGGATATGTCGCAGGCAGTGGCGGCACGGGTTACCTGCACCCGTCGACACAGCGCGTTCCGGCGTTGAACCATATGCATCCGGGCCACCCGCCTGTAGGGCGCGTACATCGTTGGTGGGCAAAGCAGTGATTTTGAACATCTCGGATCTCCTTTTTGCCGACCATGCCCACCTGACCGGACCCAATCGACCCGTTTCCTGCGCAAAGGACTCGAAAAAGAACAAAACGTGAATATAATGTGGAATCGCCATGTATGCCGAGCTGTCGATCACGTCGAATTTTACCTTCCTCACCGGGGCCTCGCACCCCGAGGAGTATATGGAGCGTGCCGTCACCCTGGGCTTGCCCGCCATTGCGATTTCTGATGACAACTCGGTCGCCGGGATCGTCCGCGCCCACACTCAGGCGTGCGAGATCGCCCGCAAGGTCCGCGAACGGCTGGCGTGGGAGGAGCAGAATACCTCAATCGGGCCACCCTGCCCCGATCACATCCCCAAGCCGCCCTCCTATCCCATCCACGCGGTTCCCCGCCTGATCCCGGCGGCGCGGCTGATCTTCACCGATGCGCCCATGGTCACCGCCCTGCCCCTGAACCGGCAGGGCTGGGCCAACCTGTGCCGCATCCTCTCCAAAGGCCGTCTGCGCGCCGAGAAGGGCGACTGCATCCTGCACCTGTCTGACCTGCTCGAATTTTCCGATGACCTCCACCTGCTGCTGTGGCCACAGGCGGCGGGCTCTCCGGGCGGCGCGGGCGCGTGGCGGACACAGGCGCAGCAGCTGACGCGCCGCTTTGCCGGGCGGATGTATCTGTTGATGCACCCCCGGTATGATGGCGCCGATAGCGCGTTTTTCTCTTTATTAGAGACTGAGGCAAAACAGCTTGGCATCCTCACGCTCGCCAGTGCGACACCGATGATGCACCACGGCACCCGCCGCAAACTGGGCGATGTGCTGACCGCCATCCGCCTGCGCCGCAAGGTGGACGCATTGGGCCGGGACGCTTTGGCCAATGGTGAACAGCGCCTGCGCTCCGAGGCCGAGATGCTACGCATCTTCAAAGGTCATGAGGGGGCCGTTGCCCGCGCCCATGAACTCAGTGAACAACTCACATTCTCGCTGGACGAGCTGCGCTATGAATACCCCAGCGAGGGCAGCGCGCAAGAAACCCCGACCCAGCGCCTGCACCGTCTGGCGCATGAGGGGTTGAAATGGCGCTATCCCGCCGGGGCGTCCGAGAAAGCCAAAAAGATGCTGGCGCATGAGCTGACGCTGATCGGCAAGCTGAAATACGAACCCTACTTCCTGACCGTCCGCGATATCGTCCATTTTGCCCGTTCGCGCAGCATCCTCTGCCAGGGGCGCGGCTCGGCTGCCAACTCGGTCGTCTGTTTCTGTCTCGGCATCACCGAGGTCAGCCCCGAGATGGGCACCATGGTGTTTGAACGCTTCGTCTCCGAGGCGCGCGATGAACCGCCAGACATAGATGTCGATTTCGAACATGAACGCCGCGAGGAGGTGATCCAGCACATCTATGACCGCTATGGCCGCGAACGCGCGGGCCTCTGCGCCACGGTGGTCCATTACCGCGGCAAACGCGCCATCCGCGAGGTTGGACGCGCCATGGGCCTGACCGAAGATACGATCTCGGCGCTTTCCTCACAGCTTTGGGGTTTTTTCTCGGCCTCGGGGCTTGAGGCGCAACGGATGCGCGAAATTGGCCTCGACCCCGAAGATCGACGCCTGAAACAGACTCTAATGCTGGTTTATGAGATCGACGGCTTTCCCCGCCACCTCTCGCAGCATGTGGGAGGATTTATCATCACCGAGGGCCGGCTGGATGAGCTTGTCCCCATCGAAAACGCCACGATGGAGGGCCGCACGGTCATCTGCTGGGACAAGGACGATATCGACAGCCTTGGCATCCTCAAGGTCGATGTCCTCAGCCTCGGGATGCTCACCTGCATCCGCAAGGCGTTTGACCTGATCGGCCAGCATCATCAGACCAGCTACACCCTTGCCACCCTGCCGCCCGAGGATCCGGTGGTCTATGACATGCTCTGCAAGGCGGACAGCATCGGCGTGTTTCAGGTGGAATCACGTGCACAGATGAACTTCCTGCCGCGGATGCGGCCGCGTAATTTCTATGATCTGGTGATCGAGGTTGCCATCATCCGCCCCGGCCCCATTCAGGGCGACATGGTCCACCCCTATATCCGCCGCCGGAACGGAGAGGAGGAGGTCAGCTTCCCCTCGGACGCGCTGGGTGAGGTATTGGGCAAAACGCTAGGCGTACCGCTGTTTCAGGAACAGGCAATGCAGATCGCCATTGTCGGCGCGGGGTTCACCCCGGAACAGGCCGATCGGCTGCGCCGCTCGCTGGCAACCTTCAAGAAACATGGCAATGTCAGCGAATTCCGCGCGCTCTTTTTGCGCGGGATGAAACGCAACGGGTATGAGGATGACTTCGCCGAGCGCTGTTTTTCGCAGATCGAAGGGTTCGGGTCTTATGGCTTCCCCGAAAGCCACGCGGCCAGTTTTGCGCTGCTGGTCTATGCCTCGGCCTGGATCAAATGCCACCATCCGGGCATCTTCGCCTGCGCCCTGCTGAACTCGCAGCCGATGGGGTTCTACGCGCCAGCGCAAATCGTGCGGGATGCGCGCGAACATGGCGTTCAGGTGCGCCCGGTCTGCATCAATGCCAGCTTCTGGGACAACGTGATGGAGCCCGACGGCCATGGCGGGCTGGCGCTGCGGCTGGGCTTTCGCCAGATCAAGGGGCTTAGCGAAGAGGACGCCAGTTGGCTGACCGCCGCACGCGGCAACGGCTACACCCAGGTCGACGATGTCTGGCGCCGCGCAGGCCTTGGGCCATCGGTGATCGAACGGCTGGCCGAGGCTGATGCCTTCGCCGCTTGCGATCTGACCCGGCGCGAGGCGCTGTGGCAAGCCAAGGCAATTGCCACCGCCAAACCTCTGCCACTGTTCTCGCAGGACTTGGAGGGCGAGGCGCTGGATGAACCCAAGGCTTACCTGCCACAGATGGCGCTGGGCGAGCAGGTGGTCGAAGATTACGTCGCCACCCGCCTCAGCCTGCGGGCGCACCCGGTGGCCCTGCTGCGGCATCTGCTGACACCGGATGGGCGCGACAAAACCACCTCTGTTCCGTAACGCCGGAACACCCTATCTGCCAAAAACAGAGTCGAAATTCAGGCCGTCATGACCAGACCCATCCTTCCCCCGCGCTTTCCCGCGACGCCCGAGCAGATCAACGCGCAAGTTCGCGCCTTTTATGCCCGTATCCGGCAAGACGCGGTTCTTGGGCCCGTATTCGCAAACCACGTCACCGACTGGCCCGCGCATGAGGACAAGATCGCCGCCTTCTGGCGCAATGCCATCCTGTATGAGCGCTGCTATGACGGCAATCCGCAACGGGTCCATATCGAACGGCCCGATGTGAAACCGGAATTTTTTGCCCATTGGCTGGATCTGTTCGAAGAGGTTGCCACCCGAACGCTGCCCGCTGAAACGGCCACCCCGTGGGTCGCCTTGGCCCGCCGCATCGGTGTCGGCATGAAGGCAGGTGTCCAATCCGCGCGACAGCCCAAAGACGCGCCGCCGCTCCTGCGATGATCCCAGATCATGGCGGCCATGCGATGTTAGCGGTAAAATAAGGACTATTCGCGCCCTCAGAATAGGGTTAATCAGCACAAGGACAGCCGGGAACCCTGCCTGCGCTGCTATGATGTATCGTCACCATACCAACATAGGCCGAGGCCGGATCGATGAGCGCACAAAACAACACCCTGCGGGGGCTTGGCTATGCATTTCTTGGCTTTGCCGTCTTTGCCAGCCACGACGCGCTGATCAAGGTGCTGGGCGGCACCTATTCAGTGATGCAGATCATCTTTTTCGCCACGCTGTTTTCGTTCGTTCCAATGGCCGTCACGATCCTGGCCGACCGCACGACGGGAAACTTTCTGCCGCATCATCCATGGCTGGTTTTGCTGCGCTCGGGCCTGATGGTAACGGCTATGTCCTGCGCGTTTTACGCGTTTTCGGTTCTGCCACTGGCCGAGGTCTATTCCCTGCTGTTCTCATTCCCGCTGATCGTCACGGTGCTGTCGATCCCGATACTGGGTGAAGTGGTCCGCGTTCAGCGCTGGGCTGCGGTTGGTGTCGGCCTGATCGGTGTCCTGATCGTTCTGCGCCCCGGTGCAACGGATATCACACTGGGCCACATGGCCGCCCTGATGGCCGCCTTCTGCAGCGCCTTTGCCTCGGTCCTGGTGCGCAAGATCGGGAATGAGGAGCGCTCGGCCGTGCTGATCCTCTATCCGATGTTGCTGGCTATCGTTGTGATGAGCCTTGCCCAACCGGCTGTATATCAGCCGCCGTCCCTGCTGCATCTGGCGATGATGGCACTGGTTGGGGTGTTTTCCGTCATCGCCCAACACCTGATCATTCTGGCCTACCGCGCCGCGCCCGCCGGTGTCGTCGCCCCCAGCCAGTACAGCCAGATCATCTGGGCGACGCTGTTTGGCATGATCTTCTTCGACGAGCGCCCTGACATCTGGGTCGCCGTCGGTGCCAGTATCATCATCGCATCCGGTGTCTATGTTGTTTGGCGAGAAAGCCGGGCCAACACCACCTCGGTCAACACCCCGGTTCTGCGGGTTCGTTCACCCCGGGCAGACACAGGGGCAACACGGCCTGGAAAGTAGGTATAAAAAACGGCGCGCCGATCAGCGCGCCGTTTTCGACAACTTTGGTGTTTACTCTTAGTAAATCACCACCGAACGGATACTTTCGCCCTTATGCATCAGGTCAAAGCCGTGGTTGATGTCGTCCAGACCCATGGTGTGGGTGATCATCGGGTCGATCTCGATTTTGCCTTCCATGTACCAGTCGACGATCTTGGGCACATCCGTGCGCCCACGCGCGCCGCCGAACGCGGTACCGCGCCATGAACGACCGGTAACCAGCTGGAATGGCCGGGTCGAGATTTCGGCCCCAGCAGGTGCCACGCCGATGATGATGGATTCGCCCCAGCCCTTATGCGCTGATTCAAGTGCTGCGCGCATCACGCCGACATTGCCTGTGGCGTCAAACGTATAATCCGCACCGCCCCTGGTCAGGTTGACGAGATACGGCACCAGATCGCCTTCAACCTCGGACGGGTTCACGAAGTCGGTCATGCCGAACCTGGTGGCCATTTCCACCTTGGAGGGGTTCAGGTCGACGCCGACGATCTGGTCTGCTCCAGCCAGACGCAGGCCCTGAATGACGTTCAGGCCGATACCGCCCAGACCAAAAACGATTGCGCGGCTGCCGATTTCCACCTTGGCGGTGTTGATGACCGCGCCGATACCGGTCGTGACACCACAGCCGATATAGCAGATCTTGTCGAACGGCGCGTCCTCGCGCACCTTGGCCAGCGCGATTTCAGGCAGAACCGTGTGGTTCGAGAAGGTCGAGCAGCCCATGTAATGCAAGATCGGATCGCCATCCAAGGTCGAGAAACGAGAGGTGCCATCGGGCATCAGACCCTTGCCCTGGGTTTCCCGGATCGCCTGACACAGGTTGGTCTTGGGGTGCAGACAGTATTCACACTCGCGGCATTCGGGGGTGTAAAGTGGGATCACATGATCGCCCGGTTTCAGGCTGGTTACACCCGGACCCACTTCGACCACGACGCCTGCGCCTTCATGGCCCAGAATGGCCGGGAACAGGCCTTCGGGGTCGGCACCCGACAGGGTGAATTCGTCGGTATGACAGATACCGGTGGCCTTGATCTCGACCAGAACCTCGCCCGCCTTGGGGCCTTCGAGGTTCACATCCATCACTTCCAAAGGTTTGCCTGCCTGAATGGCGACGGCGGCACGGGTACGCATGCTACTTTTCTCCCTGTCACTTTTGCCCCGACCCTGCGTCAATTACAGGGTGTTTTCAACCGTGCTTTCATGGCAGGTTGGCTAATTAATTGATATTGCAGAAACGACATTGCCAGAATGAGGAACGCCAATGCACCGATTTTTCCCGATCCTGATCTTTCTGGCGGCCTGCGCTGAGACTCCACCCGCGCCCGAAGACGCTTTGCTGCCGCCGGAACCTGCCCCGGTCGATCTGGCCTTTTGTCAGGGAGAGGATTTTTCCGATACCGTTGGCCAGCCGGTTTCGAACATTCAGGCAAACCTGCCGGCGCGGTCGCGCGTGCTGGGCCCGGATGGAATCGCCACACAGGATTACCGCATCGACCGGTTGAACGTGTACGTGAATGGCGACGGGATCATCCAGCGGCTGACCTGCGGATAAGGGCGGACTCGACTCAGGCATCGATTCTCACTTAAGAACAAAGTAAGAACATTGTGATGCCTGCAAATGCCCAAACGCCGAATACTTTCGCTATGGTTCCCCCGTCTGGGGGCTGAACGGCTGATCCGCGCTGCGCGGGGGCTGCATACCGGGCCTTTGGCCATCGTGGCCGAGCAGTCGAACATGCAGGTTATTACCTCAGTGAATGTCGATGCGCAGGCTGCCGGGCTGCGTGTAGGCCAGCCGGTGCGGGATGCTCATGCCATGTGTGCCAACCTGATCACACGCCACCGTAACGCCCCGGCCGAAGCCGCGTTCCTGGCCGCGCTGCGCCGCTGGGCGGGGAAGTTCAGCCCATGGGTGGCCGAAGAGGCCCCGGACGGGCTGATCGTCGATCTGTCAGGTTGCGCCCATCTGTTTGGCGGAGAGGAGGCGTTGCTGAACATTCTTGAAACCGACTGCGCGGATATGGGCCTCAGCGTACAGATGGGCATCGCCGACACGCTGGGCGCAGCCTGGGCTTTGGCGCGCTATGCGGGGCAAGCAGCCACATCCGACCGCAATGGCGACGCCATCAATCAGGAGGCCCGTGCCACCCGCGCCCGGGCGGGCAAACGGCGGCACTGGACCAAGGGCGGCACCGCGCCACAAGTGAGGGCCCTGGGCGGAGGCGCGCGGATCGCACCGCCGGGTCAATCTTATGGCGCACTCAGCCCCCTGCCTATCGCCGCGCTGCGATTGGAAGATCAGGTTGTCGTGCAGCTGAACCGTCTGGGCCTGCGCCGCATCGGCGATCTGCTGGGCCAACCCCGCGCCAGCCTTGCGCGGAGGTTTGGGCGCGGGTTGGTTCTGCGGTTGGATCAGGCCATGGGCAGCGCGCCCGAGCCTGTCTCGCCCGCCCGTCCGTCGCATCACTTCGCGGTGCGGATGACCCTGCCCAACCCGATTGGTCTGGTTGAGGATGTCATGGCTGCGGTTGATCGGGTTCTGCCAACGCTTTGCACCAAGCTGGAAGAAAAGGGGCGCGGTGCCCGCACCCTGCGGCTGGAGGCGCACCGCGCCGATCAGGCAGCTGAGATTATCGAGGTCGGTCTGGCCCGCCCAACTTACGATAAATACCGCATTCGCCCTTTGTTAGAGATGAAAATCGACAAGATCGACGCAGGCTACGGCATCGACATGCTGCGGCTTGAGGCGGTTCAGACAGAACCCATCCACGCGCGCACCGTGGCCGGCCATGCCGAAGCCCGCCGTGTGGCCCGCAACCGGCTGGCGGGCAATACCGCCGTGGATGACCTGATCGGCAAGCTGGGCGCGCGGGTGGGGCTTGAGGCGATCACCCGGCGCCATCCCGCGGCCTCGCACATCCCTGAGAAAACGGCGCAAACGCTGGCGGCGGCATGGTCGGAACCTGCCCGCAACTGGCCTGCGCCGCCACGCCCCCGCCCCCTGCTGATGTGGCCGCCAGAGCCGGTGATGGCACCGGAAACCCCTGACGTGCCCAGCGCCTTTCGCTGGCGCGGGCGTAACTGGCAGCTGGCGCAGGCCACCGGCCCGGAACGGATCGCACCGGAATGGTGGCTGGATGACCCGAACTGGCGCAGCGGCGTGCGGGACTACTGGGTTGTAGTGACACAGCAGGGCGAGCGGTTGTGGCTGTTTTATGGCCATGGCGGAACCATGTCTGCAGGCTGGTTCTGTCACGGGCAATTTGGTTAGGGTCTATTTCCCTCGGTACACCAACAGATCCGGCAGATAGTCAATCAGACGGATAAACCACGAGAATGGTGCAGGGAAATCCGTACGGAAACGGCGCCGCGACATCGCCTTGACCACACGACCCGCGGCATCCTCGGGGCTCATCAGCATGGGCATCCTGAAGCTGTTTTTCTCAGTCAGACGGGTCTTGATGAAGCCGGGATTAATGATCCGCACGGTCACGCCGGTGCCCGCCAGATCATGGCGCATCGTTTCCGCCAGGGAAATCAATGCCGCCTTGCTGGCCCCATATCCGATGGCCGCTGGCAACCCGTGATAGCCCGCGAGCGACCCGATCAGCGTAATATCCCCCCGACCTGCCTTAACAAGGTCCGGGACGGTTTCACCCAACACACGCAAAGCACCCAGATAGTTTACATCACCCATCCTGAGCGACGCCTCTGTATCCCAATCCACCGAGCGCACGGGGTCATACGCGCCGGCATTGTAAACCAGCCCATCGACCAGACCCGCTTCGGCCACAGCCCGGCGAACAGAGTCTAAATCAGTGACATCGCACCGGATCGCACGGGCATTGTGAAGCTCGGAGCAGATGTCAGCCAAACGTTCAGAACTACGTGCCGACAAGATCAAATGCGCGCCCCTGTCGTTTAGCGCCTTAGCCAAAGCACGACCCAAACCTTCGCTTGCGCCGATGATCCAATAGGTTTTTCCGTCAAAGCTGCTCATGCGCGGGCCGATTCAGTCATGTTTCATATTCTACGGGCCCGTGACGTAGTTGGATCAAATGCGATCGCGCTTCTGACAAAACTTCCAACCGGATTGATCCAGCTGCACCTACCCCGCGTATTCCATTCTAAGAACCACTTAACGAGGCTGGAATGTTCGACGAAACCCAGGGCGTACGGAAGAAAATCGCAGTTGTTGGTGCAGGTATTTCAGGCCTTTCAGCCGCCTACTACCTTTCAGAAAACAATGACGTGACCCTCTATGAGGCGGAACCGCGGTTAGGTGGCCATGCCCGCACAGTCATGGCCGGGAAGAACGGCGATCAACCGGTGGATACTGGTTTCATCGTCTTCAACTACGCAACCTATCCTTTTCTGACCCGACTTTTTGATGAGCTCAATGTTCCCGTGATCGAAAGCGAAATGAGTTTTGGCGCGACAATCGACAATGGTCGTATCGAATATGGTTTGAACAATCTGCGCACCCTGACAGCGCAGAGGCGCAATCTTGCGCGCCCTGCCTATTACAAGATGATTGCCGACATTCTGCGCTTTGGCAAAAAGGCTCCGGAGGCTGCAAGAGATGACGACACCACGATTGGTGAGTTGGTGGATCAGCTTCGTCTGGGACACTGGTTCCGCCACAACTATCTGATGCCAATGTGTGGGGCGATCTGGTCAACTCCGGTTGAACTGGTGGATCAGTTCCCTGCACGCTCATTGGTGCAGTTCTTTCGAAATCACGCCCTTCTGGCCAGTGGCCGCGCAAATCAACACCAGTGGTACACAGTTAAAGGTGGCAGTATCGAATATGTCCGCAGGATCGATGCCGCCCTACGGGCACGAGGGGCGGCAATCCGTTTGGCCAGTCCGGTTCAGAACATTTCCCGGAGTGAGACAGGTGTTACGGTCCGCAGTCAGGGTGCGGTGGATCAGTTTGATGAGATCATCCTGGCTACCCACTCTGACCAATCGCTTGCCATTTTGGGCGGGAATGCCACCCCGGCGGAAACCGCTGCACTGGGCGCAATTCGGTACCAACCCAACACCGCCACCCTGCATTGTGATCCTGGCCAGATGCCAAAGCGGCGTGCATGCTGGTCCAGCTGGACCTATCGATCACAGGCCGGAGACGTAAGCGTTACATATTGGATGAATCGACTACAGAACATACCGGACAACGACCCGCTTTTTGTGACGCTGAACGCCTCGACAGAGATCCCAGCGGATAAAATCTATGATCAGGTCGAATTTGCCCACCCGGTATTCGACAAAGCCGCCCTGAAAGCACAGGGGCATATTCGCGAGATACAAGGACAGAACCGAACCTGGTTCGCCGGTGCGTATAACCGGCACGGATTTCACGAAGACGGGATCGCCAGCGCGATGCATGTTGTTGAGCGGATAAATGGTGCCCCGCAAACAATCGGAGCTGAATATGCCATTCTTGGACAAGATCCGGCCATCTCTGTTGCCGCCGAATAGCGGGATGTTGCGCGCGAGCCTTCTAAGCCTTTCCTTGCTGGCCCCCACTGGGTTGATCGCGTCGCCTGTGACGGAAGAGTTGGATGGTGCACAACTTCGCGGAACTGCAACCTTCCGCTATCTCGGGTTTCCGATTTACGACGCCAAGCTTTACACACCCAAAGGTGCTTCGTTCAGTTGGAGTGAAGATTTCGGGCTTCAGCTGACATACCGTAAAAGCATCAAGAAGAATGCGCTGGTCAACTCGACGCTCGGCGAGATGAAACGCGTCGGCCACCCTGCCCCGGTCGGCGACCAACTGGACGTGTGTTTTAGGGGTGTCACCAAGGGTGACAGCTATCTGGCGGTGTCCGACGGGCCAGACAAGGTCAGTTTCTGGCTGAACGGTCGAAAGACCTGCACAATGGCATATCCGGGCATCAAACGCAGTTTCATGTCGGTTTTCCTCGGCGAAAACACACGGTCAGCGTCCTTCACCCAAATGCTTCAGGGAAAGTGATGCTTTACCCTCGGGTCAGCTTATACGCGCTGATGCTCGCTGCGGCGGGTATCCCGCTATACATTCATCTGCCGCGTTTTGCGGCGGTGAATCTGGGCATTGGACTGGGGGTGATCGGTACCGTCTTGCTGGTGATCCGTTTGGTCGATCTGGTACAGGACCCACTGATCGGTTGGGCGATTGACAGATGGCCCAGTGGCCAGCTTGTCTTTGCGTCCATGGCAGCTCTCGGCCTTGCCATTGGATTTCCGGCACTGTTCAGCCTGCAACAAGGCGCAGATGTACTGACATTGATTGTTCTTCTGATACTGTTGTTTTCGGCTTTTAGCCTGGGGACTATCCTGCTCTACGGGCGTAGTGCGACGCTAGCAAAACGCGCTGATGCGAAGGAGTTGATGACCCTCGCCGCTTATCGGGAAGGCGGACAACTGACAGGCGTTATCATCGCGGCAAGTGCCCCTGCCCTTTTTGTTGCCGCCGGAGCCCACGCGCAAGGCTATCCCGCATTTGGTCTGTTTCTGGGTCTGCTATCGGTCGCAACCCTTTTGTTGACCGTTCCGATCTGGCGGCGGGCCCCAATCACCGGATCCGGTCTGTCTTTCGCAAGCCTGGGCAAGGCCGGGGGTTTGCGCCTTCTGGTGCTGGCTTTGATCAACAGCCTGCCTGTGGCCATCACATCGACCCTGTTTCTCTTTTTCGTAGAGGACCGTTTGCAACTGCCCGGCAAAGCCGGACCGTTGCTGATCCTGTTTTTCCTCAGCGCGGGCGCAAGCGTGCCGCTTTGGGCAAAGCTCAGCAACAAAATTGGCTCGAAACAGACACTGATGATTGCGATGCCGCTTTCCATCGCGGGGTTTATCGGTGCCGCCACACTGAGCGCTGGGAACCTCACCGGTTTTGCGTTGATTTGCCTCGCCTCGGGTGCCGCTCTGGGCGCGGATATGGTCGTGCTGCCCGCCATGTTTTCGGTCACTTTGACCCGAGCCGGTCTTAACGCGTCCACAGCGTTTGGTATCTGGTCCTTTGCTGGCAAGCTGGGCCTGGCTCTGGCAGCCTTTATTACCCTGCCATTGCTGGAGCGCAGTGGCTTCACCCCCGGTCAAACCAATTCCGCCCAAGCGCTTGATTCACTCAATCTCGCCTACGCGGTGCTACCCTGCATCCTGAAACTTGGGGCCTTTGGAATGGTCCTGACCCTGCCAACCGAGGTTACAAGCAAATGAATGCTGTCGCCATCATCCTGCTGGCTCTGCTGATTGCAATGTTTGTCCGCGCCCGACTGCTGAGCTTTCGCGCGCAGACCCCGTCAGACTATGCCGGTACCGGGCCCATCTTTTCGCTGAAAAGGCATCTGAACGGTGAAATCCTGTCCGAGGGTCTGATCTATGGCCCCAATGGCAGGATGTCGAACAGCTTTGTGGCCCGCATGGTCGGTGAGTGGAATGGGAACACCGGCACACTTTCCGAGTTCTTCACGTACTCAAATGGCAAAAAGATGAACCGTAAATGGTATCTGACGCTTGGCACCAGAAATACGTTCACGGCAACGGCAGAGGATATCGTTGGCGAAGGTCACGGCACGATATCCGGCGCAACGATCAAGCTGAACTACAGGATCATTCTGCCCAAAGACGCAGGAGGGCACACGCTGGATGTTACAGACTGGATGTATCTGACAGAACATGGCGTCATCATGAATCGTTCCGAGATGCGTAAGTTCGGCATCAAGGTCGCTGAACTTGTTGCAACAATGCGCCCGAACCCCAAATCACATCCGATCCACGTAAGTGGCGCAAATGAGTACAGCATCACTTCAGAAAGGCAGCTGGTGCAATGATCACAGGTCGCTCTCTGATTACATGTGTTGCCGTCGCAAGCCTTGCTCTTCTGGCTGCCTGCTCCGGCAAACCGAAGGTTCCGACAACCTTTCTGTCTGAACGGCAACTGAACCTCGAGGAATTCTTCGACGGAAAGACCGTGGCTTACGGGCAGTTTCAGGATGTGTTGGGGAATGTTCCACGCAGGTTTGAAGTCGATATCGACGGCACATGGGACGGGAAAACCCTGACACTGGTCGAGGATTTTATCTACGACGACGGCGCAACTGAACAGCGCATCTGGACATTGACAAAGACTGGTGATGACACGTGGGCTGGTACTGCACCCGGTGTGCTGGGAACCGCCAGCGGGACCGAAAGGGGCGACACCTTCAACTGGAAATACAAAATTGACCTGCCTGTCAAAGATGGCACGATGCGCGTCAGTTTTGACGACTGGATGTGGCTGCTGACCGAGGACCGTCTGTTGAACCGCGCTTACGTCTCACGCTTTGGCGTACGCCTCGGCGAAGTTATCCTGATCTTTGAAAAAGAATAGATCCCGCTATTCCCATCCAGACGTTGCCCATCAATAAAATATGAACTCGTCCACCGGCACCTGTACCAGTCGCCTTGCTGCGCCAGCCATGTTTGCACTTGGCCCATCCGGCGTTGCAGCATCCTGGCGGGCTCCGACTTCAGTTTTCAAACGGGCACGCTCAATCTCGCCCCACAAGAAAAAAAGACCGTCCCGTTTGCCGACAAGACCGGCAGGTATCGTGGTCCGCAAAACACGAGTTTTTGCCTGTGACATCTGCTCTCTTACTGCCTCCGGTGTTTTCCACCTTTTGCAGAAAACCTACCGGTTATTTCGGGAAAAGCCAATTTTTTATGGGCAGAACCCGATTTTCAACCCCCCGTTGACAGGGGTGTTCGCAGCTCTCGCTGAAGAGCGTTGTCTTGACTGAGTATTTGCAGGCACCGCCGATTGCCACACATTCTGTTTAGAGCGGGTTTTCCCGCCATGTCGACACTGGTTCCTTCTTTGACAACCTCTCTGCTATGGATGCCCCGGATCATGCCGCCGACTGCTCTGACACAATCTCTCCGAACCGCGTAAAGAACTTTGCCGACAACTTCTTGGCGGTTCCTGCAATCAACCGACTGCCGAGTTGCGCGATCTTGCCGCCAACATCAACTTTCGCCGTGTATTTCAGTACGGTTTCGTCTCCTTCTTCGGTCAACGACACGTCTGCGCCGCCCTTGGCAAATCCAGCCGCCCCGCCCTTGCCTTCACCCATCAGAGAGAACCCATTTGGTGCATTGGCTGTGTCCAACGTGACCTCACCTGCAAAGCGCGCTTTGACCGGGCCTATTTTCAGAACAACTTTCGCCTCAAGCTCGTTTGGTGATTTCTGCGTCAGTTCCTCACATCCCGGGATGCATTCCATCAAAATGTCGGGATCGTTGAGCGCACGGTAAACGACGTCCCGTGGCGATGCGATACGGATTTCATCAGTCAGTTCCATTCAGGTCTTTCCTTTGTTCAACAAGATCTTGGAAATAGGCGCGTTGCAGCCGTTTCTATCCTTTGAGCCAGCCACGCAGGCCACATGTGGCAAAGGTGTTCAAGCAAGCTTTTCATCATGCGACCCCTTTGCCGCCTTTTCACCGTTCCGCCACATCACGATTTCGGCCAAAATCGACAGGGCGATCTCATGCGGGTCTATGGCATGTATGTCCAAGCCAGCAGGGGATTTCAGGCGCGCGACCTTCAAAGGGTCCAATCCCTGGGCGATAAGCTTTGCAGTCAGTGTAGCTGCCTTGCGGCGACTGGCCACCATCGACACGCGTGCCGCATCGGTTTCCAAGGCTGCCTTCAAAGCGGACGCATCGCTGCGCCCCTGCGCAGCCACCACGACATAGTCCCGCGGCTCCACGCCCAGCGCATCGACCTGAGCCAAGGCGAACCGCACATGGTTTCCAGCAATATCAAGCCCATCCTCGACAGCCGTGCGAAATCCGGCCAGCGATCCATGTGCCGCCAGCGCTTTGGCAATCAACCCCTCGCCGAAAATCACCAGCCGGGGCGCGTGTTGATAGGGCTCGACCAAAAGATCAACAGTGCCACCGGACGGGCACCCACTTTTGAACGTTTGCACACCATCGGGATCGGTCATTTTCACCACCTTTTCCGAAGGTTTGACACGGATAATCTGCGGCGCCCCGGACGCCCAAGCCTGTTGCGCTGCGGCCCGGACCGCGCGTTGCACACAAGCCCCGCCTAAATGCCCCAGGATTTCACCCGCCTGGGTAATCGCCGCCTTCCCCCCAGCTTTGGCCGAGGTCGCATCCGCCGTGCGCAAAACTGTCGCCACGCAAAAGGCCTCTCCGGTTCCGCGCAGCTGATCGATGGTGTCAAAAATGTCGAAATTCGCCAATGTCAGACTCCTTTCACAGCTTTTGGAACTGCGGCTCAAGCGCCGCCAATGCATCCAGCGTATTGGCCGGCAAATGCGCATCCAGATAGGGTTCAGCTGCCTGCATCGCTGCCGCAATCGGCTGATAATCCTTCCAGCCCTTCAAAGGGTTCAGCCAGACGATCCGGCGTGCCTTGCGCCTGATACGGGCCAGCACATCCCCCAGTTCCTGCGGATCAGAACTGCAATATCCGTCCGACAGGATCAGGACGACAGTACGCCCGTTCAGTGCCCGCGCACCGTATCCCGACAGAAATCGCTCCAGACTACCGGAAATATCCGTACCGCCGCCAAAGCCTTCGGCCATCAGCGACAACCGACCCGCAGCCCGGAGGGTGTCATGGTCGCGCAACGCATATGTGACCCGCATCAATCGCGTGTGAAACAAATACGCATCTGCCTCGATCCCGCTGCCGATCAATCCTTTCAGAAAAGCCAGAAACACACGTGAGTACACGGTCATCGAACCACTCACGTCGCACAATGCAACAATCCGCATCGGGCGCGGCGGCCGCGCTCGGCGATACAGGTCCAGCGGCTCACCGCCTCGCGCCAGACTGGCGCGCTGTATTCGGCGCATGTCCAGAGCAGCCCCGCGCAACGCCTGTTTCCGGCGGCGCGATCGCCTGTCCCGAAATGCCCGCGCCAAGGCCAGCGCGGCTGTTTCAGCCTGTTTTAGGGTCTCTTCATCCATCAACTCTCGCAAATCCCGGCGTGACAGGTTGGGCGTTCGCGTGGCGATCAACTTACCGTCCACTCCTTCACCTTCTCTTTCACCGCAGTCAGGCGTAGTGGTCACTTGCTCCGACCCGGATCGTGGTTTGTCCTCAGCCTGAGTGCTGCTCTGCCAGATCATTGGCTTGGCGGACTGCACCCGCGCATGCTTGTTTTTCGCTGTTCCCGAACGCTGCGCACCAGCGTTGAACCAATAAGCATCGAACAGTTCATCAAACCGGCGCCAATCTTCCGCATCTCCGGTCAAGACCGCGCACATGGCTTGTCGGGCCTGATTGGCATCCGTTGCATCCACTTCGGACAGGGCGGCAAGCGCGCGCCCCGCATCCAGCGCGCCCATTTTCATGCCATTCAAGCGCAGATGCGCTATGAAGCCCGACATGCGGTCGGCAAGGCCTAAAGCCCGGGCGGGAAAGCGCGTAACCTGCATCACGCGACCTTTCCGATCAGGCGATCCATCACCTCGGGCGGTGCCGCATTGTAGTCTGCGGCAGTTTTCAGCAAACACACCAGCGTCGCCTGCACGTCTTCGCGGGATTTGGCCAGATCATTGACACCCAACCCGGATAGGGCCGCCGCCCAATCCAGCATTTCGGCGATGCCCGGTTTCTTCTCAAGATCTTCCTGACGCAGCGCCTGTACAACCCCGATGATCTGACGCGCCAGAATCCCCTCGATTTCAGGCAGTCGCGCCCGCAGGATTGCCTGTTCGGTCTCTCTCGAAGGATAGTCAAGAAAGCTGTACAAACACCTTCTGCGCAGCGCATCCGACAAATCCCGCGTCCCGTTGGCCGTCAGAATGACGACAGGCCGCACACGTGCCTGCACAGTTCCCAACTCAGGTATTGTGATCTGAAAGTCTGACAGGATTTCCAGAAGGTAGGCTTCGAACTCCTCATCCGCCCGGTCAATCTCATCAATCAACAGAACCGGTGGTTTCGTTTCCGAGATCGCCTCTAACAAAGGTCTTTTCAGCAAAAACTCATCCGAAAACAGCTGCGCCTCTGCGACGCCGCCTTGCGCTTCGCTCGCCCTTATCGCCAATAGCTGTCTTTGATAATTCCATTCATAGATGGCATGACTGGCGTCCAGACCTTCGTAGCATTGCAGACGTATCAATCGTGTATCGCGCCACGCTGCCACCGCTTTGGCCACATCGGTTTTCCCTACGCCCGCCGGCCCCTCCAGCAACAAAGGGCGCCCAAGTTGCTGCGCCAGATGCAGCGCCATGGCCAACCGATCATCGGCAACATAGCCCTGCGCGGCCAACCCTTTCTGCACGTCTTTCAAGGTCAAAACCAGGATCCTATCTTCATCTGGCCCCAAATATCCCGGGGGAGGTTCGGAGGGGGCAGAGCCCCCTCCGTCCGGTCGGACCGGCAACAGCCGGTCCGACCCCATTCACCCATGCATCCCCAGACCATTGGCAATCTTCCAGATCCGCCAGTGGTCGTGCGGCATGTGGCTCTGCACCAACCCAAAATGCCGGAACGCGTCATGCACTGCGTTCGAGAACGCAGGCACACCGCCGACATTCGGGCTTTCCCCCACACCCTTTGCACCAATCGGATGGTGCGGGGACGGGGTCACCGTATGGTCAGTGGTATAGTTCGGCGTCTCCCACGCGGTTGGCAGGAAGAAGTCCATCAGCGTACCGGTCTTCACATTGCCCATATCATCATAGGCAATCTCTTGCCCCATCGCGATAGCCAGTGCCTCGGTCACACCGCCATGGACCTGACCCTCGATGATCATCGGGTTGATCCGGGTGCCGCAGTCATCCAGAGCATAGAACTGCCGGACCTCCCATTCACCGGTATCCACGTCAATCTCCATGACACAAATATAGGCTCCGAACGGATAGGTCATATTCGGCGGGTCGTAATAGCTGACGGCCTCCAGACCCGGTTCCAGCCCCGGAATAGCCTGATTATAGGCGGCGAATGCGATTTCCTTCATGGTCTTGAACCGCTCAGGTGCGCCTTTGACAGCAAAGCGATCCACGTCCCATTCGACATCGTTGTCGTGCACCTCCAGCAGATAGGCCGCGATCATCTGGGCTTTTGCCCGAATTTTGCGGGCCGCCATCGCCGTGGCCGCACCAGCGACCGGAGTAGACCGGGACCCATAAGTCCCAAGCCCGTAAGGTGCGGTATCCGTGTCACCCTCTTCCAGCGTGATGTCATCGGCGGGCAGGCCGATTTCACTGGCGATGATCTGGGCAAAGGTTGTGGCGTGGCCCTGCCCTTGACTGATCGTCCCCAGCCGCGCAATCGCTGATCCGGTCGGATGAATGCGAATCTCGCAGCTGTCGAACATCCCCAGTCCAAGGATATCGCAGTTCTTCACTGGCCCGGCCCCGACGATTTCCGTGAAATGCGTCAGGCCAATGCCCAACAGCTTGCGCGTTTTTCCAGCCTTGAAATCCGCGATCCGCTGCGCCTGTTCCGCCCGCAGACCCTCATAGTTCACGGCCTTCAGCGCCTTGTCCCAAGCGGTGTGATAATCGCCCGAGTCATATTCCCAGCCCAGCGCCGACTGATACGGGAACTGATCTTTGCGGATAAAGTTGATCCGGCGCAGCTCGGCCGCGTCCATGTTCAGCTTGATGGCCAAAACCTCGATCATGCGTTCGATGAAATAGGCAGCTTCGGTTACGCGGAAGGAACAGCGATAGGCCACACCGCCCGGCGCCTTGTTGGTATAGACACCATCCACCGCCAGATAGGCAGTCGGGATGTCATAAGACCCGGTGCAGATATTCATGAACCCGGCAGGGAATTTGGTCGGGTCGGCACAAGCGTCGAAACCACCATGATCCGCCGTGGTGTGACACCACAATCCAGTGATCTTTCCATCCTTGGTGGCGGCAATCTTCCCCTGCATCCAGTAGTCGCGGGCAAAGGCAGTGGACATCAGGTTTTCCATCCGGTCCTCGACCCATTTCACCGGCTTGCCGGTGACGATCGAGGCCACCACCGAACACACATAGCCTGCGTAGGCCCCCACCTTGTTGCCAAACCCACCACCGATATCGGGGCTGATCACGCGGATATTGTGCTCGGCCAGCCCCGAAATCAGAGACACAACTGTCCGGATTGCATGAGGGGCCTGGAAAGTTCCGTAGAGCGTCAGTTTGCCGGTCACCTTGTCCATCGATGCCACGCAACCGCAGGTCTCAAGCGGGCACGGGTGGGTGCGGTGGTAATAGATCATCTCTTCGGCGACCACGTCCGCCTCGGCCAGCACAGATTCGGTCGCGTCCTTGTCGCCCTGTTCCCACGTAAAGATGTGGTTGTGATGTTTGCGCGGACCATGTGCGCCTTCGGTCTGACCTTCCAGGTCTTCGCGGAGCACCACGTCCGACTTCAACGATTCGAACGGGTCCGTGATGACAGGAAGCTCTTCGTATTCGACCTCGACCAGTTCAACGGCATCTGCCGCGACATAGCGGTCTTCGGCCACGACATAGGCAACTTCCTGGCCCTGAAACAACACCTTGCCATCGGCCAGAACCATCTGCTTGTCACCGGCCAGTGTCGGCATCCAGTGCAATCCCAAAGGCGACAGGTCTTCGGCGGTCAAAACGGCGATCACGCCGGGCAGTGCCAAGGCCGCCTCTTTGTTCACGCTGACGACGCGGGCATGTGCGTAGGGGGAGCGCACAAAATCGCCAAACAGCATCCCGTCCAGCTTGATGTCATCAACGTAATTACCCTTGCCTTGAGTGAAACGCACGTCCTCGACGCGTTTTCGGGCGCAGCCCATACCTTTAAGGTTGGCAGCGCGTTCTTCGGGGGTCAGGGTCTGGTCGGTCATTCCGCGGCCTCCTTCTGTGCATTGAGCAAATCAGCCGAGGCCGAGATCGCTTTGACGATATTCTGGTATCCCGTGCAGCGGCACAGGTTTCCGGCCATGCCGAAACGGATTTCCTCCTCGGTCGGGTTCGGGTTTTCCTGCAGCAGACGATGCGCCCGGGTGATCATGCCCGGCGTGCAGAACCCACATTGCAGCCCGTGATGTTCGCGGAACATTTCCTGCAACACTCCAAGGCTGCCATCATCATTGGTCAGCCCCTCAACGGTTGTGATCTCAGCACCGTTTACCTGCGCTACAAAGGCGGTGCAGGATTTGACCGACTTGCCGTCGATATCCACCGTGCAGGCACCGCAATGGCTGGTTTCACACCCGATATGCGGGCCGGTGATTTTCAGATCTTCCCGCAGGAAGTGGATCAGCAGCGTGCGCGGCTCGGCCAGACCGTCAACCTGCTTGCCGTTTACGGTCAGTTTGACATGCATTTTCGACATTGGTTCCCTCCCCCTCAGCCCGCGCGGCTTTGCGCACGGTCGATGGCGCGGCGCAGCACCACGGCTGCCACGTGTTTCTTGAATTCGACGGGGCCGCGGTTATCAGCGACCGGATCGATTGCGTCTAGCATTGCGGCAACGCACCCTTCGACATCACCCCCGGCCAGCGCGGTGCTGGCCTCATCCGACCAGATGGGCGTGTCGGCCAGATTGGTCATCGCAACCGAGGCCTGACCGTTGCCAACCATCACAGCCGCGGCGGCGGTCGCATAATCCCCTATCTTGCGCTTTTGCTTTTGATAGGCCTGCCCCACGCCTGCACCCGGCACAGGGATCGAAATCCGGATCAGGATTTCTTCGTCTTCGCGGGCGGTGAAATACGCGGCCTCATAAAAATCACGCGCGGCAACTGTCCGGTTCCCGTCCGGGCCGGACAATTCAAACGAGGCGTTCAAGCATTGCATCAGACCCGGCATGTCATTGCCCGGGTCACCATTGGCTACATTGCCACCGACAGTGCCCATGTACCGCACTTGCGGATCCGCAATCTGAAGCGCCGCCTCGCGGATCAACGGAATGGCTTCGGCCAGACCGCTGTGGGTGATCAGCTCGTGCTGCGTGACCATCGCACCCAAAGTAACGGTGTCTGGCCCGACCTCTATTCCCTTAAGCTCTTCAATGGCCTGAAGATCGACCAGATGACCCATCTCGGCCATCCGAAGCTTCATCATCGGGATCAGGCTGTGCCCGCCCGCGATCACGCGCGCCTCGTCCCCGTATTCCTGTAGAATGCCGATGGCCGAGGCAATGTCGCCTGGCCGGTGATACTCAAAGCCGGCTGGTATCATGTTTTTCCTCCCTGGGTCCGGGCAATATGCCTTGGCGGACCTGAGGTAAGGAAAGAACCGCGGATTTAACTGATCCAGTTAAGGAAAACGGAGCGCGCGACTTGTTTCACGAAATGCGAAAGAACTGCACGAGTTGCGCCTACACCCCCAGTGCTTCGCGAATATCAGTCAGGCGGGACCGGCTGACCGGCACCTTGCTCAGCGCGTCAACACCATCGAAATAACAGGTGCCGTTGTCCTTGTGACGTTCAAAGCGCGAGACGTGTTTCGGGTTCACCAGATAACTGCGATGCGCCCGTAGGAACCCTTCGGGCAAAAGCCGCGTTTCCGCATCGGTGATCGACCAGGGGCAGAAAAGTTTCTCTGCGTCCATATAGAGTACCGTGTAATGCCCTTCGGCCCGAATTGCGGCGATCCGGGCGGGATGAGCAAATAAGGTCTGGCCTTCACGCTCATACGGAACACCAGCGCGCATTGGGGCGGGTTCCAACACAGGTCCCGAGGCAGGTGCAGTCACGGGCTTTGGCTCTATGAACGTGATACCGGTCAACAGGAAAGCACCACAGATCAGAAAGACGGATACCGTCACCCCCATCGCCAAAACCTGATTATCCAGCGCAGGACCCGCACCACCCAGGCTGTCGCTCGCGACGAAATCCGTAAGGCCCGTGGCAACAAAATGCATGGTGAACACCGCCAGCCCGAAACAAACCGTGCCGAGCAGGATGTTTCGTTGAGTCCGGTTGCCATAAGCCACCCAAAAAGCGGCGACAGACAAGATCACTGATGCCAGCGCTGACAGAACAACATCGAAAATGTCATAGACGGGGCGGCAAAGCTGCATACCAGCCATCCCGACATAGTGCATCGCGACGATGCCCAGTCCGACAATCACACCAGATCCGATCATCGTCTGAACCGAACGAGGCCGGAAATGCAGCAGCAGCAACGCCAGCCCTACCATCAGGATCGCGACCAGTGCCGACATCAGGGTGATCAGGGCATCATAGTAGAACAGGATTGGCAGTTGCAGCCCCAGCATCGCCACGAAATGCATCGACCAGATGCCGCCGCCCAGAATGACAGCGGCCAATGCCACCACGAACTTGCGCCGCTGGCTATCCAGCCTGGACGCGCCATGCGTCAGGTACAGACCCGTGAACCCGGCCATGAGCGCCACGGCAAGCGAAGCCACCACCAACCAAGTGTTGTGAGAGTAGTCCAGCATTTGGATTTGAACGCCCTCCCCGACGCGAGGATGACGTTAGCAAACCGAATTGATTGCGACAATTCACAGTTAACAACAGCAGGGCTCAGACCTGTTTCTGAGCCTCTGCATCGTCCGCGACCTCTACGGCATCAACTGTGACTTCAACCACATCGTCGTCTTCCGCAGTCTCGACTGTTTCGGGTTCTTCAGTCTGGCTCTCAAGTGCACCGACGATCAAAGGCAACATGTGAACCCCGGTTGCAGTTGCAATCTCTGGAGTCTGTGGCGTCTGCCAGCTGAGCGTATCGAAGCTGTGGCAGTTCTGACAGACAGGTCCCCATTCGGGTTGAATGTCATGACAGTTGTCGCACACCCATTGCGGGCCGCGCGGCGCGTTCAGTGCCTTGGCAAGCCAACCTTGCACAACAGCGTCCGTGGCACCCTCGCCGCGCTCAACGGCAGCCATCAATGTATAGGCCCGCGCATCACCTCGTTTTTCGACAACATCACCCAAGGCACGGCGGGCTTCGGGAAAGTCTTCGGCCACAATGTTCAGCTCGGCTAGGATCAAACGGGTTTCCATGTTTTCAGGATGAATGCGCGTCAGTGCCGTGAAACGCCTGACCCTTTGTTCCGGGGTTTCATCCGGCTCGATCTCGGCAAAGGCATGGGCCAGATCCGGATGCGGACGAACCTCCCACGCTTTTTTCAGGATCTTGGTCGCTGCCCGGGACTTCCCCTTGGCGATGTACGCGCGGGCCGCCATTGCGGCGGCAGGCACCAGATCGGGCGACAGGCGATTGGCTTCGATCGCGCGCTCCTGTTGCTCGACAGTTGCGCCTTCATCCAGGATTCCTTTGGCTTCAGACAGCGCCAGAACCGCATCGCGGCGTTTGAATACGTCGCGCGGCAGATACCCGGCTTTCAACTTGGACGTCAGCGTCGACCGGGCACCGGCCCAATCCTGCGCCTTGGTCTGTAAATTCAGCAGAACATCCTGTGTCTCTTCGTGGCGGGGTTTTATGGCCAGTGCCTTTTCGGCCAGCTTGCGGGCGGTTTCATCATCCCCTTCGGCCAGCTTCTGTTTCATGATACCGCGCACACCGACAAACCGGGTCGCACTGTTTGTCACCAGTTTCTTGTAAGTGTCCGAAGCTTTCTTGGTGTCACCCGTCATCTCGGCAGCCTGGGCCACCAGAAGATCCGTCAATTCCGGCTTGTTCAACAGCTTTTCGGCCTTGCTGGCCTTGGTCATGGCTATGCGCCCTTCGCCCGAGGCCAACGCCATCAACCCATCGGCCAGCGCCTGATAGCCGCGCTGTTCTCGACTGCGATCGAAATACCGCGACAGAGCGGTTTCGTCGCCGTTGAGGAATTTGAGCGTCGCAACCAACAGGCTGAGCAGTTTGAAGAACAGCCAGACCGCAAGCACCAGAACACCCAACGCAATCACCGACTGAAGCGGCCCAAGGGTGAATTCCGTGCCGGCGACGGTGATCTGCACCCCACCGCTGGTTTGCATCAGGAAGTGACCGCCCAGCGCCAGCAGGCCGATAATCGCAACAAAAACGAGGATCTTAAACAATGACCACAGCATGGCAGGTCCTTCAGTTCGAGTTTGGGCTGGAAGCCAGCGTATTCACGGCGTCAACGGCGGCGGCTCGTGTCCCGGCCGCCTGCTCCCAATCGGCCATCGCAGCCTGCGCCACTTCGGGAAGTGATTTCAGTTCGTTCAACGCTTTGGTCAGGTCGCCATCTGCCAGTGCAGCCTGCGCGCGCGACAGAACAGCGTCTGGACTATCACCTTCCTGAGGCGTGACGGAACGGGCACCCGTTTGACGTTGCAGGAAGGCGACCAAACCCGTTCCTTTGTCAGCCTCGCGCGCCTCGGCCAATGCATTTCGCGCAGCAGGCTCGAACGACGCCCGAAGCGCGGTCAGAGTTTCCACGCCTTTTTCCGACGGGACGGACAGGGCGTCCGGCACACTCACGCCGCCTGCCTTCAATTCAGCAACCAATTCCGAAAAAGGCTGGCCGGTATCCAGCTGCCCACGCAGGCGCGCCAGAATGGCAGCATTCGTTGCGGCTTGTGCTTCTGCCGAGGCTTTCGCTTCAAGAGCCTGCGCGTCCGAAACCATTTTTTCGACTTCAGCCCGTTGAGCGGCCAGCGAGTCCTGAAGTTTCTTCAGTTCCGCCTCAAACGCGGCAGTTGCCTCGGGTGAAGCCGTAGAGGCAATCGGGGCTTTTTCCAGCGCGGCGATCCGGTCCGTCAATGGCGCGACCTCACCGGACAGCGCATCAACCGAGGATTTTACCGTGCTCAGGTCGCCTTCAACCGGTGTCAGCTTGTCCGACAATGCATTGATCTGATCTGCCAGTCCAGACACATCAGGGCCGTTTGCAAGCGCCTGTGACAGCTTGGCGATCTGGTCCGATTGTTCTGTCAGCTTTGCTTCCAGCGCCGCCAGCGCCCCCGAGTTGTCCGGGCCGGTTGGCAACAGCCCTCCATTGCCCAGCGCGAAACCTGCAACGGCAGCTAGCGCCCCACCCAACAGGGCCGGAACGAAACCGCCGCGTTTTTCGACTACGCGTTCGACGGTCTTTTCATCGACCGGGGCTTCGGCTTCGGCTTCGGCTTCGGCTTCGGCTTCGGCTTCGGCTTCGGCTTCGGCTTCGGCTTCGGCTTCGGCTTCGGCTTCGGACAGGTCTTCTTCTACAGGTTCAGCCGGGTCAACAGGCGTATCGTCCTGCCGCAGATCAGTTTCAACTGCATCATCCGCTACGAGGGGTTCCACCGGCTTTTGATCGGATTTCTTCTTACCAGCCACCGCAATATTCCCCTTATCGAATCCAAATTCAGATGAATAACAGCCCAGGTTAAGTTAATCGGGGACCTCGCCACCCTCAACCCGCAACACATGTTTCACAAGCTTTTTAACAGCTTTACGCATTTTCTTGGGTGTCGGATGTTTTGCGATCTTCAGGTGCTCATAGCCCAAGGAATAAAGGGGATCAGCCGTAGCCTGGCTGATCGCAACCAGCCAAAGGGGGGCCGATCCGGCCCAGATATCGGCAAAATGTCGCGCCGTGCGCGGCGAGAAAAGCGGAGCAATTATCGGCAGATTTCCTCTGGCGGCCTCGGTTGCCTCGGGTGTTAGCGGCAACAACCGCTGCTGATAGACCGGCTGTTCCCGAACGGTCAGACCAGATTCGGTCAGGCGGCCAGCGACATTGCCCCGTGTATGCTCACCCCGCAGGTGCAAAAGGGGGCTTTTGGGCCGATGCTTGAGCAGATGCCCGACCAATTCTTCCGCCGTGGTTCCGACCATCTTGGCCTGCCACCCATACCCTTTCGCGGTACCGGTTGTTGCGGGTCCCACGCAATAGGCCGGCAGAGTTCGGTCAACACCTTTCGAGACCGCAGCATTCACCGCATTGGCCGATGTAAAGATCAATCCTTTTACACCTTTGGTATCCACTGCAACTGGCAGAGGCCGGATTTCCATGATCGGCGAATAGAGGACCTGAACCCGGGACCTGATGCGGGTTGGCAGCTGCTCGACAAACCTTTCCGAGGCGGAGCGAGGGCGGGTCATCAACAAAAACAACGTGTGGCGCCTTGACCCTTCAGGATTGTTTGCATCCGCGCAGGGTGATACCCCGCCGTATATACATGATGCAACGGATCAGGGTGATGGTGCAAACACTTACCGTATTGGGTTTGGAAAGCAGCTGTGACGACACAGCCGCAGCCGTCGTGCGCCAGACCAAGGGTGCCAAAGCCGAAATCCTGTCTTCTGTGGTGCACGGTCAAACCGATCTGCACAGCGCCTTTGGCGGCGTCGTGCCCGAGATTGCAGCCCGTGCGCATGCCGAAAAGCTGGATGTCTGCGTTGTGCAGGCGCTGGACGCTGCTGGTCTGTCGCTGCGCGACATGGACGCTATTGCCGTCACCGCCGGGCCCGGTCTGATCGGAGGGGTCATGTCCGGTGTCATGTGCGCCAAGGGGCTGAGTGCGGCTACGGGCCTGCCGTTGATTGGCGTCAATCATCTTGCAGGTCACGCCCTGACGCCCCGCCTGACGGACGACATCGCCTTCCCTTACCTCATGCTTCTGGTGTCGGGCGGCCATTGCCAATACCTGATCGCCCATGGCCCCGAGCAGTTTACCCGCCTGGGCGGCACCATCGACGATGCGCCAGGGGAAGCTTTTGACAAGACCGCTCGCCTGCTGGGCCTGCCGCAACCCGGCGGCCCGTCTGTCGAGGTTGAAGCCCGTGATGGCAACGCCCAGCGGTTCCGCTTTCCCAGGCCACTGCTGGACCGGCCCGGCAGTGACTTGTCTTTCTCGGGGCTGAAAACAGCGCTGATGCGGATGCGCGACCAGATCGTGGCCGACAAAGGTGGACTGACCCGTCAGGACCGTGCTGATCTGTGCGCAGGATTCCAGCAGGCCATAGTGGACACATTGGCCGAGAAAACCCGCCGCGCGATTGATCTGTACCTTGATCACAACCCTGTTGATCCCGTTGTCGCGGTCGCAGGTGGGGTAGCAGCGAATTCGGCTATTCGGACGGCGTTAGAGTCTGTTTGCGCCCAGAAAGGCGCCCGATTCACGGCACCTCCGCTGGCTTTGTGCACGGACAATGCCGCGATGATTGCCTATGCGGGCCTCGAACGCTTTCGCGCCGGCGCGCGCGACGGTCTGGACCTGACTGCCCGCCCCCGCTGGCCGCTGGATCAACACAGCCCGGCAATGCTGGGCAGCGGTAAGAAAGGGGCCAAGGCATGAACGTCTCTGTCCTGGGATCCGGTGCGTTTGGGACCGCTTTGGCGATCTCGCTGTCAGGCAGCGGGCCGGTAACACTGTGGTCCAGAAACGCGGATCAGGCGCGGCAGATGCATAAGACGCGCGAAAACTCCACCCGGCTGCCCGGTGTTTCCTTACCCATGAACATCGCCGTAACGGCACATATCGCTGAAGCGTCGAAAGCTGACATTCTGCTTTTGGCCGTTCCCATGCAGCAATTGCGTAGCGCTTTGCAGGATCACGCCCCGGTGCTGCACGGCAAGACACTGGTCGCTTGCTGTAAGGGGATAGAGTTGGATTCTGGCCTCGGGCCCGTTGCGGTCATCAGGGATGTTGTCCACGATGCCCCGATCGCTTTGCTGACAGGACCCAGTTTTGCTGATGACATAGCGCGAGGCTTGCCCACTGCGTTAACGCTGGCTTGCGGTGATACGAATCTTGGCAAAGCTTTGCAGACCGAGCTGGCCACTGCGAATCTGCGCCTCTATCGGACCACTGACACCATAGGTGCTGAACTTGGCGGGGCGCTGAAGAACATCATGGCCATCGGTTGCGGCGCAGCAATCGGTGCGGGGCTGGGGGACAGCGCCCGTGCCGCGTTGATGACTCGCGGTTTTGCGGAAATGCAGCGCTTTGCCGCCCTGCGTGGCGCGCGCCCTGACACCCTGATGGGCTTGTCCGGGCTTGGAGATCTGGTGTTGACCTGTTCCTCAGAGCTGTCCCGAAACTACCGTTTTGGTCTTAGTTTGGGTCTGAACCAACCATTTAACCAACATACTACTGTCGAAGGCGTTGCCACCGCGCGAGCTATGTCAGAGATTGCCGTCAAAGAAGGGCTGGACATGCCCATCAGTACAACTGTGGCGGATCTGAGCCATGGTGCCTACAGTGTGACCGAGGCCATCCAAAACCTGCTCAATCGCCCACTCAAGGAGGAATAACATGCTGATCGCACTCATCGCCCGTGACAAAGCCGGGGCGCTGCAAACCCGATTGAACAATCGCGCGGCCCATCTAGCCTATATCGAAGAAACGGGTGTTGTATCGCAGGCAGGGCCGCTGCTGGATGGCGACGCTATGATCGGTTCGCTGGTTGTGCTCGACGTCGAAGATCTGGCTGCCGCGCAAAACTGGGCAGATAATGACCCCTATGCGAAGGCGGGATTGTTCCAGTCGGTTGAGCTGATTCCCTGGAAAAAGGTAATCGGCTGATGGCGTATTGGCTTTTCAAGTCCGAACCTTCGACCTGGAGCTGGGAACAGCAAATGGCCAAGGGGGATAAGGGCGAGGAATGGGACGGTGTGCGCAACTATCAGGCGCGCAATTTCATGCGTCAGATGGCCATTGGGGATTGGGGGTTCTTCTACCACTCTCAAAAGGACAAATCGGTTGTGGGTATTGTCGAGGTATGCGCCGAGGCACATCCCGACAGTTCCACCGATGATGAGCGCTGGGAATGCGTGGATATCAAGGCCGTCCGGTCCTTTTCCAAGCCCGTGACACTGGACCAGATAAAGGCCGACGAACGGCTTGCCGACATGGTGCTGGTGAAAAACTCTCGTTTGTCGGTGCAGCCGGTAACTGACGATCAATGGAAGGCGATCTGCGCCTTGGGTGAAACGCAGCCGGATTGACCTGCCGACCCGTATCAGGTGCAAATCTTCTCAAACGTCCGGCAAGGTGTTATGTTTCCAAGGGTTACGCCGGGTGGGGACCTGAACGTTATGATTGCTCTGGTCGTAACCGCTTGGTGTTGTTCGGATAAATTCGATATGTTTTGAAAGTTTGAACCCCGTGTCTGACAACGAAAACGGCAACGGGACGCTCGATAACACCGTTGCTGCGAAAAGCACGAAAACCTGGGAAGCGCGCCTGAAAGAAGCGCGGGAAAAACGCGCGTCAGTGCTTGCGAAGGCGCAGGAAGAACCTGTTTCGACATCTGTCCAGACAGACAAACCTCCCCCGCCGGATGATACAGATACTGAGCAGATCGTTTCCGAGCGGGTCCGCTCGCTAAATCTGGACAAACCGCGCGTCAGAAAAAAAAGGAAAACTCGGGTTGCGTTAGTACTGGTTGCCCTTTTGTGTGGGGCCGCCTTGCAATGGGTCATTGCAAATCTTTTAGATGAGTGGCCGCCCGCAGATGCAGAAGACCAGGCCGTTCTGAATGCGCTTTCTGAAACCTTTCTGGTCCCCGAAGAACAGCCTGAGGCTGCAACCACCAGCATGCCGGACGCAAAAGACGCCCCTACGCCAGAGGATCTGTTGGTTTCGGGGCCTCCTGAGCCCGAGCCTCATTCAATCCCCGCCGACGTCAGCGAACCCTTGGACGAGCCAAATAGCCGGTCAGTCGATCCGGTAACTTTGGATCAATCCGATGTAACCCCTTCCCAGGAAACGGAAAGCGCTGTCATGCCGGAAAGCGAGTTTACAACCGGCCCGAATCCTGAAGCGGCAACGGAGAAGCCGGAGATTTCCTTAACACCGCCCAGGATTTTCATTCCGGCCCAGTTGGAACCCACGTTGGCCGTCACAACTGCTTCAGACATTCATACCGCGATTCCGGCCTGGTATGATTCACGACTTCGCAATCCCAATCCGCTGAACAAGGGCGGATTGTCGCAAGTGTCGCAGATAGCCCATGATCCTATTCCGCCAGAGATCGATACACCCGCCAATCGGCCCTACACCGAGGTGAAACCGCTGCCTGTGACTCCGGTCATTGATCTTGAGGTCTCGCTTTTTGTACCGTCGAGAGTTTCGCAAGAGACCAGCAACCGGGCGTTGGAACTGCTTGCCCGAAGTCAGGCAACAGTGGTGGCAACAGCTCGGGTGGGATACCGGGTCCGAGAAACCCAGGTCCGGTTTTACCATCCCGATGACGCCGAAAACGCTGCCATGGCCGCCGATGCACTTGGGGGTATCGCACGGGATTTCACAAGCTCGGGCAGCAAGACGCGCCCCGGGCGGATCGAGGTTTATCTGGAAGGCAGCGGCGGAAATGTGGACGACAATTCTACGGTTCAACCTGACAACGCAGAAAGCCTCATCGCGCGTATTTTGAGAGAGTTCAGATGATAAATGAGGGAAGGTTCTGACGATACAGAACCTTCCCTACCCCCGCGTGCTCCCTACTCACCACACGCGTATGGAAATGTCTGGTTCTGACCGTCCTGGTCACGGTTTGACCTTAACCCAACCGCACCCGGCGTTTCAAACGCCAAGTCCTTAAAAAACAACTCAAATACAAAACGCCTGCCGGGTAGACGACAAGCGTTTAAGGAATGCGCGGTAAGATCAGCCGTAAACGGCTTCTTTTCCGAAATGCTTGGTCAGCATGTAATAAACCACGGCGCGGTATTTGTTGCGCTCAGACATGCCATAGGTTTCCATAGCTTTGTTGATCGCTGCCATCAGCTCGGGGCCATCTGACAGGCCCAGTTTCTTGATCAGGAAGTTATTCTTGACGGTTTCCAATTCGGACTCCTGGCTGGCTGCAACAGTTGCCGCATCTGCGTCATAGATCGCCGGGCCGCAACCGATTGTGACCTTGGTCAACAGGTTCATATCGGGGTTCATCCCACATTTGTTCTTCAGATCTTCAGCGTATTTGGCGATCAACTCGTCGCGCTTGCCCATGTCCCAATCTCCTTTATCCGTTAATCCGGCACCAATCACCGATAGCCGAGACTAGACGTGTCACAGGTCAGCCCAAAAGGATAAAATATCGCGTTTCCTCCCCCTTAACCGGGGCTGGAATGCACAGGATGCAAGACCTATCTGCAATACCCCCAGCCCGAACCTTGCAGGTGAAAATGGTCCGCGTGCAAGCGATTGAAGTCCGGGCCCAGAACCACACGAAACCAGTCGCACGCGCCCCGCCAGATTTTCCGCAGAAATGCAGGTTCGGGTCCGGTGCCCTGCCAGTTATTTAACAGGGTCAGCACGCGGCCATCGGTCGTCACCACACCGATGATATCGATCGAGTCCGCACGGGCATGGCTGCTCCATCCATTGTTTTCACCCTGCAGGGTGCGCATGCGCCTGCAATTGTAACTTCCGACATGGCGCAATCGGGCAATACCGGTTCCAAGCAGTTCGTGCGCGGCCGGCTGCACGACATGGTGTTCCCACATCGCCAGCCGCAATGTTGTGGCGCAACTGGTTTCGATGGCTTCGATATGCGAGGTAGCCAGTCGGGTCAGAAGGCCGCGTGCGGCAATGCCACAGCTCTGATCAACGACCAGATCCTCCATCGCCTCGAAATGAACGCCCGCTTCGGCCAACGTAGCCCGACACTGGGTTTCATCCGCCACGGTGCGGTTCAGTTGATATCGGGTGACCGGCGTCACCGGTGCGCTGACCTTCAGGTCGCGCAACGGGTTCCAGTGCGATGGCACAGGTGTCTTTGGATGCGCCAACAGCACCCAGCCGCCGCCGCCCAGCACGATCACCACAACCAAAATCCTGAAAACGAAGAACGCCGCCAAGTAAAGAAACCGGCGGCGTCCGTTATTCTGTGTCATCGTCAGACGACAATCAGTAGCGATAGTGTTCCGGCTTGTACGGACCTTCTGGCTTGACGCCAATATAAGCGGCCTGATCCGCATCCATCTGCGTCAGCTTCACTCCGATGCGATCCAGATGCAGGCGGGCTACTTTTTCGTCCAGATGCTTGGGCAGGATGTAGACCTTGTTCTCGTACTGGTCACCTTTGGTGAACAGCTCGATCTGTGCCAGAACCTGGTTAGTGAACGAGGCCGACATCACGAAAGACGGGTGACCTGTGGCGTTACCAAGATTCAGCAGACGGCCTTCTGACAGCAGGATCAGACGGTTGCCCGAAGGCATCTCGATCATGTCCACCTGCTCCTTGATGTTCGTCCACTTGTGGTTCTTCAGGCTGGCCACCTGAATCTCGTTGTCGAAGTGACCGATATTGCCGACGATGGCCATGTCCTTCATCTCGCGCATATGCTCAATGCGGATCACGTCCTTGTTGCCGGTGGTGGTGATGAAGATATCCGCGCTGTCAACTTCGTCTTCCAGCAAGGTCACTTCGAACCCGTCCATCGCAGCCTGCAGCGCGCAGATCGGGTCAACTTCGGTCACCTTCACGCGCGCACCTGCACCACGCAAGCTGGCGGCCGAGCCCTTGCCCACGTCGCCATAGCCGCAAACCACAGCAACCTTACCGGCCATCATGGTGTCGGTGGCGCGGCGGATACCATCGACTAGCGATTCCTTGCAGCCGTATTTGTTGTCGAATTTCGACTTTGTGACCGAGTCATTCACGTTGATCGCCGGGAACGGCAGGTGGCCGTCTTTCACCAGCTGATACAGACGGTTCACGCCGGTGGTGGTTTCCTCGGACACACCCTGAATCTGATCACGCATCTTGGTGAACCAACCGGGGCTGGCCGCCATGCGCTTGGCGATCTGCTTCTTGATCACCTCTTCCTCTTCCGAACCCGGAACTGGGATGATGTCTTCGCCCGCTTCGGCACGTGCGCCCAGCAGGATGTACAGGGTCGCGTCGCCACCATCGTCAAGGATCATGTTCGGGCCGTCTTCGAACAGGAAGGATTTATCCAGGTAATCCCAATGCTCTTCCAGTGTTTGACCCTTGATGGCGAAGACAGGAATGCCCGCCTCGGCAATCGCGGCGGCGGCATGGTCCTGCGTCGAGAAGATGTTGCACGACGCCCAGCGCACATCCGCACCCAACGCCACCAACGTTTCGATCAGAACACCGGTCTGGATGGTCATGTGCAGCGATCCAACGATACGCGCACCTGTCAGAGGCTTGCTTTCCCCATATTCCGCACGCAGGGACATCAGTCCCGGCATCTCGGTTTCGGCAATATCCAATTCCTTGCGGCCGAACCCGGCCAGCGAAATGTCTTTAACGATATAGTCCACGGCCATCAGGCGCTCCATTTTCGGTAAGTCACAGTCCCGGCTGCCCCTAACATTCCTTGGGGCAGGTGGCAACTTTGAAGACAATTACCGGAAGCCTGGTGGCCGCTTTCAGCTTGGCGTGCCTTCGACTTTTATCTTTGGTATCGCTTCAAAAAAATCGGTGCCAACGGCAACAATACAACTGATCCCGTTCGCATTGGTTACCAAAACGGTATAACTGCCCGTTTCCTTCGAGGCCCAGACTTCCATCACCGACTGTGCGCTGCGTGTCTTTTGCAAACCACCAAAGGCCAATTCTTCGGCGTAGTTTTCCTGCAATTTGGTGACAATGTCGTCGCGTTCCGCGCAACTCCGGGCAAAAGCTGGCGGGGCGGTCGCGGCCATTCCAAAGGTCAGGGCAATGGCGAATAAACGCTTGAACATGACAAACTCCTATCGTTTCGCGTTTCACAGTCGAGAGGAGCACACCGGGAGAAGCATGTGCCCCCCTCGGTTTTGATGTCGGGATCATGGCGCGCCGTTTCAAAGCACAAATGCTCAAGAAACTGTTGGCAGCAAGTGATCCAGACAGGTACATCATAACACAAAAATATGGCGCAATCGCGTCCGGTCAGGCGAGGCATAGCAAAATGGCAACACAACCCAGAGCATGGCAGCGCATGTTATCGGGGCGTCGGCTGGACTTGCTGGACCCGACCCCGGTGGATATCGAGATCGAAGATATCGCGCATGGGCTTGCTTTTGTGGCGCGTTGGAACGGGCAGACACGCGGCGATTTCGCCTATTCCGTCGCCGAGCACTCCCTGTTGGTTGAGGAGCTCTTCGGCAGAATTGCCCCCAAGACACCCGTCAAATGGCGGTTGGCAGCCCTGTTACATGACGCGCCGGAATACGTGATTGGTGACATGATTTCCCCGGTCAAATCCGCTGTGGGCCCCGGTTACGGCGCCTTGGACGACCGGCTGGCGGCGGCGATCCACATTCGGTTCGGCCTGCCCGCTGAGGTGCCAAAAGCGGTGAAACGGCAGATCAAGAAGGCCGACAAGATCAGTGCCTGGATGGAGGCCACCCAGATCGCGGGCTTTTCCGAGGCAGAGGCAACGAAATTCTTTGGTCGCCCGGATAAAGCGGTGATGGAGGGATTGGAGATCACGCTGAGACCACCAGTTAAGGTGCGGCGGGCATTCTCTGATCGGTATAAAGCGTTGTTAGCTCGGCTCTAGGATGCACTATGGGAACTGTGTCGGCTTCGAATCCAACCGGCACACGAGAAGAATCTAAGGCGATCCGGCTTGAATTGATCAATCCACAAGTTTCTAATCTTCGGGTATCTGGGAGATTTGCGAGAATGAGTGTCCTCCGCAGTTTTGCCGCGCCACGGGGCGCAACAATCTTTCAACCAGGTCAACCATGTCCAGGCTTCATCATTCTGTCAGAAGGATCAATTCGTGTAACACTTACAGGCCCCAGCGGACGGGAAGTGGTCCTATATCGTGTCACACCGGGCGACGTATGCCTCCAGACTTTGTCATGCCTGATAAAGGACGAGGCCTACGGTGCCGAAGGTGTTGCAGAGACCGACCTGACCGGGCAAATCGTGCTGGCTCACGAGTTTCGAAAGAAGCTCGCCGAGGACGCTGAGTTCCGAGATATGATTATGTTGTCCGTTTCCTCGCGGTTTTCGGAGTACCAGCAGTTGATTGAAGATGTGGCGCTCACAAGCTTCGATGCGCGGCTCGCCAAGGCGTTGATAAGGCTTGCGTCTTCAGACAGTAGGGTGAAGGCAACCCACTCCGAACTGGCAAGCGAAACAGCCTCAGGCCGCGCCTACGTGTCTCGCAGATTGGCGGAGTTCGCGAAGAAAGGCTGGGTAAAGCAGCATGAGGACGGCATCGCTATACTCGATCGCAAGGAACTGGAACATGTTGCCGCAGGTTAGCGGTGACTCTGTCACCGTCTCTCGGCGACGCAACAGGTTAGAGTTGCGCGACAATCAACCAAGGAGGATTTAATGATGTCCAGAAATGAGGGAACACTTGATCGCACACTGCGTATCATTCTTGGCCTTGTGCTGCTGTCTTTGATCTTTGTCGGCCCTCAGACGATGTGGGGGCTTATCGGCATCATCCCACTTATCACAGGTCTGGTTGGCGTTTGCCCGATCTATTCCGCGTTAGGGATCAAGACGTGCAGCGTGAAAACGAACTAATGGAAGCTGCATATCTCGGTATTGGGGGCGACGCCACGCCCTCATAGATGCTCAAGCTGAAGCCAGTTCACATTGGCGTCGGCGTGCCAAATGGACCGAGGGCGATCTCAGAATCTTGCGGACCTCGTAGGTCCGCTTCGTCCCGAAAAGCAGACCCGACTGGCATCGTCTGAACAAAACCCTGTTTCAGATTGAACCAAAATCGTTTGTGCTTACCGCGGGCTGCGTTTCGCTAGTATCCGCTGCAAGGTCCGGCGGTGCATGTTCAGCCGCCGTGCGGTCTCACTGACATTCCGGTCGCACAGCTCATAAACCCGCTGGATGTGCTCCCAACGCACGCGGTCCGCGCTCATCGGGTTTTCCGGCGGCGGGGGCAATTCGTCACCCTTGGCCAGCAGCGCATTGGTGATGTCGGTGGCGTCGGCGGGTTTCGACAGATAATCGGTTGCGCCGATTTTTACAGCGGCGACTGCGGTCGCAATCGCCCCGTACCCGGTCAGAACCACAACCCGGCTGTCAGGGCGCTTTTCGCGCAGAACCTCAACCACATCCAGACCGTTGCCATCCTCCAGTCGCAAGTCAACAACTGCGTAAGCCGGTGGGCGGGCGGTGGAAATTGCGCGACCTGCGGCGACGGATCCTGCGGTTTCAACCTCGAACCCTCGCTTTTCCATGGCCTTGGCCAAACGTCTCAGGAACGGCTCGTCATCATCCACCAAAAGCAAGGATTTGTCAGGGCCGATATCAAGCTGAGAACTGTCTGCCATATGTTAGGTCTTTCCGCTATTTCATGCCTTTGGCTTAAACATGAGTAATAGCAGCGCAGAAACAAAGGTCAAACAACCTTGTTAAGGCGCGGCCTGGTCCAGAAAGCACCCGACCTTGTCCGCCATCTGTTCGGCAGTGTCATCGCGCTTGAAGAATTCAAGGAAACCATGTTCGGGCGTCACCAGATAGGTGAAGGTGGAATGGTCAACAAGGTAGAATTCGTCGCTTTTATCCTGTGCCTTGTAATAGGTCTTGTAAGCCTTGCTCGCCGCCCTGACCTGTTCGGGCGAACCGGTCAACGCAATCGTCTTGCCGCCAAGATTGAAGGCATAATCATCCACAACCTCGGGCGTGTCCCGTTCGGGATCGATCGAGATGAACAGCGCCGTTGCCGACTGCCCGCGCTGGTTCAGGATATCCACGGCCTCAACATTGCGGGACATGTCAAACGGGCAGACATCGGGGCAGAATGTATAGCCGAAATAGACAAGTGTGGGTTCGGTGATCACGTCTTTGTCGGTCACCGTCTCACCCTTGCCATTCACCAGTTCAAACGGCCCGCCGATAGCAGCGGTCCCCCCGGCGATCTGCCCGGATCGGCACTGTGCAAACTGGTTGCCGGAACCGCCCCCACGCGTCAAAAGCCACATCGCACCAAGACCGATGGCCAGAACGAGAGTTGCAAGAATTGCGTATAGGCGGGTCATTTCGGTTTTCCGGTCGCAAGGAGTTGTTGATCGTTCCGGCCGGGACACCTAACAAGATGACCAGCCTTTGCAACAGGACATAAGCGACCGATGGCAGATTCCAATCAGACTTTTTGGCGCGGCCAGGAACGCAGCAGCTGGATCCGCCTGCGCACCCTGATCCTGTTGCGATGGGTTGCTATTTTTGGTCAGATCACCGCCATCACCGTGGCCCAGCAATACTATCACGTGCAGCTGGAACTGGGCCTGTGTTATCTGGCCATCGGGATCTCGGTGATGGGTAACCTGACTGCCATTCTGTTGTTTCCACAGAACAAGCGGATGTCCGAGTTCGAAAACTTCCTGATGGTTTTGTTCGACCTGCTGCAACTGTCGATCTTGCTGTATCTGACGGGCGGGCTGAATAACCCCTTTGCGCTTCTGCTTTTGGGGCCGGTCACAATTTCCGCCAATGTGATGAGCACACGGTCGACCTTGATTGTCGGGGCTGTTGCGATTGTTCTGACCACTCTGCTGGCGGAATTCCACCTGCCGCTGCGGACCAACGTCGGGGTGGTTTTGGACATTCCGGAAATCCTGCTGTTTGGCAACTGGGCTGCTATCATTATCGCCATCGTCTTTATCGGTGCTTATTCTCACCGCGTCAGTTCCGAGGTTCAGTCCATGTCCGAAGCGCTGGCTGCCACCCATATGGCACTGGCGCGCGAGCAAAAGCTGACCGATCTTGGCGGCGTGGTCGCCGCCGCCGCGCACGAGCTGGGCACCCCTTTGGCCACGATCAAACTGACGAGTGCGGAACTGATCGAAGAGCTGGATGACCGTCCCGACCTCAAGGAAGACGCCGCCTTGATCCGCGAACAGGCTGATCGGTGCCGCGACATTCTGCGCGATATGGGTCGTGCCGGAAAAGATGACCTGCATTTGCGGCAGGCTCCGCTTTCAACGGTGGTGAACGAAGCCGCCGAGCCACATGTTGACCGGGGCAAGGTCGTTCATTTTTCGGAAGGCCCGGTGCAGGACGGAGACGTGCTGCAACCCTCGATCCTGCGAAAGCCCGAGATTATTCACGGGCTTCGCAACCTGATCCAGAATGCCGTGGACTTTGCCCGCGCGAATGTCTGGGTCGAAGCCGAATGGACAGACAGCAGGATCACCGTCAGCATCATGGATGACGGGCGAGGCTACCCGTCGCACATGATTGGACGCATCGGTGACCCCTTCATGCGCCGCAGACGGGCCGAAGCCGACCTGCGAACCCGCCCGGAATACGAAGGCATGGGGTTGGGACTGTTCATCGCAAAAACGTTGCTGGAGCGCAGCGGCGCCGAACTGAAATTCGCAAATGGCACGGATCCGTATCAGCGTCTGACCGATCAAAAAGACAGGACAGGTGCTATCGTCAAGGTCTCGTGGCCGCGCAATCTGATTGACGCGCAAAAGGGCGACACGCCGGTTCCATCCGGTTCCAACAAACGCATTCAGGTATGAGTTAAGGAGCCGTTAACTAATCCTGCCCATAGTCAGCCTGGGTTTGGTTCCACCTTGGGGATATTCATGGCCGACTGGATCATTCTGGCCGCGATCAGCCTGGTATCGGGATGCTTTGCCGTGCAGTGGTTATTGCCACGCCAGACGCGACGCGACGATGTCTTTGGTTTGTTTTCGACAACATCCCTGTTCGATGCGGTATTCCTGTTTGATGGTGATCACCTGATCAGCCACTCCGATATCGCGCTTGCCGGGTTCGAACATGTTGGAAGCTGGCAGGACTTGCGCCGCCTGCTGCAAAGGGATTTCCCCACCTTCCCCGAAACACCCGAAAAGGTTCGTGATCAAAATGTACTGGTAATCTCGGCCATTGATTGCACGGTGGAACGCGAAGTGGTGTGTGAATGGATCGACGGGATTGTCCGCGTGCGTCTGCACGAACCGGCCAGAATCGCTCCGACCGGGTCAAGCGCGCTGAGCGAACCGAGCCGTCTGGCCATGGAACAGGCCCCCTATCCGGTATGGTTGCTGGATCACAACAGCCAGGTGCAATGGTGCAATGCAGCTTATGTCACGCTTGTTCGCCGGGCCCGTGGTCAGGATGCCGATCTGACTGCCCCGCTTTTTCCGGACGCCTCTGATGCGCCGTCGCTCGGAAAATCAAGGGTGGCGGTGGATGTGACAGGAACCAACAGCAAGTTGTGGTTCGACCTGACGCAGATCGGGCAGGACGACGGGCGGTTATGTTACGCCACAGACATCAACGCCATTGTCGAAGCTGAAACTGCGCAACGCAAGTTCGTGCAGACCATGACCAAGACCTTTGCTCAACTTTCGATTGGCCTGGCCATTTTTGACCGCAACCGGCAACTGGCGCTGTTCAACCCAGCCCTGATCGATCTGACAACGCTGCCGCCGGATTTCCTCAACTGCCGCCCGAATATCAGCAGTTTCTTCGATCGGCTTCGGGATCAGCACATGATGCCAGAACCCAAGAACTACCGCACCTGGCGGCGTCAGATGAACGACCTGCTGGAAGCGGCCGAGGGCGGAAACTATCACGAAACATGGTCGCTTCCCTCTGGCTCGGTTTATTCTGTAAGCGGCAGGCCGCATCCCGATGGGGCCGTTGCGTTTCTGTTCGAAGATATTACTGCCGAAATCACGTTAACGCGCCGCTTCCGGTCCGAGATGGATCTGATGCAATCCATTTTGGACAAGCTGGCCGATGCAATCGCTGTATTTGCCGATGATGGAACCCTGGCCCTTACCAACTACGCCTACGAAAAGCTTTGGGGCAGCGCACAGGAAATCGGCTTTCAGACCGACACCATCACCGATGTCACGCGGCATTGGCAGGACCATTGTGTCGCTACGCCGATCCTTGGAGAGATCCGGGATTTTGTCGAAATGCGGGATAATCGGGCGGAATGGACGGCTGAAATCCGGATGCGGTCAGGTATCACTTTGGACTGCACGGTTTCACCGGTTCATAATGGTGCGACGATCGTGCGGTTTGCACCCGTGGATATTCTGACAAAAACAGCTCCGATGAAACAGATCAGCGCCTGAACCGGGGTTGCAGCCGATTAGGCAGAACGTCATTGTGACGCCATGACGACGACCCCCCAAACCCTGACGTTTATATCGCCCGATGAAACCGCAGATTTCGCGGCCCGTATCGGGTCTTCGCTTGATGCCGGGGATGTCCTGTTGCTTAGTGGTGCAATCGGCAGCGGCAAGACGCATTTCGCACGCAGCCTCATTCAATCACTCATGCCTGAACCGGAAGACGTGCCGTCACCCACATTCACTTTGGTTCAGACCTATGACACCCCGGCGGGTGAGATCTGGCACTGCGATCTTTATCGGCTGAACGCGCTGGAGGAAGTGGATGAACTGGGTTTGGTCGATGCCTTTGACACAGCAATCTGCCTTGTGGAATGGCCGGAAAAGCTGGGCGCACTAGCCCCTGCCACTTCGTTAAAGCTGGCCTTCGAAACAGACCCTGACACAGAAGAAACCCGCCACGTGTCCTTGTCATGGACCGATCCGAAATGGGTAGAAAAGCTGGAGAGTGCAGGATGACAAACAGGACAATCCTGGCAGAGGCCCTTATTGCGCAAACTCCTTGGGCCGGTGCAACGCGTGCACCACTGGCCGGCGACGCATCGAACCGCAGGTACGAACGCGTGACCGATCCGGTCAGTGGGCGAACGGCTGTCCTGATGGATGCACCACCTGACAAGGGCGAAAGCGTCGAATCGTTTGTGCGTGTTGCCGAGTATCTGCGTTCGATTGGCCTGAGTGCGCCCGAGATTTACGCAGAAGACGCTGAATATGGATTTCTGCTGCTGGAAGATCTGGGTGATGATCTGTTTGCACGCGTCCTGAAAAAAGACCCGTCCAAAGAACGCCTTTTGTACGAGGCCGCGACAGACGTGCTGCTGCACCTGCATCAGGCCCCAATATTGTCGCTACCGTCCTACGACCCGGCCCTGATGACGGACCTGGCGGCGCTGGCGCTTACGAAATATGCCGCGGGCATTCAGGGCAATGTTGATCAGGACGTTCTGGACCGGTTCGAACTTCGGTTTGCTGATATTTTGCACCGTGAAACCTCTGGGGACAAAGTTGTCATTCAAAGGGACTATCACGCAGAAAACCTTCTGTGGCTGCCTGAGCGCGACGGCATAAGGCGCGTCGGATTGCTGGATTTCCAATTGGCCATGCTGGGGCACCCCGCCTATGATCTGGTGTCCTTGCTTCAGGACATTCGCCGCGATGTTTCGGTCGGGACAGAAATGCAGATGATCAACCGCTATATTGCAGGATCAGGTATGGACGATCACGAGTTTCGGACCGCGTACAGCGTATTGGGTGCGCAGCGAAATCTTCGCATCCTTGGCGGTTTTTCGCGGCTGGCAACCGATTACGGCAAGCCGCAATATCTGGACATGATCCCGGCGGTCTGGTCGCACCTCATGCGGGATCTGGAACACCCTGCCCTTGTATCGGTGGCCTCGCTGTTGCACGACGCTCTGCCCCGACCAACACCTCAGAATTTGGCCAGGCTGAGGCCGCAATGACCGGATCGCCCTTTGCCGTAATGTTGTTTGCCGCCGGGTTTGGCACCCGCATGGGCGCGTTGACCAAGGACCGACCCAAACCGCTGATCGAAGTGTCCGGGCGCCCCCTGATCGACCATGCGCTGGACCTTGTCGACAACCTTGGCCCTGTTCGCACAGTGGCAAACGTGCATTACCACGCCGATCAGCTCGACGCGCATCTCGGGCCTAAAGGCATTCTGATATCGCGGGAGGAGCCGGAGATCCTGGAAACCGGCGGCGGGTTGCGCGCAGCCCTGCCATTGCTGGGCACCGACCCTGTGTTCACCCTGAATACCGATGCAATCTGGTCCGGCCCAAATCCATTGAAACTGCTGCAAAACGCATGGGACCCGTCCCGCATGGATGCGCTTTTGATGTGTGTTCCGACTGCGCAGGCCATTGGTCACAACGGGCCGGGTGATTTTACCGCTGATCGGTTGGGGCGGATCACGCGTGGACCCGGATTGGTTTACGGGGGTGCACAGATTCTCAAGACACAAGGGTTGCACGCCTTCTCGCAGCCAGCGTTTTCGTTGAACCTGCTTTGGAACCAGATGCAGGATCAGGGGCGTTTGTTCGGCATCGAGTATCCCGGTCGCTGGTGTGATGTGGGTCACCCCGATGGGATCGCTCTGGCCGAGGATTTGCTGGCAGATGTTTGACCCCGGACCCCTGCCCCGCGTCTTCGCCGTCCCACCCGGTACGGATTTCCCCAAGGCGTTGGTCGACGGCCTGAGGCGGCGTTGTTCAGGCCCGCCCGAAGCTATGGCGCGGGTGGAACTGGTGTTGAACACGCGGCGTATGGAACGGCGCGTACGTGATCTGTTCAATCAGGGGCCACCTTGCCTGCTGCCCCGCATCTCTCTGGTTACCGATCTGGGGGACAGTGCTGATCTGGCGCATATTCCACCTGCCATTCCGCCCCTTCGGCGGCGTCTGGAGTTGACACAGCTGGTCGCCAAATTGTTGGAACAACAACCGGATTTGGCGGCGCGGTCGTCGGTTTTTGACCTGTCCGACAGTCTGGCGGCGCTGATTGACGAAATGCAGGGTGAAGGTGTGTCGCCGGACACAATCCGGGGGCTGGATGTCAGCGACATGTCCGGCCATTGGGCGCGGGCTCAGACCTTTATCGGTATCGCAGATCATTTCATTGACACGGGCTCGCAGGTGATGGACGCGCAGGCCCGCCAACGCCGCGTGGTCGAAAACCTGATCGCCCGCTGGCAAACCGATCCCCCCCTGCATCCGGTTATACTGGCCGGGTCGACCGGTTCGCGCGGCACCACGCTGATGCTGATGGACGCCGTCGCGCGCTTGCCGCAAGGGGCGCTGGTACTGCCCGGATACGATTTCGACCAGCCGGATCGCGTTTGGGAAGGGTTGGATGATGCGTTGACTTCGGAAGATCATCCGCAATACCGGTTTCGCAAGCTGATGCACGGGCTGGGCCTGTCACCCGGCCAGATCACCCCCTGGACAGACCTGAACGCCCCCTCGCCTGCTCGTAACCGTCTGGTTTCCCTGGCTTTGCGCCCGGCCCCGATCACCGATGCCTGGATGAGCGAAGGCCCGAAACTGGCTGATCTACTCGGCGCAACCAAAGACCTGACACTGGTCGAGGCGCAATCACCGCGGGACGAGGCTTTGGCCATTGCCCTGCGCCTACGAAAGGCTGCTGAAACCGGTCAGACCGCCGCCCTGATCACGCCCGATCGCATGTTGACCCGTCAGGTCAGCGCCGCGCTGGATCGGTGGAACATTCTGGCGGATGACAGCGCCGGTTTGCCGCTGCAACTCTCGCCTCCGGGCCGGTTTCTGCGACATGTGGCTGGTCTGTTCACGCGCCGTCTGGAGGGCGAGGCGCTGCTTACCTTGCTAAAACACCCGTTGTGCCATGACGACAGTGAACGCGGTAACCATTTGCTGCACACGCGTGATCTGGAACTGGACCTGCGCCGCAATGGCCCGCCATTTCCGGATGGCACCAGCCTCGCAGCATTTGCAGCACGCAAAGAAACCCCCGAGGCCTGGGTCCAATGGGTTGTTCACCACTTCTGCGATCAACAGATCAAAGGCGAGTTGGCGCTTTCCGACTGGGTAGATCGGCTCACAACACTGGCCGAGGCGATCTCGGCCGGCAGTGCAGGCGAAACCGGCACGCTTTGGGACAAGAACGCGGGTCAAAAGGCGCTGGCAGTGCTGAATTCCCTCAGGGAAGAGGCGCAACATAGCGGGCCAATGACGGCCCATGATTTTGCCGATCTTCTGGGCGCGTTGCTAGCAGGGGAAGAGGTCCGCGACCGCGACGCGCCACATCCGCATATTATGATCTGGGGCACACTCGAAGCGCGGGTACAGGGTGCAGACCTGTTGATTCTTGGCGGATTGAACGAAGGCAGTTGGCCAGAAGCCCCGGCACCTGACCCCTGGCTGAACCGGCAGATGCGCGACAGGGCGGGCCTATTGTTGCCCGAACGGCGGATCGGCCTGTCGGCGCATGATTTTCAACAGGCCATCGGCGCGCCCGAGGTCTGGCTAACCCGCGCAACCCGCTCGGATGATGCGGAAACGGTGCCGTCCCGTTGGGTGAACCGGCTGACAAACCTTTTGCAAGGCCTGCCTGAGCAGGGTGGCCCGCAAGCGCTGGCCGGAATGCGCGCCCGTGGCCAAAACTGGCTGAACTGGTCCGAGGCTCTGGAAGACGCGCCGCGCATTGACCCCGCGCCACGCCCATCCCCGCGCCCGCCAGTTGCCGCGCGTCCACGTCACCTGTCAGTAACGGAAATCAAGCGGCTGATCCGTGATCCTTATGCCATCTATGCCAAGCATGTGCTGCGGTTGAAACCTCTCGATCCGCTTGTCCAGGCACCCGACGCGTTGCTGCGGGGGATCGTGATCCACGAAATCCTCGAGCATTTCGTCAAGGATAGTGTGCTCGACAACGCCTTGCTGACGCGTGAGAATTTTCTGAAACGCGCGCACACATTGCTGGAGCAGCATGTTGCCTGGCCCACGGCGCGGCATCTGTGGCTGGCGCGGCTGGAACGGATCGCAGACGACTTTATCAGCGCCGAACTTTCGCGCCGGGGTGACGGTGGGCCAGTGGCCTTTGAAGCAGCGATGAAGCTGGTGCTGAACCCGCTGGATTTCACCCTCACGGGGCGCGCTGACCGGATCGATCACAACAGCCGTGGGGCCTTGCGGATCATCGACTATAAAACTGGTGCGCCTCCGACAGAAAGCCAGCAGTCCAAATTCGACAAGCAATTGCTGATCGAGGCTGCAATGGCCGAACAGGGCGGTATCGAAGGTCTTGACCCGATGGCGGTGGCAGAGGCGATCTTCATCGGGATGGGTGGTGCCTATAAAGAGGTGCCCGCGCCGCTGCTGAAAGAACCCGCCGAGAAGGTTCTGGCCGAATTGAAAGAGCTGATTTCAGCCTATTTAGAGCCTGATCAGGGATATTCATCCCGCCGAATGCTGCACAAGGATACGGATATTGGTGACTATGATCATCTGGCCCGGTTCGGCGAGTGGGACCGGACAGCCAAAACGCGCCCCGAGGACCTGATATGAGCGCGCGCAACGAAGCCACCGAACGACAGGTGCAAGCCGCGCGACCCGATGCCTCGACCTGGCTGGCCGCCAATGCGGGGTCAGGAAAGACACGGGTTCTGACCGATCGGGTGGCGCGCCTGCTGCTGGGTGGCGTCCAACCGCAGCACATACTTTGCCTGACCTATACCAAAGCTGCTGCCAGCGAGATGCAGAACCGGTTGTTTGACCGTCTTGGCAAATGGGCAATGCTGGAAGATGCCAGGCTGCAAAAGGACCTGGCCGAACTGGGCGTGACCGGCGTTATCGATTCAGACCGGTTGGCACAAGCGCGCACCCTGTTTGCCCGCGCCATCGAGACGCCGGGCGGCTTGAAGATTCAGACAATTCACTCGTTCTGCGCCTCGTTGCTGCGTCGTTTCCCGCTCGAGGCCGGGGTCAGCCCGCAGTTTTCGGAAATGGAAGACCGTGCGGCAGCTTTGCTGAGGGAAGAAATTGTTGAAGATTTCGCAGAAGGCCCGCAGGCCAAGCTGATCGAAGACGTGGCCCGGTTTATCACCGATACAGGCTTTGACAAGCTGACTGCGGCGATCGCCCAAAAGCGCAACCAGTTCGCGCAGCAACTGGATTGGCCTGATCTGTTGCAACGCTTCGAACTGCCCTCGCATTTCGACGATAATGCGTTGTTCCAAAGCGTTTTCCTGGGTGGTGAGGTTGAGCTGATCCAGTCAATTTTGCCCCTGTTGCTCGAAAGTGGCGGCAATAATGCCAAGGCAGCGGCAAAGCTGGCAGGGTTCACCGAAGCACGATTGGCTCACTTGCCCATGCTGGAAGATGTGCTGCTGACAGGAAAAGGCGCAAAAGAACCGTTCACCGCCAAGATCAACGGCTTTCCTACCAAACTCCTTCGCGAAGGTGCGCTGGCGGACCGGATGCCTCAACTCGAAGCTCTCATGCTGCGGCTTGAAGCTGCACGCGAACGCCGGCTGGCGCTGGTTGCAGCCCAGAAAACCGCTGTATTGCACCGCTTTGCCGCTGCATTCCTACCGGAATATGAACGCCGCAAGCAGTTGCGGGGGTGGCTGGATTTCGACGATCTGATCCTGCGCGCACGTCAGGTTCTGAATGACCCGGCAGTGGCCGAATGGGTGCTATACCGTCTGGATGGGGGTATCGACCACATTCTTGTCGACGAAGCGCAAGACACCAGCCCCGATCAATGGGATGTGGTCGAAAAACTGGCTCAGGAGTTCACCAGTGGGGAAGGGGCCCGATCAGGGGTCGAGCGCACGATTTTTGTGGTCGGCGACAAAAAACAATCGATCTATTCCTTTCAGGGCGCCGACCCGCAGGCTTTTGACCGGATGCAGGAGGAGTTTGACCGAAAACTCACTGAATCAGGCTCTAAACTGTGGGGTTCGACGCTGGAATATTCCTTCCGATCCTCCAGCGCGATCTTGTCTCTGGTCGACACGCTTTTTGATAACCGAACCGATGCAGGATTTCAGAAGGAAAGCCAGCACCGCGCCTTCAAATCCGATTTGCCCGGTCGGGTTGATCTTTGGCCCGTTGTCGAAAAAGTCGAAGACGCGGAGGAGGGGGACTGGACTGATCCGGTGGACCGACCCGGATCACGGCATCATACCGTTATTCTGGCCGAACGGGTGGCTGCGTCGATCAAAAAAATGATCGATGGCGGCGAAACGATCCCTGAAGACGGGGACACACAGGGCCAGTTTGTTCGACGCAAAGTGCAACCCGGTGATTTTCTGATCCTTGTGCAACGCCGGTCCGACCTGTTTGCCGAAATCATTCGCGCCTGCAAGGTTGCCGGGCTACCCATCGCCGGGGCGGACCGGCTTAAGGTGGGGGCCGAACTAGCGGTCAAGGATCTGGCTGCGCTGCTTGGCTTTCTGGCGACGCCCGAAGACAGCCTGTCGCTGGCGACAGTTCTGAAATCCCCGCTGTTCGGATGGTCCGAGCAGCAGCTTTTCGATCTGGCCCATCGGCGGGAGGAGCAATTCCTGTGGGCTGCTTTGCGCAAACGCGCTGACGAATTCCCCGAAACCCTGGGCGTGCTGAACGATCTGCGCAGTCAGATCGACTTTCTGCGCCCCTATGACCTGATCGAACGCATTCTGACCCGACATAACGGGCGGCGAAACCTGTTGGGCCGACTGGGACCCGAGGCTGAAGACGGTATCAATGCCCTGCTGTCGCAGGCGTTGGCCTACGAGCGGACGGATATCCCCAGCCTGACGGGATTTCTGGTCTGGATGCAGACCGACGATCTGGAAATCAAACGACAGATGAGCGGGGTCGGCAATATGATCCGGGTGATGACGGTGCACGGCTCGAAAGGTCTGGAGGCTCCGATCGTCATTCTACCGGATACCGGAAAACGGCAGCCGCCGCGCGACGCTGAAATCATGGTGGCAGACGGGACACCGCTGTGGAAGGTTTCGGCAGATCAATCGCCGAACCTGATCACTCACGCCCGGTCAGAGGCGCGCACCCGCGAGGAAAACGAACGGCTTCGCTTGCTATATGTGGCTCTAACACGGGCCGAAAAGTGGCTGATCGTGGCGGCGGCGGGTGATTTGGGTAAAGATGGCAACAGCTGGTACCAGATGGTAGAAGCGGCGATGGAAAAGGCCGGGGCAACGCAACTGCCTGGTTCAGATAAACGTCGGCTGTCCCATGGCGACTGGGATGGGTTGCCATTGGTTGAGCAGTCACACGCATCGGCCAAACATGCAGAACTGCCCGACATGTTCCTGCACCCCGCAGCTGAACCAGTTGTACCTGCGGCCACCATCAGCCCTTCGGATCTGGGTGGTGCCAAGGCGTTGCCGGGTGACGCTGGTCTGGATGAAGACGCTGCCAAACTGCGCGGAACCCGTGTGCACCTGCTGCTTGAGCATCTGCCCAAAGTCACGCAGAACCACTGGCCAGAGCTTTGCGCCCGCCTGCTGCCCGACATGGGGCACGAGGATCAGAACGCATTGCTGACCGAAGTCACAGGCGTGCTGACATCCGAAAGCCTGCGACACATTTTCACGCCGGACACATTGGCCGAAATACCTGTTACTGCCGACCTGAACGGGCAGCGAATGTACGGGATTGTCGACCGCCTGATCGTGACGGACAGCGAAGTTCATGTGATTGATTTCAAATCAAATGCCACCGTTCCGAACCGGGTCGAAGATTGCCCCGAAGGGTTGCTTCGCCAAATGGGCGCGTATGCGCAAGCCCTGTCGCAGATCTATCCAAACCACAAGATACGCACCGCAATCCTTTGGACAAGAACGGCAAATCTTATGTGGCTGCCACACGATCTTGTGACGGATGCCCTGGCCTGCACCCAGATATCTTGACCTTACCTACTGCCGCCCCTACCTTCACAGCCCAAGCGCATTTCATTCAGGAGACATAATATGTCGACCGTAGCCGTCACCGACGAAACCTTTGACGCCGAAGTCAAGAACTCGGACGTTCCAGTAGTAGTGGATTTCTGGGCCGAATGGTGCGGACCCTGTAAGCAGATTGGTCCGGCACTGGAAGAGCTGGCCGCCGAATATGGCGGCAAGGTCAAGATCGCCAAGGTGGACGTGGACAACAACCCGAACTCTGCCGCCGCCATGGGCGTGCGCGGCATCCCGGCGCTGTTCATCTTCAAGGACGGTCAGGTTGTATCGAACCGCGCAGGCGCTGCCCCCAAAGCCGCGCTGCAAAGCTGGATCGACGAATCCATCTGATCTGGCGATAACAGATTGTTCGAAAGGCGTCTCAGATTGGGGCGCCTTTTTTGTTGAAACAGCGGGGAAGCCAATGGCAAAAACGCGCGTTCTTGTAGAGTTCGGGATGGGCACATCCCTGCGCCGAATGGACTATACCGAAGCATCTCTTCGGGCGATCAGAGACGCGCTGTGGCACAACTCAGTCAATATGGCCGAACTGTTTGGTTTCCCGAAAGAGGCGATGATCATCGATGCCGAGATCGGCGTGCAGCAGCCGGATCAAGTGGATACCGACGCCCTCAAAGCCGTTTTCCCTTATGGCCAGCCCAACATTACCGTCAGAAAAGGTGGGCTGGACATCGAAAAACCGCATGGCGATGGCCACACGGTCATCGCCAACGCTGCACTGATCGTTTCTTTCGACATGGACCCTGCGCAATGAGTGAAAAGCGGATCATCCTGGAAATGGGCACCGGCAATGACCTTTATGGTCAGGATTATACCAAAGCAGCCCGCCGCGCGGTACAGGACGCGTTGCATCATTCATCCATCACGTTGTTTTTAAAGCTGGAGATCGATCACAACGAAATGCGCGTGCGTGTGACAATCGGCGTTCAGAATCCGGAACAGGTGAACTGCGAGCTGGTTGCTGCCGACTTGCCACGGGGCCGGGCCGAGGTTCGCGCGGTCAAAGGTGGTCTGGATGTCGCCGATGAAGAGACTGGCACTCTGCACGTCATTGCAACTGCTGCGGTCGAGGCCTTTTTGCCCGATCTTGCCGGGAAATATGTCCAGAGCTGAGCAACGAAAAAGCCGCTCGGAAATCCGGGCGGCTGGTTCGGTTTGGCGATCTGTCGGTTGGATCAGATTTTTGCGATATCCGCGCGGCTCAGACCGATATCGTCCAGCTGCGTGTCGCTGAGTTCCGACAGAAGGTTCCGTGTTTTACGGGCTTCATTCCATGCGACAACATTGTCGAATGCATTGATGAAAACGTCCGCCACGTGCAGGATGGTAGCTGCTCCGAGCGGCGCATGAATATTAGCTGTGGTTGCCATGTGCGCAGTCCTTATTGAAGAAACAGCCGACCCGTTGTCGGTTGTGAGCCTCATCTAGTACCGCTTGGCCGGACTCACAATTGCTGGTCCGGTAACCCCGAATTGCGTTTTTTGCATATCTTTTGGGCAGTTTGGCAATGGGTTGCGCCAACAACCGGTCCGGCCCATATATACCGCCAGCAAAAGCGGAGACGATCATGGCAGATAACGACTTTCCCGGTTGGCACGGAACAACGATTATCGGCGTCAAGAAGGACGGTCATGTCGTCATTGCCGGCGACGGTCAGGTGAGTCTGGGTCAAACCGTGATCAAGGGCACCGCGCGCAAGGTGCGCCGCCTGTCTCCCGGAGGGTTCGAGATCGTGGCAGGTTTTGCCGGATCGACAGCGGATGCCTTCACATTGCTGGAACGGCTGGAAGCCAAGCTTGAGGCTACGCCCGGCCAACTGGCCCGCGCCTCGGTTGAACTCGCCAAGGACTGGCGCACCGACAAGTATCTGCAAAAGCTTGAGGCGATGCTGATCGTGACAGACGGCAGGGATCTGCTGGTCATCACCGGGGCAGGGGACGTACTGGAACCCGAACACAATGTGGCTGCCATCGGGTCGGGAGGCAATTTCGCTCTGGCCGCCGCGCGTGCCATGATGGACAGCGACAAATCCGCTGAAGACATTGCCCGGCAATCTATGGCCATCGCAGCAGATATCTGTGTCTACACCAATGGCAACCTGACAGTTGAGACGATCTCAGGCTAAAAGCGCCTTGATCTCTTTGCCTTTCCATCGACGGTGCATGCCGATCAACCCCAGGACCGCCGCTACGATCACGATGTAATAGGGCACGCGGATATCGATGCTCATCAATCCGCCACCGATCAGTGACATGATCCCCCCCGCAAGGCAGAACACGGCGGTGGCCACGCCCATGGCCCAGCCCTGATCCGCCTCGCTGACGCTTGAGGAGAACAGGCCCAACAGTGTTGGATAAGCGATGCCGAACAGGAAATAGAAGAAAAACACCGGGACATAGCTGAATACACCGCTTGGGCTGAAGGCAAAGGCAAACCCGCAAATGACCATCACCACAAGCGACGTGTAAATGATCGCGTGTTTGCTGAACCTTTCCTGGGCAGGCTTCACCAGGAACGTACTGGAAAAGGCCAACGCCACACCGATGACAACCATCGCCACGCTGCCCCCGATGACCCCATACCCGAATGCGCTGGTCAGGAAATTGTCGACAAACACGTAGAATGTGACATTGGCGATCATGAAAAACGAATAAACCGGCAGGATTTTCAGAACCAGCGGGTGTTCGCCAACTGCGATCAGGCTGTCGGTAATATCACGGGGGCGAAACACAAAGGGCTCGCGCTTGGTTCGGGTGTCCTTGAAAAATAGAAGCACTAGAAAAATCGCGATCAACACCAACACGAACGCGCCATAGAACGGGGTTTTCAGCGTGGCAAAGCCGCCAAATAACGCCGAATCCGACAAAACCGCGCCGATGATCGGCCCGCCGACAAGGCCAAAGCTGACACCTGTCACGATGTAGCCCATGTTTCGGTCCCGGTCAGACGCGTCAGTGCTGCCATCGATCATCGCTGCCTGCGCGATAGGCTGATTGCCCGCAGTGAACCCGGTAATCGAACGGCCGACGATCAGCAGAAGCAGGCTATTGAGATAAAGCGCCACAATGGTCAGCGCATATCCGACCAACGCCCCCCCAAGGCAGACCAGCAACGCGTTCTTTCGCCCGATCGAGTCAGACACTTTCGAGACATAAACAACACCCAGAAACCACGACAGGAAAAAGCATCCGATCACCAGACCATAGTAAAAATGCCTGCGGCCCACTGGCGTACTTTCCGGCAGGAAACCCGAGTTCGTTTCCATGATCAGCGAATTGATGATGGGAAAGACCAGACCTTGCCCGATCAGATCCACAAATACCACAAACAACAGGGTAATCTTGGCAATCTTCGTCATTCCATATGCTCCTGACGCTCGTAACCCTGACGCAACCGTAACAGAGGGTTCGTGTTTTCCCCAAGCAAAGGATTTGCAAACCGCATGAGGCATTGTTAACCAACGCGGCCAAGACCCGCGGTTTGCTTGTTTTCGTCAAAGCCATGATTACCTAGACCGCATCACGCAAATACGACCGAGAGGATTGCCCTTTGACCGACCTGACCCCGCGCGAGATTGTCTCGGAACTGGATCGTTTCATTATCGGGCAAAAGGATGCCAAGCGCGCTGTGGCTGTTGCCCTGCGCAACCGCTGGCGCCGCAAGCAGTTGCCGGACGATATTCGCGAAGAGGTGTATCCAAAGAACATCCTGATGATCGGCCCCACCGGTGTCGGCAAGACCGAGATCAGCCGCCGTCTGGCCAAGCTGGCGCGCGCACCCTTTATCAAAGTCGAAGCCACGAAGTTCACAGAGGTTGGCTATGTCGGTCGCGACGTGGAACAAATCATCCGCGATCTGGCCGATGCCGCCATTCTGCAAACACGGGAATTCATGCGTGAAGACGTCAGAGCCAAAGCCTATCAAGCCGCCGAAGACCGCGTGATTGACGCCATCGCTGGTACGGATGCCCGTGAAGGCACACGAGAGATGTTCCGCAAAAAGCTCAAGGCGGGTGAACTGGATGAGACGGTCATCGAACTGGACGTCGCGGACAGTTCAAACCCGATGCCGATGTTCGACATTCCGGGACAGCCAGGCAGTCAGATGGGGATGATGAATCTGGGTGATATCTTCGGTAAGGCGTTTGCCGGGCGTACTGTCAGGAAACGTCTGACTGTCGCCGAAAGCTATGACGTGCTGATTGGGGAAGAGGCCGACAAGCTGCTGGACGATGAGACGGTCACCCGCACCGCATTGGAATCGGTGGAACAGAATGGCATCGTTTTTCTGGACGAGATTGACAAGGTCTGTGCCCGCACAGAAGCGCGTGGTGGTGATGTAAGTCGCGAAGGTGTACAGCGCGACCTGCTGCCCCTGATCGAAGGCACAACCGTCTCGACAAAACACGGTCCGGTGAAAACCGACCACATCCTGTTCATCGCATCCGGTGCGTTCCATATCGCCAAACCGTCAGACCTTTTGCCCGAGTTGCAGGGCCGTCTGCCCATTCGGGTAGAGCTGCGCGCGCTGACCGAGGAGGATTTCGTGCGCATCCTGACCGAAACCGACAACGCACTGACCCGTCAGTATACGGCCCTTATGGCCACCGAAGAGGTCACTGTTGGGTTTACTGAAGATGGTATTGCCGCCTTGGCACGGATCGCAGCCGAGGTGAACCAGAGCATTGAAAACATTGGTGCGCGGCGACTTTACACCGTCATGGAGCGGGTCTTCGAAGAGCTGTCATTCACTGCACCAGACCAGGCCGGAACAGAAATAACTGTCGACGCACAATTCGTGGACGACAATCTGGGTGAATTGACCAAATCAGCAGACCTGAGCCGGTATGTCTTGTAGCAATTCGGATCCGATACTGCCGCTTTTCTGCGTTTCTTTCATCCGCTCTTTCGTTCAAAGCAAAGCGGTTTACTATTTGTGTGGTTACATTTATGGCCACCAGCAAGGAATGGACAACCAGAAATTCAGCAAAGAGCCCCGTCAAAAAAGTTGCCGAAACCATCAGACGCATAACTCGACAAAAGAGCTTGCCCATTCAATTTGTTCGCGCGGTCAGTTAACTACGCGCTGAAAATTTCGAATCGAAGTCACATTTCATACACGTGTGGCAAAGCCAAAATACAGGCAACAGGTTTTTGAGGTTGGGTGATATGGAGATTGAGCAGACGGGTTTGTCGGGTGTGTTGGTTATTCG
>NZ_JAEDOX010000030.1 GCF_017872555.1 Ruegeria sp. HKCCSA071
GGATTTTTCACCCAGTCCTTGTCGGACCGCGACCCTGAGCTTTTTGGCTCGATCCGGTCTGAGCTGGGTCGTCAGCGCGACGAGATCGAGCTGATTGCGTCCGAGAACATCGTCTCTGCCGCTGTGATGGAGGCGCAGGGTTCGGTGATGACCAACAAATATGCCGAAGGCTACCCGGGTCGGCGCTATTACGGGGGCTGCGAGTTTGTTGATATCGCCGAGAATCTGGCCATCGACCGCGCCAAGCAGCTGTTTGGCTGCGGTTTTGCCAATGTGCAGCCGAACTCGGGCAGCCAGGCCAACCAGGGCGTGTTCCAGGCGCTGATCCAGCCCGGCGACACCATTCTGGGCATGAGCCTGGATGCTGGTGGCCACCTGACCCACGGCGCGCGGCCCAACCAGTCGGGCAAGTGGTTCAACGCCGTGCAATACGGCGTGCGCCAGCAGGACAACATGCTGGACTATGATCAGGTCGAGGCGCTGGCGAAAGAGCATAACCCCAAGCTGATCATCGCGGGCGGTTCGGCCATCCCGCGTCAGATCGACTTTGCCCGCATGCGTCAGATCGCCGACATGGTCGGCGCCTATCTGCACGTGGACATGGCGCATTTCGCCGGTCTGGTTGCGGCGGGCGAGCACCCCAGCCCGTTCCCCTACGCGCATGTGGCGACCACCACCACACACAAGACCCTGCGCGGCCCACGTGGGGGTATGATCCTGACCAATGATGAAGATATCGCTAAGAAAGTGAATTCGGCGATCTTCCCCGGCATTCAGGGCGGCCCGCTGATGCATGTGATCGCGGCCAAGGCCGTGGCCTTTGGCGAGGCGCTGCGCCCCGAGTTCAAAAGCTACATCCAGCAGGTCGTGATCAATGCGCAGGCGCTCAGCGATCAGCTGATCAAGGGCGGGCTCGACACCGTGACCCACGGCACCGACACCCATGTGGTGCTGGTCGACCTGCGCCCCAAGGGCGTCAAGGGCAACGCGACCGAAAAGGCCCTGGGCCGGGCGCATATCACCTGCAACAAGAACGGCGTGCCGTTTGACCCGGAAAAGCCGACCATCACGTCGGGCATCCGCCTGGGCAGCCCCGCCGGCACCACCCGCGGTTTTGGCGAGGCCGAGTTCCGCCAGATCGCCGACTGGATCATCGAAGTGGTCGACGGCCTGGCTGCCAACGGCGAAGACGGCAACGCCGAAGTCGAAGCCCGCGTCCGCGCCCAGGTCGCTGACCTCTGCAACCGTTTCCCCATATACCCAAACCTGTAAGC
>NZ_JAEDOX010000031.1 GCF_017872555.1 Ruegeria sp. HKCCSA071
AAAAGGCCGCCCCCTAGGGAGCGGCCCTTGTTTGTTCACCGATGTGCCGGGCTGAAGCCCGGCCTACGGATTATTCTACGATCTTCGACACAACGCCGGCGCCGACGGTGCGGCCGCCTTCGCGGATCGCAAAGCGCAGGCCGTTTTCCATCGCGATCGGTGCGATCAGCTCAACGCCGAACGACACGTTGTCGCCGGGCATGACCATCTCGGTGCCTTCGGCCAGGGTCACGGTGCCGGTCACGTCTGTGGTCCGGAAGTAGAACTGCGGACGGTAGTTCGCGAAGAACGGCGTGTGACGGCCGCCTTCTTCCTTGGTCAGGATATAGGCTTCGGCTTCGAACTTGGTGTGCGGTGTCACCGAACCCGGCTTACACAGAACCTGGCCACGCTCAACGCCGTCACGATCCACACCACGCAGCAGGGCGCCGATGTTGTCGCCCGCTTCACCGCGGTCCAGCAGCTTGCGGAACATTTCAACGCCGGTGCAGGTGGTTTTCGCGGTGTCACGGATGCCGACGATCTCGATCTCGTCGCCAACGTTGATCACGCCACGCTCGACACGGCCGGTCACAACGGTACCACGGCCCGAGATCGAGAACACGTCTTCGATCGGCATCAGGAACGGCTGGTCAACAGCACGCTCGGGGGTGTCGATGTAGTCATCAACAGCCGCCATCAGCTCGCGGATCTTGTTCTCGCCGATTTCAGGGTCACGGCCTTCCATCGCGGCCAGAGCCGAACCTGCGATGATCGGGATATCGTCGCCGGGGTATTCATACGAAGACAGCAGCTCGCGGATTTCCATTTCCACCAGTTCCAGCAGCTCTTCGTCGTCAACCTGGTCAACTTTGTTCATGAACACGACCATCTTCGGAATGCCAACCTGGCGGCCCAGCAGGATGTGCTCGCGGGTTTGCGGCATCGGGCCGTCCGCGGCGTTCACAACCAGGATCGCGCCGTCCATCTGAGCGGCACCGGTGATCATGTTCTTGACATAGTCGGCGTGGCCGGGGCAGTCGACATGCGCATAGTGGCGCGCGTCGGTCTCGTATTCCACGTGCGCGGTCGAGAT
>NZ_JAEDOX010000003.1 GCF_017872555.1 Ruegeria sp. HKCCSA071
GAGACTTGGGGAAGAAGGGCTCAAGACGCGCCATCTGCGCATCCGTCAGCCAGAAAAGATCAGACATGGTCACCGCTCGTTTTTCGAACCGTGAATCACGCCGCAATGCGGAAATCAATGGGTCCTGACCCTAGAGAATAAGTCACTCTCCACAGATGTGAAACTTAAAGCGCTCAGAAAAATAGTTCACTACAAAATTAGCAACGGATTGAATCACGCTGAAAAATTAAATATCTTTGACAGCTTATTTGTTACCCTTGCCTCCCCGCACAATTTTATCAGTACGGTTTTTGAATCGTTGATGATGAATGAGTTTGTATTCGGGTATAATTTACCACTTTCAAAGTTCTCCACCATGCAAATGCATGTGAACACTATGGATGCACTGAGAGCAAACTCTTCGCTGTGTATTGAAAAAAACCGGGAAGCATTCGGCAGAATGATGAATTCTGATCATATTAGGGAATCTTTCTTTGCGGCTCATCTGGATGAGGTTCTGTGCAGCCCTCAACTGAAGGCATATATCCTTGAGTACAAAGATGTTATTGAAGTGCGTTCTGAAGGTGAAAGTAAGACCGGAACTGACTGATAGAACTCTTTCCGTCAGCCTGTCGTTTACGATACCCTATCTTACTAGGGCAGCGAACGAGGCAAAGCCCAACCCGACGTCTACAAATCCCTGATCCAGAACTGCAACGGCTTCGGCGTTTCTCCCTCTTCCCCAATATCCTTCCACGAGAATTGGGCGATTGCGCCGGGTAGGGGCTCGTATCCACGGGCGCGCCAGAAGGTATCCAGCGGGCGGTAGTGGTCGGGGCGCAGGGGGTGGTCGGTGGGGCGTTGCACGCTGCAAAAGGCGCATTTGGCAAAGCCCAGAGCGCGGGCGTGCGCCTCGCGCGTGTCGAAGAAAGTGTGGCCGACGCCCTGCCCGCGATAGTCCGGCAGCAGGACGGATTCAGCGCAATAGAAGATCTGCGACAGATCGAGCCCGGTGTCTGCGAAGGCCGCGGCGAAATCGTCGGCGTGGTCGGTCAGGGGTGCGCCGGTCGAGGCGCCGATCAGGCGGTCGCCGTCGAAGGCGCCGACCACGATGGCCTTGTCGCTATCGCGGTAGGATTGGAGGTATTTGCGCTCGTATTCCAGATCGCCGTCATAGAGGTAGGGCCAGGCGTGAAACACCCTGATCCGCAGGCGGGCGACATCGTCCAGAGCGGCCCCGAGTGCCGCTCCGGTCAGGGGGCGGACGTCGGTGACGTCAGCCATTCGAGACCTGTTTGGTCCAGTCTGCAAGGTTATAGAAGGTGGTGACGCGGGTGATCTTGCCGTCCCTGAGGTCAAAGAACGACCCGGCAGGCAGGCGATAGGTCTGGCCGTGCGCGTCGGGCAGGCCCTCGTCGGTTTCCAGATAGGTGCCGTTGACGATGAACTCGGCCGCGGCGCGGGTGCCGCCCTGAGCCTCGAACACAACGATGTCGGTCAGGTTTTCGCGGTAGCAGCGGTTCATATGGGCGCAAAAGGCCGCGAACTTGTCCTTGCCGACGCGAATCTGGCCTTCGTTCACGTGATGGGCCACTTCATCGGACAGGCAGGCCAGCATGCCATCGACGTCACCGGCGTTGAAGGCATCGAAATAGGTTTTGACGGTCTGGTTCATGTCCCCTCCGTTGGTTCGCCCCAGCGGTCTTTCAGATGCTGAATGATCTGGTCGCGGGTCTGTCGGTAGTGATGTAGCTTTTGTTCGCGGGTCTCGCCCATCCCGGTAGGGTCCATTATTGGCCAATAATCGACATCGAGGTGAAAAACACGGGTCAGTTCCAGCGCCTGACGTTGGCTGGCGGGTGAAAGCGCCACGACCAGATCGAACGAGCTGAGGTCATCGCCCCATTCCTGCATCTCGTCGAAGGAGCGCGAGCGGTGGCGGGACAGTTCCACGCCGACCTCGTGGCAGACGGCGATGCTGAAGCCGTCGATTTCCAGATCGTTATGCACACCGGCGGACTGGACATAGGTGCCGGTGCCATAGAATTTCTTCATCAGCCCCTCGGCCATCGGGGACCGAACCGCGTTGTGGTCGCAACAGAACAAGACCGACTGCGGCAGAGGCTTCACGCGTCAGCCCCCAAAATGCAGAACGCAGATCAGCGTGAACAGGCGGCGGGCGGTGTCGGTGTCGACATCTGCCTTGCCTTCCAGCCGTTCCTGCAACACGCGGCTGCCTTCGTTGTGGATACCCCGGCGGGCCATGTCGATGGTTTCGATCTGGCTGGGTGGCAGCGATTTCACCGCGTCAAAATAGCTTTCGCAGATCTGGAAGTAATCCTTGACCACCTGCCGGAAGGGACCGAGCGACAGGTGAAACTCGGCCGCTTTTTCGTTGGCCTCGGTTTCAATGTCGAAGACAAGCCGTTTGTCGCGGATCGAAAGCTGAAGGCGATAGGGGCCTTCGGGCACAACGCGGTCGTCGCGTTTGGGCAGCGAGAAGCTGTTTTCTTCAAGCAGATCATAGATGGCGACCTTGCGCTCCTGCTCGATCTCGGGCGTGGGCGGCGGCAGATTTCTATCATCCAGTTCGATATGTGAGATGCGGGTCATCTTTACAGTCACATTCCTTGCGTCAGCACAGACCTATAACAATGATATTCAACGGGCAACGCACAGAAACGCCATATGCGCCCGGTCTTTGCGTCATTTCAGCCATTCAGGCGGTTCAGGCGCGCGGTGACCGAGAGGCCATGCGCCTCGAGGCTTTCCGAGCGCGCCAGCTGTTCGGCGGCAGGGCCGATGGCACGCAGGGCTTCGGGGGTCATCTGGCTGAGCGTGGTGCGCTTGAGGAAGTCCATCACGCTGAGGCCCGACGAAAACCGTGCCGAGCGGGCGGTGGGCAACACGTGGTTGGGTCCACCGACGTAGTCGCCGATGGCTTCGGGTGTGTACTGACCCAGAAAGATGGCCCCGGCGTGGATGGTTTTTTCGCTCAGCGCGCGCGGGTCGGCCACGCAAAGTTCCAGATGTTCCGGGGCAATGCGGTTGGACAGGGCCGCGGCCTCGTCCAGGTTGCGCACGGTGATCACCGCGCCGTAGTCGCGCCAGCTGACCCCGGCGATGGCGCGGCGTTGCAGGGTTTCCAGCCGTTTTTCGACCGCCTGCGCGACGGATTGGCCGAATGCGGCGTCATCGGTGATCAGGATCGACTGCGCGCTTTCGTCATGCTCGGCCTGGCTGAGCAGGTCCAGCGCGATCCAGTCGGGGTCGTTGTCCTTGTCGGCAATGACCAGAATTTCCGAGGGGCCGGCAATCATGTCGATGCCGACCTTGCCAAAGACGCGCCGCTTGGCGGCGGCGACAAAGGCGTTGCCCGGTCCGGTGATCTTGTCGACCGGCGCGATGGTGTCGGTGCCATAGGCCAGCGCCGCCACGGCCTGCGCGCCGCCGATGCGATAGACCTCGTCCACACCCGACAGCTGTGCCGCCAGCAGCACCAGCGGGTTCACCTGCCCTTCGGGCGTGGGCACCACGATGGCCAGCCGTTCCACACCGGCCACTTTGGCCGGGATGGCGTTCATCAGCACCGATGACGGGTACGAGGCCAGCCCACCCGGCACGTAAAGCCCTGCGGCCGAGACAGCAGACCAGCGCCAGCCAAGGGTGGCCCCGGCCTCATCCGTCCATTCCTGATCCTCGGGCAATTGCCTTTCGTGATAGGCCCGGATACGGGAAGCAGCCAGTTCCAGCGCCGTGCGATCTTCGGCCCCGACCAGCGCTACCGCATCCGCGATATCCTGTGCGCTGAAGGCCAGCGTTTCGGGTGTCAGCGTCAGCCGGTCGAATTTCGCCGTCAGTTCGATAACCGCCGCATCGCCCCGGTTACGCACGTCGTCGATGATCTGCGCCACAACCGCATCCACATCCGGGCTGTCCTCGCGCTTGGCCGAGAGCAGGGTCCGGAAGGCGGGTTCGAAATCGGGCGATTTGGTATCAAGGAAAACGGGCATGATCTGGCACTCCGGGCGTTGCGCATTGGGACATATCGCCCGGAGCGCGCGGCCTCAACCCTCAGCCCACGGGGTGTAGCGATTTGTGCATGGCAAAGCAGGACAGATCCCCGTGGCCGCAGCACCGGCCGGTAGCCTGCCAGCCGTGGCGCTGATAGAAATCCTGCGCGGTTTTTGTTGCCTCAAGCGAGGCTGAGGAACATCCCGCCGCGAGCAGTTCCCGTTCCAGCCGGTTCAAAACCGCCGCCCCCAGACCACAGCCCGTATGATCCGGGTCGATGTAAAGCAGAGTGATCTCTCCGGTTTCCAACAAACCGCCTACGGCAGCCACCTGCCCGGCCCGTTCAGCCTGCCAGATCTGCGATCCAGGTTTGATCCAGCCCCGGATCGTGGCCGGGTCCTTGTTATCGGTCCATTGCGCGATGGCCTGCGGGTCACCCTGATGATCGGCCCCGCAGAGCTTCGTGATCGAACGGATCAGAACCCGACTGATGTCGAAAACGTCGAAAACGGTGGCGCGACGCAGAGTGACACCTTCGGGCACCTTCGAAAACGCCTGAGATATGCCGCGCTTGTTCTGCATCTATTCGGGATGATGCGGGGCTTGACCGGAGGGGGCCTGATAAGGGCGCGTGACGTCCTTGAGGGTGGCATCCAGCGCCTCGACCGTCAGGCGGATCGCGCCGTCACCGGCCAGCGTCAGCAGGACATGGCCCGCGCCATCCTCGCCGGGTTCGAAAACAACCGACAGCAGCGACATGATCATGTCAGTGTCACCGCGATCAATGCCCTGACTGGACACCGAGAGAACCGAACCGAAGACCAGCACCGACTGCACCCGTTCAAACGGGCGGTCGCGGTGGGCGGCGGCATCCTTGTCTTCCCAGCGAAAGCGGTTCAGCAGCAGGCCAAAGCGGCGCTGCGCCGGTTGCCACTTCATCTCGGTCACCGGAAACACGGCATCCTGCGCGAGGGTCGAGATCACCTGAAGGTCATCTGCATCCTCGGCCCCCAGATTAAGCGGCGCCTCGCGCCCGTCTTCAAAGCTTGCGTCTGTCATTGGCCCTTGATCCGTTCAATCTTTGCACCCACGCCTTCCAGCTTGCGCACCACATGTTCATATCCGCGGTCCAGATGATAGACCCGGCTGACCGTTGTTTCCCCTTCTGCCGCCAATCCGGCAAGGATCAGCGAGACCGAGGCCCGCAGGTCGGTCGCCATCACCGGCGCGCCTTTCAGACGCTCGACACCGGTCACCGTGGCGGTGCCGCCATGCACCTCGATATGCGCGCCCATGCGCACCAGTTCGGGGGCGTGCATGAAGCGGTTTTCGAAAATGCGTTCTTCGAGAACCGAGGCGCCCTCAGCCGTGCACATCAGCGCCATCATCTGCGCCTGCAAGTCGGTCGGGAAGCCGGGGAAAGGTTCAGTCACCACATCCACCGCGCGCACGCGCCCGTTTTTGCGCGCCACTTTCAGACCGCCTTCGGTTTCTGAAACGCTGACGCCTGCCGCATCCAGTTTGGCCGCAAAGGATTCGACCAGTGACATGCGACCGCCCAGCAGTTCGACCTCGCCCCCACAAATCGCCGGGGCCAGCATATAGGTGCCCAGCTCGATCCGGTCGGTGACAACCTGATGTGTGGCCCCGTGCAGCCGGTCGACGCCCTGAATTTCGATGGTCGGGGTACCTTCGCCGGAAATCTGCGCCCCCATCTTGCGCAGGCATTCGACCAGATCGACGATCTCGGGCTCGCGCGCGGCGTTTTTCAGAACCGTGGTGCCCTTGGCCAGCGTCGCCGCCATGACGATGTTTTCGGTGGCCCCGACCGAGGCAAAGCGCATCTGGTGCACGGCGCCTTTCAGACCGCCCGAAGCCTTGGCGTGCAGATAGCCGTCCTTCAGCTCGATCTCGGCGCCCAGCGCCTCGAGCCCTTCGACATGCAGGTCCATCGGCCGTGCGCCGATCGCGCACCCGCCGGGCAGAGAAACAACCGCCTGCCCGAACCGCGCCAGCAAGGGGCCCAGCACAAGGTTCGAGGCGCGCATCTTGCGTACGATGTCATAATCGGCGGTCTGGCTGGTCAGGCTGTGGCTGGACATTGCAATCACCTGACCGTCTTGCAACGACGACACCTCGGCCCCCAGCGATTGCAGCAGCGCGGTCATGGTCTTGATATCGCTCAGCCGCGGCGCATTGGTCAGCGTCAGCGGTTCTTCGCTTAACAATGTTGCGGGCATCAGCGTCAGGCACGCATTCTTGGCCCCCGCAATCGGTATCTGACCGTTCAGCGGGCCGTTGCCCGTTACCAGAATCGAATCCATCTGCTCTTATCCCTCGTCCTTGTCAGGCTTGTCCCCCGCGGCCGCGCGCGCCTTGGCCTGCGCCTTGCGACGCGCCATGTTGGCCTTGAGCGCCGCCTTCAGCCGCGCCTCGCGCGCATCGCCGGGTTTACCTTGTTTTTTGGGTGAATTTTTATCCGTCATGATCTTTCTCTACAGGAGGCGAAAAAAACCGTCCAGACACCCTTGCGCCGCGTTTCGTTTGAGTCTAATCACCCGCCCACAGCGCTGCTGTAGCTCAGAGGTAGAGCACTCCCTTGGTAAGGGAGAGGTCGAGAGTTCAATTCTCTCCAGCAGCACCATCCTTCATATTCCTGCGAAAAAGCGCGCTTTTATCCGGAAGGGTTTGGGTGTTCCGGCGTCTTTGGCTATTGGCGTGTCAGAGACTTTTGTGGTGCGCGTTTGGTTTATGGGCGGTTCGATACAGCCCGGAGGCGTCGAGCGCTGCGCGTGGTCGTACCACGCGCTTGGCAAGGGGGACCCGCTGCGCGCCCCCGTTGCATCCCTTGGGCCAGTGGCTCTTTCAGGGCATTGAACCCATTCCAGAGCCATAGATCGTTTCATGGCGGTCGGGCTTAGGTCATACCCAGCGCTTCTTTGTACATTTCGATGACGGCCTCTTGCTCGGCGATGTCATCCTTGTCCCTTTTTCTGAGGGAAATGATGCTGCGCAGGGCCTTTACGTCATAGCCGCGCGACTTGCTTTCAGCGTAGACCTCTTTGATCTGGTCGGCGATGTCTTTCTTTTCCATCTCAAGGCGCTCGATACGTTCCACAAACTGGCGCAGCTCGCCCGCGGTGACCTTGTAATTTGCTTCTGCTTCTTCAGACATGCTCATCTTTTTTGTTCCCGGTTATGGACCTGCAACCAGAAGAGGTCAGCCTGCGGCTGGCGGTGAACGGCGGTGGCCCGATCAACGGGAGCACCTTCCTGACACGCCTGCCCCAGAGGCTGAAACCCTGGTGTGGAATGCCGGATACAGTGCTGCCGCCCGGGTCGCAAGCACCCAATGGGCTGGCGCACTTGTATGACCCCAACCGATCCGTTAAGCGCGTGATCAGGTCACGAGGATATGCGGGGAACCATGTTTGAATTCATCACCTGGGGCGGTGCGGCCCTGTCTGTGGCCGGGCTTGCCGGTCTGGTCTGGTGCATTCTTCGCGTGATGCGGGCGCGCAAGGCCGGTCTGTCGGATGACGAGCTGCGCGCGGTGGTTCAGGGCGTCCTGCCCTGGAACCTGGCCTCGCTGTTTCTGTCGGTGCTTGGATTGATGCTGGTCATCCTCGGGATTTCCCTTGGATGACCATCCGGTTCACACCGGCAAGTTATCAAACTGCGCTTCAATCGCATCTTCACACAAGGCCGCATCCAGACGACGCAGGCGCGAAGGCACCTCCATCCCCTGCTGCCGCATCCGGTCAACAATCTTACTCACACTCGGTTGAAGCGCCAAACGCGTTTCCAGACCCGCGTTCACAAGCTTACGTTCAAGCTGCTCGGCTTCGGAATAAAGACCAGTCGGTGTCATAACCATCCTCCCAAGTGGCGCCAGTATCCCCAATATACGTAACGGGATTACGACCCGCAGATAATATCGTAGCCTTGTGCGGGAAATTGCCTGCCATGGTCGAAGTTTCGGCAATCTGACGCGGATAGGTTAAAGATTAAGCCAGAATTACAGCGGTTGCTTTGACCGGCATCAAATTCAGGTTCGATATTGCATCACATTCCAATTCACATATATGATATGCGAGACCGAAACGGAGAAGATCATGACACCGAAAGTGAAAGCGTTTTTTGACGAGCAGACCTTTACGGTTTCCTACGTGGTTCATGAACCTCAGGGACGGGCCTGTGCCATCATCGACAGCGTACTGGATTTCGACCATGCCTCGGGGCGGACGTCGACAACCTCGGCGGACAAGATCATCGATTTTGTGCGCGCGCAGGACCTTAAGGTCGAGTGGATTCTGGAAAGCCATGTCCATGCCGACCACCTGTCGGCGGCCCCCTACCTGCAACAGGAGCTGGGCGGCAAGATCGGGATTGGCGACCAGATCGTCACCGTGCAGGACACGTTTGGCAAGGTTTTCAACGAAGGAACCGAGTTTCAGCGCGATGGCAGCCAGTTTGACGCGCTGTTCAAGGAAGGCGACAGCTTTCACATCGGCCAGATGCGGGGCGACGTGCTGCACACCCCCGGCCATACACCGGCCTGCATGACCTACGTGATTGGCGATGCCGCATTTGTGGGTGACACGCTGTTCATGCCCGATTTCGGCACGGCGCGCTGTGATTTTCCCGGAGGATCGTCGGCCACGCTGTTCCAGTCGATCCAGAAGATACTGTCGCTGCCGGACAATACCCGTATCTATGTCGGGCATGATTACAAGGCTCCGGGCCGCGACGAATACGCGTGGGAGACGACGGTGGGTGAGCAGAAGGCGCTGAACGTCCATATCGGACAGGGGCGCAGCATCGAAGACTTCGTGGAAATGCGCGACGCGCGGGACGCCACGCTGGCCATGCCGCGCCTGATCCTGCCGTCTTTGCAGGTCAACATGCGGGCCGGTCAGATGCCCCCGGCGGATGAACAGGGCGATGTTTTCCTGAAACTGCCGGTCAACAAGCTGTGACGCGGGCACAACAAATCACAAAGGGAATTCCCACATGAATATTGAGTGGATCTGGGGGCTGTGCGGCGGTCTGGTGATCGGTCTGGCCGGGGCGGTCTACCTGCTGGGCAATGGCCGGATCATGGGCGCAAGCGGCATTCTGGGCGGCCTTGTCGATGGCAGCGCCAAGGGGAGCATGGCTGAAAAGCTGGCCTTTATTGCGGGGCTTGTCGGAATGCCCGTTCTTCTGCACCCGTTGATCGCGCCCGAGGCCCAGACGCATCTTACCAGCAATCTGGGCGTTGTCATTCTGGCTGGGCTGCTGGTCGGTATCGGCACACGGATCGCCAATGGCTGCACCTCGGGGCACGGGGTGTGCGGGATCTCTCGGTTCTCGCTGCGCGGCATCGTGGCCACCGTTTTCTATATCCTTGCCGGGGGCGTCACCCTTGTGCTGCTGCGTCATGTGATGGGAGTGATCTGATGCGTCTTATCATTGCGTTGATCGCCGGATCACTGTTCGGCGCCGGGTTGCTGATTTCGGGCATGACAGACACCACAAAAGTTCAGGGCTGGCTGGATGTGTTTGGCAACTGGGATCCGACGCTGGCCTTTGTGATGGGCGGTGCCATTCTGCCGATGCTTGTGGCATGGCGGATGACAACAGGTCGCCAGAACGCCCTGACCGGCGGAGCCTTTCCCCCCCCTGCCAAGCCCGAGGTTGATCGCAGGCTGATCGTGGGTTCGGTTCTGTTCGGGATGGGCTGGGGATTGGCCGGACTGTGCCCCGGACCGGCGATGGCCTCGCTGAGCTATGGCGGGCTGGGCGGGCTGGTCTTTCTGGTTGCAATGGCGGCCGGGATGTTCGTGGCACCACCGCTGGGCGCGCAACTGGACAGGGCGGCAAACGCGGCCTAAGGAATTGGCATGGAGATTCGTCAGATCACCCCCCGCTATGCTGTCTCGCCGCAGATCACGGTCGAGGATATTCCGGCCATTGCCGAGGCTGGCTTTGCCAAGGTGATCTGCAACCGGCCCAATGCCGAAGTTCCCCCGGCCATGCAATCCGACGCGATCGGCGAAGCGGTGCGGGCTGCCGGTATGGAATACGAGGTGCTGGAGCTGACCCACCAGACGATGACGCCTGAGAACGTGAAGCGGCAGCGCGACATGGCGGAAAACGGCAGTGGTCCTGTACTGGCCTATTGCGCCTCAGGCACGCGGTGTTCGGTGGTTTGGGCGCTGGGCCAGTGCGACCACATGAGCACAGACGACATCCTGAGTGCGACCGGCAAAGCCGGGTATCAGCTGGACAATCTGCGCCCCATGCTGGACCAGATCCGCGGCACTAGCGGCTGAGCGTCACTCAGTACTGCTGCCAAGGTCCGTCGGCCCCAGCCCCGCAAGCTGCGTGATTTCCGCGACCATCCGTTCGGAATCGTTCACGATCAGATCGCTGTCTGTCAGATCTGACACCCCGGTCGGGACGGTCTGGACGTGCGCATCATACACAGTTGGGTCAACCGGATGATCCTGCGGTGGTATTCCACTTTTGCTGGCGATGAAGTCCTGCGCGTCAGCGCCGGTCAGGGCTGGCAATGCAGCGGTTTCATTCAGCCGCACGGCGCGGAGACCACCGCATTGCCCAAGGCGACCGATACCTGCGCGTGTCCGGTCAATCGTCAGAACCTCGGTCCGGTCCAGACGGGCCCCGCGCAACGGCAGAATGTCCCCGATCCGCAGTCCGCACAGGTCGGACAGCGGCAACGACATGCGGCACAGCGCGGTGGTCAGTTCCGCCCGCATTACGCCCGAACACTGATCCATGCGCAGATCAGCCTTGTCCCCGTTATCTTCTGCTTCATCCGAGGCGGCGGTATGTTCAGGCAGAAAAACCGATATGCGGCCCTGCTGCTCTCCGTTCGCGAGATCGACGGTCAGTTCGAAAATGCGATACGCATCTTCCGTCATCGCCAGCGACAGGGTGCGCAAATCCTTGGCGCGCGAGGTAAATTCCAGCCCTGCAAGGCAAATCTGATCGCTTGAGGCGTCGAACAAAGCGGCGGAACCGGTCAACGCGGCTTCGATCAAGGGGGCCACGATGGCGGCGTCGGTATCAGTAAACGTGCGTGCGCCGGGATCACCGGACAGGACCTGACCAATGGTCTGGGCCTGAACAATGGCCGAGACCGCATTCGGGTTGAGACAGGTCGCGGCGCGCCCTTCAGGGCCGTCAAACACCAGCAGCAGCCAATCCTGCCCCGCCGCGTCCCCCGGCACCTCCTGCGACTGGTTGGATTGCTTTGCCCCGATAACCGCCAGCGGCAGGTTCAGCCGGTCGCCCGCAGCCCGTGCGAACCCAAGGCGCAGCGCCCGCAGAACCGAGCGCGGGCGATCCCCCAGATCCTTTTGCCCGACGGACAGTTTGCGCGCCAACGCGGCATTGACATCTTGTGACATGACGCCCGATCACCAATTGTTCCAGAACCTGGCAACTGGTTTACACCCTCGGGCGTTACCAAGTTCTTTATGGCCGCGTCACTGCGCCGCCTGCTGGTAGGCCTGTGGCAGGCTGATCCGGAAGGCCGCACCGCCCTGCCCCGGCAGATAGGTGATCTCACCCCCCAGCCGCTGCATGATTTCGCGGCAGATGGCCAGACCAAGCCCCGCTCCGCCAGCCTTGTCGCCGCCCACGCGGGCAAATTTCTCAAACACCATCGAGCGCGCGCCCGGTGGGATGCCACTGCCATTGTCGATGAAATCGACGATGACCCGCCCGCCGACATCATGGGCAGAGATGACCAGCACCGGATCGTCCGCGTCGCAGTATTTCTGCGCATTCGAGATCAGGTTGATGAACACCTGCCCCAACCGATCCAGATCCGTATGCAGGAAAATACGCTCGGCCGTGCGGGTCCGGCGGACGGTGATCTTTCGGTCCGCCCCGGCCAGAGCGCTGGGCACGGCGCGGTCCAGAACCGAGCGCAGGCTGTCATCGCTGAGATTGAGGCTGACCTGCCCGTTTTCAAGCACGCTCAGATCCAGCAGATCATCGAGCAGCCGGGTCAGGCGCAGGGCTTCGTCATGAATGATCGCGGCGTAGCGGGTCTGCTCCTGGCGGCTGAGGCCATCGGTGTCGCGCATGATTTCCGAAAACGCCCGGATCGAGGTCATCGGCGTGCGCAACTCGTGACTGACCTGACTCAGGAAGCTGTCCTTCTGTTCAGAAATCTGGGTGAGCTTCGCGTTGGCTTCGCGCAGCTGGCGTGCGGTTCGGCTCAGTTCGGAGGACTTTTCCTCGAGCTGGCCGGAATATTCCAGCAGTTGCGCGGATTCGTCTGCCACGGCCAGCAGATCCTCGACCGAGACCGACGATCCGCCCACGATCTGGCCGATCATCGCATGGGCCATGGCCGCACCGACCGAACCGCTGAGCTCGCGTTCCAGACGGTTGAGAAAGCCCGGCGTCGGCTCTGGCAGGTGCGAACGGCCACCCTGTTTTTGCGCCTCGGCCTGAAAGAATTCCTGCGTGGGGCCTGTGCCCAGAATGCGCTGCGTCATGATCATCAGGTCTTCGCTTTGCGCCACTGACCCGGACCACCCGCGCGGCGCGACCGAGTGATCGAAGACGTTGACGAACTGTGCCCCCTGCAACCGCTCCAAAGGGCTGGGAAAGCTGAGCAGGGACGCGACGCAGAAGGCAAGCGTGTTCAGGGACAAAGACCACATCACCGTATGCACCATCGGATCAATCCCCTCGATCCCGAACAGGGCATGAGGGCGCAGCCAGCCGAGGCCGAACAAGCCGTTTTGCAGCACGGATTCGGGCATCCACGCGCCGCCCATCCCCGGCAGCAGCAGCGTGTAAATCCACAGCACAAAGCCAACGGTCAGCCCGACCAGCGCCCCGGTCCGGGTCGCCCTGCGCCAGAACAGCCCCCCAACCAGCGCCGGCAGAATCTGCGAGATACCGGCAAAGGCGATCAACCCGATCGAGGCCAGCGCCGCACCGCCCCCGGACAGCCGGTAGTAGAAAAAACCCAGCGCGATGATGGCGGCAATGGAAACTCGGCGTGCCATCAGGACAATGTTACGCACATCACCCGACACCGAGCCGGTGCCTTCCTGCGTGTTCAGCCAGATGGGCATGACCACGTGGTTTGACACCATTGTCGACAGGGCCATCGCACTGACGATGACCATCGAGGTAGCCGAGGAAAACCCGCCGATGAAAGACAGCATTGCCAGCCAGTCATTGCCCTGGGACAGCGGCACGGTCAGCACGAACAGATCGGGGTTGGCGCCCTGGGGCAGCAGGTCCAGACCGACCACGGCGATGGGCACGACAAACAGGCTCATGAACAGCAGGTAAAGCGGAAAGGCCCAGGCAGCGGTTCTGAGATGGCCCTCGTCATCGTTTTCCACCACCATCACCTGAAACATCCGGGGCAGGCAGATAAAGGCGGCGGCGGACAAAAAGATAAATGTCGTCCAGCGCCCGGCATCGACGTTCCACTGGCCGATTTCCGAGGCGTCGATCCGGTCCATCATCGGGCCAATGCCGCCCGCGATCCCCCACACCACGAAAACGCCCACGGCGATCAGCGCAAACAGTTTGACAACGGCCTCGACTGCGATGGCCGTGACCACACCGTGATGACGTTCGTTCACGTCCAGATTGCGGGTGCCGAACAGGATGGCAAACACGGCCAGTCCAGCCGCGACCCAGAACACGCTGGACCCTTCGCGATAGAGGCCTGACGGGTCAGCCTCGGCAAAGATCGAGAATGACAGGGTAATGGATTGCAGTTGCAGCGCGATATAGGGCGTGCCGCCGAGCACCGCCAGAATGGTCACGCAGACCGCCAGCGTGTTCGACTTGCCATACCGGGACGACAGCAGGTCGGCGATCGAGGTGACCCGCTGGCTGCGCCCGACGCGCACCAGCTTGCGCAGCCCCCACCACCAGCCGACCATCACCAGCGTCGGACCGAGGTAGATGGTGACAAATTCCAGCCCCGACCGCGCGGCGTTGCCCACCGCGCCATAAAATGTCCAGGCAGTGCAATAGATCGACAGGGACAACGTGTAGATCACAGGTGAACGCAGCCATTTGCCGCGCCCGGCCGCAGCCATGCGATCCGCGGCGAAGGCCACCGCGAACAGGAACACGACATAGGCAAGGCAAACCAGAATCAGAACGTTTATGGTGGCCATCACTCAGCGCCCGTGTCCGATCCCTCGCGCGCGGCCATGCGACGGGCGGCCAGCCCAAAGACAAACCCGGCCAGGATCAGCGCGCCCCAGCAGAGGAATATGTAATACATCGCCGAAGACAGGGGCACCGCCGCATCCCCGCCAGACGGGTCTGGCCACAGCAAAGGAAGCGCCAGCAGCGCCGCACCCAGAAAGGGCAAAATCCGGGCGGCATCCGTCAACCTGTGACGGCGATAGCTTTGACGTTCCAGAAAAAGCGAGGGGCGTGTGCCCGGTGGTTTGGTCTTGTTGCCCTCGCCGGACATCATAAGCGCGTCGCCTGCGCGTGAAGGTCACGCACGGCTGTCAGAACTTCGGCATTGGAAAACGGTTTGGTCATGAAGCGGCTGACGCCTGCGTTTTCGGCCATTTCCCGGTCGCGCGACTGACCCCGTGCGGTCAGCATCAGAACCGGCAAGCCTGCCAGTTCCTCCATTTTTCTGAGTTCCCGCAGGATATCCATACCGTTCTTGCCCGGCAGCATGACATCCAGAATGACCAGATCGGGCCGCGCCCCCTGGATCACCTGAACCGCATCCGTTCCGTCGCCATGCGTTTCGACCTGCCATCCCTCGCGCGACAGCAGGAACCGGATAGCCTCGGCGATGTTCGGTTCGTCCTCAATCAGCAGAACCTTTCGGCTCATATGTTCAGTTCCTCCCATAACCGGTCTTCCATCCCGAGACCGGTTCCCGCCAGATTAAGCGGTCTGTCATGAACGTGTCAAAAACCTTCGCTCAAAATCGACGGCTCGCGCCGGGCCTTGCAATCGCGGTTTGGGCAGACACGGCAATTTGGCCCGACCTGAGTGACCGGCACCCCGTCTGACGGGTCCCTGACCGGGCGCACCACCATGACCGAGCGATAGGCCGGGTCCTGATCGTATCCCGACACCGCATGCGGCCAGGCATAAGCGACGCAGTCGAACACGGCCGAGGACCTGCCGGTCAGGACGACCTGCTTGCGCACCGGCACCAGCGGACGGCTGAGGGCCGTGAACAGCGGCCAGAGCGGGCAGACATCCCCGTGTCGGGGCAAAGTAAACCCCTGAATCGGCTTGAGAAACAGGATGCTTCCGGACGCGTCGCACAGCACCATGCCAACCGATTGTGACAGGGTGCCATCCGGCAGAAAGGCCAGCCGCCGGAGGACAGTCGCAATGTCGACAGACAGCCGCTGCGCCAATTCAATTGGGTCCGGTTCACCCTGCTGAACAACCGCTTTGACAGCATCCGGTGGCAGGGCCTGCGCGTCTGCGCGATAGATTCTGAGAACTTCGCGCGCAACGGTGCGCGCCGCCGAGGTATTGAGCCCGCTCAGGTCAACCGCATCCACATCGCCACCGTCTTCCAGTTCGGAAATCGTGTAGGCGCGGGCTTCAAAGAAGGCTTCGACCTCTTCCAGGGGAACGGCACGTGGATCAACCGCCGAGTCGCTTTCGTCGAGGAAGGTCACCAGCGCCTTGGAACTGCCTGCCAGCCGTTCGGCATCCTGATGCAGGTTCTTGTGAAAACGCTCGCGCCATTCGGCCTCGATATCTTGGGTATCCGCAAGGATCGCGGCGGTCGAGCGTATCGCGGCAGCGGTTGACAGAACCTCGTGCATCGACGCGGCCAGTTGCGGGTCGTGCGTAAGGCGGTCGGACAGGGTTTCGACGTTCCGCTCCAAAGACACGACACGGCGATGCATTTGCGCCAGAACACCGGCCCAGCCGGGAAAACGCCCGGCGAATTCCTCGAGCCCGTCAACCTCGGCCTTCTGTCCGACCGCATCCTCGGCCGCCTCGCGCAGGGCGGAAACCAGAGTTGCCTCGATCCCCTGTGTCAGAACCGAAGGTTCAACGCCCAGCGCCGACGCGATATCGACCAGCAATTTGCCCCCGATCCTGCGGCGATTGTGTTCGATCAGGTTCAGATAAGACGCCGATATTCCGGCCTGCCGCGCCAGTTCCGCCTGCCGCAACCCGGCAATTTGCCGTCTTTCGCGAATGCGGCTGCCTGTCAACGTGTCGCGCATGTTTACTTTCCCTGAATTCAGACCCGTCGAATTTCACGATCGTTTTCTGATTATAGTATCTGTTTCTATAGGTTAATCATTTCTTTTCAGCTGGCATTTACAACGTTCACAATCTGACGCAAACCAAAGCATCCGTTTCGGGCGTCAATCTGGCGCAAGACACCGCATCCCCCTTCATTTCCGCGCGCTTTCCCGGCACCATACACGCATGAGCGACCCCGCCTTTGAATATGCGCCGATCGGGCTTGTTGAGCTGGAAAACAGGATCATCCGGCGCTGTAACCTGCAATTTGCCCGCACCTTTGGCGGAGAAGAGAATGACTATCGCAACATGCCGCTGTTGCACCTTTACCCTTCGGTCGCGGATTGGGAGAGGATCGGCGAACGCAGCCTGCAAGTGATGCGCGGCACCGGGTATTACACGGATGAGCGCGTCATGCGCCGCCGCAGCGGGGATCTGTTCTGGTGCCGCGCCCGGGGCCGGTCGCTGACGCCCGACGACCCGTTCCGCCACGGTATCTGGAGCTTTTCCGACATATCCGAGGAACGACCGCTGGTTGAGCTGACCATCCGTGAACGCGAAGTGGCCATCCTGTCCTGCCGTGGCCTGTCGGCCAAGGAAATCGGAGCAGAGCTGGGGCTGAGTTACCGCACAATCGAGGCTTACCGAGCCCGTTTGCTTGAAAAATTCGGCGCGCGAAAGCTGTCTGAACTGGTCGCCAAATTATCGGGGATGCCCCTGTGACCTGTCCGACCCTTTGAAATACGCGTGGAACGCATGACAGATGGTGCGAGTCGGCGCTTTTCATGCACCGCCGCTTAGCCTATAACCCTGCGTAATTTGATCAGAGCCCGCAAGAAACAGACGGGCCAAAGGGGAACCGTCGAGGATACTCATGACAGACACCAAACACGAAGCGGATGTGGCATTCATCAAGGCTCTGGCCGAGTTGCTGCGCGAAAACGATCTGACCGAATTGCAGGTCAAACGCGAATATGGCGAAGAAGACAGCCTGAACGTGCGCGTCAGCCGTATGACACAGACCGTGGCCGCTCCGGTTCAGGTGGCCGTCCCTGCGGCAGCGCCCGCCCCCGTTGCGGCACCGGCTGCAGCCCCCGCGGCGGCCCCTGCTGCCGCCGAAGATCCGGCCAGCCATCCGGGCGCTGTAACCTCGCCCATGGTGGGCACGGTCTATATGCAGCCGGAACCCGGCGCGCCCGCTTTCATTTCCGTCGGCGCGACAGTGTCTGAAGGCGACACGCTGCTGATCGTCGAAGCGATGAAGACCATGAACCACATCCACGCCCCCAAATCGGGCACCATCAAGCGCGTGCTGGTGGGCGATGGCGACGCTGTTGAGTTCGGCACTCCTCTGGTCATCATCGAGTAAGGCGGGCCCATGTTCGACAAGATCCTGATTGCCAACCGAGGCGAGATCGCCCTGCGCGTCATCCGCGCCGCGCGCGAGATGGGGATAAAGACGGTTGCCGTCCACTCCACCGCCGACAGCGACGCGATGCATGTGCGCATGGCGGACGAATCGGTCTGCATCGGCCCCCCGCCCAGCCCGCAAAGCTATCTGTCGGTGCCTGCGATCATTTCGGCCTGTGAGATCACCGGCGCGCAGGCGATCCATCCCGGCTATGGCTTTTTGTCCGAAAACGCCGAGTTCGTGCAGATCGTCGAAGATCATGGCATCACGTTCATTGGCCCCACCGCGGAACATATCCGCGTCATGGGCGACAAGATCACCGCCAAGGACACGATGAAGGCGCTGGGTGTGCCTTGTGTTCCCGGTTCGGACGGTGGCGTTCCCACGCTGGCCGACGCCAAGCGCATCGGTGAGGAATTCGGCTATCCCGTCATCATCAAAGCCACAGCTGGCGGCGGTGGGCGCGGCATGAAAGTCGCGATGAACGCGAAAGAGATGGAAAGCGCCTTCATGACTGCGCGCGCCGAAGGCAAGGCCGCCTTTGGCAATGACGAGGTCTATATCGAGAAATATCTGACCACGCCGCGCCATATCGAGATTCAGGTCTTTGGCGACGGCAAGGGCAATGCGGTGCATCTGGGCGAACGTGACTGTTCGTTGCAGCGCCGTCACCAGAAGGTCTTTGAAGAGGCCCCCGGCCCCTGCATCACCGCCGAAGAGCGCGCCCGGATCGGCAAGATCTGCGCCGACGCGGTGGCCAAGATCAACTATATCGGCGCAGGCACCATCGAGTTCCTGTATGAAAAGGGCGAGTTCTATTTCATCGAGATGAACACTCGCCTTCAGGTGGAACACCCGGTCACCGAAGGGATCTTTGGCGTCGATCTGGTGCGCGAACAAATCCTTGTCGCAGCGGGTGAACCAATGTCATTCGGTCAGGACGATCTGAAGATCAACGGCCACGCCATTGAGGTTCGGATCAACGCAGAAAAGCTGCCGAATTTTTCGCCCTGCCCTGGCAAGATCACGGCCTATCACGCGCCGGGCGGCTTGGGCGTGCGGATGGATTCGGCGCTTTATGACGGCTATTCGATCCCGCCCTATTACGACTCGCTGATTGGCAAGCTGATCGTGCAGGGCCGCGACCGGGCCGAGGCGCTGGCGCGTCTGCAACGCGCGTTGGGCGAGTTGATCGTCGACGGTATCGACACCACCGTGCCCCTGTTCCACGCCCTGTTGCAGGAGCCCGATCTGCACAGCGGCGAGTACAACATCCACTGGCTGGAGCGCTGGCTTGCGGAGAACATGGAAAAATAAGGGCCAAGTGCCAGAGGGCCCGCGCCCTCTGGTCGCCCTATCACCGGCATGAGCCTGACCCCAGAACTGCTGCTGCACGGGTATTCCATCGGTATTTTCCCGATGGCCGAACACCGCGACGATCCTGAACTGTTCTGGGTTGATCCCAAGTTTCGCGGGATATTTCCGCTGGACGGGTTCCACATCTCGCGCAGCCTTGCGCGCCGCATCCGGAACTGCGGGTTCGAGATTTCAATCAATCGGGATTTCTCCGGCGTTGTTGATGGGTGCGCTGACCGGTCCGACACCTGGATCAACGCGGAACTGCACGCCCTTTATCGCCAGCTGCACCAATCGGGTCATGCGCATTCACTGGAAGTCTGGGACGGAGCGGCGCTGGTGGGCGGCGTTTATGGCGTGACGCTGGGGGCCGCGTTCTTTGGCGAAAGCATGTTTTCGCGCCGCACGGATGCCTCGAAAATCGCGCTCGCCTATCTTGTGGACCGGTTGCGGCAAACCGGCTTTCACCTGTTTGACACGCAGTTCCTGACCGCGCATCTGGCATCCCTTGGGGCGATCGAAATCCCGCGTGGGGCTTACAAGAAAGAACTGGAAGAAGCCCTGAACCAGAGCACCGATTTTGCTGCGCCGATCACTCAGTCCGCAGAAGGCGTGATACAACGGATGACCCAAACGTCATACCGCGCGTGATCCAGCGCATTCAGCGCCGGAGAGGTCGCGATCATCCAACCGTCAAATAGCTGATCCGCTTTGCCCGTTTCCCAAATGGTCAGATAGGCGAAGGCATCGCCTGTCGGGTTATCCACCGGATACCGGCAATCCCCCAGCGCCACATCCAGCCCGAACACAGCTTCGGTTTGACCTGTCTGCAATTCGATATCAACCGTCTGGCCACTGACTTTGTCGAGCCCGCGCAGCATGGCGCCGGGGCCAGAGTTGACTTTCTGCTGCGCGACGGCGCCGGTTCCAGCCAGCAACAGGGCAATCAGGGCGGCGCGCATCATTCGCTGCCATCTCCGGCTACGAACTTGACCAGCAGCGAGATCAGGCTGACCGCACCCTGGGTATCCTGAATCTCGTCTCCGGGTTCAAAAAAGAAGGGCGAACCGCCGGGCATGACTTCGACAAAGTTTCCACCCAACAGCCCTTCGGACGAGATCACAATGGCGCTGTCATCGGGTACAAGAACGCCTTCGGCAACAGAGAAAGTCGTGTCGGCACGATAGGTATCCGGGTTCAGCTTGACCCCGGTAACGGTGCCGATTTTCACACCGGCAAGACGGACATCCGTGCCGACGCCAACCCCTTCCAGCGACCGGAACGAGGCGCCCAGCTCATAGCCCGCAGCACCTTGCGACAGGCCGGTTGATTGGCTGGCATAAACACCAAAAGCAAGGGCACCGGCCAATACGACGCCTCCGACAACAACTTCGGTCCAGTTATGGGTCGACATCTTCGCCTCGTCTATTCCGGGCTCCAGGCCTCGTAATCCCTGCGCTCAACCGGCTGGGCCCGCCGCAGCGACCCGGCAGGCGCATAGGCCAGTGCCGTACCTGTCAGGTTCTCCTGATGCGGTTTTTCCCAGGCTTTGTGCGGCAGCGGTTTGTCGGTCGGGGGTTCGTCCCAGGTGCGGTGCAACCAGCCGTGCCATTCCGGGTCAACCCGGCTGGCTTCGGCCTCGCCATTGAAAATCACCCAGCGCCTGCTGTCGTCGGCGGTGCGATAAAACACATTGCCTTCATTGTCTTCGCCCACTTTCACACCCTTGCGCGCCGTATAGAGCTGCGTGTTCAGTGTTGACCCGTTCCACCAGGTCACGGCTCGTAAAAGACTGTTCAGGATTCCCATCGGCTGCCTCCGGCATTTCGGTCGAGAGAAGGTATGGACCAAAGGCTCGCCAAGGTCCAGTGCCCCTTGGGCTTCCAGAGTCACTGCGGCAGGAAGGCGGTCACTTCGATCTCGATCCGGTACTTCGGATCAATCAAACCGCATTCGATCATCGTCGCAGCCGGTGGGTTGGCGCCAAACGTCTCGGCCAGAACCGGCCAGCACGGCGCGAATTCATTGCGGTCCGGCAACATGTAGGTGACCCGAACCACATCTTCAAAACCCGCGCCCGCCTCAGCCAGCGCCTTGCCGATGACATCCAGCGCAGACCGGCATTGCGCCACCACGTCCTCGCCCTGCCCGACGGTCCCGGCGACATGAACCCAGCCGCCCGCAACTACTGCGCGGCAATAGCCGACTTTTGCCTCAAACTCACCGCCCGAAGAAATGCGCTTCACCGTCATAATCCGTCACCTTTGTTGTTCGAAAGCTTACTTAAGCTCCCGCTGCCTGATTGCGCATGCCTTCGCGTGCGAACAACGGATCCCCAGCTTCATCTGGCTATAAATATCCCGGGGGAGATGCCCGAAGGGCAGCGGGGGCAGAGCCCCCTGAACCGGTTCAACTGAAGTTCCACCGTCGCGGTAAAAAGCCCGGCCTCAACCCGCCGAGGCCGATTCCTTGGCCGCATCGGCATAGATGAACAGCGGCTGCGCGTCGGACATTACCGCCTCTTCGTTCACCACAACCTCGCTGACGTTTTTCATGCCCGGCAGTTCGAACATGGTGTCCAGCAGGATATCCTCGAGAATAGACCGCAAACCACGTGCACCGGTTTTGCGCTCGATGGCTTTCTTGGCAATTGCCTTCAGCGCGTCATCGGTAAAGCCCAGCTCAACATCTTCCAGCTCGAACAGGCGCTGGTATTGCTTGACCAGGGCGTTCTTTGGCTTGGTCAGGATGGTGACCAGTGCTTCCTCGTCCAGATCCTCCAGCGTTGCCAGAACCGGCAGACGACCGACGAATTCGGGGATCAGGCCAAATTTCAGCAGATCTTCGGGTTCCAGATCCTTGAAAATCTCGCCCACGCCGCGCTCGTCATTGTCGCGCACATCGGCGCCAAAACCCATGGCCGAGCCCTTGCCGCGTTGTGCAATGATCCTGTCGAGACCCGCAAAAGCGCCGCCACAGATGAACAGGATGTTCGTGGTGTCCACCTGCAGGAATTCCTGCTGCGGGTGTTTGCGGCCGCCCTGCGGCGGAACGCTGGCCACGGTGCCTTCCATCAGTTTCAGCAGCGCCTGCTGTACGCCTTCACCGGACACGTCGCGTGTGATCGACGGGTTCTCGGATTTGCGGGTGATCTTGTCGACCTCGTCGATATAGACGATGCCGCGCTGCGCGCGTTCCACATTGTACTCGCTGGCCTGCAACAGCTTGAGAATGATGTTTTCCACATCCTCGCCCACGTAACCGGCTTCGGTCAGCGTGGTGGCATCGGCCATGGTAAAGGGAACATCCAGTATCCGGGCCAGCGTCTGCGCAAGCAGCGTCTTGCCACAGCCGGTGGGGCCGATCAGCAGGATATTGGACTTCGCCAGTTCTATATCATTGCCCGCTTTCTGGGCGTGGTTCAGACGTTTGTAGTGGTTGTGGACCGCGACCGACAGGACGCGTTTTGCGGTGGCTTGACCGATCACATAATCGTCCAGCACCTCACAGATATCCTTGGGCGTCGGAACGCCGTCCGAAGATTTCAGCCCGCTGGCCTTTGTCTCTTCGCGGATGATGTCCATGCAAAGTTCGACACATTCATCACAGATGAAAACGGTCGGGCCTGCGATCAGCTTGCGCACCTCATGCTGGCTTTTGCCGCAGAAGCTGCAGTAGAGCGTGTTTTTCCCGTCACCGCCTGAATTCGTCGCCATGATCTACCTTTCGGGCCTCATCCCAGCACCCCCGGCGGGAATGCGTTTTCGCCTGTTCGTGCAGCTTAGGCCAGCGCTTTGGCCGCTACAATCTCAAAATGGTTCCTGCACCGGTGGTGCAGGCTCCGAAACTCAGACCTCATCCGCGTCCATTTTTGCGCGGTTTTCCACGATCTCGTCGATGTGGCCCCATTCCTTGGCCTCTTCCGGGCTCATGAAATTGTCACGGTCCAGCGCTTTTTCAACCGCCTTTTTTGTCTGCCCGGTATGACGCACATAGATATCATAAAGGCGATCCTTGAGTTTTTGCGTCTCGGCCGCGTGGATCATGATATCGCTGGCCTGACCCTGATATCCGCCGCTGGGCTGGTGCACCATGATCCGGCTGTTGGGCAGCGAAAAGCGCATCCCTTTCTCGCCGCCGGCCAGCAGAACCGATCCCATCGAGGCCGCCTGACCGATCACCAACGTGGAACATTTCGGCTTGATATACTGCATTGTATCGTAAATCGACAAACCGCTGGTCACCACGCCACCGGGCGAGTTGATGTAGATCGAGATTTCCTTGTTGGGGTTTTCCGCTTCAAGGTGCAGCAGCTGCGCCACGACCAGATGGCTCATGCCATCGTGAATCGGGCCGTTGATGAAGATGATCCGCTCTTTCAGCAGGCGGGAGAAAATATCATACGCGCGCTCGCCCCGGCTGGTCTGTTCAACGACCATGGGGACAAGCGTATTCATGTAGGTATCTACGGGATCGAACATTCGTAACCTGCCTGTTTTGCTGTGGATCGGGACATTATCCCAACAAGTGTTACCTGAGTCTTAGTGTTGGCTCCGGGGGGCTGCAAGGGGGTGTCGGTGAGAACGCGGAATGAATGTGGACCGCCGTCAATAGGATTGTCACACCTGCCGCTGTTCCGCAGCAGCACCCTATCCGTGATTACGCCCTGCCAAATGGGCTGCGGGGAAAACGGCTGCGGGTTCCCCTTTTTTCATCACGGTTTTTTGATTCATACATATAGCAATAATTGATCGAAACATGTACTGAGGTGGCTCGCAGGCGACGAGCTTTACGTAACGGAAACTATGCCCGGTCAACGGGTTCACAAGGAACACATTCGATGGCACTTCCACAGCTGTCCCAGGACATGCCGCAACACGATCTGGATCGTATGGTCGATAACGCGACACGCGCGTCCAACTTCCTCAAGGCAATCAGTCACGAAGGCCGGCTGATGATCCTGTGCCACCTGGTGTCCGGTGAGAAATCTGTCACCGAACTGGAGGAACTGCTGTCCGCCAGACAAGCCGCTGTTTCGCAACAGCTTTCCCGCCTGCGTCTGGAGGGGCTAGTGATACCGCGCAGAGAGGGCAAAACCATCTTTTACCGGTTGGCCGATGATCGCCCGCGCCGGATGCTTGAGGTGGTGTACGAGCTGTTCTGCGGTGACGACAGAGGCTAGCTCTGGCTTGGTGTCGAGAAAGGTGCTACCGAATCCGTATCGAGCACTGAGGAGACACACATGATCCGCGTAATTCTGATTGGCCTGAGCCTGTTTGCACTGACCGCCTGTGAAACCGCCAAAGGCGCGGGAAAAGATATCGAAAAGGCCGGGGATGCAATCCAGAACGCAGCCTCGGACGTGCAGGAAAGCCTGTAAGCGCGCTTATCTTGCGGGCGAGCCGGACATTAACGCAATATATGGTTGAAGAGCGCGCCCATACGCAGTAGTCTAGCCCTACAGGTGCATAGACGCGGCATTGCATATCTGACACTAAATCGGGGCTCTTTCGCGCACGCAGAAGAGCCCCGTTCCCGTTCGGCAGGGGTGAGTGGTAGCCTGTATGAAACCGAATTTCGGCAAAGGAAAAGGCGTCAGGTGCGCAGACGCGGTCTTTGCATGTACCCTTTCGGATACGCCCTGACGCCTTACCGGGTCGACGTACCCCGAGGAGCACTCCGATCCAGTCGCCCCAGCCCCCTGAGAGACTGCAGCCGCCGCTTTGTCCCCTAAGGTCCACCGCGACATGCATTGGCCGTCTGAGAAGATGGCCACCCGACCTGGGTCTACGACCCATTTCCGGCTGATCACCTACCGGTAAGCCCTTGCAGCTAAACGCAAATCCTAAGATCCGCCCTTCTCTACTCAGGCCCCCTTGGCCTTTGCGCCCCGCCCCGGTTCCGAAGACCCTGTGCGGTGAGATGACTGTTGCACCACGCCCTGCATCCGACAAGAAAATAGCACTGCAGCATGAAAATTAGACGGGGATAAGATGTTGATATCTGGCGGGAGAGTTTTGTGGATAACCCGAGAATCCCCGATCCCGCGAAGGGTTGAGGGCGGAAAAAACCGGACGTGACCCCGGCACCCGAAATTCCTGCGATGCTGCGGGTGCAAAACGCTCCGTGCGGACCGTTAGGCCGAAATTGTGCGATTTGTACAACGCTCGGACCCCCAATCTTACGAATCGTACAGACGGAGATTCGCCGATGCGCTGCACCATTTCCTACGCCCGCGCCCATCTGGGGCCGCTGATCACCCGCGCCCAGGACCCGCACGAGGTGATCATCCTGACCCGGCACGGCAAGCCGCTGGCCGCGCTGGTCTCGATGACCGAGGCCAACCGGATCTGGCAGTTGCAGGATGACGAGGAGATCGGATGGAAACACCCGCTGTCGGGGCTGCGCGGGATGTGGTCAAAAGGGCGCAACATCCCCGGCATGGAACCGGGACCGGACGGCCGCTATGTCACCGCGCGCGAGGCCGCGCTGAAGGTCCGCGAGATCCAGATGACCCGCGCCGAGGAACGCCGCATTCTTGCGCGGGGCGGTCTGGATCCTGTCGCAGGCGGTGAACTGGCCGCCCGGCCTGTCTCCTCACTCTGGAGACGCTGGTTCCGTTTCTGAGAAGCGTTCCGGCCCGGCGGTGGTACCAACACCCCCTCCGCCGCAATCCGTGAGCAACGGCGGCTTATACCCCTTAACAACCCGACCGGGCCGGAAACGCTTCAGTTCACCTGACGTTCCAGAACGGTGCTGTAAGTCGTTCCGTTCCGCAGGCTACGGAAGTCGGCATAGATCTTGCCATCCGCGTACCGCGCATCAATCAGCGCATTGGCCCCGATCAGCAGAGGGGCGGTTTCGACCATACCGATTTTGCCTGATCCATCGAGGCTGATGGTTCCGGTGGCCTCGTTTTCATACCATTCGGTATCGCCATCGCGGCGCCATTTGCTGGGCCCCCAGAACACATTGCCATCCTGCACCTGGACATCGAGCATCCATTCGGCCTGATTGATCCGGGGTTGATCGCCTTTGTGATAATGGCTGGGTTGAACAGTGGTATAGCTACCCGTCCATGTGCCCCGCAGATCGGGCATGGTATCGGCCAGCGCGGCCGTTCCAAGGGCGAGGGTCGTGGCCAAAGCGGCTGCTCCGGCAGTCATGTATCTGGTCATAGGCTCTCTCCTTTTGAGTTCACGGCCGTTGCTGGCCTGCTGAACAGATTGGGAGGGCGAGAGGCTGTTACAACTTACCTAAGGGAAACTTCATCAAGGGTTCATGCGCGGGAAAGGTGGGCAAGAAGAAAACCCCACCCTGCCCGGTATTGCGCATTGCGTTTTTCCTTCCAACACCGCGCGCCACAACTTAAACAGGGATTTCAAACAACTGCCCTCATCCGGGGCGTCCGATCCAACTTGAAAAGCCCCAGACAGAACATGCGATTTCCAAAACGACAACATCGAGAGTTCAAGAGCGTTGTGCGCAGGTTCCGCAACGAGTTTTCACTGTTCGTGCTGGAACAAAGCCGCGGACAGGTGCTGTGCGGGCCGATGAAGGGGTTTCGCTTTGTCGAAAACGCATTCTGGGGCGGGCATTCGGATACGGCCACGAAAATCTTTGGCCTGTATGAGCAGCAGAACCTGAAGGTGCTGAGCAGCTCGGACAAGCCGGTGCTGGTGGATATCGGGGCGGCGGACGGCTTTTGGGGCGTCGGGCTGGTGGCCGCGGGGCAGTTCGAAAAAAGCGTGTGCTTTGAGGTTTCGGCAAAAGGCCGGGATGTCATCCGGGAAACGGCGGAACATAACGGTGTGGGCGACCGCGTGACGGTGTTTGGGGATGCGCTGACGGACACGGTTGAAAACATCGCAAGCGTGGCCCCCGACCCGGCGGACATCTTCTTTCTGATCGATATCGAGGGCGTCGAATTCCGCCTGTTGACCGAAGATTTTCTGACGCATTTCCGCAGATCGGAATTCCTGATCGAACTGCACCCCCAGATGGTGGAGGATGGCGATGCGAAACTGAAAGCGATCGAAGCGTTCTGCGCCGGGTATTTTGATATCGCCTATGTGGACGGAAGCGTGCGCGACACGTCCGAAATGGATGAGATTATCCGGTTGGGGGATGATTTCAAATGGCCGATCTTGTCCGAGGGGCGCGGCTTTCCGATGCAATGGTTGCATTTGGTCCCGCGCGGGTGAGGTGTGGTTTCGGCGGTTGACCCGCAGACCCGAAGGTAGCGAACGGCCAGAACCCAACGGCGCAAGCGCAGATACAACCGCCAAACCAACCCCGCCCCGTAGGGCGGGCTTCAGCCCGCCACCGGACACAGCCGATCCATGCGCGGTGGATTGGGGTTGGAGAAATGGGGGAGTGGTGGATTGGCGGGCTGAAGCCCGCCCTACGGGTGGTCGATGAAACCGAAGAGGGGCGCAAACGCGCCGCCCGTTTTGCCGGAGGCAAACCTTCGGTTTGACGGGGGCGGGTCGGCGCGGCCCGGCGGTGCCGCCGGGCGGGTGGGTTGGCGAACTAAGGCTGAAAGTCTAGCCCATATGATCCTGCTTTTTTGGCCAGCCTCTTTGCCTTTTTCTTTCGTTGACTGACACCATGCGGGCTATAATCCGCCAACGCATGGGCAGGGTTATCGTCAACTTCGTCCGGAAAACAAATAATCTCTTCGCCAGAAAAATCAGCGCACATAACGCCGCAAACCCCGACAGACTTGTTTCCTCGTGAAGTAAATATTGAAAAACTCCGCTCAGCGTCATGGATAGAAGACCGATCGACGCTCAACTTATATTCATGGTTCTCCGAAGGGTTAAACGCAGAGCTATTGACCCTGCCGTTGTCATAATCCGTCGGATGCAAGTTATGGAACAAACGCTCGTCAGATGGGATACATTCTTCACTCATGAAACGAATCCATCGATATCAGAAAGTGCAGAAAGTAACTTAGGCGATAATCCGAAAAAGACTTGGCTGTTCAACGTATCCATCTCATCATCAAAAACTTCAATTTCTATGTATTTTTCGCGACAGTTGACTTCAATGTCCCAATCGCCCTTTGAAAACTCCAAAGTGATACTGCCATCCACCTGAGGAAAAATTGAAATCTGTTGATATATTCCACAGATAAAGCCGCCAACATCGGACGCGAAAGTTAGCGCTGCATCTGAAAGGCTTTGACCCGAACCATTTTTCCATCCCTCTGGAAAAGATCGAAACTCTTCAATCTTTCCGCGAATCCGGTCATATTCCACCCCGGGGTCCAATACCCTAATGCCGTGTTGGGATTCGACCGATTTTATCAACCCGTTTGCTTGCAAGACTGCCTTAATCGAGAACTCGCAAAAACCAGCAATTGGGTACTTGTTTGCTCTTAACTCTTGCCTGCCGACAAAATATTTAAACTTACCAACTTCTGAGAGAACTTCGATCTCCTCAGAACCGTCAAGGATAGACCGGACAATCCCGATACTATCGATGTTCTTAACTCGATTATCTACGGCACTATCGAGAATACGGTCCCTCGTCTTCTCGCTAAATCTGACCCGCGGATGCTTTGTATCCCTACCCGTTTTCGAAACGAATTCTAAACGTTCATCTGATCGTAGGTCAGCAAGCAGAGCTTTTAGAGAGTTGCGAGCTTTTGCAGGGACACCCTCTATTTTGCGGTTCTCGTTAGCTGCCCTTGCAGTCTCCAGAAATCTAGATTGCGCCAACGCCATGTAATTTAGAGAGAATTCATCCGGAAGCAGACCCGGCGAGATGGACTCGTCCCTCTTCAAAACTGCAACCGCGCTACCGTCTTCTATGTGAGAGAAGGACAGTGAGAGGTTCTTTCGAAAGTTACTTGGAAGCCTTTTTCGTTCTGGGTTCTTTTCCCGCCAAATTTCTTCGGCGAGATCCAGCAACAATTCTTGGTAAGCCTTGATATTGTCGAGCATCGATACAGGCAAATTTGCCCGTTCGAACCTTATACCTCGAAAATCTATGGAACCAAAAAACTCTTTTATATCTTCAGACAAACAGATTACCCATCCATTTTCAATGCAGAGATGAATGCCTCCTGCGGTATATCAACTTTCCCGAACTGACGCATCTTCTTTTTGCCCGCCTTCTGCTTGTCCAGCAGTTTGCGTTTCCGGGTGGCGTCGCCTCCGTAGCATTTGGCGGTCACGTCCTTGCGCAGGGCGGACAGGGTCTCGCGGGCGATGACCTTGCCTCCGATGGCGGCCTGGATCGGGATTTTGAACATGTGGCGCGGGATCAGGTCCTTGAGCTTTTCGCACATTGCGCGGCCCCGCATCTCGGCCCGGTCGCGGTGAACCATGGTCGACAGCGCATCGACCGGTTCGTCATTCACAAGGATCGACATCTTGACCAGCGCGTCCTGACGGTAGCCGGTCATCTGGTAGTCGAAGCTGGCATAGCCCTTGGTCACCGATTTCAGGCGGTCGTAGAAGTCAAAGACGACCTCGTTCAGGGGCAGGTCATAGACGACCATGGCGCGCTGGCCCGCATAGGTCAGGTCCATCTGGATGCCGCGGCGGTCCTGGCAGAGTTTCAGCACGTCGCCGAGATATTCGTCGGGCACCAGAATGGTCGCCTTGATGCGCGGTTCCTCAAGGTGGTCGACCTTGGACAGGTCGGGCATATCGGCGGGGTTGTGCAGCTCGATCATCGCACCGTCTTTCATGTAGACGTGATAGATCACGCTGGGCGCGGTGGTGATGAGGTCGATATCGTATTCACGCTCGATCCGGTCGCGGATGACCTCGAGGTGCAGCAGGCCAAGGAAGCCGCAGCGGAAGCCAAAGCCAAGCGCGGCCGAGGTTTCCATTTCATACGAGAATGAGGCGTCGTTCAGCGCCAGCTTCTCGATCGCGTCGCGCAGGTCTTCGAATTCGGCGGAATCCACCGGGAAGAGGCCGCAGAACACCACCGGCTGTGCGGGTTTGAAGCCCGGCAGTGCGACTTCGGTGCCGTTGCGGTCATTGGTGATGGTGTCGCCGACGCGGGTGTCGCGGACCTGCTTGATCGAGGCGGTGAGAAACCCGATCTCACCCGGGCCGAGGCTGTTGATCATCTGCATTTGCGGGCGGAAGACGCCGACGCGGTCGACATGGTGCAGGGTGCCGTTCGACATGAACTTGACCCGCATCCCCTTTTTCAGCGTGCCGTCCATGATGCGGACCAGAACGATGACGCCCAGATAGGCGTCGTACCACGAATCCACCAGCATCGCCTTGAGCGGCGCGTCCAGAGTACCCTGCGGCGCGGGCAGTTTGTGCACGATCGCTTCCAGCGTCTCGTGGATGCCCTGCCCGGTCTTGGCGCTGACCCGGATGGCGTCGCTTGCGTCGATGCCGATCACGTCCTCGATCTGTTCGGCCACGCGGTCACAATCGGACGCGGGCAGGTCGATCTTGTTGAGGACCGGCACGATCTCATGATCGGCGTCGATGGCCTGATAGACGTTCGCCAGCGTCTGCGCCTCGACCCCTTGGGTGCTGTCCACAACCAGCAGCGAGCCTTCGACCGCACGCATCGACCGGCTGACCTCGTAGGCGAAATCCACGTGGCCGGGGGTGTCGATCAGGTTCAGCACATATGTCTCGCCATTATCGGCGGTATAGTCGATGCGGACGGTGTTGGCTTTGATGGTGATGCCACGCTCGCGCTCGATATCCATGCTGTCGAGCAGCTGTTCCTTCATGTCACGATCCTGCACTGTCCCGGTCTCTTGGATGAGCCGGTCAGCAAGGGTGGATTTGCCATGGTCGATATGCGCGACGATGGAGAAATTGCGGATATGAGCGAGGTCTGTCATGTTCCGCGTATTAGCGGGTTTTTTAAGGCGGTCAAGGTGGAGAACGACAGCAACCTGAACCTGAGCAAAGAAACAATTGAGGCATGGCAGCTGAACGCCAGCGAATCCGTATTGCGCGATGTACTGCGCCGAAATGCCGTGAGATCAGTACCAGCCGCGACCAGTATTGCCACCCGACTGGCGGACAAAAAAAATGTGCAACGCTTACGCGCTTTCCTATGCGCCTATCTCAACCTGCTTGTCAGTGCCGTCGGAGCCCCGGAAGCACACGCACTCGTTCCCCTGAAGCCGCGGCGCGACGAATTTGATCGTGTCGCCAAAGAAGAATCCGGCGAGTTCGACTTTCGGTTCGGAGTATTGCGGGAAACGGTCTCGGGGCTGACAGGCGAACGTGAACTAAATTCCTGCAGCCGAGCGTCCATCTACAGGCTGAACAGTTATTTTCGAGGGGCCGCCGGTGCAGATGGCGAATTACGAGGAGACGCTACACGTCTGCTTCATCGCGCGGTCAAGGACGATTTCTCTGCCGAAGACCCTTTCGTCTTGAAATTGTGGTCTGAAGAAAACCCATTTGCATCATGGCGTGCCAATCGATTGATGACGATCATCACTCATGAGTTTGGCACTGATTGGTTTCGGGAATGGTACTCGGGGTTCCTTGTTGGTCGCCCGTTGGATTGGGATCAACAACTCCGGGTGGCACAAATCGACGACGCCGTGTGGAACATTGGTCCAAGAGCGGTGGCGGATGCAATTGAACGCATTCGTGCTCGATTTCAGGTCGAGAAAGCCTTGGCGGACCTGGGTAGAAGCTTGACAGTCCAAACCTCAGCACGCCACGGCATCGGGGGGAACAACCCTCCTGAGAGCATCGAAGATGAACGTTTGTCCGGCGCGATAACCTTGATCTGGGAAGCGACCGAAGAACTCTCGACGGCTTTGGAAGAGGAACGCCCTGCTCGCGAGCGGATTGAAGCAATTCTGGGCAAGTTCAAATCTGGATTGGCAGGATTTCTCAAATGGTGTGCAGGCAAAGGCGATCTTGCGGTCGATACTTTGATCAAGTGGGGAATTCCTGCGACAGGAGCAGGGTATGCTGCAAAGTATCCAGAGAAAATTGAAGCGTTGATCAAAGCCATCGAAGACTGGCTGCCGTACTTGCACTGACCAATGCCGGGCTGAAGCCCGGCCTACGGGGGTGGTGGGAATGTATCGTTTCCGGATCGTGCAATCACTTTTTCGCAACGTATGATTGATCCGCGGGCCCGTTTGATTCATACTCCGCTGCAGACCGAGAGGGGCGCAAGACCCGTCCGGGCAGGCAAAAACGAGGCTCGAGTATGAAACAGTTCCTCATTATCGCATTTTGTGCGGCATCGCTGACGGCGGTGGCTCAGGTCGCGGATGCGGCGCAGATCAGGCAGGCGTGCATGGCGTCGGACCGCTCGGCCGCGACGCGGGACCGGTGCAGCTGCATTCAGCGCGTGGCGGATCAGGCGTTGACGCGCAGTGATCAGAAGACCGTGGCGAAATGGTTCAAGAACCCGCATCAGGCGCAGGTGCTGAAGATGTCGAAAACCGCGCGCGATGATGCGCTGTGGGATCGGTACCAGAACTTTGGCCAGATGGCGCAGGCGATCTGCAGCTAACCCGTTCAGAATGCTTGACCTGATCCACGCTGCGTCCCAGAAAGGCGCAGCGAAAGGTGTGTTGCATGGTAATGAAAGGGCTGACCCTGCGGGGCCTTGAAGTGTTCGAGGCTTTGGCGCGGACGGGATCGGTGGCGCAGGCCGCCGAGATCACGGGGCTCAGCCAGCCATCCGTTTCGCAGCAATTGCGCAATCTGGAAAACGCATTGGGGGCCGAGTTGGTCGACCACGGACGGCGGCCGATGCGGCTGACGCAAGCGGGGCGCAGTTTCCTTGCGCGGGCCGAGGCGGTTCTGGCCGAGCTGCACATGGCCCAGAGCGAGCTGTCGGTCATGGATCTGGGGCATCTGACCACGCTGTCGATCGGGCTGATTGACGATTTCGACAATGACCTGACGCCGCGGCTGGCCACCCTGCTGGCCGACAGCCTGACCCGGTCGAAATTCAAACTGATCACCCTGTCGAGCCTTGATCTGTTTGAGGCCCTGGCCGAGCAGCGCCTTCACATGGCGGTCACCGCCCATAGCGGCGAAGTGCTGGAGGGGGTGGTCGAATACCCGCTGGTCCACGATCCGTTCATTCTGGTGGCGCCGCAGGGATCGGGCGGGGTCGAGGCCGTGCAGGAGCGACTGCCGTTTCTGCGCTATGCCCGCGAACAGTTGATCAGCCGCCAGATCGAGGCGCATCTGGCGCGCCGCTCGCAGGTGTTCGAGGAGCGGTTCGAGATCGGCTCGCACATGGCGCTGATGGCCATGGTGGCGCGGGGTCTGGGCTGGGCGATCACCACGCCGCTGGGCTTCATGCGCGCGGCGCGGTTCCATGAGGGGCTGGAGGCGCACCCTGCCCCGTTCGGAGAATTCTCGCGCAACATATCGCTGCTGGCGCGAACCGAGTGGTCCGATCAGGTCCCGCGGGAGGTTGCGGGCATGACCCGGCGTCTGATGCAGAACCAGATCGTGGACCCGGCGGTCGCCAAGCTGCCCTGGCTGAGCGGCCAGTTGCGGGTGACCGGCGGCTAGCCATCCAGATGGGCGGCAAGCCCGTCAACCGCTGCTTCGATCAGGTCCAGCGCGCCGTCGAAATCCCGCGTGTAATACGGATCGGGTACGTGATCGGCACCGGTCTGAGGGGCGAAATCCGTTAGCAGGCGAACCGGCGTGCTGTTGCCCGGCGGGCGCAGGCCTTCGATATCGGCAATGTTTTGGTCATCCATGCCGATGATCAGGTCGAACCGGTCGAAATCCGCAACGGTGAACTGGCGCGCGCGCAGGTCGCCGAGGTCAATGCCTCTGCGGATTGCGGCCTTCTGCATCGGGCCTTAGGGCGGATTACCCGCGTGCCAGCCCATGGTTCCGGCACTGTCGGTTGCATGATGCGGTGCGCGGGCGCGAATGACGCCTTCGGCCGCGGGAGAGCGGCAGATATTGCCCAGGCAGACAAAGAGGATACGGTGTGTCATGGCCAAGGTGTAACGCGCGGAGGGGATATGGGAAAGATCGTCATTCTGACCGGGGCCGGGATTTCGGCTGAAAGCGGGCTGAGCACCTTCCGCGACGAAGGCGGGCTGTGGGCGCAGCACCGGATCGAGGATGTGGCCACGCCCGAGGGCTTTGCCCGCGATCCCGCCTTGGTGCAGGGGTTTTACAATGCGCGCCGCGTTCAGGCCGCCGCTGTGCAGCCCAACGCGGCCCACATGGCGCTGGCCCGATTGCAGCAGGGCTGGCCCGCAGAGGTCGTGATCGTGACCCAGAACGTCGACAGCCTGCATGAAGCGGGCGGTGCGACGGGTGTCATCCACATGCATGGCACATTGGCGGGTGCCTTGTGTTCCGGGTGTGATCATCGCTGGCCGGCACCGCCCGAGATGGCCGTTGCCGAGCCCTGCCCCGCCTGCGGCCAGCCCACCGCCCGGCCCGATGTGGTCTGGTTCGGTGAGATGCCTTATTACATGGACGACATCTACGACCACCTTGCCAGCGCATCGATCTTTGCCGCCATCGGCACCTCGGGTCAGGTCTATCCGGCGGCGGCCTTTGTCCACGAGGCGCAGGCGGCGGGTGCGCGGACGGTCGAGATCAATCTGGAACCGACGACCGGGCCGTCGGGCTTTGACGAGCGCATTGTCGGCAGGGCATCCGAAACGGTTCCGCGATGGGTCGGTCAGCTTCTTGCGGAAAATTCTTAAGCTACAGACAACGCTGGCTTAATTTGTGTACACTATCTGCGATAGCGACTGGAGGATGCGCCATGACTGATCAAGACCCCCGCACCGGTGAAATCCTGGATGACGGCAGCATGGCCGGGCGCGACATGCTGGGGGAACAGCTTTCCAGCCTGTGGTGGACTTTTCTGCTGCGCGGGGTGCTGGCCGGGCTTGTGGGCATCGCGGCGCTGTTCTGGCCATCGGGCAGCATCGCGCTGCTGCTGCGGCTGGTCGGTGTTTTGCTGATCCTCGACGGTGGGCTGACGCTTTTGGGTGTTGGCCGTCGCGGGGTGCTGGGTGGTGCCGCGATCGGCGCGCTTCTGATCGGGCTTATCCTGCTGATCTGGCCGGAGGGCACGGTGAAACTGGCGTTTTTCCTGTTGGGTGCATGGGCGCTGATCATCGGGATCGGATCCCTGGCGGCTGCCGGGCAGATGCATCCAAGTGACCCGCAACGCGGTTCCATGCGCGTCTCGGGATTTGTCGCGCTTGTGGTCGGGCTTGTTCTGATGATCTGGCCGGCAGTGGCGCTGGTTGCACTGGGATGGGGTATCGCATTCTCGGCGCTGGCCATGGCCGCTGTGATGTTCTGGCTGGCCTCGCGGTTCCGGCAGGCGGGCGACCGCGTCGGTATGAAAACCATCAACAAATAGCACTATCCGCAGCCGCGTGGAAAACAGGCCGGGCAAAGCCCGGCCTGACGCATGGATGAGGGCCGCAGCGCGGCCCGAAGACAGGCGTTGCCCTAGTTCGAATGTGATCCGTGGCCGCCTTTGTCCTGACGCTCCAGATCCACGGGGATCTCGATCTCGACCTCGCCTGCCTTTTCAAAGATCAGCGTGACCGGCACCATGGCGTCCTGTTCGAACGGGGCCGTCAAACCCATGAACATCACATGGTCGCCGCCGCGTTTCAGCATGTGGGTTTCACCGGCCGGAATGGCAAAGCCTTCTTCGACATGCACCATCTTGGCCACACCGTTTTCATCGACCTTGTGGGTGTGCAATTCCACACGCGCTGCCGCGTCCGAGGTTGCACCGATCAGCCGGTCATCAGCGTCGCCCTGATTGTGGATCATCATGAACGCGGCACCGGCGATGGCGGTCTTGCCCGAGGACCGGGCATAGGCGTCGTCAACCTTGATGGGGCCTTCGGCAAAGGCGGGGATGGCCAGCGACACGGCGGCCAGAGTTGCAAGCAGAGTGGTTTTGAGGGACATCGTGCCTCTCCTGTATAAAGGTTTGAAAAGGGTGGGTTTCAAACGCTGACAGGAGGCGCGCGGGCCGGGGCTGCGGAAACCGGCAGGGCGATCTGGTTGCCCAGATGCCGCAGCGGAGCTGGCTGCGCCCGTTCCGGCGCGGCTGGCAGTGCTGGTTGCGCGACAGCAACAGCACCCAACAGGGATATTGCATAGTCCGGGCAGTAATGCGGCGTGGCGGTCGGTTGCCCGTTTTCGTCCATATAGACGACGACCGGTCCGGTGCCCGTACACAGCACCATCTGACCCACGGCCTTGTCCATGCCGCGCGACATGGCCAGCCCCTGCCCGGTCAGAATCAGCAGCAGGGACAGCGCATAAGGCAGAAATCTGGTAACAGCAGGTCTCATTCTGACTCAGCTATAGGTCAGCAGCGGGAAAAGCTTCAAGCGCCAAAGGGTCGCGCTTGAAGCTGTTTTTCAGTAATCCAGTCCGGGTCTTTTTACCGTGTCTGCGGTGAAGCTGGTATGGGACCGGTTCACCCAGCGCTGCATCCGCGTGCAGGTTGCAATCGCCTTGCGGAATACCGCGGCCAGAAACAGGAAAAGATAAAAACTTTTTAACGTCATAATGTGGCCCCCGCCTGATGAATGACAGTGACGTTAGGTCAGATTCGGAAACCTGTATGTGAAGAAGTTCACCAATGGCGAAAAATTAGTTCCAGATTGAGAACAATGGGGGCCGAAAGGGGCTGGCCCAACAGAAAAGGCCCCGCACCGAGAGGGTGCAGGGCCTGAAATTCTGTTGGTTGAAAGACCTTAGGCCGAAGCTTGCGCCTTGGCGATTTCTTTCTTCACTTTCAGAGCGTTTGCCGACAGCTCATCATCCTTGGCTTTAGCCAGGAACGCGTCCAGACCACCGCGGTGGTCAACCGAACGCAGCGCAGCCGCCGAGATGCGCAGCTTGACACCACGGCCCAGAGTTTCGGACTGCAGGGTAACGTCATTCAGGTTCGGCAGAAAACGACGACGAGTTCTGTTTTTGGCGTGGCTGACATTGTTGCCAGTCATCGGGCCTTTTCCGGTCAGTTCGCAACGGCGCGACATGGTTTCTTCCTTTGTTTCTGGAGGCCGGGCTGGATACCCGCGGCCAAATCACAAGGGGCGCAACCCGAAGTCGCGCCCGAAAACTGGTTGGATGCGTGTAGTGGGAATCGCGCGGGGGGTCAAGACGGGCTACGCGAAATCTTTCATTTTGCCTGCCATGCAGGAATGGCCCGGACGGGCCATGCCGTTGGCAAGAGTATTTGGCAAAAGGTGAAACGTCTATGGCGGCCCTTTAGCCGAGCGTGTCCAGAAGCTGACCGGCAGCGACCGCCGGGCTGAGTCGCCCTTGCGAGACTTCGTCGTTCAGGCGCTCCATCTCGGCGCGGGCCTGCGGTGTGTCGAGGCGGGCGAGAAGGGCGTGGCGGACCTCCTGATCGAACCAGTAGCGGGCCTGGGCGGCGCGGTTTGCCTCCCAGACACCGGTGTCGCGGCGCCATTTGGTCAGGGTTTGCATTTCGTCCCAGGCCTGTTCCAGCCCGTGTTCTTCGACAGCGGAAACGGTCATCGCCTTGGGGAAGCCTTCGGGGTCCTGTGGGCGTTTGCGCAGCAGCCGCAGGGCGCCGGCATAATCCGCGCAGGTGCGGGTGGCGGTGGCTTTCAGGTCGCCATCGGCCTTGTTGACCAGAATGATATCGGCCATTTCCATGATGCCGCGTTTGACGCCCTGCAACTCGTCCCCGCCCGCCGGGGCCAGCAGCAGCAGGAACAGGTCTGACAGTTCGGACACCACCGTTTCCGACTGTCCCACACCCACAGTTTCGATCAGCACCACGTCATAGCCTGCGGCCTCGCACAGGGCGATAGCCTCGCGGGTGCGGCGGGCGACGCCGCCAAGGTGGCTCTGGCTGGGAGAGGGGCGGATGAAGGCGTTCTGCTCGCGGCTCAGGCGTTCCATCCGGGTCTTGTCGCCCAGGATCGAGCCGCCCGAGCGGGCCGAGCTGGGGTCGACCGCCAGAACCGCGACGCGCAGCCCCTGCCCGGTCAGCATCATGCCAAAGCTTTCGATGAAGGTGGACTTGCCCACACCGGGCGTGCCTGACAGACCGATACGCAGCGCCTGACGCCCCGAACCGGCAAGCTGTGCCAGAAGGTCGCTGGCCTGTGCCCGGTGATCGGCGCGGTTGCTTTCAACAAGGGTGATCGCACGCGCCAGCGCCCGGCGCTCGCCCTTCAGAATTCTGTCGCTCAGGCTGTCTGTCTGCATTCTTGTCCCGATCCTAGAGGCAGGAACAGTTGCCGTGCTTGGGGGCGTTTGTCCAGACCGGAGGCGGCAGGAATTGCGAAGATCGCGCAGCCTGCGTCATTTCGTGCGGGGCGATTTGCTGATGTGAGCGCGGAAACTGGACGCCACCTGCGGGATCGCGGATAAGGGCCGGATGATCCTACGCCTGCCCATAGACGACGCCATACCCGGCCTGCTGGACACCCTGCGCGCGCAGGGGCGGGCCGTGCTGCAAGCGCCACCCGGTGCGGGCAAGACCACGCGGGTTCCGCTGGCGATGCTGGAGGCGGGTCTGTGCGGCGGCAGGATCGTGATGCTGGAGCCCCGGCGGCTGGCGGCACGGGCCGCGGCAGAGCGAATGGCAGAGACGCTGGGAGAGCGCGCCGGCCAGAGTGTCGGCTATCGCGTGCGGGGCGATGCGAAAGTATCAAAAGACACAAGGATCGAGGTGGTGACCGAGGGCATTCTGACCCGGATGCTGCAATCGGACCCTGACCTGCCGGGCATCGGGGCGGTGATCTTTGATGAATTCCACGAACGCTCATTAAACGCGGATCTGGGGTTGGCGCTGTGCCTTGAGGTCACGGGCGCGCTGCGGGACGATCTGATTCTGCTGGCCATGTCGGCCACGCTGAATGCAGACCCGGTGGGGCGCCTGATGGCCGCGCCGCTGGTTACGTCGGAAGGGCGGAGTTTTCCTGTCGAGATGCGCTGGCTGGATCGGCCATTGGGGCCACAGGCGCGGCGGCTGGATGCATTGGTCGATCTGGTCGTTGAAGCCGAGCGCGAGACCCGCGCCACCGGCGGCGGGATCTTGGTGTTTCTGCCTGGTGAGGGTGAAATCCGGCGGGCTGAGGCAGCTTTGACCGGACGCCTGCCCGCCAGTTGCACGGTGCGCCCGCTGTTCGGGGCAATGCCCTTTGCGGCCCAGCGCGAAGCGATTGCCCCGGTTGAGACCGGGCGCAAGGTGGTTCTGGCGACGTCGATTGCAGAAACCTCGCTGACGATCCCCGATATCCGGGTGGTGGTGGATATGGGGCAAGCGCGGCGGGCGCGGTTTGATCCGGGCTCGGGCATGTCGCGGCTGGTGACCGAGAGGGTTACACGGGCTGAGGCCACGCAACGCGCGGGTCGTGCGGGACGTGTGGCCGAGGGGTTTTGCTACAAGCTTTGGTCAAAGGGGGAGGATGGCGCGCTGGCCGCGTACCCACCCGCCGAGATCGAAGCCGCCGATCTGACCGGGCTGGCGCTGGAGCTGGCCCTGTGGGGCGCGGATGCCGCCGATCTGGCCTTTCTGACCCCGCCACCCGAAGGCGCGATGGCCGAGGCGCGTGCCCTTCTGGCGATGCTGGGCGCGCTGGACGGCAAGGGGCGGATCACCGAACACGGGCGGGCGCTGGCGGCGCTGCCGTTGCATCCCCGGCTGGGGCATATGCTGGTGCGGGCCGGACCGAATGCCGCGCCTTTGGCCGCCTTGATGGCCGAGCGCGACCCCCTGCGCGGCGCGCCGGTGGATATCGCTTTGCGGCAAGAGGCACTGCGGGATGTGCGCACCTTTCAGCGCAACCGGGTCTGGCAGGTGAACTTGGGGGCCGTGGATCGGATCAATGCCGAGGCCAAACGGTTGAGGAAACAGGCCGGGACCGAGAAGAATGATCTGAGCGCTGCCGCCATGGCCGCCCTCGCCTATCCCGACCGCATCGGGCAGCGGCGCAAGGGCGATGCGCCGCGTTATGTGCTGTCGGGGGGCAAGGGTGTCGTGCTGGACAGCGGCGATTCACTGGGGGCCGCGCCTTTTCTGGTTGTCACCGACACCGATGGCAACCCGCGCGAGGCAAAGGTGCGGATGGCCACCCAGATTTCGGAACGCGAGATCCGCGAACTGTTCACCGACCAGATCGATTGGGTCGAGGTTTGCGCCTGGTCGAAACGCGAACGGCGGGTCGTTTCCCGGCAGCAGGAGCGGTTCGGGGCGATCACGCTGGACGACCGCATCTGGAAGGACGTCCCGGACGACGCCGTGGCGCGTGCGATGCTGGACGGGGTGCGCGATCTGGGGTTGCGGCTGGACGGGGCCGCCGCACGGCTGGCCGCGCGGGTGGAACTGGTGCGTGCCGACGGGGTGGATCTGCCCGACTTTTCGGTCGAGGGTCTGATGGCCGAGCTGGACGGCTGGCTGTTGCCGATGCTGTCCGGTGTCAAAAGCGCAGAGGACTGGAAACGGTTCGACCTGCTGCCCGCCTTGCGCGCGCGGCTGGACTGGGCCCAGACCCAGGAACTGGACCGGCGCGCCCCGGGATCGTTTGAAACACCTCTGGGGCGCAAGGTGCCGATCGATTATGGCGCGGCGGTCCCCGAAATCTCGGTTCGGTTGCAGGAGCTGTTCGGCGTGACCCGGCATCCGGTGGTTGGCGGACAGCCCCTGAAGATCACGCTGCTGTCGCCGGCGCAGCGCCCGATCCAGATTACCCGCGATCTGCCGGGGTTCTGGGCCGGGTCTTATGCGGATGTGCGCAAGGATATGCGGGCGCAATACCCCAAGCACCCCTGGCCCGAAGACCCGACACAGGCCGACCCGACGCTGAGGGCCAAGCGCAGGCAGGGATAGGCCTATTGCCACGTCACTTTCAGCAAGCGGCTTGGGCTTTCGGGGCTGTTGCACGAAATCTCACAAATCACGGTAAACTTACCGAAGAACCGGTCACAATCAGAAATAAGCGGACATTTCATTGAAGTCTGGCATTATTGTTGTTACGTCACACAGGTTTCGAAGACAGAAACAGGATTTGAAGAACATCACATGAGTGCTTGGCTGCGAAATATCTGGGAAGAGGTCGGACGCCCCTTGTTCCTGCGCCCCCAAAGGGTGCAGTTTGCGGCCCTGTGCACCCGCAGGCATGAGGATCAGGACGAGGTTCTGCTGATCACCAGCCGCGAAACCGGGCGCTGGATCATCCCGAAAGGCTGGCCAGTCAATGGTCTGGACGGGTTGGAGACGGCGCTGCTGGAGGCGTGGGAAGAGGCTGGCGTGCGTGCAGATGCGGTTGACAAGGAGCCCGTCGGCCAATTCACCTATGACAAGATCTTCAAGGGGGGAACGGCCCAATCGGTCCTGACCCGTGTCTACCGGGTTTCCGTGCGCGAGCTGGCCGATGATTTTCCCGAAGTGGACAAGCGCAAACGTCAGTGGTTTTCACCGGCAGAAGCCGCCAAACGGGTTCAGGAGCCCGAGTTGCAGGCGCTGCTGCGACAGATGTAGCCGTTTCGCAACAATTTGATGGCTGCGCGCTTGCCCCTGAACCGGGAAACCGTTAGCTGCGGGCGATCTGCGAAACTTTGACAAAACCCATGTCTGACACAAACTCAAAACCGCGCTGGCAGGCGCTTGACACTGACCTGCAACGTATCTCGCGCGTCGAAATTGCCAATCTTCATGTCGCCCGCCCGCTGCTGGCGCCGGGAATCGCACTGGCGTTCATGGTGCTTGCCGGATTGATGGCGGCGGTGCTGTTCGGACGGGCCGACGGTACCTATATCGTCGTGGCTGCGGCCGCGTTCGGGGCCTATATGGCGATCAATATCGGCGCCAACGACGTGGCCAACAACATGGGTCCCGCGGTGGGTGCGAACGCGCTGACCATGGGTGGTGCCATCGTGATTGCCGCCGTTGCCGAAAGCGCGGGCGCGTTGCTTGCGGGGGGCGATGTGGTCTCGACCATCTCGAAGGGGATCATCGACCCGGCCTCGGTGCAGAACAGCAACGTGTTCATCTGGGCCATGATGGCGGCGCTGATCTCGTCCGCCATGTGGGTCAATCTGGCGACCTGGATCGGTGCGCCGGTGTCGACAACACATTCGGTTGTGGGCGGGGTCATGGGCGCGGGGATTGCCGCTGCCGGGCTGAGCGCGGTGAGCTGGGGCACGATGGGCGCGATTGCGGCCAGCTGGGTGATATCCCCGGTTCTAGGCGGCGTGATTGCGGCGGCATTCCTGGCGCTGATCAAGACCAAGATCCAGTATCAGGACGACAAGATCGCCGCCGCGCGGCGTTGGGTGCCGATCCTTGTGGCGGTGATGGCGGCAGCGTTCGCCACCTACCTGTCGGTCAAGGGTCTGAAGCGGATCGTGAAGATCGAACTGGAGGTGGCGCTGCTGATCGGTCTGGGCAGCGGTGTGCTGGTCTGGGCGCTGACGGTTCCCTGGGTGCGTCGCAAGTCCGAGGGGCTGGAGAACCGGACCCGGTCGCTAAAAACCCTGTTTGGCCTGCCATTGGTGATATCGGCCGCGTTTCTGAGTTTTGCCCATGGCGCAAATGATGTGGCCAACGCGGTCGGCCCCCTGGCGGCGATTGTCCACGCGGCAGAGTTCGGGGATTTCGCCCAAAAGGTTTCGATCCCGTTATGGGTGATGATCATCGGCGCGTTCGGGATATCGTTCGGTCTGTTCCTGTTCGGGCCCAAGCTGATCCGGATGGTCGGCAGCCAGATCACCAAGCTGAACCCGATGCGGGCGTTTTGCGTGGCACTGTCGGCGGCGATCACTGTCATTGTGGCCAGCTGGCTGGGCCTGCCGGTCAGTTCCACGCATATCGCCGTTGGCGCAATCTTTGGCGTCGGGTTCTATCGCGAATGGCAGTCGGATCGCAGGCGGAAACAGAACAATGGGCGAAACGCCACAGCGCTGAAGCTGGCCCCCGAAGAATTCCGGCGGCGCAAGCTGGTGCGGCGGTCGCATTTCATGACGATCGTTGCGGCCTGGGTCGTGACCGTGCCTGCCGCCGCCGCCATGTCGGCCGTGATTTTCTGGACATTGACAAGGTTCGTCTGACGACTGCGATCAGAGCCTGATCTGTTCCGGGGACAGCGGATGATCGGGCGCGTGTTTGATCAGGTCTGACACTTTCGTACAGAGAGGGGTGGGCACCCCGGTTTCATGCCCCAGCCGAATGATATGGCCCTGAAGGCTGTCGATTTCCGTTTGCCGCTCGGCCATCAGGTCATAGGCCATCGAGGTCCGGGCGGTGGGGTCGATGGTGAGCATCCGCGCCGCGATCCGGCTGAACAAAGGTGTCGGCAGCCGCAGGATATGCGGCGTCATCCACACCGGAAGCGGCGTTGTCGAGGCCACCGGATGCCCCGCCGCCTTGAGAACGGACAGCGCCTCGGCCATCTGATCGGCCATAAGGTTGCGCCAGTCACGGCTGAGCAGCTGATCCACAAGCGGCAGGCCCGACAGCGCGTTCAGCGCGTTGTTGAGGTTGATCACCAGCTTGCCCCATTGCACCGCCTCGATCCGGTCAGTTGCGATAACGGGCAGGTCCGGGCTGCTGAGGGCGGTGGCCAGATCGCCGGGGCCGTTCTGGATGACGATTTCGCCCGATGTGGCCCGGTGATAGGTGGCGGGGCCGTTCGGGACCACGTTGAAGGGGACCATGCCCGCGCGCACATCGCGACCGGGCAGCGCCTTGCGCAGGGTTGCCGCATTGTCGATCCCGTTTTGCCAGGACAGGACGGGTGCGTCCCAACAGGCGGCGTCCGCGATATGTCCGGCCATATCCGCCGTCGCCCCGGATTTGACGGTGACGATGACCAGTTCGGCCTGATCCAGGCAAGCAGGATCGGTGCTGAGTGTCAGGGTTTCCGCCGCAACATGGGCATTGAGGTCATCGTAATCCGTGACCGTCAGCCCATGTTCGCGAATGGGGTCCAGTACACGGGCACGACCCAGCAAGGTCACCGCATGCCCTGAGCGGGCCAGTAAACCGCCGCAGTAGCAGCCGATGCTGCCCGCGCCTGCGATGACAAGTTTCATGATACCCCCTCTGGTATACCAGAAAGGATCACCGCAAACGGACGGTTACACAAGCCCACCCGCCCCTGACGCCGCGCGCGGGCGGGCCAGCCGGGGCTTTGTCCGCTCAAACTGTTCTGAAATGGCGATAAATTCGCGGTCATCCCCTGTCGGAAGGCGGAAGGCGCCATTGACCCAATCGGCGCTTTTCCACTCATGAATCGCCGTCTCGATCTTTTCTTTCGAGGATGAGACGAAGTTCCACCAGATATAGCGATCCTTGTTCAAAGTGGCGCCGCCCAGCAGCATCAGCCGCGCACCCTGCGCCCCTGCCCGGGCCGATAGCCTGTCACCGGGGCGGAACACCATCATGCGGCCTTCGTCGAACATGTCGCCTGCAATCTCGATCGATCCTTGCGTGACATAGACACCGCGGTCCTCGTGGTCGTCGGGCAGCGGGAAAGACGCACCGGGGGCGAGCTGAACATCCAGATAGAAGGTCTCGGACGGCATCGTCACGGGGCTGGTTTCGCCATAAGCCGTGCCAAGGATCAGCCGTGCGCTGATGCCCTTGTCTTGGATATGGGGCAGCGCAGCCTGTTTGTGATGCTCGAAATCGGGGGCCATATCCTCCTGCGCTTCGGGCAGGGCAAGCCAGGTCTGGATGCCGAACAGCTTGTGGCCTTTGCCGCGTGTTTCTTGGCTGGTGCGCTCGGAATGGGTCACGCCCCGGCCTGCAACCATCCAGTTGACCTCGCCGGGGTAAATCATCTGGTGGGTACCGAGGCTGTCGCGATGTTCGAATTCGCCCTGATAAAGGTAAGTGACGGTTCCCAGCCCGATATGCGGGTGCGGTCGCACGTCAATGCCGCCTTCGGTGACGAATTCTGCCGGGCCGACCTGATCAAAGAAGATGAACGGGCCAACCAGTTGGCGTTTGACCGAGGGTAGCGCGCGGCGCACCTCGAACCCGCCCAGATCGCGGGCGCGGGGAATGATGAGCGTTTCCAGCGCATTTTTTTCGGAGGCGCATTCGGGGTCATGGGTGGGGTTCCAACTCAATCCTGATCTCCTTTTTTTGATCCTGCGAGACGGGTTCATGTTCGCCCATACTCAAGGTATTGGGAAAGTGTCGCATGAAAAGTGCATTTTTGCACAGTGATCGTGAAGCCCCTGGAACGATTTGCAGATACTCACAAAGGCGTGGAAGGGTGTATTTGGTTTGCTCCTTCGCGGCTCTCGGAATCATGAACAATCGTGCTATCTTTAGACATCGGGTGTCGCCGGTTCAGGGAAGCCAGTCGAAGATGGGATTCAACCGACAGGAGTGGATGCAATGGCCCGACTTGAAATCAACCGCCGCAAGCTTGTTGCGACCGGGATTGGTACAATTGCAGCCGGTATGGCCGGTTTTATCACACCTGCGCACGCCGCCGGTCTTGCGCCGACACCGTCGATGCGGGGCGGGTCGAACAATTACAGGCCCGGTGCGCCGATCGTGGAGCGCATCGGCGGTGGCGGGTTCTGGATGACCGGCACCGTGCGGCGTGCGGGCGACGGAGCCCCCCTGCCCGGCCAGCGCATCCAGATATGGGCCCACACGACCGAAGGGCATGAACGTGACCAGCGCAGCCATGGGGCGACACTAACCGATTCGAACGGAGAGTTCCGGTTGGAAATGCCTCAGATTGTGCCTGCTTTTGGTCAACCGCACGGACATCTGGCCTATGACAGCGGTGAATTTGAGACTGTGTTCCTGCGCCCTGTGATGTCGAGCGCGAAGGACAAAACCCTTGCTGCACATTTCGTGCTGCAACCTGTCTGACAGGTGTTAATGCGCATTGCGATCTGGGCGGCATTGATCGCCGCACTTCTGGTACCGATCGTAGCAGCGGCTTTCAGCCCCTATCTGGCGTGGCGAGAGCCGATTTACATCGTCGCCGGGTTTGCAGGCATCATCGGGATGTGTCTTCTTCTGCTGCAACCCTTGCTGGCCGGGCGCTGGCTGCTTGGACTTTCTCCGGTCAACAGCCGCCATTGGCACAGGCGGTGTGGCTTGGCCCTTGTTGCAAGCATTATGATCCATGTGACCGGCTTGTGGATCACAAGCCCGCCTGATGTGGTGGACGCATTGCTTTTCGTGTCTGCAACACCTTTTTCGACATGGGGGGTCATCGCCATGTGGGCGGGATTTGCGGCAGCGGCAATGGGGATTTTTCGGCAGCGACTAAACTTGCGGTTTCGGGTCTGGCGCTTGGGCCATGCAGGACTGGCCATGGTAACCATTTTGGGTAGCGTCATTCACGCACTGCTGATCGAAGGTACGATGGAGACGATGACCAAGGTCGCTCTGTGCGCGCTGGTGGTATTGGTGAGCGTGGGAACACTCGCCAGGTTGCGGATTTGGGAGGTGCAACGGCGTTAAACCCCCGAGGCACGCTGCCGGGTCCGCGTCAACCTGCCAGCCGCTTTGCATAGGTGGCGCGAGTCATCTCGACATCCTGCACGGTGATGCTGCCGACCTCGGGCATGGTCTGGGCCAGAACGTCCAGAATGATGGCGTTAAGCTCGGCCCGCGTGGGCTCATCGCGGCCACGCATCAATAGCAGCGTGGCATGCACGAAGGTCTGCGGTTGCGTTCCGATGTAGGAATAGGCAATCGGCGCAGCGCGGATCTTGAGCGCTGAGGCGTCGATTTCATCATGTTTTGCGAGAACGGCGTGCAGCTGCTCGCAAATCATCTGGAAATCATGGGTGTCGTCCAGAGATTTGGAGAATTCCAGCGTTACGTGAGGCATTCAGTGCTCCGGGGGTCATGAGAGAGCCTGATGGCCCTCTCTAAACTGCATGATGATCCTAAACGCCCAGACACCAGCGCATTACGGCCTTTTGTGCGTGCAGGCGGTTTTCGGCCTCGTCGAAGATGACCGAGTTCGGGCCGTCCATGACCTCGGAGGTTGCTTCTTCCTCGCGATGCGCGGGCAGGCAGTGCATGAACAGCGCGTCGGGTTTGGCATGTGACATGAGTTCCGCGTTGACCTGATAGGGGCGCAGCATGTTGTGGCGGCGTTCCTTGGCGGACTGGCTGTCATGCATCGAAACCCAGGTGTCGGCAACCACCAGATCGGCGCCCTCGACCGCTTTGTGCGGGTCCCGTTCGATGACGACTCTGGACCCCTTCTGGCGGGCAAACCCCATGAACTCTTCTTCCGGATCAAGCTGGACCGGGCCGGAGAAGGTCAGATCGAAGCCGAACTGACCGGCGGCGTGCAGGAACGAGGCGCAGACATTGTTGCCATCGCCGGTCCAGACCACTTTCTTGCCCGCGATAGGGCCGCGGTGTTCCTCGAACGTCAGCACGTCGGCCATGATCTGGCAGGGATGGGTGCGATCGGTCAGGCCGTTGATGACGGGCACGTCGGAATATTCAGCCATCTCGGTCAGGATGGTCTCATCGAAGGTGCGGATCATGATCATGTCGACATAGCGCGACAGCACACGGGCGGTATCGGCAATGGTTTCGCCGTGACCCAGCTGCATGTCCTTGCCCGACAGCACCATGGTCTGGCCGCCCATCTGGCGCACGCCCACGTCAAAGGACACGCGCGTCCGGGTCGAGGGTTTTTCGAAGATCAGCGCGACCATGCGGTCTTTCAGCGGCTGTTCGTCATCAGCGGCGGCCTTGGGACGGCCCAGACGCGCCTGTTTCATCGCGCCCGCCTGATCGATCATGGACCGCAGCGCGGTGGCATCGGTTTTGTGGATGTCGAGAAAATGGTTCATATCGCTTCGCTTTTGGCTGGTCGGGCGGTGGGGGCCAGCCCCCACACCCCCGGAGTATTTGGGAAAAGATGAAGCTCAGGCAGTTGCGAGCTGGGTTTCTATCTGATTGGCCGCCTTTTCGAGGCGGATCATGGCCTGGGCGATGTCATCCTCGGTCAGGGTCAGGGGGGGCAGCAGGCGGATGACGTTGTCGGCGGCGGGGACAGTGATGACCAGATTGTCATAGCCCGCATTGACCACGTCGATATTGAGCGCCTTGCATTTCAGGCCGAGCATCAGGCCCGATCCGCGCACGTCTTCGAAGACCTCGGGGTGATCGGCAACCAGGCCTTCGAGTTTCTGGCGCAACAGGCCGGCCTTGCGGTTGACACCTTCGAGGAAGGCGGGTGTGGCGACCTGATCGATCACAGCACAGCCCACGGCGCAGCCCAGCGGGTTGCCGCCATAGGTGGAGCCATGTGTACCTGCGGTCATGCCGGATGCCGCGTCTTCGGTTGCCAGCACGGCACCGAGAGGAAAACCGCCGCCGATGCCTTTGGCGACCATCATGATATCCGGGGTGATCCCGGCCCATTCATGGGCGAAGAGCCTGCCGGTCCGACCGACGCCGCATTGCACCTCGTCCAGGATCAGCAGCAGACCGTGTTCGTCACAAATGCCGCGCAGGGCCCTGAGTTCGGCATCGGGCACGGGGCGGATGCCTCCCTCGCCCTGAATCGGTTCGATCAGGATGGCTGCGGTATTTTCGGTGATGGCGTTGGTGACACCGTCGAGATCGCCAAAGGTGACGTGGACAAAACCCGGCAAAAGCGGGCCAAAGCCTTTGGTCATCTTCTCAGACCCGGCCGCTGCGATGCCCGCCGACGACCGGCCATGGAACGAGCCGTCAAAGGTGATGATCTCAACCCGCTCGGGCTGGTCTTTGTCATAGAAGTACTTGCGGGCCATTTTCACGGCCAGTTCACAGGCTTCGGTACCGGAATTCGTGAAGAATACCGTATCCGCAAAGGTGTGTTCGACCAGCTTGTCTGCCAGTGCCTGCTGTTGCGGGATGTTGTAGAGGTTCGAGACATGCCACAGCGCATGGGCCTGTTCCGTCAGTGCGGCCACCAGCGCCGGATGGGCGTGGCCCAGCGCGTTCACAGCGATCCCTGCGCCAAGGTCCAGAAAACGTCGGCCATCCGCCTCGGTCAGCCAGGCGCCTTCGCCCTTTACAAATGACAGGGGCGCGCGGTTATAGGTCGGCAGAACGGACGGGATCATGGGATCATCCTTTTCGGGTCGTTTGAGCCTCGTGAGTGATACACGAAGGCCCGGTTCGTCAACAGATTTGGTGAGATTTGTGCCAATTTGGCAGGCACATGGTATCAAACAGGCCGATTACGCAGAGAGGCGTCGGCGTCGGAGCAGCTGGATATGTGCGCGTTTGATCATGGCCGCTCTATAGACGTGAAAAGACAGCCTGAAAACCCTGTTATTGCCAAAGGGTCAAAATTGCCGCCAGATCATTTCGCCGGGCGCCAGCGGTCGAGCTTGCCCATGCCGCGGGTGAAAGCCCATGCAAGGATTCGGGGCATGCCTTTGGCGGCGAGGGCATCGACGCAATGAGACTGGAACTCTTCCAGTGAAGCGTCGGGATGGCGGAATGCACCGTTTTCGTAACACAGCGAGCAGTAACGCGTGCTGCGCCCGCCGTCAGCTTCGGACCCGCCGCCCTGGGGATCTTTTGACAGCGGCATGCCGCAACTTTGGCATTTGGGACCCATGGTGCTTGTCCTTGCAGAGAATGACTGTCTGACATAGGATCAAAACCATGGAGTTAAGTCAACGGTTTTGAAACATGCGGATCGGGGAACTTGCGCGGCGCAGCGGGCTGAGCCGTGACACGCTGAGGTTTTATGAACGCCAAGGGCTGATCCGGTCAGGTCCGGGGCCGGACAACACCAACAGCTATCGCGACTATCCCGAAGACGCGCTGATCACGCTGGAACAGGTTGCTGATGCACAGGCGGCAGGCATCAGCATTGCAGAACTGGTCATGTTGCTGGGGCAGTTGGAAGCCGCCGATCCCGACAGCTTTGACGGCGAGGCGTTTCTGCAGGACCGGATTGACGAGGTCGAAGCGCGGATTGTGCGGGCAGAGCGGTTTTTGGACAGCCTCAAACAAGCCAAGGCGGCGCTGGCGGCCCCTCCGGTTTTGCGCTGAGCGCAGAATTGCGTCTTGCCATGGCCCCCGTTTTGGCGCACCGCTTTCGCCCATGTTCACCCCGAAGGCGCAAAATCCTGCTCTGGCCGCAGGGCTGATCTTTGTCGCGACCGCCTTTATCGCGGCGACGACGCTGCTGGCCAAGGCCTTGGGGACGGATACACTCGGGCCACCCTTGCACGCGATGCAGATCAGTCACGGGCGGTTTCTGTTTGCCCTGCTTGCCATCCTGTCGGCGGTCGCGGTGCTTCGTCCCCGGCTGGGGCGGCCCCATTGGGGGCTGCATATCGGGCGAACCAGCTTTGGCTGGGCCGGGGTGACGTTGATGTTCGCGTCTGTTGCGTTCATTCCGATGGCGGATGCGACGGCGATCTCCTTTCTGAACCCGGTCTTTGGCATGGTCCTGGCCATTCCGCTATTGGGGGAGCGCGTCGGCCCGTGGCGCTGGCTGGCGGCGGCCGTGGCCCTTGTGGGTGCAGTGATCCTGCTGCGCCCGACAGCTGCAAGTTTTCAGCCCGCCGCCCTTCTGGCGCTGGCTGCGGCTGCGTTTATCGGGATGGAGCTGATCTTTATCAAGAAACTGTCGGGGCGCGAGGCCCCGATCCAGATTCTGCTGATCAACAACACGATGGGGCTGGTGATCGCTACGGTCGCGGTCAGCTTTGTGTTTCACATGCCGACGCCGCAGCAATGGGTTGCGCTGGTGGGGATCGGCCTGCTGATGGCCTGCGCACAGGTTTGTTTCATAAACGGCATGGCACGTGCGGACGCGTCATTCGTGGCCCCGATCAGCTATGCCACACTGATTTTTGCCGCGCTGTACGATTTTGCGGTGTTTGATGTGATCCCCGACCGGATCAGCCTGATTGGCGCGGTCACGATTCTGACCGGAGGGCTGATCCTGGTCTGGCGCGAGGCGGTAAACCGCCGGACCTGACAGAAAAAACCGCCCTTGCGGTTCAGGGGCGACCTTTGTGTCGCAAATCCCCATGAATGGCGAGGTGGCCGGCGCATTCTGGGCTGAGTTGATTTGCGAGTTTGTTATGCATGAACGCCGAATACCTGAATGGGTTCGCCACGCGCCTGCCCCATCGGTGCGCGATTTCGGGATTCTGGCCGGAATCGAAGCCGTTGTGCGCGGCATCCTGATTTCGGTCTTTCCGCTGGCGATGTACCGGGCGCTGGGCGATGCCTCATCCGTGTCATTCCTGTATTTCCTGATTGGCATCCTGTCTCTGCTGGTCGGGTTGATGGTGCCGTTCCTGATCCGTTTTGTACCGCGCAGATGGGCCTATTCCACCGGATGCGTCATGTTCATCTGTGGTGCATCGCTGGCGATCGTGGGCAGCCCCGAGGCCGTGGTCGGGGCATTGGCCCTGAATACCATGGCCGCGGTTGTCACTTTCATCTGCTTCAACACCTATGTGCTGGATTACATCAGCAAGATCGAACTTGGCCGGTGCGAGACCAGCCGCATGTTCTACAGCGCTTTGGGATGGACGGGCGGCCCAATGGCCGGTGTTCTGCTGATGGAGCTTTGGCGCCCTGCCCCGTTTGTCATCAGTGCCGGAGCGGCGCTGGTCATGCTGGCGCAGTTCTGGCGCATGCGTCTGGGCAATGGCAAGCTGATCACCAAGGCTCGTGGTCCGGCCAAGAACCCGTTGGCCTTTCTTCCCCGGTTCTTTGTCCAACCCCGACTGGTTGCCGGATATCTGTTTGCAATGATCCGGTCCTGCGGGTGGTGGATATATGTGGTCTACCTGCCCATTTTCGCCATCCAAAACGGGCTGGGAGAACAACTGGGTGGCATCCTTCTGTCGTGCACAAACGCCATGCTGCTGGCCGCCCCATTAATCCTGCGCTGGGTCCAGACGCGGTCGCTCAGGTCGGCTGTTCGCATCGGGTTTGTTGCCGCGGGGGGCTGCTTTTTCGCAGCCGGATTGGTCGCGGGATGGCCGGTTGTCTCGGTCGCTGCGCTGGTTCTGGGGTCTGTCTGGCTGATCGTTCTGGATATTTGCGCCGGATTGCCCTTCCTAATGGCTGTAAAGCCGTCTGAGCGAACCGAGATGTCGGCGATTTATTCCAGTTACCGCGATGTCTCGGGCATTCTGACGCCCGGTGTTGCATCTCTGGTCTTGCTGGTGGCGCCGGTGGCCGGTGTGTTCGCGGCAGGCGGGATTGCTTTGTTTGGCGCTTGGGCTGTGTCGGCCCGCTTGCATCCGCGGCTGGGCGAATCCAAGCCTTCCCTGCCGCCCGACAGGTTGGCAGAGACCGGTTAAGCCTTAAGCCGATAACCGGTACGCAGCATTTGCCAGGTGATCAACCCGATGGCCAGCGTGGCAAAGCCACAAACCGCCATGCCCAACCACGGAGAGCTGTCGGACACGCCGATCATGCCGTAACGCAGCCCATCGATCAGGTAGAAGACCGGGTTCAGGTGGGTCAGGCGGTTCAGGACAGGAGGCAGCGCCTCGACCGAATAGAAGGTGCCCGACAGGAAAGCCAGAGGTGTGACGATGAAGTTGGTGATCGCGGCCATCTGATCGAACTTGTTTGCAAAGATCCCGGCAAACAGGCCCAGCGCGCCCATGAATGCGCCCCCCAGAACAACAAAGATCAGTGCAATCAACGGGTGCTGGGGCGCGATGGACAGCAGGACCAGCAACGCAACCGAAATCACCAGCGCGATCATCAGGCCACGGGCGATGCCACCGGCAAGATACCCCAGCAGGATCTCGAGCGGGGACAGCGGCGGCATCAGCGTGTCGACGATATTGCCCTGCACCTTGGCAATCACCATCGAAGAGGAGGTATTGGCAAAGGCGTTCTGGATCACAGTCATCATCAGGATTCCCGGTGCCAGAAAGACCACAAACGGCACGCCCATGACGTCAGGGCGGCTGGGCCCAATGGCGATGGTGAAGATCAGCAGGAACAGGCCAGCCGTGACCAGAGGCGCCAGAACGGTCTGGGTCCAGACCGAAAGAAAGCGCCGGATTTCGCGCTGCGCCAGCGTGTAAAGCCCCATCCAGTTGACCGCCCCAAAGCTGCGTTCGGTCTGTTCTGCGGGATTCTGCATGCTTTGCCCTCAACCTGATTCGAAGACAGCTTGTAACTCGGGCTGCAGTGTTTAGAATAGGGGGCTGAGACGAATTCCCAAGGCGGCCCGAATCCGGGGCCGCTTTCCGCTTTTGAAAGGCTGACGATGTCCTGGACAGACGAGCGCGTAGAACTGCTGAAGAAGATGTGGGGCGAAGGCCAGTCGGCCAGCCAGATCGCCAAGGAACTGGGCGGCGTGACCCGCAATGCGGTGATTGGCAAGGTCCACCGCCTGGGCCTGTCCAACCGGACAGCAGGCGCAGCACCGGCCAAGTCCGAACCGAAAGAGAAACCGGCACCCGCGCCCAAGGCCGAAGCCAAACCCAGACCCACACCAAAGACAGAACCGGCGCGCCCGGCTGCTGCTGCCGAGGCGAAACCCGCCGTTCCGGCGCGCCGCCAGATCATCCCGGCCGGCCAGCCGCTGCCACCACAGCCCTCGGCCAACGAGATCAGCCCCGAGGCGCTGGCCAAGGTCAACGAGATCGAGAAGAAAGCCAAAAAGCTGACGCTGATGGAACTGACCGAGAAAACCTGCAAGTGGCCCGTGGGCGACCCCGCGACCGAGGATTTCTGGTTCTGCGGCCTGCCGGTTGAGGCAGGCAAACCCTATTGCGAGGCGCATGTGGGCGTGGCCTTCCAACCCATGAGCTCGCGCCGGGATCGTCGGCGGTAATTGCGAACACCAGAACCTAAGTTATTACTATAGAACGTGAAAAGGGCGCAGGCGTTTCGCCACGCCTCTTACCGGAAGCGTTGGATAGTCAAGAACGACGCAAGACGTAACGAGCTCTTACAAAGAAAACACCCTCGCTGAATGCTGCGAGGGCGTTTTAGTTCGGAGCGTCAACTTTGCGGACGAACCCGACATTACATTCTTTCATCCACATTTTTTGCGGAAGCGGATAAACAGACCTTGGTTCGATTTGGGGAGTACTCTGCATGCGCTACTTTATTGCCGCCGCTGTTCTGTCGTTGTCGGTCGGTCTGGCCCATGCGCAAACTTACGACCTTGTCATCGAAGGCGCGCGCGTTGTCGATCCCGAGACCGCACTTGATCAGGTCAGAAATATTGGCATCACCGGCGATGAAATCGCGATTGTGACACCAGAGCCGATTACCGGCGCTTCGGTGATCGATGCGACGGGCCTCATCGCAGCGCCGGGCTTCATCGACCTGCATGCGCATGGGCAAGACCGGTATAGCGAGAAAGTCTCGATTTTCGATGGCCGCACCACACAAATGGACCTCGAAGCGGGGGCGTTGCCGGTGTCTGACTACTTCGCCGCCAAGGCAGGCGTGTCCCTGTCCAACTACGGTGTTTCGGTGTCTCATGCCGCGGCACGCCTGATGGTGATGGACGGTATCAATGCGCAAGGCAGCCCGATGATGACCCACGCCCTTCAGAAAGCAGGCGCTACGGGGAACTTGTGGGCTGTCCAACGGGCCACCGACGCGCAACTGGACCAGATTGACGATCTGGTGAGACAGGGCGTGGAAGAAGGGGGGATCGGCATCGGAGTGATGGTGGGGTACTACCCGAATGCGCAAAGCGAGGGTGTCACGCGTATGGCGCAACTTGCCGCTGCGGAGGGCAGCTTCCTCACGACGCATCCCAGATATCTGAGCATCATCTCGCCCAGTGGCGTGCTTGGTCAGGAAGAGTTTGTGGCGCTCGGCATGGCCTATGACGTGCCGATTTTGCTGCACCATGTGCCCACGAACGCCTTGTCCGCGACGGAGCAGGCGCTGGATATCATCGAAGCGGCCAACCGCAACGGCGGCAATATTCTCGGAGAGGCGTTTCCTTACGTCAGAGGATCAAGTTTCATCGCAGCGGAAATTCTCGCCGAAGGCTGGCAGGAGCGCACAGGCATGGATTACGACGATCTGATCTGGGTCGAGACCGGCGAAACGTTGACGCAAGAGACCTTTGAAAAGTATCGCAGCGAACGGCCCGATGGGTTCTTTCTGATGGAGCACATCATGCGAAAGGACATGCTAGCTGCAGTTCTTCACCCCGACATCATCATTGCAAGCGACGGCATGCCACTGGTTGATGACGCAGGTGCCTCGCTGCCTTTTGCAACCCCTTTCGGCGTCGGTAACGGCCATCCGCGCAGTGCTGGGACTTTTGGTGCCTATTTGCGGATAGCAATTGACGACGGCAGTCTGACAATGCCGCAAATCATCGCCAAGACCGGTTTCATACAAGCGAAGTTTCTGGAGCCATTTGCTCCGGAGATGCACAAACGCGGACGACTGCAAGCCGGTGCATTTGCCGATATCACGATCTTCGACCCGGACACTGTAAAGGGAGTTGCAGGATACACGCCCGGAACCAACAGCCTGCCATCGGAAGGCTTTGTGCATGTTATCGTCAACGGGCAACCTGTCGTGACCGGAGGACAACTTGTCGAGGATATCTTTCCGGGCGTAGCCATCAGAGCGAGCCGATAGCAGTCCGCCGGACCCGAGAATGCGGATCAATTATTTCTGGGCAAGAAACTTCCGGAACGAACTTCCGCCTTGGGCTCGAACCTGACATTGAAGTGCCGGTGATCTTGGTGTCAGTGGCACATGGTAGCCTTTCACTGCGCGGGATGTGTCGGCAGGTTCGGCATCGCCACCCAGCCCGGCAATTCATCCGGTGCGACCGAGACATGCAGGCGTTCCGACTGGTCCCGCCCGACCTTGCGGTGTTTGCGCAGCAAAAAGATCTTGCCCCAGCCGCGCCAGGTTCCAACCGATTGCGCATGGGCATCCGTCGGGAAACGGGTGCGCCAGCCTTCGGGCATCGGCAGCCCGTGCATCTCGGCCTTGTCCAGCATCCAGATCAACGAGATATTGCTGAGCGGTCGGGCCTCTTCATACCCGTTCAACTGGCCGCCGATATCGCCGTGGGTGCCACGGAACCAGACCTGTTCCACATGGCCATTGAACTCGGGCTTGCATCGCCACAGAACCGGCTCGAACACCTCGCGCGTTTCGTCGAGGGCCAGCGCGTGATAGCCATGCAGAGTGGCGGGGCCCAGTTGGTGGTTGTGAAAGGCATGGCGATCCTCGGCCCAGCGCCACAGAAGCGGCAGGCGCAGGCCCAGCGCCTTGACCGTGTCCCAGACACCGACCATCTCGATCTTGACGTTGTCATGGCAGAACTTGCGGCGGAAATCGCGGGCGGCGGTGCCGCTGACATTGCATTCATAGTGGCGGTAGGCTTGCAGGATGTTCCGCTCGGTCGCGTGTTCGGCCTTGAGCAGGCCGATCATGTCGATCACCCCGGCCAGACTGCGCACGCCGTAGGCTCCACGGGAATAGCCGATGAAATAAATCCGGTCACCGGGCTTGTAGCGCGACGCCAGATAGCCATAGGCGCGGCGAATCTGGCGGTTGATGCCCCGGCCCATCATCACGTCCATGGTGGATTTCCAGCTTTCCCACTGCACGCCTGCCTCGTAGAACACCGACACCTTGCTGCCCATTTCGCAGCACAGGCGATAGGTCTGTCCGGCATGGGTTTCGAACCCCGGTTCGAGGGTGGACATGGTGCCATCTAGAATAATGACGTGGCTGATCGGCTCACGGTGCCGCGTTTCGGCGGAGTGCTCGGACCGTAAGGGCCGCCCGAGCCATCCCAGAACCTTCCTACTTAGCCGCGACAGATTCATGCGTCAGCAATTCCCAAACCTTGTGAGGTGTGAAAGGCATATCCGCCTGCCGCACCCCGTGATCCCAGAGCGCGTCCTGAACCGCGTTTGCCACAGCGGCCAGAGCGCCCACCGTGCCGGCCTCGCCGCATCCTTTCATCCCCATCGGGTTGGAAGTTGACGGCACCGGCGCCGAGGTAAACTTTATCATGGGTACGTCCACCGCGCGGGGCAAGGCGTAATCCATAAACGATGCCGTGAGCAGTTGTCCGTGATCATCATGCACCACATGTTCCGACAGCGCCTGCCCGATGCCCTGAACCACCCCGCCATGCACCTGCCCTTCGGCCAGCATCGGGTTGATAAGATTTCCGAAATCATCAACCACGGTGTAGCGGTCCACACGGGTTTCGCCGGTGACGGAATCGATCACGACCTCGGCAACATGCGCGCCGTTGGGATAGCTGCGGGCATCCAGTTGCGCGCGGGACTCATGCGTCAGCAAGTCCAAACGCCCGTCGGCGCGCGCCATGGCCGCGGCTTCGGTCAGGGTTGGCGTCAGGTTCGAGCCCGGCGCGCGGAATGTTTCATGGTCAAATCGCACATCACTGTCCTCGACCCCCATCTTATCGGCCAGATAAGGCGTGAATGCGGCGATCATCTTGTCAATGGTGGCGAGGGTCGCGGTACTTTGCACCGTCACCGAGCGCGAGCCACCGGTTCCGCCGCCATGGCCAAGCCGGTCGGTATCACCCTGAATGACGGTGATCCTGTCCATCGGGACGCCGGTCTGATCGGACAGGAACTGGGCATAAACCGTCTCGTGCCCCTGCCCGTTCGATTGTGTGCCGACATAAAGGTTCACCGTGCCATCCTCGCAAAACTCGACCTTCGAGTTCTCGGAAGGGTCCCCCAAAATACTTTCGATATAGTAACAAAGACCCTGCCCCCGGATCAGACCGCGTTCGGCATCGGCGGCCTTGCGGGCTTCGAACCCGCTGGTCTGGCTGGCCGCGCGGCGCAGGACCATGTCGAAATCGCCGACGTCATAGGTTTCACCCGTGGCAGAGGTGTAGGGGAAATCGCCGGGTCTGATGAAGTTTCTGCGACGCAACTCCCACGGGTCAAGGCCCAGTTCGCGTGCGGCGCGGTCCATCACGCGTTCCAGCACATAGATCGCCTCGGGGCGTCCGGCGCCGCGATAGGCGTCGACCTGTGTTGTCGTGGTATAGAACCCCTCGACCCGGAGATAGGTGGTCTGAACGTCATAGACCCCCATCAGCACCTTGCTGAACAGGCTTGTCTGGATCGCCTGCGCGAAATGGCTGTTATAGGCACCAAGGTTGACTTTGCTGTGGACGCGGTAGGCGGTGATCCGGTGGTCGGCATCAAAGGCCAGCTCGGCCAGAGAGGTCAGGTCGCGGCCGTGGTGATCGGACAGCATTGCCTCGGACCGGTCGGACATCCAGTGCACGGGTTGACCCAGTTTCATCGCGGCCACGGCCACGCAGAAATATTCGGGATATGGCATCACCTTCATGCCGAACCCGCCCCCCACATCCGGGGTGGTGACACGGATCGCATCCGCATCGAGTTTCAGCTTTTGCGCCAGCTGTGCCTTCATCGCCCAGACACCCTGCCCGCCATAGGAAAAGTGCAGACGCCCGCCAGACCAATCGGCCTGACAGCCCCGCGGCTCGAGCGAGCTGATGATGACGCGGTTGTCGTGCACGTTCAGCGACACGGTATGGGCGGCGGCCTGAAAGGCGGCCTTGGTCGCGGCCTCATCACCCAGACCCCAGTCAAACGCGCGATTGTCGGGCGCTTGCGGGTGCAGGGCCTCACCCCCCGCTTTCACGTCCAGCTTGGCGGGGCGTTCCCGGATATCCATCCAGATCAGCTCGACCGCGTCCTGCGCCTGTACCAGCGTATCCGCGATGACAACGGCCACGGGTTCGCCCACAAAGCGCACACGGTCCTTGGCCAGCATATGCCGATCCGGCGCGGCAGAGCCGGTCCCGTCGCGGTTGGTCAAGGTTGCTGCATTCATCACCGTGTCGATGCCCGAGGCGGCAAGATCGTCCAATGTTATGACCAGCCGCACCCCGTCGGCGCTCCGCGCGGATTCAAGATCCAGCGCAGTGATATCGCCATGGGCCACTGGGCTGCGGAAGAAAGCGGCAAACAGCGCATTGCCGGGCACGGCATCGTCCATATAGCGCCCCTGCCCGGTCAGGAACCGCTGATCTTCGGTCCGTTTGACGGGCTGGCTTTTGCCGAATTTTTCCATGGGATGCTCCTGTCGCTGCCTTGATGGCGACACTAGCCCTGTGCTTGCTTATGTCCAGCGCCTTGCATGAAAGCGTGTGGCGACACCGATGTCGTAAACAGGATTGCGGGAGCCGCAGAGGGATTCGTAGGCTGTTTTAAGATACAGCCTGCCGGAGGTCCCCCATGCCCGAACCCATTTCCCTGTCACAGGGCCGTCTGGACGCCCCATCGGTCGACGCGTATTGGCAAGACGGGTTTGCCTTTCCCATCACTGTCTTCTCGCCGGATGAGACCGCACAGTTCCGGGCCGAGCTGGAGCAGATCGAGGAGACCTGGCGCGTGGCTGACCTTCCGCTGCCGCTGAACATGTACAAGCGCCTGAACGCCCATGTGGTGATGCCGCTGGTCGCCCGTATCGCATTGGATCCAAGGGTTCTGGACGTCGTCGAAGGAATACTGGGACCGGATTTGCTGCTGTGGTCTGCGGAACTGTTCATCAAAGAGCCACGCACGACGCAGGTTGTTGGAATGCATCAGGACCTGACCTATTGGGGGATGGGCGAAACACCGGATCAGATGACCGCGTGGATCGCATTGTCGCCTGCCACGGTAGCAAGCGGCTGCATGGACTTTGTCAGAGGCAGCCACAAAAACCCGATCCTGCCCCATAACGATACGTTTTCAGACAACAACCTGCTGTCGCGCGGGCAGGAGGTGGCTGTCGATGTGGCAGACGAGGACAAAACGCATATCGAATTGCAGCCGGGTCAGATGTCGCTGCACCATGGCCTCACGATCCATGGCTCGGGGCCGAATATGTCGGACGATCGGCGGATCGGGCTGGCAATCCGGTATCTGAACCCGAACGCACAGCAAAAAGTGGCGGACCGCGATTACGCGGTCTTGGCGCGGGGTGAAGACCGTATGGGCAACTTCATCCTCATCGAACCGCCAACCGAGTTGTTCTCGCCGCCAGCCTTGGCGCTTCATGCCCGCATCCGGGAGGATCAGGCCAAGGCGATGACACAAGGCGCGGCGCAAAGCACGCACCTTTACGGAAACGAGGCGACCGGCACGGGGTGACTTCGGCAATCGTCGCCGCACAGGGCCTTCCCCTTCCTGTCTCCATTCGCTATTGCAGGCGCTGACCCGAATTTGTTGACGCAGGACGCATCCCATGGCGATGGAAAAGACATTCAACGCGGCCGAGGCCGAGGCCCGTATCTATGAGGCCTGGGAACAGGCCGGAGCCTTCAAGGCAGGCGCGAACCGTTCGCGCGAGGAAAGCTTTACCATCATGATCCCGCCGCCCAACGTGACGGGCGCGCTGCATGTGGGTCATGCGTTCAACAACACGTTGCAGGATATCCTGATCCGCTGGCACCGGATGCGGGGCTTTGACACGCTGTGGCAGCCCGGTCAGGACCACGCGGGCATCGCCACGCAGATGCAGGTGGAAAAGATGCTGGCGGCGCAGGGTAACGAAGGTCGGCGCGAGTTGGGACGCGAGAAATTCCTTGCGAAAGTCTGGGAGTGGAAGGGCGAATACGGCGGCACGATCATTGAACAACTCAAGCGTCTGGGCGCCAGCTGCGACTGGTCGCGCAATGCCTTTACCATGGCGGGCGCACCAGGTGACCCACGCACCGGGCACGAAAACTCACCCAACTTCCATGATGCCGTTATCAAGGTCTTTGTCGACATGTACGAAAAGGGCCTGATCTATCGCGGTAAGCGACTGGTCAACTGGGACCCGCATTTCGAAACGGCGATTTCGGACCTTGAGGTCGAGAATATTGAAACACCGGGCCACATGTGGCACTTCAAGTACCCCTTGGCGGGCGGCGAGACATATGAGTATTTGGAAAAAGATGAAGATGGGAATGTGATCTTCCGCGAAGAGCGGGATTATATTTCCATTGCAACCACGCGGCCCGAAACCATGCTGGGCGACGGTGCTGTGGCCGTGCATCCGTCGGATGAGCGCTACGCGCCGATCGTCGGCAAACTGTGCGAAATCCCGGTTGGACCGAAAGAGCATCGCCGCCAGATCCCGATCATCACCGATGAGTATCCCGATCCCGATTTCGGCTCGGGTGCGGTGAAGATCACCGGCGCGCATGACTTCAACGACAATATGGTCGCCAGGCGCGGCGGTATTCCCATGTACCGCCTGATGGACACCAAGGGCGCGATGCGGGCTGATGGCGCGCCTTACGCCGAAGAGGCGGGCAAGGCGCAGGAATATGCGCGCGGCAAAGCGTTCACCGAGAATGAGATCGACGCGATCAACCTGATCCCGGATCACCTGCGCGGACTGGACCGGTTCGAGGCGCGCGCCAAGGTGGTTGAAGAGATCACCAGCGAAGGTCTGGCTGTCATGTGTCCAGCGGACGATCCGCGTCTGGGATCAAGCCGGGCTGAAGCCCGGCCTACAGAGGACGATGACGGTGGGCAGGACTTCAGCCCGGCACTTGTCCCACTGGTCGAGAGCAAGCCGATCATGCAGCCCTTTGGCGACCGCTCGAAAGTCGTCATAGAGCCGATGTTCACCGACCAGTGGTTCGTGGACGCCGAAAAGGTCGTCGGCCCCGCACTGGATGCGGTCAGGGACGGCACGGTCAAGATCATCCCCGAGTCGGGCGAGAAGACCTATTACCACTGGCTGGAAAACATCGAGCCCTGGTGCATCTCGCGCCAGCTGTGGTGGGGGCACCAGATTCCGGTTTGGTATGGTCTCGACCTGTCAGCGGAAGACTTCATTGACGACGAGAATGATGGCGACCTTGATCTGGTTGAATTGGGCCGGCTGCTGAACGAAGGCGGCATGCTGCACCGTGGCAATGTCATGGAATGTGCCGCGAGCTTTGAGGCCGTTACCGAAAAGTTCCTGGACGACAATGCGGACACTCCCAGCCCTCTGAGCCACGCGACCGTGATCGAAGTCGCCGACAAGCAGGAGGCGATCCATCGGTTCGCCGAAAGCCTGGCGCAGTACGCCGTTGAACAAGATCCGACCAAGCTGGTTTACCCGGTGTGGCGCGACCCTGACGTGCTGGACACGTGGTTCTCCTCCGGCCTGTGGCCCATCGGCACGCTGGGCTGGCCCGAACAGACCGAAGAGTTGCAGCGCTACTTCCCCACGGACGTTCTGATCACCGGCTTCGACATCCTGTTCTTCTGGGTCGCCCGGATGATGATGATGCAACTGGCCGTGGTCGATCAGATCCCGTTCCACACCGTCTACCTGCACCAGCTCGTCCGCGACGAGAAGGGCAAGAAGATGTCCAAGACTACCGGCAACGTCATCGACCCGCTTGAAATCGTGGACGAATTCGGCGCCGACGCGCTGCGGTTCACCAACGCCTCGATGGCGGCGATTGGCGGCGTGCTGAAACTGTCGCGTGAACGCATCACCGGCTATCGCAACTTTGGTACCAAGCTTTGGAATGCCGTCCGCTTTGCCGAGATGAATGAGGTCTTTACCGACGCTGTGCCGCAGCTGGATGTGGCCGACCTGAAACCTAAGGCCGCCGTCAACCGCTGGATCATCGGCGAAACCGCCCGCGTGCGGGAAGAGGTCGACGCGGCGCTGGAAAGCTATCGCTTCAACGATGCCGCCAACGGGCTTTATGCCTTTGTCTGGGGCAAGGTCTGCGACTGGTACGTGGAACTGTCCAAACCGCTGCTGCAAGGCGACGACGCCGCGGCGCAGACCGAGACCCGCGCCACCATGCGCTGGGTTCTGGATCAGTGCATGGTCCTTCTGCACCCGATCATGCCCTTCATCACCGAAGAGCTGTGGGGCCTGACCGGCAACCGCGCGAAAATGGTCGTCCACGCCGACTGGCCGACCTACGGCACCGAACTGGTCGACGCCGACGCGGATCGTGAAATGAACTGGGTGATCTCGGTGATCGAGAACACCCGCTCGGCCCGTGCCCAGATGCGGGTTCCTGCTGGCCTCTACGTACCGATGCTGGTGACCGAGATCGACGCCAACGGCCAAGCCGCGTGGGACCGCAACGAGGCGCTGATCAAACGTCTGGCCCGCATCGACAGCCTGACCAGAGCAGACACGCTGCCCAAGGGCACCATCTCGATTGCCGCCCCCGGAGCCTCCTTCGGCCTGCCGCTGGCGGATATCATCGACATCGGCGCGGAAAAGGAGCGGCTGGAGAAAGCCAAGGGCAAGCTGGCCAAGGAACTGGGTGGCTTGCGCGGGCGTCTGAACAACCCCAAATTCGTGGCCTCGGCCCCGGAAGAGGTGGTCGAGGAAGCCAAAGCCAACCTCGCCGCCCGCGAGGAAGAAGAAGCCAAGCTGAACGAGGCGCTGGCCCGTCTGGCCGAGATCGCCTGATCTTCATCTTTTCAAAAATACTCATACCCCGAACCCCGCCGCTGATCCGGCGGGGTTTTCTTTTGCGCGTTCAGACCTTGCCCGCCCCTGCCGCCGCTTGTTAGCAATCACCAACCCCAACCGCCCGAGGCTGTCATGACCCAGTTTGCCCCACCGCTCCAGACAGTCTCGACCGGGCTGGTTGTCGCCATTGTCGGGTTCTTCAGTTCCTTTCCGATCGTGTTGCAGGGGCTGGCCGCGATGGGGGCGTCTCCGGCGCAGGCGGCCTCGGGTCTGATGATGGCGGCCATCGCAATGGGACTGACCGCCATTGTGCTGAGCCTGTGGTACCGGCAACCGATCAGCGTCGCCTGGTCGACGCCGGGGGCGGCGCTGCTGGTGGTGTCCGCGACACCGGCGCTGGGGTTTGCCGAGGCAACGGGCGCCTTCCTGTGTGCAGGGGCGCTGACGGTGCTGGCCGGGCTCTGGCGGCCACTGGGGCGGCTGGCGGCCGCCATTCCGACGACACTGGCGCAGGCCATGCTGGGCGGCGTTCTGCTGCCGCTTTGCATTCTGCCCTTTCAGGCCGCAGCCGAATTGCCCGCGCAAGCCCTGCCGGTGATCCTGACATGGTTCATCGCGGGCTGGATCAACCGGCTGTTCGCCGTTCCGGCGGCCGTTGTCTCCGCCGCGCTGGTTGTGGTGCTGAACGCAGGCGACGCATCGGTGACCCCCGCGCGATGGCTGGCGGCACCGGTCTGGACCACGCCCAGTTTCTCGCTGGCCTCGACCATCGGGATCGCCATCCCGCTGTTCATTGTCACGATGGCGACCCAGAACATCCCCGGCATCGCGGTGATGCGCAGCTTTGGCTATACCCCGGCTCCGGGCAGGCTGTTTTCATCCGTGGGTGGGGCGAGCCTGTTATCGGCACCATTTGGTGCACCTGCAACCTGCCTTGCGGCGATCACGGCTGCGATGTGTTCCAACGAAGACAGCCACCCCGATCCCGCGCAACGGTACTGGTCGGCCATCATGAGTGGTGTGTTCTATGGTGTATTCGGTATCTTTGCCGTGGCGATTACCGGCTTTGCATCCCATGCCGATCCGCTGTTGATGGGGACACTGACCGGTGTCGCCCTGATCGGCGTGCTAGCCAATTCGATTTTCGCCGCACTTGAGGTTCCGGCCGAGCGTGAGGCCGCGATGCTGACCTTTGCGATCACCGCATCGGGTATCTCGGTCTTTGGGCTGGGCGCGGCGGTCTGGGGCCTGCTGGTCGGCGGGCTGGCCTATCTGGTGAGCACCAGAATACGGTAACCGCTTTCGCATCCCGCCCTTACCGGGACTAATCGCCCCTTGGTTGGCTCGGTAGAACGCAAAGCCGATATGACGGAAAACGACTATTTTTCAATGCGTTACAACATGGCCCGCGATGCGCGGCGGGCTTTCATGCGGTGATCACTTGAACTCGGGCTTGCGGCCCTGCATCTGCGCCATCACGACCTCCATCTGATGAGGTTTGCCGATCAGCTCTACCTGCTCGGCGGATTCCGCCTTGAGAACATCCGCGCGGGGCTGGGTTTCGGCCACTTCGATCAGCCGCTTGGCGGCACGGATGGCCGAGGGGCTTTGACCGGCGATATTCTCGGCAATGGCCAGAGCTTCGGTCAGCGGATCATCTGAAAGCTGCGTGACCAGCCCCCAATCCATCGCCTGCTGCGCGCCGATGGGCCGGGCCGTGTACGTCAGCAGACGCAGAACGTCCGAACGCACAAGCCGGGGCAACAGAACCATGCCGCCCATATCGGGGATGATACCCCATTTCATCTCCATCACCGCCAGTTTCGCCTCGGGGTGCGCGATACGGATATCCGCGCCCAGCGCGATTTGCAGGCCACCGCCATAGGCGACGCCCTGAATGGCGCAGATCACCGGCACCGGTACGCGACGCCATATCAGCGCCAGCTCCTGCATTTCGTTGGCATCTTCGTGGCTGCGGGTCATCAGCCATTCGGTGGGGTCCATATGGGCCATCTTGGCAAAGCTTGCCATGTCGAGCCCGGCGCAGAAGCTTTTCCCCTCGCCCGACAAAACCACGGCGCGGGCGTCCGAGGCGGCGACCTCTTGCCCGGCTGAGAGCAATGCCTTGACCATCGCGTCATCCAGCGCGTTCATCTTGTCACCTCGGGTCAGGGTGACATGGGCAACATGGTCTTGATAGGTGACGGATACGCGTGACATGGGGGACCTCCCGAAATTCAGTTGCGGCGACCATGCCCGGACGGGACGCCGATTTCCACTGCGACGTCAGGGCATATCGCTGACAGGCATCCGCCCGAACCAGGGGGAATCAAGCGTCATGACATAAAACTGATCGCCCATGATCCGGCCCCCTGTCGTGATACCAATACGGCCCTGCGGATCCTGTAGCGTGCGCAGGATCGTGCCTTCACCATCGAACTGCACCAGCATACCCCGGTGGATCGGCGCGGGGCGCACGGTGGGACCCAGCCGCCAGATCACCTTGCGCAGGAAGGGGTACGGCATCAGCACCTCGGACGGAACGCGCGGGCTGGCAAAGGCCATCCAGTAGGTGCCATCGCCCTGTGCTTCGAGATTGTCGGGATAGCCGGGCAGGTTGTCCAGCAAGACCTCTTGCTGACCGGCTTTCGGCCCGCTGAGCCACAGCTTGTGCACCCGTGCGCGGCCGGTTTCGGCGATCAACAGGAAATCTGCGTCAGGTGAGAGCGCAATGCCATTGGTATAGACGAACCCAGTGGCAATCTTTTCGGTGCGGCCATCGGGGTTGTGACGCGCGACATAGCCTGTATCGGACTGTTCCCAGATGGTCAGGACCGAGGTCGGCTTGGTCCCGCCCATGGTTTCGGGATCGAACCGGTCAGAGGAGTTCGAAAAATAGATCGTGCCGTCCTGTGCCACGTCCAGTTGGTTTGCATAGACCACGGGCGCACCGTCGATATCGGCCACCACGGATTCAAGCGTGCCCGGCCCGGTCCAGCGCATCACCCCGCGAAAGCTGTCGGCTATATAGAGTGCTCCATCCGGCCCGGCCCTGAGGCCCAGAGGACGCCCGCCAAGCTGGTCGACCACAACAGGGTCAGCCCCGTCTATGCGATAGAGCGTGCCAGACCGGCTGGTCGTATAGACCGCGCCGCCGGGCAGGATGGCGATGTCTTCGGGGCCGGTTTCCCCATCCGGCAGGTGGATCAGCTGCGCGGCATCCAGCGCTGTGTTCTCGGCGAAATCTCCTGTGAAACCTGCATCTTCCGGCATCTCAACGGCGACGGGGATAACGGGAACGGGCCAGAACAGAAGATAGGCAAGGCCCAGAAGAACAATGGCAGACAGTATGCGCATCTGCGCTCCTTACTTATGTTTCAATACGCTCTGACGCGCGGAATGAGGTGCGCGCTTGCCCGAAGCCCGGGCTTGGGGTTATCTGCAGGCATGACAGGACCTCGATACACCCCGCTTGCCCAATCCCTGCCCGCCACCGTGCCCTTTGTGGGCCCCGAAACGCAAGAGCGTCAGCGCGGCGCGGCGTTCATTGCCCGTCTTGGGGCCAATGAGAGCGTGTTTGGCCCCTCGCCCCGCGCGATCCGGGCTATGGAGCAGGCCGCGTCTGATATCTGGATGTATGCCGATCCCGAGAACCACGATCTGCGCCATGCTTTGGCCGAGTATCATGGGGTAACGCCCGAAAATATCGTCGTAGGCGAAGGGATTGACGGGCTTCTGGGTTATCTTGTGCGTCTGATTGTAGGGCCCGGGGATTCGGTTGTGACCTCGGACGGGGCTTATCCGACGTTCAATTATCATGTGGCCGGGTTCGGTGGCGTTCTGCACAAGGTCCCTTATGCCGGGGATCACGAAGACCCGGCAGCCCTGTTTGCGAAGGCGGCCGAGGTGGGTGCAAAACTGGTCTATCTGGCCAATCCGGACAATCCGATAGGCAGCTGGCATTCTGGCGCGGATATCGTGGCGGCAATGGACGCCCTGCCCGACGGTTGCCTGCTGATTCTGGACGAGGCTTATGTGGAATGCGCGCCAGAAGGGACTGCGGCACCTGTCAGCGCAGACGACCCCCGCGTGATCCGGATGCGGACATTTTCCAAGGTCTATGGCATGGCGGGCGCACGGGTTGGCTATGCCATGGGAGCGCCCGACCTGATTGCAGCCTTCAACAAGGTGCGCAACCATTTCGGCATGAACCGCGCGGCGCAGGCCGGGGCGCTGGCCGCGTTGCAGGATGGCGCCTGGCTGGAGCACATTCAGACACAGATCGCAGAGGCGCGTGAGCGGATAGGAACGATTGCCCGCGAGAACGGGTTGGAGCCCCTGCCCTCGGCCACCAATTTCGTGGCGATTGATTGCGGGCGGGATGGCGATTTCGCCAAAGCGGTACTGGAGGCTTTGGTTGCGCGGGGCCTGTTTGTCCGGATGCCGTTTGCAGCGCCCCAGAACAGGTGCATCCGGGTAAGCTGTGGTGACACAGCAGATCTGGATGCTTTTGCGGTCGCCTTGCCCAAGGCGCTAGCAGAGGTGCGGTCAAATACTGCCTAGCGCTGGTCTGTCTTGCCATCGGGTCAAAGGGGGGCTGTCTGCCCCCCATCGCGCAAAGCGCGATCCCCCCGAGGATATTTTTAGCCAGATGAAGGGGTGGATCGGTGCTGTTCGTCTGAGGCGTGTCAGGCGGCCAGAACGGCGGCGGCGGCCTCGAGCGCGCCTTTGCCACGGGGGATATCAAGCGCGGTCATGGCCGTTTCCATACCGCCCAGCATCGCCATCACCATCTGCCCGTTGACATGACCCATATGCCCGAGGCGGAAACAGCTGTCGTAGTCCTCCATCCCAAGACCAATGCCCAGTGTCAGACCCAGCTGATGTTCGGTGAACGCGCGCAGGGCCGTGCCGCGGCCTCCGGTCAGGCGCAGGGCAGTGACGGCGTGACTGCGGCGGGCGCGGTCGGCAACGTTCAGATGCAGCGCGCCGCCTTCGGCCCATGTTTCGCAGGCCGCCCAGATGGCGGTGGCCAGACGTTCATGGCGGGCCCAGACCTGTTCGATCCCTTCCGCATGGATCAGGTCGAGCGCAGCACGCAGACCATAGAGGTGATGTGTCGGCGCGGTACCGTCGAAATACTGGTAGAACAGGTCAGGGTTAGCGCGCGGCTGCCAGTCCCAATATCGTGACACACGCGGCATGGCGGCCCGCTTGGCCTGTGCTTTGTCGTTGAAAAAGACAAAGCCTGTGCCTGCGGGGGTCATCAGGCCTTTCTGGCAGGCGGTGACCGTGACATCGACGCCCCATTCATCCATCTCGAACCGGTCGCATCCCAGCGAGGCGATGCAATCGGCCATCAACAGTGCCGGGTGATCCAGATCGTTGAGCAGTTTGCGCAGCGCCGGGATATCGTTGCGGATCGAGCTTGATGTGTCCACATGAACCGCGAGAACAGCCTTGATCTGCTGGCCTTTATCCGCGCGCAAAGCGTCGGCAATCCGGTCGAGATCCCAGGCGGATGAGGTGCCGAAATCGATCAGTTGCACCTTTGCCCCGATGCCTTCGGCCATCTCGGCCCAGCCATGGGTGAACCGGCCCGAGGCAGGAGCCAGAACGGTTTCGCCGGGGGCGATCACGTTGGACAGAGCGGCCTCCCACGTGCCGTGACCGTTGGCAATGTAGATGGCAACGTCATGGCCTGTGCGAGCAACCCGGCGCAGATCGCGGGTCAGGTCGGGCATCATATCGATGAGCGCGCCATCGTAGATATTGGGCGACGGGCGATGCATCGCCTGCAGGACCGCGTCCGGCATCACCGACGGGCCCGGAATTGCCAAATAAGTTCGCCCCTGGGAGAGGGCAGGTGTCTGTGTCATGGGGTCAGCCTGTCTGAGGTGACGCCCACATTACCGAGGGGCTTCGCGGCGTCAATCCGCCAGCTTTGATGCCTCGCGCGCAAGTGTTTCGATCCCGGCCCAGTCACCGCTTTCGACCATCTGCTTGGGCGCGACCCAACTGCCACCGGCGCAGACCACGTTGGACAGGGACAGATAGTCACGGGCGTTGGACGGCGACACCCCGCCTGTCGGGCAAAAACTGATCTGCGGCAGGGGTGCGCCGATGGCTTTGAGCGCGGGCGCGCCGCCCGAGGCCTCGGCCGGGAAGAATTTCAGCATGTCATAGCCTTTTTCCAGCAAAGCCATCGCTTCGCTGGCCGTGGCCGCACCGGGCAGCAGGGGCAGGCCCTCGGCCTCGCACGCCGCAATAAGCGCGTCGGTCGCGCCCGGAGAGACGCCGAACTGCGCGCCAGCCTCCTTGGCGGCGCGGACGTCTTCGGGCGTGACCAGCGTACCTGCACCGACCACGCCGCCCGGCACCTTGGCCATCGCGCGGATCGCGTCGAGCGCGGCGGGCGTGCGCAAGGTGACCTCAAGCGCTGGCAGACCGCCGGCGACCAATGCCTCGGCCAGCGGGCGGGCCTGCGCAACGTCATCGACGACCAGAACCGGAACGATCGGCGCCAGTGCGCAGATTTCACGGGTGCGTTGGGATTTGGACATAAGGTTAAACTCCGAAAATGCTGGCACCGGTGTCGGCCGAGCCGACATTCTGGCGGAACGCGCCAAAAAGATCGCGCCCTGCGCCGTGTTGATTGGCGGATAGATCGGTGGTGACGGGCGCGCGGTCCAGAACGCCTGCGGTGAGGATTTCCAGATCACCCCTGACCGCGTCAACGCGCAGGATGTCACCGTCCTGAAGGTATGCAATGGGGCCGCGGTCGAGCGCCTCGGGGACAACATGGATGGCGGCGGGCACTTTACCGGAAGCGCCAGACATGCGGCCATCGGTGACCAGCGCCACTTTCTGGCCCCGGCCCTGGAGGATCGACAGCATGGGCGTCAGCGAGTGCAGTTCCGGCATCCCGTTGGCCTTGGGGCCTTGAAACCGGACCACGACGATGACGTCACCGGTGAATTCTCCGGCTTTGAACGCGGCTTTCACCTCATCCTGATCGTGGAACACCCGCACGGGCGCTTCGACGACCTGATGTTCTGGCGCGACGGCTGATACTTTCATGACCCCGGTGCCCAGATTTCCGGTCAGGCGCGACAGGCCGCCGGTGGGCTGGAACGGGTCGCGGGCGGGGCGGACAATCTTGTCATTCAGGCTGTGGCCCGCGCCGTCTTGCCAGGTCAACTCACCATCGATCAGCTTGGGCTCGCGCGTGTAATTGTGCAGGCCCTGCCCGGCGACGGTCAGCGTATCGGGGTGCAGCAAACCTTCTTCGAGCAACGTGCCAATGGTGAACCCAAGTCCGCCTGCGGCGTGGAAGTGATTCACGTCGGCCAGACCGTTGGGATAGACCCGCGCGACCAGCGGGACCACGGCGGAGATATCGGAAAAATCCTGCCAGTCCAAAACGATACCACCAGCGCGCGCCATGGCAATCAGGTGGATCAGCAGATTGGTCGAACCTCCGGTCGCCATAAGGCCGACGATGCCGTTCACAAAGGCCCGTTCGTCGAGCACCTGATAAACAGGGGTATAGCTGTTTCCCAGCGCACTGAGCGACAGGGCGCGGCGCGCGCCCTCTTGTGTCAGCGCGTCGCGCAAGGGCGTGTTGGGATTGACGAAGCTGGAGCCCGGCAAGTGCAGGCCCATGAATTCCATCAGCATCTGGTTGGTGTTGGCGGTGCCGTAGAAAGTGCAGGTGCCGGGACCGTGATAGGCCGCCATTTCGGCGGCCATCAGTTCGTCGCGCCCGACCTCTCCGGCAGCGAATTTCTGGCGGACCTTGGCCTTTTCGTCATTGGGCAGGCCGCTGGTCATTGGCCCTGCGGGCAGGAACACGGCAGGCAGATGCCCGAACGCCTGCGCGCCGATGATAAGACCGGGGACAATCTTGTCACAGACGCCGAGGAAGACTGCCGCGTCATAGGTGTTGTGGCTGAGTGCTACGCCAGTTGCCAGAGCGATCACGTCGCGTGAAAACAGCGACAATTCCATCCCTGCTTCGCCCTGGGTGACACCGTCGCACATGGCTGGCACGCCACCCGCGACCTGTGCGGTGCCTCCGGCGGCGCGGATCGCGTCGCGGATCAGGGCGGGGTACCGTTCAAAGGGCTGATGGGCAGACAGCATGTCGTTATAGGCGGTGACAATGCCCAGATTGCCCGCCGTGCCGGTGGCCATGGATTGCTGGTCTTCACCCGCACCCGCATAGGCATGGGCCTGACCACTGCAGGACAGGTGCGCACGGGCGGGACCTTTGGATCTGGCCTGTTCCATCCGGTCGATATGGGGACCACGCAGATCGGCGCTGCGGTCGATGATCCGTTTGGTGACGTCGGAAATGACAGAGTGAACCATGATTACCCTCCGATCTGACGCCAGCGACGCCCATCGCGATGCATCAGCATCAGTGCTTCTTCGGGGCCTGAACTGCCCTGATCGTACTTGGCGGGTTTGTCCCCGCGCTGTTCCCAGCCGTGAATGATGGGATCGACCCAGGCCCAGGCGGCCTCGGCCTCGTCCCCACGCATGAACAGGGTCTGATCGCCCCGGATGACATCCATGATCAGGCGTTCATATGCGTCCGGGGATTGCGAGTCATCACCCAGCGCGTCGGCAAAGCTCATGTCCAGAGCGACATCGGACAGGCGGAAGCCGCCCTGCCCCGGTTCCTTTATCGTTGTGCGCAGGGTGATGCCTTCGTCAGGTTGCAGACGGATCACCAGCACGTTGCCATGCAACGGGCCGACATTGGGAAAGATCGTGTGTGGTGGGTCGCGGAAGAACACCGCGATTTCAGAGGCACGGGCGCGCAGACGTTTGCCTGTGCGCAGGTAGAACGGCACCCCAGCCCAGCGCCAGTTGCCGATATGGACCTTGAGTGCAATGAAGCTTTCGGTGCGGCTGGCCGGCTTGCCAACGTGATCAAGGTATCCGTCACCGCCCTTGCCCGTGCGATACTGACCACGGGCGATGTCCCTGGGTTCGACCGGTTCCAGCGCCTCGATCACCTTGACCTTCTCGTCACGCACCGCATTGGGAGAGAACTTTGACGGAGGTTCCATCGCGGTCAGGCACAGCAATTGCACCAGATGGTTCTGGATCATGTCCCGCATCGCGCCGGATTGATCGTAATAGGCACCGCGCCCTTCGACCCCGACGGTTTCCGCCACTGTGATCTGCACATGATCGACATGGGTCGAGTTCCAAAGCGGCTCGAACAGGGAATTCGCAAAGCGCAGCGCCATCAGGTTCTGCACGGTTTCCTTGCCCAGATAATGGTCGATCCGGTAAATCTGGTGTTCCTTGAAACACGCCCGCAAGCCTTCGTTCAGCGCCCTGGCCGAGGCCAGATCATGGCCGAAAGGCTTTTCGACAACGATGCGGCTGTCCGGCGTGGCCAGACCGGCGTCATGCAGGCGCTGCGCAATGCCCGAAAACAGGCTGGGACCCACTGACAGGTAAAAGGCCCGCACCACGTCGGGGCGCAGCACCTTGGATAGATCGGACCATCCGGCATCGCCCAGCGCATCCACCGGCACGTATTCAACATGGGACAGGAACCGGTCCAATGTGTCTTTTTTGAACTTCGGTGCGAATTCCTGCATCGATGCACGGACCTGATCGCGAAACCCGTCGCTGTCGATATCCGAGCGCGCCGTGCCGATGATCCGCGCCCCATCGGGCATCTGGCCGACCTCGAACCGGTGGTACAGGCCCGGCAGGATCTTACGTTGCGCCAGATCCCCGGTCGCGCCGAACAACACAAGATCGAACGGCTCTACCGGAATTACGCGTGAAACCATCACAGGCTCCTTCTCGAGTTTGCCGATATCAGTTCAGCACGGCATGAAACGGCTCTGCGGCACACTGTTACCGCTAACATTGCCTGCGTGATAAAAAGCCCGCGCGAAAAAATCAAGCATAGTTTCCCAAAAAGCGAGGTTTTGCGGGCTATACCTGACTGCGCAGCCATTCCATCACGGCCGGGCGCACGGATTGTTCGCCACGATGGCGTGCGTCCGCGATGATTTTGCGTACCTCCATCAGGTCACACCGCAGCAACAGGCTTTTGACCGGACCAATCGACGCCGGGCGCATCGACAGGGTGCGAATACCCATGGCCGCAAGGCACAGCGCCTCGACCGGGCGGCCCGCATCCTCGCCACAGAAGCTGAGCGGGGTGTCCGAAAGCCCGCAGCGTTCGACAATGCGTTCCATCAGGCTCAGGAAACTGACATTCAACGTGTCATAGCGGCGGCGGACCAGTTCATTTTCGCGGTCAGCCGCAAAAAAGAACTGCTTGAGGTCATTCCCGCCGATCGAGATGAAATCGACCTCGTCAAAGAACTTTTGCGGGGCAAAGGCCAGCGACGGGGTTTCCAGCATCGCGCCGACTTCAAGCGTTTCGGGCAGAACGTGGCCCAGTCGCTTTTCGCGTTCGATGGTTTTGTTTACCTCCCAACGGGCTTCGCGATACTCCTCGGCCTGCGCGACAAAGGGGAACATGATGGTCAGCGGGCGACCATTGGCGGCGCGCAGAAGGGCCTGCAACTGCATCCGCATCACGCCGCGTTTGTCCAGACCGACACGAATGGCGCGCCAACCCAGGGCCGGGTTGGGTTCGGCCACGTGTTTCATATAGGGCAGCACCTTGTCCGACCCGATATCGAGCGTGCGGAACACCACCCTTTTGTCGCCCGCCGCATCCAGAACCCGCTGATACTGGGTGACCAGCTCGGACCGTTTGGGCATCTGATTGCGGATCAGGAATTGCAGCTCGGTTCGGAACAGGCCAACACCTTCGGCACCTGATGTTCCCAGCGACGGCAGGTCGGCCATAAGGCCTGCGTTCATCACCAGATTGATGCGCGTTCCGTCGCGTGTGATACAGGGCGTTTCGCGGATCGAGGCATAGCGTTCCTGCGCTTTGGCCTGCATCGCGATCTTGTCGCGGAAGGCGCCGACCACGCTGTCTTCGGGGCGCAGGTGAACAACGCCCTGATCGCCATCAACCAGCACGTGGTCGCCATTCAGCGCTTCGGTCGTGATGCGGCCCACATGGACCACCAGAGGGATCGCCAGCGCACGGGCCACAATGGTGGCGTGACTGCCGACTGAACCTTCTTCGAGGATGATCCCCTTCAGCGCCCGCCCGTATTCCAGCAAGTCGCCGGGGCCGATATTGCGTGCGACCAGAATCGGGTCGGGCGGCAGATCGGCGCTGTCGGTTTTTCCCTGCCCGGTCAGAATGCGCAACAAACGGTTGCTGAGATCGTCAAGATCCGCCAGCCGTTCGCGCAGATAGGGATCAGACACCTGCCCCATCCGGGCGCGCGCCTGGGATTGTTCTTTCTCGACCGCGGCTTCGGCGCTTAGCCCCAGGGCAATGTCCTCTTCCATCCGGCGCATCCAGCCTTTGGAATTGGCAAACATCCGGTAGGCTTCCAGCACCTTGAGCTGTTCAGTGTCACCATCCCGGGAAATCTCGAGCATCTTGTCGACGCCGACGCGCAGCTCTTCCACCGCCTCATTCAGTCGTTCGCGTTCCCGGTGCGGGTCCTCGGCGATCGGATTGGTGACAACCACGCGGGGTTCATGTAGCCAGACATGGCCTTCGGCGGAGCCTTCCTGCGCCGGGCCGCCGCGCAGCAGGACCGATTGCTGGTGCCGTGGCGACAGGGCCGCGCCTTCGCCGACAAAGGCGCCCAGTTCGGCCATTTCGGCCAGCACCATGGCCACCACTTCCAGCGCATAGATCTCGTCGGCGGAAAATTCACGCGCTTTGCGGGACTGGACAACCAAAACACCCAGCTTTTCCCCAAGGCGCTGCACCGGCACGCCGAGAAAGGACGAAAACCGCTCTTCCCCGGTTTCCGGCATATACCGGAACCCTTTTTCAGACGGCGCGTCCGGGGTGTTGACCACCTTGCCGGTCTTGGCGACCCGGCCCACCAGCCCCTCGCCCATGCGCATCCGGGTCTGGTGTACCGACTCAGGCGCAAGTCCCTGGGTCGCGCAGAGTTCCAGGGTCTCATCATCGCGGAACAGATAGATCGAGCACACTTCGCTGCGCATGCTGTCAGCGATCAGATGGGTGATCTGATCAAGACGCTCCTGCCCAGCGGCTTCGCTGGCCATCGCCTCGCGCAACCGCCCCAGCAGCTTGCGGGATTCTGTTTCCGTGCCGTCTGCCATGGCCCAACCAATTCAGTGCGTCAGGCGAAACCCTTGGCCGATCAGCTCAGGCCGCCTTGTCCAGTTCAAAGGCATCATGCAGTGCCTGAACGGCAAGTTCCATGTATTTCCTGTCGATAAGAACGGAAATTTTGATCTCGGAGGTTGTGATGACCTTGATGTTGATCCCCTCATCCGAGAGTATCTTGAACATTTTGGCTGCGACACCCGATTGCGAACGCATACCGATTCCCACCACCGAAACTTTGCAGACACCGGTATCAGCGACCAGTTCAGCATAATTGAGCTCGCCCTTGTCCTTGATCGCCATCAGCGCTTTTTCGGCGCGGACCACCTGATCGGTGGGGCACGAGAAGGTCATGTCCGTGCGCCCCTCGTCCGAGATGTTCTGCACGATCATATCGACATTTACGCCCTCATCGCTGAGCGCGGTGAAGATGGTCGAGGCGATACCGGGACGGTCCGCCACTGAAACGACGGTCATCTTGGCCTCGTCACGGGAATAGGCCACACCGGCCACAACATTGGATTCCATGATATCCTCCTCGTCAACGACCAGCGTACCGGCCTCGTCGGATTGTTCTTCGAAACTTGAAAGAACGCGCAGTTTCACCTTGTAGCGCATTGCCAGTTCGACCGAGCGGGTCTGTAGCACCTTGGCGCCCAGCGACGCCAGTTCGAGCATTTCCTCGAACGAGATCCTGTGCAGCTTGCGCGCCTTTTCGCAGATGCGCGGATCGGTGGTATAGACGCCATCCACGTCAGTATAGATATCGCAGCGTTCCGCACCAAACGCGGCGGCAAAAGCCACGGCAGTGGTGTCCGAGCCGCCCCGGCCCAGCGTGGTGATGCGGCCTTCGGGGCTGAGCCCCTGAAACCCGGCTACAACGGCCACTTTCATGCCTTCGTCAAATTTCTGGGTGATGTTCGTGGTCGGGATATCTTCGATCCGCGCCTGGCTGTGCGCACTGGTTGTCAGCAGCGGCACTTGCCAGCCCTGCCAGCTGCGCGCAGGAACATCCATTTCCTGCAATGTCAGCGCCATCAGCCCAGCGGTGACGTTTTCTCCCGAAGATACAACAGCATCGTATTCGCGTGCATCAAACAGCGGCGAGGTCTCGTTCACCCAGCCCACCAGCTCGTTGGTCTTGCCCGACATGGCCGAAACGATGACAATCACGTCATAGCCCTTGGCAACTTCGACGCCAACACGCTTGGCTGCGCGGCGGATGCGGTCCAGGTTGGCAACCGAAGTGCCGCCGAATTTCATAACGAGTACGGGCATGGGGGCAAAAGTCTCCGCGCCTTGGATTAGAGGTCCCGAGCCTCATAAGCGAGGGGCACCCCAAGAGCAAGAGCGCAAACAGGACCCGCCTGTGGCACAGGGCCGCTTTACATTGCGCAGGTGCAGTGTCAGCCTGCGAGTAACAACCAAATCAAGAGGTTCCCCATGTTTCGCCTAGCCCTTGCCGTTACTTTGTTGTCGTCGCCTGCATTGGCGCAGGTTGCCAGTGTGGCAGGCACGGACGGAAAGAATGCACTGGGCAAGGTGCCCTGCGCCGCAAATGCCGGCGACCCGATGCAAAGCTGCAATGCAGAGCTGCGCCACCATGACGACGGCACCACGACGCTGGCCGTGGCTTTGGGGGGTGGCAAGGTGCGCAACATCTATTTCAAGGATGGTGCGCCGGAGTCCAGCAGCTCGACCTCGAAGATGACCTATGAAACGCTGGGTGACCTGCTTGTGGTCTATATTGAACCCGGTGAGGTCTATGAGATTCCCAAAGCGGCACTGACCCGTCAGTAAACGTGCGCCTGACCGTCATAGGTTTCGAAACAGCCGGTTGAGCTGATCGACAGGGCCTCAAAGCGTTCCATCAGGCCGGAGGCGGCCTGATCGACATCAATATCAGCAGCGCCACCGCCCATGTCGGTTTGTACCCAGCCCGGATGATAGATGCCCACGGCGATCCCGTCGGCTTTCAGATCCGTCGCCAGGTTTCGCCCCAGATTCAGCGCCGCCGCTTTGGAGGCGCGGTAGATATAGCTGCCCCCCGGCGCCCGCGTATGGGACGCCATCTGAGACGAGATGATCGCGACCTTGCCGCCTGCGGCGCGCAGATTGGGCAACAACGCCTGAACAGTCAGGAAAACGCCGGTCACGTTGGTGGCAAAGCTTTGCGCCCACATATCGGCGGGGTAGTCGTTGAGCGTGTGCCCCTTGTCCAGATAGACCCCGGCATTGCAGATCAGCAGATCAACGGGCTGGTCTTGCAACTGTTCGGCCATTGCCGCCTGTTGGGCCGGGTCCGACACGTCCAGACGCACCTTTGCGCTGCCATCTCGCGCAGTTCCGGTGACCACGTCACCACGGGTGTCGTAGCGCAAGGCAAGGGCGCGACCGATACCGCGATTGGCACCGGTGATTACTACATGCATGGATCAGTTGGTCTTTCTGCTGGGCAGAAACGGCAGTGGCGCCACCGGCACGCCATCTTCGATCAGCGATTTCGCCTCATCCGGTCTGGCTTCACCGTAGATCGAGCGCTCTGGCGCCTCTCCCAGATGCATCTTGCGCGCTTCGCTGGCAAAATCCTTGCCGACGTAGTCCGAGTTCTTTTCGACATGGCGGCGCATCTCGGCCAGAACTTTCTCGATCTCGGGCGAAGGGGTGGCAACGTTGATCCGTTCGTTGGGAACAGGCGCGTTTTCGGTTTTTCCTTTTGCATTCCGGGCCGGACGGACACGCGGTGTCATGATTGCCTTCGCAACCTGCGCACATCCGCAGATCGCGCAGGTCACCATCCTTGCAGAAGCCAGCTTGTCAAAGGCTTCGGCAGATTGAAACCAGCTGTCGAATGTGTGGCCTTCACTGCATTTCAACGCGTATTGAATCATGTTCAGTCCAAAATTGCGATTGGCGAATAGATACCGACCAGACTGACAATATCAAGCCTCTCTGGTGCTATCTTAATGTGTATGGGTCTTAAAGTCGCGTAACAATTCGGCAAGCTCGGGTGATCTGACCTTTTGGGCCGCGTTTTCAGGCGCAAACCACTTGCGCCTGCGCTCATGCTTTTCGGGGAAGTCCTGCGACATTGTCTGTACATGCAGCGCAAAAACATCAACCAGAATCAAGGCCGGAGGCTGATTTGGGCGGTGCTTGACGTGCAGAAACTGCCCCAGCCCCGCTTTGCTGCATCGCCCCGTCACGCCCGCTTCTTCCCAGGCTTCCTGCACTGCGGTTTCTGATGGGGTCAGCCCGGGGATAAGCCACCCTTTGGGGATAATCCAGCGCTGGGCCTGACGCGTTGTAATCAGCAAAACCTCTGGCTGGCCATGCCGTATCCGGTAACACAGGGCAGCGGATTGCCGCAAAACAGGGTGTTCCGAAGTCTCAGGTAATTCACGCAGCACCGGCCTTGCATTCATCGCGTGACGCACCTTTTGTTCACGTAACGGGTTTGCCCTCCATATAGGCAGGCATGACCCACCTATTTAGCGGCAGCTGCTTTACAAACTACCACATGGAGTGGCATCCGCCAAGTCTGGTGCTTCCGTGCATCTGTTGGCTACATGCGGGTCGACAGCTGTTTCACCAGCTCGTCATGCGGGATATCGGCATCAACCGCCAATCTTCGCAGGCCGAAATGCACGCGCGCAATTTGCTGGTAATAGCGCGAATAGACATAGTTCGTTCCACCACCGGCCAACGCGCCGAGCACCGGGACAGACTGTGCCGCCAGTTTTTGCCCCAGCACGATTGAAAAGCGTGGTGCCACGGCAGCAATCAGACGCTGCATGGCCGGTCCGGTCAGTGTCAGGCGCACCGAGAAAAAGCCAAGATCCGCACCGTCATCATGCGACAGTGGGCCCGATGCGGACAAAACCCGCACACAGTCGAACTTTACGTTCTCGGCAGACGGATCGAAACCTTCGCGTGCAGCGGCCCCCTGAATGGCGCGCAACAGCATGGCGGTTGTTGCAGGCAGCTCCATCAGGGCTGTCGAAACACCGCCCAGTCCACCGGCCGCACCCATGGCCGTAGTAAGCGCGGTATTGACCCAGGGCTGCTGATCAGGGATCGCACGCCGGGACCCCTGAGCCGCGTGCATCGCAAGCCACAACGCCTGCTCGGTGGCCCCTGTCAGGCCGTTCCGAACCGGTTCGGGCAGTTGCTCGAGCAGGGACTCGGCTGATCCGCCCAGCTTGTTCAGCAATTTGACACCGGCCCCTCCGGCAGATCGGTAATAACCCGCCAAACGATCCAGTTCAGCCTCGGCATCCACGTTTTCGACAAGAACCACGTTCTGCATGTGCGTCCTCCTGCCTATCAACATCGGCGTTAAGCCACGCCGATTCAATAGGTCAGCGGGTCCAGCGGGTGACGGCCCCCTGAACTCCGGACCAGACGCCGGGTGTCAGTTCCAACCCCAAAACCCGGTCAGGGTTGGTGGGCGGCGGCATCTCGACACCTTGCAGCCGCGCAAAACCAAATCGCCTGTAATAGGGTTCGTCACCGACCAGCATGACCCGCTGCCATCCGAGTTTGCGCCCGGCTTCAACACCGGCATGGATCAGATACCCGCCCAGACCCTCGCCCTGGTGGGTTGGGTGTACGGCAACCGGGCCTAGCAGCAATGCGTCGTGTTCGCCGACATGGACCGGCCAGAAGCGGATCGCCCCGGCCAGAATGCCCTGACCGTCGCGCGCGACCAGTGACAGTTCAGAAACCGGCGGCACATCATCGCGCAACCGGTAGGACGACAACGCCTCACGGCCCGGCGCAAAGCACAGGTCATAGAGGGCCTCGACCTCCCACCAATCGTCCGGCTCTTCTGGCCTGATCCCGAATTGCTGCACACCCGCCCTCTTTTCCTTGCTGGAAATCGCCCTAGCACTTCGTTACGCCTTGGGCAAACGCTTGGAGATATGATGTTCTACCGCCCCGAAGACGGCCACGGCCTGCCGCACAACCCGTTCAACGCCATTATCACGCCCCGCCCGATCGGCTGGATCTCGACCCGTGATGCGGATGGGATCAACAATCTGGCACCCTACTCCTTTTTCAACGGGGTTGCTTACACACCGCCACAGGTGATGTTTGCCACAACCGGCACGAAACACGATCAGGTCGGCGGCAAGGACAGTATCGCCAATATCGAGGCGACTGGCGTATTCTGTGTGAATGTCGTGGCCCATGCGCTTCAGGACGCGATGAATGCCAGCTCGGCCAGTCTTCCGAAGGAGGTGGACGAGTTTGCCCATGCCGGATTAACCCCGGTCGAATGCGAAACCATCCCCTGCGCTCGTGTACAAGGCGCCCCGGCGGCGTTGGAATGCAAGCTCACCCAGATCGTGACCCTGCCCGGCGCGGCCAACCGCGTCGTGTTTGGTGAAGTGACAGGCGTGCATCTGCTCGACGACCACATCCGGGAGGGCAAGTTCGATGTAACCTCGTTCAAACCTCTGGCACGTCTTGGGTACCGGGATTATTCGGTCGTGTCCGAGTTGTTCTCGCTCAATCGCCCGGATGATTGAGATTGTCGGGGGGCTCTGCCCCCACCGCCCGTTCCGGGCGGCTCCCCCGGGATATTTTTTGGCCAGATGAAGCAGGGATCCTTCATTCATCTGGCTTCAAATATCCCGGAGCGCGAGGCAGAGCCTCGCAAAAGGATCAGTGGCCGCCCAGAATGCCGGTACGGACAGAATAATCAACCGCCAATTCGTAATCCGGGTCATCATCACTGTCGACCATCAGGTGGCCTGCCTTGTTCAGCAGCTTGTGGCAATCCCGGCTCAGGTGGCGCAGCATGACGCGTTTACCTGCTGCCTCGTATTTGGCCGCGATGTTTTCGATGGCTTGCAATGCCGACTGGTCCACCACACGGCTTTCAGCGAAATCGACGATGACGGTTTCCGGGTCATTCGGCACATCGAAGAGTTCGATAAAGCCGTCCGATGACCCAAAGAACAGCGGCCCCTGGATTTCATAGACCTTCGCCCCTTTTTCGGTCGCCGAGTCGCGGGTGACTGCGTGGATGCGCTTGGCGTTGTTCCAAGCATAGGCCAGAGCCGAGACAATGACGCCGACAACAACGGCGACCGCGAGGTCTTCCATCACTGTCACCACAGTGACCAGAACGATGACAAAGGCGTCGGTCAGTGGAACCTTGCGCAGGATCTTGAACGAGTTCCACGCAAAGGTGCCGATCACCACCATGAACATCACCCCGACCAGCGCGGCCAGCGGAATCTGCTCGATCAGCGGTGAGGCAAACAGGATGAAGGTCAGCAGAAACAGCGCCGCGGCGATCCCGGCGATACGGGTCCGGCCACCGGATTTCACGTTGATCATCGACTGACCGATCATCGCGCAGCCACCCATGCCACCGAAAAAGCCGGTCGCGATATTCGACGCACCCTGCGCGATACATTCCTGAGAGGCTCCGCCGCGCTTGCCGGTAATCTCGCCCACAAGGTTCAGGGTCAGAAGGGATTCGATCAGGCCAATTGCGGCCAGAATGACGGCGTAGGGCAGGATGATCTCAAGCGTGCCCCAGTTCAGCGGAACCATGGGGATGTGGAAGGCAGGCAGACCACCTTCGATCGAGGCCAGATCACCGACGCGTGGGACATCCAGCCCCAGACCGATCACCAGCGCAGCGACAACCAGAATACCTGCCAGAGGCGCAGGAATGATGCGCGTGATGCGCGGCACCGCCCAGATCACCGCCATGGTCAGTGCCACAAGGCCCAGCATGGTGTATAGCTGCACACCCGAGAGCCATTCTCCACCGCCCATGCCGTGACCGGTGTTTTCCATGGTACCCGGCACCTTGAACTGGCCCATCTGGGCCAGAAAGATCACGATGGCCAAGCCATTCACAAAGCCCAGCATCACCGGGTGCGGCACCAGTCGGATGAAGCGGCCCCAATGCATCGCCCCGGCGATAACCTGGAGTATCCCCATCAGAACCACCGTTGCGAACAGGTATTCGACGCCATGCTCGGCCACCAGCGCCACCATGACGACCGCCAGCGCGCCGGTCGCGCCCGAGATCATGCCGGGTCGCCCGCCGATCAGCGCGGTGATGAGCCCCACAAGGAACGCGGCATAAAGGCCAACCAGCGGATGCACGCCTGCCACAAAGGCAAAGGCCACGGCCTCGGGCACCAGTGCGAGGGCCACAGTCAGGCCGGACAGCAGCTCGATCCGCAGACGAGATAAGGTCAACCCCTCATCCGGCACCCAGCGCAGATCGGGTATGGCGATACGGTTGGCAAAACTTGCCAGCAAGGCTCGGGGCATTGGACAGTCCTATAGGATTTTATGTTCGCGCGAAGGGGTCGTTGTAGCGGGGGAGCGGCTGTTAAGCCACCGCAGCAGGTGGGATGCAGCCATGCACACAGCGCATAACTTGCCTCTCAGCAACGTGATTTGCGGCGCCGGGGCCAAGTACCCAAATGTGAGTTCATGCGTTGGATAGCCCTCATATTTCTATCGGCCCTGCCCGCCTTTGCGCAGGATTTGCAAGGGAATGACACGGCTGGAAACTGGCGCGTCACGCACCATGAGATTTTCGGTATCTGGAATTCGATTTGTGATGAACGTGACGAAAACGACGCTTTGGTGCAGCGCTGTTACTTACGGCGCGCCGAGGTATTTTCCTCGCGTCCGAAATTTGCGGCCCAATTCATGTTCATCACACCCGAGCCAGATGGTTTCAAAATCGAATTCGGGATTGAGCCGGGTACCTTCTTCAACCCTTCTGGATTCCGCATCGAGAAAGAACAGGATGTGATCTGGCGCACGCGGCGTCCCGGTTGCCTGACAGGGTTAAGCTGTACGTTCGAGGAGCATCGCGCCGACGGCCTGCTGGATGCCATGCTGAACGGGGATGCGTATCGTTTTGAGTTTCGTGACAGGCATGGTCAATCGCAGGACCTGACGTGGCCGCTGGATGAGTTTGGAGCCGCCTGGGCGGATTTCAACACCCAATCTCAACAGCGTAACCTGCTGGCGAAACAGGAATAGACCTCTTGTCAATTTCGGGTCGAACCCGCACAAATTCAATATCAGTATCTCAGGCGGAGCAGGACAGTGACCCAAACCAGGATTGCCGTTATCGGCGGATCAGGCATCTATGACATCGATGGGCTGGAAAATGCGGAATGGGTCAGTGTCGATACCCCTTGGGGGGCACCTTCGGATCAGATCCTGACCGGGTCGCTGGACGGTGTCGCCATGGCCTTTCTGCCCCGTCATGGGCGCGGACATGTGCATTCGCCCACCGATGTGCCTTATCGCGCCAATATCGACGCGCTGAAACGGATTGGTGTAACGGATGTGATCTCGGTCTCGGCCTGCGGGTCGTTTCGCGAACATATGGCACCGGGCGATTTTGTCATCGTCGATCAGTTCATCGACCGGACATTTGCGCGCGACAAGAGCTTTTTCGGAACAGGCTGCGTCGCCCATGTCAGCGTTGCGCATCCGACCTGCCCGCGCCTGTCAGACGCCTGTGAGACCGCAGGCAAGGCTGCCGGTATCACGATCCATCGCGGCGGCACCTATCTGGCGATGGAAGGGCCGCAGTTTTCGTCTCTTGCGGAATCGAAGATGTATCGCGAGCAATGGGACTGCGACGTGATCGGCATGACCAACATGCCCGAAGCCAAGCTCGCCCGCGAAGCCGAGCTTTGTTATGCCTCAATCGCGATGGTCACCGATTTTGACAGCTGGCACCCGGACCATGGCGAGGTGGATGTGACCACCATCATTGCGACCCTGACCGGCAATGCCGATAAGGGCCGTGCATTGGTCAAAGGCCTTCCCGCCCTGCTGGGGACCGACCGCGCGTCCTGCCCGCATGGCTGTGACCGGGCGCTGGAATATGCCATCCTCACCGCGCCCGAAAAGCGCGATCCGGCGCTGCTGGCCAAGCTGGACGCGGTTGCGGGTCGGATTCTGTAGGTTCCGCGCGACGCGTCGGGCATTGCAGCCGACAGCAGATCGGCTTTCCGGATCACGTTGTGCAAGCGTCCAAGCATGGCATCGACCCCTGCGCCCGAAACTGTCCGGGCACAGGGGATGCGGGTTCTTTCTGCCGGGATACTCGCCGCAAGAATGCGACAGTTTTGACGGATCGCACTCGTATCAGTTTTCGTGCAAGTCTCGGCCTGATCCGACCGTTTTGAAGAGCCCGAATGCTGGTCGCCATGAAAATTGTCAAGCATCGGTAGTTTGGCTATAGCGGTACCAAAGGAACGTATTGCGAGCAGACCCTTATGTCTCTGGAACTCTGGCTGGCCTTTGTTGCCGCATCCACCGCCTTGCTGCTGATCCCGGGCCCGACCGTGCTGTTGGTGCTGAGCTATGCGCTGTCCAAGGGGCGCAGCGTTGCCGTGGCCTCGGCCACAGGGGTCGCTGTGGGGGATCTTGTGGCAATGACCGCGTCTTTGTTGGGACTGGGCGCGCTTGTTCTGGCCTCGGCCACCTTGTTTTCCGTCCTCAAATGGGTCGGAGCGGCCTATCTGGTCTGGCTTGGGATTAAACTGCTGCGCAGCGCCCCGGCAAGTGGGTTGGGAACGGTCGCGACCGGGCGGGATGTCACCCCCCGCAGCGTGTTTGGACATGCGGCCGCTGTCACGGCACTGAACCCGAAATCCATCGCCTTTTTCATCGCCTTTGTGCCGCAGTTCCTGCGCCCGGCTGAACCGCTGGGGCCGCAATTTGCCATCCTGATCGTCACTTTCGTCGGACTGGCCTGGCTGAATGCGCTGGCTTATGCGTTGCTGGCCGACCGGTTGCGGCGGCTGATTGGCCGCGCCAGCGTGATCACCGGCATGACGCGGTTTGGCGGGCTGACTCTGATCGGGATGGGTTTCGCCACGGCAGTTCTGCGCCGCCCGGCCTAACCCTTTTTTCAGTTTTCGGCGTTTTCCTTCATGAACCCGCGGATAAACCGGCGGATTTCGCGGGCAGCTGACGTATCCAGCTCCCTGCACAACTCGACAAACGCGTCGCGCTCATCCTTGTCCAGACGCAGAACCAGCTGACTGTTCTTCTTCGTCGATCCCTTGCCGTCTTTCTTTGGCACGCGCGTTGCTCCTACCAAATGCTCGTTAATTCAGGCGATGCATTGTGTATACATAGCATAGTGATTGTCGTTATCGGGCACTTAACAGCACCGGAACGGAAATGGCAATGAACCTTCGAAACACACAAGCCTTTCTTTTGCGGAATCAACGCAATTGAGTAAGCCGCACCTGTCATGTTTGCCTGCCAGACTTTACCGATAAGTCAGATTGCCCAAGGCCCGGGTTTCGCACCGCTGGTGATCGCGCAAATGAATTGTTCCTTGCATGGCTAACCCTCTTGGGCCAAACACGTTTTGGTAATTGAAGCGGAAAAGGGTTGGTTCATGTCAAGGAACAAGACTGTCAAAGACTACATCCGGACGATTGTCGACTTCCCGCATGAAGGAATTCTGTTTCGCGATGTGACGACGCTGTTTGCCGATCCGCGCGGATTTCGGATGGCCATTGACCAGATGCTGCACCCCTATGCCGGGGAACGCATCGACAAGGTTGTCGGCCTTGAGGCGCGGGGCTTTATCCTTGGCGGCGCGATTGCGCATCAGTTGAGCCTGGGTTTCGTGCCGATCCGCAAGAAAGGCAAACTGCCCGGCACAACGATCAGCCAGGACTACAAGCTGGAATATGGTGAAGCGATCGTCGAGATCCACGATGACGCCATCCAGCCAGGCGAAAAAATCCTTGTCGTTGACGACCTTCTGGCCACAGGCGGCACTGCGGCGGCGGGCATCAAACTGATCGAGCGTCTGGGCGGTGAGATCGTCTCATGCGCGTTCATTATCGACCTGCCTGACCTCGGCGGGCGCAAAGTATTGGAAGATATGGGCATGGACGTGCATGTCCTGTGCGAATTCGAAGGGCTTTAACGCGGCAACCTTCGGACTTCTTAACAAGAGTCAGAGCCGGGTTCACGCCTTCAGCACCGCGCCGGGATTCATGATGCCAAAGGGGTCCAGCGCCGCCTTGATGGTCCGCATTGCATCCAGCTTTACCGGATCGCCATAGCGTTCCAGATCGTCCGTTTTCATGCGGCCCACGCCATGTTCCGCGCTGACAGAACCGTCAAAGGCATGGACCAAATCATGCACGGCCCGCTTGACCACGGTGCTCTGACCCTCAAAATCCGACCTGCCCTGCCCCTTGGGGGGAAAGACGTTGTAATGCAGATTGCCATCCCCGAGATGGCCGAAGCAATTGATCCGGAACGGCCCGAGACCGGAAATTACCTTTTCCCCTTGGCGCACAAAATCCGGAATTTCTGAGATCGGGATCGAGATATCATGGCTCGACACCGAGCCGATCAGGCGATTGGCCTCGGGGATACGCTCGCGCACGGCCCACAACTCACCGCGCTGCGCCTCGCTTTGTGCAATCACGCCATCCTGCACCAGCCCAAGCGCTTGCGCGTGGACAAAGATATCCTCCAGCGCGTCGGACGGAGACTGCCCCGTGGCCAGCCCCAATTCGATTAGAACGCTCCACTCTGGCGGTGTTTCAAACGGTTGCCGGACATCCGGCAGAACCTCGGACAAGAACTTCAGCCCCTGCCGGTGGATCAGTTCGAAAGTGCTGACAGCCTCGCCCACGCGATCACGCGCCTGGGCCAGCAGGGAAATAGCGGCTTCGGGTGACGCTACCTGAAACATTGCCGTCCCGATCGCGGCAGGCCGGGGAAACAGCTTGAGCGCGGCTGCGGTGATGATCCCCAGCGTGCCCTCGGCCCCAATCAGCAGATTGCGCAGGTCATAGCCTGTGTTGTCCTTTCGCAACCGGCTGAGACCCTGCCAGATTTGACCATTGGGCAGAACGACCTCGAGCCCAAGGCACAGGTCGCGCGCATTGCCATAGCGCAAGACGTTGACGCCCCCGGCATTGGTGGACAGGTTGCCCCCGATCCGACAGGATCCCTGCGCCGCCAGCGTCAAAGGAAACAGGCGGTCTTGCGCCTCGGCCGCGGCTTGGACGTCCTGCAAAATGGCTCCGGCCTCGACAATCAGTATATTTTCGGTGGGATAGACGGATCGGATGGCCGTCATCCGTTCCAGCGAAATCACCAAGGGCGCTGGCCCATGCGGCATCACCTGCCCCCCGACCAGACCAGTTCCACCGCCGTAAGGCACCACCGGAACACGCATTTCGGACGCCACCTGCACCAGCACCGAGACCTCTTCGGTTGTGCGGGGCAAGGCCAGCAGGCCAGCCTGCCCGGCAAATCGCCCGCGCGGTTCTTCCAGATACCGGTCGGCCACCGGGCGCAACACCTGATCGCCCAGTTTCGAGCGGATCAGCGTGGCAATGCGGTCATCAGCGGGGTTTAGACTCATACGTTTTCAATGCCCAACCGGTTCCGCCACGGCAAGCCTTATTCCAGATCAATCAGATAGCGCGGCTCCAGCACGACAACCGTTGGACGGTCCGGCAAGTCACGCAGAGAGACGGTGATCTCGGACACGCCGTCACGTTCAACCGGGAACTCATCCCGGATATCCACGAGGAAGCGATCCAGCGAAAACTCCGAGAACCAGTGCATCGGAATGATCACCGAGCTTTTCAGCCGCTTCAGAACCGAGATCATGTCAGGCAAGGGCATGGTCGTTCCGCCATCGACGGCGGCCATGACCACATCCAACCGACCCAGCGCAGCAAACTGTTCATCTGACGGTACATGATGCAAATGTCCCAGATGACCGATACACAGCCCTTCGACCTCGAACACGAAGATAGAATTGCCGCGTTCCTCGACCCCGCCATAGGCCGAGCGGATATCGGTCGGGACATTGCGTATCAGCATCTCGCCCAGATCCAGGTGATGTTCGATCCCCTGCCCGAACTCGCCCCATCCCGGCAGAACATGCGGGATCGCCGGGTCGGGATGTGCCGTCCAATGGGTGTCGTGCGCATGGTTCATTGTCACCACGTCGGGAATCAGATCGGCACTGCCGATGAACCCGGTAAAGTCTGTCACAACATTCAACCCGCCACGGGTCTGGATCATAAAGGCGGCATGCGCGATATAGCTGATGCGCACCGAAAACTCCGGCACCGGGTCCTGCCATGCAGCTTTGTGCAGATATTCTATCCCCGGCGCCGCCTCGGCGATGGCGATACAATGGCTCGGCCGCCGCTCCTGCGCCACGGCCCCGCCCGAAATCACCATCAATGCTGCAACCAACCAGCGCATACCCGAAGTGTAGCGCAGATCGCCACCAAGTCATGCCCCTTGTTCATCTGGCCAAAAATATCCCGGGGGAAGCGCGGCTTGCCGCGACGGGGGCAGAGCCCCCTAGCCCGCGTCCGTCTTGCCGCGCCGGTCGGACCGCAGGCTGGCATAGAGAACATGCGTCCGCCATCGCCCGTTGATCTGTAGATAAGACTGCGCCACGCCTTCATATTTGAAGCCCGAGCTTTCCAGCAAACCGCGCGACGCCCGGTTTTCCGGCAGACACGCGGCTTCGATCCTGCTCAGATCCAGACGGGTAAAGGCGTGATGTACCATCGCGCCAATCGCTTCGCGCATGTATCCCTGACGGGCAAAGGATTCACCGGTCCAGTAACCCAGGGTTCCGGCCTGCGCAGGGCCGCGCCGGATATTGTCCAGCGTGATCGCCCCGACCAACACATTGTCTTCACGGCGAAAAAGGAAAAGTGGAATTGCTGTGCCACTCGCGACTGAGCGCTGAGCCCAGTAGACCCGATTGGTAAAGGATTTGCGGCTCAGGTGATCCTTGGCCCAGATCGGCTCCCACGGGGTCAGGTAACCTTTTGAGGCGCGCCGCAACGCCGCCCAATCGTTGAAATCGGAATGTACAGGCGGACGCAAGCTAAGCCGCGCGGTCTCGAGTTTCAGCTTGCGTCTGCCCAACAGCATCACGCTGCACGCCTCTCCTGCAAGTCCGCCAATGTCGGTGCGTCTGCGACCGGTCCGTAAAGCGCCAGCGCCGCCGGGGCCTGAACGGCCATGGTTTCGGCAAAGGCGCGCACGTCCTCGGTGCTGACCGCATCGATCTTGGCAACTGTGTCCTCCAGTGAGGGCACCCGTCCCCAGATCTGCACCAGCCGCGCCAGACGCTCGGCCCGATTCGACGGGCTTTCCAGCCCCATCAGCATCCCGGCCTTCATCTGGGCACGGGCTCGGGCGACCTCTTCGGGGCTCATGTCCTCGGCGGCGCGCTTCATCTCATCGATGGTGATCGTCGCCAGTTCGGCCACCTGATTGGCCGAGGTTCCGGCATAGATCGTGGTTGTTCCGGTATCGGCATAGGCACCGGTCTGCGCAAAGATCGTGTAGCAAAGCCCACGTGCTTCACGCACTTCCTGAAACAGGCGCGAGGACATGCCACCGCCCAATGCGGTCGAATAGATCTGCGCCGTATAGATCGCATCGTCGCGATAGCCGGGACTTTCCAACGCCAGGGCGAAATGTGCCTGTTCCAGCTCTTTTACCTGACGGGCTTCGCCGCCGGTAAAGCGTGCGATCTCGGGGATCAGACCTTTACGGGATTGCAGATGGCCAAACATTTCTTCGGCCAGTTTCATCAGCATGTCGTGATCCACAGCACCTGCTGCGGACAGGATCATCTGTTCGGGGCCATAATGTTCGGTCACAAAGCCCGACAAATCTTCGCGCGAAAAGGCACTGACCCGCTCGGACGGGCCCAGGATCGTCCGGCCCAGGGGCTGGTCGCGATAGCTCTGCTCTTGCAGCCAGTCAAAGATCACATCATCGGGTGTATCATGGGCCTGACCGATTTCCTGAAGGATCACGCCCCGCTCGACCTCGATCTCACGTGGATCAAACACCGGGTTCAAAACGATGTCACCGATCACATCCATCGCCAGTGCCACGTCGTCCTTCAAGACGCGTGCGTAATAGGCCGTTACCTCGCGCGAGGTATAGGCGTTGATATAGCCGCCCACATCCTCGATCGCCTCGGCAATTTGCAAGGCCGAACGGCGCTCGGTTCCCTTGAACGCCATATGTTCAAGGAAATGCGCAATACCGTTCTGTTCGATCCGCTCATGCCGCCCACCGGCGGTTACCCAGATGCCGATGGCCGCAGATTGCAGCCCCGGCATATGTTCACTGACGATACGAAACCCGTTCTTCAGTTGGTCTTGTCTGACAGTCACTCAGCGATGTGCCTTTTTATATGATCCTCAAGGGCACCCAGGTCATTGGCGATGCGGGTCACCCGTTCCGGACGTTCATACAGATCAGACATGCGGGAGGGAAGAGGCGGATGTTCACCACTCGCCTTCTCGACCGCGGCCGGGAATTTGGCAGGATGCGCAGTGGCCAGCGTGATAATTGGCACGTTGGCCGCGCGGTGCTCTTCTGCGACCTTGATGCCCACGGCGGTGTGCGGGCAGACCAGTTCGGCACTGTGCACCAGCGTGGATTTGATCGTTGCCAGCGTTTCCTCTTCGGACACCCGGCCCGAATCGAAATTCTCGCGCAGCGCTTCCATCGCCCCCTGACTTATATTGAAACCACCCTGTTTCAGCTCGTCCATCAATTGTGCGATGGCCCCGCCATCCTCGTTATAGGCATAGTACAGCGCGCGTTCGAAGTTTGAGCTGACCTGAATGTCCATCGACGGGCTGATCGAGGGGATGGTTTCGCCCTTGAAATACCCCTCGCCCGAGAGGCAGCGATGCAGAATGTCGTTCTGGTTGGTCGCCACCACAAGGCGATCAATCGGCAGCCCCATTCGCTTGGCCAGATAGCCTGCGAAGATGTCGCCAAAGTTGCCGGTTGGCACCGTGAAGCTGACCTTGCGGTGCGGCGCGCCAAGGCTGACGGCAGCCGAGAAGTAATAGACGATCTGCGCCAAAACGCGGGCAAAGTTGATCGAGTTCACACCCGCCAATTTCACGCCGTCGCGGAATTCGAAATCGTTGAACATGTCTTTCAGCGCGGCCTGGCAATCGTCGAAATCGCCATCTACTGCCAGAGCATGCACGTTGCTGTCCGCAGGCGTCGTCATCTGGCGGCGCTGCACTTCGGACACGCGGCCATGAGGGAACAGGATGAACACATCCACAGCGTCCAGCCCGCGGAACGCCTCGATCGCGGCTGAACCGGTATCCCCGCTGGTCGCGCCGACGATAGTCACACGGTCGCCGCGGCGTTTCAGCGCCACCTGGAACAACTGACCGATCAGCTGCATGGCAAAGTCCTTGAAGGCCAGCGTGGGGCCGTGGAACAGTTCCAGCAGGAAGTGGTTCTCGTTCAGCTGCTTCAATGGCGCGCGAGCATCGTGGCCGAAACCTTCATAAGCGCGGGCGATGATCGCCTTGAACTCATCCTCGGCGAACGAACCGCTGACATAGGGCCACATCACGCGGAATGCGATTTCTTCATAGCTCAATCCGGCCAGCGCCGCGATCTCGTCCTGCGACATCACCGGGATTTCGGCGGGCAGATAGAGGCCACCGTCGCGGGCAAGCCCGGTCAGCATCGCCTCTTCAAACGTCAGTTCGGGCGCCTGCCCGCGGGTCGAGATATATTTCATGTCGCGTCACTTTCAGAATTGGCACGGCTGCGCCACAGGAAGTATCCGGTCATCGCAGCCCAGACCAGAGCCAGGCCAAACCAGGTGATTGCATATTGCAGGTGATCGTTTGGTATGCCCACCGTGTCCACCGGCAGCGGTGTCACATTCGGGTCGGTCTGCGAACGGGCGATCAGCAGAACGGGCTCTGCGCCCAGGGCAGCCGCAAGCGCGGACACATCGCGGGCAAACCAGATGTTGGCGTCGAGATCAGGTGCGGGCGTGTAACTGTCGATTTCATCTGGCCAATGCAGATTGCCGGCGATCTCCATCGGACCGTTTCGCCGCCCGGCCTGTTTGGCCGTGGTCGGGGTGAACCCCCGGTCAATCAGAATGGTCCGGCCCCCGGTGCGAAACGGCTGAATGATGCGATACCCTGCACCGACCTGCTTGAGCGAAACAAGAACGTGGACTTCCGCAGGCTCCATCTCGCCCGACACTGTTACCGGCAGGTATTTGTCCTGATCCGCCGAAACCTGCAGCGGCAGGGAAACCGGCGCAGCCGAGATCCGATCTTCGATCTCGGCCAGAACGTCCTGCTTCCACGCCAGGCGCTGCACCTGCCAGATGCCCAGCGACAGCAGCACGCCCAAACCGGCGAGGCCGAAGATTAGCAGGAACAGGATACGGCGCATGTCAGGACCAAACTTCTTTGCAGGAACCGGCGTCTTGTTAAGGGGCGCGCGGGCTGAATTGCAACCACGCAATTGTATGGGGCGCAATCTTGCGCCCCGCATAGAGAAAAAGCCGCCCCTTGGGGCGGCTTTTGCAACTGATCAGCCTGACCGGCGTTACATCAGCGGAGCCTGGCCCCAGATGTAGACGGCAAAGAACAGGAACAGCCAGACAACGTCGACGAAGTGCCAGTACCAGGCGGCGGCCTCAAAACCGACGTGTTTTTCCGGTGTGAAGTCCCCCTTGAGCGCGCGGATCAAGCAGACGGTCAGGAAGATCGTCCCAATGATCACGTGCGCACCGTGGAACCCGGTCGCCATGAAGAAGTTGGAATAGAACTGGTCGCCGCCAAATTCCCAGCCTTCATGCTTGAGAAGTTCAGCGTATTCATAGCCCTGCAGGAAGGTAAAGGCGATACCCAGCACGATGCCAATGGCCAGACCATTGATCAGCGCCTTGCGGTCATTGTCATGCACCAGTGCATGGTGCGCCCAGGTGATCGCACAGCCTGACAGCAGCAGGACCAGAGTGTTGATCAGCGGCAGGTGGAACGGGTCAACCGCATGAATATCCGGCTGAATGTATTCGGTGCCGGCATAGTCGTACATCGGGTACATGCGATGTTTGAAGAACGACCAGAACCAGGCGAAGAAGAACATCACCTCGGACATGACGAACAGGATGAAGCCGTAGCGCAGACCGATGCGGACAACAGGGGTGTGATCGCCCTGACGGCTTTCCGCAACCACATCCGACCACCAGGCGAACATCGTGTAAAGAACAGCTGCCAGACCGGCCCAGAACATGAAGGGCGTGATGCCTTGCATCCAGAGAACGGCTCCGAACAGCATGACAAAGCCGCCGACGGCGCCGATCAGAGGCCAGATCGACGGGGCCAGAATGTGATAATCGTGGTTTTTAGCGTGTGCCATCAGCGTCCCTCACCTACAGGCGTTAGTTCGTGTTTGTATCTGCCTGCGCATCGAGGGCGGCATAGCCCTCGGGCAGGTCAATTTCGTAGAATGTATACGACAGCGTGATCGTATGAACATACCTGGCTTCAAGATCCTCGACCATTTCCGGGTCGACGAAGAAAGTCACCGGCATCTCAACGCGCTCGCCGGGTTGCAGCACCTGCTCTTCAAAGCAGAAACAGGCAATCTTCTGGAAATACCCACCCGCAGAATAGGGCGCCACGTTGTAAGACGCCTGCCCGGCAATGGGGCGGTCCGTCGGGTTGTAGGCCTCGTAAAAGGCGAGACCTGTTTCGCCGATGCGCACATCCATCTCGCGCACGACCGGCTTGAACTCCCATTCCATGTCCTTGGCCTTGGACGCGTCAAAGCGGATGGTAACGGTGCGATCCAGAATGTTATCGGGGGCAGTTTCGGCAACACCAGTGGTGCCGCCAAATCCGGTCACCCGGCAGAACCAGTTGTAGAACGGCACCGACGCCCAGGCGAGACTGCCCATCAAGACAACCACACCGACGGTCTGGACAACCGTTTTCTGAGGACCGGACAACGCCATCAGTTCTGAACCTCTTGCGTCGCCCTGTTGAAATCAGTGCCCGAGACCTTGACGATGGTCAGGCCGAAGATGATCACTATAAAGGCAGCCAGCGTCAGGCCGACACCCAGATTGCGGCTGAACCGGCGCTGATGCAGCTCGTGACCTTTGCGCAGGCTCATGACCATCCCCCCAGACCATAGGGTTTCAGCAGGGCTTCGGCCAGAACGGCACCGAAATGCAGGAACAGATACAGCAGCGACAGCTTGAAGAAACCGCGTTCAACCTTGAAGTTATCTGCCTCGGAATCGTCTTCGGTCCGGCGCGAGATTTTCCACGCGCCCCGCAGGAACAGGATGTTCAGAACCAGTGCAACGGTCAGATAGATCGGGCCGCCAATGCCTGAAAATGCAGTTCCGACGGCCAGCAGGGCCAGCAGAGCTGTATAGACAAGAATATGGACACGTGTCGCGCGGCGACCGTGGGTGACGGTCAGCATCGGCACGCCTGCGTCGTCATAGTCCGAGCGCATGAACAGCGCCAGCGCCCAGAAATGCGGCGGCGTCCACATGAAGGTCAGGGCAAACATCAGCCAGGGCTCGACCGACATCGATCCCGTGGCCGCCACCCAGCCGATCACCGGAGGGAACGCACCCGCTGCGCCACCGATCACGATGTTCTGCGGCGTCGAACGCTTCAGCCACATCGTGTAGACGACAACGTAGAAGAAAATGGTGAAAGCCAGAAACGCGCCTGCAAACCAGTTGGTCGCAAGGCCCAGCATGATCACCGACAGACCCGACAGAGCCAGACCAACGGCCAGCGCCTCGCCTTCCTCGACCTTGCCAGAAGGGATCGGGCGGGATTTGGTGCGTTTCATGACACGGTCGATATCCGCGTCCCACCACATGTTCAGCGCACCTGATGCTCCGCCTCCGATGGCGATGAACAGGATGGCGCAGAATCCGACGAAGGGATGGACAGGAACAGGGGCCGCCAACAGGCCGACCAATGCCGTGAACACGACCAACGACATCACGCGCGGCTTCAGCAGGGCGAAGTAATCGCCAAAGCCGGCCTCGTCCGCCCGGGCGGTCGCAGTGCTGGCATTGATGCTTGCGTCGGTCATTTCCGGTCCTTTTGGGGCGAAAACTGCGCGGATCGCCCGCGCAGCCTGAAATTTGTGTCAGGCGGGGTTGAACCCGCCCCATCGTACTCAGTTCGAGGCGACCTGATAGCTTTGCGGCAGGCCCGCATATTCTTCGATCGCACCTTGCAGCCATTCGTCATAGACTTCCTGGCTTACGACCTTGACGGTAATCGGCATATAGGCGTGGTCCTTGCCGCACAGTTCCGAACACTGACCAAAATAGATGCCTTCCTTGTCGGCCTGGAACCACAGTTCGGCCAGACGTCCGGGCACACCGTCCTGCTTTACGCCAAAGGCCGGGATGGTCCACGAGTGAATCACGTCAGATGCAGTCACCTGCATCACGATGACCTTGCCGACCGGAACGACAACAGCGGTGTCGGTGGCCAACAGCCATTCATCATCGCTGTAGCCTGCATCGATCAGCTTGGCGCGCATTGCGTCATCCAGAACAAACGGCGTCACGTCCGCGTCCGCAGGGCGTGCGCCCTCGTCCAGGGTCGCCGGGTGGCCCAGCAGATAGCTGTCGAATGCGAAATCGTGATCAACATACTCGTAGGTCCAGTACCACTGGTTGCCGACGACTTTGATGGTAATGTCACCTTCGGGGATTTCCTGCTGTTTGAAAAGAACCGGCAGCGAGAACGCGCCAATAAACACCAAAATCAAGATCGGACCCAAGGTCCAGGCGATTTCAACAGGGGTATAGTGCGAGAAACGCGCCGGGGTCGGGTTTGCGCGCTGATTGTAGCGCACGATGCAATAGACCAGCAGAGCTGCAACCAGCAGACAGACTGCGGTGATGATCACGAGAATCATGCCGTCCAGCTTCTGGATTCCTGTGGCAAGGCTGGTGGCCGCGGGCTGAAAGCCCATGCCGCCGTCTACCGGCTTGCCGATAATCTCAAGCTCCTGAGCCATGGCGGGTAGGCTGGAGAGGGCTGTCATAAACCCTGAAAGCATCAAAGCATTCTTCATGTTCTGTCCTGATCGTTTGATCTTTGCGTCCCTGACGGAAAGGTGTGAATCGGTCGCACCTCTCCCGTTGTCTTTGGCCGCGTTAAAAACCATATTCCGGCGGGTAGATAAAGCAAAATGCTTGCGTCAAACAGACGCTATTTTTGATCTGGATCAAACCCGAAAGGTCGCAACCCATGCCTGAAGCCCCGTTTCGCCCCTTTGAGAGCGCCCTGCCGCAAGATGAAGCACTGGCCATATTGCGCTCGGCAACGGACGGGGCCGAGGATGGAGAGCTGTTTGTCGAGCGTCGGAAATCCGAATCTCTGGTGTTTGACGACGGGCGTCTTCGTACCGCGTCTTATGACGCATCCGAAGGGTTTGGCCTGCGTGCCGTTCAGGGCGAAGTGGCCGGGTACGCGCATTCCACTGACGTATCGATTGCCGCACTGAAACGTGCTGCCGAGACCGCGCGACTGGCGGTTGGCGATGGAGGCGGAACGCTCGCTGAAGCCCCCCGCCCCACGAATACGCGCCTGTACACGGACGAAGACCCAATCGAATCTGCCGCCTTCCCGGTGAAAATCGAAACCCTGCGGGAGATTGACGCCTTTGCCCGCGATCTGGATTCGCGGGTGGTTCAGGTCAGCGCAATGATCGCCGCCGCCGTTCAGGAGGTGGAAATTCTGCGACCCGATGGTGTGATGGTGCGTGACGTGCGCCCCATGACGCGCGTGAATGTCTCGGTCATTGTTGAACAGGACGGGCGGCGCGAAAGCGGATCGGCCGGCGGCGGCGGGCGGGTTGGCCTGAGCGGGCTGATCGACCCTGCCGACTGGCAGGCCAAGGCGCGCGAAGCCCTGCGCATCGCATTGGTCAATCTGGACGCGGTTCCCGCCCCTGCGGGCGTGATGGAGGTTGCACTTGGCCCCGGCTGGCCCGGTATTTTGCTGCACGAAGCCATCGGTCACGGGCTTGAGGGCGATTTCAACCGCAAGGGAAGCTCGGCCTTTGCCGGGCTGATGGGACAACAGATTGCATCCAAGGGCGTGACCGTGGTGGATGACGGCACAATCGCCGACCGTCGCGGCTCGATCACTGTGGATGATGAAGGCACGCCCAGCTCGCGCACCGTGTTGATCGAGGATGGCATCCTGACCGGCTACATGCAGGATCGGCAAAACGCCCGGCTGATGGGCGTTGCGCCCACGGGCAACGGGCGGCGGCAAAGCTATGCGCACAAACCCATGCCGCGCATGACCAATACGATCATGTTGGGGGGCGACGCTGATCCGGCAGCTTTGGTGGCAGATATTAAAGACGGCATCTGGGCGGTTGGATTCGGAGGCGGCCAGGTCGACATCACCAACGGTAAATTCGTTTTCTCGTGCACCGAGGCGTATCGGGTCGAAAACGGCAAGATCGGAGCGCCTGTCAAAGGGGCCACGCTGATCGGCGACGGGCCTTCGGCGTTGAAACGCATCCGCGGCCTTGGCAATGATATGGCTTTGGATCCGGGTATGGGCACCTGCGGCAAGGACGGTCAATGGGTGCCCGTGGGTGTAGGTCAACCGACAGTGCTGATGGACGGGTTGACTGTCGGCGGGTCTGCAGCCTGAGTCGGAAGAGAAGCGCAAAGGCAGGCGCAGGGTTAACCATGCGCCACTTTGATTCGACAGCATTCCAACCAGCGCCATTAATTTGAGCGCCGGCTTGAAAATATTATTTGTTTATTTTCAGAGACTTAATCGTCGCATTCCCCAAGAAATACAGATAAATCGCCGCTAATTATCTGCGATTCAGAGGCTGTTAACCCCCTGTCCCGTAAACCAGTTCTGCAATCAGGCGGAGCAACGGATGACCGAAGAGCAGCTTTCTTCCAATCACCCCCCACTCCCACCCACCACGGAAGAGGACCGGTTTTCGTGGCTTCGTCTGTTGCGCTCTCGCAAGGTCGGCCCGGCGACATTTCGTCGGCTGCTGCGTGAACATGGCTCGGCGCAGAACGCGCTGGCCGCGCTGCCTGAAATGGCACGCGCCGCCGGAATAGAAGGGTATGAAACCTGCCCCCCCGGCGTGATCGAGGCGGAACTCAGGGCCGCAGAAGCCGCCAAAGCGCGGCTTTTGTGCCTTGGGGCCGCGGATTTCCCCGGCGCATTGAACGACCTACCCGATGCCCCGCCCTTGCTTTGGGCCATCGGGGAAGTGTCGCTGTTGCAGAAACCGGCGATTGCGATGGTTGGCGCGCGCAACTGTTCGTCGCTGGGCGCGCGGATGGCGCGTGGTCTGGCGCGCGCCTTGGGCGAAAAGGGACATGTGATTGTCTCGGGTCTGGCGCGCGGCATTGATACGGCGGCGCATATGGCGTCGCTGGACACCGGCACAGTTGCCGTCATGGCTGGTGGTGTCGATGTCATTTACCCGGCCGAGAACACGGAACTGGCGCATAATATCGCGACCAAGGGACTGCGGCTGTCGGAACAACCGATGGGCGTGACGCCTCAGGCCAGGCATTTTCCGCGCCGCAACCGGATCATCTCGGGCCTGGCCCAAGCTGTTGTGGTGGTCGAGGCTGCAGCAAAATCCGGCAGCCTGATCACGGCGCGTGACGCCCTGGATCAGGGGCGCGAGGTTCTGGCCGTGCCCGGCCACCCGTTTGACGCCCGCGCTGCCGGGTGCAACCTTTTGATTCGGGACGGTGCGACGCTGGTCCGTTCGGCAGACGACGTTGTCGAGGCGCTGCCACAACAAGGCGATCTGATCTTTGCAAAACCCGAGGAGCCGCCCGCCAAGCAACCACGGCCCGCCGCACTGGATTTGCAGGCGCAAATCCTTGAGCGGTTGGGACCTTCCCCCATCGCCGAAGACCAGTTGCTGCGCGACATTGCGGCCTCGGCCGGGGATCTGGGGCCAGCGCTGGTCGACCTTGAACTGGACGGACGAATCCAGCGCCAGCCGGGCGGGTTGTTGTCTCTGGCAAGCTGATTAGGATGGAAGGCAAGATTGCATAGTCGAATGCTCTGCCTGCAATCCGGCGCGGGTATCACGCTGAAATCACGTCGCTTTTCCGCCTGCCAAAGGAACGCATTGACAATCCCCGCTTGCCCCACACATTTTGCACCACCATAAAAGGCGCCAAATTCGTCGAGCGAGGTTTCCCCTTAAATGCCTGTAGTTGTTGTAGAATCTCCGGCCAAAGCAAAAACAATCAATAAATATCTCGGCCCTGACTACACCGTTCTGGCCTCTTACGGCCATGTGCGGGACCTGCCACCAAAGGACGGATCGGTCGATCCGGACCATGGATTTTCCATGACATGGGAAGTGGGCAATGACAGCCGCAAACATGTAAAGGCCATCGCCGACGCGCTGAAAGAAGACAACGCGCTGATCCTCGCCACTGACCCTGATCGTGAGGGCGAGGCGATCAGCTGGCATTTGCAGGAAGCCCTGACCAAGCGCCGCTCGATCAAGAAAGATACACCGGTCAGCCGGGTGACCTTCAACGCCATCACCAAAGAGGCGGTGACCGAGGCGATGAAGAACCCGCGCGACGTCGATATGCCCCTGGTCGAAGCGTATCTGGCACGCCGCGCCTTGGATTACCTTGTTGGCTTCAACCTGTCACCGGTTCTGTGGCGCAAACTGCCCGGTGCAAAATCCGCAGGTCGGGTGCAATCGGTCTGTCTGCGCCTGATCGTCGAGCGCGAGATGGAGATCGAAGCGTTCAAGCCGGTCGAGTATTGGTCGGTTCGGGCCCTGTTCGAGACACCGCGTGGTCAGACCTATGAGGCGCGGCTGGTCACGTTGGCGGGCAAGAAACTGGACAAGCACGATCTGGCCAACGCGACACAAGCCGAACTGGCGGTTCAGGCCGTCACCAGCCGCGCACTGCGTGTGACTTCGGTCGAAGCCAAGCCCGCCGCGCGCAATCCAAGCGCGCCGTTCATGACCTCGACCCTGCAACAGGAGGCCAGCCGCAAATTCGGCATGGGCGCGCGCCATGCAATGCAGGTTGCGCAGCGCCTCTATGAGGCCGGATACATTACTTATATGCGAACCGACGGGATCGACATGGCACCCGAGGCCGTGACGGCAACGCGCGACACCATCGCGGACCGGTACGGTGCAGAATATGTGCCGGACAGCCCGCGTATGTACAAGAACAAGGCCAAGAACGCGCAGGAAGCACACGAATGTATCCGCCCCACGGATATGACGCGCGATGCCAAGGCGCTGAAGGTCACGGATGAAGATCAGCGCAAGCTTTATGATCTGATCTGGAAACGGACCATTGCCTGCCAGATGGCGGCAGCACGGTTGGAGCGCACCACGGTCGAGATTGGCAGTGACGACGGTCAGGTCGGTCTGCGAGCCACCGGTCAGGTGGTAATGTTCGACGGGTTCATGCGCGTCTACGAAGAAGGCCGCGATGATGTCGCCGATGATGACGAAAAGCGCCTGCCACAGATCATGGAGGGCGACCCCGCGCGCTTTTCCAAGACCACGCTGCGCGATCAGTTTGCCAAGGCCACCAGCGAGTCGGACAAAGCCGCAATCATGGCCGATAACGAAGCCGTTCTGGCGTTGCAGCATCACACGCAACCGCCCCCGCGCTATACCGAGGCCACTTTGGTCAAGCGGATGGAGGAGTTGGGGATCGGACGTCCTTCGACCTATGCCTCAATCGTGACCACGATTCAGGACCGCGAATATGTGCGCAAAGACAAGAACCGGCTGATCCCCGAGGAAAAGGGCCGGATCGTCACCATCTTTCTGCTGAACTTTTTCCGTCAATACGTTGGATACGAGTTCACCGCGAATCTGGAAGAGCAACTGGATGACGTCAGCGCCGGTGATCGTGACTACAAGGATCTGCTGGGCAAGTTCTGGCGTGATTTTTCGTCAGCGATTGGCGAAACATCCGAACTGCGCATATCGGAAGTGCTGGACAAGCTGGACGAGGCATTGGCGCCACAGCTTTACCCCCCGCGTGAAGACGGGTCCGACCCGCGTATCTGCCCGAAATGCGGGTTGGGACAATTGCACCTGAAAACCTCACGCACCGGCGGGTTCGTGGGCTGCGGAAACTATCCGGAGTGCACTTATACGCGACCTATCGCCGGTGAAGGCGCGGAAGGCGACGAACAATTGCTGGGCGAAGACGCCGGGGATGAGATCTGGCTGAAGTCCGGCCGATTTGGGCCGTATGTCCAGCGAGGCGAACCCACGCCCGAGAACAAGAAGCCTCCGCGCGCCTCGCTTCCACGCGGCTGGAGCAAGGATGACATGGATCTGGACAAGGCGCTGACGCTTCTGTCCCTGCCGCGCCAGATCGGTGAGCACCCCGAAGGCGGCATGATCACCTCGAACTTCGGGCGTTTTGGCCCCTATCTGATGCATCAGTTGGCCGATGAAGCCAAGCCGGTCTATGCCAACCTCAAAGACCCAAACGATGTGCTCGAGATCGGTATGAACCGCGCCGTAGAGCTTTTGGCGGAAAAACGAGCCAATCCCGGTGGGCGCGGGCGCGCAGCGGCAAAAGCTTTGAAAGACCTGGGCGAGCATCCCGATGGCGGCGCGATGCAGGTTCTGGACGGACGGTACGGGCCATATGTGAAGTGGGAAAAGGTCAACGCGACCATCCCGAAAGACATCAAGCCCGAAGACGTGACGCAGGAAATGGCCATCGAACTGGTCAATGAGCGCGCATCCAAGAAGGGCACCAAGAAAAAGGCTGCACCCAAAAAGAAGGCTGCCGCCAAGAAGACAGCAAAGAAAGCGGCTGAATAAACCGGACTTTTGACCGGGACATGTCACCAAACGCGCGGGCCGGTTTCTGAATAAAGGAAACGGCCCGCGTGTTTATGGACTGACGCGATACAGGATTGCGTTGTTCAGTAAAGGAGTTGAGACATGTTCAGAACCGCCATTCTTGTTGCGGCGATAAGCGTTGCGGCTGCCACGCAGGGTCAGGCCGCGCATCACGTCAAGTCCGCCACAGCCGAAATCATCAACGCGCAAGGCGACTTCATTGGTCAGGCTAAGGCGACGCAAGGGCCCAATGGTGTTCTGCTGCACGTGCGCGTCACAGACCTGCCGCCGGGAAAACATGGGTTGCACCTGCACAGCCATGGTGTCTGCGAGGCCGGCGAAGGGTTCAAGACGGCCCAAGGCCATGTTGGCAAAGTTGAAGGCGCACATGGTCTGCTGAACCCTGAAGGCCCCGAGCCCGGCGATCTGCCCAATCTATATGTGGGACAGGATGGTGTGGGCGAGATGGAGGCCTTTACAAACCTTGTTTCGCTTGAGGGTAATGGAGATGAATTGCTGGATGCGGACGGGTCAACTTTCATCATCCACGAAGCTGGCGACGATCACATGAGCCAGCCCATTGGCGGCGCAGGTGGGCGCATCGCCTGCGGGATCCTGATCGCAGACTGACACTATTGTCAGCTGAACTACCGTAGAAATACCTGAACCTTCTGGTTTCATTGACTTCCCCATGACGTGGCGGCAAAACCTGCCCATCACCATGTCATTGGGGGAGTTTTCCATGAAGAAAGTCTATGCCAATGCCGCCGAGGCACTCGATGGGGTGCTGACGGATGGCATGCTGATTGCCGCGGGCGGGTTTGGCCTGTGCGGCATTCCCGAACTGTTGCTTGCTGCCATCCGGGATTCGGGCGTCAAGGACCTGAGCTTTGCGTCGAATAACGCCGGTGTGGACGATTTCGGTATCGGCATCCTGTTGCAGACCAAGCAGGTCAAAAAGATGATCAGCTCGTATGTCGGCGAAAACGCCGAATTCATGCGTCAGTATCTGAGCGGCGAGTTGGAACTGGAATTCAACCCGCAAGGAACACTGGCCGAACGGATGCGCGCCGGTGGGGCCGGTATTCCCGGTTTCTACACCAAGACGGGCGTCGGCACCGTGATTGCGGAAGGCAAGGAGCACAAGGATTTCAACGGAGAGACCTATATTCTTGAGGAAGGCATTTTTGCCGATCTGGCTATCGTCAAGGCCTGGAAAGCTGACGACACCGGCAATCTGGTGTTCCGCAAGACCGCCCGCAACTTTAACGTGCCCGCTGCCACCTGCGGCAAGATCTGCGTGGCCGAAGTGGAAGAGATTGTTCCGCGCGGCTCACTGGACCCGGACAAGATCCACCTGCCCGGCATCTATGTGCATCGCATCATTCAGGGCGATCACGAAAAGCGCATCGAACAGCGCACCACCCGCAAGAAGGAGGATGCATAATGCCCTGGGACCGCAATCAGATGGCCGCACGCGCGGCAGAGGAACTGGAAGACGGCATGTATGTGAACCTCGGCATCGGGATTCCGACGCTGGTGGCGAACTATGTGGGCGACAAGGACATCACTTTGCAATCCGAAAACGGAATGCTGGGTATGGGCCCTTTCCCGTATGAGGGCGAAGAAGACCCGGACCTGATCAACGCGGGCAAACAAACGATCACCGAACTGTCCCGCACTGCCTATTTCGACAGCGCCACATCCTTTGCGATGATCCGGGGCGGCAAGATTGCTGCTGCGATTCTGGGTGCCATGGAAGTGGATGAGAAAGGCGACCTGGCAAACTGGATGATTCCCGGCAAGCTGGTGAAAGGCATGGGTGGCGCCATGGACCTGGTTGCGGGCGTTGGGCGCGTGATCGTGGTTATGGACCACACCAACAAGCACGGTGAAAGCAAAGTCCTGAAGGAATGCACTCTGCCACTGACCGGCAAGGGCGTCGTGGATCGCATCATCACCAATCTCGGCGTTCTGGACGTGGTCGAGGGCGGATTGAGGATCGTTGAACTGGCAGAGGGTGTCAGTGAAGACGAAATGCGCGCCGCGACCGAAGCGACAATCGTCGGCTGAACAAAAGAAAAGGCCCGCCGGATCGAGGCGGGCCTTTTCAGTTTGAGGTCTGGAACACGCATCCATCTGAAATCAGATCCGGCGGCGTCGCGCACAAAGCCCGCGCGATCTGGAAAGCGGCCAGAACTTTGGGGACATAATCCCGGGTTTCGGCAAAAGGCGGCACGCCGCTGTGTTTACGTACGGCCCCTTCGCCCGCGTTGTAACCGGCCAGAACCAAAATCGGGTCGTTCCCGAACTCTTCCATCAACCAGTTGAGGTATTTCACGCCCCCGGCGATGTTCTGCGAGGGTTGCAGACTGTCCTTAACACCGAAGCGGGCAGCTGTAGCGGGCATCAACTGCATAAGCCCCTGCGCGCCGGCCGAACTGACGGCATCTGCGCGACCGGCCGATTCAACCGAAATGACGGCCAGCACCAGCGCTGGCGACACATTGGTTCCCACGGTTGACCGCAATATCTCGATCCCGCGTTCTTTTGCTATGTTTTGCAGCGATTGCAACCGGGGCGATCTTACATTCGTCGCCGCCAGCGCGTTTATCGCAGCATCAAGCCGCCCGGCCCCGCCTTCATCAATGTGCGGTGAAATGCGGTCCCAGAATGCCTTGTACGACCCTTTAGGGTCAGGCGCGGCACCGATTCCCGGCACTGTGGGCTGAACCACTTTGGTTCTTGCTATGATTTCTGGAACCACCAGTTCCACCCCTGTGCTGGGCGCTGAGGGCTTGGCCGCGTGTTCCTCGGGGGTGATCTGAATCGTCACGCGAGGACGCTCACCCGGCTTGGGGGCTTTGATCCGCTTGTAAACTCCGCGCGGCTCAACCTCGGTCGCATACCCGGGTGCGACACCAGATAGTAGAAACGCCAGTACACCGGCGCATTGAAGTGCGTTCCGGAGAGTCATGTGCCTGCCTCATGTATTCTTTTTACGCGATTTGAACCGCGAATCTTCGCCCAAAGCCAGAAAAACAAAGCGAATTGGGGCAATTTCGCCTCATTTGGCGTAAATTTGCACCGCTACAGAGCGCTTGGCATCAATCAAAGAATTTTTTTTTGTCTTATTTACAAATGCTTACGCATTTAGTGACCAAAAAGTTAAGCCGCGCGAAAAAAAATCTGTGTTTGGCCCAATTCCTGCCACGCACAACAGGCAAACATTAATCCATACCGAGACGGACATGAGCGGACTGAGAGAGAAAGCTCTGAAGAACGCCGAGGTTTGTTAAACTCTTTTTGATCCTTTAGGAGGGACGTAACATGATCAAGTTCATCAAGAACTTCCGCAAAGACGAAGACGGCGCAGTAACAGTTGACTGGGTTGTTCTGACCGCAGCAGTCATCGGCCTGGCAGCCGTTGCATACCAGCAGATCTCGGCTGGCGCGACCGGCCTGGCAACAGACGTGAACACCGCGCTGAACGCATCGACAATCAGCACCGGCAGCAACACCGCAACAGGTGGTATCACAACTGCAGGTTCCAACTAAGCCACTGGCTTAGAGAGATTTCGAGACCGCGCCTTTCAGGCGCGGTCTTTTTTGTTTCAGGAGCACCGACACCTTCTGAGACTTAAATACAGGCCAGCAAACATAGCCTGCGCGCCGCGCTGCGAGCACCGCCGAATTAATCGCGCCCCTTGTGCAGGTCTCTTCGCAACAAGAACACGTGAAAAAGTGTGGAATCTTAGATGTTTCCACCGAAATCAATTTTTGGCCTGATTTCTGCCATCCGAACGAACCACTTTTAGGCAACGTTAAGGAAAACACCGAATTTTCGTATTGGAGATAAGTAGATGCTAAAGTTCCTTAATCGGTTCAAATCGGACGAAACGGGAGCGGTGACCGTTGACTGGGTGGTTTTGACCGCAGTGCTCATCGGTCTGTCAGGCGCGACCTACCTCGTCATCAGCTCAAGTGTTGATGGTATCGGCGGTAATATCAACCAAGCCATGAGTTCCTCTGTTGTTAGCACCGGCTCAAACACCGCCCCTGGCGGCCTCGTCACAGCGGGAACCAACTGAACCGCAGCGAGTTTTCACATTCACCCGCTTTCCTGAGCGTATTGGTGAACGTGTAGGGCAAATAAACGCGGCGACCCTTTTGGGCGCGGCGTTTGTTTTGTTGTTCCTGGTCCAGCCTGCCGCAAGGAAATGACAGCAGTTTTTTTGTGGATTTGTGCGAAAGCTGACGCAGAATCTAACAAGCAGACATTTTTGTCCCACATTTCGACACAATTTACATTTAACACTTGGGCTGTTTCAAAGCGGCCCTTTGGCCGCTTAGTATTCGACTAAATAAGAAAGAGGTGCATGTATGCGAGCGGTATTCGGACTTGTCCTGATTGTCGGCGTTGCTCTGGCTGGGGGCGCCGTTTACATGGCGCGCAACTATATTGCGGCTTACCAAAGCGAACTGGCGCGACAGAAACAAGCGGCGGAAGAAGCGCTGGCCAATGCCAAAGTCGATGTCATTCCAACGGTAACTGTTTACGTTTCAAATCGTGCACTGAAATACGGTGAACGCCTAACCCAGGAAGACGTTCGCGCCGTAGACTGGCCAGAAAACGCGATTCCCGCAGGTACATTCTCTGATCTCACTGTGCTGTTTCCCGAAAGTGGTGCCAATGAGCGTTATATTCTGAGGACCATGGAAAAGGATGAGGCGATTATGGAGGTCAAGATTACACGGCCAGGCGAATCGGCTGGCCTGACCTCGCGACTTGAAAAAGGTATGCGCGCCTTTGCGATTAGCGTCGACGTGGCCTCCGGTGTTTCAGGGTTCCTGCGCCCCGGCGACAATGTTGACATCTACTGGACCGGATCGAGCGGCACCGTCGAGGGCAATACCGGCGGCATCACCAAACTGATCGAAGCCAACGTTCAGCTCATCGCCGTCGACCAGACCGCTGGTTCGGACGTCGCAAGCGCAACGATTGCGCGCACAGTCACGGTCGCAGCCACGCCGGAACAGGTTGCTGCGTTGGCGCAGGCCCAAAACACCGGTCGCCTGTCACTGGCTCTTGTAGGGGTGCAGGATGACTCAGTTGCGTCGACAATCGAGGTGGATCAGCGCAAACTGCTTGGAATTACGGCAGCCGCACCGGAACCCGAAAAAGAAGTTGAACAGGTCTGCACGACGCGCATCAGACGCGGTGGCGAGATTGTCAACGTGCCTATCCCCTGCACAAATTGACGCCAATTCAGAGTGTTACAAGATCGGAGCCGCATCACAGATGCGGCTCTTTTCTTGTTGTTGTTGCCAATTCTCCACATAAGGAAAATTCCAGAAACCATTGATTATTGCAATAAATTCGGATTTCGCGCAGTCTCTTTGCACATAGGGCATAAGACCCAAAAAACGAGGCGTGATCGGAGAGGCAGGTCACATGACAATACGTTCCTGGATCAGCGCAACCCTGCTGGGGTTGTCGCTTGTTATGGGCCCGGTCGGCGATGCCGCCTGGGCTGAAACCCTTCGCGTGGTAAAAAAGGGCACGGTGGAAACACTGGATGTACCAATGAATCGCGCGATTGTTGTGGAAAGCGAACAACCGTTTGCAGAGCTCAGCATTGCCAACGCAGGCATTGCGGATATCTCGTCGCTTTCGGATCGCACAATCTATGTTTTGGGTAAGGCCCCTGGCCTGACCACGCTGACACTGTTCGATGGCGCGGGAAATCTGCTGGCCAACGTACGTGTCCGGGTTGCGCCCGATGTAACCGAATTTAAAGAGCGCCTGCGTCAGATCCTGCCAAACGAGCAGGTGGAAGTGCGCACCGCCAATGATGGGATTGTGCTATCCGGCACGGTTTCAAGCGCAGCCAAACTGGCCCGCGCACTTGAATTGGCTGAACGGTACGCGCCGGAACGTGTTTCGAACCTGATGTCCGTTGGTGGCGTGCAGCAAGTTATGCTGAAGGTACGCTTCGCCGAGATGAACCGCACCGTCGCCAAAAACCTGACAGCCTCGCTTGGCTTCGGTGGCAGTGACATTACTGGTGGTTTCAACACGCTCAACAACCAGCTTTCGCTGAATAACGCTATCGCAAACAATATCCCTAACGTTCAAACAAACACAGGTGCGATCTTGTTTGGGTTTGGCGCGGGTTCAACGCAGGTCCGTCTGTTGCTGGAAGCGCTTGAAAGCAAGGGGTTGGCCCGTAGCCTGGCCGAACCGAATCTATCTGCTCTGTCTGGGCAAGAAGCAACGTTCCTAGCAGGCGGCGAAGTTCCGATTCCAGTACCACAGGATGACGGCGTCGTAGCTATTGAATATAAGGCCTTCGGTGTCGAGATGGACTTCATCCCACGTGTTGTGGATGGTAACCTGATCAACCTTGAAATGGGAACTGCCGTTTCCAGCATCGATCAAAGCTCGGACTTTACGATCAACGGCGATTCTGTTCCCAGCTTCATCACTCGTCGTGCCACGACTACAATTGAACTGCGCGATGGGGAAAGCTTTGCCATTGCGGGTCTGATTCAGGATGATTTTGCTGATCTCAGCAATCAGGTCCCGTGGCTAGGAGATGTTCCGGTGCTGGGCGCTTTGTTTCGCAGCGCGAACTATCAACGTGCACAAAGCGAACTTGTGATCATCATCACGGCGCATCTGGTGACCCCAACACGTGGCGAGGCACTTGCCCTTCCCACCGATCGTGTCAAACCGCCCAGCGAATTTGACCTGTTCGTGAACGGTCGGGTCGCACGCACTCAGCGTCCCGGGGCTGGTGGAGCATCCGAAGTTGCCAAACAGGATTTCGGCAGCTCGTACGGCTACGTCCTAGATTGATCAGGAGGATAGGACCAATGCAGAAGTGGATCATCACACTGGGTCTTACGGTCGCCGTTGCCGCATGTACGCGCGAGGCCGGATACGAGATCGATGCCGGAACCTTCGGAAACGCGACATTGAACAATATACAGGTTCAAAACGGCGAGTTGACATATGCTCAGATTCTCGGTCGCAGATTTGCCGCAGATGTGCCCAGTCAAGTGAACTTTGCCTTCAACAGTTCGCAACTGGACGCATCAGCCCAACGCATTCTGCTGCAGCAGGCAGACTGGATCAAACAGTTCCCCGAAGCCAGGTTCCGGGTTTACGGACATACGGATGCCGTAGGCTCAACAAGCTACAACAAGAGCCTTGGGATGCGCCGCGCACAAGCGGTGGTTACATTCCTTGAACGGCAAGGAATCTCGCGTTCACGTCTTGAAGCCGTTGTATCCTTTGGAAAAACGCAGCCGCTAATTGCAACGCCGAATCGGGATCGCCGCAACCGCCGCACTGTAACGGAAGTTTCTGGCTTTGTTGACCGTCACCCGCAACTGCTTGATGGCAAATACGCCAACGTCATTTACCGCGAATACGTTGAAAGCGCGACGTGGAAGAGCACGATTGAACAGGTGACCGCGACAGACGCCTCTGATGCGGGTGAATAATATATGCGAAATGGGCGACATCGTCGCCCATTTCCCTACAATTGGTTCTTTTGCGCCCAATTCTTGCCCAACTTCAGAGCAACTTTGTGAACAATAGGGTGACCTGCGGCCAAATTTGACCGTATTGGGGCGACAGCACATCAATCTGGCGGAATTCGTTCATATGACATGCTGAGCCCTCACGACGAGGATAGTGTTTATGACCAGCGCAACGCCGCAAGACGAAAATTCTGCAATCCTGGCCTGCACCATAAGCCGGGATGTCCAGAACTTTGACCTTCTGATTGAAGACATGGAAACCATTCTGGGCGAGCGCTGGGGCGACCTGGGCTTTGCCGAAGCGCTGGCCTTTTTCAGCCAGCCAGAAGCCGAAGCGCTTGAATTCGTTGCATTGGCAATCGACGGGGAAGATGAAGACAACCTGTCATTGATGGGTGAAATCATCACGCGGGCCAAGGAAAAGAAGATCAAGGTCGTCCTGATCGCAGAAGACGTCACACCAGCTTCGCTCCACCAATTGCTGCGCAAGGGCGCGGACGAATTTGTCCCCTACCCGCTGCCGGAAGGTGAATTGCAGGAAGCGGTCGAACGCATGAAGCAGCCCGATCCGGTTGTCATGGCGCAAGCGGCAGCTGTTCCACTGGCGAATGGCGAATCGAAAGAAGGCGCGCTGTTCGTCGTTCAGGGACTGGCCGGTGGCGTTGGATCCACGACTTTGGCGGTAAATCTGGCTTGGGAACTGGCCTGTGCGTCGGACAAGGATGCACCATCTGTCTGTCTGATCGATCTAGATCTGCAATACGGCACGGTCTCAACCTATTTGGACCTCGCACGCCGCGAAACGGTGTTCGAAATGCTGTCCGATACGGATTCGATGGACAGCGAGGTTTTCTCGCAAGCTCTTCAAACATATGAAGAAAAACTGCAAGTTCTGACCGCTCCATCCGACATGGTGCCGTTGGATCTGATTACCCCCGAAGACATCCAGCGCGTAATCGACATGGCGCGCACGCATTTCGACTATGTGATTGTGGATATGCCCAAGACGCTGGTCTTGTGGTCGGAAACGGTCTTGCAGGCGGCGCATGTGTATTTTGCGATGATCGAACTCGACATGCGGTCCGCTCAGAACGCCCTGCGCCTCAAGCGCGCATTGCAGGCCGAAGAACTGCCCTTCAACAAGCTGCGCTTTGCGCTGAACCGGGCCCCCAAATTCACCGATTTGAATGGAAAAAGCCGCGTGAAACGTATGGGGGAAAGCCTTGGCATCTCAATTGACCTGCTGCTGCCTGATGGGGGCAAACCTGTCATGCAAAGTGGCGATCATGGCCTGCCGCTGGCAAATTCGGCCGCCAAGAACCCGCTTCGCCGGGAAATCGCGAAGCTGGCAAAATCACTTCACAGCCTTGGCAGCAGCAGCGCTGAAGCTGCGTAACATCATCCCAAGGGGGGATCGCCGTGTTCTCAAGATATAAAAAACAGCCAGCAGCGCAGCCGGTAAAAGCAGCTGCGCAGCCAGCCGAGACAGCGGCACCCGCCGCACAAGCGGCCCCCACCCCCGCAGCAACTGCCGTCGCACGCAGACCTCAGAAGAAAGCCGCCGAGGTTGCTGGGGCCGACCGTGATCGAAAGCGCAAAGAGCGGTTGAGTGAGATCAAGATCGAACTGCACCGCGAGTTGCTGGAAAACCTGAACCTCGCGGCTTTGGAGACCGCAGCAGAAGCGGAACTGCGGGCTGAAATCAGCGCGATCGCCAGCGAAGTTCTGGAAACCAGGAACATCGTTCTGAATCGCGACGACCGATCGCAGCTGAACAAAGAACTTTATGATGAAGTAACAGGCCTTGGCCCGCTTGAGACGCTGCTGCAGGACGATACGGTCAACGATATTCTGGTCAACGGACCGCATCAGATATTCGTGGAACGTGCCGGCAAGCTGGAAATCAGCGACATCACGTTCAAGGATGAAAAGCACCTGATGCGGATCATCGATAAAATCGTGTCCGCGGTAGGCCGTCGAGTCGATGAATCCAACCCCTATGTTGACGCCCGACTGGCCGATGGATCGCGTTTCAACGCCATGGTGCCCCCTATCGCGGTTGATGGGTCTCTGGTTTCGATTCGTAAGTTCAAAAAAGACAAGCTGGGTATTGATGATCTGGTCAACTTCGGTGCGTTCACCGAAGAAATGGCCGCCTACTTGCAAGCTGCCGTGTCGACCCGCCTGAACGTCATTGTGTCGGGCGGTACCGGTTCTGGTAAAACGACCACACTCAACGCTCTGTCCAGCTTTATCGACGATGCCGAACGCATCCTGACCATCGAGGATACAGCGGAACTCCAGCTGCAACAGACGCATGTGGGCCGGATGGAAAGCCGCCCGCCCAACGTGGAAGGCAAAGGTGAAGTCAGCCCGCGCGACTGTCTAAAAAACGCCCTGCGTATGCGTCCTGACCGCATCATCGTGGGCGAGACACGCGGCGCCGAGGTGATCGACATGTTGCAGGCCATGAACACTGGTCACGACGGTTCGATGACCACGATCCACGCGAACTCGGCCCGTGACGGGATTTCACGTTTGGAAAACATGATCGCGATGGCCGGCATCGAAATGCCCATCAAGGCAGTCCGCAGCCAGATCGCAAGCGCTGTGAACCTGATTGTTCAGGCCAGCCGATTGCAGGATGGTTCGCGCCGGATGACCTCGATCACCGAGATTACCGGCATGGAAGGTGACGTGATTTCGATGCAGGAAATCTTTCGTTTTCAACGTGTTGGCCTTACACCTGACAACAAGATCATCGGTCACTTTACGGCTACTGGTGTGCGCAGCCACTATTCGGAACGCTTCCGTCTGTGGGGTTTTGATCTGCCCGCATCCATCTACGACCCAACCACAATGTAGGAGAACCGGGTATGCAATTGCCTATGGAGGCGATCATCTATGTCGCCATCTTTGTGGGGGTTCTTGCCCTGGTCGAGGGCATCTATCTGGTTGCGTTCGGCAAATCCATCAGCCTGAACAGCCGGGTAAACCGGCGTCTGGACATGCTGGAAAAGGGTGCCGGGCGCGAACAGGTTCTGGAGCAGCTGCGCAAGGAAATGCAGCAACACATGAAATCACAGAGCATCCCTCTGTATTCGCTGCTTGCTGACAAAGCTCAAAAAGCCGCGATTGCGTTTTCTCCCCGTCAGCTGATCATGATCATGGCGCTGGTCTCGGCCATGGCGTTTGTCGGTCTGAGCATCGGTACCGCGACAGAAACGGCGCTGCGCGCCGCGATTTCAATCGCCATCGGTATTGGCGGTGTTTACGCGTGGGTGAACCACAAGGCCAAGAAACGTATGGGCATGATCGAAGAGCAACTGCCTGACGCGGTTGAGCTGATGGTGCGTTCGCTGCGTGTGGGTAATCCCTTTGTTTCGACAATTCAGGTTGTTTCGAACGAAGTTCAGGATCCGCTGGGTACCGAGTTTGGCGTTATCGCGGATGAATGCGCCTATGGTCGCGATGTGGGCGAGGCGCTGAAGGATATGGCTGAACGTCTGGATATGCAGGATTTGCGGTTCCTGGCGGTTGCAGTGGGTATACAGCAGCAGTCCGGTGGTAACCTAGCCGAGATTCTGGCTGGATTGGCACAGGTGATCCGCGCGCGGTTCCGCCTGTTCCGACGCGTCAAGGCCATCACGGCCGAAGCACAGTGGTCCGGCAAGTTCCTGTCTGGCTTCCCAATTGCGTGTCTGATTTTCATCCTGGTCAAGGATCCGGGGTATTATGACGAAGTGTTGGATCACCCCTGGTTCATCCCTGCGTGTTTCGTTGTCGGCATTTTGCTGACACTGAACCTGATCGTTATGAAGATCATCACCAACATCAAGGTCTGAGGGCAGCACAATGGAATTTCTGACTAACATCAATGACCTGCTGACCCAACACCTGGGTGAGTTCGGCCCCCTTATCGTAGTGGGTGTACTTGGCCTGATCATGGTTCTTGTCGCTGTCTCACTGATCATGAGCCAGCCAGAAGATCCTCTGAAAAAGCTTCAGCGGTCGAATGCGGCCCCCCGGGCAACGAAAAAAAGCAAGAAAGAGCAACTGCGTAACTCTAGCCGCAATGAGCAGCTTGAGAAATTCGCGACCTTCCTGGAGCCAAAAAACGAAGAAGAGTATTCGGCGGTTGAGCTGAAGCTGCGTCAGGCGGGTTACCGGTCAAAAGATGCGGTCCGGTTCTTTCACTTTGCGCAATTTTCGCTGGGTATCATTGGTATCGTTGTCGGTGTACTGCTGATTACGATCCTGTCAAACGGCCAGGAATTCACCGGCCAGCAAATGATGATCCGGGTGTTCGTGCCAGCCGCAATTGGTTATTTCGCCCCGAAATACTGGATCACGCGCCGGGTCGAAGCACGCAAAGAGGCGATTACCGCAGGTTTTCCGGATACGCTTGACCTGATGCTGGTCTGCGTTGAGGCCGGGCAGTCACTGGACCAGGCCATCGTGCGCGTGTCCGGTGAAATGAAATCCTCCTACCCCGATATCGCTCAGGAATTCGAAACCGTCGCACACGAGATGAAAGCCGGTAAGGACAAAGACACTGTTTTGCGCGATTTCGGAGTGCGCTGCGGCGTACAGGACGTGAACTCATTCGTCACCGTGATGATCCAGTCGGCCACTTTCGGTACATCCATTGCCGAGGCATTGCGGGTATACGCCGCTGAAATGCGCGACAAACGCGTGATGCGGGCCGAAGAGGCTGCGAACAAGTTGCCTACCAAGATGACTCTTGTCACAATGATGCTGACAGTTCCGCCTCTGCTGATCATTCTGGTCGGCCCGTCGGCGAACGTCATTTCGACTTTCGGACGTGCAGGATGATAAAACCCTATGAAAGCTGAATTCTGGTGCTTCCCATCCGGGTTTCGCCGAATACTTAAGGCCACCGTGGTTTGCGCCATGGTGGCTTCTTGCACAGAAGGCCTGACACCAAACGGCCTGGATGCGCCGGGAGTTGATCCCAGGGGACAAGCAGAAGACAATATCGAGGTTGGAAACCGGCTGATGGCTGCCGGTGAATACGAACTGGCGCTTGAGACCTTTACCCGTGCCGCGTTGGATCAGGGCATGACGACACAGGTCCTGACTTCTCTGGGTACCGCCAATCTTGGGTTGCGGCGTTTAGGGCAGGCCGAAGAACTGCTGCGCCGCGCCGTGGAAGACGATCCGGATTGGCCTGTTGCATGGAATAATCTGGGCGTTCTGCTGATCGAGAAACAGGAATACCCCGAAGCGGCGCAGGTCTTTCAACGGGCTTATGCGCTGGACAATGGCGAAAGTGACGCAATCCGCGACAATCTGCGCTTAGCGCTCGCAAAAATGGAAAATCCTGTTAATAATATCCCGCAAGAACAACAAGAATTTACACTGGAGCAGCTTGGCGACGGGCAATTCGCGCTACGCAAGATCCAGTAATCGAGGCAAGAGCAGTAAAGGACGCAAAAATGCGCCAGCAATTCTTGATTCCGACTGTTATTATCAGCGGTTTGATCCTTTCGGCCTGTGCAAAGGAAACCGAAGAGGAAAAGGTGGAACGGACGTTTCAGGAAGTGAACGTCATTGACGAAACCAACCTGAACGATGTGTTGTTGAATGCCGCCGACCCGAACGAGGCGGTGACCTATTTTCACGGTGCCGCACTCAAAAACCCTGATCGCATCGACCTTCAGCGCGGGCTGGCAATATCCCTGGGTCGCGCAAAACGCACCACCGAAGCGGCAGCAGCGTGGAAGCGCGTGACGACAATGAAGGGTACGAACGCCGCGGACAAGGTCGAGTACGCCGATGCGCTAGTGCGAAATGGCGACTGGTCTCAGGCCAAAACCATTCTGGATTCGGTTCCTCCAACTTTCGAAACCTTCAAACGCTACCGCCTTGAGGCGGTGGTCGCGGATTCCCGGAAAGAATGGAAGCGGGCTGATCATTTCTATGAAACGGCCGTAGGGCTAACCACCCGCCCGGGCAGCGTGATGAACAATTGGGGGTACTCGAAGCTGACCCGCGGCCAGTATGCCGAAGCCGAACGCCTGTTCACCGACGCAGTTCGCCAGGACAGCTCTCTGTTCACTGCCAAGAACAATCTGGTGTTGGCCCGGTCAGCGCAAGGCAACTACAGCCTTCCGGTGGTTCCAATGACCCAGGTCGAACGGGCCCAACTGTTGAACACGATGGGGATTTCCGCAGTCAAGCAGGGCGACGTAGAAACCGCGAAAAACCTGTTCCGCGAGGCCATTGCCACCCATCCGCAGCATTTCGATGAAGCGGTCCGCTCGCTTCGTGCACTTGAAGAGGCCTGACACATGCAAATCCCCGCTGCGGCGGCGGCATGGTTCCTGCCCTTCGTGCTGCCGATCTGCTTTTACGTGGCCTTTACGGATATGCGTGAGATGCGGATCAAGAACCACGCAGTAGTTGCCCTGGCACTGATTTTTGTCGTGGTCGGGCTGATTGCTATCCCGCCGTGGTCCACCGGCGCGGTTAGCGGCCATCTGCTGCTGATCAATGTGTCGATGCCGATCTATTTCTGGCACCTTCTACATATCCTCGTGGTGTTGATTTTCGGCATTCTCCTGAACGCTTCGGGAGCGATGGGTGCGGGCGACGCGAAATTTCTTGCCGCATCCGCGCCGTTTGTCTGGCTTGGCGATCTGAAGCTGGTTCTGCTTATTCTGACCGCCTGTATTCTGGCCGCTGTGGTCACGCACCGTTTGGCGAAAATCACAAGGTTGCGTACCATTGCTCCACATTGGGAAAGCTGGGATCGGGGCAAACAGTTCCCCATGGGGTTCGCACTGGGTGGATCGTTGGCCATGTATCTGATTCTGGGTACTGTTCTCGGTTCGTAAACTATCATCAGCGCGCCTTGCCGCTGCCTTTGTCCCGCCACAAAGCTGGGTCACTTTTCCTTCAAGTCGCCCTTATTCGGGCAGTTGGCGTTACAATTTGACGAACGAGCACCGCGCATGAATATGCAGACTTCCTCTGTTATGGCCCCCCCTGCCCCGAAGGGGTTAGGCGAAATGAAGCTTCCGCTGGTGATGATGCGGGACATCTTGCTGAAGACCATATTCCGCAAGAATGCGAGCACAGTGTCAGAAGTTTCAGCAGCCATATGTCTGCCCGGCGCAGTCACGCAGGAACTGATCGATATCGCGCGCGAGCAAAAGCTGCTTGAGGCTACGGGGACGCTGAACGCCAACAGTGGCAACGAGATGGGATATCAGCTGACTGATGCCGGCAAGGCCCGCGCACTGGATGCCCTCAGCCAGTCCGAGTATTTCGGTGCGATGCCCGTGCCGCTGGACGTCTATCGCGAGCAGGTCAAGCGCCAGTCGATCCGCAACATTCAGGTCACGCGCGACCAGCTGACCAATGCGATGGGGCACCTGGTTCTGCCCGACAGCCTGCTAGATCATCTGGGCCCGGCGGTCAGCGCAGGCCGGTCGATCCTGATGTATGGCCCGCCGGGCAACGGTAAGTCGTCCATCTCGAACGGCATTCGCGATGCGTTGGGGGACAATGTCTATGTCCCCTATGCCATCGAATATGCGGGGCAGGTGATCACAGTCTACGACCCGATCGTGCATACCGCGATCGAGCAGGAAGCCGACGACCCGAACAGCCTGCGCCGCCGCAAGCGGTTCGACTCACGCTATGTGCAGTGTGAACGCCCAACCGTTGTCACCGGCGGCGAACTGTCGCTTAGTATGCTGGACCTTGTCTACAACCCCACGGCAAGAACCTATCAGGCACCGCTACAGCTGAAATCCACGGGCGGCATCTTTATCGTGGACGACCTTGGCCGTCAGGCCGAACCGCCGCAGGCGCTGGTCAACCGCTGGATTGTTCCACTGGAAGAAAACAAGGATATCCTGGGCCTGCAATCGGGTGAGAAATTCGAAGTTCCGTTTGATACGCTGGTCATCTTCTCGACCAACTTCCACCCGAACGAGATCTTTGACCAGGCAGCCCTGCGCCGGATTTTCTTCAAGATCAAGATCGACGGTCCGAATCAGGAGAACTTTCTGAAGATTTTCGCCATGGTTGCGCGTAAACGCGGGATGCCGCTGGATGAGGCGGCGCTGGTGCATCTGCTGAAGGTCAAATACCCGACCATCAACAACATCTACGCCAACTATCAACCGATCTTTCTGATCGACCAGATGATCTCGATCTGCGAGTTCGAAGGCATCCCCTATCAGATGAGCCCGGAACTGATCGACCGGGCCTGGGCCAACATGTTCGTCAAAGACGAGAAAATCGTCAAATAACGCCGTGCCATTACCACTCCGGGGCGGGTAGTCTGCGTTCATGACGCAGATTCCCGCACGGATTGCCGCGTGGTTTTCCACCAAAGGCTGGTCCATCCACCCGCATCAGCAAGAGATGTTCGACCGCGCATGCAGCCCGGCGACACTGTTGATTGCACCCACCGGTGGCGGCAAGACCATGGCCGGTTTTCTGCCGTCGCTTGCCGAACTTGCGGACGCTGGTCACAATGGATTGCACACGATCTATGTCTCGCCGCTCAAGGCGCTGGCCGCCGACATAAAACGCAATCTGCGTACCCCGGTGGATGAGATCGGCCTGCCTGTCAGGATCGAAGACCGAACCGGTGATACCTCGGCCACGCAAAAGAAACGCCAGCGGGCCGATCCGCCGCATATCCTGTTGACCACGCCGGAAAGTCTGGCGTTGCTGACCTCGTACGAGGATGCCCCGCGTATGTTTGAAGGGGTGCAGCGGATCATTGTCGATGAAATCCACGCACTGGCTGAAAGCAAGCGCGGAGATCAGTTGATGCTGGCGCTGGCGCGTCTGCAACACCTCAATCCCGATCTGCGCCGCGTCGGGTTGTCGGCGACGGTGGAAGATCCTGCTGCGGTTGCCCGCTTTCTGACCCGCCACCCTGATCCCTGCCAGATTGTACAGGCCGACCCCGGCCCGGACCCGGATATCCGAATGCTGGAAACGTCACAGATGCCACCCTGGTCTGGTGGTGGCGCGGCTTATGCGATTCCAACTGTGCTGGAGCAGATCAAGCATCACAAGACCACGTTGATCTTTCACAATACTCGCGCCCAGGCCGAGATTTTCTTTCACAATCTTTGGCTGGCCAATGATGACGGTCTGCCCATCGGCATCCATCACGGCAGTCTGGACCGGCAGCAGCGCGAGCGGGTCGAGGCGGCAATGGTTCGAGGTGACTTGCGCGCGATCGTCTGCACCGGTTCGCTGGATCTGGGCATCGATTGGGGGGATGTCGATCTGGTAATCCAGATCGGCGCGCCCAAGAATGTCAAACGGCTGGTGCAAAGGATAGGACGGGCCAACCACCGCTATAACGCACCTTCCAAGGCGCTTTTGGTGCCTGCCAATCGCTTCGAAGTGGTCGAATGCGTCGCCGCGCTAGAGGCCGCCAAAGCCCATGAATTGGATGGGGAACCCCGCGGTCGCGGCCCGCGCGATGTTTTGTGCCAGCATATCCTGATTGCCGCCTGTGCCGGGCCGTTTAACGCAGATGATCTATATGCCGAGATGACATCCGCCGGGCCTTACGCTCAGCTGAAGCGGGCAGAGTTTGACGCCTGCCTGAATTTCTGCGCCACCGGCGGCTATGCTCTGCAAGCCTATGATCGCTGGCAAAGGTTGCAGCAGCGTACCGACGGGCAATGGCAGTTGCGCGACCCACGCGCCGCATCGCGCATTCGTATGAATCTAGGCACTATTCAGGACACGGATACGCTCAAAGTTCGTCTGAAACGTAACCGGGGCGGTAAACCGTTGGGCGAAGTCGAGGAAGCATTCGCTGCCTCGCTGACGCCCGGCGACACCTTCCTGATCGGCGGGCAAATCGTGCGGTATGAGGGACTGCGCGAGATGGTGGTCGAAGTCTCGCGGCGCGCAGACCGAAAGCCAAAGATTGCGACCTTTTCGGGCACGAAATTCGCAACCTCCACGCAACTCAGCGACCGCATTCTGCGCATGTTTGCCCAAACTGACTGGCCACAGCTTCCCCCTCATACGGCTGAATGGCTGGATTTGCAGCGCCAGATGTCCCGCCTGCCCCAGCGTGATCGTCTGCTGATCGAGAGCTTTCCCAGCGATGGGCGTGAACATCTGTGCGTCTACGGATTTGCTGGTCGCAACGCGCAACAAACACTGGGCCTGCTGCTGACCAAACGGATGGAGGAAACCGGACTGGCCCCGCTGGGGTTTGTCGCCACGGACTATGCCACGCTGATCTGGGGTCTGGACGCGGTTACCGATCCCCGCCCGTTGCTTCAACCCGATGCGCTGCGCGACGGACTGGACACCTGGCTGGCAGGTAACGCCGTTATGAAGCGCACGTTTCGTGCATCGGCCACCATTGCGGGTCTGATCGAACGCAACATGGCAGGGCAACGCAAAAGCGGGCGGCAGGCTACGTTTTCGTCAGATATCCTGTATGACACCTTGCTGAAATACGATCCCGATCACCTATTGATGCAGATCACCCGCGAAGAAGCCATGCGCGGGCTTGTCGATTTCGGTCGGATCGAAACAATGTTGGCCCGAATTGGCGACAGAATCGATCTGGTGCGGCTCGAGCGTGTCTCGCCCTTGTCAGCACCACTGTTTCTGGAGGTTGGCAAAGTGCCGGTGAAAGGCAGTGCCGAAGAAAGGCTTCTGGCGGAGGAAAGCGCACGGCTGCTGCAAGAGGCGGGGTTGGAACAGCTTTGATCTGCTTGCGCCGGGTGCTGAAACAGGTCAAGAACGTATCATGAACGAACTTGAGTTTCCGTTTGCGGGTCAGTGCTTGTGTGCTTTGCCGTCCGGTGCGCTTTGGTGGCCCGACGAAAACTTGCTGTGCGTGTCGGACCTGCATCTGGGCAAATCCGAGCGCGTGGCGCGGCGTGGTGGACCTTCGCTTCCACCTTATGACAGCCGTGAAACGCTGGACCGCCTGAAGGATGATCTGGCGCACACGAACGCCAAAACCGTTGTATGTCTGGGCGACAGCTTCGACGATCTTGAAGCTGCCCGGGCGCTGCCAAAATCAGAAATGCTGAGGATCGCGACCTTACAGTCCGGACGTCAGTGGATCTGGATTGAGGGGAACCACGATCCCGGTCCTATTGAGTTGGGTGGAACCCATCTGTTCGAATGGCACCGTGGTCCGCTTGTTTTCCGTCATATCGCGCAGGATCCCGCGCGAGGAGAAGTTTCCGGCCATTACCATCCAAAAGTCCGGGTCAGGGTCAAGGGGCGTCATATTTCACGGCCCGCCTTTCTGCTGAACGATCATCGCCTGATACTTCCGGCTTATGGCACCTTTACCGGGGGGCTGCGCAGTACGGATAATGTGCTGTCGGCACTCATGGGTTCGCAGGCGATGGCGATCCTCACAGGCCCGCATCCTCACTTGATGCCAATGCCGCGATAGGTTCAGATCAGACCGTCCTCTTCCAGCATGGGTTTGTATTTCCGGCTGACCGGAACCAGATCGTCATTGACCAGTTTCAGAAAGATTTTACCACCTTTTCTTTCGACACTTACAATGGACGCGTCGGTAACCCAATGCGAACGGTGCGAACAATGACCCGGGACAGGTTCCATTTCGGCAATGGCATCCGTGAAACGCGACCTAAGCGTGAAGGTGCCTTCTGAGGTGACAACATCTACATTGTGATCCCGAACGGTCAGGCGATAGATTTTCCCGTTGAACCCGGGTGGCAAGCGTTTGACAAGGCGTGGTTTTTCAGGATCAGATTCAGTACTTGCCGCAGCGTTCAGATCGTTGCGCTGAACAAGCATCAAGCCAGTCGCGAACAAAGCGCCATAAACCACAACCCTTTCGGCGTCCGGTGCCATATATCCACCACAGGTGAAAAGAACCCAGGCCAACATCCAAAGTGAGGGCGTGAACAATGCCAGGGTCAAAGTAACAAATGCCAGGTCCCGCGCCGGAACATTTAGGAAAACGGGATTCTTCCGCATCAGCTTTCTGGCAAGCCCGGTCACCGTCAAAGCAAGGACCATCACTCCGGCCCAGAATACAAGCCGCAATCCAAATGACAGGTCAGAATCATGGAAGGGTGGAAACGCATATGCAAGTAAAGGAAGAAAGACCAAACCCGCTACGACACGCTGCGGCGAAAATGCCTTCTGGATTATACTTATTTTAGACGTCATACCGCTTTTGTGCATGAATTAGCATAGCTCAACCCGAACGCGTCAGACACAATAGTGTCTTCACCTGTAACCAACTGGGATTACAGGGATATCACGATTCATTCGGCTGTCAAACCCATTCAGGGCGCTTTGCCCATGCAGTCAGGGGGCGGTCAGGGAGCAATTTGGCTGGAACTTTGCCTGCCAAAAAAAGGGGGCCGGTCCGAAGTGTCCGATCCGGCCCCCGCGTATATCACGCGGTCAGGCCTTCTGGTTCGGGGAGTTTGTTTGCGCGGCAGCAGGCGGTGAGGGTGTTGGCCAGCAGGCAGGCGATGGTCATGGGGCCGACGCCGCCGGGGACGGGGGTGATGGCGCCGGCGCGTTCGGCAGCGCTGGCATAGTCGACGTCGCCGACCAGCTTGGTCTTGCCATCCCGCTCGATGCGGTTGATGCCCACGTCGATCACGGTGGCGCCTTCCTTGATCCAGTCGCCAGGCACCATTTCGGGGCGGCCAACAGCGGCCACGACGATATCGGCGCGGCGGACCACATCAGGCAGATCTTTGGTGCGCGAATGCGCGATGGTCACGGTGCAGCTGTCCCCCAGCAGCAGCTGCGCCATCGGCTTGCCCACGATGTTCGAGCGACCGATGACAACCGCATCCATGCCCGACAGCGAACCGTGGTGATCGCGCAGCATCATCAGGCAGCCCAGCGGTGTGCAGGGCACCATCGACTTCTGACCAGTGCCCAAAAGACCCACATTCGAGATGTGAAACCCGTCCACATCCTTCGCCGGATCGATCGAATTGATCACCAGATCCTCGTTCAAGTGCTTGGGCAGCGGCAACTGGACCAGAATGCCATGCACCGCCGGATCAGTGTTCAGTTTGTCGATCAGTGCCAGCAGCTCCGCCTCAGAGGTCTCCGCATCCAGCTTGTGCTCGTAGCTGTTCATGCCGACCTCGACGGTCATTTTGCCTTTCGAGCGGACATAGACCTGGCTGGCCGGATCCTCGCCCACCAGAACCACGGCCAGGCCGGGGGTGATGCCGTTTTCCTCTTTCAGCTTTGCAACCTGATCGGCCACCTGCGCGCGCACTTTGGCGGCAAAGGCCTTCCCGTCGATAACCTGCGCTACCATCCTTTGGTTCCTTCTTTCAAAACCCAAACGGGCGCAGAACGCGCCCGGTCTTTACTCGGGGCCGAGCACACGTTCCTCACGTGCAATCGACCAGTCAATCAGAATGCGCCAGAGCGTTTCGGACAAATCGGGGTCCATCCCCGCCGCCTGCGAACTGTCGCGCACCTTTTGCACCACATCCTCGACCCGGTCCGGGATGCGGGCGGGCAGGCCCTCACCCGGCTTCAGCTCAGTCGCGCGGTCGATATAGCTTGCGCGCCTCACCAGCATCCCGATCAGCTGGCGGTCCAGCCTGTCGATCTGAACCCGCAGATCCCGCATCGAATGGCAATCCTGCGGCGGTGTCAGAGTGGGCATCATCGTCTCCTCATGGCCCGGGGGTCCCGGACCACGAGATGTCTTATTCAGCGGCTTAGAACAAGCCCTCAATCTCACCTGCGTCATTGAGGCAGATGGTTTCCGCGGCCGGTTTGCGGGGCAGGCCCGGCATGGTCATGATCTCACCGCAGACAACCACGACAAAGCCCGCGCCCGCGCTCAGGCGGACCTCACGCACCGGAACCGAATGGCCGGTGGGCGCGCCCCGCAGGCTCGGGTCGGTCGAGAAGCTGTACTGGGTTTTCGCCATGCAGACCGGCAGGTTGCCATACCCCGCAGCTTCCCATTCTTTCAGCTGGGTGCGGATCTTGTTGTCGGCCAGAACCTCGTCGGCGCGGTAGATGCGCTTGGCGATGGTTTCGATCTTCTCAAACAGCGGCATCTCGTCCGGGTAGATCGGCGCGAAGTTCGCAGAGCCCCCTTCGACGATTTCCACAACCTTGCGGGCCAGATCGGCGGAGCCCTCCGAGCCCAGCTCCCAATGGCGCGACAGAACCGCCTCGACCCCATGAGAGGCGCAATAATCCTTCACCGCCTGAACCTCGGCATCGGTGTCGGTGACAAAGTGGTTGATGGCGACAACAACCGGCACACCGAACGACTTCACGTTCTCGATATGGCGGCCCAGGTTGGCGCAGCCCGCCTTGACCGCAGCGACATTCTCGGCACCCAGATCGGCCTTGGCGACACCGCCATTCATCTTCATCGCGCGCACGGTGGCAACCAGAACCACGGCAGAGGGCGCAATGCCCGCCTTGCGGCACTTGATGTTCATGAACTTCTCGGCACCCAGATCGGCGCCAAAGCCCGCCTCGGTCACCACATAGTCAGCCACTTTCAGCGCAGTCTTGGTCGCGATCACCGAGTTGCAGCCATGCGCAATGTTCGCGAACGGGCCACCGTGGACAAAGGCCGGGTTGTTTTCCAGCGTCTGCACCAGGTTCGGCTGCATTGCGTCTTTCAGCAGAACGGTCATCGCGCCTTCGGCCTTGATGTCGCGGCAATAGACCGGCGTCTTGTCGCGGCGATAGGCCACGATGATATCACCCAGACGCTTTTCCAGGTCCTTTAGGTCGTTTGACAGGCACAGGATCGCCATGACCTCGGACGCCACGGTGATGTCAAAACCTGTTTCGCGCGGGAACCCGTTCGACACGCCGCCCAGGCTGGCGGTGATCTGGCGCAGGGCACGGTCGTTCATGTCGACCACACGACGCCATGCGACCCGGCGGGTGTCGATCTCGCATTCATTGCCCCAGTAGATGTGGTTGTCGATCATCGCCGACAGCAGCGAATGGGCCGAGGTGATCGCATGAAAATCGCCGGTGAAGTGCAGGTTCATCTCTTCCATCGGAACAACCTGCGCATAGCCGCCACCCGCTGCGCCACCCTTCATGCCGAAGTTCGGGCCCAGCGAGGCCTCGCGGATACAGATCATCGCGTTCTTGCCGATGCGGTTCAGGCCATCACCCAGACCAACCGTTGTGGTCGTCTTCCCCTCACCCGCAGGTGTCGGGTTGATCGCCGTCACCAGCACCAGCTTGCCGTCCTCACGACCCTGCACCGAGTTGATGAACTCCTGGCTCACCTTCGCCTTGTCATGCCCATACGGCAACAGATCGTCACTGGATATTCCAAGCTTCGCGCCGATCTCCTGGATCGGCTTCTTATTCGCTTCACGCGCAATTTCGATGTCGGATTTATAGCTCATTGGCCGGGGTCCTTGATTGAATACCGTGCAAAACCGACGTCTAACGTCGGCGCTACGCATTCCATACCCTTGTGTACAATCTGATTAGCCATGGATTCCGACATTCTGGCGTCGCGAAGCGTCGTCAGGTCAATTCATCTGTAACTAATCGGAAACCTGCATATTTTCAGGGCTCCAGGCAGGCTGGTCTGGAACAAAGAGCTTGAGGTGATCGCCCAGTTGAATGCGCCCAGGACGTTCGACCCAGCCCGTGACACCGCGGCGCCCGACGGCAGCAGGTTTGAACCCTGCACCATACCCCTGATGATCCGCTTCGATTTCGCGACCGGGCAATACGCAGGGTGCGTTTTCCATATCCACAGTAATCGTCAGCCCGTTGACCGCCTGAAGACGCGAGGACGGCGGAATGTGCGAGAAATCCGGTATACCTTTCAGCACTATGGATGCGCCGAGATAAGACGGGTCAAGCTGGTCCAGCCCCATGTTCTGCGCGATCTGCTGCAACTCTTCCAAGGACAGCACCGACAGTTGACGAACATTGCGGATTTCTGTGCCCTTGGGATAGAGGTTCGAGACCCGAACACAGGACGCACGGCTCAGACCTTCGTGCCGTTCGCCTTTCGCACCCTCAAACCCAAGATCCAACAACTCCACGGGCTTGGCACGCAGCGATCCGCCGGCAGGAACAAGACCCAGCCAAACGACTTCGGCTGCAAATTCGGTTTCCCGTAAAAACGGCATACGCGTTTCCCTTCCCATTGGTGTCTGCCAGCGCATAATGCCCAGTAACGCTCTGATGGAAAGAGAATAACCCGGGTCAGAGCCCGGGTTCTTGCTGGTTATGCTGTCGGTTCAGGTTCCATCCCGCCCTCAGGCGGTGATTTCTTGGCCTTGGTCTTGGGGATGGCTGTCACGCTGGGCGCACTGCCCTCGTCCGACTTGTCATTCTGGTCATCGCTGTCGCCGGGCGACTCCCCGTTCATGACGCGTTTGATTTCGTCACCGGTCAGCGTTTCGTATTCCAGCAAACCTTGGGCCAAACGCTCCCATTCCTCGTTCTGATCGGTCAGAATCTTGTGCGCCTGTTCATAGCCTTGCTGGATCAGGCGCTTTACCTCTTCTTCAATCAGCTCCTTGGTATGAGCCGATACCGAGAACCCGGCAGTATTGCCCTGGTATCCCTCATGCGCCTCGGCATAGTCGATATTGCCAACCTTGTCTGACATACCCCAGCGCATCACCATGGCACGTGCCAGTTGGCTGGCCTGCATGATGTCCCCGGCAGGACCGTTCGACACGTGATCTTCGCCATACTTGATGACTTCGGCAGCTTTACCCGCCATGGTCATCGCCAGCTTCTGTTCGCATTCATCACGGTGATAGTTCAGGCGATCCATTTCCGGCAGCGAAACCACCATACCCAGCGCGCCTCCGCGCGGTATGATTGTCGCCTTGTAGACCGGATCGCACATGGGCAGAGACAGACCAACAACAGCATGACCCGCTTCGTGATAGGCTGTTTTTTCCTTCTGATCCTGCGTCAGCACCATCGAGCGGCGCTCGGCCCCCATCATCACCTTGTCCTTGGCGTTTTCAAAATCTTCCATGGTGACAAAGCGACGGCCCACGCGCGCGGCCATCAACGCAGCCTCGTTCACGAGGTTGGCCAAATCCGCACCCGAAAAGCCCGGCGTACCGCGCGCGATGATGCGCAGATCAACATCCGGGCCCAGCGGCGTCTTACGTGCGTGAACGCCCAGAATTTTCTCGCGGCCCTTGATGTCCGGGTTGCCCACTGTGACCTGACGGTCGAACCGGCCCGGTCGCAGCAGCGCAGGGTCCAGAACATCCTTGCGGTTTGTCGCCGCCAGAATGATTACACCTTCGTTGGCCTCAAACCCGTCCATTTCGACCAGCAACTGGTTGAGCGTTTGTTCCCGCTCGTCATTGCCGCCGCCATACCCGGCACCACGATGGCGGCCCACAGCGTCAATCTCGTCGATAAAGACGATACAGGGTGCATTCTTTTTTGCCTGCTCGAACATGTCGCGCACGCGGGACGCACCGACACCAACGAACATTTCGACAAAATCCGAACCCGAGATGGTGAAGAACGGCACGCCTGCCTCACCCGCAATGGCACGGGCCAACAGCGTCTTACCGGTACCCGGAGGGCCGACAAGCAATGCGCCCTTGGGGATCTTGCCACCAAGGCGGCTGAACTTCTGCGGGTTGCGCAGGAATTCGACAATCTCTTCCAGCTCTTCCTTGGCCTCGTCGATACCGGCAACATCGTCAAAGGTCACGCGGCCATGCTTTTCAGTCAGCATCTTGGCCTTGGATTTGCCAAAGCCCATCGCGCCACCTTTGCCACCGCCCTGCATCCGGTTCATGAAATAGACCCAGACACCGATCAGTAACAGGAAAGGCAGCAGCGTGATCAGGAATGACTGAAAGCCTGATTGCTGTTGCTTTACAGCCTGAACGGGGATGTTTTCCTCTATCAGAAGCTTGGTCACTTCGGCGTCGCCGGGTTTGATCGTGACATAGCTTGCACCGCTTTGCATGGTATAGCGAATCTGTTCACCATCCAGGGTCACGTTCTTGACTTCACCGCTTTGGACGGCACCGACAAAGTCGGAATAGGTTTTCTCGTTGCTCTGAAGCGTTCCGCCCGGTCCACTGAACAGATTGAACAGTGCAAGAATGAGCAGGAACAAAACGACCCAAAACGCGATATTGCGAGCGTTGCCCAAGGAAATTCTCCTAAAAGTTCCGGCAGGTGAGACGCTGCCAAGTTACCTCTTAAAATAGAGAGGATTGTCGTATGTTCAATGCGATAAAAAAGATGCGTGGAACTCGGGCCAATCTGACGCAAGCCTAGCCTGCCAACCATTCGCAAGACCCGCAAGCGGGGCGGCCAGCACCCTGTCCGCATTCCAAACCGCAGGCGTCGCCGTCAAAGCTATCCTGGGACGTCCGGTTGCACGCCACTCGGGCACCTGTTGCAACCCTTCACCCCCCAAAGCACGGATTTCTGCGCCCATTGTTGCGGGTCCACTGACCCGCCATTTGCCATCCCACACAGCACCGGGCGCCGCCATCTGAGATTTCACGGCATTAAATTCCCTGCAAATCCAAACACTCCCGCCTTGTGGAACAATCAGACAACCGCCCACTGACGCCGGTTGCCCATTCGCAACTGCATCCATCGCCCGATCCACTGCCGCCTGACGCGGGGGATAACCCGACCCAGCAATCCATGAGAGGATTCCCAGCAGGACACGACGCCGAATCTCAAGGGGCAACGCGGCAAATCCGGCCCGGTTCACCCTCACGTCACTTTGATCGACCTGCGCCACGGACCGTGCGGATTCTTGCGCACAGACGCCAAGTGCCGTGTGTGCCTGCGCCAGATTGTCCGCCACGCGGGACAATGAAAGCGCATCAATTCCCAAAGGTTCTAGACCACCCAAAGCTTCGCGCGCCTTGATCCGGTCGAAACTGGCATCCTGATTCGAAGGATCGTCCACCCATGCCACGCCAGTCTCAGTCAGATAGGTGCGCAGCTGTTCACGGGTGATCCCCAGCATCGGACGCAGCAACGTCAGCCCCTGCTGTTTCCGAATAGCCGACATGCCGGACAGGCCCGTGACCCCGGATGATCGGCCCAACCGCATCAACAGTGTTTCCGCCTGATCATCTGCGGTGTGGCCTAGCGCAATGGCATCGATTCCGCGACCCTTTGCCCATTCGGATAATAAATCATACCGCGCCTGACGTGCCCGGTCCTGCAAGTTGCCAGTACCGTCCCATCCCGACCAACGCAGCGTATCATGAGACATCCCCAACGCAGCAGCCTGCCGGGATACCGTTTCGGCCTCGCGCGCGGATTCGGGGCGCAACCCGTGGTCGACCGTGGTAACGAAAAGGGTGATGGCCTCATCCTGCGCCACCTGATGCAAAAGTTGCATCAAGGCGACGGAATCGCCGCCTCCCGAAACTGCAATCCCCAACTTGCGCGGAAGTGTTTCGGGTAGCCGGGCGCGAAGGTCTGCAAGTAGTTTGCCGGAGTGATGGTTCAAGTACATCCCAACGCGGTCATCTCCTGCGTGGCGCTCGAAAACTCTGGCGCAGAAGGAAAGCGTACTCCGACCTCGTTCAGCGTGATGCAGGCCTGATCGGTCTGTCCCAAACGGCCAAGCGCCGCGCCCAGTTCGTACAGTGCCTCGGGTGCAAATGCGCCCTCGGAATCACCCGTGAAGCTGGCCAGGAATGCCCGGGCTGCTTCTCGTGTGTCGCCAATCCCTTCTAGGGCATGACCGCGTTTCAGGTTGGCTTCGGGCGCCAGCGGACTGCCGGGATAGCTTGTTTCAAACTGCGCAAACAACGTGGCAGCAGTCTGGAAATCGCCGTCGGCCAACGCTTGCGAAGCTGCGTCAAAATCAGCGCGTTCACCTATGGCCAGTTCACCATGATCAGTTGCCGTTGGCGTTTCGATACTTGTTGGCCCGGTTATAGCAGTGGCCGTGTCACCACCAAGTGTCGAGGTCTCACCCAACGTCGACAAATCGCCGCCTTCCAGTTCAACCAGCCTGAACTCAAGGTCACCGATTCGGTTGGTGCCGTCAGTGACAATGTTCTGCACCCGCTGGTTCAATTGCTCGGTCTGGCGGGTCAGGCGCTGCAATTCGGCCTCGATGGCATCCACCCGTTCAAGGACCGAACTGCCGGACAGGTTTGGTGCGGGCGAACCCGTAGTGGAAAACTCGCGCTTCAAACGCTGAATTTCCACATGCAATACCGTCAGTTCCTGACGGATATCCGCAAGGGTCTGTTGATCCTGTGCCTGTGCAACACCAGCCGTCGCCACAACCGCCGCCAAAACCCATCCTGCAATGCGCATCATCTTACCCCAGAGTTGACCCGGTCAGAACTGTTACTGCACGACGGTTCTTGGAATAACATTCCTCGGTGCTGCAAATCTCGATCGGGCGTTCCTTGCCATAGCTCACGGTGTTCAGGCGGCTGCCCGCAACGCCGCGCGAAATCAGGTACTCACGCGCAGCGTTCGCCCGGCGTGCGCCCAGTGCAAGGTTGTATTCCCGCGTGCCCTGCTCATCCGCGTGGCCTTCGATCGTTGCGACAAAATCCGGATTGGCCAGCAGCCAGTCCGCCTGCCCTTGCAGCACTGTTTGCGCCTCGGGCGACAGGGTTGACTGGTCAACGGCAAACAGGACACGGTCCCCGACTGTTTGCTGGAAATACGCGGGCGAGCGCGGATCACTCGGTGATCCGGGGACAATGGATCCAATGCCCCCGTTACCACCACCGCCACCCAAGGCTGAGGGGTCATTGTTTGTGCAGGCGGCGATCACACTCAGCGCGCCCAGCGCCAGAACTTTGCTCAATACGTTCATTTCAGGTGCCTCGTGTTATGTTTATTGCCGCCTGTCTACCACAGGGACGATTTGTTGTGAACTTTGCTGCGATCAATTCTGCAATGGACCCCAGGACGGATCGCTGCCGCCGTCCGGTGTACGTACCGGGCGCAGGTTCCTGCCCGAGATATCCACCGAGTAAAGCGATGCCCTACCACTGGCCCCCTGCGTTTCGCGGGTAAACATGATGACCCGGCCATTGGGCGACCACGTGGGGCCTTCATCCAGGAAAGAGGCTGTCAGCAAACGTTCTTCTGACCCGTCGATGCGCATCACGCCGATATGGAACCGGCCCTGGTTCTGCTTGGTAAAGGCGATCAGGTCGCCGCGCGGTGACCAGACCGGGGTACCATAGCGGCCCGCGCCAAAGCTGATCCGCGTGGCCTCGCCCCCGTTTGCTGCCATCACGTACAATTGCGGTGTGCCGGAGCGGTCGCTTTCAAAGACGATCCGGCTGCCATCAGGTGAATAGCTGGGGGCCGTTTCAATTGCAGGCGTGTTGGTCAGGCGCGTACTTTGCCCCGAGGCGATATCCATCTTCCACAGATCGGTATTGCCGCCCTGAATCAGCGAATAGACAATCGACCGGCCATCTGGCGAGAACCGTGGCGAAAAGCTCATCGTCCCGTCCTGCGTCTTCAGTTCCCGTGGTTTCGGGCGCCCGACTTCAGTCACGTAAATGCGCGGGCTGCCGCTTTCATAACTTGTATAAAGCAGCCGGTCACCGGTGGGTGAGAACCGAGGCGCCAGAACGATTGCGGCGCTGTCAGTCATGTACTGCACATTCGCGCCATCGTAATCCATGATCGCCAAACGCTTCAGGCGCTGGTCCTTCGGCCCGCTTTCCGAAACAAAGGCAACGCGGCTGTCAAAATAACCGCCTTCACCTGTGATCCGGCTATAGACCTGATCGGCCACCTTATGCGCCATGCGCCGCCACCCCTCGGTGGTACCTGCCAGTTGAAGGCCATTGCCCAGTTCCTGGCCCGAAAACACATCCCACACCCGGAACCGGACCGTCAGTTTCTGACCGGACACATTGACAGCGCCCGTGACCAGCGCGTCAGCGTTGATCGCCTTCCAATCCGCAAACTGAACCGGAGCTTCGAAGCTGCTGACCCGGCTGATGAACGCATCCGAGGAGATTTCGCGGAACAACCCGGTCCCGGTCAGGTCAGCCGCCACCACGCGCGAGATATCCTGCGCGAACTGAGCTGCGGCCGGACTGTCCGGCACAAAATCCGGAACGGCAAAGGGCAAGGGTTCGATAATCCCCTCATCCAGTTCCAGACGCAAGGGCCCGTTCTGTGCATAAACCGGCGCAGACATCAGTGTCAGGCCGACAAAGAGGCTGGTCAGAAGCTTCATCATTTGATCCGCATCCTCTCGGGGTTAAATGTAATCTCAACATCCTGCCAATGTTCGTATTTGTCAGCAGGCAAATCATATCCTTTGGCTCCGCAGCGCAAAATAGCGCGTCGCGCGGCTTCGTAGGCTTGTTTAACGGCTCCTGCCGAGCCGCCAGAGCTGTCCAGCATCCGAACACTGCCGTCGACGACCGTACCATCGCGGTTCAGTGAGAACGCAACAACAACCACAATGTTCAGCGCATCCGTGGACAAGGAACCCACATTCCAACATCCAGAAACAGCCAGTCGCATCGCGTCTTTCTCTCCGCTGGTCAGCGGTGGGCCAGAAGGTTCGGACCCGCTGCCCAAGGCTTCGGCCAGGGCGTCGTTGATTGCCGTTTCATCGGTTTGTTTTTCGGGTTCCGCGGTCGCCTCAGGCGTTTTGACCACAGCGGGTTCCTGCGGCGGGTTTGGCCGGTTTGGACGCACGCGCGGCCGCGGAGATGTCAGGGGCGACTGTTCCTTGGCTTCCTCTGCCTCGGTCACAATCTCCGGGGCTGCCTCTTGCGGCGCGGTCTGATCCTGCTGTTCCTGCTGAACCTCTGCGCCTTCATCCAGGGATACCGGCGGCGTTTCAAAATCATCAGGCTTTGCCTCGGGCGGTGGCAGAGCTATCGCCTCGGGCGCGACGCGATCTGATGGACGCGGCTGTGCCTCCGGACCGGGCGGCGCAGGCTGTGCAACAGGTTCGACCTGAGGTTCCGTCAGAACCGGAGGCTCGTCAGGAACCTCCGGTTCTGGCGGCGCTTCCACGATGATGGGCTCTGGCTCTGGTTCTGGTTCAGCCGGTGCAACAGGTTCAGGGCGGGGCTGTTCATCAATCTTGGGTTCCGGCGGCTTGGTCACAGCCTCCGGCTCGGGCGGTTGCTGCAACGCGGTCGGCACTTCGGGGAGTTCCGGCGCATCCCGCTGGGCCGTCATGGCCGCGAATTGTTCAGCCGTGATCACTGAGACATCCTGCACAGCCATCGGCAACGGTTCGGACCGGAAGGTACCGCCGAACATCGCCCATCCGATCAGGCTGACATGCGCAATCGCTGAAATCTTGGTGCCGGTATCCACCGTGCGACCTCACTCTCCACCTTCATCCAGCGTCGGCCCGCCGGTATCGGTTACAAGGCCAACGTTGGAAAACCCGCCCGCGTTCAGCGCACCCATGACCTGCATCACCTGTGCGTAAGGGATTGCACCATCGGCCCGCAGGAAAACCCGGTCACTGCTCCGCTCTGCCGCAATGGCACGCAGTTTACCAATCAATTCTTCGCGCAACACATCGGTGGTCTGGATCTGCACGCGGCCGTCTGCGGTCAGGGTCACGGTCAAAGGCTCTTCATTGTCACCGGGCAGCGCGCTGGCTGCGGTCTTGGGCAGATCGACCGGAACGCCAACCGTCAGCAATGGCGCGGCCACCATGAAGATGATCAGCAACACCAGCATGACATCCACGAATGGCGTCACATTGATCTCGGCCATCGGCTGTGCGCGACCGCGACGCCGACCACGTCTGCGCCCTTTGCCGCCCGACGATTGCTGGATCGCAGCGCCCATCGTCAGCTGTCCAACTGGCGCGACAGGATGGTTGCGAATTCATCCGCAAAAGCTTCATAGCCGCCAACGATCCGGTCACTATCAGCGCTGAGTTTGTTATAGAAAATCACCGCCGGGATCGCCGCCAAAAGGCCCAAACCTGTCGCCATCAACGCCTCGGCAATACCAGGGGCCACAACGGCAAGGTTGGTGTTTTGCTGTTCGGCAATCTCGATGAACGCATTCATGATACCCCAAACGGTGCCAAACAGCCCGATAAACGGAGCCGTGGAGCCAACAGTCGCCAGTATGGGAAGCCCTTTTTGCAGGGTTTCCGCCTCTTTCGCGATAGCGACATCCATCGACCGGTCGATCCGCGCGGTTGCCCCGGCAATCAGCCCGCCATCATTGCGATGCGACCTGCGCCATTCGATCATGCCTGATGCAAAGATTTTTTCCGAGCTGCCATCCGGCTGGGTTCCGATCTGCTCGAACAACTCATCCAACGGGTTGCCCGACCAGAAGCTTTCATCAAAAACCTGCGCCTCGCGTCGGGCCGCGCGATAGTTGATCAGCTTCTGAATGATGATCCCCCAGGACCAGATGGATGCGCCGGTAAGTACCAGCATCACCAGTTTGACGATAAAGGTCGCGCGGGCAAACAGCCCCCACATGGAGAAGTCGATCTCCTGCGCCAGCGCCAGCGTTTCAGCTTCCATGAACCTGCTCTTTGTTTTGCCTGATGGCCGTTCGTTTGGCCTTGTTTTGCCAAACGCTATCTCAGTTGGTCATGAAAAGCCAACAGAACCACCCATGGTCCGCAAATTGTTACATCAATGCGCGAATCTCTGCCGGCAAACGGATCGGCTTGCCTGCTTTATTGATGCAAACGGCCGTGACAGATGCACGAAATATTTCGGTCTCACCGCGTCGGACAAGCTGCGCCATGGTCAGACGCACGCCCGAAATTTCGGTGACTTCGGTTTCGACGATCAATTCATCATCGAACCTCGCAGGTGCCAGATACTCGGCCTCGACCCGCCGCACAACCCAAACAATGCCCTCGTCCCGCATGGCGTTTTGGTCATTGCCCAGATTACGCACCCAGTCCGAGCGCGCGCGTTCGATATAGCGCAGGTAGTTCGCGTGATAGACAACCCCGCCCATGTCGGTGTCTTCATAATACACGCGGATGGGGTAGGTGTGTTTCATTGCAACGCCTCCAGTCGGGCAAACAGCCTTAACGCGTGCGAGGCATCCTGTGCCGCCCGTGGCAAAACCGGATCATAGGCCGCCCGGATCAAGGCCGCGATGTCGGGACGCAGGATCGTGGCCTTACCTGCGATTGCCAGTGGCGATTGATTGCGAAATGCAGTGTCCGACCAGAGCAAGATGGTCTGCACGACCTGATTGAGCGCAAGGGTTTCCGCCGGAACCTTGCACAATTCCTTGTTCATGCGCAGAAAAACAAACGCTGCGCGGATCGCGCCATCTTCTTCGAACCGGAAAATGCGGTACTGGTTTGCATCTGCCGCGACCAGACGCGCGACCAAAGGTTCCAGATCCGGGATCAATCGATCAAGGTCCGGTACCTCCAGCAGCTCCTGCCAGTCCCGGAAAAAGAAAACCATGCAGTTCGCGCCAAGCTCAGGGTCCGTCTCAGCCATTTGGTGACCGGCCAGCGTGACAACCGCCTCAAAAGCCCCCTTTACGGTGGCCAGCGTCTCGTCCTCGACGCCGAAAACGATCGGAACAATTGGCCGCCCCCAACGCGCAAACAGAAACTCGCCGCTTTCGCGTGTGAACAGCGCTTCAATTTCTTCCGGTGTCACCGCCTGCCCTTCATCTTTTCAAAAATACTCTCGCCGAAAGGCATAAAATCTAAGCGCGCGGGCTTCAACCGAACAGATCGCTTTGCCGTTTGGGCGCGGCCATCCCAAGATGCGTCCACGCTTTCTGCGCCAGCATCCGCCCGCGCGGAGTACGTTGGATCAGCCCCTGTTGCAGCAAATACGGCTCAATCACTTCCTCAAGCGAGTCGCGGCTTTCGGACAGCGCGGCAGACAGGGTTTCAATCCCTACCGGGCCGCCCGCATAGTTTTCGGCAATCAGCTTCAGATACCGCCGGTCTGCACCATCAAGACCCAGATTATCGACGCCGAGACGGGTCAAGGCACCATCGGCCAGGTCCCGTGTAATCCGCCCATCCCCTTCGACAATCGCGAAATCCACAACACGCCTCAGCAATCGCCCGGCGATACGCGGCGTTCCGCGCGACCGGCGTGCGATTTCGCGCGCACCATCGTTATCCGCGGGCGCGCCCAGTTTCCGCGCGTTCCGGGTGACGATTTCGTGCAATTCATCGACCGTGTAGAACTGAAGCCGGGTCGGGATACCAAACCGGTCACGCAAGGGCGTTGTCAGCAGACCCATCCGCGTGGTGGCCCCCACCAGCGTGAATGGTTGCAATTCGATCCGAACGGTGCGCGCAGCAGGACCTTCACCAATAACAAGATCCAGCTCGAAATCTTCCATCGCCGGGTACAGCACTTCTTCCACCGCCGGGTTGAGCCTGTGAATCTCGTCGATGAACAGCACGTCACGCGATTCAAGATTGGTTAGGATCGCCGCCAGATCCCCCGCCTTGGCCAGAACCGGGCCTGAGGTCATGCGGAAGTTCACCCCCAATTCACGTGCCATGATCTGCGCGAGGGTCGTCTTACCCAAACCCGGAGGTCCGTGAAACAAGGTGTGGTCCATCGCCTCGCCGCGTTGCCGGGCAGACTGGATAAAGATGCGCAAGTTGGCGCGCGCCTCAGCCTGACCAATGAATTCATCCAGCCCCTGAGGACGCAAAGCGCGGTCATTGTCTTCCGGCAGGGGTTCCGGGCGCAGGGTGGGATCAGCTTCAACCATTCACTTACCCTTTCGGAGCCAACAGCCTGAGGGCCGCGCGGATCAGATCAGCCTCGTCCGCATCCGGCTGACTGGCAGCCGCTTCAGCCACGGCACCTGCCGCCTCGGACGGCCCATATCCAAGGTTGGCCAACGCCGACAACGCCCCGGCAGACGCGGCCGCTGCACCCGATGGCGGTTTCGGAACACGTCTCGGCGCGGGCGTAGCGTCATTTGGTTCAACAACCTCGAGTTCCGGCCCGTCCATCGCCTGAGCAATCGTGCCGCCCATGGCCATCACGCCAGGTGCCTTATCCTTGAGGTCCAACACGATCCGCTGGGCGGTTTTTGGCCCGACGCCCTTGGCCGCCTTGACCGCGCCCCAGTCCCCAAGGGCAATTGCGCGGCTGACACCGTCGGGCCCCAGTGCACTCAGGATCGCCAGCGACACCTTCGCGCCGACCCCCTGGACCGAGCACAGCAGGCGGTGCCACTCTTTCTCGACAAGCGACAGAAACCCGTAAAGCTGCATCAGGTCTTCGCGGACAACCATGTCGGTGTAGATCGATACCGCCTCGCCCGCCCCCGGCAATGCCGCCAAGGTCCGGTCGGAACAATAGACAAGATAGCCGACGCCCCGGACATCGATCAGCACATGGTCCGCCGCGCGGTAATCCAGCCGCCCCGTCAGTTTGCCGATCATGCCCGCACCTCTTTCACACGCGCCTGTTGCGTCTTTCCGTAATAGGCGTGGCAGATTGCAATCGCCAGTGCATCCGCCGCGTCGGCCCCTTTCGGCAAACAGCCCGGTAATTGCAGTTTGACCATGTGCAAAACCTGCTCTTTCTCGGCGTGGCCCACACCCACCACGGTCTTTTTGACCCGGTTGGGGGCATATTCGCCCACCGGCAGACCAGCTTGTGCCAGCGTCAGCAACGCCACGCCACGCGCTTGCCCAAGCTTGAGAGTTCCGGCCCCGTCCTTATTTACGAATGTCTGTTCGATAGCGGCCTGATCGGGCTTGTGATCCGCAATAACTTCGACAATCTGATTGTGCAGCGACAGCAGCCGCTCGCCCAGATCGTCCCCATCCGATTTGCACAATCCATTGGCCACATGGCTCAGGCGGCTGCCATTTGATTCGATGACGCCCCATCCCAGGGTTCTAAGCCCCGGATCGATGCCCAGAATTCGCATATTTTGCCTCGGCCTGCTCGGGTTGTGTGATCTTTTTTCAACGCCTAGCACGAAGCGTGAACATTTTCCAAGCGAATTGACCCCAGGGCTAAAAACGACACGCGTGTCTCAGGCGCGACTTCGAGCGCGTTTTGCGACCCAGTGAAGTCTGAATTCGACACTTTCCCAAAGGCTTTTTCACCAATTGTTAAAGGGGGTTACAGCTTCGTGAAGCCTTGCAGAAAACGCATAGGACACATGCAAAAACTGAACTTGTGCGGACGAAGTTACAGCACTAGATGCCCGGCAGATCGCAGAAATGCAATGTGAACACTAACCAGAAGGAAACAGGATATGGCTGCACTGGACACAACCCGCGTCGCTACCACTGGCTCGTTCGGCCTTGTTGGCCGTATCGGCGCATTTTTCGTATCGGCCGTTAACGCCGCAGTTGAATGGAATGACGCCCGCGTAACCCGCAACGCGCTGACCGGTCTGACCGATCGCGAATTGGATGATATCGGCCTGTGCCGTGGTGACATCGACACCATCGCCGAAGGTCGCCGCTAAGAACCGACCCCAACACTTATTTGCCCCTTCCTCCTCCCTTGAGGGGCACACAAAAACACCGCGCACCGTAAGGGTACGCGGTGTTTTTTTAATCCGAGGGAGCGGATTAGTAGAAAACTTTGTTCAGCTGAGCGGCGAGGGCTTGCGACACTGGATCGATTTGCATCACCCAGGCACCGGCTTTTTCGACCGGCGTTCCTTCGTTCAGGCTGTCGATCCGATATTGATAGCCAGTCGGGCCAAGGTGGGACAAAAGAAATGCTTTGAAGGCGAAGAAACCCACAAGCGTAAGCAACAGTACCTTTGCTGGCACCGCCGAGCTCACCCGCTGCGGTTTCATCACCACCAGGCCATCCTTGCGCATCGTCGCGCGATAGCCACGGCTCATTTTTTGGTGTTTCTTGTTCAGGCGACTTACGCGCTGATTGAATTCCAGTTGTTTACCCGTCATGGCAGCCTCCAAAAAACCGCCCCCCTCGACTTCATTCAGAAAACGGTAAAAAGAGATTGCGACAAAAACGTGGCAAAAACCTATAAAACTCCTGCAAATGGCCTAATTCGCGCCCTGTTTGGTTAAAATTAGGGTCGTCCACTCACCAATCTCGGCCCTATAGGTCTGATTGAACCCGTTTTGTGAATAAACGAAAACCACGTCATCGGCCTGTTCGTTAAGGATTCCCGACAGGATCGCGTGCCCACCTGGGCGGAGATTCGCTGCCATTTCGGGTGACAAAGCCACCAAAGGCCCTTTGAGGATATTGGCAAAGATCAGATCGTATGGCGCGTGCGCCTTGAGGTCGGGATGGTCGAAACCTGCGGCTTCAACACATTGAACCGCGCCGGACATACCGTTTGCCTTCAGGTTGGCTTCGGCCACCTCAACGGCCACCTCGTCGATATCGCTGGCAATGAAATCGCCGTCCCATACCCGGGCTGCCGCCATGGCCAGAACCGCCGTGCCGCAACCGATATCCGCTACTTTCGAGGCACTGAACCCTTCATCCAACAACCGGTCCAGAGCTTTCAGACATCCCAGCGTGGTGCCATGATGTCCGGTGCCAAAGGCCATTGCCGCCTCGATCAGCAGTGGAATGCGACCGTCGGGCAGCTTGTCGGCATCGTGGCTGCCATAAACAAAAAAGCGGCCCGCCTGAACCGGGGCAAGCTCGCGCCGCACATGGGCCACCCAATCGGTTTCAGGCAATTCCGACACAACAAAAGGTTTGGCTTCAAAGGCAACTGCCAGAACGGCCAATGCGGTCTCGTCCGGGGCTTCGGTGAAATATCCACCCACTTCCCACAGACCCGAGCCGTCTTCGACCTCGAACACACCGACGCCGGTGGGTTCGGGCTCCAACCGCTCCATCGCTTCGCCCAGACCTTCGGCGGCTTTCTTACCTGTCAACGTGGTCAGCGCAGTGAATGTGGGCATGGGGGCCTCCTGTGTCAGTTGGCACTGCGCGTAGGACGGCGCGCCGCCAACGTCAAGCTTTGCGACCTACTCCGCCAGGGCCGGTGCGTACTTGCTCAGGATGGTCTCATTACCCGGTTCGGGGTGGCGTGGGACCAGCAGGGACAACAGCAGAGAAACGACCGCCATAGCCGCCGCAAGGCCAAACACAGCACCTGGTGACACGACCCAGAGCAAACCCAGCAACGCGGGCAAGAAAACCGCGGCGATATGGTTGATCGTGAACGCGACTGCGGCAGTTGGCGCAATATCCGCCGGATCGGCGATTTTCTGAAAATAGGTTTTCAGTGCAAGCGCCAGCGCGAACAGCACATGGTCGATGACATAGAGTATCGCCGCCAACAGCACGCCCCAGCCGAACCAGTAGATGCCACCATAGGCCGCGAACACGATTGCCAGACCGGTATATTCAAAAATCAATGTACGCCGTTCGCCAAACTTGGCCACCGCTTTACCCAGCAACGGAGCAACCATCATGTTGATCATCAGGTTGATCAGATACAGGCTGGTCAGCTCATGAACTTCAAAGCCGAACTTCTCGACCATCATGAACCCGGCAAACACGACAAAAATCTGTCGCCGCGCACCCGCCATGAATTGCAGCGCGTAATACAACCAGTATCGACGGCGTACGATCAGTTTCTTTGTTTGCGGCGTGGGGGCATCGAATTGCGGGAAGGCAAACAGGCAAAACAGGGCCAGCAAAGCTGTTGCACCGCCAGCAGCCATGAAGACAAAGTTGTACGACAGATCGAACCGCTCCCAGGTCAGAACGATCAGCCCGTACACCACCATCGTTGCAGCCGAGCCCATTGCGACCAGCCATCCCAAAATCTGCGGCGCGCGATCCTTGGGAAGCCATTGCAACTGAAGCGACTGGTTTACAGTCTCATAGTAGTGAAACCCGATTGAACTGAACAAGGTCACGAACAGCAATCCGCCAAGGCTTGGGAACCAGGCTGTCAAAGCCGTTGCGATCCCAAGCATCATCAGCGAGATCATGGCCAGCACCTGCTCGCGAATGAAAATGATGACGGCAATCACGCCGACCGCCAGAAAGCCCGGAATCTCGCGCACCGTGTGCAGCAGGCCGATATCGGCCCCGTCGAATTTCGCTGCCTCAATGACGAAGTTGTTCAACAGCGCGCTCCACGCGTTGAACGCGATGGGCATGGTCAAGGCCATCACGAACAGAAGCGTGACAGGGCGACGCCAGAACGGAAGGCTCTGCGCCTCGGCAAGGGGCATGGGTTTCAGCATGAGAGTCCTCTACGCCCATTTCACTGCTTTGGCGAGAGGGAAGCGGTCTGCGCACAATCACCCTGCACAGATGCAGAGGTCAGTAAAAACTTTGTGGGTCGATATCGACGGTCAGGCGAATATCACCCTTGAGACGCAAAGGGGCGATCCAGCGGGCAATGGCATCCTGAATCGGCGCCCCTTTCGGGGCTTTCACCAACAAGCGCACTCTGTGGCGGCCGCGTATACGCGCAATGGGTGCAGGCGCGGGGCCAAAGACCTGAGCATCGATCGCGCGCAAGGGCGCATCGTTGCGGGCCATTGCATTGCCGATATCGAAAACCGGGCCGACCTCGGGCCCCGACAACACGATCCCGGCCATGCGACCATAGGGCGGCACACCGGCCGCTTGCCGACCCGCTGCCTCAGCTTTCCAGAACCCTTCCTCATCACCCGACAGAATCGCCCGGATTACCGGATGTTCCGGCTGAAAAGTCTGTAACAGCGCCTGCCCTGGTTTTTCAGCCCGACCGGCACGCCCCGCAACCTGTCGCATCAGCTGAAATGTTCGTTCAGCGGCCCTCAGGTCTGCGCCATGCAGACTGAGATCCGCGTCGATCACCCCCACCAATGTCAGCTTGGGAAAGTTGTGCCCCTTGGCCACCAATTGCGTTCCGATGACGATATCGGCGTCCCCTGCCGCAATCTCTTCGATCTTGGCCTTTAGTGCCCGGGCTGAGCCGAACAGATCAGAACTCAGCATGGCAATCCTGGCCTCGGGGAAGGTTGCTTCGGCCTCTTCGGCTAAACGCTCAATGCCCGGCCCCACCGGGGCCAGCTTGCCCTCGACCCCGCAGGAAGGGCAGATCTCGGGCATCGGCTTGGTCTCACCACATTGGTGGCACATCAGGCGCTTGAGAAACCGATGCTCGACCATGCGCGCGTCGCAATGGTCGCAGGCGATCTGTTCTCCGCACGCACGGCACAGGGTAACCGGTGCATAGCCACGGCGGTTGATGAACAGCAGCGACTGCTCGCCTTTCTCGATCCGCTGCTGCACCGCTTGCCGCAATGTCGGAGATATCCACGTTCCGGCCTGCATCTGTTCGGCCCGCATGTCGATGGGCTTCATCTCGGGCAATACCGCCGCGCCGAAACGCGAAGTCAGGTCGATCCGATCATATTTACCTGCCTCGGCATTCGCCCAGCTTTCCAGCGACGGGGTTGCGCTGGCCAGAATCACCCGCGCGCCGCAGATGGCAGACCGCAGGACAGCCATGTCTCGCGCGCTGTAATGCACCCCGTCTTCCTGTTTGTACGAGGTGTCGTGTTCCTCATCCACCACGACCAGCCCCAGATCGCGAAATGGCAGAAACAGGGCTGACCGCGCGCCAACAACCAGTTGAGCTTCCCCCTGCCCAACCATCCGCCAGACCCGCCTGCGTTCAGTCATGGTCGCGCCCGAATGCCACTCGGCGGGGCGCGCGCCAAACCGCGCCTCAACGCGGGTCAGGAACTCTGCGGTCAGCGCAATTTCCGGCATAAGGACAAGCGCCTGCCGCCCCATGCGCAGCGCTTCGGCCACGGCCTCCAGATAGACTTCGGTCTTGCCGGAACCCGTCACGCCTTTCAGAAGCGTCGTGCCGTATTTCCCCGTCCGTTGCCCGGCGCGAAGCTGCGCAACCGCACTTGCCTGATCTTCGGTCAGAACCTTTCCCGGTAAGTCGGGATCAAGACGTGGAAACGGCAGGTCACGCGGGCTGTCTTCTTCGCGAACCGCGCCTTGCTTGACCAAGCCTTTGACAACGGACGAAGTTACCCCGGCCTGTTCCGCCAGTTCCTTTAACGTAAATGCCAGCCCACCATAGTCGCGCAACACATCAAGTACACGGGTTCTGGCGTCGGTCATCCGGTCTGGCAGGGAGGTTCCCAAACGATAGATCTTGCGCATGGAAGGTGGGTCACCCAGCCCCGGCGCGCGGGTCGCCAATCGCAACATCGCGGGCATTGGCGTCAGGGTGTAGTCGGCAACCTTGCCGAGGAATGCCCGCATTTCCTCGCGCATGGGCGCAACTTCAAGCACACGGATCACCGACCGCGCCTTGTTCAGATCGAATCCACCCTGCCCCGGCCCCCAGACAACCCCCAACACCTTGCGCGGACCAAGCGGTACCTCGACAAACGCACCCAGAAAGCATCCTCCTTCCGGCGCTTTGTAATCCAACGTCCGGTCCAACGGCTGCGTTGTCAGCACCGCAATCAGCTCTCCCTCGTCGAAAAATCCGTTAGCGCTCACAGCATATCCTTTGCAGGGGGTTCCAGCATGGCTCTCTTTGAGGTAAAGCCATCCGCGACCAAGGCCAACCCATCAAAGGACTGCCCTCATGAAATTCTTCGTAGACACCGCCGAGATCGACGCCATCGCTGAACTGAACGACCTGGGCATGGTGGACGGCGTGACCACCAACCCCTCGCTGATTCTGAAATCAGGCCGCGACATTCTGGAAGTGACCAAAGAGATCTGCGATCTGGTCGACGGTCCCGTTTCCGCCGAAGTTGTCGCCACCGAAGCTGATGACATGATCGCCGAGGGCCGCAAGCTGGCCAAGATTGCCCCGAATATCGCAGTGAAGGTTCCACTGACATGGGCCGGTCTGAAAACCTGCAAGACGCTCAGCGACGAAGGGCAGATGGTCAACGTCACCCTGTGCTTTTCGACCAATCAGGCGATTCTGGCTGCAAAAGCAGGTGCGACCTTCATTTCGCCCTTCATCGGCCGTCTGGACGATATCAACCTGGATGGCATGGATCTGATCGCCGACATCCGTCAGGTCTATGACAATTACGGATTCGAAACCGAAATTCTGGCTGCTTCGATCCGCACCGTGAACCATGTCACCGAAAGTGCCCGCATTGGTGCGGACGTCATCACCGCGCCGCCAGCCGTGATCAAGAAACTGGCCGATCACCCGCTGACCGACAACGGTCTGGAAACCTTTCTGGCAGACTGGGCCAAAACCGGTCAGAAAATCCTCTGATCTGGTATGCAACCGCGCGGCGCCATCAGGCGCCGCGCCCGGCCCAACGGCCCAAAGCCTGATCTGCGATCAAGCGTGGCAGGCGGGAGCCAATCCGCCACAGCATCCGGGGAAATCCACTCTTGCGTGCATTTTTCCCAAGGCAAATCCGGTTCGGCATGTTATAAGCCGCCCAACAAAAAAAGACCGGACAGGACATGAGCAGCAATCCCAAACTCGAGGATAATCTCCGCGCGGCAATTCTGGCCGAGCCCGACGTCGTTCTGGACGACAAGGACCTGATGCAAGCCCTTGTGGCCGCGAACGAACGCGCCCGGGGTGATAATGTGATCGATCTGCGCGGCATTGCCATGCAGCGGCTTGAGGCGCGATTGGACCGGCTGGAAGATACCCACCGCTCGGTCATCGCGGCGGCCTATGAAAACCTTGCAGGCACCAATCAGGTTCACCGCGCGATTTTGCGCCTGCTGGAACCGGTCGAATTCGAGGATTTCCTGCGTGCCCTTGGCACTGATGTCGCGAATATCCTGCGGGTTGACCATATCACGCTGGTTCTGGAAACCACCGTGGTTCAGAACGATCCTGCTGTCGACAGGCTTGGAGGCGTTCTGACGATCGCAGAGCCCGGCTTTATCAACCAATACCTGACGAACGGTCGCGGCGGCCCTGTCCGCGACGTGACCTTGCGCGAAACTCATCAGCCAAACCGACGTGTTTTCGGCGCGCTGGCGGATCAGTTGCGCTCGGAAGCCTGCCTGAAGCTGGATCTCGGTCCGGGTCGCCTGCCGGGCATGATCGTCATGGGGGCCCGTGATCCGCGGCATTTTACACCGCAACTCGGCACCGATCTTCTCACCTTCTTTTCCGGCGTATTCGAACGCTCGATGCGCCACTGGCTGTCGTGAACCTTATCTCACCCGCTTGCCGCGACGCGCTCCAGCACTGGCTGGACACTCTGGGCGCGCTGGCGGGGCGGTCGCAAAACACGCAAACCGCCTATCGCGGCGATGTTACCGAGTTTCTGTCTTTCATGACCCTGCATCACGCAGAGCGGCAGGGGCTGAAGGCGCTGGAACGGATCACCGTGTCGGACATGCGCGCCTGGATGGCGGATCAGCGCAACGGGGATATTGGCGCGCGATCCCTGGCGCGCAAGCTTTCTGCTGTCAAAAGCTTCTATCGTTGGCTGGCCGAGCGAGAGGGGTTTGAACCCACCGCCGTTCTGTCGACCCGCGCGCCCAAATTCACCAAGAAACTGCCCCGCCCTCTGGCCGAAGACGCCGCGCGCGCCATGATTGACACGGTCGAGCTGCAATCTGTGTCCGACTGGGTTGCGGCCCGTGATGTTGCGGTTGTCACCCTGCTTTATGGATGCGGCCTGCGGATATCCGAGGCCTTGTCTCTGACCGGTGCAGACGCGCCCTTGCCCGAGACGTTGCGCATTGTCGGGAAGGGCGGCAAGGAGCGGGTCGTCCCGGTTCTTCCAGCTGCCCGAGACGCGGTTGACCGATATCTTCAGCTTTGCCCCCACCCGCAAGCGAAGGACGCAGCCTTGTTCCGGGGCGCTCGTGGCGGCCCGCTGAACCCGCGCGCGATTCAAGGCGTCATGGCCAAGGCACGGATGCAACTGGGGCTACCTTCAACCGCCACACCTCATGCCATGAGACACAGCTTTGCCACCCATCTGTTGTCCGCAGGAGGAGATCTGCGGGCCATTCAGGAACTGTTGGGGCACGCCTCATTGTCAACCACACAGACCTATACCGCCGTGGATACTGCACGGCTTATGGAAGTCTACAACCGTGCGCATCCAAAGGCGTGACTGACACATTGAACAGAAACCTCGGGCTTTTGGTTTGCATCTCTGGCGTGCATCGGTCATGACCCTAGCATGACACTCAGATTCAAAGCTCTTGCCGTACATCTCTTCACTGCCACGGGCGCCGTCTTCGCAATGCTGGCCATGCTGGCCGCCGTGGAAGAGAAATGGAGCCTCATGTACCTTTGGCTGGTCGTATCCTTCGTTGTTGATGGCATCGATGGCCCGTTGGCGCGGCACTATCACGTCAAGAAAAACGCACCCGAGTTTGACGGCGTCTTGCTGGATCTGATCATCGATTATCTGACCTATGTGTTCATCCCGGCCTTTGCGTTGTTCAAGTCCGGATTGATGGATGGATGGACCGGCTGGTTCGCTATCATCGTCATCACCTTCGCCAGCGCGATGTATTTCGCGGACACTCGCATGAAAACCAAGGACAATTCCTTTTCAGGCTTTCCCGGATGCTGGAACATGTTCGTTGTCGTGATCTTCGCGTTGGAGCCCAATTTCTGGATCATCCTGCTGCTGGTCACTCTGTTGTCGCTTGCGATGTTTCTGCCTTTGAAATTCGTTCACCCCGTGCGCACCGAGCGTTGGCGCAGTCTGACCTTGCCGGTCGCCCTTGCGTGGACGTTCTTTGCGGGCTGGGCCGCATGGGTCGATTTTCATCCCGAAAGCTGGGCCCACTGGGGTCTGGTCATCGCCAGCCTGTACCTGACATTTGCAGGCATAGCACAGCAGGTGTTGCCGCAGCGCCGTACCTGACACGAACGCTGCCGGACCGGGTTCAAAGAACGTCCTGAACCTCAAATTCAGTACCGTTATGGGTAAAGACGTCACCCGCGCGCAGACCAGCCATGGCCAGGTAGATCGGGCTTTGTGTCGAGATCCCCATATATGTATCTCCACCCACCTCGAACCGGGTCGTCGAAACGCAGACGACAAAGCTGCGGTTGTTGAACCTGATCACCGATCCCGGCCTGACTGTATCTGTCAGACCAAAATCGGTATTTTCGATCACATCGATCTTAGCATGATGCGCATGAACAGGCGCGTCAAACGCAGCCGCCAGATCGGCATTTTCGCGCGATGCGGCTATGTCATCCTTGTCGTGGCCTTCCCGGTCATCCAGTTGGGCATCCTTCAGAAATGCATCGTAATGGGCCTGCGCCGTTGCAAGCTCCTCTGCCTCAAGCGACATCAACCGGTCGATAATGGCCTTCTTTTTGGCTGCGCGATCTTTTTCGGTGCTCATTCAATGCGATCCTTCAAATTCAACAACGGATATAAGTTGTGCTTCCCAGAACCGGATTGCAACCGAATTTCGAGGCTCAGATCAAAAGACCCGCCGCCCGTTCATGCCTTAGCAGTGCAACCTTTGTCTCGATCCCGCCGCACCCGGAAAACCCGCCCAGCCCATTGGCGGCAAGCACCCGGTGGCAGGGAATAATAACGGGGATCGGGTTTGCCCCGCAGGCCTGACCGACCGGCTGCGCCGGTTGCCCCAACGCCTTGGCGATATCCCCGTAGGTGCGCGTTTCACCCAAGGGAATGGCATACATAAGATCACAGACCTGTCTTTGAAACTGCGATCCATGAATGCGGTAGGGCAGATCGAAACGGGCAAGCCGCCCAGCGTCATAGGCCGCCAACTGCGCCGCCGCCTCGCGCAGCAGAGCGGTCGGCTCGCCGTCGTCCTGACCGTCCCAGACCAACCGCGTGAGGGCGCCATCCGTTTCCTCGATCCCAAGTCTTCCGAACTGAGTATCAACTGCAATCATCGCCATGGGCTGACGGTTTCAGATCAATCCTCCAAGTTCAAGTGGGGAAGCCACGGGGGTCTGCGCGACGCGCGGATTTTGCGAAATGCGGCAATCATGTTAGTTTGGCCGCATTGTCAAAAAGAGATTTGGAGCATGAGATGGGTCGTCATTTGATCCTGACGGTTCACGGAATTGGCGAACAAATACCCGGTGAGACCGTCGATCAGGTGGTCGGGGCCGCGACAACCTGGCTGGATGGCAATCCCGAACCACCGATTGAGGTTCAGCGCGGGATGATCGAGCTGGCCGAAACAACCTTCGACGGCACGCGCCGAAGCGCAAAACTATTCCCGGTCAACCTGCGCAAGGTGACGAAACCGTCAGCACCGCAGGACGAGGCCATGTTTGCCGAGGTTTTCTGGGCCGACCGCTCGCCTGCCCCGAAAGGAGCCATTAAGACAGCATTGGACCTGATCTGGGTTGTTCTCGCGCTGGGTTATCTGGCCATGGACAATGCCGAACAAACGCATAGCCGCGCGGATGTGGCCGCGGACCAAGCCAACGGCAGGAACACTTTGGCCGCCCGGTTGGTTCACCTTTTTACCTGGGTTTTCTTCGGCGCAGTCGCGACTCTGAATGCCTATCTACTGATCGGAGCGGTCGCGGTGATGGTTGATCGCGTTCCCGGGATTTTCTTTCAAAGCACGATCCTGCTGTTCTGGCTCTTGTTCACCCTTTACGCCGCAGGGGCCGCATACGGACTAAGGCGCAGTTTTACAGCCCCGACTTATCTGAGACGCGTATTCTGGCGCGGCATTTTCGGGATGGGGTTCTTGCTGCTGATCTGCCTGATCATAGGTCCGCTTGGTCTGGAAATCCGAGCCTGCACACCCTTGCCGGATAGCCCAGCTTGCCCTTCGGCGCTGGAGCAGTTTGTAGCTTTTCAGGTTTACCTGCTGGCTTTCTTCTGGGCTTCGCTGATCTTCATGACAATCATTTTGTACGTGCTTTCTGCGACCAGGCTTGATGAAAAGGTTCAGTCAGACAATCTGAAAGAACACAGGCGGCTGTACCCCAGCATTTGTGCAGGCATGCTGGTGTTCTGGATGTTCTTTATATCCGGGTTGTGGCTAATGCTGCGGGAAATGCTCAACACGGTTCCGGGGCTGTCGGATGGAAAACTGACCGGTCTGTTTGACAATTTCCTCAGTGACTCCATCGAAACACTCAGTGTTGCCTTTGCGGCAATTGTCCTTCTTGCATTTGTCGGCGTTGGCCTTTTTGCCGGTCGCAGAAGGTTGAAGGCAAACCTGCATATCCGCGACGGGCTGATCAGTCGCGCCATCCTCAATCGTTTTGCGCAATGGGTCTTTTTGTTCGGTGCAATCGTACTGGCGATGGTCACTATCCGAGAGATCGCGACGAGCCAGCACGTCGATCCCCTGTGCCAGATCGGAACGGATAATTGCAACCTGATTGGCCGGGTTTTGAACAAGCTGGCAAGTTTACAGGGCGAGATCGGCCTGATCGTCCTGGGCGCAACAGCATTGATGTACCGCTTTTCCGATTTCGTCGCAGCAGGGCTGGGCGTGGCAAGAGACATCGTCACCTATGCCATTCGCGACAAGTGTTTACTGAAAGCAGACCTGAAAACGAGGCTGCGCAATTATCCCGATCGCAAGGCGATAGATGAACGGTTTTATCGTGCACTGCATTACGTGGTGGATATCTTTGCCGCGGACCACATCACTGTGATTTCACACTCGCAGGGCACGGTGATTGCCACGCAGATGCTGGCTGATCCACGCGTGCAAAAGCTTATCAATGGGCGCAACGTGACGCTGATTACGATGGGCTGTCCTGTGACCCATATCTATCAGCGCTATTTTCCCGAGATGTTCACAGTCGTTCCCAAAAACCTGAACGCCGCATGGTTCAACATCTTCAGGCAGGATGACTTTGTAGGGACCGAGATCGAAGGCGGGCTGATATCCGCAAACCGCAACATTCCGGTCGAGCCCGGTGGTCACACCGGATATTTCACGGATTATCAAGTTTGGAAGGTCCTGAAGGATCCTGCCATAGGCTTTGACCTGTTCAGCCCGACACCTCAGAAAAAACAGACATAATCCGGCAAAACGCCCCCTCGAATGTACCCAAGGGGGCGTATTAGTTTACCCCAAAGCCTCATCGCAGCGTCGGCAAACTCCGGTGTGGGTGTGACGGTTCACGTCAGGCAGGATTTTCCAGCAACGCTGACATTTCTCGCCTTCTGCTTTTTCGAACACGACGGCCACGCCTTCGATTTCGGGCACACGGAACGCCTCGGCAGGGGCCGGGTCGCCGGTCACGGTCAGGCCCGAGGTGATGCACATGTCGTCCACGTCGAACGTGGCCAGCAGATCGCGGGTATCGCCATCATCGACATGCACGATCGGGGCCGCTTCGAGGCTTGAGCCGATCACCTTGTCCTGGCGCTGGATTTCCAGCGCGGCAGTTACGGCCCGGCGCACTCGGCGCACCTTTGCCATGTTGGCCTCAAGCTCGGCATCGCGCCAATCGGCAGGTGTGTCCGGGAAGTCGACCAAATGGACCGAGCTATCATCGCCCGAGAAGCGCTCCAACCAGACCTCTTCCATGGTGAAAACCAGAACCGGTGCCAGCCACGTGGTCAGGCGATGGAACAGGATATCCAACACCGTCCGCGCAGCACGACGGCGCGGCGTGTCGCCGTCACAATAAAGAGCATCCTTGCGAACGTCGAAATAGAAGGACGACAGATCAACCGTGGCAAAGGTAAAGACCGCACTGAATACGCCCTGGAAATCAAAAGACGCATAGCCCTTGCGCACCTGCTCATCCAATTCCGCCAGCCGACTGAGCACCCAGCGTTCCAGACGCGGCATATCTTCGGGCGCGACGCGATCGGCCTCGGTGAAATCCGCCAGCGAGCCCAGCATAAACCGCATGGTGTTGCGCAGACGGCGATAGCTGTCGGCGGTGCCTTTCAGGATCTCCGGCCCGATCCGCTGGTCGGCGGTATAGTCGGTCTGTGCCACCCACAGACGCAGGATATCGGCACCATATTGTTTGACGACCTCTTCCGGCACAATCGTGTTACCCAGCGACTTGGACATCTTGTTGCCCTTGGCATCCAGCGTGAAACCATGGGTGACGACGTTCCGATATGGCGCGCGGCCCTTGGTGCCGCAAGCCTGCAGCATCGACGAGTGGAACCAGCCGCGGTGCTGGTCGGTGCCTTCCATATAGACATCGGCGATACCATCCTCGGTCCCGTCCTCGCGATCGCGCAGAACGAACGCGTGGGTCGAACCAGAATCGAACCACACATCCAGAACATCAAAGACCTGTTCGTAATCGTCCGGGTTGGCGATGCCGTCTAAGATCTTCTCTTTGAACCCGTCGGTGTACCAGATATCCGCGCCGTCTTTCTCGAACGCCGCTTTGATGCGCGCGTTGAGCTCGGCGTTGCGCAGCAGGTAATCCGCGTCGGTTGGCAAGGCACCTTTCTTGGTGAAACAGGTCAGCGGCACGCCCCAGGCACGCTGGCGCGAGAGAACCCAGTCCGGGCGCGCTTCGATCATCGAATAGAGGCGATTGCGACCGGTCTGCGGCGTCCACTTCACCAACTCGTCGATCGAGCGCAGCGCACGTTCGCGGATGGTGTCCCCCATCTCACCCATGCCGTCATCCAGCTGGCGGTCAACGGATGCGAACCACTGCGGCGTGTTGCGATAGATGATCGGCGCTTTCGAGCGCCACGAATGCGGATAGCTGTGCTTGATCTTGCCGCGCGCCAGCAGCCCGCCAACTTCGGCCAGCTTGTCGATGACGGCCTTGTTCGCGTCACCCTCGCCACCCTTGCGGGACAGGATGTATTTGCCGCCAAAGAACGGTAGATCAGCGCGGAAGCTACCGTCATCCATCACGTTATAGGTGATGACCTGCTCCAACATACCCAGATCGCGGTAGAGTTCGAATTCTTCCATACCGTGTGACGGCGCACAATGAACGAAACCGGTGCCTTCGGTATCGGTCACGAAGTCAGCCGCGCGGAAGTCGCGGATATCGTCCCATTCGCCATTGCCACCTTCGGCACCGGCCAGTGGGTGGGTCAGTTGAACACCTTCAAGTTCATCGGTGGCGACATCACGTACACGGGTCCACTGATCATCGTTCAAACGGGCACGACCCAGCACATCTGCGGCCAAATTGTCAGCCAGCAGGAACCTGTCACCCACATTGGCCCAGCATTCCTCAGGCGCGCCAGTGACTTCGTACAGGCCGTAAGAGATGTCTTTGCCATACACGATCGCTTTGTTCGACGGCATAGTCCAGGGAGTCGTGGTCCAGATCACCACAAAAGCGTCATCCAGATCACCCGCGTTCACGACCTTGAACTTCACCCAGATGGTAAAGCTTTCCTTGTCGTGATACTCGACCTCGGCCTCGGCCAGCGCTGTCTTCTCGATGGGCGACCACATCACGGGTTTCGAGCCCTGATACAGCGTGCCGTTCATCAGGAATTTCATGAACTCGTCGGCAATCACGGCCTCGGCATGGAAGTCCATGGTGATGTAGGGATCAGGCCAGTTGCCGGTGATACCCAGACGCTTGAACTCTTCCCGCTGGATGTCGATCCAGCCTTCGGCGAACTTGCGGCATTCCTGACGGAAGTCGACGATGTTCACCTCGTCCTTGTTCTTGCCCTTCTTGCGGTACTGTTCTTCGATCTTCCATTCGATCGGCAGGCCGTGGCAGTCCCAACCGGGCACGTAACGCGCGTCAAAGCCCATCATCTGATGGGAACGCACGATCATGTCCTTGATCGTCTTGTTCAGTGCGTGGCCTATATGCAGGTGGCCATTCGCATAGGGGGGACCGTCGTGCAGAGTAAAGGGTTTGCGCCCCGTTTTCTCGCGCAGGCGGTCATAGACACCGATGGTCTCCCACCGCTCCAGCCATGCGGGTTCGCGTGCAGGCAGGCCCGCGCGCATGGGAAAATCGGTTTTGGGCAGGTTCAGCGTGTCTTTATAGTCAGGTGTTTGGGTCGTGTCGGCGCACATTTTGAGCGTCCTTTGGATGATCTGGTCGTACTAGGATCGAAGCGGTCGGTGCGAATTCTCAAACACCTTTGCCCGGCGTCTCAGAGGGTCAGAGCGCCGGGGATATAATTCGAATAATGATGGCCGTCCGGTCATACATGGCCGCGCTTATAAGACGCCTGCCTTCAATGGTCCAGAGGTTCCGGCCCATGCGGCGAATGGCGCAGCTTGGCCCAGCGATTCAACCATGCCAGACCGGCCAGCCCAAGCCCCAGCGCCAGCAGTGAGAACACGCGGATCAGCCCGCCCAGACCGGCAATATCGATCAGAAAGACCTTGGCCACAGCCAGCCCTATCACCACCAGCCCCGCCTTGCGCATCGCATCCGAACCACGTGCCAGAGATTGGTAGAACAGCGCCGCCCCGACCAGCAGCAGAACAAGGGTATATGTATAAAGCTCGGGCTGCGTGACGCCGTTGCCTTCAAACATGCCTGCTGCGCCCTGCCAGAAATGGCGGATGGTCAACCCGAACCACACGGCAACCAACGCACCCGCAATGGCATAGCTTGCCAGCCTGATCTGCTTTGGCATGTCCATGATCCGCCATGCCGAGAATCCGATGGTCAGTGCAGGCACCAGATAGGCAAGGACAAGGGTGTTCAGAACCGGTGGGCCAAGCACCGGGTCGGCGTTGGGGTTCAGAAGCGGGTTTTGGTCGGTCAAAGCCAGGGTCAGTCGGAACACGCCATGACCGGCAAAGAACGCCGCCAACACGTACCGCGCATAATTCAGCTTGCCACCCAGCCCAAACCTCTGAACCTGAGCGAAGGCCAGCAGCAGCCAGATGACCGCCAGCAGGCCCAGACCCCAATGGCTGTTGTCGGCCCCGCCTTCACCGAAACCTTCAAGCCACCGAAGTAGCAACAGGGACAGCAGAATGCCGCCCGTCGCCCATGCCGCGCTTTCCAGCAACAGCGCTGCAACCGGCCGCTGCAAGGGACGCAACAGCCACCAGCCAGCCACGAAACCCAACGTGGCCGCACCATAGACCATCGCCATTTCGGGCACCGGGGCCGCATTGGCCCAGTCCAGACCCGGGTCAAGCACCAAGCGCACCGTGACGGTAAAGACACCGGCCCAGATAAACCAACTCATCTGCGGCAAGGTGAACCTGCGATCCAAGGCTGCTGCTGCGACGATGCTGGCCACCAGCGCAATCGTCAGCGCGGCCGAGCTGAGCACGATGACGCAAGCAAAGACCAGACAAGACAACGCGGACAACGTGGCCAGAGCAGCCCGCATCCGGTCGTCGCCATCGGCGCGACCAAAACGCCCGGCCAGAACCACCATCAGAATTGCCAGGACAATCGCGTGCAGGGCCCAGGCGTACGCACCGATAACCGTGGCAGGACGCCAGCCCAATTCCAAAGCGATAGCCAGCGCTGGTGCAAGAATTACAGCGCCCCCGGCCCAGATTGCACTATACTGGTTTGCCCTGAATGACCGCCATGCCATCAAAATCGACATGAGCGCGCCCAAAGCAACCAGCGCGGTGGCTGCCATCGGAAAGTCGGCCTCGGGTGTCTCGGCATAGGTGTCGGTGAAACTGCGCAGAACTGCGCCGTATTCCAGGCCGTGAGAGGCAACAAAAAACACAAGGCCCGTCGCAGGCAGGACGGTCAGATCCTGTAACGCAGGCGCATCCTTGGCCCACAAAAGCAGTGCCAGAAGCAGGACGGACAGCAGGCAGACACCCAACCAGAATTCAGCCGCTGAGTCTGCCCAATGCCAGGACAGGATCGCGGCACTGGCCGCAATCGCTCCGGCGGCGAGCCGAGTTGGAAACTCGGGCCACGGGCGGGTTCTGGGATTGCGGATCACCTGAGACATCATGCGCCCTGCATGATCGGGCCAAACGCGCCGCACCGGAATGGCCGTCGCCAGAAGTGCAATCACTGTTGTCGCGACCAGATATCCCGGTTCCGTATTCGGAGCGCCACTGACCAAAAGCAGGTTTGCCGCATATACCCCGACCAACGTCAGAACCGAAATCCACGCCCAGCGCCGCACCGTGTCGATACCCAGCCCCAAAACGGCAACCAAAAGAAAATAGGCATAGAGCCACGATGGATCGTCAGATGCGCCTCCAACCAGAAAGGGAGCTGCAAAAGCTCCGATCAGTCCAACCGCAGCCAGCAGCGGGCCGTGGAACCACCCCAGAACAAGCCCAACAAGCGCAATGACAACCATTGCTGCCAAGGCCGTCTCGGCCCCGATCAGGCCATAAAGCTGCCGCGCAGACAGGATGGCGCCGAACAAGGTAACAAGGCCGGCCCCGGAAAAGACCGATGGCAAATAGGCAGTGGCCACCGCTTCGTCATCCCCGAACCTGCGGCGCAGAACCTCACCCCCGATAATCAAAACCGAGCCGAAGCCAAGCGCGGCGAAAACGCGGGCCGCCGGAGGTAACAATCCGCTCTCAACACCATATTGCACGAGGAAAATACCGGCCAATGCGAGCGACAGTGCTGAGACCGCGTAAAACCAGTTCTCACGCAGCCACGCGCCCAGCGCGGCAAACCTGTCATGGCGAAATACAATTGCAGGCGTAGCGGCCTCGGTGTTTAAATCTTCGGCACTTTCGTCTTCCTGTCGCTTTGGCGCGGCCCACGGCCCCGGGCTGTGAATCTGTTCCTCTGCCGCAGGTTGCGGTGCAGGTGCATCCTGTACCGGTTGCAGCGACGCCGCATCGCCCGACACCAACGCATTGATCTGCGCTTCCAGTTGTTCGACCCGGCGACGCAATCGTGAATGTCCGACCAGAAGTGCAATCAATGTCACCGGGATGGCCAAAACTACCAGGCCAATAAGAACAAGCAGCGTTTCCAACCGAGTCTCTCCGATCCGTAATTTCGGCTAAGCTATCTTGTGCTGTCGGTCAGCAACAGTCAGGAAAGCCATGAGAAAGCCTAAAGTACAGAAATCGCCGGACGGGCGATCATCAGCCAAAGGATAGTCAAAACCGCCAGAAACGCCGGAACCCCGCAAGCGAACCAGAACCGAAACAAGTGGTGATACTCCGGTGGCAGTTGCGTTCCCTGCTCTGCCACCGTTCGCGCGTGGTCCCGCAACCGGATTTGGATCCAAACCCCAGGCAGGACCTTTGCCCCTTGCTCAAGATTGCGCCCCATGCCCTGAACTCTGGCACCTGCGGCTGACAACGCCCGCGTGACGGCGGCGCCAATGAACCCATAAGCACCCAGAACCAATACGCTCTTTCCAGAAAGCTCGTGATCTGCCATCGGCCTTTGCACCCGTTTTGCACTACTCTACCTATCCGGGTAGGTTTGACCAGTCGCGACCACCGAGCTGCGACATTTATGGATGGAACAGAGACCCGACGAGATACGCGATCAGTGCCGCCAGACCACCGATCAACAGCGTTTCGATACCTGACCGCCACCAGGGCGCCAACGACCACCGGCTTTTGAACGCACCAATCGCAAAGAAGACCCCCATCGTCATCCAGACCGACATCTCAAAAGCGTTCTCCACCGATGCCAAAAACGGCAACAGCGGGATCATCCCGGCCACAAGGAACGCGAAAAACGTGGCCAACGCGGCTTTCATTGGATGCGGGTCGACACTGCCCAGCCCATATTCACCCTCGATCATCAGGTTGACCCAATGTTCGTGGCTCGATGTGATCGCGGTGGTAGCCTCGTTCAGAATTTCCCCTGACAACCCTTTTTGTGACAGAATTTCACGGACCTCCTCGCGCTCGCCGTCGGGGTAGAGTGCGATGTGGCGTTCCTCGATCGCCCGAATGCGCCGTATGTTGTCCAGTTCGGCCTTGGTGCCCGAGTAATTCCCGGCAGCCATTGAAAACCCGTCCGCCAGAACGTTTGCCAAACCAAGTGCCACGATAACAAACGGGGAAAGACCCGCCCCCGCGACACCGGCAACAATGGCAAACGTGGTGACGGAACCATCAATGCCGCCATACACAACGTCGCGTAACACACCGCGCCCAGGCGGAGCGTTGATCCGGTCGGCAATTTCCTGCGGACTGTGACCGTGATCCGTCATGGTTTGCTCCTATTTTTCAAAGGTAGAGTGCAGAAGGGTGTGGTCCGACGCTTTGCTCTGGATCAACCCTTGGAGAACAGACCCTGCAAGGCCCGTTTAATGATGCCTCGTGTGGAAGGTTTGTGGCGCTTAGAGAACGGTAAGGGGCGGCAGACCTCCATCGCGGCCACACCCACTCGGGCGCTGAGTGCACCGTTAACCAGACCTTCTCCGAACCGTCGGGACAATTTGCTGAGAACAGATCCGCCCAGAACAGGTTCCAGCAGATCGTCACCAACGGCCACCGCGCCTGTTGCGACCAGATGCACAAAGACGGCACGGGTCAGACGCCAGCTTCCCAACGTGCCAGCCCGCCCCCCGTAGATTTCCGCAATGCGACGGATCATTCGCAGGGACGCAGCCAGTGCCGTTACAACATCCGCCAGTGCCAGAGGGACCAGGGCGGTCACGGTGGCAACCTGCCGTGCGGCGGCCTCAACCTCACGGCTGGCGGCGGCGTCGAGCGGGGCCAGCAATTCATCCTCGGCAAGGTTCAAAAGCGCCTCGGCATCGAACTGTTCCCCCATCCGTTCGGACAATCGCTCGCGACCCCATCGGGTATCCTCGCGCCCTTTGTAGAATGCAATGATGCGATGTGTGACAGCACGCGCCTGAGCCAGGTCTTCATCAGCCAATGCAATATCCGCTGCACGGCGCATCCCATCAACACGGGACAACCGCCCCAAAGCCGCGAGTTCGCGCAGCGCGATGATCACAACCACCAGAACCAATGCAGCCAACAGTCCGGCAACGATCCAACCCAATACAGGCGTCCGCGCCACCAGAGAGGTTGCAAAATCCCAGGCGGCCACCGATATGGCGGCCCCGATCACCGAAAGCGCAAGCCCCCAGAACCAGCGCGCAAGAGCCGAAGGTTTGCGGGCCGCCAGCCGGGCCGCGCTTTGCATCGCCTGTCCCTGAGGCGGCACAATATCCGGCACCGGTACAGCCTGCGCGACATCAGCAGCGGGTTCATCATCGTCAAGATCGATCAGAACCGGACCTTTAGCCATTTGTCGCATCCTTTCTGTGCCAGACAAACCTAATGTCCGGTAGCTTTTCGTCGTTTTCCGCCCCATCGCTGCGTGCCACTTCGGCAAAGCCGTTTCGCTCATAGAACCGACAGGCACGGGAATTATTCTGAAACGCGTACAAGCCCAGCCGCCGCTGGCATGATTTCGCGTGATCCAGCAATTGCTGACCGATCCCCTGCCCCCGAGCTTGCGCATCCAGATAAAGTGAATGGATTTCACCCCCATTCAGCGCCAGAAACCCGACCACGCCTGTCTCGGCCTCGGCCACAGTGACCCAGTCCTGATCAATCATCCGGCCGCAAAAGGCGATGGTTTCAGCACAGCTGTGCAATTTGGGCATCCAGTCGTTTTCCAAAGCGAAGCCGTGCAAGATCATACCGATTGTACCGGCATCCGTGGTGCGTGCGGGGCGCAGTGTCGCGATCACAATCTGTCTCCGATCAGGAACTGCGCCGCACGATCCAGTCGAATATGCGGGGGGCCGTCACCAGGTTTCAAGGTTAGTTTTGCCGGGGCAAAGGCCATGAACCCATAGTCTTCGTTCAACCAACTCTCCGCCCCTTTTCGCGCCGGACCCAACAGATGCGCCGGATCCTCGGGCAATTCTCCGGGATAAAAAGCGGCCTGTTTGCCGCTGCCTAACAAAGTGCCACGCACGCATGGCAGATCGGTTCCGTCGTGGCTGCGTATCTCTTCGGTTGTTGCACGTAACGAGGCCAGAGACAGGGCCGCAGTCCGGGCTCCGGCGAAACTCGCACGATCGCGCGCCTCGCGTGTCAAAGCCTCGATAATTGCGGTCAGGCGGGGATGCTGCGTGTGGTGCAGGTGGTCCGCTTTTGTCGCAGCAAACAGGATGCGTTCGACTTTTTTACCCAGCAAAAGCTGGCTCAGCCATGCGTTCCGGCCCGGACGAAAAGCCGACAGAATATCCGCCATCGCGCGGCGCATATCTTCAACCGCCTGAGGACCCTTGTGAATTGCGCCCAGCGCGTCAACCAGAACCACCTGCCGGTCAATCCGCGAGAAGTGATCCCGAAAGAATGGTTTGACGACCTGAGATTTATAGGCTTCGAACCGCCGTTCCATCTCGCGCTGAAGGGTCCTGCGCCTCGACGGGCCCGTGATTGCCAACGGTGCAAAGGTCAGAACCGGAGACCCCGCCAGATCGCCCGGCAACAGGAACCGTCCCGGAGTACAGTCATAAAACCCGGCATCGCGCGCTGCGTTGAGATAGGCGGTGAACGACGCGGCCAGAGCTTGTGCGGCAAGTTCATCGTGCCCTGCCGACGGGTCTGTATCTTGGACCAGCGCCAGATATGCGGTTGCCTCTGCGCGGGTCTTAATCAGTGCCAGTGTTTCCTGAGACCAGTCTGCGTAAGATTTGTCCAGCAAGGCCAGATCCAGCAGCCATTCTCCGGGATAATCGACGATATCCAGATGGATCGTGCGCGGCCCCTGCAACCCGGCAAGCAGCCCGGCGGGGCGGGCTTTGAAGGACAAGCGCAATTCAGACACAGCGCGCGTGCTGTCTGGCCAGTGCGGTGTCGGTCCAGTCAGGGCAGACAGGTGCGATTCATAATCGAACCGGGGCACGGTGTCATCCGGTTGGGGTTGCAGAAAGGCGGCATTGATTCGCCCCTCCTGCTGCGCAACCAGCCCGGACATACGGCCCCGATCCAACAGATTGGCAACCAACGAAGTGATGAATACTGTTTTGCCGGACCGCGCCAGCCCGGTGACACCCAAACGGATGACCGGCTCGAAAAATGTCTCGGACACGCTGTCGCCGATGCTTTCGACGCCACGTGCAAGACTGTCTGCCAGTGAAGAGATGACCAATCCGCCGCCCCGCAATTTTCCTTTTACCCAAGATAGGTAGCGGTCGCGACACATACCAGCGCTTTCGCCCCCTTGCCCGATCCTGCGCCGCGCTGTACCAGCGGCACATGCCCAGATACGCGTTGAAAATTGAATACCAGGGGGAACCGTTTGCCGGATGGCAGCGGCAGAAGGATCAGCCAACCGTGCAGGGCGCAATCGAACAGGCCCTGTCCCGTATCCAGCCGGGTGCGCATACGATTGCTGCCGCGGGGCGCACCGACGCCGGGGTTCATGCGTTGGGTCAGGTCGCCCATTGCGAAATGGCCAAGGAGTGGGACCCGTTCCGCCTGTCCGAGGCGCTGAACTATCACCTCAAGCCTCTCCCAGTGGCCATCGTAAAGGCCGCCCCCGTGACCGAGGATTGGCACGCGCGGTTTTCAGCGGTTGAACGGCAATATCTGTTCCGCATCCTGATGCGCCGAGCGCCCGCAACCCACGACCGGGGACAGGTCTGGCAGATTAGCCACCAGCTGAATGTCGACGCCATGCAGGAAGGCGCAAACATGCTGCTGGGTCGGCATGATTTCACTACGTTCCGGTCGTCGATCTGTCAGGCGGCCAGCCCGGTCAAAACCCTTGATGAACTGCGCGTTGAACGGGTGGAGGGCTTTTCCGGCCCCGAGGTTCATTTCCACGTGCGCGCCCGGTCGTTCCTGCACAATCAGGTACGCAGTTTCGTCGGAACGTTGGAACGTGTGGGCGCCGGAGCGTGGACCCCGGAAGATGTGCGTGAGGCTTTAGAAGCCGCCGACCGCGCTGCCTGCGGGCCGGTGTGTCCGCCGCACGGGCTGTATCTGGCGCGGGTCGGATATCCGGACCCGGTGTTCGACTGATCTAAACCGCGCGCAGAAGCAACCCGCCTGCAATCACCGCAATGACAAGTCCCGCCACCAGTTCGATGGAGGGTGCCAGAACCGACGCAAAGCGCGTGGCCGACGCCGAAGCCAGTAGCCCGCCGCGCAGACCAAAAGACGTCCACCCGACCAGCGTAGTCACAGTCGCCGTGCCAAGCGCCATGGCGAAAGCACCCGCGATCCCCACCATGGCGATGCCCATTTGCCACGTCAGGATCAGTACAAACAAGGCACCGGTACAAGGCCGCGCTGCTATGCCTGCGATCAGGATCAGGGCTTCGCGCAACGTGCCCACATTTGCGACCTCGTCCGCGGTTGGACCATGACGATGACCGCACTCCGCACAGGCTCCCTCATCATGATGGTGCTGATGGGTGTGATCGAAAGGGACATGCTTTTTTCGTTGTCGTGCGAAATTGCGCACAGCCCGTACGACCAACCAAAGCCCAATCAACGCAATGGCTCCGTAGCTGATCGGAGCCATCACCTGTTCGGTCGTCCCAACTAGGCTTTCGCGGGACATCTGAAAGACCAGCACCCCCGCGTAGACCAGCACAACCGCCGTCACCGCCTGACCAAGGCTGGACAATACACTGATCGCCGACAACCGCCAGAAGGCGACACGCCGACCCAAACCGTAGCCCCCTATCAAAACCTTCCCGTGGCCCGGACCCACAGCATGAAAGAACCCGTAGGCGAAACAGACGGTCAGAAGCGTGGCCACCGCCTGAGGCTGTTCCGCGCGCGCGGCACGCAGGGACCGTGCGATCTGGTTCTGAAAGTCCCGCTGCTCTCCGGCGGCCCAACCTGCCAGACTGTCAAACCCACCGCTGCCCCAGAACCAAAGCAGCAAACCAAAGGCCAGAGCGACCGGAACAATCAGGAAACGGGACATGAAACAAGGATCTCAGTCGCAAAGCTCTCACCAACCAAGGGAATATCGTTTTCCTCAAGGTCGTAATCCGCGTCCAGTGTCAACAGAAACGCCTGCATCTGTGCAAGCTGCCCATCTATGTCGGGTTCGTTACGATCCATCTGGCATAAAGCTGGGCCTGTCACAGTTACAGGGCGCGTTATCTCATAGGCCGTATAGAAGGACTCATCAAATGCCTTGGCGGAAAGCCCTGTGGCAAGTATTGCGTCGCCTTCGACCACCCGCAAATGGGTGGTTACAATCCGCCCGTCTTCCGTTGTCGCACTGGGCTCCATTGGACCGGACAGAGCCACCAGTGCGCCGTCTTTGGTGAGCACGAGGTCGCCGTTGTACCCCTCGACCCATTGCATATCGAACCCGCTCAGACGTTTTTCTTCGTTTTCCGTCAGAATGCCGTCAGCATCCTGATCCAGATTCATGTCTTCCAGAACAAGCAGAGAGTAGAATTCGTCATATGCCCACGTCACCCGGATATGGGTCAGGTGACCGGCCTCATCCACGATGAATTCCAGCCCGGTGTCGATAAAGACATGCGGGTGGGATAGTGCCGGGATCGGCAGGCAACAGGTCATGAAGGAGAAGAGCCAGCGCATATGCGCAAGATAGGTCTGACGGGACACGGCGACAACGGCCTTTACACACGCATGCGGAAACTGGCCGACCTTCAGACTGGCGGGAACAGCACCAGTGTTTGCAGGGCGGTTCCTACAGGGCCTTGCGTGTCGAAAAGCACGGACTGAGACATGCCGATTCCCGTAGGTTGCCAATGTGAAACCGAACTGGACGCCAGCCAATCTGACACCGGTTCGCGGTGGATATTCACGGTCAGATCGGTGTTCATGAACCCCATTTCCGACGTCGGAGCATTCCACGAGATTCCATTGCCGCAATCCGCCAACGGGCACAGTGCCTGAATGGGCGACTGATCTTCGCCGCTCAACAGCTTTGGGGTGCGCATCCAGACCGTTTTGGGTCCGGCCCCCTGTTTGCCGTCTTTGGGATAAAGGATGTCACTGCAATGGGCGAACCCTGGCAAATCGTGACGAATCTCGCCGATTGGAAAAGGGCCTTCTACCGCGTCTTCCAACTGTGGCGCGCTGGTTTCGACGTTTGCCACCGCGCCAAGATCGCGCCGCGCCAGATGCATGGTGGTGGCCGTGGCGCAGAGTGTGTCATCCAGATCGTGCACCGCAACCCGTGTGGTCGCCAGCGTCTTGGTATGGCGCGTGGTTTCTGCGGCAACCCGCAACCCGGCCAAGGGCAGAGGGCGCAACAGGTCAACTGTCAGGCGGGTCAGCATCTTTTCGGGGCCAATCTCGGTTTCCGCTGCCCGCACAATCAACCCGCTTACCGGCCCTGCGTGGCAATGATCGGCAGACCATGGACCGCGTGCGGGATCATTTCCGACAAACGCCCCATCCTCGCGCTGACAGAAATAAGTCTGATCCGTGAAGTCGAGCCCTGCCATCAGTCCCCTCTGATCATTCGCTGCGTTGTGTGCCTCGGCTCACTCATACCGGTAACCGATTGCGATGTAACGTGGTTTCCCCGGCGCGCGGTAAGTGGTACCTTCACGAAACTGTCCTTTTCGGGTTTTGAAACCAGGCTGTACTTTTGGGCACGAGGATGGCTTAACTGACCTGATCCTGTCCACCGCTGTGACGGGACGTCACCACATCACATCCAAGTGGGGTCGCATATGGCGTTGTTGATTGAAACCGGGTTGTCGGACTGGATCGGGGATGAGGAAATCGCCGCCACATTACAGGCCTTGGCACCCGGTGCCGACATCCGCACACCCGAAACGCTGGGCGACCCCGGCGACATCACGATGCTGGCCGTGGTCAACATGCAAAGCAATCACCCTGCGAAGTTGCCCAACCTGAAACTGGTCCAGAAGCTGGGGGCTGGGGTTGAGACCATTGTCGGCCATCCTGACCTGCCTCCGCATATCCGTGTGGCGCGATTGAAGCCAGACGCGCCTGCGCAGGGCATCGCCGAGTGGTTTCTGGCCTATATCCTGCGCGCTCAGCGCCACATGGTTTTTCACGAGGCATCCCAGAGTCGCGCCGAGTGGTTGCCGCGCGCGCCCGTTTTCACACCTGATACGGTTGTGGGCGTTCTGGGTCTGGGCCATATCGGGGCCCGCACTGCCCGCATGTTACGTGCCGTCGGGTTTCAGGTCATGGGCTGGAGCCGCTCACCAAAGTCCATCGATGGTGTCACCTGCCTGCATGGGCAAGACGCGCTGCCTCGGCTGTTGGGGCAATGTGATCACGTCTGCGCCATCCTGCCTTCGACGCCGCAAACCGTGGGTCTGTTTGACGCGCAGACGCTGGCCGCGATGAAGCCGGGCAGTCAGTTGCTGAACGCCGGACGCGGAAACCTGATTGACGAGGCCGCACTGATCGCGGCGCTGGATAACGGCTCACCAAGCCATGCCGTGTTGGATGTTACATCACAGGAACCGCTGCCAAAAGACAGCCACTTGTGGCGGCACCCTGCCGTTACGATCACACCGCATGTCTCGGGCTGGTATCTGGGTGATGCACTGTCGGATGTGGCCGAGAACTACCACAGGCTCAGGTCCGGCGATCCCCTGTTGCACGAAGTCAGCCGGGATCTGGGGTACTGATAACCAAGTCAGAGATCAGGGCGTCAGGATCCAGTTTCCGTTACCGTCATTGCACCGGCGAGTCCTGATCTCGCGGCTTTGATCGCTGCCTTCAGGCTGGATGACATGCTGAAGGCCGACGCAGTTGCCCTGAACGTTTTGCACCCGGACCGTTCCTTTCGAGCCGGTTTCGTCGTTTTGCCAGGACCGTTCCTGCCCTACAGAGGGCGTGCCATTGTTCAAAAGCGCATTCGAGGTTGCGCTGACCACTTCAAAGTCTGCCGGGGACAGCCCCATCTCAGCTATGATTCGGGAGAGTGACTTGGCGTCGGCGGAACCGGTCATCAATAGGGTGCCGCACGCGGCAATGACGGGTAAAAACTGGGCTTTCATAGCGGCCTCACAGAACTGAAATCATTTGTGACCAAGGATATACCTCTGTTTCAGCAGGGCCAAGCCCCCGGGGTACCGACCTTCAAAATATCCCGAACAAACCTATCGCGCGTCAGGACCTAATAGCGCCGCGCCTTTGTGCCCATAGTGCCATTCAAACGATCCCGAGGCACACAAATGACCCATCCGACCTATTTCGCCCCGACCGGCGGCCATCCCGGCCAGAACCAGTTGCTGACCGACCGCGCCATGTTCACTGACGCGTATGCGGTCATTCCCAAAGGTACGATGCGCGACATCGTCACCAGCTATCTGCCGTTCTGGGAAGGAACACGCCTGTGGGTTCTTTCACGCCCGCTCAGCGGATTTGCCGAAACGTTCTCGCAATACATCATGGAAGTGCAGCCCGGCGGCGGCAGCGATCAGCCAGAGACAGACGCGCAAGCTCAGGCGGTGCTTTTTGTCGTCGAAGGAACAGTCACTTTGACACTGAATTCGGAAAACCATGTGTTGGAGACAGGCGGATATGCCTATATCCCCGCCAGCAGCGACTGGACATTGCGGAACACTGGCCAGACGGCAGCCCGGTTCCACTGGGTCCGCAAAGCCTATGAGGCCGTTCCCGGGTTGCCCGCGCCAGACCCGATCATCACCAACGAACGTGATGTGACGCCTGTAGAAATGCCGGGCACCGACGGCCGATGGTCCACCACGCGGTTCGCTGACCCACAGGACCTGCGCCATGACATGCATGTGAACATCGTCAATTTCGAACCGGGCGGGGTCATTCCCTTCGCCGAAACCCATGTGATGGAACACGGTCTTTATGTTCTGGAAGGGAAAGCGGTCTATCGCCTCAATCAGGACTGGGTCGAAGTTGAGGCCGGAGACTACATGTGGCTACGCGCTTTTTGCCCGCAAGCCTGTTACGCAGGGGGGCCGGGCCGGTTCAGGTATCTGCTTTATAAAGACGTCAACCGGCATATGTCCCTGTCCCTGTCGCACCGCTAAGCGGCGGGTTGGGAAAAAAATCGCAGTGATTATTTGCCCCAGGGCTTCACACAAGGGTCGGAATTTGCTGAAATCCAAGTAATTTCTTGTCTTGAGCATTGGAGATTGGTCCATGAAACTGCGACTTGCCCTGATAGCCGTTGCCGCACTCGCTACCTCTGCAATCCTGCACACCGCACCCGCCATTGCAGGGGAAGAGACCAAATCCGTCTTCGTCATGAGCCGCAACTGGGCTGTGACACAGGTCGCAGACGAACCGGTCGTTTATCGCGCCACACGCGACAACAACAACCTGAACCCGTTCGGTCCGCCCCCACGCCTTCGGACAACGCAAGCAATTGCTGCCATTCAACAAGCGACGGGCTGCAAGGTGATCTTCAACAGCATGTACCAGAATATTTCGGGTCAGTTCTTTTCTCAGGTCAGTTGCAAGTAAGCTGTTGTTGATCAGGCATTGAGGTCGCCCCGACGCCCTGCCATAGCTTGCGCATGAAACTCGCGATTAATGGATTCGGCCGCATTGGCCGCACGATCCTGCGGCAGGTTCTGGCCCTGCCTGAAGGGTCGGATATCGAGCTGGTGGTGATCAATGACATCGCGCCGCTGGAGACCTGTGCTTACCTGTTCAAATACGACAGCACCTTCGGCCCCTATCCCGGCGATGTGTCACAGGGCGATGCCGCGCTGATCGTAGACGGACGCACTGTTCCTATGACGCACAGTGCCGATCTGACACGCGTTGATTTATCCGGCGTAGACGTGATGCTGGATTGTACCGGGGTCGCGCGCGCATCCGACGTGGCGCGTCGCGGATTGTCTGCGGGCGCCAGCAAGGTCCTGATCTCGGGTCCTTCGCCTGCGGCCGACTTAACCGTCGTTCTGGGGGCGAACGAGGATCAGTTGGGCAGCGCCCGGATCGTATCGAACGCCTCCTGCACAACGAATGGGCTGGCACCGCTGGTCAAAGTGCTGGACCACATTGGCGGTATTTTGTCGGGCCATATGACAACCATCCATTGCTATACCAACAGCCAACCCATGGTTGACGCCCCGCGCGGCGACCTTGCCCGGTCGCGGGCCGGTGCGCTGTCCATGGTTCCGACAACGTCCAGCGCCACACACCTGATCGACGTGGTCCTTCCACATCTGGCCGGGCGCATCTCGGGTGCCGCAGTTCGCGTCCCGACAGCCAGCGTTTCGGCGGTCGACCTCGTGGTCACGCTGGAACGCGGTATGCGGGCCGAGGATTTCGATTATGCTTTGCGTCAGGCTGTTGTCGCATCACCGGTTTTGGGTTGGACGGATATGCCGCTGGTCTCTTCCGATTTGCGGGCGCGCCCGGATTCGCTGGTCATTGCCGGGCCGGAAACCCGCATGGTCGGAGAAAATCAGGTGCGCGTTTTCGGCTGGTACGACAATGAATGGGGCTTTTCGGCTCGCATGCTGGACGTGGCCCGTCTGATGGCCGCGTCGTGACCGGACTAACCTTCGTACACAGCGTCGGGTCGGCAACTATGGTTTAGGCCCCGCGACAGGGTATTCTGTAACGCGAACCACCTTACTGATCCGTTCAATCATGAAATCCATGAACAGGCGTGCCTTTGGATCCTGGTGGCGCCGATGCGTGTATAGGCAGGCCATCTGAACTGAAACAGGCGGAGTTTCCGTTGCAACCGGCACGAGGCGGCCGGATTTCAGATGCTCGGCCACCTCGAAAACCGGCTTCATTGCAATGCCTTGACCGGACAACGCCCAATCCGTCAGAACATCCCCATCATCACATTCGAACCGCCCGGACACGGCAAATCGTTTCGGACCATCGGGTGTGACCAGCATCCACTGAAACTCGGTCGCACCCGGAAAGCGCAGATTCAGGCATTCATGCTTGTCGGCAATCAGGTCAGCCCCGGTCTTAGGCATACCGCGCCGCGCCACATAGTCTGGCGCAGTGCACAGTACACGCTGGCAGTCGGCAATCTTGCGAATACGCAACGTGCTGTCCTCGGGCTGGCCAATGAAAAACGCCAGATCCAGACCTTCCGTCGTCAGATCAACCGAGCGATCCGTCAGGCGCAAGCGGACATCAATCTCGGGGTATTCCGTAAGAAACTCGGGCACATGTGGAGCCAGCAGTCGCCGCCCCACCCCCAGTGGAGACGCCACGAACAACGACCCGCGCGGTGCCTCGGTCAGATGTGTGACCTGAGCCTCGGCCTCGTCCACCGCATCCAGAACCGCCACCGCACCGGGATAGAATGCCTTTCCTTGCTCTGTCGGGGACAGGTTGCGTGTGGTGCGCTGGAACAGACGTACACCCAGATGGTCCTCAAGCTGCGATATTCGCGCCGATGTCACCGCTGGCGAAATCCTAAGATCCCGCCCGGCCGCAGACATGCTGCCCAGATCGTAAACCCTGACAAAGGTTCGGATGTTGTCGAGATAGGACATTTTTTCGGTTTTTTTGATACCCGTTGACAATATACTGGGAATACCGAAGAACCGCCCGTTTGCCTAGTGAATTGCACTGGGCCAAGACCAAAGGCCGGCCCGGACATTTGTTGCATACGGTTGGCTATCGCCTGCAACGCGGCAATTCCAGTCTGCCAATCTAGATGCGCAATACGATTGTGTCGGCACAGACCGGGACAATTTGACCAAAATTACCCGATCCCGCGTTTATCTCTTTTCCCAATAGCATTCAGATGTTCTAACCTGACACTATAAGACCGTCCGTGACACGGTAGCTGAGATTTGGAACTGGGACAGTTGGGGCAATTCATGCAAGGGCGCACGCCGCAAGGCCGTTTGAAGTTCTGGCTGAGTGCCATTGTCATGGCACTGACCCCGAACGCTCTGATGGCGCTGGAAACCTCTCTGACGGCGCCGGGCGCTTCGAAGGAACTGGTTGAACGCCTGAAAAAGACATCATCGGTTACAACAGCGAAAGAGCGGGGCTTGGATACGCCACTTGAGATCCTGTCTGCCGCCTTGTCGGATTACCGCACGCTTGTACAGATCTTGTATGATGAAGGGTATTTCAGCCCGGTTGTCAGCATCAAGCTTGACGGGCAGGAAGCCGCTGAGTTGAGCTCTTTGAGTGTGCCAACACAGATCAATAGGGCCGCAATTACTGTTGAAACCGGGCCAAGCTTCAAATTCGGCACGGCCATTGTTCAGCCCTTGGCGTCTGGTACCGTGCTGCCCGAAGGTTTCGCCCCCGGCAAACTGGCAACGACCGGAGCCATTCAAAATGCAGGCTCGGACGGTGTGCAGGGATGGCGGAATGCGGGCCATGCAAAGGCAAAAATTGAGGATCAGACCATTATCGCCCGCCACGCGCAGGCCCGTCTGGATGCGCAGATTGATTTGGACCCGGGGCGCAGGTTGACGTTTGGCAGAATGTTTATCAGGGGCGACACGGATGTGCGCCACCGGTCCATCGAAAAAATCGCCGGTTTCCCAAGTGGAGAAGTTTACTCACCAGAAAAAATCCAGAAGGTTGGAACGCGTTTGCGCCGAACCGGCACATTCAACGTCGTCTCATTGCAGGAACATGAGACAGCAAACCCCGACGGGACACTGGATTTCGACGCCACATTTGAAGACCTGCCAAAGCGCCAACTGACCTTTGGGCTCGAGCTGGCCTCGCGCGACGGTATCGATGTGACCGCGACTTGGATGCATCGCAACATGTTCAAACGCGCGGAACGCCTGCGTTTTGAGGCCGCGATACGAAATATCGGTGGTTCCGAAGATCTTGATGGGCGGATCGGATTGCGTCTGGATCAGCCCGATCGTCTGGGTCCGGACGACAATACATTCTGGAACGCGTTGCTGGAGCGCCGCAATACCGAAAACTACAATGTCTCGGTTGCGTCTGTGGCGTATGGTGCGCGCCGTACATTCTCGGACACGCTCTATGCTGAAGCCTCGGCTGGGTTACAGTGGTCAGATGCTGACGACGCCTACGGAAACGGCCGCAAGTTCAGGTACTTTATCCTGCCCTTCCGCTCGGAATGGGATGAGCGCGACAGTAAAGTTAGTGCCACACGCGGTTTCTATCTGGATTCTCAGATAATGCCGTTTGTCGGTTTTTCTGGCACCGACACAGGCATTCGCATGTTCTTCGACGGTCGGGCTTATACCAGCCTTGGCACGGGAGGAAGGATAGTGCTGGCCGGGCGGGCGCAGCTTGGATCGGTCATTGGCCCGCCTGCGAGTGGCGTTACACCTGATTTTCTATTCTTTTCCGGTGGCGCGGGAACTGTGCGCGGGCAACCCTATGAAAGCCTTGGCATCCCTGTCGGGACCGGTGTCGCAGGCGGCAAATCGTTCCTTGGACTTTCAGGTGAAATCCGGGGCAAGGTGACAGATTCCCTGTCGCTGGTCGGGTTTTACGACTACGGTGTCGTCGATACCTCTTCCTTTATAGGAAGTGGCGCGGAAGATCATGCAGGGGCTGGTATCGGCGTAAGATATGATCTGGGCGGTTTCGGACCCCTGCGGTTTGACCTGGCCTTCCCGGTAAGCGGGTCCAGCGGCGACGGTCTGCAGTTCTATATCGGGATCGGGCAAGCGTTTTGAGACGGCACCTTTCATACCCACTGCTGATTGGCACGCTAATGCTTGTGCCAGTAGCCGGCCCCGCGCAGGAGGACGAAGGCGGCAGCATGATCGAGCGGTTCCTACAGGACACGCTGTCGGGCGACGATCAGAATGTTACCGTCAAAGGCCTGCAAGGCGCGCTGAGTTCACGCGCCACCATTGCCGAGATCACGGTGGCTGATGATGAAGGGGTCTGGCTGACCATCCGGGAAGCGGAACTGGATTGGAACCGGTTGGCGCTAATCCGCGGGCGGTTCTCGGTCAACGCGCTGACCGCGCAGGAAATCGACGTCGCCCGCGCACCGGGCACCACGACCAAGGACACACCGTCCCCTTCTGCCGAGACTCAGGCTTTTCAACTGCCTGAACTGCCCGTGGCCATCGAAATCGGCGAAATCCGTATTGGCGAACTGGCATTGGGCAAACCTTTGATCGGTGTCGCGGCGGAACTGGCCGTCAATGGCAACCTGTCGCTGGCCGACGGCACGTTGGACACCAAACTGGACATCACTCGACTGGATCGGACCGGTGATGAAATCTCCTTGGCTGCGGGTTTTCGGAACTCCGACAGCCAGATCGATCTTGACCTTCAGGTCGTCGAAGCTGCAGAGGGTCTGATCTCGACCGCCTTGAAAATGCCGGACAGCTCTCCGATCGGATTGACCGCAAAAGGGTCCGGGCCGGTGACAGATTTTACGGCCGATATCGGCCTGAGCAGTGATGGGCAGCCACGAGTGACCGGGCAGGTTCGTTTGCGTTCTGCCCCAACAGCCGCGGCTAGCGCGGAGGAGGGCATCGCCTTTACCGCAGATCTGGGCGGTGACCTGACGCCCTTTGTCGCTGAGAATATGGATACGTTTTTCGGCCCCAAAACGCAGTTGATCGTGGATGGGCGTACCCTGCCTGAAGGAGCGTTGGATATCAGTGATCTGGAACTCAGTTCTCAGGCACTGAACCTGAAAGGGGCGCTGCAACTGGCGCCGGGCGGTCGGCTGCAACTGGCGGCCCTGCAAGGACGCATTACGCCGCCAGAGGGGCAAAGCGTCGTCCTTCCGTTATCAGGTGGCGACACATCGATAGAGGCTGCTCAGGTCTCTGCGTTGTTTGATGAGAAAAACGGCAATCTCTGGGATCTGAGCCTGACCGCAAACGCCATAAAATCCGACACCCTGAACCTGCAACGCGCGCAGATTACGGCGCAAGGGACCTTGGAACTGGGTGACGTTTTGCGGATCGACGGTGATTTGCAGGCAGCTTTGGATGGTATCGACCTGGCTGACGATGCCCTGAACACCGCCGTTGGCGACCGCATTACGCTGGACGGTACGTTCCAGTATGGCAGGGATCAGACGTTGAACCTGTCCGGGGTCGAGATGGTCGGCTCGGACTACGAACTGGGCGTTGACGCCGAGATCAGCGGCTTGTCCAGTGGTTTGGCCGTCAATGGTGCCGCGACATTGCAGGCGAGGGATCTGGCACGGTTCTCGGGCCTGGCGCAAATGGAGTTGGGCGGTCAGGCCTCTGCCCGGCTGACGGGCCAGGGTTCACCGCTTGAAGGCAGCTTCGATGGCAAGCTTGAGGTCGAGGGGCGCGATCTTTCCACAGGGCGCGACGACATTGACCCGGTGATCCGGGGCAACACAACAATCGCGCTGGACGCCAAACGCGGAGCTGATGGCGTAACAATCCGTGATTTTACTCTGATCGGCGACACTCTGCGCGCGCAGGCTGACGGCAGGGTTACCACCCCTGATGGCAACGTGACGATTGACGGGCAAGCATCAGTCAACGCGCGTGATCTTTCCGTGTTCTCGGGCCTCGCCAAACGTGAGCTTGGCGGTGCGGTACAGGCGAAACTGGACGGCAAAGGCGCTGTTCAGACGCTCGAATTTGATGGCACCGCCAGCGTGATGAGCCGGGATATCAAAACGGGCCTGCCCGAGATTGACCCGCTGTTGGTCGGTCGGACCGAGATCACATTCGATGGCGCGCTGAGCCAGAAGCAGATTGAAATCCGCGACGCGGTGATCAAAGGTCCAGCCCTTGTGGCAAGCGCCACTGCAACAATTGACGATCCGACGGATGCACTGGCCGTGAACGGAAAGGTTAGTCTGAACGTCCCGGACCTGTCACCTTTTTCAGCCTTTGCCGGGCGAGATCTTGCAGGCTCGGTCATAGCGGACGTCGCTGGCAAAGGTACGGTTGGCAGCAGGGTATTTGACGTCAAAGGCAACTTGGCTGCTGATGACATCAAGTCCGGCATCAACGCGGTTGACACCCTGATCCCGGGGCGAACGAACCTGACCGTGGATGCGGTGAATGACGAGGCCGGTCTGAACATTCGCACATTCCAACTGATCGGCACCGCCCTTTCTGCGGATGCATCCGGCAAACTGGATCGCGATGCGGGCGGAGTGACCTTTTCCGCAGCACTGGATGATCTGGGGCGGCTGTCAAAAACACTCTCCGGGCCTCTGAAACTGGACGGCAACGTCGCTCCGACACAGTCCGGGCTCGAAGGAACCGCTCACTTGCTTGGGCCAGAGAGTTCTTATGCCAAAGTGGCCGGTACGGTGGACACAAATGGATCCGCCGATCTGGACTTTGATGCCAAGTTCAACCGCATCGAAAGGTTTGTGCCAGAGTTTCCCGGCACCCTTACCGCTGCGGGGAATGCAAAGCGGGACAGTGGCGTTTGGACCATCGACGCCAAGGCACAAGGTCCCGCGGACATCGTCAGCACGGTTGCAGGGACATTTGATGAAACCAGCAGCAATGCTGATATTTCTGCGCAGGGTGGCGTAAACTTGGGGATTGCGAATGCCTTTATTACACCCAGAAAAATTGAAGGATCCGCGCGTTTTGATCTGGCCCTCAAAGGCCCGGCTGATCTGGCGTCCCTAAGCGGATCGATTACCACCTCGGGAACATCCCTAGCACTTCCCGGCGCGGGTCAGACCATCACCGGGATCAACGGACAGGTGGATCTGGCGCAAAGCCGTGCAACCATCAAACTGAACGGCGGTGTGCGGGCCGGTGGTGGCTTTACCGTCAATGGACCTGTCGATCTAACACCCCCGTTCAACGCGCAGATCACGACAACAATCGACAACCTCGTCCTGACCGATCGGCTTTTGTATGAGACGACTTTGAATGGCCAGATTGCCATGACCGGCGCCTTAGCCGGGAACAGTTCGCTGGCCGGGCAGATCACCTTTGGTGAGACCAATATCAACCTCGCTGCGGCTTCGGGGGCTGTAGGTGCTGCACCAATCCCCGAGATACAGCATGTCAACGAAAGCGGTGCCAGTTTCATCACGCGCGAGCGCGCAGGTCTGGTGGCTACCGAAGACAAGGGCCAACGCACATCCAGAATAGCGCTGGACATCAACTTGCTGGCGCCCAAAGCCGTGTTCGTACGGGGGCGCGGTGTAAATGCCGAGCTGGGTGGCCGGATTTCAATTGGTGGCACCACGACCTCAGTTGTCCCATCAGGTCAGGTTGAATTGATCCGTGGTAATTTCGATATTCTGGGCCGCAGGCTGGCCCTCACCAAAGGTATCGTGACCCTGCAGGGTGACTTGACGCCCTACATCGAGTTTGAATCCTCCGCCAGCACCTCGGACGGAACCGCGACCATCGAAATCGCAGGGCCGCTGGATTCACCTGAGGTCAACGTGTTTTCCGATCCCGAGCGCCCGGCTGAAGAGGCACTGGCGATGCTGCTCTTTGGGAACAGGTTCTCGGAAATCTCGCCGTTCCTGATTGCACAGATGGCCGCATCGCTGGCGCAACTCAGCGGTGCTGGCGGGGACGCGACCAAGGGACTACGTGATTCTACCGGTGTTGATACGATTGATGTCGGTGCGTCAGAAGGTGGTGCGGGCCGACTAGGTGCTGGGGCCTATCTGGGTGAAAACCTCTACACCGACTTCACCGTCAATACCGAAGGCAATACCGAGGTGAACCTGAACCTTGATGTCACCGACAATTTCTCGGTCAAGGGCACGGTTGACGGTCGTGGAGAAACAGGCATCGGAGTGTTCTTTTCAAAGGACTACTAGAATCGCGTCCGACCCCGGAAACTAATTTCGGCGAATTCCTATCGGCTGGCCGATCTGCGAAGCCGGTTCCAGAGATTTGTGATCATCCACCATTTGCGCAAGACGTGCCGCTGCCCAATCCGGATAGGGCTCGGAGCGCCCGGTGCAGTGGCTGACATTCATGAAAAGCGCCTCTTGCGTCGCGCAAATCTCGTCAGTTTCTGACAAAAGCATCTGCGCGAAATAATGTCCTCTCTTGCTGTCAGCATCCAACATTCGGAACCTGAAATAAAACGATGAACCGTCTTTGACTTCCTGCACGAAATGCAGATGAGACTGCAGGATGTAAGGTCCCTGCCCCAACGCCTTGACCTGCACCTCGCCCAAACCGAGATGGTCAACCATCAGCTTTTCCAAAGCCATGTCAAAGGCGACACCGTAAAACCCAACATTCATATGGCCGTTATAGTCGATCCATTCGGGCCGTACTTCAAAGCCGCGAATTTCCACCGGCGCGGCATATGGGCCATCATGCCCGCCAAGAGGTGTCATAGTCGGCTGCATCTGGCCCCCTTTACTGTGCGTCTTGTTCGTCAAATATTGCAACGGCCCGGACAAATCCGGCAGAGGCCCCTTTTATCTTGAAAGGGAAACAGGAAATCTCGAACCCTGTGGGCGGCAAATCTTCCAGATTGGTCAGTTTTTCCAAGTGGCAATAGCCGATATCCATCGACGCACGGTGGCCTTCCCAGATTATAGATGGATCTCGGGTCTCAGCGTATTCCTGAGCGGTGAGCGGAAACGGTGCATCCCAGCTCCAGGCGTCGGTGCCGGTAACACGCACGCCACGTTCAGTCAGAAAAAGCGTCGCCTCGCGCCCCATTCCACATCCTCTGACCAGATAATCCGGCGCGCCATAACGTGTCCCTGCAGCAGTGTTGACCACAACAATATCCAAGGGGCAAAGCTTGTGGCCGATGCGCTTCAATTCGGCTTCGACATCTGCCGCGGTAACGACATACCCATCCTCGAAGTGTCGAAAGTCCAGCTTGACGCCAGAGTTCATGCACCATTCCAACGGCACTTCGTCGATGGTTATCGCCCGTTCACCTTTGTTCATCGTGGAATGATGGTGATACGGCGCATCCAGATGCGTGCCGTTGTGGGTCGCGATCTGCAACCGTTCGATTGCCCATCCTTCACCGTTCGGCAAGTCTTGCCGTTCCAGGCCCGGAAAGAATGACATGACCTGTTCTGCCGTCTGGTCATGGGTCAGATATTCGATTTGCGGCAACATGATTGGCGGGTCAGACACGATCCCGGTTTCCAACGGAACGGACAGATCGACGAAACGACGTGCCATAAAAAATTCCTCCACCATATTCCCAAACAAGGTTGGTCGAGCACAAGCGTCTGTCAAGAAAAGAAAAAGGCGACCTGTCTGGCCGCCTTCTTTGCTTGATATGTGTTGATCTTACTCAGCCGCAACTGCGCTTTCGATCTTTTCGACGCGAATGGCCGAGAATTTGAACTCGGGGATTTTGCCATAAGGGTCGATGGCCGAATTGGTCAGGATGTTCGCCGCCGCCTCAACATAGGCAAACGGGATGAACACCATATCCTCGGCAATCGCCCGGTCCGCGCGGACCATGATCTCAATCGAACCACGGCGTGTGGTCAGGCGGATCATGTCGCCTGGTTCGATTCCCATCAGCTTGAGCGTACGTGGATTCATCGAACAATTCGCCTCGGGCTCAACCGCGTCCAGAACATTGGACCGGCGGGTCATCGAGCCAGTGTGCCAATGTTCCAGCTGACGGCCAGTGGTGGCGATCATCGGGTATTCGTCGTCCGGAGCCTCATCCGGCGGAATGACGCTGGCGGGGGTGAACTTCGCCTTGCCCCCCGAGCGGGGGAAACCATCCCCGAACACGATGGCCTGACCCGGATCGGTTTCGCTGAGCGACGGGTAGGTAATCGTCTCGGTCTCCAGACGCTCCCACGTGATGTTGTCAAGCGACGCCATGGTCAGTTTCATCTCGGCAAAGACCTGCGACACATCGGTGTAGTCCCAGTTCAACCCGATGCGCTGTGCCAGCTCGACTGTGATCTTCCAATCTTCGCGCGCTTCACCCGGGGGGGTAACGGCAGGCCGTACACGCTGTACCTGGCGGTTGGTGTTCGACACAGTGCCGTTCTTTTCATAGAGCGCCGAGGCAGGCAGGATGATGTCAGCGTAGTTCGCCGTCTCGGTCAGAAAGATGTCCTGTACGATCATCAGATCCAGTTTGGCCAGCGCCGCGCGGGCGTGGTTCACATCCGGGTCGGACATGGCAGGGTTTTCACCCTGAATATACATGCCCTTGATGTTGCCCGCATATGCCTGATCGATGATCTCAGTAACGGTCAGACCTTTCTCGTTCGAGAAGTCATCCGAATGCCATACATCATTGAATCTGGCGCGAACGCGGTCGTCTGTCACCGACTGATAGTCTGGTAGGAACATCGGGATCAGCCCGGCGTCTGATGCACCCTGCACGTTGTTTTGCCCCCGCAGCGGGTGCAGACCCGCGCCCGGTTTGCCGACATTGCCGGTCATAAGGGCCAGCGAGATCAGGCAGCGCGAGTTGTCGGTGCCGTGGATGTGCTGGCTGACGCCCATGCCCCAGAAGATCAGGCCCGCTTTGGCCTGCGCAAAGGTGCGGGCGACCCGGCGCAGCTGATCCGGTTCAATACCACAGATCGGGGCCATCGCCTCGGGCGTGAAGGCGCGCAGGTGCTCTTTCTCGGCCTCCCAGTTCTCGGTCCAGCGATGGATGTACTGGCTGTCATACAGCTCTTCCTGGACGATAACGTTCATGATCGCGTTCAGCATCGAGACATCCGCCCCCGGACGGAACTGAAGCATTTCGTCGGCAAACTTGCGCATACCAACGCCGCGGGGGTCCATCACGATCAGCTTGCCTCCGCGCTTGGCGAACTGCTTGAAATAGGTCGCCGCGACAGGGTGGTTCTCGATCGGGTTCGAGCCGATGATGATCGCCACATCGGCGTTCACAATCTCGTTGAAGGTCGCAGTCACCGCGCCCGAACCTACATTCTCGATCAGCGCCGCAACGGATGAAGCGTGGCACAGACGGGTGCAGTGATCGACGTTGTTGTGCTTGAAGCCCTGACGGATGAACTTCTGGAACAGGTACGCCTCTTCGTTGGTGCACTTGGCCGAACCGAAGCCCGCAACCGAACGTGGGTCTTCGGCACGCAGGGCCATCAGCTTGGTCGCGGCCAAGTCCATCGCCTCTTCCCAGGTCGCCTCGCGGAAATGGCTCGACAGGTTGCCCGGATCAACGTTCAGCCCCTTGGCGGGCGCATCCTCGCGCCGGATCAAAGGTTTGGTCAGGCGGTGCGGGTGGTGGATGTAGTCAAAGCCAAAGCGACCTTTGACACACAAACGACCTTCGTTTGCGGGGCCATTGATGCCCTCGACATATTTCACCTTGCCGTCCTTGACCTTCAGTGACACCTTGCAGCCCACGCCGCAGAAGGGGCAAACGCTTTCGGTTTCGCTGTCGTAGTCCTTGCTGTCCCCCTGCTGCTGGTCGTCCAGCACGGTGGCCGGCATCAGCGCACCGGTCGGGCAGGCCTGAACACATTCACCACAGGCCACGCAAGTTGACGCGCCCATCGGGTCGTTCTGGTCGAACACCACCTGCGCGGTATGACCGCGACCAGCCATGCCGATCACGTCATTCACCTGCACTTCGCGGCAGGCCCGAACACAAAGATTGCAGTTGATGCAGGCATCCAGATTGACCCGCATCGCCACATGGCTGTCATCCAGCAGCGGGATTTTCTCGGCCTCTTTCGCAGGAAATCGGCTGTCGCTGACATCGTTCAGCTTGGCCATATCCCAGAAATGGCTGGATACGTCATGCGGCTGCTCGGGCTGGTCAGCCACGAGCAATTCCATCACCATAGCGCGCGATTTTTCGGCACGGTCGGTATCGGTCTTGACCACCATCCCGTCAGCCGCCGGGCGGATGCATGAGGCGACCAGCGTGCGCTCGCCCTCCACCTCGACCATGCAGGCGCGGCAGTTGCCATCGGGGCGGTATCCCGGCGCAGGCTTGTGGCACAGGTGCGGGATCACCAGGCCCCGGCCATTGGCTGCTTCCCAGATCGTGGTGCCCTCGGGCACAGTGACGTCATCGCCGTTCAGGTTGAAGGTGACGGTCTTGGTTGGGCTTGCGTCAAGCATGGCTCTGTCTCCCTCAGATTTCGTCAGCGAAATGTTTCATGACCAAGCGGATCGGATTCGGGGCCGCCTGCCCCAGACCGCAGATCGATGCATCGCCCATTACCTGACACAGATCCTCCAACAGATCGGTGTCCCACTTGTCGGCCTGCATCAGCTTGACCGCCTTTTCGCAACCTGCCCGGCAGGGTGTGCACTGACCACAGCTTTCATCCTCGAAGAACCGCAGCATGTTCAGCGCGGCATCGCGGGCGGTGTCCTGATCGGACAGAACCACAACGGCGGCAGACCCGATGAAGGTGCCAAGCGGCTGAAGCGTGTCGAAGTCGAGCGGGACGCCGTCAATGCTTGAGGGGAGAAGACCAGACGACGGCCCGCCCGGTTGATACGCCTTGAACACATGGCCATCAGCCATGCCGCCGGCGGCATCAATCACATCAAGAATGGTCGAACCTGCGGGCAGCAGGTAAACGCCTGGCTTCGCCACACGCCCCGAGACCGAATAGCTGCGCAGGCCCTTGCGGCCGTTCTTTTCAACAGAGTTCAGAATCTGCGGCCCTTCGCGGCAAATTTTTGAGACCCAATACAGCGTCTCGACATTGTGCACCAAGGTCGGACGGTTGAAGACCCCAACCTGCGCCACGAACGGAGGACGGTGGCGTGGCAGGCCCTTCTTGCCTTCGATCGATTCGATCATCGCGGATTCTTCACCGCAGATATAAGCGCCAGCACCCCGGCGCAGGTCGATATAGCCTTCTTCGACAATACCCGCCTGTTCCAGAGCCGCAATCTCACGACGCAGAATACCCAGCACTGCTGGGTATTCGTCGCGCATGTAAATGAAGCAGGTTTCGGCCTCGACCGCCCATGCAGCGATCAGCATGCCTTCAAGGAAGACATGCGGCGTGCGCTCCAGGTAATAGCGGTCTTTGAACGTGCCGGGTTCACCCTCGTCGCCGTTGACAGCCAAATAGCGCGGGCCTTCGTTCATGCGAACAAAACCCCATTTCTTTCCCGACGGGAAGCCAGCGCCACCCAGACCACGCAGGCCCGAGGCCAAGACAGTTTCCTGTACTTCTTCCCAGTTTCCGCCGTTGCGCAGATTTTTCAGCGTGGCGTAGCCGCCGTTGGCCTCATAGGCCGCAAAGGTCTCATAGTCGGGCAGATGCGCATGGGTGTCCCCTGCTGCAATCGCCGACTGCACCTTTTCGGGGGTCGCATGATCAATGTGATTGTGGCCAATCTCCAATACCGGGGCGGTATCGCAACGCCCCATGCAGGGCGCGCGAACAACGCGAACTTCGGCAGGGTCCAAACCGCCTTCCAGTGCCTGCTGCAACTGCTGGGCACCGGCCATTTCGCAGGAGAGGGAATCACAAACCCGGATGGTCAAAGCGGGAGGAGGCGTCTCGCCTTCTTTCACCACATCGAAATGGGCATAGAAAGTCGCGGTCTCGTAGATCTCGGCCTGACCGATCCGCATCTCGACGGCCAATGCCGCGATATGGTCGGCGCTGATATGGCCGTGTTCGTCCTGAATCAAATGCAGGAATTCGATCAACAGATCACGGCGGCGCGGGCGATCGCCCAGCAGGCGTGTGATTTCAGCCTGCGCCTCATCCGTGAACTGACGGCCCTTGGGTGTGTGCCGCCCCTTGCCTTTACCTGACTTCCAGACGCCCTTGGGTGTGCCTGATGGCTTGGTATCTAATGGTGCCATGATGCCCTCCGATTGAGGTTCCGTCTCTCATCAGGCAAACATATCGTCAAATCGCTTTTGGCAATCGCACGATAACGACACCTTATTACCGCAAAGAGGTCACCACATCCCGCAAAGCCTTGACCGTCGGCAATTCGGGGTCCCGGTTAAGGGTCGCCAGACAAATCGGTTTGCTGACAACAGGTTCGATCAGCGGCAACACTTTCGTTCCCTTCAAATCGCCCAGCGCGCGCACCAGAACCCGAGGGACAACCGTCGCCGCCAGCCCCTCCCGCACCATGACCATCGAAGCCGTGAAACCGCTGGTTTCGGCCACGATATCAGGGTGCAGCCCCTGTTCGGCAAACACCCGGTCCAGAATACGCCGGTTCTGCATCTGCGGTTCCAAAAGGCTGAGCGGAAATTCTGCGACCTGCGCCCACGGAATCGGGCCGTTCTGGTCCGTCAGATGCGTGGGCACCAACAACACATAGGTTTCCTCGTAAAGGGGCTGAACCTGCCGGAAATCGGTGCCGATACTGTCACCATAAGTCACCCCGGCATCAAGGCTGCCTTCGTCCAGCCGATGCTGAATTGCAGTGGCTGACATGGTTTCAATGCGTGTGACGATACGGGGATGCGCGTCACGCAGCCTTTTGACCAACCGTCCCGTGAAAGCGATTGCCGTCGGGATCACGCCGAGGATCAGTGTACCCGTTATTTCGCCCTTTGCAGCAAGCACCTGCTGTTCCAGCGCCTTGGTGTCGTCCAGAATACGCCGCGCCCGCTGGACGATCATCTCGCCCTCTTCGGTCAGGCCCTGAAACCGGTTGGCGCGGCGGACGATGGAGACACCCAAACGATCCTCAAGATTGCGGATGCGCATAGAAAACGCAGGCTGTGAAATTCCGCACTCCTCGGCCGCCTTGGCAAAATGCCGATGCCGCGCCAAAGCGCTGAGCAGTTGCAGGTCGCGGATTTCGATCAAGGAAAGCTCCAATGCTGCGGATAAGGCAGGATACCCCGCTCACCCGACAGGAACAGCCCAATTGATCAGGTATTAAACAAAAAGTGCATCACATCGCCGTCCTTGACGATATAGCCCTTACCCTCTGCCCGCATCTTACCCGCCTCTTTCGCGCCCTGCTCGCCATTTGCGGCGACATAGTCGTCATAGGCGATGGTCTCGGCGCGAATGAAACCCTTTTCGAAATCGCCATGGATCACACCGGCGGCCTGCGGAGCGGCGGTGCCAGTGCGGATGGTCCAGGCGCGGGCCTCTTTCGGGCCAACGGTGAAATAGGTTTCCAGCTTCAGTAGATCGTAACCAGCGCGGATCAGACGGTCGAGGCCGGGCTCTTCCAATCCCATCTCCTCAAGGAACATCTGGGCTTCGTCCTCATCCAGCAGGCTTATCTCTTCTTCGATCTTGGCACTGATGATGACATGGGCATTACCCTGCGCGGCGGCCATATCGGCCACGCGGGCAGAGTATTCGTTGCCTTGTGCGGCGTCTTCCTCGGACACGTTGCAGACGTAGAGAACCGGTTTGGTGGTCAGCAGTTGCAACATCTTCCAAGCCTTGGCGTCCTCGTCGCTGACTTCGACCAGACGTGCGGGCTTGCCGCTTTCCAGCATCGCCTGCGCCTCGGCCAGCAAACGGTCCTGCTGCTGCGCCTCTTTGTCATTGCCTTTCAGCTTGCGCACCAGATTGGCGCGGCGCTTTTCGATGCTTTCCAGATCGGCCAGCATCAGTTCGGTCTCGATCGTGTCAGCGTCCGCAACCGGATCAACGCGACCATCGACATGTGTCACGTCGCCATCTTCGAAACAGCGCAGCACATGGGCAATCGCATCCGTTTCGCGAATATTCGCCAGAAACTGGTTGCCCAGCCCTTCGCCCTTTGACGCGCCTTTCACCAAACCCGCGATATCCACAAAAGTCATACGCGTTGGGATAATCTGTTTTGAGGACGCAATCGCCGCCAGCCTGTCGAGACGGGCGTCGGGAACCGCAACATCCCCGACATTGGGTTCAATGGTGCAGAACGGGAAGTTCGCGGCCTGCGCAGCTGCGGTTTTGGTCAACGCATTGAACAGGGTCGACTTGCCGACATTCGGTAGACCCACGATTCCCATCTTAAAGCCCATCACGGCCTCCTGCATATAATACGATCGCAGCTTCTATGCAGGTCCGCCTAGATGCGCAAGGGATTGCTGGCGGCACCTTTGCCGAGTCCATTTCGCCACATCACAAAATTGTTTGGAAAATGTGTTCTTGTCTAAATTGAAAAACGGCGCCTACGATAACCAGTTAATATCGCACGATCACTTTTTGTTAGCGGAACCCGATGAAACACTTTTTTCTTGTAACCGTAATGGCGGCAACAGCCTGCGTGTCAGCCCAGGCACAGACCATTGTTTTTGGCGCTGGATACGCAGATTATTCCGAAGACACGTCCGAGGATCAGGGCCTGATCTCGATTGAATACCACCATGCACCATTTCATCAGGCCACGCGGTTTCGCGCCGGTTGGGGTGCGGCCCTAACTGTAGATGAAGATGGTGACACGCATATCGGCGCGGGCCTGATCGGGCAGTATGCGCTGAGCGATCGCTGGTTCGTGGAAGGCAGTGTAATGCCCGGCTACTATAATGCCAGCAACGACCTGAATGATCTTGGGGGCGATTTTCAGATTCGCAGCCTTTTGGGTCTTGGCTATAACCTGAACAATGGCAACAGCGTGTCTGTCGCGCTTACCCATAAATCCAACGCCAGTACCAATGACGAAAACCCGGGCGTGAATGCCCTGCTGGTACGCTATCATCTGGGCTTCTGATCCATTCCTGTCTGGGCGGGATTGATTTTCGGTCAAAGTTTCTGCACATCAGGTCGAAACCCGAGTGCAAGGACATCCGATGACCCGTATCGACGCCAAGTTCGCCGCCCTGAAAGCTGAAGGCAAGAAGGCCTTTGTCGCCTATGTCATGGCCGGGGATCCCGACTATGACACTTCGCTTGAAGTGGTCAAAGGCCTGCCAGGTGCTGGTGTGGATGTTATCGAGCTGGGCCTGCCCTTTACCGACCCGATGGCCGATGGCCCTACTATTCAGGCTGCGGGCCAACGTGCGCTTGAGCAGGGCATGACCTTGCAACGCACATTGGATCTGGCACGAACGTTTCGGGAAACAGACGATACAACCCCCATTGTCCTGATGGGGTATTACAACCCGATCTACAGCCGCGGTGTCGACGCGTTTCTGGCCGATGCAAAAGCGGCTGGTATTGACGGGTTGATCGTGGTGGACCTCCCCCCCGAAGAGGACGCAGAACTCTGCCTGCCCGCGCAAGCGGCAGGTCTGAATTTCATTCGCCTGGCGACCCCAACTACGGATGACAAACGCCTGCCTCGTGTTCTGCAAAACACTTCGGGCTTTGTTTATTACGTTTCGATCACCGGGATAACAGGCGCAGCCGAGGCAGAGGCAACAGATGTTGGCCCCGAGGTTGCCCGCATCAAGGCCGCGACCAATCTGCCGGTGATCGTGGGGTTCGGGATCAACACGCCCGAGAAATCGCGCAATATCGCCTCGGTGTCGGACGGCGCGGTGGTCGGGTCAGCGATCGTCAGCCAGATCGGCGCAGGTAAACCTGTGGCCGACGTGCTGACCTTTGTAAAATCTCTTTCGGATGGCGCGCACAGCGCCTGATTTCGCAGCCAACATGCGAGAATTGTAACCCGTCGCGGGTACCGCGGCGGGTATTTCGTGACTCATTGTTGTAGCGTCAAAACATTGCAGCCTTGGGAATGAATTGGTAAAGAAAACTAACCAATAAACGCGGAGCCCTGTTTTCATGCCTGTGATCACCAATATCGAAGACCTCAAACGCATATATGAACGCCGCGTGCCCCGTATGTTCTATGACTACGCCGAAAGCGGCAGCTGGACAGAACAGACTTTTCGCGAAAACACGACCGATTTTGAAAAAATACGCCTTCGCCAAAGGGTTGCGGTCGATATGTCCGGTCGGTCGACATCTTCGCAAATGATTGGCGAAGACGTTTCAATGCCCGTGGCGCTTGCCCCGGTCGGGTTGACGGGGATGCAACATGCAGACGGAGAGATGAAGGCCGCCAAAGCCGCCGAGGAATTTGGTGTACCCTTTACGCTGTCCACAATGTCCATCAACTCGATCGAAGATGTGGCCGGGTATACCGACAAGCCCTTCTGGTTTCAGCTATATACGATGAAGGACACGGACTACATCAATCGCCTGATCCAGCGGGCAAAAGACGCAAAATGCTCCGCGCTGGTGATTACACTCGACCTGCAAATTCTGGGCCAACGGCACAAAGATCTGAAAAACGGTCTGTCGGCCCCGCCCAAATTGACGGCAAAAACCATCGCCAACCTGATGACCAAATGGGCCTGGGGCATTGAAATGCTGCAGGCCAAGCGGCGCGAGTTCGGCAATATCGTGGGGCATGTGCATGGTATTTCGGACGCGTCTTCATTGGGGGCCTGGACCGCAGAACAGTTTGACCCCAGCCTGGACTGGTCCAAGGTTGAAAAACTGATGGAGCAATGGGGCGGGAAAGTCATCCTCAAGGGCATCCTTGATGCGGATGACGCGAGGATGGCCGCCAAGCTGGGTGCCGATGCGATTGTTGTGTCAAATCATGGAGGGCGTCAGCTTGACGGCGCGCTGAGCTCAATTCGTGTCCTGCCCGAGATCATGGATGCGGTTGGGGGCGATATCGAGGTGCATCTGGATAGTGGTATCCGATCCGGGCAAGACGTGCTCAAGGCGTTGGCGCTTGGGGCCAAAGGGACCTATGTTGGCCGCGCGTTTGTATATGGTCTGGGTGCCATGGGTCAGAAAGGTGTCACTACGGCGCTTGAGCTGATCCAGAGGGAGCTTGATACGACAATGGCGCTTTGTGGTGAGAAAAACGTGGCAGCGTTGGGGCGTCACAATCTGCTGATACCTGAAAACTTCGGGGGCCGCTGGCAAGCGTAAGCGATGTTTCACAAGTGGGCTCTGCCCCCGACGCCCGTTCCGGGCGCCTCCCCCGGGATATTTTTGGCCAGATGAAGCTGGGGATGCTTCAGTCGTTCGCCAGATAAATACTCCAGGACAGGCGATAGAACCCAACCGAACGGCATGGCAAGAAATACCTCTTTCCAAATCGGGTGAATCAAGCTAAGGACGCGGCTTCACGCGGGTATACAGCCTTGGAGGATGCCCGCCCTAACAATGGAGAATATATCATGGCTGGTGAGATTCCTGATCTCGTAGCTCTGGAACGGACGGGGACAGGCAAGGGCGCCGCTCGTCAGGCACGCCGCGACGGCATGGTTCCGGGCATCGTATTTGGTGGCGACAAAGATCCGCTGCCAATTCAGATCCCTTTCAACGTCCTGTTCAAGCGCCTGAAAGCGGGCCGGTTCAAGTCGACTTTGTGGAACCTCAAGGTTGAAGGTCACGAAGATGTCCGCGTTATCTGCCGCGACGTTCAGCGTGACGTTGTCAAAGACCTGCCGACCCATCTGGACCTGATGCGTCTGCGTCGGACCACCAAGATCGCGCTGTTCATTCCCGTTGAGTTCATCAATGAGGATGCAGCCCCTGGCATTAAGAAGGGTGGCGTTCTGACGGTTGTCCGCCCGGAAGTCGAACTGATGTGCACCGCCGGCGACATTCCCGAGAAGATCACGGTTGATCTGACCGGTCTGAACATCAACGACGTTGTGACCATTTCGTCGGTTGATCTGCCTGAGGGCACCAAACCGACCATCGACCGTGACTTTGTGATTGCCAACATCTCGGCGCCGACTGGCCTGTCCACAAGCGACGAAGATGAAGAAGTTGAAGTTGCAGCCGATGAAGTCGAAGTTGTCGGCAAAGAAGAAGAATAAGTTAGGAATAGAATTTCCGACTTTGAAACGGGGCTCGGGTGAGCCCCGTTTTTTTTGGGACCCGACATTCACGCGCGACTGGATTTCCTGACGTTTTCCGGGCATGAAATGTCTTTGAAGTGACAAAGGCAGAACAGAAACATGAAGCTGTTTGTTGGATTGGGAAACCCGGGTCAGAAATATGCCCGGAACCGGCACAATATCGGGTTCATGGCCCTGGACCGGATCGCTGCAGATCACGGGTTTGGCCCCTGGAAGTCGAAGTTTCAGGCCGAGATATCGGAAGGTCGGCTTGGCACTGAGAAAGTCCTTTTGTTGAAACCGCAGACCTACATGAACCGATCGGGTCAATCCGTGGGTGAGGCGATGCGGTTTTACAAGCTGGAGTCCACCGACGTTGTTGTATTTCATGACGAATTGGACCTTGCCCCGGGCAAATTGCGCGTCAAGGCAGGGGGCGGGCACGCCGGGCATAACGGACTGCGCTCGATCCATGAGCATATCGGGGCGGCATATGACCGTGTACGCCTTGGGATCGGGCATCCGGGCCGCAAGGAAATGGTTTCGGGGTACGTGCTCAGTGATTTCGCGAAATCCGAAACCAGTTGGCTGGACGACGTTCTTCGGGGTGTTTCGGACGGGGCACCCAACCTGGCACAGGACGAGGGCGGCAAGTTCATGAATGCAGTTGCATTGCGCACTGCCCCGCCGCGATCATCAAAAACCGCTGCACCTAAAGCCGACACACCTTCAACGCCCGCACCCGACACCGAGGATGACGACCGGTCTGCCATGCAGAAGCTTTTGGACAAATTCAGGTAGCACCCCGGCCTCTTTCCGTTACGTAGAGGTTGCGGAATGTGATCTCCCGCGTTCCAATACCGGCCAACTAGGGAGGCAATGCGATGAAATCCATCTTGAAGTGGGTGCTGCGCATCGTACTGGCGCTGGTTCTGGCCGCCACTGCCGTCGGGCTGTGGAAGCGCGAAGAGTTGCAGCGCCTATTGGCCGTAAACTCGTTATTTTCGGAAGAGAAGATCGTTCACAATTTCTCGCATATGGACGAGGCTTTTCTGACCGTAAACCTGCCGCGCGGAGACGCGCCAACCTGGGACCTGCCTTATGGCGAAGGATTCGACTTGCCGGAAGGAACCGACAGCTGGATCGATGAACGATCGGTCACGTCGTTGCTGGTCATGCAGAACGGCAAGATCAGATTCGAGGAATATTATCTTGGCACCGGGCCGGATGACCGGAGGATTTCTTGGTCGGTCGCCAAAAGCTATCTTTCGGCGCTTTTCGGTATCCTGCTGCAAGAGGGCGCAATCGGGTCGTTGGATGACCCGGTCGTCAAATATGCACCCAAACTGAAAGGCAGCGCGTATGAAACCGCGTCGATCCGCAACGTGCTGAACATGGCAAGCGGCGTGACGTTTGATGAAGATTATCTCGACCCAAATTCCGACATCAATCGGATGGGGCGTGTGGTTGCCCTGGGTGGTGAGCTGGACGATTTCGCAGCCTCGCTGCAAGACAGCTTTGCGACGCCGGGTGAAACCTGGCAATACGTCTCGATCGACACCCATGTTCTGGGCATGGTGATACGCGGTGCGACCGGGCGGAATGTGGCAGACCTTCTGACGGAAAAGATCCTTCAACCGTTGGGGCTGGAGCGGAACGGATACTACATCACTGATGGTGCAGGGGTCGCTTTTGTTTTGGGGGGCCTCAACTTTACTACGCGCGATTTCGCCCGGTTCGGACAAATGATCCTGCAGGACGGCATCGCGAATGGAAAACAACTGGTTCCTGCCGAATGGATTTTCGAAGCCACCCAACCCAGCGCACCGACCGCACAAGGAGAGATCGGGTACGGGTATCAATGGTGGATTCCCCGCGGCGCGCATGAAGGAGAGTTTCTGGCCCGTGGCGTCTATGGGCAATACATCTATTTCAACCAGCCCAGGGGCGTTCTGATTGTGTCCACTGGTGCAGACAGGCTATTTCGTGAACCCGGCGTGAATGATCTTAACATCGAAATGTTCCGCAAGATTGCGGAAAGTCTGTAAGATGCCATTATGCAGAAACAAGAAAGTATCAATGTACTGGGTGGCGTTCTGGCCCCGTGCTCTCGCGACCCTTTGACGGGGTTCTTCCGGGATGGTGCGTGCAATACCTGCCCCGAGGATCAGGGCAGTCATACCGTCTGCGCCGTGATGACGGCCGAGTTTCTGGCGTTCTCAAAATATGTCGGCAATGATCTGAGCACGGCACGACCCGAATTCGACTTTCCAGGCCTTCGCCCCGGCGACAGTTGGTGTTTATGCGCCAGCCGATTTTTGCAAGCTCATGACGAAGGATGTGCACCGCAGGTTCATCTGGAGGCGACACATCAACGCGCGCTTGAGATCGTACCACTCGACATTTTGCTTCAAAATAAGGCAAAGACCTAAAGGACCCCCTAAGGGGCGCATGTCTGATTCAGAATGCCATTTGCCAGATCAGGCTGACACTGTAGTTTTCAAAACCGCTTTCGCCGATACCGTCATAGAACAGGTTTGCAGCCAGAAGGCTGTCGTTTTCCAGCCGGTAATCAAAACCCAGATCAGCGCGGGCGCGGGCGGTATCCCCTATCGGTGTCACGCCAGGAACAGTGCCTGAGCCGGATGTTGTACTCCAAATACCAGACAGACCACCGGTCAGCATCATCTGACCACGCGACACCTGGATTGGGTGACTGAAATCCATACCCAGCCGTGCAGTGGTCAGGCTGAAATCCTGCTGTGGGATCAGGTTGCCCAGACTATCGGTATAAGCCTCCTGATCGTCGCTGGCATAGCTAACATCCAGCAGCGGCATAAGCGTCAGGTCACCGCGCTTGAACTCTCCGGTTACGCGCGACTGGATCAGCCAGCGTTCACTATCGAAACTGTCGGTATAGGTGCCCAGTGGAGAGATTTCGTTATCGGCCTGACCGTACAAAACGCGCCCTTCTAAAAACACCGGCTGGCTGGGCAGTTTGGCGACGACATAAGGTCCGACCAACCACCCTGTGCCATCCACGCTGGCCGGGCCGTTTTCGGTTTCGGCATAGTCGATCTGCAACATGGCGCCGATCAGAAGGTTCGAGTTCACCCAGCCATGCGCCCCCACCACGGCCAAGGCATAAGAACTGTCGTAATCGTTTTGCGAGCTCCAGTTCCCGGACAGATTGAACCAGACCGGTTGGGTTGGATCACTTGCAAATTTCAGATACCCCGATCCCTGCGTCACCGACGAGTCCAGCGCACCTGATCCTGATTGCTGAAGAAACTGCGTCAGCTCTGGCTGATTGGTCACGAGGCTGTTGGCCCGGGCGTTCTGAAAGGCCTGCACCAGTCGCTGTGTGTCCGTTACACCCTGTTGTGTGCTGACCCTGTTGGACGCAAGGTTCAGGTTCCCGGCGGCATCCGAAAAAACGCCTGCGGGAATAAACAGCTCAATTGTACCGTTATTTTGCGCAGTCAACGTCGCAACATAATTGGATCCCGATCCTGTCAGGCTTGCGGACGCATTGGTAACCGACAAGTCGCCCACCGTGAAATCTGTGCTGGGTTCACTCAGTGTGATCACCGCTTGGAACGTACCGTTCCCGATTGTTGTCAGCGCACCAATTGAGGCCGTCGGCTGCGTCGTGTCTGCCAAAGTCCTAGTGTTGATAATCTGGGTATTCGTGACGCCCGACAGCGCTATTTCATAAAGGTAAAGCGACCCTCCGACGGTTTCGCGCGCGGTGAACATGACCCCAAGATAGCCATCAGCGGCGTAAGTGGAATCGGCTCCATTCTGGCTGAGTATCGTCGCGCCAATATATCCAAGATTGGCCAATCCTGCTGGCGTAATAGCAGGTTGAGTCAAAACACCATTGTTGAAATAGAACGATCCTCCCGGGCCTTCTCCCGAGCCGCCCAACGACATGAACGCTGTCGCAGTACTTTGGAGATTGGAAAAGAAAATCTGCCCGCCGTTAGGTGTTGCGACTGTCTGGGACGGAAACGAAGGGTTGCCAAATGCCAGACCCTCTTTGACGCTTCCCATCAAAAGCGCGGAAACCAAAAGACCCAAGCACGACAGCCTCGTAATTGCGGACCAAACCATATTACCTCCTACAGCACCGCGTGGGTGCCAAACACCAGAGTGCCCGGGGTTAAAATCGCATCCCAAGCAGCGTCATCCTTGCCCCATCTTCGCAGAGACATCCCCAGAACCGGCGGCAAATCGCCGGTTAATGAGAAGTTAATTCAATTGGAAGACGCTGTATAGAACGCGGCAGGAATCAACTGGGGCGTGCGGGGCACGTCGTGTTGTTAGAACAACCGGGTTTTGACCAAGGCTAACTCTCAAACAGCTTGAAACACCCAGTATTTACAGTGTCGTCTCGCGGAGAAAGAAACCTGAGGCAGGCTACGCTGGAAACTCGTCTGCAAAGACAGAAGGGACATAATCGCTGAAATTTCAGCAATTTTACAACAGTGTGGCTCCACTTGCCGCACTGACCACCATTTGGAAACCTTCGGGCGCAAGTGGAACAGGGCGATATCGCTTGTGGGCGATTCTTTGGCCGGGCTCCGGCGGGTCCAAAAGGATCGCTTGCGAGGGCGAGCATACAGTGACAAAACCGGATGCCACGCCGGGTAGGAGCCACAATCCATCTGCGCCCGGTGAAACAGAAATTGGATCCGAAAGCCATTTCGGAGCGGCACTACAATCAAGGGTGGACCGACGGGTTTTCCCGGCAGCTTGATTGATCGAAATTGTAAACCGGGGCATGTGGCCCCGGTTCGAAATCAACCGACAGTGCGACCCTCGGTGTCAGACATATCGAAGTTCAGGTATTTTGCGACGGTCTGAACATCCTTGTCACCGCGTCCACACATATTCATGCAAATCAGGTGGTCCTTGGGCAACTCTGGCGCGATCTTCATGACATGCGCCAGAGCGTGGCTGGGTTCCAGTGCGGGAATGATACCCTCGGTGGCACAGCACAGCTGGAATGCCTCAAGCGCTTCCTTGTCGGTAATCGAGACGTAAGTCGCGCGACCGACCTCATGCAACCAGGAATGTTCGGGCCCGATACCCGGATAGTCCAGACCAGCCGAAATCGAATAGCCTTCCAGAATCTGCCCGTCATCATCCTGCAACAGATAGGTCCGGTTGCCATGCAGTACGCCCGGGCGACCGCCTGTCAGCGAGGCACAATGCTCCATCTTTTCGTTTACACCTTTACCGCCGGCCTCAACACCGATGATGTTAACGGCCTTGTCATCAAGGAAAGGATAGAACAGGCCCATCGCGTTCGAGCCGCCACCGATAGCTGCAATGATCGTATCCGGCAGACGGCCTTCGGCCTTCATCATCTGCTCTTTGGCTTCCTTGCCGATGATCGACTGGAAATCACGCACCATCGCCGGGTATGGGTGCGGACCGGCCACTGTGCCGATGCAGTAAAACGTATCGCGCACATTGGTCACCCAGTCGCGCAGCGCGTCATTCATCGCGTCTTTCAGCGTACCACGACCCGAAGTGACCGGGATCACCTCGGCCCCCAGTAGGCGCATACGAAACACGTTCGGGGCCTGACGTTGCACGTCGTGGGCACCCATATAAACGATGCATTTCAGACCAAATTTCGCACAGACCGTGGCTGTCGCGACACCGTGCTGCCCTGCCCCGGTCTCGGCAATGATCCGGGTCTTGCCCATGCGGCGCGCCAGAATGATCTGGCCCAGCACGTTGTTGATCTTGTGTGCGCCGGTGTGGTTCAGTTCATCACGTTTCAGATAGATCTTCGCCCCGCCCAGATGCTCGGTCAGGCGTTCCGCGAAATACAGAGGTGAGGGGCGGCCCACATAGTTGGCCCACAGATCATCCATCTCGGCCCAGAAGGTCGGATCATCCTTGGCTTTGTTGTATTCCTCTTCCAGTGACAGGATCAGCGGCATCAGCGTTTCGCTGACAAAGCGCCCGCCAAAGATGCCAAATCGCCCTTGCTCGTCAGGGCCGGACATGAAGGAATTGAAAAGATCGTTGGCCATGGGTGTCTCCCTCGTCGTACCTGACTGTCATAGGTGGTCGTAGCGGGATTTGCCATGGCAAAACGCACCATGTCGCCCCCTTGCAGCGGCAAACAAAATCAGCGTGTCGCGTCGATAAATGCCTGTATCAATACAGCGTCCTTTACGCCCGGTGCGCTTTCAACACCGGACGCCACATCGACTTGCCGCGCACCCGTCATGCGGATCGCCTCAGCGACATTGTCTGGGTTCAGACCACCGGACAACATCCACGGCCTGCGCCAGTATTTGCGACCTGCCAGCAGCCGCCAGTCAAAAGGAAGACCGTTGCCGCCGGGAAGTTCCGAATTCTTCGGCGGCTTTGCATCGATCAGAAGCTGGTCTGCAACTTCGGAATACAGATCAATCGCAGCCAGGTCCTCGGCCTCGGCAACACCGATCGCCTTGATGACGGGCAGGCCATAGCGCTGCTTGATCTCTGCCACACGCTCGGGACTCTCTCCACCGTGAAGCTGCAACATATCCAGCGGAACACCCGCGACAATCTCATCAAGCTGCGCGTCCGAGAAATTCACGGCCAGAGCGACCTTGGCGACGCCGATTGGTATTTCGGCGGCCAACGCCGCGGCTTGCGGTATCGGCGCGTAACGGGGCGATTTGGGAAAGAAGTTGAACCCGACGTAGCGCGCGCCAGCTTCAACCGCAGCGCGCGCATGTTCTGGGGCGGTCAAACCGCAGATCTTGACGGACACAACGGTAGACATAAGCCTCAGCTGGCCTCGTCGAGCAGGGCCAGAATATCATCCTTACCCTCGTTCTGCTTTTTCTTGAGCTTCTTGACTTCGCGTTCAAGCTTGCGGACCTCGCCCTTTTTCACGGTCGCATCGCGGCGGTGTTTATGTTCCCGCAGCCATTCCCACATGAAACCGATGATCAAACCGGCGACAACGCCACCGAGAACGACCAGAAAAAGCGGTAAAGAGGTACTGACGTTAAAGCCCAGAAGCTCGGCCAGAGCATCGGGCATCAGTTTCAGTTCCACAGACTGAACATTTGCCAAGGAAACGGAAATCAGAACGATCCCGAGAGTCCCAAGAAAAGCATATCGAAGGTAACGCATCATGAGGTCAGGCTTTACCGTTCAAACGATCCCTTAGCAACTTACCAGTTTTGAAAAATGGTACACATTTTTCTTCGACCTGAACGGTTTCACCGGTACGGGGGTTGCGCCCAACGCGGGCATCCCGCTTTTTCACCGAAAAGGCACCAAAGCCGCGCAGCTCGACCCGGTCGCCGCGCGCCATGGCATCGGTGACTTCTTCGAACACGGTGTTCACAATCCGCTCGACATCACGCTGATAGAGATGCGGGTTTTCGTCAGCGATTTTCTGAATCAGTTCTGAACGGATCATTCGTGATACCCTCCCAGGCAGCCGGTGTGACAGGTCTACTGTTTTGACAGTATAGGAAAAAACCCAGAACGGGGGAACGGATACTCTGCGTGTTGAGGCTTTATTTTGCCATATTCTCACGCGAAATTTTGCCCGACAGACTGATTTACACACTTCAAGCGCGAACATAATCGAGTTTAAGCAGCGTGTTTGGAACACGTTGATTCGCAACAAAAACGGCCCCGCACTTCCATGCGGGGCCGTAAATCATACTTGGGATGCGCCCCGGGCTTAGTCGCCCGACTTCAGCGCCGCACCCAGAATGTCGCCCAGCGACGCGCCCGAGTCGGAAGAACCGTACTGTTCCACGGCTTCTTTCTCTTCTGCGATCTCGCGTGCCTTGATCGACAGACCCAGACGGCGGGTCTTGCTGTCGACATTGGTTACGCGGACATCAACCTTGTCACCGACCGAGAAACGCTCGGGGCGCTGTTCGGAACGGTCACGCGACAAGTCGGAACGACGGATGAACGACTTCATGCCTTCGTACTCAACCTCGATGCCGCCATCTTCGATTGCGGTCACTTCGACAGTGATGACCGAGCCACGCTTCACGCCGCCAACGGCTTCTGCGAACTTGTCACCACCCAAAGCTTTGATCGACAAGGAGATACGCTCTTTCTCGACATCCACTTCCGAGACAACGGCCGAAACCATGTCGCCTTTGCGGTAGTTCTGGATCGCATCCTCGCCACGCTCGTCCCAGGACAGGTCCGACAGGTGAACCATGCCGTCGATGTCGCCCTCGAGGCCAATGAACAGACCAAATTCGGTGATGTTCTTGACTTCGCCTTCGACTTCGGTGCCCTCGGGGTGTGTTTCTGCAAACACTTCCCATGGGTTGCGCTGTGTCTGCTTCAGGCCCAGAGACACGCGACGCTTGGCGCCGTCGATTTCCAGAACCATGACGTCGACTTCCTGGCTGGTCGAAACGATCTTGCCGGGGTGGACGTTTTTCTTGGTCCAGGACATCTCGGACACGTGCACCAGACCTTCCACACCTGCTTCCAACTCGACGAATGCGCCGTAGTCGGTGATGTTGGTGACGCGACCCTGATGAACCGAGCCCAGCGGGTATTTGGCAGCAACCAGATCCCACGGATCTTCCTGAAGCTGCTTCATGCCCAGGCTGATGCGGTGGGTGTCTTTGTTGATCTTGATGACCTGAACCTTGATGGTTTCGCCGATCGTCAGGATCTCGGACGGGTGGTTCACACGACGCCATGCCATGTCGGTGACGTGCAGCAGGCCGTCAACGCCGCCCAGGTCAACAAATGCACCGTATTCGGTGATGTTCTTGACGACACCCTCGACGGTCTGACCTTCGGACAGGTTGCCGATGACTTCGGCACGCTGTTCGGCACGCGATTCTTCCAAGATGGCGCGGCGCGACACAACGATGTTGCCACGGCGGCGGTCCATTTTCAGAATCTGGAACGGCTGCTTCAGACCCATCAGCGGGCCAGCGTCGCGCACGGGGCGCACGTCAACCTGCGAGCCGGGCAGGAACGCAACTGCGCCACCCAGATCGACGGTGAAGCCACCCTTGACGCGGCCAAAGATTGCACCTTCGACGCGCTGGTCGTCGGCATATGCTTTTTCCAGACGGTCCCATGCCTCTTCACGGCGGGCCATCTCGCGCGAGATGACGGCTTCGCCACGGGCGTTTTCTGCGGCGCGCAGGTAAACTTCGACCTCGTCGCCGACAGCGATTTCAGGGGCTTCGCCGGGATTTGCGAATTCTTTCAGATCAACGCGGCCTTCCATTTTGTAGCCTACGTCGATGATGGCTTGGCCGGCTTCGATCGCCAGAACCTTGCCTTTGACAACAGAACCCTCTTCGGGTGTGTCCATTTCGAAGCTTTCATTCAGGAGGGCTTCGAATTCCTCCATGGATGCGTTAGCCATGTGGCGTTCATTTCCTTTACAGTACGTTTTTGCTGGCCGAGCGGTTGTCTCCGCCGGTCTTGTTTCATGATGCCGTCTGGCGTGACCCGGTGCGCCCCTGAGCAAACAAACACAAAGGGCCGAGGTAACCCGGCCCTGCTCAGAAACGTCATCCGGACGTTGACCGCCCTTGTATCGACAGCGCGCGTATAGGCTGAATCTTGAACCGGTGCAAGTGCAAAGCCTATGGTGCGCGGCAGCGCGCGCAGGAACTCTTGCCTAACGCTGATCCCCCCGAGCGTCATAGCAACCTGAACAATAGCGGGTTCTGACTGAAATGGCTTGCACGGTTCGCGTCGGGTCTTCTTTAGGCGGTTTCTCGGTATTGGGACGCGGGACCACATGGTTGTGTCTTCGAGTGCAGCGCAAGGGTGAAGTGTCTTGAAACACCGCGCGGGACCCGGCACTCAGCTGCCTGTGTCACGAGATGTATCGTGGAGAATTGGAGTGAGAACAGCAATCCATTCGACCGTTTGTACGATCTGCAACATTTGGCGACGTATCTGAGATTAAACGTTCGGCATTCTTTCCCTAATTTTGCCTTGTCGGTCGACAAAGCGGTCGACCCGAAACCAGAACCAAAGGGAAAATATCATGAAATCTCTCATCTTTACCGCCATGGCAACTGCAATTGCCCTGTCCACCCCAGCCTTTGCTGCTGACGAAATCAACGTGTCCAACGGCATTTCAGCCGCCGGTGCGCCGCTGGCCGCCCATGGGGTTGATCTGGTTGCACTGGTCAATGATGGCAACCCGGTCGAAGGCTTCGCCACTCACTCGTCAACTTATGACGGAGCCTCCTACTATTTCACGTCCGCCGCGAACCGAGAAGCGTTCGAAGCAAACCCTGCTGCATACCTGCCGCAGCACGGTGGCTTCTGTTCGTTCGGTGTATCGGTCGGCAAGAAGTTTGACGGTGACCCGGATCAATACCTTGTCGCAGACGGAAAACTGTTTCTTTTCCTGAATGCAGAAACCCGGGCAGCCTTCTTGAAGGATGTTGGCGCCACCGCAAAAACCGCGGATGACCAATGGGCGAATATCAAAAGCGTCGCCGTGGGCGAACTGTAAGACCTGACCCGTTTGCCCGCGGCGTTAGCGCGTCGCGGGCAGTTTCACGTTGATCACCTCAACGGCTTTGGCCAACGCCGCCTCGATACTCAGATCGGTGGTGTCCAACTGCACAGCATCTTCAGCGGGTTTCATCGGAGCTGTGCTACGCTCAGCATCCCGCGCGTCGCGTTCTCTGACATCAGCCAGAACCTGTTCACGGGTTACGTCAGCGCCTTTTGCACTAAGCTCCAGAAAACGACGCTCGGCGCGCACTTCTGCACTGGCTGTAACAAACAGCTTCACTTCGGCATCCGGACAAATCACCGTGCCAATATCACGACCGTCCAGAACGGCCCCACCTGCCCTGCGGGAAAACGCGCGCTGAAAATCGACCAAGGCTGCGCGAACCTCTGGAAGAACCGCCACTTTGGAAGCTGCCTGTGCAATCTCGGCGGTGCGCAGATCCCCTTGTTCAAGTTCTTCCGCTGTCAGGGCCTGCGCGGCTTCTAGCGCGTCAACCCCTTCCAGGGTTCGCCTTCCGACAGCGCGATACAGCAAACCCGTGTCCAGATGGGCAAAGCCGAAATGCGTCGCCACAGCCTTGGATATTGTGCCCTTGCCCGCAGCCGCTGGTCCGTCAATGGCAACCGTGAAACTCACGTGCGCTCTACCTTTGCACCCAATGACGCCATCAAAGGTTCAAATATCGGGAACGACGTCGCGATCGGGCCGCCATCATCCACACTCACGGGGCTCTGTGCCCCCATACCCATCACCATGAACGACATGGCAATGCGGTGATCCAGAAAGCTTTCGCAGGTGCCGCCGCCCGGAACGTTGCCGATGCCCAGCCCTTCAACCGACCACCAATCGTCACCCTCGTTGACCGTGACGCCGTTGGCCCGCAGACCGCGCGCCATGGCATCGATGCGGTCGCTTTCCTTCACCCGGAGTTCCTTTACTCCGCCCATCATCGTGGCGCCCGTGGCGTTTGCAGCAACCACGGACAAAACGGGATATTCGTCGATCATCGAGGCCGCGCGTTCTGGCGGCACGTCAATGCCCTTCATGTTTGGCGAGTATTTCGCGCGCAGATCGGCAACCGGCTCGCCGCCCTCTTCGCGCTCGTTTTCATAGGTCAGATCAGCGCCCATCTCACGCAGGGTCGTAAAGAGGCCCGCGCGTGTGGGGTTCAAACCGATCCCCGGCACCAAAACATCGGATCCAGGTGTGATCAGTGCCGCGCAAACCGGAAAAGCCGCGCTGGACGGATCGCGCGGTACAGCGATGACCTGCGGCTTCAGCTCCGGACGACCGGTCAGAGAGATAACACGGCCTTCGTCGGTATCCTCGACGGTGATCTCGGCGCCAAATCCAGCTAGCATCCGTTCGGAATGGTCGCGCGTGGCCTCTTTCTCGATCACAACGGTCTTTCCGGGGGCATTCAGACCCGCCAGCAGAACGGCGGATTTCACCTGCGCCGACGGCACCGGAACTTCGTATCGCACAGGGGTAGGGTCCGCCGCGCCAACGATGGTCATCGGCAAGCGCCCGCCGGACCGTCCAACCGATTCTGCCCCAAACAGGGCCAGAGGATCAGTCACCCGGGCCATGGGGCGTTTGTTCAGACTGGCATCACCAGTAAATGTCGCAGTGATCGGAGAGGTCGCCATCGCCCCCATGATCAAGCGCACACCGGTTCCCGAGTTGCCACAGTCGATCACTTGGCCCGGTTCGGCGAAGCCACCGACACCCACGCCGTGCACTGTCCATTCCCCGTTTCCGTGATCTGTGACCTCGGCGCCGAAGGCACGCATCGCCTTGGCGGTATCCAGAACGTCTTCGCCCTCGAGCAAACCCGAAATCCGGGTTTCACCCACGGCCATCGCGCCAAGGATCAGCGACCGGTGCGAAATCGACTTGTCGCCGGGCACCTCTGCCGTGCCGGTCAGCGGGCCGCAGGGATGCGAGGTCATCGGGATGGGCGTGCCGTGTCCGGACATGAGGGCTCCTTTTGCGCTATCAGTGCTCAAGCCGATTAGCGAATTGACGCCCGTTGGTCCAGCGGCAATCAGCCTTTGCGTCGGAAGGTCAGGTAATGAGGTGTCCGACCCTCGCGCAGCGCCTTCTGTTCGTATCGCGTCGAGATCCAGTCGTCCCACGGTTCACGCCAGTCAGAAGGACGTTCCGCCAGCCATTCAAACCCGGTGCGCGGAACCTCTTCCAATGTCTGACGCACGTAATCGGGAATGTCAGTTGCAACCCGGAAGATCGCCCCGGGTTTCAGCACCTTTGCCAGTGGCTCAAGATGTTCCGGCGTCACAAAACGGCGGCGATGATGCCGCGTTTTAGGCCAGGGATCGGGGTATAGCAGGAACGCGCGCGAAATGCAGGCCTCTGGCAGCACGTCGAACAGGTCGCGCGCATCTCCGGGGTGCACGGCAAGGTTGTCTACACCTGCCTGACGGATTTTGCCTAGCAGCATGGCAACACCGTTGATGTAAGGCTCGGCCCCGATGATGCCAATGCCAGGATTGTTTTGCGCCTGGTGCACTAAATGCTCACCACCGCCAAAGCCGACTTCCAACCAAACCGACCTGCCGCCGAATAGACCGTCCAGGTCTAGCGGCCTGCGTTCAGGGTTAGTGTCCCAGTCCACAGCGCCGGGCGACAAGGCCACCAGATCTTCGTTCAGATAGGTCTTTTGACTGGGCTTCAGGGTCTTGCCCTTGAAGCGGCCATAAAAGTTTCTGCGCGGGCGTTGTGGGGTCTCGGTGCTCATGACGGTGGCCATACTGCGCAGCGGAGTACGTTGCAAGAGCGTGCACTGCCCCAAAGAAAAAGCGCGCCCATGAAGGCGCGCTTTGGATTTTTCAGATCAAACTGCGGATTTCAGCGCGTCGACCAGATCAGTGCGTTCCCAGCTAAAACCGCCATCTGCATCCGGTTCGCGGCCAAAGTGACCGTAAGCCGCTGTACGCTGGTAGATCGGCTTGTTCAGTTGAAGGTGCTGGCGAATGCCACGCGGCGTCAGATCCATGATCTGACCAACTGCTTTTTCGATCGCCGCATCTGCAATCTGACCCGTGCCATGCGTGTCTGCGTAAATCGAAAGCGGCTTCGATACGCCAATGGCATAGCTCAACTGAATAGTACAGCGCTCGGCCATACCTGCGGCTACGACGTTTTTCGCCAGGTAGCGCGCAGCATAGGCCGCCGAACGGTCAACCTTGGTCGGGTCTTTGCCCGAGAAAGCACCGCCACCATGCGGGGCTGCGCCACCATAGGTATCCACGATGATCTTACGACCGGTCAGACCCGCGTCGCCATCCGGCCCGCCAATAACGAATTTGCCGGTCGGGTTGACGTGCCATTCGGTTTCGGCCGACAGCCAGCCTTCGGGCAGAGTTTCACGGATATAGGGTTCAACGATGGCGCGGATATCATCCGACGTCAGAGCCTCGTCCAGATGCTGCGTCGACAGAACAATCGAGCTGACGCCGACCGGTTTGCCGTCTTGATAAACGACAGACAACTGAGATTTCGCATCCGGCCCCAGTGCAGGCTCGGTGCCGTTCTTGCGCACTTCGGCCAGACGCCGCAGGATTGCGTGCGAATACTGGATCGGTGCAGGCATAAGCGCAGGCGTTTCTGTTGTGGCAAAGCCAAACATGATACCCTGGTCGCCAGCGCCTTCGTCCTTGTTGTCTGCGGCATCCACACCCTGCGCGATATGGGCGGATTGTTCGTGCAGAAGGTTCGTCACCTCGACGGTTTCGTGGTGGAACTTGTCCTGCTCGTATCCGATGTCTTTCACGCACTCGCGCGCAATTTCGTCGATGCGGCCCATGTAGTCGTGCAGTTTGTCCTTGTCCGACAGACCAACTTCGCCACCGATGACGATGCGGTTGGTCGTGGCAAAGGTTTCGCAAGCCACGCGCGCCTCAGGCTCTTCGTTCAGAAATGCATCAAGGACAGCATCCGAGATACGGTCACAGACCTTATCCGGGTGCCCTTCAGAAACGGATTCCGAAGTAAAAGTATAGTTATGTCGGGACATAAATGTGCTCCATTAAGGTTTCTCCGCCACGCCAGGAAGCCGTTGTGGCAGACCACAGACGCATACGCCTGCCCAAAGTTGGGGTCAATCTCTAATTGCCCGGTCGCCGCGGATACCAAACAGCGCCATTGCCAAAATAAACAGTAGGACAACAACGACCGGACTGTCCCCGATACGAGCATAAGTCGTGCGACGGTGTGGTTGCGGCAGCACGGCGTCCACATATCCCGCCTCACCCAGAGCCAATGACGCAGTCACCCGACCCAATGGGTCAATCACGGCCGATACACCGGTATTGGCCGAACGGATCATCGGCAAGCCCTGCTCGATTGCCCTCATCCGGGCTTGCACCAGGTGTTGAAACGGTCCCGACCGCGTACCAAACCAGGCGTCATTTGTGATCTGCAATAAGAAGTCAGCCCGACCCGGCGCGCCATTCACATCTTGCGGAAAAATGGCTTCGTAGCAAATCAGGGGCAATGCGTTTCCAAGCTTGCCGAGGTCCAACCGGGAGGGGCCCGGCCCCGCGCTGAACCCGTGCCCGGTTGTGGCCGCCAGACCACTGACCCCGAAACGCCCCATCAGATCACCCAACGGGACGTATTCACCGAAAGGCGCCAAGTGGTGTTTGTCATACAACCCTGCCTGACGCCCGGTTTCATCCAGATAGACCAGCGAGTTGAAGATCCTCGAGCCTTCTGCACGCTGAATCCCCAATATCACCGGCACACCCTGCGCGGCATCCGCAACAGTCGACAGAAACGGTTGCGCGCTACCCAACCACGCTGGAACTGCGGTCTCGGGCCAGACAATCAGGTCGGGTCTAGGAAAAGCTGCGGTATATTCAACCTGACGCGCGAAAAACAAAGGCGCATATGCCGGATCCCATTTTTGGTGCTGAGGTGCATTCGGCTGGACCACGCGAACCAGATGCGAACTACCCTGAACGACGGGTCGCATCGACCCATAAGTAATCGCCATCACCGCCATCGCAACAGTAAAACCCAGGGTCCGCGCCAAACCGTTCAAGGGTTTGTCCTGCACCAATGCCGCGCCAATTGGTAACGTTGCGGCAAAGGTCAGCGCGTTCAACCCATACGGCCCAACCAGAGACAGCACCTGAGCCACCGGTGTATCCACCCAGATCTGCGCGACGCCAGCCCATGGAAAGCCAGTCAGCACATATCCACGCGCCACCTCGGCCAGGGACAAGACTGCAACCAGTAATATGCCCTGACGAATGGGCGTCGCACCAATTCTGCGCGACAGGCCAAAGGCGGCAGCCCAGAACAAGGCCAGTCCGCCCGCCAAGAACACCAACGCAAACGGGGCCATCCAGGCATGGCGTTCAGCATCCACCTGGAACGGTTCAATGATCCAGCCGAGGGCATGGGCAAAATAGCCGGTCGCGAAGGCCCAGCCGACCCAGGCCGCCCGGCCTCGGGTTTCGCTGGTAAGGAAGATCGGCACAATCAGGACCAGAGCCAAAACGGTTGCGCCCCAATACAGATGAGGCGCCTGACCAAAAGCGCCTACCCCGCCAAGGGCGGCGGCGGCCAGCAATCTCAACGATAATGGCCATCCCCGCACTGGGGTCATGCAGCAACGCCCGGCAGCATGACGCGCAGCCGTTTGATACGGCGTGGATCGGCTTCGATCACTTCGAATTCCGGGCCCTCTGGGTGAATGACAACCTCACCCCGCGCCGGAACGCGGCCAGAGAGCATAAAGACAAGCCCGCCCAGAGTATCGATTTCCTCTTCGTCGACGTCTTCATGACTGGTCAGAGACCGGCCAATCTCGGCCTCAAAGTCTTCGAGCGGCACACGCGCCTGTACCACATAGCATCCGGGCTTTTCCTGCACCCAAAGCTGGTCTTCATCCGCATCGTGCTCGTCAGCGATTTCGCCGACGACCTGCTCGATCAGGTCTTCGATCGTCAGCAGACCATCAACGCCGCCATATTCATCAATCACCAATGCCATGTGACGCCGCTCGGTTTGCATCTTGGTCAACAAGACGCCGATCGGCATGGATGGCGGCACGAACAAAAGCGTCCGAAGCATAGAGGTCAGATCAAACTCTTTACCCCCACCGTTGAAACCGTGGGTCAGGGCAAAATCCTTGAGATGAACAAAGCCAAGCGGTGTATCCAAGGTTCCCTCATAGACCGGAATCCTCGACATACCACTGCTCCGGAAAACATCCGCCAGTTCATCTTTTGTGATCGTTGAAGGAACCGAGACAATTTCAGCGGTAGGGATGGCAACGTCCTCAACGCGCATCCGACGCAGGTTAATCATCCCGCGTGGCTGCGCCACAGCCGCGTTTTGTCCGTTCACCGACTGGTCCGGTTGAGTATCTTCGCTCGAAAACACATCAAGGATTCGAGAAAACAGACCGGTTTTCTCTTCCGTTTCAGTACTGCTGTCCTGAGGTTGCGCGCTTTGCGCCGCCCTAGAACTGCCTTCTATATCGCCCATTACCTTGTTCCAACTGATCGGGTCTTGAACCCACATTATACCTTATATGGGTCATCAATACCCAATTTGCCAAGTATCTTGACCTCAATCCCTTCCATCAAGGTGGCATCGGGGTCACGAATGTGATCATAACCCAGCAAATGCAACGTTCCGTGAACAAGCAAATGGGTCACGTGATCGTTCATTGCCTTGTTGGCCTCAGCCGCCTCGCGGACGCAGGTGTCATAGGAAATCGCAATATCACCCAGAACAATCTCACCGGTAAAATCAGGCTCTGGCAGGCGTGGTGTTTGCCCTGGCTCGTCCGGAGCCAGGTCTTCCGCAGGCCAGCTCAACACATTGGTGGGCGTCGGTTTGCCGCGAAATTCTGCGTTCAGTTCTGAAATCCGCGCGTCGTTGCACGCCAATATACTGACTTCGCACTGTTCCGGCGCCAGTCCGCAATGGGCCAGAACGGCGTCAATCGACTTTTGTGACAAGACCTCCAGGTCTTGCCACCTTTCGTCTTCGAAAATGAGATCCAGGGTCATCTTCCCGCGCAACAGCCTCGTTAACGGGCTATGTGCTCACGTGGTTTCACGGCCCGCATCGGCCTCATACGCCTCGATGATCGCGGCGACAAGCGGGTGACGCACCACGTCTTTTGAGGTGAAGTAGTTGAAACTGATATTCGGGATCGTTTTCAACAACCTCTCAGCATCCGCCAGGCCCGATTGAACGCCACGCGGCAAATCGACCTGTGACCGGTCGCCGGTGATGACCATGCGGCTTCCTTCACCCAGACGGGTCAGAAACATCTTCATCTGCATCGTGGTGGCGTTTTGCGCTTCATCCAGAACAACAAATGCGTTGGCCAGCGTACGACCACGCATAAAGGCCAGCGGAGCGATTTCGATTCGTTTCTCTTCGATCAGTTTGGCCAACTGTTTTCCGGGCAGAAAATCGTTCAACGCGTCATAAAGCGGTTGCATGTAAGGGTCGACCTTGTCCTTCATGTCACCCGGCAAATAACCCAGTTTTTCGCCCGCCTCGACCGCCGGACGGCTCAGGATGATTCGATCCACATGTCCGCCGATGAACATCGAAACCCCGACCGCCACTGCCAGATAGGTCTTACCCGTCCCCGCGGGACCAATTCCAAAGGCCAGCTCATTGTTGAACAGTGACTGGACATAGGCTTTCTGGGCGTCGGTGCGCGGTTCAACCAGCTTCTTGCGGGTCTTGATCTCGACCGAACCGCCCTTGAACATTTCAAGCTGGTCGCCATCCCGGCTTCCGGTTCCCTGTTCCGAAACACCCATCCTCAACTCGCGATCGACGTCTGCGGCCTCAACCTCGCGCCCACCTTCAAGCCGTGTATACAGCGATTGAAGTACCTCAACCGCCTGTTTCTGAGCATCTTCATCGCCCATCACAACAAGCTGATTGCCGCGGCGCACAATCTGGACCGAAAGCTTTGTTTCGATCTCGGCCAGATTGCGGTCATATTCACCGCACAGGTCAATCAGCAATCGGTTGTCGGGAAATTCTACGAACGCCTCGTGTTGGGGCATTTCATCTTGCGGTGGGGTCAGGGCACCGATGGCCAATCCGCTCTCCTGTCTTGGCTGTTCACCCCGAGCGTAGACAACAAATCTTGGTAGGCGCAAGCCACAGTTTCAAAAATAAATGCTGAGATGTCATAACAGCCGATTTAATGGTGATCGGTTGCCGATTGGATGTACATCAGAAGGTGTAATTCAGCCCGATTCTCAAGCCGCTGTATTTTGGTGTGGACTTTGTGGAAAAACCAGAACTGAACTGGACGTCCTTTGATTGGAACTGGACATATTCATATTCGCCCGTAATCGACCAATTGCCCGACAACTTATGCTCGGCCCCTATGCTTGCCGAATAGCCGTTCCGCCGATCTGACACCGAGAAATTCTGAACCGAAGTACCCGAGGCAATACTGTTGGTTGTTTCCACATCGCCCCACAGATATCCGACACTGAAGAAATACAGAATTCGTCCGCTGCGGTTTGTCAGACCGTTGCGAAATCGGACTGCCAGAACATCCGATATCTCTGTTCCGCCTTGCACATTGACGCCGCCGATCCGCCTGCTGACAGTGTCGTCCAGGGATCCGAATTCATACCCGACTTCAAAGCCATAGACATAGTCGCGCCCACCTGCAGCTGGTAAGACACCACGCCAGCCGCCCCGGAGGCCACCGTATGTTCCGGATAAATCCTGATCACCGATATCAAACTGTCCGCCGGGTGTTGTCAGGCCAAACCGATCATCCCCACCAGACCCATAACCGCCGGTAAGTCCCAGGTAAAAAGCGCGGACATCGCTGCTGAATCTTTTCGGGCTGACCACTTCCGGATCGCTTATGTCACCTTTCAAGTCACCGGCTATGGATGCGCCGGCAATCAGTGTAACAGCGGCAGTTAGCGTCAGTGTTTTCAACCTGCTCAGGCTCCCAAAGCTCTTGATAGTCGACACTCGTACCTCCCTCATCCCGTTTTCCGGGACCGGCATATCGCCGATTTGTAGACGCAGATCCTTACGCCCAAAAAACCATGGCTCCTCTCGGAGCATAGTTCCAAGCAATAAATCAAGGGTAAATTTTGGAAACAAACACCAACTATGGTGTCCGGGAGGTGTTTGCACCGATCTACAGCAACTCGCCCGCCAGAGAATTCGCCCCCGACGCAGTGATCCGGACCTCTCTCAAGTCACCCGTGGCGATCTCTGGTCCTTTTACGTGCACCGAATGCAGATATTCAGACTTTCCAACCATCTGCCCGGACAAGCGACCCGGTTTTTCAAAAAGAACGCGGACAGTGCGTCCGACCATACCGTCCTGAATCTCCCGCTGATGGCGCGTGATCAGGGCCTGAAGCCGCTGCAACCGTTCATCTGCCGCTGCCGGATCGACCTGAGCCCGTTCAGCCGCCGGGGTTCCCGGACGTGTGGAGTATTTGAAGGAATAGGCGTAGCCGTATTTGACCTCTTCGACCAAATCCATCGTGGCCTGAAAATCATCTTCGGTTTCTTCGGGGAAACCAACGATGAAGTCCCCCGACATCACGATATCAGGCCGCGCCGCACGAATGCGTTCGACCAGCCGTAGATAGCTTTCTGCCGTGTGGCTGCGGTTCATCCGCTTGAGGATACGGTCCGAACCCGACTGAACCGGCAGGTGCAGATAGGGCATCAGCTTGTCACAGGTGCCATGTGCCTCGATCAGATCGTCGGCCATGTCGTTCGGGTGCGAGGTGGTAAAGCGGATACGTTCCAGCCCGTCGACCTTGTTCAGTTCCCAGATCAAACCAGCAAGCGTCATGTCACCATTCGCACCGGCACCGTGATAGGCGTTGACATTTTGGCCCAGCAACGTGATCTCCCGCACCCCGCGCTCGACCAGATCATGGGCTTCGCGAATGATGCGATCCGCTGGGCGGCTGACTTCAGCACCGCGTGTATAAGGAACCACGCAGAAGGCGCAGAATTTATCGCAGCCCTCCTGAACAGTCAGAAACGCCGTCGGGCCACGCTTGGCCTTGGGGCGGTTTTTCAGTTTTTCGAACTTATCCTCTTCGGGGAAATCCGTGTCCAACGCCTTTTCACCCGCTCGGGTCTTTGCCTCCATCTCGGGCAGGCGGTGATAGCTTTGCGGGCCGACCACCAGATCGACCAGAGGCTGGCGGCGCATGATCTCTTCGCCTTCCGCCTGAGCGACACAGCCCGCCACGCCGATTTTCAGATCAGGCTTCTCGGCCTTCAGGCCCTTGAAGCGCCCAAGTTCGGAATACACTTTCTCTGCCGCTTTCTCACGGATGTGGCAGGTGTTCAGCAGAATCATATCCGCATCATCAGGTGTCTGGGTTTCAACATAGCCCTGCCCGCCCAGCGCCTCGGACATGCGTTCGCTGTCATAGACATTCATCTGACAGCCATAGGTCTTGATAAACAGCTTCTTCGGTTCGGACATAAGACGGGCCTTTGCATTCGCTGGACCGGCGTCGTCTATATGCTTCGAACGCCGCTTGCAATGCAGGCGCAATTACCCGAATTTGGCGGAACTTTCCAGCAAGACAAAACCGAAAACAGCCGATGCAATACGATTCCCTAAACCATTTCCTGAAAGCCGGGCAGCCCGCAATGGCGCAAGGCCCCGTTGCTATGGTCTTTGCCGAGGACGAGGTCGAGTTGGAAAGTACTCTGCATCACCATTTGAAGCTTGGGTTCAAATCCGTTATCGCCTTCATGCCTCAGGAGTTCCGACTGGAGCCCGCGTTGACCGACCGGGTGCATCGGGTCACCTTGAAATGCGTTCCCCGAACGGTGGTTTTCGATACCCTGAACAGAATAATTCAGGCCGCGCCCGGCATCTGGATGTACTACTGCTACAACGCCGAATACCTGTTCTTTCCGTTTTGCGAAACGCGCAGCATTGCTGAGATGCTGGCCTTTCACAGCGAAGAACGCCGCAACGCGATGCTGAGCTACGTCATCGACCTTTATGCCGAGGACCTGACCGCTTTTCCCAACGGCGCCGCTCCCGAACAGGCTTTGTTCGACAAAACGGGTTACTATGCCCAATCACGCCACGACCCTGACGGCCAACCGCTGGACCGGCAGGTTGACCTGTCAGGTGGCTTGCGCTGGCGGTTCGAGGATCACATTCCCTATGAACGCCGTCGCATCGACCGCATCGCCCTGTTCAAGGCGCAAAAGGGCCTGATCCTGAAATCCGACCACACGTTCAATGAGCCGGAATACAATACCTATTCCTGCCCTTGGCATCACAACATGACCGCAGCTATTTGTTCCTTCCGCGCTGCGAAGGCGCTCAAAACAAATGCCGGGTCGACTTTTGACATTCCAAATTTTAGCTGGCGCAACTCCGTACCTTTTGAATGGCACTCGCGGCAGTTGCTGGATCTGGGTCTGATCGAATCAGGCCAATGGTTCTGAAGCGCCTCAGCGCTGAAACAGGACCGGAAACCAGTCTTCACGAAGACGCTGCCCCGGTGTCATGCCATGGCCGGGAAAAGGTGGAGAGGTTCTGCCTGGACGCTCTACATACCGCGCGTCATCGCCGACCAGCCGCAGAGAAAAGGCGCGGCGACGGCTGTCTGACTGGTTACCCCGCGCACCGTGAAGGGTGCGATAATTGAAGGCAACGGCGTCACCGGGGTCCATTACGAATTCAACGACTTTCATGCCCTCGGCATCTGGGTCCGGCACGGGGATGTACTGCCCTTCATCCGGGAAAAAACCTTCCTCTGAAACCCAGCGGATTGGCAGCACCTCTTTCTCCCACCGGTGAGAACCTGCGACACAGCGCAACGTCGCCTGCCTGACCGGATCCAGCGGAGACCAGAAGCTGATGGTTTGCTGACCTTCAACGAAGTAATATGGGCCATCCTGATGCCAGGGCGTGGCCATGGATGTCCCGGGTTCTTTTACCAATACGTGGTCGTGAAACACCTGCACGCTTTTCGACTGCATCAGGTCCGCTGCGACCTCGGCCGCGGGCGAGTTTTCGATCACCTCACGGAACTGTGGGATGCGGGTCCAGTTGCAGTAATCGTCAAAGAACAGACCCGTTTGACCCTCTTTCTTGTTTTCTGATGCATACGGGCCAGGCTCTGCCATATTCGCGGCCACACCCTTCCGCAGTTGATCCACATAGTCTGCAAACAGCCCTTTGATCAGAACGACGCCATCATCCTGATAAGTTGTGATCATTTCTTGAGTAACAAGCGGGTGAGGCATCCGGGTCTCCATTCGTTTTCCAATCTTTTGCGTTGGAGATGTGTTCTATTCAAATCATATCTTTCGAAGTTATAATTAACTTCATGTTATATATTTCACTGCGTCAGTATGAATATGTTTGCGCAGTCGGGCGCCACGGCAGCCTGTCCGCCGCCGCACAATACCTGAATGTTTCGCAACCAGCACTGTCCACGGCCCTGACGCGTGTCGAAGCACATTTGGGATACCCGCTGTTTATCCGCCGCCGAGGTTCGGCCATGGCGCTGACACCTCAGGGGCGAAAATTCATCGATCAGGCCGAGACCCTGCTGAAAGACGCAGCCCAAATCGAGGCATCAGAAACTCCGTCGCCAGGCACGACACGTCTAAGACTAGGGTGTTTTACAGACCTCGCGCCCTTCCTGCTGGCACCCGCCCTGCACCATTTGCGCGATGCTTTTCCAAACATCGCTATCACTTATTTTGCCGCCTCATTCGAAGGGCTGTTGAACAGATTGATTGATGGCCAGATCGATGTTGCAATCACTTACGAGCTGACAATGGATGCCGGGTTCACACGAACAAAACTGTTCGACAGTCGGCCAAAGGCCCTTATGCCCCCGGATCATCCGTTGGCGACAGCGGGCACAGTCACGCTGGCTGACTTGGCCGCTCATCCGTTGATCCTGTCGACAGAAGGCTGGTCGGCACAACACATCCTCAGTCTCTTTCGGCGCAACGGTCTGCACCCGACTGTCGCGCATAGGGCGGCATCGATTGAGATTCAGCGCAGTCTTGCCGCCCATGGCGAAGGGATCGGGATCAGCTATACCAGCCCGCTCAACCCGGTCAGTTATGACAATAAACGTCTTGTCAGTGTTCCGATCAGCAATCAGGACGCAACTGAATCCGTTGTTCTTGCGCGCCACGGAACAGGACCCGCTGACGCGACCATTGATCAGGTTGAACGCTTGTTGTTGGCGAGTTTGAAAGGCGGTTTTGGCGCTACTTTTTGCGCAGGCGAATGACAACGTCGACCGAGGCAATCTCGACACCCTCAGGCGCTTCAGGCAGGCGCTGGATCACCAATTGGTCCGACGGCGCATCACTAAGGCGCGCCTCGTCTTCCCAATAAAAATGGGGGTGGTCATGCGTGTTCGTGTCGAAATAGCTTTTTGACCCGTCCACAGTAATTTCCTGCAGAACACCAGCGTCGCAAAACGCGCGCAGGGTATTGTATACCGTCGCCAGGGACACAGCGTCACCATTCGCCTTGGCCGATTCAAACAGGCTCTCGGCGGTGACGTGACGATGGCGGCCATCGCCCACCAGAAGCTCGGCCAACGCCACACGCTGACGCGTCGGACGCAGGCCGGCGTTCACCAGCCAACCCGTTGCTATTTCGTCGCTCTGCGGTGTCATTGATCCAATACCCATAGTCACTTCCATTATATATAGGAGCGCATGGTTGGCAATTTCAAATGAAATTCATTCGCAAAGAACGCGGCATACACAACATGATGTAGCCGCTGCTCTTGCAGGACCTTGCAAACGGGTGCTAGACGAGGCCAGATATAACGAACGGACCCACGGCAGGAGAGGCGGCAAGAATGGCCCAGTTCCCAAGCAGTTTTGACAAAGACGATCTGCTGAAATGCGCCCGCGGCGAATTATTTGGCCCCGGCAATGCACAATTGCCCGCCCCGCCAATGCTGATGATGGACCGGATTACCGACATCTCGGAAGACGGTGGCCTGCACGGTAAGGGCCATGTGCTGGCCGAGTTCGATATCACCCCTGACCTTTGGTTCTTTGACTGCCATTTTCCCGGCAACCCAATTATGCCGGGCTGCCTGGGCCTTGACGGTCTATGGCAGCTGACCGGTTTCAACCTGGGTTGGCGTGGCTGGCAAGGGCGCGGCATGGCTGTCGGCGTGGGCGAAGTGAAACTGACCGGTATGGTTCGTCCCGACCGCAAGATGCTAACGTATAAAATCGATTTCAAAAAAGCGATTCAGACACGTCGCCTGACCATGGGTGTGGCAGATGGAATCGTCGAAGCCGATGGCGAGATGATCTATGATGTCAAAGATATGAAGGTCGTTCTGTCCGAGGCCTGAGCCTGACCGACCCGAAATAAGGAGTGCGCACATGCGTCGAGTAGTCGTCACCGGTCTGGGGGTAGTGTCTTCGATCGGGAATAATGCCCAAGAGGTTCTGGCCTCGCTCAAAGCAGGTAAATCCGGGATCGAAGCCAGCGAACAGATGGCGGAACATGGGTTTCGCAGTCAGATCGCGGGAACGCTCAAGATTGACGTGGCTGAACACGTAGACAAACGCACCCTGCGCTTCATGGGTCCCGGGGCCGCCTATGCACATATCGCCATGAGCCAGGCGATTGCCGATTCCGGGCTGACCGAAGACCAGATCGTTAATCCCCGCACCGGACTGGTTGCGGGCTCTGGCGGCCCGTCGACAAGCGCGATGCTGACGGCGCATCAGACCGTTCTGAAGACAGGCGCGACCAAGCGGATCGGCCCGTTCGCTGTGCCGAAATGCATGTGCTCGACAATCTCGGCAAACCTGGCGACCGCATTCAAGATCAAGGGTATCAACTATTCGATCACCTCGGCCTGCTCGACCTCGCTGCATTGCATCGGCAACGCGGCCGAACAGATCATGCTGGGCAAGCAGGACGTCATGTTCGCTGGCGGCGGCGAGGAATTGGACTGGACACTTTCGTGCCTGTTCGATGCAATGGGCGCGATGTCGTCAAAATATAACGACGCTCCCGAGAAAGCCTCGCGCGCGTTTGACGAAAACCGTGACGGGTTTGTGATTTCCGGTGGCGGCGGCATCCTCGTTCTGGAAGAGTTGGAGCACGCTCTGGCCCGCGGCGCAAAGATTTATGCCGAAGTCACCGGCTATGCTGCCACGTCGGATGGCCACGACATGGTGGCCCCTTCGGGTGAAGGCGGCGAGCGCGCAATGCGGCTGGCGCTGGACACACTGCCCGAAGGTCGCAAAGTTGGCTATATCAACGCACATGGGACCTCGACACCTGTCGGTGACGTGGGTGAAGTAGAGGCTGTGCGCCGAATCTTCGGTGAAGGTAACGTGCCACCGATTTCCTCGACCAAATCAATGACTGGCCACGCGCAAGGCGCGGCAGGAGCGCTTGAGGCGATCTTCTGCCTACTCATGCTGGACAATGATTTCATTACGCCATCGATCAATGTCGCCACACTCGCCCAAGGCATCTTGCCCGGTGAAATTGCAACTGAAGTGGTTGAAAACGCAGGACTGGACAGTGTCATGACCAACAGCTTCGGCTTTGGCGGCACCAACGGGTCCATGATTCTGTCTAAGTATAACGGGTGAATGTGATGTCGGATCTTCTCAAAGGTAAGCGCGGCCTGATCATGGGCGTGGCCAATGACCGCTCAATCGCGTGGGGCATTGCCAAGGCCATGCACGAGGCAGGCGCAGAATTGGCCTTCACCTATCAGGGCGAGGCGTTCGGCAAGCGGCTGGAACCTCTCGCTCAAAGCTTGGGCAGCGATTTCATGGTGGATGCTGATGTGACCGACGACGAGTCACTGGATCGCGCCTTTGGTGAGCTGGCCAAGCGTTGGCCCACCATCGACTTTGTTGTTCATGCTATTGCGTATTCGGACAAGTCCGAGCTAACAGGTCGGTTTCTGAATACCACGCGGGCCAACTTCAAACACTCGATGGACGTGTCGGCCTATTCTTTCATCGAGGTAGCACGCCGCGCCTATCCGATGATGAAGGACAATGGGGGCTCGCTGCTGACGCTGACTTATCAGGGATCAAACCGCGTAGTACCGAACTACAACGTCATGGGTGTTGCCAAGGCTGCGCTGGAATCGGCGACCCGTTATCTGGCCAATGACCTTGGCCCGGATGGTATTCGCGTGAACGCAATCTCACCGGGGCCAATGAAAACCCTTGCCGGTGCGGCCATTGGCGGTGCGCGCAGGACATATAAGTTCTGCGATCAGAATGCGCCGATGCGTTCGAATGCCACACTGGAAGCTGTTGGCGGAACCGCAGTTTACCTGACATCTGATGCGGGAGCCTGCACGTCCGGCGAAATCATCCGCGTTGATGGGGGTTTCCACGTTCTGGGCATGCCGCAGCCCGATTTCATGTGACCATATCTTTCCCTGCCGCCGCCAAGATTTCACCATCTTTGGGCGGCAGGACTTCGATATGAGCAAGCTAGATCAAATCATTGCAAACAACGCACGATCAGTGCAAAGCCGGAAGAAATCCGGTTTCCTCAGCCAGCGGGCCAGAGTGCTGCTGCTCGGGCTGACATCATTGCTGCTGGTGTTTGTCTTTTTCACCCAGCCACAGGTACGTGAAGCTGTCGAAGCTTTGATCGGCTGAAGTCCGGGCAGGCGTTCCAACCCGAACTATGTCTCAATTGATCGAGACGACTTCAATCTCAAACACCAGATCCTGACCGGCCAACGGATGATTCCCATCCAGGGTCACAGTCGCTTCGTTGGCGTCCACAACTGTCACAGGTACGGCCTGACCGTCTGGTGTCTGCATCTGCAGTTGAGTGCCCGGATCCAGCGGAATATCCTCGGGAATACCCTCACGTGGGATTTCCTGACGCATCGCAGGATTGATCGGGCCGTAGGCGTCGGTACAGGCAATCTCGACCCGTTTTTTGTCACCTGCGGACAAACCGGGCATGGCACTGTCCAGACCGGGAATGATCTGGCCCGATCCAACCACGAACTCCAACGGATCACGCCCATCCGAGCTGTCAAAGACTTTGCCATCCAACAATGTCCCTGTGTAATGGATACGAACCGTGTCGCCTTGCTTGATTTCGGTCATAGTGGTCTCCGGCCGTTTTTAGGGGTTAAGCGGCCAACCCTAGAGATTGACACAAAGTTGTAAACCCTTGGCCCTTCCCCCCCCTTTCGCGTTGTGCCAACCTGCGCGCAATCAGAGGAGGGTCATATGGCAATCACGACCTGCGTGTTCGACGCCTACGGAACGCTGTTTGACGTGGCGGCCGCCGCCCGGCAGGCGGCAGGCGAGCCGGGGTTCGAAGCCCTGAAAGACAAATGGCCCGAAGTCGCGGGGCATTGGCGCCTGAAGCAATTGCAATACACATGGCTGCGTGCTGTGGCTGATGCCCATGCGGATTTCTGGGATGTCACGCAGGACGGGTTGGACTGGGCGCTGGAAGCTGCCGGCCTTCAGGGCAACCCTGAACTGCGCCAACGCCTGCTGGACCTTTATTGGGAGTTGCAGGCCTATCCCGAAGTTCCTGCGATGCTGAAAGCCCTCAAGGGTGGTGGGATGCGGACTGCCATCCTGTCCAACGGATCACCACCCATGCTGGACGGCGCTGTTCAATCCGCCGGGATCGGCGATGTGCTTGATGACGTGCTGTCGGTCGAAAGCGTTGGGGTCTTCAAACCCCATTCCCGTGTTTATGATCTGGTTCAGAACAGGTTTGACTGTGCCCGCGACGAAGTCTTGTTCGTCAGTTCAAACGGCTGGGATGCTGCAGGGGCCAGCGGTTATGGTTTTGTCACCACCTGGGTCAATCGGATTGGGGAACCAATGGACCGGCTACCGTGGACGCCAGCGCATGTACTGTCTGACTTGACCACCATTCCCAAGCTGGCTGGTCTTTGATGTCAGACTTTACGACTTCGGACGGCAGGCGCATCTATTTCGAAGACCATGGATCGGGCACGCCGCTTTTGTGTCTGGCCGGATTGACCAGAAACGGCCGGGATTTTTCGCATTTCGCACCACATGCCACTGAATTGCGCATGATAACGATGGATTACAGGGGGCGCGGTCGCTCAGACTACGACCCCGATTTCATGAACTACAACGTCTTTCGTGAATCCCATGACGCGATTGAACTGCTAGATGTTTTGGGCATCGAAAAAGCGATCGTTCTGGGCACCTCGCGGGGCGGGTTGATTGCCATGGCATTGGCGGCAAGCCACCCCGAACGTTTGGCCGGTGTGATCCTAAACGATGTGGGGCCGGTCATCGAGACGTCAGGCATCGCTAAGATCATGGCCTATGTAGGCGCACAACCCACCGCAAAAACCTATGACGAAGCTGCTGTTGTCCTGAAACATGTGATGGAGCCGCAATTCCCGAAAGTTCCGTTGGAGATTTGGCGCAAACAGGCCGAAATTCAATACGAACAACAGGGGGACGGCCTGGCGCTGCGCTATGACCCGGCCCTGCGCAAAGCGCTTCTGGAACAGGCCGCGAGCGGTGCCATACCCGATTACTGGTTGTTTTTTGAAGCGCTGCGCAACATTCCCTGCGGCGCGATCAGGGGCGCGAACTCGGACGTTCTGAGCGCAGAAACACTGGCTGAGATGCATCGGCGGCATCCCGGTCTGATCTCGGCCGAAGTACCGGATCGCGGGCATGTTCCGTTCTTGAATGAGCCTCAATCTCTGGATGTCATCAAAAAGGTATTGAAGAACGCTGCATGAGCACAATTGAAATGATCGAAGCCGCGGCCAAACGGCTTAAGGGACATGTCCGCGAGACACCAATTCTGTCATCGCCATTTCTTGACGCGATCGCCGGGCGCCGGATTTGGGTCAAGCCGGAATGCCTGCAACATACGGGCAGTTTCAAGTTTCGGGGGGCTTGGTCTGCCATATCCACGCTGGACGAAGACACACGCCAGCGCGGCGTGATTGCCTATTCCTCGGGCAACCACGCGCAGGGCGTTGCGATGGCGGCGTCGAAACACGGTATTGCTTCGGTCATTGTCATGCCGTCGGATGCGCCGCACCTGAAAATCGAAAACACCCGCGCGCTAGGGGGTGAGGTCATTCTTTACGATCGCGCAAACGAAAGCCGCGAAGAGATCGGGGAAACCATCGCCGCCGACCGCGGGCTGACCCTGATCCGGCCATATGACGAGCCTCAGGTGATTGCCGGGCAAGGAACCACCGGCTTGGAGATTGCCAGACAGGCGACGGAACTTGGGGTTTCTCAGGCGGATGTTCTGGTCTGTTGTGGTGGTGGCGGCCTTACCTCTGGCATTGCGCTGGCGCTTGAAAAACACGCCCCCGACCTAAGGGTACGCCCGTGCGAACCGGAAGGGTTCGATGACGTCAAACGATCACTGGCGACGGGACGGATTCAGAACAACAACGCGGCATCAGGCAATATTTGCGATGCCATCCTGACACCGCAACCCGGCGATATCACCTTTCCCATCCTAAACCGACTTTGCGGGCCCGGTATATCGGTCACCGAAGACGAGGCGCTGCGCGCTATGGCACTTGCTTTCCTGCGCCTCAAGATCGTGCTGGAGCCCGGCGGCGCAGTTGCATTGGCCTCGGCCCTATTCCGGGGTGACGAGATCGAGGGCGACGACGTGATCGTGGTCACTTCGGGTGGTAATGTCGGTCCGGATATTTTTTCCAGAGCGTTGGAATTCCTGACCTGACAGGCACCCCAAACCTGTGCAAGTTGCACCTGGAACGCCGGGGCTGCAAGGACCTGAGTCATGATGATCGCTGATCTGGGCGACGTGAAACTGAATTATCGTGTCGATGGTGCGGCGGATGGCGCGCCACTGGTTTTTGCCAACTCGTTGGGAACAAACCTGCACCTGTGGGACGCCGTGTTACCGCACTTGCCCAACGGATTGCGCATCATCCGGTATGACAAACGCGGACATGGGCGATCCTCGGTTCCACCGGCGCCTTATTCTATGGGCGCCCTGATTCGTGATGCCGAGGCACTGCTGGATCACCTGAAGGTTCGCGACTGTGTTTTTGTCGGCCTGTCCATTGGCGGCATGATTGCACAGGGGCTGGCCGTCAAACGTATGGATCAGATACGTGCGCTGGTTCTGTCGAACACCGCTGCCAAAATTGCCACACCCGCAGTCTGGCAGGATAGGATCGACGCCGTGCGTCGCGGTGGGATCGAAGCACTAGCGGACGCCACGATGGAACGCTGGTTTTCCCGCGATTTCCGCGCGGCGCAAGACCACCTGCCATGGCGCGACATGATGGTCAGCCAACCGCTTGACGGGTATCTGGGCTGTTGCGCCGCCATCGCCGGGACCGACTTCTATACACCCACAAGCGGCCTGCGCCTGCCCACGCTTGGCATCGCCGGAAGCGCAGACGGCTCGACCCCGCCCGATCTGGTGCGCGAAACCGTCGACCTGATCCCCGGATCGCGATTCGAACTGATCCGCAGGGCCGGCCATTTGCCCTGTGTCGAGAAACCCGCAGAATACGCAGCAATCCTAACCCGGTTTCTGACCGATACCGGGCATATCTGAAGGAGAACAGCGATGGCGTCTTTCCTGTTGGTCCACGGCTCCTGCCACGGTGCCTGGTGCTGGCGCGATCTGATCCCCGCGCTGGAGGCTTTGGGACACTCTGCCCGGGCCATAGACTTGCCCAGCCATGGGGCGGATCCAACGCCGGTGCCCGAGGTGACACTGGACAGTTGCCGCGATGCCGTTCTGAACGCCTGCACGCCCGATACGATTGTCGTGGGTCACTCGTGGGGCGGCTATCCGATCAGCGCCGCAGCCGAGGCTCGGCCGGACGCCATGCGCGCCCTGATCTTTCTGTGCGCCTACGTGCCTCACGATGGGCTTTCGCTGGCAGATATGCGTAGGCGCGGGCCACGGCAAACCATAGCACACGCGGTGGAAAAATCTGCAGACGGTCTGTCTTACACCGTGTCGGTAGACGCCATCCCCAAGCTGTTCTATCATGATTGTCCGGACGATATTCTGCCCTTTGCCTATGCACGCTTGTGCCCACAGGCCATTCTCCCCCAGGAAACACCACTGCCGGTCAGCACCAATTTCAACGAAGTACCCAAGGCCTATATCCGCACCACGGATGACCGAACGATCCCCACAGAATATCAGGCGGACATGTGCGCGTTCATCCCCAAAGAGCTGCGACGAACCATCGACAGTTCGCATTCTCCGTTTTTTTCGCATCCACAGGAACTGGCCGGACTGCTGAGCGAATTGGCAAGCAAATTCGGGTGATACAGCAGATTGGACGTGAAACTCTGTCTTCCCACATCCGGTGACTGTGCCTAGGGTGCCCCGAACAGATCACCTGCCCGGGTCCCATGCGCTTGCCATCACTCTTCATCCTCAGCATCGTCATGATCGACGCAATGGGCATTGGTCTGGTGATGCCAATCATGCCGCAACTGATTGTTGACGTGCAGGGCAGCTCGCTTGCCAATGCGGCAATCTGGGGCGGAGTGCTGAGTACCGCATTTGCGGCGATGCAATTCATCTTTGGTCCAATCCTTGGAAACCTGTCCGATGCCTATGGCCGCAGAACCGTGCTGCTGGTGTCGCTGTTCGTCATGGCGCTTGATTATATGGTCATGGCCATGGCGGGCAGTATCTGGCTGTTGCTGGCCGGTCGCATTGTCGGCGGTATTACCGCAGCCACGCATTCCACCGCTGCCGCGTTCATGGCGGATATTTCCGATCCCAAGGACAAGGCAGCGAACTTTGGTCTGTTGGGGGCTGCCTTTGGCGTGGGTTTTGTCCTCGGCCCGGTGATCGGCGGATTGCTCAGCGAATATGGAACCCGTGCCCCGTTTTGGGTGGCGGCAGGGCTGGTGGCACTGATCTTTGTCATCGGCTGTTTCGTAATGCCAGAAACCGTGACCGACAAGACCCGGCGCGCCTTCAACCTGCGCCGCGCCAACCCGGTGAATTCGCTGCGCGCGATTGCTGCACTGCCCGGTATCCGACCTATGCTGTGGGTCTACTTTCTGTATTCGGTCTCAATCTACGTCTACCCCGCCATCTGGTCCTTTTTCACCACCGAACGGTTCGGCTGGTCCCCTCAGATGATCGGCCTGTCACTGGGCGTCTATGGGATCGGCATGGCCGTTGTGCAGGGCGGTCTGATCCGTCCCGCAATCCGATTATGCGGAGAACGGGGAGCCATCATCTACGGGATGGGTTTTGAGATTCTTAGTTTCGCAATTTTGGCCTTTCTGACCAACGGGTTCATTGCGCTTTTGTTCATCCCAATCACCGCAATCGGGGCAATCACGACACCAGCACTTCAGGCAATGATGTCCAAAGCTACACCGGATTCGCAGCAAGGAGAGTTGCAAGGCGTGTTGGCCGCACTCCACGCGCTTTCGATGGTAATCTCGCCTCTGGTCATGACCAGCGTATTTGCGCAATTCATTCGGACCGACACACCGCTGTACCTGCCGGGTGCTCCGTTCCTGCTGGCACTGGCGCTGATGCTGGCCGGGTTTGTGTTGTTTCGCCGGTCCCCGCCTGTCGTGGCTTAACAACGACACACACATGACGGTTTCTGCCTTGCGATCAACGCTTTCCCACGCCACCGTGGGGCCAACGGGAATGAGGGAAATTATGCAAACAATCAAAGCCGCAGTCTGCCGGGCATTCGGCGAACCCCTGGTTATCGAAGAGGTTCAGCTAGCACCCCCCGGCACGGGCGAAGTCGAAGTGACGCTGGATGCAGTGGCCATCTGCCATTCAGACATATCCTATGCCGAGGGTGCCTGGGGAGGCTTCCTGCCCGCCGTTTACGGCCACGAAGCCGCAGGTGTGATCTCCGCAGTTGGAGAGGCCGCCGGGGACTTCAGGATTGGCGAGCCCGTGGTTGTGACCCTGATCCGCGCGTGCGGGTCCTGCCCCACCTGTGCCGGAGGGCACCCGACAAATTGCGAAACTCCGTACGACACCGTCAAAGGCCCGCTGAAAACGGCTGAAGGCGAACCGTTGGAGCAGGCCATGGCCTGCGGTGCTTTTGCCGAAAAGGTCGTGGTGAGCCATCGGCAGATCGTCAGGATACCCGAAAGCCTGCCCAAAGACCTGGCCAGCCTTCTGTCTTGCGGGGTGATCACCGGGGTCGGTGCTGCGGTTAACGCCGCCAATTTGCGTCCGGGTCAGGATGTCGTTGTCATCGGCGCGGGTGGTGTTGGCCTGAACGCCATTCAGGGCGCACGGATTGCAGGCGCACGGCGGATCGTGGCCGTCGACATGACAGAAGAAAAACTGGAAATCGCGAAGGAGTTCGGCGCGACCCATGGCGTATTGGCCAGCCTGAAAGAGCCCTGGAAAGCAGCGTTCAAAGCCCTTGGCGGGCGCGGGGCCGATGCGGTTCTGATTACGGTCGGCGCAATCGCCGCCTATGATCAGGCCCCTCGCTATCTTGGCCGCGGCGGCAAGGCCATCATGATCGGAATGCCGCATTCGGGCGGCATGGCCAGCTATGAACCGGTTGTTCTGGCAGCCCTGGGGCAGGGTGTTGTCGGCTCGAAAATGGGTGATGTGGTTATTCAGCGGGACATCCCATGGATGATTGACCTTTATGAGCAGGGTCGGTTGAAACTGGACGAGTTGATCTCGGGCCGCTGGTCGCTGGACCAGATCAACGAGGCCATTGCCGATACCAAAACCGGATCTGCCAAGCGCAACGTGATCCTGTTCGACAGAACCTGATCCCCCGGCTCGGAGGAACTGAGATGAAACTGCAGGATCTCGACATCATCGTCACTGCCCCACCCGCTCCGGGTTGGGGGGGACGATACTGGATATTGGTCAAACTGACGACAGATACCGGCATCACCGGTTGGGGCGAATGCTATGCCTCGTCCGTCGGACCCGAGGCGATGCGCCACGTCATCCGGGATGTGTTCGAACGGCACATGCTGGGCGAGAACCCCGAAAACATCGAGCTCATGTTCCGTCGCGTCTATTCCAGCGGTTTCACGCAGCGCCCCGACCTGACGGTAATGGGCGCATTCTCGGGGTTGGAGATCGCCTGTTGGGATATTCTTGGCAAGGATCGCGACCGCCCGGTTTATGCGCTGCTGGGCGGCAAGGTGAACGAACGAATTCGTGCCTACACGTACCTCTACCCTTTGCCGCATCACAATTTGACCGACTTCTGGACCTCTCCCGAACAAGCGGGCGAAACCGCTGCTGAAATGGTGCGGCGCGGCTATACCGCTGTGAAATTCGACCCGGCAGGCCCCTATACGATCCGTGGCGGCCACATGCCTGCGATGAGTGACATTTCCATGTCCGTCGCCTTTTGTAAGGCAATTCGCGATGCGGTGGGGGACAAGGCCGACCTGCTGTTTGGCACACACGGTCAGTTCAACACGGCTGGAGCCATCCGGCTGGGGCAGGCGCTGGAACCATACCAGCCCCTATGGTTCGAAGAACCCACGCCACCTGATATGATCGAGGACATGGCCCGTGTCGCCCGCAACGTCCGTATCCCCATCGCCACCGGAGAACGCATGACAACCAAGGCCGAGTTCGGAGCCGTTCTGCGCGCCGGGGCTGCGGAAATCCTGCAACCGGCGCTGGGGCGAGCCGGTGGAATCTGGGAGATGAAGAAAGTCGCCGCCATAGCTGAGATATTCAATGCTCAGATGGCGCCACATCTTTATGCAGGACCGGTCGAATGGGCCGCCAATGCCCACCTGGCCGCGTCGATCCCGAACCTGCTGTTGCTGGAAACCATCGAAACACCGTTCCATAATCAGCTTATCAAAGGCTCCATTCAGGTAGAGAATGGCTTCGTGATCGCTCCGACCGGTCCGGGCCTTGGGATCGACATCGACGAAGATCTGGCGCGCGCGCATCCGTATGAAGGTCGGGGCTTGCATCTGCAAATGCAGGAAGAGCCCTGCGATTATGTGAACGGCAATGCTTTTCAGGGCGGTGCCCCTGCAACCGAGGGGTGACAACACAGACGTGTTTGAGGCATATTAACCCAAGATTAATGGTACAACGGTCAGAACGTGACACTCCTAGAAACCGAACCTCAGGCACACACATCGGACACACCATCAGAAATGAAAGAAAATGCAGCCCGCGCGGCGGCATTTCTCAAGACACTGGCGCATGAAGGGCGCCTGATGATCCTGTGTCACCTTGGGAATGGTGAGAAATCCGTAGGCCAGCTTGAAGACTTGCTGCAATTGCGGCAAGCCGCCGTCAGCCAGATGTTGGCCCGCTTGCGGGAAGAAGGGTTTGTCACCACCCGAAGGGATGGCAAAACGATCTATTATTCGCTGCGCGATGGGAATGCAGCGCAGATGATCGGTCTGCTGTACGAACTGTTTTGCGAGCCTACCAGCTGATCACGCCTAGTTGGACACGTAACCGGCGATCACCTGCATCAGTTTGAACGCGGTTGCCGCATCGTTTTCCACAACGGCCAGGAACTCTTCCTCACCGATCCGAAGGCAGGACAGTTCCGTTTCGGCCACCATACTCAGCGCGCGTGGTTCTTTGCGGATCAGACCAAGTTCGCCCACCAATGCGCCCGGCCCCACGGTGGTTATCAATTGATCGGGGCCATCTTCCTGTGGCAGGTAAAGGCCTGCCTCTCCCTCCAGTACCACATAAGCGCCATCGGTCGGCTGATCATCTTTCAGGAAAACCACCTGACCGGGCTTGGCATCGAACCATTGTGCGCCAAAAGCCAGAAGGCGCAATTGCCGCCGGTCCAGCCCCGAAAACAAGGGGGTCTGCTCCAGCGCGCGAAGTTTCCGCGCCAAGTCTGCTGAAGATGCGCTGTCCTTTCCCACGTCTACCGGTCCTCCGTCCGAGACGACACGACCTTGCCGGATTTCCACGAACATGTCGAATACGTCCGGGTTTTCGAACTGGTCATTGAGGTAGAACACCGTGGCATCCGGCAACAACTCGCGCAGCTTCTTGTAGACCGACACCTGCGTTTTCATGTCGTAACTGGCCAATGCCTGCTCCAGGATCAGGATATCTGGCTTCTTGATTGTCGCGCGGGTAAACGCCAGCGGTTCGGCAAAGACCGCCGGAAGGCCCTGCCCCCCCAAGGCAACCGGAATGTCATAAATCAGCTCGACCACCAAGGGGCGCGCACCGTTCTCCTCCAACACGTCGACAATGACTTTGCGGGCCTCGTCCGATCGCGCGCCACCTATCTGGCTGACCTTGCCGAACAGCGCGTTTTCCATGACCGTCAATCCGGGTGCAAACTCTTCCGGGTCCAGCGGAACAAAAGCGTCCTTGAGGCTTTCCAACAGCTTGTCCGAATGACTCTGCCTCAGTTCCAGAATGCGGTCCTTCAACTCATCCGTGAAAGCCGGTCCAATCTGTTCAGCCGAGACGACGAAAGGCACAGCCAACATACTGGCCAGCTGTTCGTCATCCAGCCCTGACGTTCCCTCTTTGCGGGTTTGTTCAACCAGCTCCACGGCTGCCTCATAGGTCTTTGCATCAAGACCCAGCTTGCGGAACAGCGGATGGTCGGTTCCGTCGAGCCCGAAGATCTGGCGCAGCATCTCGATCACGTCACGGGTCAGGGCGATTAGTGTCTCATCCAGCCCCAGCTCTCGCAACTGCATGAGGAACACCTTCTGCCGGGCAAGCAAGGCCTGTGTCACCGGCACGCGGGGCGTCGCAAAAAGCAGGTTCTCGGCAACAGGCAGCGCCGGGTTGTAAACATTCCGGTCGAAGATGAGCGCTTGCTGTTCAAGACCCGCGTCCTGGACCGCCTTCCGCACAAGCGGGCGAAGCTCGACCAGTTTCCTTGCCAGTTCGCAGTGCTCCGTCGCAACAAAGCTTTGTTCAGCACCACGCCGGAACAGGGCAGCCCCAGACCCCATTCCATCAATCAGTTGCAACCACCAGTCACGCAGCGCCACCGCGTCGTGAAGCCCGGCCAGCGACGGGTCAAGCCATTCCGCCCTGAACGGATCCATGCTGTTTCCAGCCCGCAAGGTCTCGGCAAAATCTGGGTCATCTGTGGACTCAGCCAAGGGTTTGAACCGCATCGGCATCATCACGTTGTCACCCAACGTTCCCTGAAACATGACCGGGCGGGATGTGGCATACCCGATACGTGCGGCCACAACGCCCTGATGCAGGTCTGCCAGATTCAGATCCCCCACCTGAACCGTGCCGGCAGCGGGCAAAATCTCGCGAGTCAGTAACTCCCCCATGGCGCGACGGTCCTCTTCGCTTGGTGCGGCGATACCAATCGTTTTGCCGCCGGGGAAAGTCAGATTCAGATCATCCAGCACCTGATTGCCGTCCATGTCGCGAACCGAGACGTGCTTTAGCTCTATATCACCGCTGAGGTGGGGGCGCTCTGCTGGTTCGCCCTCGAACAGCGCTTCGTCCTTCAATCCGGCCGGATCGAAACGGTCAACGACGATATCCCAGCGCAACGACATGTCCTGGGTTTGGTTGTAATAGGTCAGCAGCTCTTTCCAGGGTGAGCTCAGATCTTTGTACGCCGCCAGCGCCGCAACCAACGCCCCCAGCGAAACCGAGCCCTGCAACACCAGAAGGCCACCGATCAGGTAAAACATGAATGGTGTCAGCTGCGAGATGAAGTTGTTTATGAATTTCATAAAGAACTTCTTCTGGTAAATATCAAAGCGGATCGCAAAAAGCCGCCCCAACTGATCAGAGATCATAGCCCGGCGATAACGCCAGCCGCCATTGCTGCGAAGGGTGGACGCCCCTGCCGCGTTTTCTCCGATCTGGGCAGCCAACGACCGTACTTCCTGAATACGTTTCTTGTTCAACAGGTTGATCTGACGTTGCAATTTTGGGATTAACCAGGCCTGCACCGGGATCAGGGCGACTGCGGCCAGTCCGAACCAAAAGCTTTGCAAGAACAGGAAAGAAAGGATGGTGATCATCTGACCGGCTTGCAGAACCGGCTGGCTGATCGCATCGCCCATCAGACCACCCATCGGTTCACTCTCGGCTGTGATCATCGAAACCATTTCGCCCTGGCTGACCCGCTCGAAATAGGGTTGCGGAAAAAGGAGCGCGCGGCTGACCAGCTGATATCGGAACCGCCGCAGCATGCGTTCGCTCAGCACACCCTTCATGGTGTTGATGCGCATTTTCATCAGCCCGTGCGCCAACACGGCAGCAAGGAAAGCAAAACACAAAATAATCAGGAAATTCGTCTGTGAAAGTGTATAACCCCAGACATCCACTTCGGCAGTTGTCGAACCGATTGCGTCGTTGATAATGCGCTTGGGCAACTCCAGCGTAAGATAGAGCAACGGAAACAACGTCGCCGTCACAGCCAGCAGGATCAGCTGATCGCGTTTGGAGTATTTCCAGATAAAGCGGAAAATCGTGCGTTCTATGGAACCTGCCCCTACTGCTGGCTAACAACGCGGCCCGGATGCCACGCACCCGGATTCAACGGTTTGAATTTACTGCCATACTGACACGATATGCAATTTTTTTCCCACCTGAGAATTTTCTTGATCTTATGTGAACTAGTTCATTTACGCATGGCAATGTTATTGCCTACAGTTGGTACAGAGCGATATCGGGAGGGTTCTTTTGACTGCCAGTATTGGCGCGGTGTTACTTATGCTTTGCCTTTTTCAGGTCAAGCATATGTTCGCTGACTACTACCTCCAGACACCGAAAATGCTCTCCGGCAGAGGTGAGTATTTTCACTTGGGACGCGCGCAGCACGCAGCAGTACATGTTGCGGGCTCTGTCATCGTGTTTGCCGTGTTTGGCGCTCCGGTATTGTTCATCCTGATTGTCGGACTTCTTGAATGGGTGATTCATTTCAATATCGATTTCTTGAAAGCAAGCTATTCAGACAAGAAACAGCTTGAGCCGACACAGGCCGCGTTCTGGCGTGCGGCTGGGTTAGACCAGTGCCTGCACAATCTGACTTATGTGGCGATGGTCTGGGCCTGGGTGACTTTCGCGGCAACGTAGCTCGTATCAGGATATGCCGTCCGATGCGCAGCCCGGAAGCTATGCGCCTATCCTTCGACCGGTCATAGCGAGGCAAGCTGTTAACCTGCCCCACTCGACATTGATCGATGCCAAAACCCGACTAGCCCAGAACCGAAAAACTGCTTTCCTCATTGATCGGGCGCTTGCGAGAGTAAAAGCCCACGTCGATGGTGCGTTTGATATAAGGCAGTTCGAATTGCAGCGGTTCCGCGTCGTGATCCGCTCCGCCTTCGCAATACGCGATCAGTGCCGCCATCATCTTCCCCGCAATCGGCGCATTCTTGTACTGGTTCCCGCTGGACCCACAGGCCATGTAAAACCCCGGCAGGCTGGATTTGTCATAGATCGGAATCCAGTCGGTTGAGGCATCGTAAAGGTCGACCACACCCCGCGTTTTCGATGGGATGCCAAGGGAGGGCACGCGCTGCGCATATCGCATGGCCTGCGTGGTCCATTGATTGGTGAATTCACGATTGTAGTTCACATCGTCTTCGCACCACTGATGCGGATCGCATTCCGGGTCCTCAGATCCCACAAGGATGTGATTGCCGTGTTCCGGGCGGCAATAGCAGGCGATGTCACTGTCCGAAACTATGGTTCCGTCGTTTTCAAAATCGAACCCTTCCGGGGCGGGGACATGCACGACCTCTTGCCGCAGGGGGCGGGTCTTGATGGTCATGTCATCCAGAACGCCTGCCATCCCATTGATGATAGCCGAGCCCGGCCCGGCCACGTTCACGACAACCCTTGCGCGGATTTCTTCGCCTGAAGCAAGTTTTACACCGGAAACACGTCCATCCTCGGTCAGGATCTCGGTTACTTCGGCACTGGTGCGAACCTCAGCTCCGTGCTGTTTGGCAGCATCCATCAGGTTTTGCGCCGACAAGGCCGGGTCGGTGACGTACCCCGCCTGAGGCCAGTAAACTCCACCCGACATCTTTCGCCCGTTGGACTGGCCGAATTCCGGGTCATCCATACGGCGTGCCGGGGCAAAGCTGTCCAGCGAATAAACCGGCAGGCGTTCAACCACTTTATCCCCCGACCATTCTTCGAACGGGCAATCCAGTTCTGATGAATTGCGCATGTGCTTTTCCAGCATCCCGTTCGCCTCGGTCTTCATAACCAGGCAGCCGGTTTCCCTGAACTGAGCCAGATTGGCCCCCTCTGGCAGGTCAAGATAGTCAGCCCAGTCACGCCAGTAATGATAGCCTTCCCAGGCAAACGCCGTTCCGTCGAAGGTGGAATAATGCATCCGGATGATTGCGCAGGACCCGGCGGTTGAACCGTGCCCAACCTGTGCGTTACGATCCAGAGACAGGGTTTTCCAGCCCGCCTTGGACATTTCGAACGCAATGGCCGCGCCGATCACACCTGTGCCAATGATGATTGCGTCTGGTTGACTCATGTCGGGTCTCCTTTCCAGTAGCGCCGGGAATATGCGCTGAATTCTTCAACTTCTTCAGGTTTCGGTTCGACGCCCGTAAAGGCGTATAGGTAATGCGGCACCATCGAGATCCGCGTCTCGAAGGGTTCGTTCAATTGTGCAAGGTCATATCCGATCTGCATGTAATACAGCACGCGCGCACGCGTTTCGGACTCGATTTCGGAATAGCCGTATCTGGCGAACATCGCGTGCAAAGCTTCAAGCCGCCGAGTGTCAGACTGATCCAGCGCACGGCGTACTTTGCCCGATTTACGCGCCCAGTCGCGCACGGCAAAGTCCAATGCGGTGTCAAACAAATCCGTGTTGACCACACAACGATGTACGTTGCAGACCGCGCCAGTTATCGTTTCGGCTGGCGCTTCGGCCTGTTTTACAAGTGCAACTGTATTGGTCGCCTGCCACCGCGCCAGCAGTGCATCCAAAAGTTCCTGTCTGGACTTGAAGTACCAGTAGAAGGATGAACGTGACACGGCCATCCGCTCGGCCAGGTTCAGGACCTTGATCTGGTCCACCCCGTCCGAAATCAGCACGTCCATCGCCACGTTCAGCCAATCGTCGCGGGTCACCTTGATATTGCCGATCAGGGGCTCGGCTTCGGGATCATCGCGGTGAAGGATAGGTTTGTTGTTCATTCAACTCTCCGGTGGCGCCCCGCCCTCTGCGGTGCGGCGTGCAATAAAGTCCTGCAAGGCACCAAATCGATCATTGTCTATGGCGGGGGCCTTGAAATCGTTCAGGATACCCTTCCAAACCCCCGTTGCACGGTGGTTGGCATCCGTCGATCCACGCTCGGTCCATGTGCCGAAATTGGCGTAGTCATGGACATGCGGTTGATAGAACTCGGTGGTGTAGCGCTCCATCGTCTGGGGGCAAGCAAAGAAATGACCACCGGGCGCGACCTCACTTAAAGCGGTATCAAAGCCAATTTCGGCGGACCCCGCCTGCGCGCCCGCGCAAAGCTCGGCCACCATGTTCAGCACCTCGGCATCACAGACCAGCTTTTCGAAGGAAACGGTCAATCCCCCTTCCAGCCAGCCCGCTGAATGAATGATCACGGTCGCCCCGGCCATCAGGCAGCCCCAAAGGCCAAACTGGTTCTCATTCGCCGCTTGCACGTCGTTGCTGTTTGACGCCGACCCTGCCGCCGACCGCCAGGGCAGGCCCAGATAACGCGCCAGTTGGCCTGCGGCCAGTGACGCCTGAAAATGTGAGGGCGTCCCGAATGCCGGCGCGCCGGATTTCATGTCCACATTGCTGGTGAACGTGCCATAACAGACCGGAGCGCCCGGTCTGGCCAGCTGCGTCAAAGTTAGCGCAGCAAGCGCCTCGGCATGGGACAGGGTGATTGCCCCGGCCACGGTGATCGGCGCCATCGCCCCCATCAGAGTGAACGGTGTTATGATCGACATCTGACCGTGGCGCGCAAAGTCAATCAGCCCTTGCGCCATGGGAATGTCCAACGTGCGCGGGCTGTTTGTGTTAATGATCGTGTAGCAATGCGCATTGCCCCTGAACTCATCATCCGACAGACCTCGCGCCATGGACAGCATCTCAAAGCAATCCATGACCTGCGGCGTGCCGCGCGAGAAGAAGAACGGGAACTTGTCCGTCAGTTCAACCTGCGCCTGTGTCGTGAAGTAGTGGCGCAAGTGTGTCGGCACGTCCTGAGGTTCAACCTGAGGCGAGATCATCTGGAACACATCGAAATGATGAGTGAGCTTCAGAAACTCCAGATAATCCTGACCCGTCGCCGGGCGACGGCCACGTTCCAGATCGGTTGCGTTCGGTGCGCCTGCCCCTGGTTGAAAAACCAGCGATCCCAGTTCCAGAGTAAAATCCCGATGCCGTGAACCGGCGCGACAAGCGATAGATTTGGGGGCCGAGGAAACAGCAGCCTCAACCATCTCGCGCCCGATAAAGACCATTTCACTGTCTTCATCCATGCGCGCACCACCCTGCTTGAACAGCTTGCGTGCCTCGGGAAGCAAGGTCTTTACACCCAACTCCTCGAGCGTACGCAATGCTGTCTCGTGCATGTTCGCGATCTGGTCAGCCGGGAACACCTCCATCAAAGGGAAAGGGTTCCTGAGCTGGCGATAGTTCACGTCGCGGCTGGGCTGCGGGGCAGCCTCGCCCCCTCGCCTTCGGCGTCGTCGGTCCGGAGCCGTCATGATCAGCCCCGCATCGCTTTGCCCTGAGGGTCGTAAGGCGACGGTGCAATTACCCGCGCCGGACATTCCACACCCACCACATGGACAGACAGTTCCGTACCCGGGTCCACCTTGTCACGGTCAATCAAGGCCATCGCCAACGACTTGCCGATGTGGTGCCCATAACCGCCTGAGGTCACAAAACCCACGCGTTCGCCGCTGGCCCAGACCGGTTCATACCCGCTGGCGTCGGCGTCCAACGCATCGATTTCCAGTGTTACCTGTACCTGCGCCGGGCCATTGCCATCCCGTTCGGCCAAAGCGGCCTCCTTGCCGACGAAATCCTTGTCCCAGTCGATCCAGCGATCCATGCCGGTCATACCGGGTGTGTAAGCCTGCGTGAACTCTGCCGACCAGATGCCAAAGCTCTTCTCAAGCCGCGTTGACAGCATCGCATTGAAACCGCACTCGCGGATTCCCTCTTCTGCACCAGCTTCCAGCAAAATGCGGCGCAGTTTGATGTGATCGCCATAGCGGCAGTTGATTTCATACCCTTTTTCGCCGGTCACCGACATGCGCGCAACACGCGCCCGGACAAGGCCGATATCGAAATCACCGCAGCCCATGAATTTCAGGCCCGAGATATCCTGTTCGGCCAGTTTCTCGACCACCACCTGCGATTTCGGTCCAACCACGGCGAACCCGCAATACTCCTCTCCCAAGTCACGGACGGTGACCCCTTCCATCATATGATCGTTGAACCATCGCATATGCCACGCGCGCAGGTAATAGCTGCCCATGATCCACCATGTCCCGTCGCCCCAGTTCAACACGGTCAGATCGCCTTTGAGCCGCCCGTCCTCGCCCAGCATTGGTGCCAGCTTGGCACGACCCGGGGCGGGTAGTTTGGACGCCATAACGTTATCCAGCCATGCTTCAGCATTTGGACCGAAAACCTCAAAGCGGGAAAAGCCCGTGATATCCATCAGGCCCACGCCCTCGCGGATGGTTCTGCATTCAGCGGCCACGATGTCGTGCGCGTTCGAACGTTTGAGCGTTGGCGTTTCCTCAAACCCTTTGGGTGCGAAATACAGCGGCACCTCCAGATCCCAGCTGACACCCCATTTGCAACCGGCCTCGGTCATCGCGTCATGCGCCGGGGCCATCTTCAGCGGGCGACCCGCAGGCAGTTGCTCGTTCGGATAGGTCATCACGAAGCGGCGCGAATAGAACTGGCCAGTGGTTTCACGGATATACCGCTTGTTCTGTGCGAAATCACCATAGCGCGCCACATCCATCGGCCAGGCATCGGCTTCGGGCTCACCATGGATCATCCATTCGGCCAGCGTTTTGCCAACACCCCCACCTTGCAGGAAGCCCGCCATCACAGCACAGGCCGTCCAATATCCCCGTTTGCCCGGAACCGGACCAACCAGCGGGTTACCATCCGGTGAGAACGTAAACGCACCATTGACCCATGTCTTGATGCCCACATTCTGGATCGACGGATACCGCTCAAAGCCCAGCGTCAGTTCGTTCTCGATCCGGTCAAGCTGTTCCTGAAACAGTTCCTCGCCATAGTTCCACGGCGCGCCATCCATCGCCCAGTGTTCATGATCGACCTCGTAGATTCCCACCAGAACACCCTTCTGGTCCTGCCGCATATAAGTGAATCCTTCGAGGTCGACAGTCATCGGCATCTCGAAATCCGCCTGCGCAACTTCTGGCACCGTGTCCGTGATCAGATAGTGATGCTTTAACGGCGAGACTGGCAGCTCTACCCCTGCCATGCGCCCAACCTGCTTGGCCCAGAGCCCGGCCGCGTTGACCACATGTTCACAGGTGATCGTGCCCTTATCAGTCACCACCTGCCAGCCATCTGCCGTCTGGATCAGCTCTTCGACCTTGGTTTCCTCGTAGTACTCGGCACCACGTTTCCTGGCCGCAGTCGCATAAGCCTGAACTGTGCCTGTCGTATCGATATACCCTTCGCGATCTGCCCACATCGCGCCCAAAACACCGTCGGTTGACATGATCGGGCAGCGTCTCTGTGCCTCTTGCGGGGTCAGCAACTCGCAGTCGTCAATACCGATGGACTGGAAGATCCGGTAATTGGCTTGCAACCATTCCCAGCGTTCAGGCGTACCGGCCAAAGTCAGGCCACCGGTCATATGCAATCCGATGTTCTGGCCCGATTCCTTTTCGATCTCACTCAGCAGGTCGATTGTGTAGGCCTGCAACGAGGCCATGTTCGGATCCGCGTTCAGGGCATGGATGCCGCCCGCTGCGTGCCATGACGATCCCGATGCCAGCCGCCGCCTCTCAAGCATGACCACATCGGACCAGCCGAATTTGGCCAGATGATACAGAACCGAGGCACCAACGACGCCCCCTCCAATGACCACTACGCGATATTGGGATTTCATCCCGACCTCCCTGAACAGAATCTGGGTAGACGCTAGTGGCACTGTTCAGTTCTGTCTAGACAATTCTGTACAGTACGGAATGCGAGAACTCTGCCGCATGCTTTGAAAACCTAAAGCTGCGCGCTTGGGCGGGTTTTCACGATTTCAAACCAGACCTGCGTTCTTGTATTTCCTTCCGGTATCCGCATCTTGATGACGCGCGCGAAATCGACAAATACAAAAGTCGATATGTCCGCCAGAGTAAATACATCGCCCGCGACATACACGCTTTGATTCAGCCGCGCCTCCAGCAGTTCAAAAAACGACGCAACCCGTTCGCGCCCACGCTGCGCCAGTTCGGGGATCTGCGCATAATTAACCGTGCCGGGGATAGCACGGTCTTTGAATGCCGGATGGCTGTTGCGCAAAGCCTCAGCGATGGGCGCACCGCCCTGCTGCTCGGCAATTGCGTTCCACATCAGGACCAACCCTTTTTCATCAGCGGTCCGACCCATCAAGGGCGGTTCGGGGAAACGCGCTTCAAGATACGCGGCAATGCCAAGATTTTCGGTCAGGACTGCGCCGTCGTCCGTTACCAGAACCGGGATTGTGGCCCGGGGGTTCACCGCACGAAACTCAGCGCTCAATTGCGCGCCCTCAGCAATCGAGATTTCGTGCGTTTCGATGTTCAACCCTTTTTCCGCGATGAACATGCGGGCACGGCGCGGGTTTGGGGCCGTCGAGCAATCGTAGAATATCATGCGGGCCCCTGCTCTCTGGTCAGCGCCGATAGATGAAACAGCGCCCTTCGACGGCACCCTCGGGCAACGGCATTTCCTCCAGCCGCTCGAAATACATCCGGTCGCTTGATACCATTAGTCCACCCGGTGCCAGCAAGGGCTCGATCAGCGGGGAAACAAGCCGTGCAAAGATGTCGTTCTTTTCGCGATTATGCCCCCCAAGATCTGCATGGATCAGACTTGTTGTCGGTCCAAACCTGTCGACCGCCGCTGGCAGCGTCTCGCGCACATCTCCCAAGATCACCCGATCTTCGGGCGGGGTTGAATCGGGGTGCGAAGCCACCGCGCGTTCGAACACAAAGACAGGGCGTCCATCGATATGCTGCACAAGATGATGATAGGTGCGCCCATTGCCCAGACCCAGTTCAAACACCGGGCCAGCCATGCCTGCCGTTTGCGCAATCGCGTGATCCAGGCAGGCGCGTTGTGACACCATACGATCGATAAACAAGTCCAGACGGCTTTGATTCTTGGACACCGGCAAATATCTCCTTGATACCAATCGAAAGCATAGATGCCCCCGACACCGCCTTAGATGACAAATTCTCAAGACTTTGTGTAGCGACGAAGCCCAAAGTTTCACATTTTCGCGACATTTCAGCCCAAGAACGGGTTTGACTAGACATACGGAACCGCGCGACACTGACGAAAAAATCACGGGGAGTTGAAACGACCGATGTCACCAAGCGGCCAAACGGTTGGAAAGCCTGCATGAGCGCGTTGTTGTGCGTCAGAGACCTCAGCATCGGCTTTGGTGCGGGCAGTTCCGTGGTCACGGATGTGAATTTCGATGTCAAACCAGGGGAAACCTTGGCGCTGGTCGGTGAATCGGGATCGGGTAAAACCATCACGTGCCGCGCCGTCTTGCGGATTCTGCCGCGAACGGCCCAGATACGCAGCGGCACGATAACTTTGAATGATTCCAAGGGCACATGTAACCTGACAGCGGTCACCGAGCGGGAAATGCGCGGCATTCGTGGCAATCGCGTTTCGATGATCTTTCAGGAGCCTATGCGATCACTGTCACCTCTGCACAAGATTGGGAATCAGGTCAGTGAAGTCCTGTGGCTGCATCGCGGGCTATCTGAGTCTGAGGCGCGCAAAAAGGTCCTGACGCAGTTCGAGCGCGTGGGCTTTCCAGATCCACAGCGTGCCTATGACTCCTACCCATTCGAACTGTCGGGCGGAATGCGCCAACGCGCCATGATTGCGATGGCCATGGTATCCAAACCCGAGTTGCTGATCGCGGACGAGCCCACCACCGCGCTGGATGTGACCACGCAAGCGCAGGTTTTGGGGCTGATCAAGGAATTGCAGCGCGAGACCGGCATGGCGCTTATTCTGGTGACCCATGATCTGGGCGTGGTTGCCAACATGGCAGAACAGGTTGTGGTCATGCACAAGGGCCGCATCATGGAGGCTGGCCCGGCCGCACCAATCCTGACCTCCCCCGCGCATCCATATACCAAACAACTGTTTGATGCGGCACCGGAAATTCCGGATCAGGATGCTGTGGGCATACCGATGCCGGACGACGATCTGATCCTTCAGATGAAGGGCGTCTCAAAGACCTACACGATGCGGTCCAGCAAAGGGTGGCAAGCCGACAAGGAAATCTATGCTTGCAAAGGGGTCGATCTGAATTTGGCACGCGGCAAGACGCTGGCCATAGTCGGTGAAAGCGGATCAGGTAAAACAACAGCCGCGCGGATTGCATTGGGTGCAGAACTGCCCGATCCCGGCGGAGAAGTCCTGTTTCGCACCGCGCCGAATACCGATCCCATCACGGTGCACAACATGACCCGCGCCCAGCGCACCGCGTTTCAGCGCAATGCCCAGATGGTGTTTCAGGATCCCTACAGCTCGCTCAGCCCGCGGATGCGCATTCAGGACGCGATGACCGAGCCGTTGGAAATTCACCGTATCGGAACTACGGCCGAGCAGCGCGACAAAGCCGCCGAGATGTTGCAGCGCGTCGGCCTGACAGCCGACATGCTGAAACGCTATCCACACGCCTTTTCAGGGGGTCAGCGGCAACGTCTGTCGGTGGCCCGCGCCATGATGCTCGACCCGCAGCTCATCGTGTGTGACGAACCCACCTCGGCGCTGGATGTATCGGTGCAAGAGCAGATTCTGACGCTGTTGGAAAAATTGCAGGAAAGCCTGAACCTGTCCTATCTGTTCATCTCGCACGATCTGGCTGTGGTCGCGCGGATCGCCGACGAAGTTGCCGTGATGCGTCGAGGCCTGATCGTCGAGCAAGCACCACCCGAAACTCTTTTCTACAATCCGCGCCACCCCTACACCAAAGCGCTGATTGCCGCTCAACCCGAACCCGACATCAATCGCCCGATCGACCTGAAAGTGGTTTCCTTGGGCGCCGGCGCGCCGGACAGTTGGGACGAAGCCTTTCGTTTCTCGGACACCGTGATACCCTCATTGGTGGAATTGGAACCGGGCCATAAGGTACGTTGCCATGTTTAAGACCACTCGCCCCCTGATCCTGGCCGCTTCGCTGGCGCTCATCGGGATGCTGCCCGCCACGGCAGAGACAATCCCCACACCTCAGGAAAGCGCGTTCTGGAACTCGGAAGTAGAAGCGGGCAATCTGCCGCCCGTTCAAGAGCGCCTGCCCAAGGACCCGTTGGTAGTCGATCTGGAAGCAAAGGGCCGCGAGTTCGGCAAACAGGGCGGCACCCTGCGCACCATGATCACGCGGTCCAAAGATATCCGCCAGATGGTTGTCTATGGTTATGCCCGGCTGGTCGGTTTCGACCAGAACTATGAGATTATCCCCGATTTGCTGGCGTCGTTTGAAAACGAAGACGGCCGCAAGTTCACCCTGAAACTGCGCGAAGGGCACAAATGGTCCGACGGCTCTCCGTTTACGTCGGAAGATTTCCGCTATTGGTGGGAAGACGTTGCCAATAACAAATTGCTCAGCCCGTCAGGCCCGCCGGATTTTCTGATTGTCGAAGGCAAACCACCAACAGTTACCTTCCCGGATGAAACCACGGTGATTTTCGAATGGGATAATCCCAACCCGGGTTTTCTACAATCGCTGGCTCAGGCAAGACCGCCCTTTATCTATCGTCCTGCAGCTTTCCTGAAACGATATCACGAGAAATATGCCGACCCCGAGGAACTTGCCTTTCTAGTCGACGATGCCCGGGTCAAAAGCTGGGCCGCGCTGCACAACAAGCTCGACAACCTGTACAAGTTCGACAATCACGAATTGCCCACGTTGCAACCCTGGCTGAATGCAAGTTCCGGCAAGAAGATCCGCCACAATTTCGTACGTAACCCCTATTACCACCGCATCGACAGCAAAGGGGTTCAACTGCCTTATATCGATGTGGTCGAGATGGAGATCGTTGCCCCCGGTCTGGTCGCTGCCAAAACCAATGCAGGGGAAAGCGACCTGCAAGGCCGGGGTCTGGATTTCCGCGACGCTTCGATCCTAAAAAAAGGCGAGGCGCAAGGCGGCTACAAGACATTGCTATGGAAAACCGGCGTTGCGTCGCAAATCGCGATTTATCCGAACCTCAATTTCGAGGATGACGTCTGGCGCGACGTGTTGCGTGACGTCCGTGTGCGGCGTGCCCTGTCCCTTGCCATCGACCGCGAGACAATCAACCAGGCTTTGTATTTCAAGCTGGCGCATCCCGGCGCAATGTCGGTTCTGCCTGCCTCGCCCTTTTACGATGAAAAGAATGCCACCGCCTGGGCTCAGTACGATGTCGGGCAGGCCAATGCATTGTTGGATGAGGTCGGCCTGACCCAGCGCGACAAGAACGGTATCCGCCTGCTACCGGACGGGCGCCCAATGGAGCTGGTGATCGAAACCGCTGGCGAGCGGCAAGAGGTTGAAAACGCCCTTCAGATCGTTACTGACACCTGGCGCGAGATCGGGGTCAAGCTGGTCATGCGCCCGTTGGATCGCGATATCCTGCGCAACCGGGTGTTTGCCGGCAACTCGATGGCATCGGTCTGGTATGGATGGGATGACGGTATCCCGCAAGCGCACACGTCCCCGGCGTATCTGGCACCAACCGATCAGGTCTTCCTGGCCTGGCCGAAATGGGGCCAGTTTTACCAGACAGGTGGCGAAGCCGGAGAAGCGCCCGACATGCCCGAGGCAGAACGCCTGATGCAACTGGCTCATGATTGGGAGGTCGCCACAACGGATGACGAACGCAAGGAAGTCTGGACTGAAATGCTGAGAATCCACGCCGACCAGCTTTATGCCATCGGTATCCTGAACGGAGCACCCCAACCCATCGTCGTGTCGAACCGTCTGCGCAACGTGCCGGAACAGGCCATGTGGGCATGGGAGCCCGGTGCGCATTTCGGCGTTCACCGCCCGGACGAGTTCTTTTTCGCCGACTAAGCAGGAGCAGCTAAATGGTCATGCTGCGCTATGCGGTGTATCGCTTTTTTACGATGCTGCTGACATTGTTGGTGGTCTCGGTCCTGATTTTCATAATCATCAACCTGCCGCCCGGTGATTACCTAAGCAACCAGATTGCCGAGCTTCAGGCCTCGGGCCAGTCAGCGGGCGTCGCCAAGGCCGAGTTTCTGCGCGCCGAGTACGCTCTGGATCGCCCTATGTGGGAACAGTACCTGATCTGGATAGGCTTCTGGCCGGGACCGCACGGATTTTCAGGTCTGATCCAAGGCAATTACGGTTGGTCCTTTGAGTTCGACCGGCCTGTATCGGAGATCGTGGGCGACACGCTTTGGTTGACGGTCGTCGTCAACCTGGCCGCGATCCTGTTTGTATATGCCGTCGCTCTTCCCTTAGGTGTTATTGCTGCGGCGCGATCACGGACATGGATTGATTATACCTCGGCCTTTGTGGGTTATCTGGGGCTGGCGACACCCAACTTTTTGCTGGCCCTGATCCTGTTCTACTACGGGCATCGGTATTTCAACCTGCCTATCGGCGGCCTGATGGACCCGCAATTCGAAGGTCAGCCGCTGAGTTGGGACAAGATAAAATCCATTCTCATCCACCTGATCGTTCCGACTTTTGTTATCGGAACCTCGGGCGCATCGGCGATGATGCAGCGCCTGCGGGCAAATATGCTCGATGAACTGGGGAAGCCCTATGTCGAAACGGCCATTGCCAAGGGCATGGCGCCGTCGCGGATGCTGACGAAATATCCGTTGCGCGTGGCATTCAACCCGTTCGTTGCGGATATCGGTAACCTTCTGCCATCAATGGTGTCTGGATCGGTTCTGGTTTCAGTTGTTCTGGGCTTGCAAACCATCGGGCCGACTTTGCTGACAGCACTGAAAACGCAGGACCAATTCCTGTCCGCGTTTATCCTGATGTTTGTCGCGCTATTGACGCTTATCGGCACGATGATCTCGGATATTCTGCTGGTCATGCTGGATCCCCGCATACGGTATGAGGGGCGCGAAGCATGACCGATACTCCTGACAACCGCTACGTCGATGACGCGCCCTTTGATCCGCAGGCGTCGATACAGCAACTGGAACGCGCCGATCTGGATGCCCCCAACTGGGTGTTGGTCTGGCGCAAGTTCCGCACGCATAAGCTGGGCCTGATCTCAGGCATTTTCCTGCTTATGTGCTACCTGATGCTACCCTTTGCAGGTTTCATCGCGCCTTATGGCCCGAATGAACGGAACGGAGAGCATCTGTATGCGCCACCGCAATCGGTGAACTGGTTTTACGACGGCGCTTTTATCGGCCCCCATGTTTTTCCAATCGTCGCCGAGGCGGATCTGGAAACCTTCCAATGGAAGTTCGTCCCAGACACTGACGACCCGCGCCCGATCCGGTTCTTTTGTGAAGGGTCCGAATATCGACTTGCAGGTCTTATCAAGACGGACAGGCATCTTTTCTGTGCGCCGGATGGTGCCACCTTGTTCCTTTGGGGGTCCGACAGGCTGGGTCGCGATATCTTCAGCCGCATCCTCTACGGGGCGCAGCTATCGCTGACCGTGGGCCTGATAGGTATTTCGGTATCGTTCTTTCTGGGTATCCTGTTCGGTTCGATGGCGGGTTATTTCGGGGGGCGCATCGATTGGGTCATCAACCGGGTCATCGAAATCCTGCGTTCACTGCCGGAACTGCCGTTGTGGCTGGCACTGTCTGCTGCCGTGCCATCGAACTGGAGCCCGGTTGCCGTATTCTTCATCATTTCGATCATCCTCGGCATCCTCGACTGGCCCGGGCTGGCGCGTTCGGTCCGTGCCAAGTTCCTGTCACTGCGCGAGGAAGAATACGTACGCGCCGCAGAAATGATGGGCGCAAGCTCGGGCCGGGTGATCCGTAAGCACTTGTTGCCGAATTTCATGTCTCATTTGATTGCATCAGCCACCCTGTCGATCCCGGCAATGATCCTTGGGGAAACCGCGCTGAGCTTTCTTGGCCTGGGCCTTCGTGCACCAGCGGTCAGTTGGGGTGTGATGCTGAATGACGCGCAGAACCTCGCATCGATCGAGATCTACCCCTGGACGGCAATCCCGATGCTGCCGATTATCGTGATCGTACTGGCCTTTAACTTTCTAGGTGACGGATTGCGCGACAGTCTGGACCCTTATCAGCAATGAGCCTTCTTGCCACCCTTCCGTCCGCCGACCGATATCGCAGGGTCGGCACTGGCGCTCTGCCAAGTGCTTTTGCCGTTTCCGAACTGGCGACGGCCAGCTTTGCAGCCGTTGGGCAGGAAATGGCCCGGCTTTTGCAGGCGCTGAACCTGACCCAGAAAGCCCCCGAGATCGCCGTCGACCATCGGATGGCATCGTTGTGGTTCGGCTATTCCTTCAAGCCCGACGATTGGGAAATGCCAAACCTGTGGGATTCGGTCGCGGGGGATTACAGGGCGGCAGATGGCTGGATCAGGCTGCACACCAACCTGCCGCGCCATCGCGCAGCAGCGATGAAGGTTCTTGGCACCCCGCCAGAGCGTGAAGCTGTGGCAAAAGCCGTCAGAACCCGGGCTATATCCGATTTGGAGACCGATATTGTGGCCGAAGGCGGTGTGGCCGCTGCCATGCGCAGCCGGACCGAGTGGCTTGAACATCCGCAGGGCCGCGCTGTATCGCGCGATCCGCTGATTGGTTGGCAAGGCCCCCGGTACGTCAAGCTACGCGAGAGGCCGCAGGCAACCCCTGCAAGACCTCTTGCCGGGTTGCGGGTTCTTGACCTGACGCGCGTTCTGGCAGGTCCGGTATCGACACGCACATTGGCCGGTTTCGGGGCCGAGGTTTTGCGGATCGATCCGCCCGGTTGGGACGAACCCGGCGTGATCCCTGACATTTCACTAGGCAAACACTGTGCTTATCTCGATCTGAAATCGACCAACGACATGGAAAGGCTGCAAGAACTTCTGCCCCAAGCGGATGTATTCGTTCACGGGTACCGGCCCGGCGCTTTGGACGCACTTGGCCTGACCCGCGCCAAGCGCGATGAACTGGCACCGAACAGGGTCGAGGTGACGCTGAATGCTTATGGCTGGCAAGGCCCCTGGTCGACCCGGCGCGGTTTTGACAGCCTTGTCCAGATGAGCGCGGGAATCGCGCATGCGGGCATGGAGTGGGCTGACGCCGACAAACCGACGCCATTGCCGGTTCAGGCTTTGGACCACGCAACCGGCTACCTGATGGCCGCCGCCGTTCTTTCTGCACTGGCCGAGGCCGCGTCGGGCAATTCCATCATGCATGCTCATCTGTCCCTTGCCCGCACCGCCGAGCTTTTGGCGGTTCTCGGCAAAGACGACGTCGAGGCAGAGACCATTATTCCGACGCCCACGGATTACTCCCCTGCGACAGAAGCTTCGGGCTGGGGACCGGGGCACCGCCTCAGATCAGCCCTCAGTCTCGGTGACACTGTGCTACAATGGGATTTACCAGCGTCGAAACTGGGCACATCCAAACCTGTCTGGCCCTTCACTTCCAACTGACCCAACCGCCGCGCGAAACGCGCAGCCGGACCTCACGCTGTCGGTGGCACCTCATCCGAGGCGCAATTCAGAGCGGCGGAAGGCCTTGCTAACGGTCGTCACCGCCTGGTCCGATATCGTCCAGATAATCCTCGTCAATCGCAGCCTGAACAGCCCCCGTTACGGCTTCACGCTGTTTTGGTGTCAGGTCTTCCGCCTCTTTCCCATCTGCCAATCTTACAGTGACTTCGCGATGTGCAAACTTGATCCCTTCGCGCGCGAACAACTCGCGTATGTCCTGATAGACCTTTTTGCGAACCAGCCACTGATCACCCGGTTTCGTCATGAACTTGACCCGGATGATCATCGCCGAATCTTGCATCTCGATCACGCCCTGCGACTTCAGCGGCTGGATGAAATTGTCTCCGATTACAGGATCGGTCAACAACTCCTGTCCCAGTTTCTTGATCAGTTTGCGGACCTTCTCGACATCGGTGTCATAGGTCACGCGCAGCGGCAGCTTCATGATTACCCAATCGCGCGAGTAGTTGGTCAGCACTTTGATCTCGCCAAAGGGGATGGTGTTCAGCGCACCCAGATGGTGGCGCAGTTGCATGGACCTGACCGAGATTTTCTCGACCGTGCCTTTCACATCCCCAATGTCGATATATTCTCCTTTCCGGAACGCATCATCCAACAAGAAGAATGCGCCGGAAAAAATGTCGCGCACCAGCGTTTGTGACCCGAACCCCACGGCCAAACCAACCACACCGGCACCCGCAAACAGCGGGCTGACGTTAATACCCAGTTCCATCAGGACTATCAGAACGATTGTAACCACGACAACGGCCAGAATTGCGCCCCGGAAAAGCGGCAACAACGTTGCCAGACGGCTTTGCCCGCCTTCGCCACCTTCGTCGCCCAGTTCAACCTCGGTGCCATCGTCGGATTCTTCAGCGATTTTGCTGTCGATCCAAATCCGAAAGAAGTGAAACAGGATGTACCCGATGAACAGGACAACCATCACATCCAGCGCACGTTCAACCGGCAGATCCTCGCTCCAGTCCGCGTTCGGGTACCATATCACGACAAGCGCATAAGCCCCGAGCACGAAAGCCAGAATTCCGGCTACCCGGCGGGCCAGGTCTTCATAAGTCAGAAGATGCTGCTTCGGTTGTTCGGGCTCGGGTATATCCGTCGTCACGACGCCTTCATCCGCTGCGGCGGCTTCCCCGTTAATTTCGCTAATCATGCGCGAGCGGTCAAAATATCGCTCCAGCAGATAGTTCATTGCACCATAGGCCACGACCACGGACATGAAGATCATGTAGCTGCTTGCAATCAGCGGCAGCGGCGTCGGATGCTCCAGCGCCAGATCAACGGCCAGACGGAACCAGCTGAACACGACATAGATAATCAATGCCGGTGCCCAGCCAAAAGACACGAACCGCAACAGCCATGACACCTGTTCGGATGCCCGCCCACCCCGGATCGCGTTCGAGATTGCACGGGCGTTGAACAGGATCATCAGTATGTTGCCCAGCGCGCCCAGCATAGTCAGACCGCCATACACCATGGCGTAGACGTTGTAGTTCAGTCCAAAATCCGCGACCCAGGTAGAAAACAGAACGACCGAAATGTCATAGGTCGCCAGCACGGACGCCCAAATATACAGCCTGCGCGCATTCTTGTCCGAAAAGGGCGGTAATCGATATTGGCTCAGATAAGGTGACAGGACCATGCGCCAGAGGTCCGACACCGTGCGCGACAGGAAAAAGGCCGTAAAGATTGCCGTGATCGTGAACTGGACCGAGATATCCTCGGCCTCGCCAAAGATCAGATACCCGACGATCAAAGCCATGATCATGGCAAAGACCGTGGCTCCAATCCCCATCAGGAACCGGAACAGCAGGAACGGCATCTTTTCCCGATACCCCTGTGGTTCGTCCTTGATCCGCGCCACCACCCAGCGGCGCGCGAACCGCTTCCCGTATATCTCGATCGACAGCCACCGCCCAAGTAACAGGAACAGGATGTTCCAACCCAACACCTCGACATAGGTCTGAATTCGGCCATCCGGGCTGGTCTGGCGCAGGATGTATTGTACTTCAAAAATAGAATAGGGCAGCGCCTCGAGCCTCGATTGCATCGACTCACGGAACTTCGAGAACCGCTCTTGCGCCTTCATCAGTTGCGAACCGTCACCCATTGGGTTGCTCGAATCGCTGTCTGCGCCCTCCGAACCTGCATCCTTGCCACCTGCCGTTGTCACAACCTGACCGGCACTGTCGATGACAATGACACTCGCGCCCGCATCGCTGGCCGCGCGGATTGCAGCGGCCAGATCACTTTCCTTGTCGGCCTCGGACGAACTGCCCGACCCTGAAGGATATCCGGGAATCAAGGATGACTGCGCCAATGCACCAGTGGAAATGCTCAGGAAAATGGCCCAAAACGCCAAAAAAAATGCGGCCAGAAAGTTATTTCGCATTGGGTCGTGCATCCAGTTTTTGCCGATATTGGTCAGATTACAGAAGCGTTTCAGGCAGTTCAAACACTCGCATCGAACCGTCTCAATATCGTGTTTGGACGTGTTCTTGGCGCACTCTGATGAGCGCAGGTGTTTTCAATCTTTCAATAATTGAATATGACCAAGCAAAGGTTTCTGGTCGGCCTCGATTGTCTTCATCGTTCTCATTAGGCGATCTTGTCTGGCGGTGGTGCGATATGTCGCGAAACAGTCAATACGCTGTTGCCAAATCGCAATGCTTGAAACATTTGCAAGTGCGCAAATCCGCCTTTGGCAAGCGTGGGATTGAAATATACAGTAACGCTTGCGAACGCGCGGATTTCGCTCTGGGATCAAGAAGACGGGCAACACTATGAGCCTTGGCACAACCAATTCTAAACCGGACCGCGCGCCGCGTATCCTGTTTTACAGCCACGACACGTTCGGTCTGGGGCATTTGCGCCGGTCCCGCGCCTTGGCTGCGGCAATCACGCAGGCGGACCCAAGCGCCTCGGCGCTGATCCTGACGGGTTCGCCCGTGGCAGGCCGTTTTACCTTTCCCCGCCGCGTTGACCATGTGCGCCTGCCCGGTGTGACCAAGCGCGCGGACGGATCGTATGCCGCGCGTACAATCGGAATGGGGATCGACGAAGTAACCGAATTGCGCGCGGGATTGATCCAGACTGCGGTTCAGCAATTCGACCCCGACGTGTTGGTCGTCGACAAGGAACCGACAGGGTTCCGGGGTGAGCTGTTGCCGACACTGAACTACCTTGAACGCCATTGCGGAACGAAACTGGTTTTGGGTCTGCGTGATGTGCTGGACGAACCCGAAGTACTGGCTGCCGAGTGGGCGCGCAAAGAAGCCATCGAAGCGACCGAGCGGTTCTATCATGAGATTTGGGTTTATGGATCACAGTCGATCTATGACCCGACGCAAGGCTTGCCGCTAAGCGCGTCAGCGCGATCCCGCATTCACTGGACGGGATATCTGCGCCGCGATCTCGGCCCGGTTGGGGAACCGCCTCAGCAACCCTATATACTGATCACACCCGGCGGCGGGGGCGATGGCAAGGCGTTGGTCAACCTCGTCTTGTCCGCCTACGAGAAAGACCCAGACCTGTCGCCGCGTGCCGTGCTGGTCTATGGCCCATTCCTGTCAGGTGAATTGAGGAATGAATTCGAAGCACGGGTTGCCGCATTGAATGGTCGTGTAACCGCGGTTGGATTTGAATCGCAGATCGAAACGCTGTTTGCCGGGGCCGAAGGCGTGGTCTGCATGGGCGGCTACAACACGTTTTGCGAGGTCCTGTCCTTTGACAAACGGGCCGTGATCGTTCCACGCACCACACCCCGTCTGGAACAATGGATTCGGGCCTCACGCGCAGAAGAGCTGGGGCTGGTCAAGATGCTGGACGAACAACGCGACAGCCTGACACCCGACGCAATGATCCGTGCCATCCGCAACCTGCCGCACCAATCTGTGCCATCACAGGCCATCCAAAGCGGTTTACTGGACGGTTTGGACTATGTCACCGACCGCATTGACAGCCTGCTGACATGGGAACAGAAACGAGCCACTGGATGAACTCGGCCTCTCCCAATCTGGCGGTTGTGGTCAAAGGCTGGCCGCGACTGTCCGAAACATTTATCGCACAGGAACTTGTTGCCTTGCAGGAAGCCGGGCACCGATTTGACATCTGGTCTCTGCGCCATCCGACCGACACCAAACGTCACCCTTTGCACGACCGTTTCGCAGGGCAGGTTCACTATCTGCCGGAATACCTGCATGAAGAGCCACAGCGGGTGTGGGCGGCCCGCGCTGCCGCCCAAGACCTGCCCGGCTATGCCGAAGCCTACACGATCTGGCGGCACGACCTGCGCCGCGATCCCACGCCGAACCGCATCCGCCGCTTCGGGCAAGCATGTGTTCTGGCCGCCGAGTTACCCGCCCAGACGCAGGGGCTCTATGCCCATTTCATGCACACCCCCTCGTCCGTCGCCCGATATGCGGCCATCATGCGCGGTCTGCCATGGAGCTTTTCTGCCCATGCCAAGGACATCTGGACCTCGCCGGTCTGGGAAAAGCGTGAAAAGTTGCAGGCCTCAACGTACGGAGCTGCTTTCAGTGCCACCTGCACGGCAATCGGCGCGGAACATCTGCGCAGTCTCGCTGATGACCCCAACCGGGTGGACCTTATCTATCACGGTCTGGACCTGTCGCGTTTCCCCGAACCGCCAAAGCGCGGGACACGTGCCGCTGGTGACCCGTTTCACATGATTTCCGTTGGGCGACTGGTTGAAAAGAAGGGCTTTGACCGCCTTATTGCGGCCTTCACGCTGCTGCCGGAGAACCTGAACTGGCATTGGACCCACATTGGCGGCGGGGGCCTTGGTGACACCCTGCGCGCGCAGGCGCGCGCTGCTGGTATCGCGGACCGCATCACCTGGAGGGGAGCCTGCGATCAGCCAGAGGTGATCGATGCCATGCGCAGGGCCGACCTGTTTGTCCTGCCCAGCCGGATTGCTGCGGACGGGGACCGGGACGGATTGCCGAACGTGTTGATGGAGGCCGCATCCCAGCTTTTGCCGATCCTGTCGACACCGGTTTCGGCCATCCCGGAATTCATCCAATCCGGAACGCATGGCGTGTTGTCTGATGACGACCCGGCTGCATTGGCTTCAGCCATTTCAGCTTTGGCCACTGATCCGGAAACGGCTGCAACTATGGCGCGTGCAGCCTATGACCGCCTGATTGCAGATTTTCGAATGGACCCCGGTATTGCACGGCTGTCGGCCCGGCTGAAAACCCTGAGCATGGAAGACGCGTAATGGCGCAGGTTGCGTTTTATGCGCCAATGAAATCTCCCGGCAGCCAGAAACCCTCGGGCGATCGCGAAATGGCGCGAAACCTGATGCTGGCCTTGGCGGCGCAGGGGAATAAGGTCGAACTGGCTTCGGACCTGCGCGTCTACGACAAGAACGGGGACAGGGACCTACAGAGAACCCTTGTTCGCGCGGCTGAGATTGAAGCACAGCGGCTGAGCGCCGAATTGCCCTTTGATACAGATTTGTGGGTGACTTATCACAATTACTACAAGGCACCCGACCTGCTGGGCCCCAAGATCTGCCAGGCGCGCGGCATTCCGTATGTGCAATTGGAAAGTACGCGCGCATCAAGCAGGCTGAACGGGCCGTGGGCCGATTTCGCCCAAGCGGCGCATCAGGCGTGTGATGCAGCGGATATCATTTTCTACCACACAGCCAATGACCTGATTACGTTGGAACGGGACCGTTTTGGCAAGCAGGCACTGGTTGAATTGCCGCCATTTCTGCCTGAAACCGTGTTGCCTATGGCAACGACCGGGGACGGCCCCATGCTGACTGTCGGAATGATGCGGCATGGGGACAAGCTGGCGTCCTACCGGATTTTGGCCGAAGCCCTTTCGCACCTGACATGTGACTGGAACCTGAACATCGCGGGGGACGGTCCGGCGCGGCCGGATGTTGAAGCGTTGATGGTGCCGTTCGGAAGCCGGGTGCACTTTCTGGGCCAGCTCGACCGGGCGGACTTGCAGAAAATCTACCAACGCGCATCCCTGCTTGTCTGGCCGGGCGTAAACGAAGCCTATGGGATGGTCTATCTCGAGGCGCAGGCGACAGGCCTGCCCGTGATCGCACAGAATCGCCCCGGCGTTCGGGATGTGCTGGCACCTGCTGTTTACCCATCGGTTGATGCTGGGGCCAGAGGGCTTGCCGATCACATGCAAAACCTGCTGGAGGATACCGCGCAGCGCCATGCGCTTGGGGCGAATGCGCGCAGCTATGTGGCCCGGCGTCATCTTATGCCTCAGGCGACCGAGCGATTGTGGGCGCATCTACGGCCCTTGTTGAAGGATGTATCATGACCCGTCTTGCACTGCTTCGCCACGGGCATACCCATTGGAACCGCGCAGGGCGCATTCAGGGGCGCAGTGATATTCCACTGGATGACGACGCGCGGTCTGAACTGGCCGGGTATCGCTTGCCTGACCCATGGGCCGCCGCTGATATCTGGTCCAGCCCCTTGCTGCGCGCCAGTGAAACAGCGCGGATCGTGTCTGGGCGCGCCCCGAAAACCTCGGACGCGCTGACCGAAATGAATTGGGGCGACTGGGAAGGACTTCGAGGCATTGACCTGATCGCCGATGAAACCAGCGGGTATCGCCATATCGAAGACTGGAGCTGGGATTTTCGCCCGCCTCACGGTGAAAGCCCTGCCGAGGTCTGGACGAGGTTGCGCCCCTGGATGTCCGGGTTGCGACAGGACACGGTCGCGGTCTGCCACATTGGCATCATGCGGGTCATTCTCGCCCAGGCGTGGGGATGGGATTTTGATGGCGCCGCCCCCTTCAAGATCAAGCGCAATCGGCTGTATATCGTTGATATGAACACGATGACCGCAGACCCGGACCCCGTTCGCCTGATCAAACATGGGCCGCTGCCATGAAGGTAATGATCGTTGTCACGCACCTTTTGGGAACAGGACATCTGAGCCGGGCCCTGACGTTGGGCCGGGCGTTTCGGGATGACGGTCACGAGGTCATGGTCGTTTCGGGCGGAATGCCTGCGACTCAACTGGACAGCAGCGGGCTGACCCTGTTCGGTTTGCCGCCGCTCAGATCAGATGGAACCAATTTCACCCGGCTTCTGACTGAAAGCGGTGCCGAGGCTGACGCGGATTATCGGCGCGCACGTGTGACAGCCATGGTGCAGGCGGTAAACAGCTTTCAGCCGCAAATCCTGATAACCGAGCTTTACCCCTTTGGTCGCCGGTCTCTGGCAGCGGAATTCGACGCGGCCCTGAATGCGGCACGGGCCCTGCCTCGGCCTCCGGTCATCCTGGGATCGATCCGGGATATTCTGGCCCCGCCTTCCAAACCTGCCAAGGCCCAGCGGACAGAAGATATCGTCACCCGCTTTTATGACGGCATTCTTGTTCACTCGACCGAAAGTGTCACACCGCTTTCGGTCAGTTGGCCGGTGTCGGACCGATTGGCGGAACGGTTGCATTATACCGGCTTTGTTGCGCCTGAGTTGCCTCAACCGCATCCTGATGCCGTTGGGCAGGGCGAAATCCTTGTCAGTGCCGGCGGCGGTTCTGTGGGGCAACCGATCTTTCGCGCGGCCATCGAGGCCGCCCGCCAGATGCCCAACAGGCACTGGCGCCTGCTGGTCGGCGGGACGGATGCCAAGGCGAGAATAGCCGCGCTGTCCCAACTGGCCGAAGGAACCTCGGCAATTCTGGAACCTGTGCGCCCGGATTTTCGCCAGATGCTGCCCCATGCGGCGGCATCGGTCAGCATGTGCGGCTACAACACCGCCATGGATATTCTGCAAAGCGGAACACCCGCTGTTTTTGTCCCATTCGATGATGGCAAAGAGGTTGAACAGGGGCTGCGTGGGCAAAGCCTGTCGAGTTTGCCAGCCATCGAGGTGCTTCTCAGCCGAACCCTGAGCGGGCAAGCATTGGCGCAGGCCGTAGAGCGCGTCATTTCAGATGGACCCCGCGCACAGCAAGATTTCGGATTTGATGGCGCGGCCCAAACCGTAGAGATCGCAAAACACCTGCTGGAACGGCGTACATGAAACCGGATTGGTACCCACTTGAGGTCGAACTGACCCATTGGCATGCAGCGAGCCTGTCGTTGCCGCTGTGGTGGCGAGACGATGACGCGATCGACCTGACACCACAGTTGGACCGGCTGTCCGATCTGGCCGCGCAGTTGGGCCTGCCGGTACATCTTGCCGTCATTCCGCACGCGGCAACCCCTGCGCTGGCTGACTATGTTGCGCGCGGCGAAACTCTCATCCCTGTGGTTCACGGGTGGTCCCACAAGAACCATGCGCCCGCCAGTGAGAAGAAAGCCGAGTTTCGTCTCAACCGTCCGTTGGACGAGGTTGTTGCCGATGCCGCGGCAGGACCGTCACGCCTTGACGCCTTGTTCGGCAAAACCGTGCGGCCGATGTTTGTCCCTCCGTGGAACCGCATTGCACCAGAAGTCATCGAACATCTTCCGTCACTGGGATACCGCATTCTTTCCACGGCAACGCCCCGCAGAACGAAAATGGCGGCTGCGGGGCTTGAGCAGGTCAACACACATCTTGACCCGATTGACTGGCGGGGTTCACGCGGTCTGATCTCTCCGGACCGCCTGATCGCTCAGACAGTTAACCTCCTGCGGGACAGGCGCGAAGGCCGCGCAGACAACGCCGAGCCGTTTGGAGTATTGACCCATCACCTGGTCCATGATCAGGACATCTGGGCCTTTACCGAGGCGTTGTTGAAACATCTGCTGGACGGTCCTGCCACACTCTGGGTCGCACCGAAGAACGAATAAGGACATCGTCATGAGCCGACTGGATTCCATGCTGCGCCGACTGACCGCCCAACGTGACGGGCTGAACTGGGCAGCCGAACAGATCAGTGACCAAACTGGCGACGTGCTGGATATGGGGCTAGGCAATGGTCGCACCTATGACCACCTGCGAGAGATTCTGCCGAACCGCCGGATCTGGGTGATGGATCGTGTGCTGCAATGCCATCCTGACAGCACGCCACCGGCCGAAGATTTCCTGCAAGGCGAAGCTGAACCCATGCTGCGGAGGCTGATGGTCGAGGGGCACAGGATCGCATTGGCTCATTATGATTTCGGACGCGGCATCAAACACGAAGATGTGGCCGAAGCCGCACGCCTCAGCCCGTTGATCGCGCAAGTCATGCAGCCCGGTGGGTTGTTGATTTCCGGCCAGCCCCTTGTCGGCTTCAACCAGATCAAAGGGCCCGAGACGATCGCGCCGGACCGTTACCTGTTCTATACGGCCTGATCACGCCACACGGCGACCGCGCGCCCAAACCGAGTTGAGGGCTGGCACACCCGCGCGCATCCGGAAACGGATAACATCGGCGCGGGCATTGGCGCGCAACTCGCCACGATCCTCTAGCCCGGCGGCCTGCGCCGGGGCCAATGTGACGGTCTTCATCCCACGCGCCATATCGCCCCACATTTCACCCAGCATGACCGCAGACAATAACAAGGCCGACGGCACGTAATCCGAGGACATTACGTCCAGATGCCCAAGCTCGGCCAAATCTCGGGCTGCAACATTCCCGGAATGAGAGCCTCCGCGAACAACGTTTGGCGCACCCATCATGACCTTGATGCCGTGATCATGACACGCTCGTGCGGCCTCAACCGTTGTGGGGAACTCAGCCAACCTAATGCCGTGATCTGCCGAGACCTTCACCTGATCTTCGGTCGTATCGTCATGACTGGCAAGAACGGCTCCAAATCGGCGTGCGGCCTTGACGGTTTCGACCTCGTGCACATCACCGTTGCGATCCCGAAGGCCTTTCAGCTGGGCTACATGCTGAAAGAACGTATCATCGTCCATGGCATATTTGCCCTTCAGATAGGATTGCAGCTTGCCCATGTCGCGAAACTGACGCTGGCCGGGGGTGTGATCCATGATGGACACAAGACCAACCCTGTCCTCGGGTCCAAACTCGTCCAGTTCCTCGATCAGTGTCTCAGAACAGACCTCTGCCCGCAAATGCAGGAAATGGCTGATCTTAAGCGCATCCTGCTCGCGCAGATCCCACAACTCCCGCGACAGGCCGCGGGCATATTTTCCGTACCGTCCGGCACCGGACGGGATCGAACCAACCCGCATCGCATCGAACACACTTGTGATCCCCACGCTGGCCAGTTCCGCGTCATGGGCCAGAATGGCGGCAGCATGGGGCCAATGCACATTGGGGCGCGGCTGAATATGGCGTTCAAGATTATCCGTGTGCAACTCGACAAGACCGGGGCAGACATAGTCGCCTTCGCAATCTATCGCACCAGCGGGAACTGCACGCCCGGTGTCGATTTCGATGATAGTGTCACCTGCTATTCGAACACAACCGATCACGGTTTCATTCGGCAACACAAGCGTGGCATTGGCAAGGATCAAGTCTTCTGTCATCTGAACTTTACGCAATCTGAGGTATTGGAAGGCCACTTAATAGGAGGCCAATGTGACATTCACGCGATACGCGATCTATTTTGCGCCACCCGCCGGGGTGGCCTGGACGGAATTTGCAACCAGCTGGCTGGGCTGGGACATGGCAAAGGGAACGCAGGTCGCACATCCGATCATGGGTGGCATCGACATTGCGACCATCACTGAGGTGCCGCGCAAATACGGGCTGCACGCGACCCTGAAACCGCCGTTCCGGTTGCGCGATGGCCTGACCTTTGACGCATTGCATCAGGCGTGCATTGCGCTGGCTGCAACTCGGCAGCCCATCACACTCGACGGTCTGGAAATTACCCGTCTTGGACGTTTTCTGGCCCTGTGCCCGCTGGGTGAAACGCAGGCGCTGAATGCGCTGGCCGCGGCCTGTGTTCGCGATCTCGACCGGTTTCGCGCACCTGCCACTCAGGCCGAACTGACGCGCCGCCGCGCCGCGGGACTGACCCCCGAGCAGGACGCTAATCTGACCCAATGGGGCTATCCCTACGTGCTGGACGCGTTTCGATTTCACATCACGCTCAGCGGTAAACTGGACAAACCAACCCTCAGGGCAACCCAAGAAGCACTGCACACCCATCTGAGCCCCTTGCTGCCGCAACCTTTCCAGATCACTGATCTTGCCCTGATGGGCGAGGCGGAAGAAGGGCGGTTTCACCTGATCCATCGCTACGCGCTTTCCGGTTGAAGGCGGCGCAGGATTTCGGCAACCGTGTCTTCCAGCGCGCCGGAATTGTCAATTTGGATGACCCGGTTCAGACCATCCGGCAACGCCACTTTGGCGCGACACAACCGCCGCGTCTGCTCGTCTGTGCTTTCCCGTGCCCGCTCGGACAGGCGCCGCGCCAAAACCCCTGCATCTGCTGTCAGAGAGATCACAATCAGATCTCCAAACACCTTCTGCGCCTGCAAAAGAACGCTGCGGGAAAGATTGACCAGAACCGCATTCGCCCCCTGACGCTGTCGCAAAATCTCGGCTGGGATACCATAGAACAGTCCATGTGCAGGCCAGCTCAGCGCAAAAGCGCCTGCCTGTTCCATCTGCTGGAACTCTGCAACCGAAACCCGGTCAAAATCCTCGCCTTGTTCACCTGCGGGGCGGGTGATCACCCTCCGCACGCGCCGGACGCCAGGCGCCTGTGCCTCCAACGCTTCCATGACACTGTCCTTGCCAACTCCCGAAGGGCCAACAATCGCTATGACAGGGGCAAGTGTCATGCCGCCAGTTCCGGTGTGAAGTCAGCGACATTGACTTCGCGATCACAGACACGCTCACGTGCATCAAGGTCGTGGAATATTCCGACAATCGCCGCACCACGTCCTTTTGCCTCTTCAATCAGCGACAACACGGTTTCGCGGTTCTGCACATCCAGACTTGCCGTCGGTTCGTCCAGCAACATCGCCGGGTAGTCATGCGCAAAGCCACACGCAATGTTCACCCGCTGCTGTTCGCCGCCCGAAAAGGTTGTGGGGCTCAGGGTCCACAAGCGCTCAGGAATGTTCAGCCGCTTCAGTAACTCGGCGGATTTCTCCAGCGCCTCTGTCCTGTCGCAACCCACGGCCAGCAAAGGCTCTGCCACAACGTCCAGTGTCGGCACCCGCGGAACGACCCGCAGGAATTGACTGACATAGCCCAGCGTTTTCCGGCGGAGGGTCAAGATCTGGCGCGGCTCGGCTTTTGCCACGTCCAGACCTCCAACCAGCACCTGACCAGAGGCCGCAAGATAATTGCCATAAATCACGCGCATCAGCGTGGACTTGCCCGCACCAGACGCCCCGGTCAAAGCAACGCACTCACCCGGTTCAACCTTCAGCGACGCGCCTTCCATCACCGGGATAACGGCACCGCCCTGATTGTGCAGGGTAAAGCTTTTGCTCACATTGATCAGTTCAATCATTGCTTCACCTTTTCCCAAATACTCAAACCTGCAGAACGCTGGACACAAGCAGCTGCGTATAGGCGTGTTGGGGATCATCCAGCACCTGATCGGTCAGCCCGGCCTCAACCACATGACCATCCTTCATCACCATCAAGCGGTCGGCCAACAGACGCACCACAGCAAGATCATGTGTCACGATGATCGCGCTCAGCCCCATTTCACGCACCAATCCGCGCAAGAGGTCCAGCAGCCGCGCCTGAACCGAGACATCCAGCCCCCCGGTCGGTTCGTCCATGAATACCAGCCTCGGACCGGTCACCAGATTGCGGGCGATCTGCAAACGTTGCTGCATTCCGCCCGAAAACGCGGTGGGCCGGTCATCAACACGGGCCGCCTCGATCTCGACCCGACCCAGCCAGTCAATGGCCTTGTCTCGGATGTCACCATAGCGGCGATCGCCCACGGCCATCAGCCGTTCACCAATATTGCCTCCGGCACTAACTGACATCCGCAGCCCGTCACGTACATGCTGATGCACAAAGGCCCAGTCGGTACGGCTCAGCATCCGGCGTTCGGGCTCAGACATGGTTACCGTGTCCACCGGCCCGTTCGCGCGCGTGTCAAAGATCACCTGCCCTGCATCGGGCACCAGATGACCGGCCAGACAATTCAGCAGGGTCGACTTGCCCGACCCGCTTTCGCCCACGATCCCCATCACCTCACCGGGGTAGAGATCAAAAGTCACATCCGCGCATCCGATCCGCGCACCATAGAGCTTTTCGATGCCCTTGACTTGCAACAGGGGGGTCATGCCGCGTTCTCCTCGGCCAGTCGGCCCATATGGCCCGCTTCGCGGCGCGACCGGCAATAATCGGTATCCGAACAGACAAACATCCGGTTGCCCGCATCATCCATGATGACTTCATCCAGATAGCTATCCTCGGCTCCGCACAGGTCACAGGGATGATCGGCCTTGGTGGCTTCGAACGGGTAATCCTCGAAATCAAGGCTCACGACCCGGGTATGTGGCGGTACCGCGTAAATGCGCTGCTCGCGCCCTGCGCCGAACAGCTGGATCGCATCCATTTCAAGCTTCGGGTTGTCGAATTTGGGGATCGGGGACGGGTCCATCACATACCGACCACACACTTTCACCGGATAGGCGTAAGCGGTCGAGATTGCCCCGTGCTGGCTGATATCCTCATACAGTTTCACATGCATCAGCCCATATTCTTCAAGGCTGTGCATCTTGCGTGTCTCGGTCTCGCGCGGTTCGAGGAAACGCAGAGGTTCCGGGATCGGCACCTGATAAACGATAATCTGATCTTCGCGCAGCTTCGCCTCGGGGATGCGGTGGCGGGTCTGGATCACCGTCGCCTTCTCGGTTTCCTCGGTCGTCTCCACACCTGCGGTCTTTTCAAAGAACTTGCGGATCGACACTGCGTTGGTCGTGTCATCCGCACCCTGATCGATGACCTTGAGCGTATCCTCAGGCGTCAGCGTCGCGGCCGAGACCTGCACCCCTCCGGTGCCCCAGCCATAAGGCATCGGCATTTCACGGCTGGCAAAGGGCACCTGATACCCTGGAATAGCCAGGCCCTTCAGGATGGCCCTGCGGATCATCCGTTTGGTTTGTTCGTCCAGATATGCAAAGTTGTACGCGCTCATAGCAGTCCCCGCGCAGTTAAGGCTACTTCAAAGGCCTGAGGGCTGGTAAAATGTATGCCGTCCATGCCAACGGCGCGGGCACCATCCACGTTTCTTGGGCTATCATCGACAAAGATACAGTTCTGAGGGGAAAGATCGGCCCGGTCGCACAACCGACGGAAAATCTCGGGCTGCGGTTTCAACAGCTTTTCCTGACCTGACACTACGGTCACGCCAAAGACCTCGCCCAGTTCAGGATGCACACCAACACCAACGGGCCATGTTTCCGCTGACCAGTTGGTGATCGCATGAACCGGGGTGCCCTGTTCTTTCAAACGATGGAGCAATCGCCAAGTTCCCTCGATCTTGTGTGGGACGGTCATGGCATAGCGTTCAACATAAGAACTCAGACGTCGCTGGTCGTCAGCATCTTCCAGTTCAGCAGCCAGATCAGCGAAATCCTCACCCCCATCGGCCCGCAGGTTACGTTTGGGGAAATCGATACGAGTGAGAAACTCTGCCACCGCCTCGCGGCTACCCATCTCATCCAGCCATGCCAAATGCGGATCCCACTGGATCAAAACGTTGCCGATATCAAAAATGACAGCCTTCATTCCGCAACCTCCTTTGACGTGATCCGCGCGTCAGCCTCGCGGCGCAGTTTGCGGACCAGTTCAAGCTCGGACTGGAAATCCACGTAATGCGGCAGCTTGATGTGTTCGAGAAAACCGGTCGCCTGAATGTTGTCCGCGTGGCTCAGAACAAATTCTTCATCCTGCGCAGGCGCGCCCAGATTGTCTTCGCCCAGTTCCTTCCACCGCAGCGCGCGATCAACCAAGGCCATCGCGATGGCTTTTCGTTCGGATTGACCAAAGACCAGACCATAACCGCGCGTGAACTGAGGCGGCTCGGTTTTTGAACCCTTGAACTGGTTCACCGTCTCACACTCGGTCAGTTCGACCTCGCCGATATCTATGGCAAAACCCAACTCGGGGATGTCCATTTCAACAGCAACCTTGCCGATCCGCAATTCACCCACAAACGCGTGGTTGCGTGCGTAACCGCGCTGGGTGGAATAAGCCATGCCCAGCACGAAACCCTCATCCCCGCGTGTCAGCGATTGCAGGCGCAACGGGCGATTGGCGGGGAATTCCATCGGTTCGCGCGTCAGGTCGCCGGGGGTGTCATCACTTGTCGGCTCGTCCTGAATGAGGCCCTCGTCTTTCAGGAATTCAGTGATATGCGGCGTCGGTTCCTGCCGCGCTGAACCTTCCGGAACTTTCGGGACATCACCATCCGCGGCCAGTTTGAAATCCAGCAAACGATGGGTATAGTCGAACGTCGGCCCCAGAACCTGCCCACCGGGTGCATCTTTGAACGTGGCCGAAATCCGACGGTCGCAGGCCATCTCACCTGTTTCGACCGGATTGGAATGGCCAAAACGCGGCAGCGTGGTGCGATAGGCGCGGATCAGAAAGATCGCCTCAATCAGATCGCCCCGCGCCTGCTTTATCGCCAGCGCAGCCAGGTCGGGGTCATAAAGCGAGCCTTCCGCCATGACCCGGTTCACTGCAAGGCTTAGCTGTTCGCGGATCTGTGCAAGGCTCAGTTCTGCCACATCGGTCGCGCCCCGGCGTTCTTCGGCCAGCCAGGCGTGGGCGTTCTCGATGGCTTTTTCACCCCCTTTGACAGCAACATACATCGCTTACGCCTCCGACGTGATCTGCGTGCTGCGTGGCAGGGCCGCAACCCTGTTGCCGCAGGTAAAAAAGAAATCGCACCCCAGAGGATAGAGCATCGCATTCCCCTGAAGCGCCGGGATACCCGGCAGAGACAGGCGCGCGGTCTTTTTGATGCCGGGGCCGCTCAGAATGGCACCGCTCTGCTCTAGCCGGTCGCATTCCACAATCAGCGTCGCAGAACGATCCGGGTATTCCGGCGTTCCGATGCGATAGGCGTTAAGCGGTCCCAATGCATCCCACGTGCCAACGGCAAAATCAGCCTTTGCTGCGGATACGAGCGGGGCGCCCGTGTGGAATGTCAGCCAATTGCGGATTGCGGCGGTATCGATGCCTCCGGCCAGATGAACCCTGGTCTCGGGGTCGCACAACGTCAGCAGCAGTGTACCGGCCGCCACGGACAGGGGCGCAGGGGGTTCGCTGCCCGACAGGACACGTATGTCGCCCGGACGCGCCATAACGGTCATCGCAGCGCGGAACGCGTGTGCAGCATCGACAGGTGCGTTTTCTAAGCCCCCGGAAAACTGTGTTTGCGCGGCCATCAATCTTCCCCGCGAACAAGCGTGAAAAACTCAACCTTGGTGGCCGCTGCCTTGGCCGCGCGAGTGCTTTTGACCGCCTGCATATGCTGCTGAAGCGGGTCGAGCAGCCGCGCCTGCACCTCATCTGCCGCCCCGGTCTGCATCATCGCATCAATCAATGCTGCGGCTTCGGCCTTGGGTTTCAATCTGCCCTGAACGTAACCGTGACCAACCGTTCCATCCTGCAACACCACAGAACAGCGCGTGACCGTCATTTCGCCCAGGTTGAACGGCGCTCCGGTGCCACCGGTGCGACCACGCACCATCACGCTCCCGATCTCGGGGCGGCGCAGCCAGTCAAAGCTCGGGCGGGTCTCAATCCCGTCCCACAAGGTCATCAGGGTGTCGTCAGGTGCACGGGCCAGCAAACCCATCCAATCCCTGCGCGCCCCGATCGCGAATTCTGTCTGATCTGTCATCAAAGCCTCTTGGCCGGGTTGTCTATTTGAACTATACAACTAGACAAATATTAACCCGCGTGTGCGCAACACGCAATCTCCAACTGTGTGAAGATTTGGTGACATGAGCAAAACGCCGATCTGGAAAAGCATCGCACTGCGCCTGACCTCGGACATTGCCGAAGGTCGGTATCAAACCAGTGACCGCCTGCCGACCGAAGCACAGCTGGCCGCCAAATACGGTGTCAACCGCCACACGGTGCGGCGCGCGTTGGCTGACATGTCGGAACAAGGTCTGGTTCATGCCCGGCGCGGTGCGGGCGTTTTTGTGGCGGCGCGGCCAACCGACTATCCGATTGGCAAAAGGGTTCGATATCACAAGAATGTCTCGGCCAGCGGCAAGATACCGGGAAAGAAAATTCTGGCCCTGACCACACGCGCGGCAGATGAAGCCGAAGCCGAAGCATTGGGTCTGTGCAAAGGGGACCCGGTGCATGTCTATGACGGGTTATCGCTGGCGGATGGGCAGCCCATAGCCGTTTTTCAAAGCGTCTTCCCGGCAGAACGCTTTCCAAACCTGTTGCAGGCGCTGACCGAGACCCAGTCAGTAACAAAAGCCCTGCAACGCAGCGGTATCGCGGACTACACCCGCATCTCGACCCGATTGACCGCGCGCGGTGCGACAGCAACGCAAGCCCTTCACCTGCAACTGTCCGAAGGTGCCCCGGTGCTGTTTTCGATCGGTGTCAACGTGGACCCGGACGGCGCACCCGTCGAATATGGTCGAACCGTCTTTGCTGGTGAGCGTGTCACGCTAACGCTGAACGAAGAGTAAACCACAACCGATACCGCCCGACGTCGACCTCCTGCCGGAGGCCTCATCCCGTTGGGCATGGCGCGAAAATCGGCCCAGATGCCTTTCGGATCAGCATTATACTGATTATGGGATGAACGGTAATGGAATAGGCTCTGTGACGCTTTTTCAAACATTTGCGCCGCACTGAACCGTGCTGTTTTCTTGCCACTCCAAACCCGGTTCAGGGCAGCAGGAACGGTTTGGGGTCGGGCGTGCGCAGACTGCGCTTTTTACCCGGCTCACCCTGGATCAGACGTCGGCGCAGCCAGCCCGAAAACCAATCCATCAGCATCACCATCAGAATGATCAGGATGATGTAATAGGCGACCTCTTCCCAGTCTTTCTGTGTGATGATTGCCTGCGTCAGCAGCAAACCAATACCGCCGCCTGTGATTGCACCGATCACCGTCGCACTGCGGGTGTTGGATTCGAGGAAATACAAAAGTTGGCTCAGCAAAACAGGCGTGACCTGAGGGATAACGCCGAACCGATACCGTTGCGGGGCGTTCGCACCGGTGGACTGCACACCTTCGATCTGCTTCTGATCTACGTTTTCCAGTGCTTCCGAGAAGATTTTGCCGAATGTACCGGTGTCCGTCACCAAAATGGCAAGCGCACCGGTCAACGGGCCGGGACCAAAGGCGCGAGCCAGAACCACAGTCCAGATCAACGCATCCACGCCGCGCACAAAGTCGAATACACGCCGTGTCGCAAAGCGGATGGATCTCATCCGGTTGAAATTGCGCGTCGCAAGGGAGGCCAGTGGCAGGGCCACAATCGCCGCGCCAAACGTGCCCAGAAATGCCATCAGGATCGTCTCGAAGATGGCCCAGGCCACATCCTGATGGCGCCACATCTTGTTGGTCCAAAAATCATTAAAGATCGCACCCGCCTCGCCCGACGCCGTGAGCCCGGCCAGTTCCGGGAAGGACTTGCCGAAATAAGGGCTGTCCAGCGTGAACCAGAATAATTCCCAACCTGTGAAATAGCGAAACACCTCGGACCGGTTGCGGGTGACAGTCAAACGACCTGCGTCCGTGGTCACAGACAGCCGGTTTTTAGAGACGTTGATCCACTCCGGAACCTCGCCCTCAGGCAACTCCGCCTGTACACCGGCCGAACGCGTGGGTGTTGCGCGAATGGTGCCATAGCCGGGAATGTCATATTCCACCGTCTGCGCACCGAAACGCACGACATGGCCCTTTTCAAGGTCGATCACAGTTGTCTCGCCCAGCGCCACCCACTCCGGGGCCTGCCCTTCAGGATATGCCCCCTTGCGCTCACCCTCGATGGCGGCTGAGACTTCACCGGTGCGATTATCCCGGGCGATATGCGTTTTGTAGCTATAGCTGTCAGCCACCAGCGTCTTGCCATTTGCCCAGTTTGCGCGCGCCACAGGGCCCGACACGTCAAAAGCAAAGAAGACATAGACCAGATAGACGAAAACCAGAGCAGGCAACCCGAAGTTCACCAACCTCTTGCGGTTGAACAAGCGATCTGCTTCGGCTTTGAGGTCATCAACAGTCAAATTGGTTGCGAAGGTGCTCATGCCAAAGCTCCTTTTTCTGAGCCGTGGGTCAGACGGTCGCGCAGGTAGCCTGACAGCTGGTCGACGACCACGATTGTAACGAACAGAAGAATGAAGATGGCTGCGGCTTCGTCATAACGCCCTTGCCCCCAAGACATGGCATTGCGCAGCTCGTAACCCAAACCGCCCGCCCCAACAAATCCAAGAATGGCCGAGGCACGGATGTTGATCTCGAACCGCAGCAGCGCGTAGCTGACATAGTTCGGCCCGACCTGCGGAATCACCCCCAGATACATCCGCTGTGACCAATTGGCACCCACGGAATGCAGCCCTTCCACCGGTTTCAGCGAGGCGTTCTCGTTCACCTCGGAAAACAGTTTGCCTAGTGCGCCAGCAGTGTGAATCGCGATGGCGATCATCGCAGGAACCGGGCCACCGCCCAGAATGAAGATCAGAACCAACGCAATTACGATCTCGGGAATGGCGCGGCAGATGTCTGATATTCGGCGAAACAGCGGGATCATTGACGGCCACAGCGCCATGCCGCGTGTCGACATCAGGGCGAAAAACGTTCCAATAATTGTGCCGACAAGCGTCGCCGCCGCCGCGATGTTGATTGTCTCAATCAGAGCCGGGAAGAACGAGAGCAGATTGGCTGGCATCTCGGAAATCTTCTCCCCCGCCTCGGACAGAACCTCTGTGGGGTAATCAAGAATACGGTGCCAGCCATCGACAAAACTGCCGGCATTCCGGTTGTCGGCTGTGCGAAACCCTGCCGCCATCAACGACAGGAACAGAATCAGGAGGATGCCGCCATAGACCCGCTTGCGTCGTGTCATCGCTGTATAGTCGTTGCGGATCTGATCGACGGATAAGGACCCTGCAGTAAGGTCTGTCATGGAATGCTCCTGAAGGGAAAACGGGGTCCGGTACATCACCGGACCCCGATCATTGGATTTGCGGTCTTAGTTGGACTTCAGCTTGCGCGCTTCGATGATGACCTCGTAGGCCTCATGCGTAATTGGATCAAAGCTCTTGGCCTCACCCGCGGCCACGCCGTAGAAACATTCGCGGTCTTTTTCATCCAGCGTGTTCCACAATTCGGTGACCTGAGCTTTGACATCCTCGGGCAGAGCCTTGCGCAGAACAACCGGACCTTCCGGGATCGGTGCCGATTTCCAGATCTCGACCAGATCGTTCATGTCGACCAGACCAGCATCCACAGCACGGCGCAGCGCGCCCGACTGATAGCCGTCTTCCCACTCGCCAAGACCATCAGCCCAGGTCACACCGCCATCAACGTCACCGTTGTTCACCGCGACAATTGTCTGCTCGTGACCGCCGGTGAATTTCACCTCAGCAAAATAGTCACCCGATTCCATGGTTGCTCCGGTGGCCTGGGGAATCTCGATCGACGGGATCAGATAACCCGAGGTCGAATTCGGGTCACCAAAGCCAAAAACCTTGCCCTTCATGTCACCAAGCGAAGTGATGCCGCTGTCCTTGCGTGCAAAACCAACCGAGTAATAGCCGTAACCGCCATCGGTGTTCACCTTGACCAGCACCGGCTCAACCGCTTCGGGGTCGCTCAGATAGGTTTTGGCATAGCCCGACGCACCCAGCCAGGCGACATCAATCGTGCCGCCCAGCAGCCCCTGAATCACTCCGTTATAGTCGGCAGGGGCAAACAATTTGGTCGGAACGCCCAACAGTTCTTCGGTGTATTTGCGCAGACACTCGTTTTTGCTCATCCGGTCCTGAGCGTTCTCGCCACCTAGAATGCCGATGCGGAATTCGCTGATTTCTTCGGCCATGACCGGTGCGACCAGTGTTGTGGTTGCGACCAAGGCTGCAATCAGTTTTTTCATCTGTCTCTCTCCAGTTTGATAACCCCGGCCTCTCATCGGGCCGGGCGATGAAAGGGGTTGGGACCGCTCAGATGGTTGCCTCTGCTTCCATCAGCGACTTTTGCGTGGCGTCGAGCGTTTCGATTTCCGTTGATGTCGCTTCTTCCGAGAAGCTGGCATCGGCACCATAGATTTCGCGGGCGACGCCGGTGGTCAGTTGCTCGGGCAGCCCATCGAACACGATGCGCCCGTCGCGCATCCCAACCACGCGGTCGCAATAGCGACGTGCAGTGTCCAGCGTGTGCAGGTTGGCGATGACGGTACGGTCATCTTCTTCGTGGATGCGGCGCAGCGCCTGCATCACAACCTGTGCATTCATCGGGTCCAGTGAGGCAATTGGTTCATCTGCCAGAATAATCCTCGGGTCCTGCATCAGCGCCCGCGCAATCGCCACGCGCTGTTGCTGGCCGCCCGACAAGGCCTCGGCCCGTTTCGGAGCGTGTTCCGCGATTCCCAACCGGTCCAGAATGTCGATGGCACGGTGAATTTCATCCATTGGGAACAGGTTGAACATAGCGGCCAGCGTCGAATGACGGTTGAGCGTGCCATGCAGCACGTTCGAAACCACATCCATGCGCGGCACCAGGTTGAACTGTTGGAAAATCATCGCGCAATCAGCCTGCCAGGCGCGTTTGTCACGGCCTTTCAGTTGGGTGATGTCCCGGCCTTCAAACAGGATTTCGCCTTCGCTGGCATCCGTCAGGCGGTTAATCATCCGCAGCAGGGTGGACTTACCCGCGCCCGACCGTCCGATGATCCCGATCATGCATGGCTTGTCCACATCCAGCGTCGCGGCATTCACGGCAACATTGTCACCAAAGCGTTTGGTCAGTTTCTTGATACGCAGCACGTGCCACCCCCAATTCATGTTGGCGGACTGCTACAGATGCCGTTCAAAGGATATGTGTCAGCGTAGTGAAAGTTTTGTAACGCCCCGGCGCGCGCGAGGGGTATCCATCGCTCCGCCTCACGGGTATACGCGTCCGCGACTCTTCAGCTGATACGAGGCCACCATGAGCTTTGACCGCACCATCAAGATCGCGCCGTCCATTCTGTCCGCGGACTTTGCCAATTTCGGGCAGGAAATTCAGGCCATCGAAGCGCAGGGCGCCGACTGGGTTCATGTTGACGTTATGGACGGCCATTTCGTCCCGAACCTGACCTTTGGCCCGCCAGCCGTCAAAGCCTTCCGCCCGCATGTAAAGACGGTCATGGACGTGCACCTGATGATCACGCCGGTCGATCCATACATCCAGGCCTACGCTGATGCAGGTGCAGACATTTTGACCGCGCATGTCGAGGCGGGGGCCCACACCCACCGCACGCTGCAAGCGATCCGCGCCGCAGGCATGAAGGCAGGCGTCGCCCTGAACCCGGGCACCCCGGCTGAAGCGGTCGAGCATCTGCTGGACCTCACCGATCTGGTCTGCGTCATGACCGTGAACCCCGGCTTTGGCGGCCAGAAGTTCATCGACATGACCGGCAAGATCCGCAAATTGCGCCAGATGATCGGTGACCGCCCGGTGCATATCGAGATCGACGGCGGAGTTGATCCCCAGACAGCGCCCCTTGTTGCCGCAGCGGGGGCTGATGTGCTGGTGGCCGGGTCTGCCGTGTTCAAAGGCGGATCAGTTGATCAGCCCGAGGTTTACGGTGAGAATATTCGGGCCGTGCGGGCCGCAGCTGAAGGCGGGTTGGGCTGAGCCGCCCGCTCTCGACAGCGTAGTTTGCTTTATTGGCAAAGCTAGACTTCTTTGAATTCGTCGGTCGGGATGCGCCCTGCCTTGACGTTCTGGTCGTGGCCTTCATTAGGGTCATAGACGCGCCGGGCTGAAGCCCGGCCTACGGGTAGGTCGACGGTCTTCGATAGAAAAGCCTAAAAAAGGCCGCCCCCTAGGGAGCGGCCCTTGTTTGTTCACCGATGTGCCGGGCTGAAGCCCGGCCTACGGATTATTCT
>NZ_JAEDOX010000004.1 GCF_017872555.1 Ruegeria sp. HKCCSA071
ACAGGTGCCCGAAGGTCTTCCTGTCAGCCATCGCCCTCGCAGCACTCGTCATCTACTGGCTATGAGTCCTGACCCTAAGGAAATCGCCTTCAAACAACTGGCACTCCTCAACGATTTGACGGGCATGACCTTTCGCCAAATAATCTTTCTCTTTCAATAGATAACTCCATGATTCTGCTGATCTCACCAGTCAGATGGCTAACAGTTCATTGCAATTCAAGACGTGATAGCAAACGTAAGTTGAGCACTCGCACCCCTCACACCAACTGGTAGGCCGGGCTTCAGCCCGGCACCCCTCGAAACACCCACACTTTTACCAACATACGCCGATGAATGGCCTCAAAACCCTTCAATCGATCTGTAGGTCATGGCGAATGCCGGGCTGAAGCCCGGCCTACGTAATTGGGTTCCTTGACCCTACGGCTCTCCGAACGTCCCCTCCATCACACCGCCGCTCCATTCCGGATCAACCCGGCCCGCACGGATATCGCGATGGATCGACGAATACGGCCAATCGGTCGGGCGCGCCACCAACCCGTGCTTGACCGGGTTCCCCCAACAATACGCCATGTGATTGCGGTAATCCCGTTCGTCACGAATGGTATGTTCCCAAAACCGACGCTGCCAAACCGCCCCTTCGCGTTTGTTGGCCCGTAGGTCGGGCTTCAGCCCGGCATATCTGCCAGAGGTCACAACGGGTAGATGTTCTGGTACCGGTGCCGGGCTGAAGCCCGGCCTACGGTTTGTCTTGTTCACGCGCATGGTGAACCGCGCTTTGATCGCACCCCACCGCGTGGAATAATCCGCATCGCCCGGCGGCAAGGTCCACACCGCGTGCAGATGATCGGGCAACACCACAAACGCATCACACCAAATCGGACGCTCCCGCTGCGTTTCAGCAAAAGCCGCGCGCAGCTGCGTCTCCTCGCGGATCAACAGGTCTGACGACCGGTCGGCCAGCGAAACCGTAAAGAAATATCTGGCTCCGGGAATGCGGACGCGGCGATAATCACTCATGCGCGCAAGGTGGCGCAGGTATGACTACCAAGTGGTTAACACACACGCCTTTGCAGGCCATTGCCGCAGGTCGGCAGTCCCACCAACCTTCGGTGTCCCATATCACAGCATTCAAGGATGATTGCAGGTGCAGCGCTTACCCGGATCGGTTGCCGCGCAGCCGTCCGACGCCGAACAGCCCCGTCAGCGCCCCAACCAGCAGCAGCCAACTGGCCGGAAGCGGCACGGCCGAGACGTTCACGTCCACCGGCGTTTCTTCTGACCCGGGCTCATTGCACCACAGCTCGCAGAAATCGGGCCCTGATTCTTCCACGACCTCCGTCCGTTCAGCCAGAATCTCGGGCAAACGCTTGGGTCCTCCAAGCTCGACAAGACGACGACGTCTTTCATTACGGCGCGGATTCTCTTTCGCGAAGACCGGTGCCTTCATCTCGTGTTCAAACTCGAGCATGTTGTGGAATTTGAGCCCGCCTTCACGCGCGCCCGGCATCGAACCCTCTGTCCCATATGGAACAGTCAGGGCCTGCGCGGCTCCGGCCCAGCACAACAAGGTTATCGTACAGACAACTTTCATATCCGCCCCCCCAGCTGCCAAATAGTATAGCACCGGATAGCGAAATTTCCAAACATAGTGATTAATGAATAAAAACCGTCAGTTGTGAGAAGACCCCCCGCACAACCGGCCAGAATGACACTGGTCCTGACCACGTGCCTGCAACCAAAAAAAGTGTCACTCTCCCGCGCAGGTATGGCACGCGGTGACCGCTCCGCATGGCCGACCGGAAAAGTGTGGGTCCGGGTTTTTCACTACCATCGCGTATCAACAGACAGGGTGATCAAAGCACCCGGGATGCCATCAAACGGCGTCAAACCCGTCAGCGGATTCTTGTACAAATTGGGCTTTCTGCCCTCTGACCCCTGTACAATCCGTACAAACCACTCTTGCCACAGGCTTGCCTCAATGCCATATGCAAGGTGCTAACGTTTTTCTATTTCGACCTACTGTCTCCTTCTACGGCGCTCAGTCTATCGATCCAGACCTACGACGCCAGGCTGCCGCAACTCCGTGGGCAGCACCAAACAGGAGACACGGATATGCCAGCAGGCACCGTAAAATGGTTCAACACCACCAAAGGCTACGGCTTTATCGCGCCCGAAGATGGCGGCAAGGACATCTTCGTCCACATCTCGTCCGTCGAACGCTCGGGCCTCACCGGTCTGGCCGACAACCAGAAAGTCACGTACGAACTGCGTTCGGGTCGTGACGGCCGCGAAAGCGCAGACAACATCCAGCTTGCATAAGCTCTTGAAAGGGTGAGGGAAATCCCTCACCCTTTTGTTCAACCGCTACCGTTTTGGTGGCTGTTTGATCACATCACGGATACGTGATGCTTGCCCCAGAATTGACCAAATAACATATCATGATGAAACTGGCTCTTAGGTTTCATTGGTCAATTGATGAGGGTTTCGATGTTTACACGCAGAGTTTTTCTGGCCGGAACAGCGGCCACGCTGCTGCCGGGCATTGCCAGCGCCAAGAAAGCGGTCGAGTATGATCCGACACCGCAATTCGTGCGCATCAAAAAGCAGTTCCTGCCCGGGCAGCTGCTGGTCGCCCCCCGTTCATTCTATCTTTACTATGTCACCGAACCACGCAAAGCGATCCGCTATGGCTGCGGCGTCGGCAAGGCTGGTCTGGAATTCACCGGCACCGCTACCATCGATGTGAAAAAGGAATGGCCGACCTGGCGCCCGACCCAAGAGATGATCCAGCGCGATCCGGTGGCCTATGCAAAATTCAAGGACAATGACTATGTACAGCCAGGAGGTGGGGATAATCCCCTCGGCGCGCGCGCGATGTACCTGTTCCAGAACGGTGTCGATACCTATTTCCGAATCCACGGCACGACCCAACCACAAACCATAGGCAGGGCGGTGTCAAACGGGTGCATTCGGATGCTGAATGAACATGTCATCGATCTGTATAACAGGGTCCCTATCGGAACGGTTGTTACGGTCGTCTGATCGCTATCACGGGGATGGCTAATCTTCCCCGCCCGCCTGCGTCACGAGTTGCAACACGGACGGACCCATTGCGTCGACGATCTTCGCCACCCCCGCCGCATTTGGATGAATGCCGTCCGATTGCATGAATTGCGATACGGCTGCGGGATCACCCTCCGCTGCAAGCCCCTCGAAGAAACTGCTGAAAAACAGAACTTCGAACTCCTGCGCCAGTGCGGGGTACATGCCATCGAATGCCTGCTTGTATTCAGCGCCGTAGTTGCCCGGCGCCTGCATTCCGATCAACAAGACCGGAACCTTCGCTTTTCGTGCAACCTCAAGGATCTTGCGCAGATTGGCTTGCGAAACAGCAGGATCGATCCCGCGCAACACGTCGTTCCCGCCTAAGGCAACAATCATTCCGTCCACATCGGGTGTCAGGGTCCATTCCACCCGCGCGGCACCACCCGCCGTTGTATCACCCGAGACACCGGCGTTGATTACGCGAACATCTGCGCCCTGCGCCTGTAGCCAACGGTCAAGCTGGGGAACAAACCCATTCTCTTCCACCAGCCCGTAGCCCTGTGTCAGCGAGTCCCCAAGGGCTGCAATCGCCACCTGATCGGCTGTGGCCGCAAAACCGCAGAACACAAATGGGCTTGCCATCAAAACCTTGCGCAATACGGTGATCACTCCATATCCCAAAAAACCTCTCCTTTATCGGGAAGACCCATGACGCCTGCTGTTCTCGCTCTTCAAAATGCCGCTTTATCGCTGGATGGCAATGCCGGGCGGGTCGATATTTTGCATGACATTACGTTGAACGTGAACAGGGGGGAAACGCTGGGGCTGATCGGGCCATCGGGGTCGGGAAAATCGTCATTGTTGATGCTGATGGGTGGATTGGAACAGGCAACAAGCGGTCAAATCTTGGCCTTGGATCAGAATTTGACAAGCATGGACGAGGACGCCCTGGCGCGGTTTCGGCGCGACAACATGGGCGTCGTGTTTCAGAATTTCCACCTGATCCCGACGATGACTGCGCTGGAAAACGTGGCGACACCGCTGGAACTGGCGGGGCACAAAGATGCGTTCGACCGGGCCGAGACTGAACTGAATGCGGTGGGGTTATCGCATCGTCGCGATCATTACCCGGCGCAATTGTCGGGTGGCGAGCAGCAACGAGTTGCTTTGGCCCGTGCATCGGCACCGCGCCCCAAGATCTTGCTGGCGGATGAACCGACCGGGAATCTGGACGAAACAAACGGTGTCGCGATTGTCGATCTGCTGTTCGAGCTTCGGAGCAAGTATGATGCGACGCTGGTTCTTGTGACACACAGCCGTTCACTGGCTGAACGATGTGACCGGGTGATCCGGCTGCGCGACGGCAGGATTGCCGACGAGACCCGGCAGGAGGCCGCAGAATGAGCCTTCGGCTAGCCGCGCGGCTGGCCCGTCGAGAGCTGCGCGGGGGCCTGCGCGGGTTTCGCATCTTTCTGGCTTGTCTGGCCTTGGGCGTCGCGGCCATCGCAGCCGTCGGATCGGTGCGTCAAGCGATTCAGACCGGGCTGACCCGCGAAGGCGCATCACTGTTGGGCGGCGATGCCGAGCTTGAGTTCACTTATCGTTTTGCCACTGAGGCCGAGCGCCTCTGGATGCAACAGGCATCCGAGCAGGTGTCCGAGATTGTCGATTTCCGCTCGATGGCGGTTGTACCCCGCGACACCGGGCCGGAGCGTGCTCTGACCCAGGTCAAGTCCGTGGATAAGGCTTATCCGCTGGTCGGATCGGTCAAGCTGGAGCCGGGCATCACGCTGGACGACGCCCTGAACGGCAGGTCCGGATTACCCGGTGCCGTTATGGAACCCGTTCTGATCGACCGGCTTGGTTTGTCGGTCGGTGATCACTTCGCGCTAGGCACGCAAGAGTTCATTCTGATGGCCGCACTTCGGAATGAACCCGACAGCGCCGCGGCTGGTTTTGCCTTGGGGCCTCGTACAATGGTGCGTACCGAAGCGTTGCAGGCATCTGGCCTGCTGGAGCCCGGAACGCTTTTTTCGACCAGGTACCGGCTGACCTTGCCCCAAGACGCGAACCTGTCGGAGGTCGCCACACGTGCCAGCGCGGCGCTTGAGGGCTCGGGGATGCGCTGGAGCGACGCGCGCAACGGCGCGCCGGGCATATCAGAATTCGTCAACCGCCTGAGTGCCTTTCTGGTCCTTGTCGGGTTGTCGGGGCTTGCCGTCGGTGGCATCGGTGTGTCCGCCGCCGTGCGGGCCTATCTGAGCCAGAAAACGGAAACCATTGCGACATTGCGGACATTGGGCGCGGATCGCTCCACCATTTTTCAAACTTACATGATTCAGATCGGGGTGCTGTCCCTGACTGGCATTGTAATTGGACTGCTACTGGGCGGGATGGCTCCGCTTTTGCTGGCACCGCTGCTGGAATACCGATTGCCGGTTCCGGCGGTGTTTTCTCTGTATCCGCGACCGCTGATCGAGGCCGCACTTTATGGCCTGCTGACAGCATTTCTGTTCACGCTTTGGCCGCTGGCCAGAACCGAAGATGTGCGCGCCGCAACCCTGTTTCGCGATGCGCTGAGCGCAGCTCGTCCCATCCCACGCGCAACTTACGTCGTGGCAACCGGGTTTGGATTGGCCTCCCTGATCGCGATTGCGTCCTGGTTCAGCGGCTCAACTCGCCTAACCCTGTGGACCAGCGGCGGACTTGCGGGCGCACTGATCTTGCTGGCGCTCGCAGCCTATGCCATTCGCAAACTGACGCGGGTCGGAACACCTTTGGCGCGGGGCCGCCCTGCCCTGCGATGGGCCTTGTCCGCCATCTCTGATCCGCGTGAAGGCGCGGGGTCGGTGGTTTTGTCGCTTGGCCTGGGTTTGTCAGTGCTGGCGGCGGTTGGGCAGATTGACGGAACGCTGCGCAATGCGATCTCCGGCAATCTGCCGGAAGTGGCGCCTTCATACTTCTTTGTCGATATTCAAAAAGACCAGATGCCCGGTTTTACCGAACGGCTGCAAACCGATCCTGCTGTCAGCCGCATTGAAAGCGCACCAATGCTGCGGGGCATCATCACCCAGATAAACGGCCGCCCCGCTCGTGAGGTGGCCGGTGACCATTGGGTACTGGAGGGAGATCGCGGCGTCACCTATTCAGCCCGACCCCCGGCAAATGCACGGGTGACAGCGGGGGAATGGTGGGCCGAGGATTATTCTGGCGCACCACAGATCAGCTTTGCAGCCGAAGAAGCCGAAGAGATGGGTCTGAAACTCGGCGATCAGATAACTGTCAACATCCTGGGGCGGGATATCACCGCAGAGCTGACCTCAACCCGAGAGGTGGATTTTTCCACAGCGGGTATGGGTTTTGTCATGTCGATGAACCCGTCGGCACTGGCGGGCGCACCACACAGCTTTATTGCGACGGTATATGCAGAAGAACAGGCCGAGGCCGCTATTCTGCGAGATCTTGCGGGCCAGTTCCCCAACATCACGGCCATCCGTGTGCGCGACGCCATTGACCGTGTTTCGGGCCTATTGGCAGGGATCGCCGCTGCTACCTCGTATGGTGCGGGTGTGTCTTTGTTGACCGGATTTCTGGTTCTGATCGGTGCGGCAGCCGCCGGTGAACCCGCTCGCAGATACGAGGCGGCAATCCTCAAGACGCTGGGGGCTGACCGTGGCCGCATCCTGCGCAGTTTTGGACTGCGCTCGGTCCTGCTGGGTGCCGCGGCGGGTTGCGTCGCCTTGCTGGTTGGCATCCTGGGCGGCTGGGCCGTGGCCACCTATATCTTCGACACAGGTTTTATCGTGATCTGGTCTTCGGCCATTGGCATTGTTCTGGCCGGTGTCGGCGTCACGCTCTGCGCAGGATTTGCCTTCGCACTGCGCCCTCTCTCTGCCCGGCCAGCCCGAATTTTGCGGGCCAGCGACTAAGATCAGCGTATGCAGGCCACGGGCTGCAACAGCTTCAGCAACGGGTCGTTGTCACAAACCAGCGCATCCAACGACACTTCGTCCAGAGATGCATAAAAAACTTCCGCCGCATCCTGCAACGCCAGCCGCAGCCTACAGGCATCGGTCAAAGGACAGGTGTTATCCGCATCCGCAAAACACTCGGCGATGGGCAAGGCCCCTTCTACGTGCCTGAACACCGCGCCGATCCGGATTTGGCTTGCTGGACGTGCCAACGACATACCGCCGTTGCGGCCGCGCTGAGTGCTCAGGTAATTCAACTGGCTTAACTGGTTGATCACCTGAGCCAGATGGTTTTCCGAGATGTTGCAGACTTCGGCAATCTCGGCTTTGGTGACCAGCCGGTTCGGGTGTGCAGCACAATACATCAACAGGCGCACAGCGATATTCGTCCGTTTGGTAATCCGCATGAGGGCCTCCCTGAAAACAAGATGAAGCCTTATTGCATGTCGCGGAAAAAAGCGGTTTGACATACATCAATCGATCAAAAGGAAGCCGTTCCAATGGCCGACCCGTATTTCTTTGGTTATGGAAGCCTTGTGAACCTCGCCACCCATGATTTTCCCGACCCCCGCCCGGCAAAGCTTAAGGGTTGGAAACGTGCATGGCGACACACTGATCTGCGCCCGGTCGCGTTCCTGACGGCTGTCCCGGACCCGGAGTCTGAGATCGAAGGCATGATCGCGCATGTCCCCAAGAACGACTGGGCTGCGCTGGATGAACGGGAATGGGCCTATGACCGATTTCCGGCAACCCGGTCGGTTTCACATCCGCTGACACATGAAGTTGAAATTGCGGTCTACGCCGTCCCGCAAGGTCGGCACAACAAGCCCAGCAACCGCCATCCCTTGTTGCTCAGTTATATCGACGTTGTCGTGCAAGGCTATCTACGGGCATTTGGAGAGGAAGGGGCAGACCGGTTCTTTGCAACAACCAGCGGCTGGGATGCCCCGATCCTGAATGACCGGGCCGAGCCCCGTTACCCACGACATCAACAACTGAAACCAGCCGAACGTGACTTCGTTGATGATCGACTGATCAGATTGTCGGCCCGGATTGAACAGCCGGAATAAATATGGGCCGCGCCTGTGCACGACCCTTTTTGCTGGAATAGTATCGATTTACCCGCGCGCGCGGATCACCTGCAACAGTGGCAGCAACGCAGCCATTTCAGGGCCACGCTCGGCACCGGTCAACGCCTTGCGCAGCGGCATGAACAGACCTTTGCCCTTGCGCCCTGTTGCCTCTTTCACGGCATTGGTCCAGGCTCCCCAGGTGTCGCCATCAAACGGGCCTTCGGGCAGCAGCGACATGGCTTTAGCGATGAATTCGCGATCTTCTTCCGCAACCAACGGCTCGGCACCATCACGGCAAAGGTCCCACCACCCTTTAAGGTCGGCTAAAGTGGTAATGTTTTCCCGCGCCATGGCCCAGAACGGCTCGGCTAACTCAGCAGGCACCCCGGCATCCGCGACAGCATCGGCCACATTCGCCAGCGGCAGAGATTGCAGGTGTTTGGCGGTCAGCGGGAACAGGTCCTGCACGTCGAACTTGGTCGGCGCGGCACCAAACCGGCTCACGTCAAAGCCGTCGATCAACTCGGCCATTTCCGAGCGCAGTTCGACCGGATCGGACGAACCCAGACGCGCCATAAGGCTCAGCAGTGCCATCGGTTGCACGCCCTGTTCGCGCAGATCGCGCAGGGCCAGCGTACCCAGGCGTTTCGACAGAGCTTCGCCCTGCGGGCCGGTCAGCAGCGAGTGATGCGCAAAGCGCGGGCAATCCCCGCCCAGTGCCTTGATGATCTGAATCTGGGTCGCAGTGTTGGTCACGTGGTCCGAGCCGCGCACGACATCAGTCACGCCCATTTCAGTGTCGTCTACCACCGAAGCGATCGTATAAAGAACCTGCCCATCACCACGGATCAGCACCGGATCAGAAACCGAGGCCGCATCGATCGAAATGTCGCCCAAAATACCGTCGGTCCACTCGATCCGTTCGTGATCCAGCTTGAAACGCCAGACACCGTTGCCACGTTCGGCGCGCAGCGCATCCTTCTCGGCATCCGACAGGTTCAGCGCGGCACGGTCATAAACCGGCGGCTTGCCCATGTTCAGCTGTTTCTTGCGCTTCAGGTCCAGCTCGGTCGGTGTCTCAAACGCTTCATAGAACCGCCCCATCGCGCGCAACTTGTCAGCCGCTTCGGCGTAGCGGTCCAAACGCTCGGATTGACGCTCGACACGATCCCAGTGCAAACCCAGCCATTCAAGATCCTGTTTGATGGCATCGACATATTCCTCTTTCGAGCGTTCGGGGTCGGTGTCATCGATGCGCAGGATGAACGTACCGCCTGCTTTGCGGGCGATCAGATAGTTCATCAGGGCGGTGCGCAGGTTGCCCACATGGATGTAACCGGTGGGCGACGGGGCAAAACGGGTGGTTGTCATGGGTGTCTCCTGTTGGCGCGGCTCTTGTCACATGGGCGCGTTTTTGTCCAGCCGCCGCTTGATCCATCAGGTGATTCAACGCGGTTCCACGGGCCATATCCTGCCAAGGTCGGTCAACCCGGCGCGGATGAGTTCCGACAGAACCTGCATGTCGATATCCACCAGCTTGTTCACGTACAGGCAGGACTTGCCCAGCTTGTGCTTGCCCAACCGGGCCAGAATGCCGCCAAAATCCGCGTAACCCGGCATGATATAGATCACCAGCGCCGACTTGCGCGGGGAAAACCCGGTTGCAAGAAAATCGCCCTCTCGGCCCGAGGCGTAGCGATAGTGATAACGGCCATACCCGATCATCGACGGGCCCCACATGACCGGATCAAACCCGGTGGTGGCCCGAAACAGTTCATCCAGAGCGCGCGCCTCCTCGGCCCGGCGTTCTGATTGGACCGAGTTAAGGAAATCTTCTACACTTTGATTTGTTGGAACGGTTTTGTTCTGCGATCGCGGCATGAACAAAAATTAACACGTATTGTTCATCCATGCACCCTACGTGGATGTCGTAACATCTGGTCAGAATCTCACACCGTTCTAGTTTTTCTAAAGGTGTTCTGACAGGGAGAACGATAATGACAATCAAACTTACTCGCCGTGCCGCCTTGGGAACTGCTGCCGCCTTGCCGTTTGCCACGGCAGCAGCGCCGGTTTTGGCCGCAAGCTCTGACGCCAAGGCCAACTCGACCATCGCCAAAACCTTCAAGGTCGGCGACTTTACCGTCACGACCCTGCTGGATGGCAGCCTGCCGCGCGACGGCGCCAAGGATATCTTTGGCGGCGGAGCGTCTGATGAAGACTTTGCAAAGGTTTCGGCAGAGAACTTTATTCCCGCCGACACCGCCCAGTTCTTCTTTACCCCCTCACTGGTCAACACCGGATCGGAACTGGTGTTGTTCGACACCGGTCTGGGGCAGGGTGGCATTCAGGCCGCTTTGGCCGATGCAGGTGTCAGCCCGGATCAGATCGACGTTGTCGTGCTGACCCATATGCATCCAGACCATATTGGCGGCATGACAACGGATGGCGCACCGACCTTTGCCAACGCACGCTATGTGACCTCGGCAACGGAATACGATTTCTGGTCCGCGCAAGAGGCCGGAAACAATGTCGGTGATCTTGTAGCCGCAAAAGTCACACCGCTGGCCGAGAAGATGAGCTTTATCGGTGATGGAGAGCAAGTGGCGTCGGGCATAACTGCGGTGGCGGCCCACGGCCATACTCCGGGCCATACGGTCTATCATCTGGAAAGCAACGGACAGCGCCTTCTGCTGACAGCGGATTTGGCCAACCATTACGTTTGGTCCTTTGCCCATCCGGAATGGGAGGTTCGGTTTGACATGGACAAGGCCGCCGCAACAGCCGCGCGCCGTAATGTTCTTGGCATGCTGGCAGCCGACAAGGTGCCGATGGTCGGCTATCACATGCCCTTCCCTGCCGCGGGCTTTGTCGAGACACGGGGCGAGGGCTTCCGCTTTGTTCCGGTCAGCTATCAGATGATGGGCTAAGCCCCTAGTAACCCGGATCCGGTCGCACCTTTGAGCCGTCAGTGAACCGAGACAGACGGAACGCGGTCGGATCCACACAAGGGGTTAAATCAGTGACAAGGTCAGCCGTCAGGCGGCCGGCGCCGGGCCCGATGCCAAAGCCGTGGCCGGAAAAGCCCGTGGCGATATACATACCCGGCATGTCATCCACGCCCGAGATTATGGGAATGGCGTCGGGGGTAACATCAATCATACCCGCCCAACTTTGGACGATTTCACTGTCCTGCAACGCAGGAATTCCTTTTCGTGCACTGGCCCAGGCTTGTCGCAAAAACTTCTGCGAAGGTTCAGGATCCAAAACCCGGCACAGCTCGAACGGGGTCACGTCGGTCGGCAACCATCTTCTGTTCTGACGGGCCTCGATAGCCCACTGTTTTGACCAGCGAAAGCGCAGGGATTTCCATTCCTGCGCAAAGGCAAAGCGAAACTGCAACCCCAGCCGGAAACTGTCCGGTACGATATCGACCGTGTTCTGATGTCCGGACGCGATGGTGTGCCCCCCATCTGCGCGCTTTCGGATCGCAAAATCATCCGACCATAGCGCAGTTTCGGGCCCATCTTTTACCGGAGAGGTCCGCAGAACCGTGTTCAAAACCTTTAACTGCGGCAGATTGATACCTGCATTGCCCGCAAAAAGACGCGACCACGCGCCCCCCGCCAGAACCACGCGCCCGCAGGCGACCTTGCCGCGCTCGGTGAAAACACCCGCGATACGCCCATCCTGAATGTCTAAACTTCGCACGGCGCATCCTGTCATGATCACAGCACCCAGACGCCGTGCGGATTCGGCGATGGCCGGGGCGGCCCATTGCGGTTCAGCCCGCCCGTCCTGCGGCATGTACAGGGCGGATGTCAGGCCGGTTTCATGCCCGTGCAACAACTCTGCCAACTCGCGTCCCGACACCATTTTTGCCCCGGTCTGCAATCCCTCCACGTGGCGCATCCAACGTTTCAGGTTGACTTCTCCCCGCTTGCCGGACGCGCCGAAAAGAATGCCGGATTGCGTATAGCCGGTATTGCCATCCAGGCGGGCATCAAGGGTCTGCCAGATCCGCAACGCCTCTTGCATCAGGGGAATTTCGCGCGGGTCACGCATACCCAAACGCACCCACCCCCAATTGCGCGAGCTTTGTTCTGCCGCAATCTGTCCCTTTTCGCATAAAAGGACGGAAGCGCCGCGTTCTGCCAGTTCCAGCGCGGTTGAAACGCCGATTATGCCGCCGCCAATAACGACAACATCAACAGATTTGGGAAGGGCAAGATCGGATTCTACGGGGTTCGGTTTTGGTGCCGTCATAAATACGCATTACTCTGTCGCCTGAACCCGTATGGGGACCAAGGCCCAGAAGTTTGGCAACACGAATTGTCACTACATCGGCACTATTTTTGTGTCTGTGGCCCAGACGCCAATGGCAGCGAAAGCCCTCAGCACATCACGCTGCGCCGGACAGTTCCGCCCATTTCTGACGCAGCTTCGCGGTCAGCCCGGTGTCTTTTTGCACGGTCTGCGCGGTTACGTCCTTCTGCGGCAACAAGCTTGGAAACTCAGCCCGAAGCGACGCCGCTGCCTGTTCGTCGGACAGCCGCTGTTCATTCAGGACACCGGCAATCGCCGCTTCCAGCTTTTCCTCATCCAACTCTTGCGGCGGAGATTCCATTGTCCGCCGGGTCAAAAGAGCATGATGCGATCCTTGATATTCCTCATACATGTCAAAACCAAACCATTTACTCAGACATCCAACCCCGGATGCGTCACACTTCATCAAAATCAGCTTGCGACTTTGAGAATTGCGTCGCATCCGCCCCACATTGGGCAAATTTCAAGCTAAAGTGTGGCAGAAAGTTGTCACTGCAACAAGTCAGAGGCCGGTTTTAGCGCCCGTGGCAGACCCATAACGAGAAATCGAAAAACAATCAAAAGGAAAGAAGCTTTACTGTTTCCAATTCAGCGCGCGAATTGCGGCAATCAGGGGCGATCGCGCCAGCGATTCACAATCGGATACCGCCGGTCCAGCCAGAACGCGCGATTGCTCAGGCGCGTACCGGGGGCGGACTGGAACCGTTTATACTCGCTGATATAGACCAGATGTTCGACCCGCTGAGCATCTGCTTCGTTGTACCCAGCAGCGACGCAATCCGCGATCGATCCGTCCTGATCGACCAGGATCTCAAGTATTCCGTCCAGCACCGGGTAATCCGGAAGGCTGTCGCTGTCTTTCTGATCTTCGCGCAGTTCCGCACTGGGCGGTTTGTCGATGACAGAGGGACGGATCACTTCGCCTGCAGGGCCCATCATCCAGTCGCGGTGATTGGCATTGCGCCAGCGGCAGGTTTCGAACACACGGGTCTTGTACAGATCCTTGATCGGATTATAGCCGCCGTTCATGTCGCCATAGATCGTGGCATAGCCCACGGCGACTTCGGATTTGTTGCCGGTGGTCAACAGCATTTCGCCGAACTTGTTCGAGATCGCCATCAACAGCAACCCGCGCAGGCGGGATTGAATGTTTTCTTCGGTCAACCCTTCTTCCAGCCCTGCAAACAACGGGGCCAAAGTACTGGTGACGGCTGCGCGACTGTCCGAGATCGGCACGTAGTCATAATGCACGCCCAGCGCTTTGGCGACCGCCTCGGCATCGTCAAGCGAGGCCTGGCTGGTGTATTCCGACGGCAGCATCACGCAGCGGACATTTTCGGCCCCGATGGCATCGACCGCAATGGTCGCGACCAGCGCGGAATCGACCCCGCCGGACAAGCCCAGCAGCGCCTTTTTGAATCCCGTTTTCCCCATGTAGTCGCAAAGGGACTGCACCATCGCGCGATAATCCTGCTCCCACTCATCCGGTTGGGGCACGATTTCGCCTGATGCGATCCGCCAGCCGTCTTCGCCGCGCTCAAGATCGACATGCGAGAGCAGCTCGTCGAAAACAGGCATCCGGAACGCCAATTCCCCGCCCGGATTCAGGCCAAAACTGGCACCATCAAAGATCTGATCATCCTGCCCGCCCACCATATTCAGGTAGATCAGCGGCAGGCCCGTTTCGACCACGCGCGCGACCATGTGGTTCAGTCGCACATCGTATTTATCCCGGAAATAGGGTGACCCATTGGGGATCAACAAAAACTCGGCCCCGGTTTCCTCCAGCGTTTCTGCCACGTCAGGGTGCCAGCTGTCTTCGCAGATCGGGCTGCCAATCCGGAAATTTCCTACCGAATACGGCCCACCCAATGGTCCCGCATCGTAAAGGCGCACTTCGTCGAACACCGTCTCATTCGGCAAGTGGTGCTTCAGAACCTTGCTGGTGATCCGGCCACCCTTCAGGATCAGGTAGGCGTTGTACAGCTTTCCATCATCGACCCAGGGGCCACCTATGGCAATTGCAGGACCTTCGGCGCATTTTGCGGCCAGCGCTTCGACCGCAGACATGGCTGCGCGGTGGAATACCGGTTTGAGAACCAGATCCTGCGTGTTGTAGCCGGTGATGAACATCTCGGGGAAAGCCACCAGATTCGCGCCCGCTGCTTTGCCTTGTTCCCATGCCGCAACGGCCTTTGCCGCGTTGCCTTCGATATCGCCAACGGTCGGATTCAGTTGCGCCAGAGTGATGCGGAAACGGTCGGCCATGCTGCCCTCTTGCCTCGTAAGTCCTATTGCCATTTAGCAGATCACCGCGCGAGTAAAAGACCAATGCGGCAAAAGCCGTTGCTCTGCCTGCAACGGTACCTTAGTTTTGCACAAGAGATATCACCAGCGACGACCGGGCAGACAGGACCAGAAATGAACGTGATCCGAAACTCAATTTTGGCGGCGGGGATGAGTCTGGCGGCGGCCACTGCTTTCGCGCAGGACGGGACTGTCATCGTCAAGGATGATGAAGTTGGCGGTGTCTATGAGGGCACTTATGAGAACGGGTTGCGGCACGGGACAGGAACGTATCGGCTGCCGAACGGATTTGAATACACCGGGCAATGGGTAGAAGGCGAAATTCAGGGTCAAGGTACGACACACTACCCCGACGGGTCAGTCTACGAAGGCATGTTCGCCAAGGGTCAACCCGAAGGGCGCGGCAAGATCATCTATGCCAATGGCAGCAGCTACGATGGCGATTGGTCGAACGGATCAATCAACGGCACCGGCATCGCTGAATTCGCGAACGGCACGCGCTATGAGGGTGAATTCAGGAACGCCCAGCGACATGGCAAAGGCGTGCTGAGTTTTCCCGACGGATACATCTATGATGGCGACTGGGTCGACGGTGAAAGGCAGGGCAAAGCAAAGATCACATATGCCGACGGCAGCGTTTACGACGGCGACGTCAACGCAGGCTTGCGCGATGGCACCGGCACACAGACAATGCCAGACGGGATGGTGTATTCAGGGGATTGGTCCGGGGATCAGATCACCGGGATGGGTAACCTGACCTACTCCAACGGTGACGTATACGAAGGCGAGCTTCTAGAAGGGCGCCGCCACGGCAAGGGCAAAGTGACCCACGCCCAAGGGGATGTGTACGAAGGCGATTTCGTCGACGACCGCCGCCACGGCAAAGGTACGTTCACCGGAACAGACGGCTTTGTGTATACCGGCGACTGGAACGCCGGGCAGATTGAAGGCCTTGGTGAAGTGACCTATCCGGATGGCTCTGTCTATGTCGGCGATTTCGTTGCCGATCTGGCCGAAGGAAACGGCAGCATCACCTATCCGGACGGATCGACCTATGAAGGCGAATGGATCGCGGGTGTTATCGAGGGTCAGGGCACGGCCACCTATACCAATGGTATGATCTACAAAGGCCAGTTCAAGAACGCGCAAAGCCACGGCAAGGGTGTGGTTACGCGCGCAGATGGCTCGGTATATGACGGCGACTGGGTTGAAGGCGTGCGTCAGGGCAAAGGCAAGGCGACCTATTCCGATGGCACGGTCTACACCGGTGATTTCCTGAACGGAAAACGGCACGGCAAAGGGGAAATCATAACCCCTGCCGGGTTCAAGTATACGGGCGACTGGTCGGACGGAAAAATCAACGGCGTGGGTACCGCCACCTACTCGAACGGGGATGTGTATGAGGGCAGCTTTGTCGACAACAAACGGCAGGGCAGTGGGACGATGCGCTATGCCAACGGCCAGGAGGAAAGCGGTGTCTGGGAAAACGGCGTGTTGCCGGATCAGACCTCGGACCAGCAGAGCGACGCTGACACCCCTGCCCCGCAACCCAACCCTGATGCAAATACAGAGGCAACCGGAACCTCGGACGGGTGAAGGCTCACCACGGGACCGGCTTACCGGCCCAATCATAGAACCCGCCGGTATCAGCGAGCGTTAACCCGCGTATCACGTTCAACAGGTTATCGGCGGCTGCTTCAGGTTCGACGGCAGGATGACGACCCAGGTATTTGTTCGTGAACTCTGTTTTTACCGTGCCGGGGTGAAGGGCGACGCAAATCGCCTGTTTATGTGTTCGGGCCAATTCAATTGCGGCAGTACGGACGACCTGATTGACCGCTGCCTTGGCCGCACGGTAGCTGATCCAGCCACCTATCCGATTATCCCCGATTGATCCCAACCGCGCCGACAGCACCGCGAATACAGATCGCCTGTGTCGCGGCAACAGCTGATACGCGCGGCTTAGCACCAATGCCGGACCAACGGCATTCAACGCGAACTGATCCATCATGGCACTAGCTGAAATCGCCCGAAGGGTTTTTTCCGGCACAGCGCCGTTTATCTCTAAGGCACCCGAAGCCACCAGGATCAGATCAAACTGACCTGGTAGGTTATCAAGCTTCAGCATCACCCCGTCCGGATCGGTCAGGTCAAAGCCTTCTTCCGACCGGGACAAACGCGTGACCGAAACGCCCTGCTCAACCAGCCGTCTGGTAACGGCTGCGCCAATCCCGCCAGAAGCGCCAATTATCAATGCAGTTTCCATCCGGGATCAGCTAGCCGCGCAGTGCGAACAATCAAGGTGGTCTAAACACGGGCAGTTGCCAGAAGTTCACGTATTGCAAATTGGTTCTTTTCATTCCCGGCGGGCTCTGTATAACCTCAATCCCATGATCAACCGCGCAGATATCCCTTGTGTCGACACCGCCCTTCGCGGTGCGTGGCTGCGTGGCCTACTGATCCTAATCCGCCTCTGAGCGTGCCATCCGGCGCGCCCGCTCAGAGGAGGACGCCAGCGCGCCATAGGCTTTAGGACAGAAGAAGAAAGAGAACCCCATGACCAACGTGACCGACCAAGACCGCGTCTTGATCTTCGATACCACTTTGCGCGACGGCGAGCAGAGCCCTGGCGCCACCATGACCCATGACGAAAAGCTTGAGATTGCCGAGCTGTTGGACGACATGGGCGTCGACATCATCGAAGCCGGTTTTCCGATCGCATCCGAAGGTGACTTCAAAGCGGTATCCGAGATCGCGCAGCGGTCAAAGAACAGCCGTATCTGCGGTCTGGCCCGCGCAAATTTTGCCGATATCGACCGCTGCTGGGAGGCGGTAAAACACGCCGAGAAAAACCGCATTCACACGTTCATCGGCACTTCACCCCTGCATCGCGCCATTCCGAACCTGACGATGGACGAGATGGCCGACAAGATCCACGAAACGGTCAGCCACGCGCGCAACCTGTGCGAAAACGTGCAGTGGTCTCCGATGGACGCGACCCGAACCGAATGGGATTACCTGTGCCGGGTGATCGAGATCGCAATCAAGGCCGGGGCAACCACGATCAACATCCCGGATACGGTGGGCTATACCGCTCCGGTGGAAAGCGCGGACCTGATCAAGCGTCTGATCGAAACGGTGCCGGGGGCGGATGACGTGATCTTTGCCACCCATTGCCACAATGACCTTGGCATGGCGACCGCGAACTCGCTGGCCGCTGTGGCAGGTGGTGCCCGTCAGATTGAATGCACCATCAACGGTCTGGGCGAACGCGCTGGCAACACGGCGTTGGAAGAAGTGGTCATGGCACTGCGCACGCGCAACGATATCATGCCGTGGCACACTGGCATCGACACCACTAAGATCATGCACATCTCGCGTCGGGTTGCGACGGTCTCGGGCTTTCCGGTGCAGTTCAACAAGGCAATTGTCGGCAAGAACGCTTTTGCCCATGAAAGTGGCATCCATCAGGACGGGATGCTGAAAAACCGCGAAAACTTTGAAATCATGCGTCCTGAGGACATTGGTCTGTCGGGAACATCCTTACCGCTGGGCAAACATTCGGGCCGCGCAGCCTTGCGTGACAAGCTTGAAACGCTGGGGTTTGAGGTGGGCGATAACCAGCTCAAGGATATCTTTGTTCGGTTCAAGGATCTGGCGGATCGCAAGAAAGAGGTGTTCGACGACGATCTCATTGCACTGATGACTCTGGACGAGGCTGACGACCACCTGCAGCTGGTTTCGATGAAGGTGACCTGCGGCACGGGCGGTCAGGCGGAATCGACGGTCGAGCTTGAAGTTGAAGGCCTGGACAAAACGGCCACCGAACATGGCGACGGCCCTGTGGATGCGACCTTTAAGGCGATCCGTGCGATTTATCCCAACACAGCACGGCTTCAGCTTTATCAGGTTCATGCTGTGACCGAAGGCACGGACGCGCAGGCAACGGTTTCCGTGCGCCTGGAAGAGGATGGAATGATCGCAACCGGCCAGTCGGCAAACACCGACACCGTCGTGGCGTCAGCAAAAGCTTATATCCACGCTCTCAACCGCCTGATTGTGCGCCGTGAAAAAGCTGGCCCGGGCGCGGATGCGCGCGAGATCAGCTATAAAGACCTGACGTGATTGCATAAATCATCCGGGCAACCGCAAGTTTGGTTGCCCGGAAAATCCAACCCGATTCACAGCGCTTGATTGGGCGCTGCATACCGACCATCACCTCGTATGCTGCTAAAGTTGTGCGAAAAGCTCGGAAAGGCGGTTCATTTCGCCGCCGATACCGAATGGTGCATTCACAATAAACATGCCCGACCCAATCATCCGGTGCCCCTCACGCGCAGGCGGGAACGTCACTTCGTGGCAAATGGCTTTGGGGTAGTTTCGCGATTTGAGCGCCGCAGTCATCCCCGCATGTCGATTGTCCGTCAGGATCGGGTACCAAAGGGCGATCACGCCCACATTCCACTTGCGGTGCAGCTTGGCGATAATGCCGGGCAAGCGGTCGTAATCGGCTTTCACCTCGTAACTTGGGTCAATCAGCATCACGCCCCGGCGTGGAGTCGGAGGCAGCAAAGACTGCGCCAGATCGAACCCATCCTGCTGATAGACCTTCGCCCCAAACGGCGACATCGCCAGCGACAGGGCCGCAAATTCCTGTGGGTGCAGTTCCGCGAGGTGCAAACTGTCCTGTTCCCGTAACATAGTCGCAGCAATCATCGGCGATCCCGGATAGGCCGTTTCGCCGTACCGGGCCTGTACCTGCTTCAGGAGCTGCTCCATCGGGTGGTCGGGCCCGAACCACCCTTCCCGCTGTGCGCGACCGATCCCTGCCTCTGCCTCTCCTGTCCGAATAGATTCGTCTGCATCCAACCGGTACAACCCACGCCCGGAATGCGTCTCGACATAACTGAGCGGCTTGTCCTTGCGTGTCAGATAATCCAGCACCCACGCCAGTAATGCGTGCTTTTGGACATCCGCCAGATTCCCGGCGTGGTAAATGTGTTGATAAGAGAGCATCTTGCCTTCTAAAGTCCCATTCAATAAGGCGGAAAGGTGCTGATTGTCGCGGAATCAGCCCTTTTACCGGGCGTGATGGCACCCTATAAGTCATCCGTCCCGGAACCGTCGAGTCGCGGGCAGTAGAAAACCGACATTACAGGATCAGGGAAAACATGGGGATCTTTGGCAATCTGGGCGGCCTGTTCACAGCGGACATGGCTATCGACCTTGGAACAGCAAACACGCTGGTTTACGTCAAGGGGCGCGGTGTCATCCTGTCTGAACCTTCGGTTGTGGCCTATCACGTCAAGGACGGTGTGAAGAAAGTTCTGGCTGTTGGCGAAGATGCCAAGCTTATGCTGGGTCGGACGCCCGGTTCGATCGAGGCCATCCGTCCGATGCGCGAAGGCGTGATCGCGGATTTTGATACTGCGGAAGAAATGATCAAGCACTTCATCCGCAAGGTGCACAAACGTTCGACCTTCTCGAAACCCAAGATCATTGTCTGCGTCCCCCATGGCGCAACACCTGTTGAAAAACGCGCAATTCGTCAGTCGGTCCTGTCTGCAGGTGCCCGCCGCGCGGGCCTGATTGCCGAACCGATCGCTGCCGCGATTGGGGCCGGCATGCCGATCACCGACCCGACCGGCAACATGGTTGTCGATATTGGCGGTGGCACCACCGAGGTTGCTGTTCTGTCGCTGGGTGACATCGTATATGCCCGTTCGGTCCGCGTTGGTGGTGACCGGATGGACGAGGCAATCATTTCCTACCTGCGTCGCCAACAGAACCTTCTGGTTGGTGAATCCACGGCTGAGCGTATCAAGACAACCATCGGTACCGCCCGGATGCCCGACGATGGGCGCGGTCAGTCGATGCATATCCGGGGGCGTGACCTGTTGAACGGCGTGCCCAAGGAAATCGAAATCAGCCAGGCCCAGGTGGCCGAAGCGCTGTCAGAGCCCGTGCAACAGATCTGCGAGGCGGTTATGACCGCGCTTGAGACAACGCCGCCCGACTTGGCTGCGGACATTGTCGACCGCGGTGTGATGCTGACCGGTGGCGGTGCGCTGCTGGGCGATCTGGACCTGGCCCTGCGCGAACAGACAGGCCTGGCGGTTTCCATTGCGGACGAAAGCCTGAATTGTGTGGCTTTGGGCACCGGCAAGGCACTGGAATATGAAAAACAGCTGCGCCACGCGATTGACTACGAAAGCTAAGGCGCGCACCCTCGGAAGATAGGGTTATGTCGGCGCGAGCAGCACGGGAAGGTAACCTGTGGCAAAAGACCGATCACAGCGCGATGAGTATACGACCCCCCTGCGCCGCTTGTTGTTGGGGATCGTTGTGCTGTGCCTGCTTGGTATCTTCCTTCTGTGGCGCATCGACAGCCCGCGCGTAGAACGGTTCCGCGCGCGAATCGTGGATACGGTTGTACCATCTATGGAATGGGCCATGGTCCCGGTGACTGCCGCCGTCAATCTGGTGCGTGACTTCCAAAGCTATCAGCGCCTGAGCGAGCAGAACAGGGAACTGCGTAGCGAACTGCGCCTGATGCGCGCCTGGAAAGAGGCTGCTTTGCAGCTTGAACAGGAAAACGCACGACTGCTGGATCTGAACAATGTCCGCCTTGACCCTCGTCTGACCTATATCACCGGCGTTGTCATGGCCGACAGCGGGTCGCCATTCCGGCAATCCGTTCTGCTGAATGTCGGAGAGCGTGACGGGATCGTGGATGGATGGGCCACGATGGACGGCATTGGCCTGGTCGGCAGGATTTCAGGTGTTGGCCCTGACACGGCACGCGTGATCCTTGTGACGGACGCCACCAGCGCCATTCCCGCAACCATTCAGCCTTCTGGCCAGACCGCTTTGATCAAAGGCGACAACAACCCCGCACCCGCGGTGGAGTTTCTTGAAAACCGCGAGTTGGTTCGCCCCGGCGACCGGGTGATCACTTCGGGTGATGGCGGCGTTTTTCCTGCGGGCCTGCTGATCGGTCAAATCGCGGCAGATCCCGGGGGGCGCCTGAGGGTCCGCCTGTCAGCAGATTTCGAAAGGCTCGAATTTCTTAGGGTTCTGCGGTTTCACTCGGCTCCGCCCATTCAGGATCCGGGCAGTATCGTCGGACCTACCCGCCCAGAGGCAGCGCTGACCCCGGATGAGGTCAGCGATGGATAGACCGGCCTCGCAAATCTGGGCTATGCGCAGCCTTTATGCCTTGCTGGCTTTTGCTGTGCTGTTTCTGCATCTGTTGCCGTTGGACGCTCAACCCGATCGCTGGCCTTTTCCCGACGTCCTGATTGCCCTGACTTTTGCCTGGGTATTGCGGCGGCCCGATTTCGTCCCGACTGTATTGGTTGCGCTTGTCATGCTGATGGCTGACTTTCTGCTGCAACGTCCACCGGGCCTTTTGGCCGCGCTGACCGTAGTCGGGTCAGCCTATCTGCGGTCAGCGGCGTTGGGCATGAGGGATGCGGGGTTTGCCGGCGAGTGGATGTCTGTCGGCATTGTGATCACGGCGGTCATATTGATGAACAGGCTCATACTATCGGTGATGTCCGTGCAACAGGCCGCATTGGGGCCGGTCGTGATTCAGCTTGTGTTGACGGTCGCTGTCTACCCGCTGGTCGTGTTGCTTAGCCAAAGCGCGTTGGGGGTCCGCCGCATTTCCGCTGCTGATGTCAGCGCTGTCGGAAGCCGGGCATGAAACAGCGTAAACCCAAATCCGAGGGCCTTGCCTATAAGCGCCTGCCACGCAGAGCCTTGTTGCTGGGTGGTCTACAGGCGGTGTTCATAGGCGGGCTGGCTGCTCGAATGCGGTTCATGCAGGTAGAACAGGCCGACGAATACCGCCTGTTGGCCGAAGAAAACCGCATCAATATCCGGCTTATCCCGCCAACCCGAGGGCGTATCTATGACCGGAACGGCCAGATCATCGGCCAGAACTCACCTTCCTATCGCATCGTCATCGTGCGTGAAGACGCCGATGACGTGGAAAAAGTCATCGCCAAACTGTCGGAACTGATCCCTCTGAACGAAGATGAGATCGAGCGCGCCAGGACTGAAATGCGCCGCTCGGCCCCGTTTCTGCCGGTGACGCTGGCGGATCAGGTTACGTGGGAGGATATCTCGAAAGTTGCGGTCAATGCTCCGGCCCTGCCGGGTGTAACGCCCGAGGTCGGCCTGACGCGGCAGTACCCACGATACGAAGATTTCGCACATATCGTGGGCTATGTCGGCCCGGTCAGTGACTATGACCTCAGCAAGATCGAAGACCCTGAGCCGGTATTGCGCATTCCAAGGTTCCAGATTGGAAAGGTTGGCCTTGAGGCCAAACAGGAAATCGAACTCCGCGGCAAAGCCGGTGCGAAGCGGGTCGAGGTCAACGCGACGGGGCGCGTTATGCGCGAACTTGACCGGCAGGAAGGACAACCCGGCGCAGATCTGCAACTGTCCATCGACGCTGATCTGCAACAATATGCACAGGCGCGACTGGCGGGTGAAAGTGCGGCCGCAGTTGTCATAGACTGCGAAACCGGTGACTTGCGTGCGGTCGCCTCTGCACCCAGTTTCGATCCAAACCTGTTTGTTCGTGGCATTTCGGTCGCAGATTACCGGGCACTGACAGAGGACAAGTACCGCCCGCTGGCGAATAAATCCGTGCAAGGCACATATCCTCCGGGATCGACCTTTAAGATGGTCACCGCGCTGGCCGCGTTGGAAGCTGGCGTAGTTTCCCCCGGCAATACCGTGTACTGCCCCGGACACCTGAAGGTCGGCAGCCGTCGTTTCCATTGCTGGAAGCGAGGCGGACATGGGACGGTCGACCTAAATCTTTCGCTGAAACGCAGCTGCGATGTCTATTACTATGACGTGGCTCTGCGGGTTGGCATCGACAAGATCTCTGACATGGCCCGCACATTGGGACTGGGGGTCAAGCATGACATCCCGATGTCGGCGGTGGCAGATGGGCTGGCCCCCAATCAGGAATGGAAGCGGCGCGCGCACGGTCAGGAGTGGCTTGTGGGCGATACGGCCAACGCGTCCATCGGTCAGGGCTTCATGCTGGCTTCACCGCTGCAACTGGCTGTAATGGCAGCCCGTATCGCCACCGGTCGCGCAGTCACGCCGCGCCTGGTACGCTCGATCGACGGTGTCGAACAACCCTCAGGCGCCGGAGAGCCACTGGGCCTTAACTCCTACAATATGGAACAGGTCCGCAAGGCTATGTTCTCGGTCTCGAATGACAGGCGAGGAACGGCATATCGAAGCCGCATCATCGCGGATGAGTTCCGGATGGCGGGGAAAACCGGAACCAGTCAGGTTCGAAACATCACAAAAGCCGAACGGGCCGCAGGCGTGATCCGAAACGAGGACTTGCCATGGGAGCGTCGCGACCACGCGCTGTTCGTTTGCTTCGCACCGTATGATAACCCAAAATATGCCGTGGCCGTGGTTGTTGAACATGGCGGCGGCGGGTCCACAGCCGCAGCGCCGGTCGCACGCGACATCATGCTGCAAGCTCTTTATGACGGCACACCGCCGCTTGAAGCCTACCCCGTCGCCGACCGCGAACGCATCAAGGAACAACAAAAACGGCTGGAGGGTGACAAGCGCCCCAAGGCGCGACCGGATGAAAAGGACCGTGCATGAGCTATCTTGAATATGCCGTCAAGTCCACGCCGTCGGGATTTCGCAAGTTTCTGTATATGAACTGGCCGCTGACGTTGCTGTTGATCAGCACCGCCAGCGCGGGCTTTCTGATGCTGTATTCTGTTGCGGGCGGTTCGTGGACGCCCTGGGCCGAGCCGCAAATGGAACGTTTCGGGCTTGGCCTGACAGTGATGTTCATCATCGCACTGGTTCCGATCTGGTTCTGGCGCAACATGTCGGTGCTGGCCTATCTCGGCTCGGTGGCATTGCTGGTATTTGTTGAACTGTTCGGCACCATCGGCATGGGTGCGCAGCGCTGGATCGACCTTGGGTTCATGCGCCTGCAACCCTCGGAGGTCATGAAAGTCACGCTGGTCATGTTGCTTGCCGCTTATTACGACTGGCTTCCTTCGCACAAAACGTCTCGTCCGCTTTGGGTTCTTATCCCGGTTGTCCTGATCATCCTGCCTACTTTGCTGGTTCTGAAACAGCCCGATCTTGGCACATCCATCCTGCTTCTCGCCGCAGGAGGTGGTTTGATGTTTCTGGCAGGGGTTCACTGGGCCTATTTTGCCGCCGTTATTGCCGCTGTCGTGGGCCTGATCGCCGCTGTGTTCAACAGCCGTGGGACCGACTGGCAATTATTGAAGGACTATCAGTTTCGGCGCATCGACACCTTTCTGGACCCGTCCACCGACCCATTGGGGGCCGGATACCACATTACCCAGTCCAAGATTGCCTTGGGGTCCGGGGGATGGAACGGGCGTGGTTTCATGCAAGGCACGCAGTCCCGCCTGAACTTCCTGCCCGAGAAGCATACCGATTTCATTTTCACGACGTTGGCCGAAGAGTTCGGATTTGTCGGGGGAACGACCCTGTTGACCCTTTATGCATTGATTCTGGTTTTCTGCATGGTCACGGCACTGGCAACCAAGGACCGGTTTTCATCTCTGGTCACGCTGGGTATCGCGCTGAACTTCTTCCTGTTTTTTGCCGTCAACATGTCAATGGTGATGGGCATGGCTCCGGTCGTGGGTGTACCACTGCCAATGGTCAGCTATGGTGGCTCGGCCATGCTGGTTCTGATGGCAGCCTTTGGCATCGTCCAAAGCGCCCATATTCACCGCCCCCGTTGATCTGAAAGGGCTCTGATGTCTGTGAACGTCCTGTTTTCCGCGCGCCCTGCCCTTTGGCCGGTGTATCAGCCGCTGCTGACACAATATCTTGATGAGGCGGGTCTGGACGTCCAGCTAGGAACCGAGTTCGAACCGGATCAGGTCGATTACGTTGTTTACGCCCCAAACGGAGGGGTACAGGATTTCAGACCTTTCACGCGCCTGAAAGCGGTGCTGAGCCTTTGGGCCGGGGTCGAAAAAATCGTGGGTAACGAAACACTGACCGTTCCATTGGCGCGGATGGTGGATCACGGCCTGACGCAAGGCATGATCGAGTGGGTGGTTGGCCACGTTCTGCGCTACCATCTGGGGATGGACCGGCACATCACGGTACAGGACGGTGTCTGGACCCCAGATATCCCGCCGCTGGCGCAAGAGCGCAACGTTTGTATTCTGGGGCTTGGAGCATTGGGCGAAGCGGTGGCCCGCGCGCTGACCGCGCTTGAGTTTCGGGTCTCTGGCTGGAGCCGTACAGCCAAGAACATCCCCGGCGTAACCTGCCTGCATGGTGCCGAAGGGCTGCGCCAGGCGCTTTCTCACGCCGAAATCGTAGTCTTGTTGCTGCCCGATACACCTGCCACTGAAAACGCGCTGAATGCGGAAACGCTGGCCCTGCTTCCCAAAGGTGCGCGTATCATCAACCCGGGACGCGGGCCGCTGATTGATGATGATGCGCTATTGGATGCCCTGAACTCGGGCCAGGTGGGCCACGCAACGCTGGATGTGTTCCGTGTCGAGCCCTTGCCCACCGATCACCCCTATTGGGCGCATCCGAATGTCACCGTGACCCCGCATATCGCGTCCGAGACCCGCCCGATCACTGCCGCACAGGTCATTTGCGAAAACATCCGGCGCGGGGAATCCGGCGAGCCCTTTGTGCACCTTGTCGACCGCACGCTGGGCTACTGACGTCACGCCGCAATCAGACCGCGGCCTTTCAACAGGGCATCCACGCCCGGCAATCGCCCCCGGAACGCCAGATACAAATCCTCTGCCTCGCGCGAACCGCCGGTGGACAAGATATTGTCTTCCAGCGCTTTGGCCCGTTCAGGATCAAAGGCACCACCTGCTTCTTCGAAGGCCGCAAAGGCGTCAGCATCCATCACCTCGGACCACATATAGCTGTAGTAGCCCGAGCTATAGCCATCGCCTGCGAAAACATGCGCAAAGTGGGGCGTGGCGTGGCGCATTCCAATGGCTTGCGGCATCCCCAACCCGGCCAGAACCTCGGCCTGTTTTGCCATCGGGTCTGCCGGGGCGTCGCCATCGTGGAAGGCCAGATCAACAAGGGCCGAGGCGACATATTCAACCGTCTGGAATCCCTGGTCGAAATTGGCGGCATTCAGCACTTTTTCAAGCATCACCTGCGGCATCGGTTCGCCCGTTTCGGCATGGGTGGCAAACTCGGCCAGAACTTCGGGCACTTCCAACCAGTGTTCATAAAGCTGGCTCGGCAGTTCGACAAAATCGCGCGCAACCGAAGTCCCCGAGATGCTTTCATAGGTCACGTTGGACAGCATCTGGTGCAAGGCGTGGCCAAACTCGTGGAACAGGGTGCGTGCATCGTCATAAGACAGCAGCGCCGGATCACCCTTGGCGAAGTTGCAGACATTGATGACAATCGGTGCCTGTTCTTTCGGGAATCTGGCCTGTGCCCGCATCGCGCTGCACCAGGCACCTGATCGCTTTGACCCCCGTGCAAAGTAGTCACCGATGAACACGGCGACATGCCGACCGTTGCGCGTAACTTCCCACGCGCGGCAATCCGGGTGATAAAGCGGCACGTTCAAAGGCTTGAATTCCAGCCCGAACAGGCGGTTTGCACAAGCAAACGATGCCTCGATCATCCGGTCCAGTTGCAGGTAGGGTTTCAGTTCCGCCTCATCCAGATCATGTTCCGCCTTGCGCCGCTTTTCAGCGTAATAGCGCCAGTCCCATGCTTCCAGCGGGCCGTTGACACCGTCTTTCTGCATCATCCGGGTCAGGATTTCCGCGTCCGCATCGGCGCGGGCCTTGGCAGGTTCCCACACCTGCATCAACAACTCACGTACCCGGTCCGGAGTACGAGCCATTTCAGTTTCCAGCTTGTAATCGGCGAAGTTGTCATAGCCCAACAGCTTGGCGCGTTCCTCACGCAAGTCCAGAATCTCAGCTGCGATGTCGCGATTGTCGGTCTCGCCACCATTCGCCCCGCGGGCAGCCCAGGCGCGATAGGCTTTTTCGCGCAGATCCCTACGGGGTGAAAACTGAAGAAACGGCACGATCAGCGACCGGGAGAGGGTAACAACCGGCCCCACGGCGCCCTTTTCCGCACCAGCAGCGCGCGCTGCATTCACAACGAAATCCGGCAGGCCCTGCAGATCTTGTTCGGTCAGGTCCATGAACCAATCCCGCTCATCCGCCAGCAGGTTCTGGGTAAAGGATGTCCCCAACGACGCGAGGCGCGACTTGATTTCCTGCATTCGAGCGTCTTCGTCCCCGTCCAACGCCGCACCTGCACGAACAAAGCCCCGATGGGTCAGCATCAGAACGCGTGCCTGCTCCTCGGTCAGTTTCAGGTCTTCGCGCCGCGCCCAAAGGTCGGCAACGCGTTCAAACAGCGCCTTGTTCGAGGAAATTCCCGAGAAATGCGCCGACAGCTTGGGTGAAAACACGCGCTGCAACTCTTCCCGCTTGGGGTTGCTGTCTGCGCCTGCAACGGTGAAGAAGACCGACAGAACCTTGTCCAGCTGCGCGCCCGCAGCCTCAAGGGCTTCGACCGTGTTGGCGAATGTGGGGGTATCCGGATTTGCCGCTATCGCGTCAATCTCGGCGTTATGCGCGGTCATCGCCTGATCCAGAGCTGGGGCAAAATCATCATCCGAAATATCGGCGAAAGGGGCTATTTCGAATGGGGTGGTCCAGTTGGACAGGATCGGGTTGGTCATGCGGATCTCCTTTGACCCTATAGCTAGTTCGCCATGGCCGGGTGTTCCAGAACCCCCAGCCCACGTTAAGAAAGGTTAATTGCTTGCGGCACCACAAATGGGGCAATCGGCACGGCGGGTCAGAGTGATCTTGCGACTTTCACCGTACAGGGCGTCGTAGATCAGCATCTCGCCCCGCAGCGCCATGCCAGCGCCCGTGATCACCTTTATCGCCTCAACCGCCATCATCGATCCGACGACACCCGGCAACGGGCCAATCACACCAGCCTCGGAACAGGACGGGGCCAGACCGGGGGCCGGGGCTTCGGGAAAGATACACTGATAGCACGGGCTGCCATTGGCTGGGTCAAACACGCTGAGCTGCCCTTCCCACTGCGACAAGGCCCCCGAAATCAGTGGCTTGCCCAACGCGGCGGCGGTTCGGTTTGCCAGATACCGGGTCTCAAAATTATCCGTACCGTCAAGGATCAGATCGAAGTCGGCAAAAAGATTTGCTGCGATTTCATCGCTTAATCTGCGATGAAAGGGCAGAACCTCCACATTCGGGTTCTGCGCCTCCATCGCTTGCTGGGCGGAAAAGACCTTGGGCATATCGATATCTGCATCGCGGTGGATCACCTGCCGCTGCAGGTTCGCATTCTCGACTATGTCGTCGTCAATGACCCCGATTGTACCCACACCTGCGGCCGCCAGGTATTGCAGCGCCGGGGCGCCTAAACCTCCTGCGCCGATCACCAGAACACGGGCCTGTTTCAACTTTTTCTGACCCGGCCCGCCCAATTCGCGCAGCACAATGTGACGGGCATACCGGTTCAGTTCGGTTTCGGTGAAACGGTCAGAGGGCATGGTGGTTTCCGGCTTGGATGCTTGTACTGCGCGGTTACGCAGGGCCTTCAGCACACGGCTATATAACAAAACGATGGCCGCGAAACCTGCAAGGATCAGCCACAGCGCCGCAGACCCACCGGTTGCTTCGCGCAGAGGATGCCCATCCGGCAAGATCAGATGAGACAGGATCACCCCGACCAACAACACACTCACCGACACCGCGCGCGCGGTTTTTGACGTGCCGGCGACATAGCCAACGCCCCATAGCCCCGCTGCCAGAACAAGAACCAGCAGCATCAGCCGCGCCCGGTCGAGCCGAAACCGCCAGCCCCGCGATCTGTTTTACCCAATGCCTCAGCCAGTTCGAATGCAGCCTGCACGACAGGGGCAACTACCAACTGCGCGATACGATCGCCATGGGCAATCTCGAACGGTTCCTGACCGGCATTCATCACGATTACCCCCAGAGGTCCGCGATAGTCACTGTCGATAGTGCCCGGCGTATTGGGCAGCGTGATTCCGTGTTTCAGTGCAAGGCCCGAGCGGGGACGAACCTGAACCTCGTATCCCTGCGGGATTTCAATGCGCAGACCGGTCGGCACAAGCGCTCGCTGTCCGGGCTCCAGCATGATCGAAGCCCCCTGGGGCAAGTTGGCCCGCACGTCCGCGCCAGCAGCACCCGCGGTTTCGTAAGACGGAAGCGCCACGGCGGGGTCTGCCCCGTCTTCGCGGATCACTCGAATTGCAACCATGGTTTTGCCTTTCCTTCAGCCCGCCAACGCGTCCGCGATCCTGCTTGCCAACCGCCGCGCAACCTCGGCCTTGCCCATACGCGGCCATTCCTCGGCTCCGCTGTCCGAAATCAGGATAACCGCATTCTCGGACCCGCCCATGATCCCGGTGGCAGGGCTGACATCGTTGGCAACAATCCAGTCACAGCCTTTGCGCAGCCGCTTGGCGGTAGCATGTTCAATCACGTCATCGGTCTCGGCCGCAAAGCCGACAACCAAAGGTGGGCGCCCATTTTCCATTCGTGAGACACGTTTGAGAATGTCGGGGTTCTCGGCAAACTCCAGAACCGGAAGACCGTCTCGGCTTTTCTTCAGCTTCTTGTCTGACGCACTGGCCACGCGCCAATCTGCCACCGCCGCCGCAAACACGCCCGCATCGACGGGCAGCGCCGCATCAACCGCGTCCGACATCTGTTGCGCGGTCTCGACCGGCACGACCTGCACACCCGACGGTGGCGGTACGTCCGCGGGGCCCGTGACAAAGATCACCTCAGCCCCTAATTCCGCAAGTGCCTGTGCCACGGCCGAGCCCTGCGCCCCGGAAGAGCGGTTCGCGATATACCGGACCGGATCAATCGGCTCATGCGTCGGACCCGAAGTTACCAGCACGCGCTTACCCACCAAGGGTCCTGCCGCAAATTGCGCCTCAACCGCCGCGACGATTTCCAGCGGTTCCGACATGCGCCCGGGGCCATATTCACCGCAGGCCATATCACCTTCGTTTGGGCCAACAAAGCACACGCCATCCGCTTGAAGCTGCTTCAGGTTGCGTCGCGTCGCCGGGTGTTCCCACATGCGTACATTCATCGCGGGTGCACACAGAACGGGCGTGTCCGTTGCCATCAGAAGGGTCGATGCCAGATCATTTGCCAACCCCCCCGCCATCTTGCCCATCAGGTCCGCTGTTGCGGGGGCCACGACGATCAGATCGGCAGAGCGTGACAGCTGGATATGACCCATCTCGGCCTCGGCGGTCAGATCGAACAGGTCACCATAGACCTTTTCTGAGGCAAGGGCAGACACGGACAGAGGTGTTACAAATTCCTCTGCCGCACGCGTCAGCACAGGCGTTACGGCCGCGCCACGTTCACGCAGCCTGCGGATCAGGTCCAGCGATTTGTAGGCCGCGATGCCGCCGCCGATGATCAGCAGAATGCGTTTGGATGACAGCATGTTCAGCCCTTCCTGTCCCGGTCGGCCCCGACATTAGGCAAGCCCAGCAGGTTGTTCCAGCGATTAATTCTGAACCTGAAACGCCGCACAGGGATCTTCACGCTCGACTGTGGGGCTGTCGATTACGATATCAAAGTCACCGTCGATGATGTCGTCCTCGGACTGTCCGACCGAGACCACCTTCCATCCGGGTTGAAGGCGTTCAAGAAATGTCGGGATACCTCGGTCTTTGCGCGCATGCCCGTTCCCAGTGATCACGGCAACCGGGCCGCCGGTTTCTTCCATCGCGCGCATCACCGCGCGCGCAAGAACCGCATCGCGCAAACGCTGGATCGCGACCATCTGGGGTAACATTTCGGGTGGGAGAGCATCGCAATGCGCGGCCATTTGATCTGCCTCACGCGCCTCCTGCTCCTCGGGCGTCAGCGGTACAGTCAAACCATAGCGCGCCGCGTCTGCACCCAGCGCCGTGGCGGCCCCGCGTTCCATCGCAGCCCGCGCGGCAGCACGCGGCACCATGGCCCCGTAAACCGGCACACCGGAGGCCTTGAACACCGGATAATACAGCCTAAGTGGTGGCCAGCCGCTTTCTGCCCATTGCAGAATACGGCTCAACTCTTCCGGGTTGGACACCGCTTTTTGCGCCAGCCGTTGCGCGCCTTCTTCGGTGACCATCTCCCAGACAACGGCCGAGGGTGAGATCTTCATAATCGCTTCAGCTTGAACAAGGTGGTGGCGGGGATTGTCGTGAACCTCTCCCAGAATCACCACATCGGCGTCCCGCATCGCGAGAGCCGCATCATCGGAAATAAGATCTTCCGCCAGTCCGGGTCGCGCCGCTGTGACCATAAGGCCCAGAACACACGCAAGAATCGCAAGCTGTTTCATGCGATGAAGTGTTGCACCTCGCTCGACTGGGCTTCAAGGTTCTTGCGCATTTTTGCGAATGCCGCGGCCTCAAGCTGTCGCACGCGTTCCTTGGACAGACCCAGCTCGACGCCGAGACTTTCCAGTGTCCGCGCAGGCTCGCGCAGTTTGCGTTCGCGCACAATGAACCGCTCGCGGTCATTCAGCGCGTTCATCGCGATCAGCAACCACTGGCGCAATTGTTCGGTATCGTGGGTGTGCTCAACTGCTTCGGCGGCCTGTTCGCGTTCATCTTCCAGCGCATCGATCCATTCGCGCCCGTCTTCGTCGGCGGATTGCACCGCGTTCAGTGAAAAATCCGACCCTGACAGCCGACCTTCCATCAGTTCAACGTCGCGCAAAGGAACCCCGATTTCCGTGGCGATCATCTGATGCAGCTGGTGGCGGTCCAGTTCAAGCCCTTCGGTCGCGGCCTCTCGTTCCAGCCGGGCCTGAACCCGACGCATGTTGAAAAACAGCGATTTCTGCGCCGAGGTGGATCCCGTTCGCACCATGGACCAGTTCCGCATCACATAGTCCTGAATGCTCGCCTTGATCCACCACACCGCATAAGTCGAAAACCGCACCCCGCGATCAGGGTCGAACTTGTCTGCGGCCTTCATCAAACCCAGACCAGCCTCCTGAATAAGGTCATTCATCGGCGCACCATAGCGTTTGAACTTGGCCGCCATCGAAATTGCCAGCCGCATATACGCTGTGATCAAGCGGTGCAGCGCCTGTTCATCACGCTGGTCACGCCAGGCATAGGCCAGCCTCAGTTCCGTTTCCGCATCCAGCAACTCGGCCTTCATCGCTTGCCGGGACATCGAAAAATCTGTCGCGTTGTCCAGTGCCATAAACCTCTCCCCCTGATTTGCAGGCGTTGGCCGGGCTTGCCATGCCGACCTATGACCGATACGCAAAACAGCACCAATTGGATCATCTTTAGGTAAGTACTGTGACGTCAGATTTAACCTTAGTTCTGGGCGGAGCTGCTTCGGGCAAGTCGGCATTTGCCGAGGACCTCGTTGTTTCCGCAGGGAAAAACAGAGTTTACCTGGCGACATCACAAGTGTTTGATGACGAGATGCGGCAGAAGGTTGATCGCCATCTGGAACAGCGGGGCGGCGGGTGGACCACGATTGAAGAGCCTCTTGACCTGGGGCCGGTGCTGTCCAGCCTGTCCTCGGATCAGGTCTGTCTGGTCGATTGCGCCACCATGTGGCTCAGCAATCACTTGCTGGCCGAAACCGATATGGGCGAGGTTCAAACTGGCCTGCTAAAGGAGCTGCGCGCATGCCCGGCGCAGATTGTGATCGTGTCGAACGAAGTCGGACACGGTATTGTTCCCGATAACACGCTTGCCCGCCGCTTTCGCGAAGCGCAGGGCCGGCTGAACATTGCACTTGCGGCGCAGGCTAAACTGGTGGTCCAGGTGACCGCGGGGTTGCCGTTGGTCCTGAAAGGGCAGCTGCCGTGACGCGACTGCATCTTGTTCGCCACGGGCCCACGCATGCAAAGACGATGGTTGGCTGGTCCGATCTGCCTGCTGATCTAAGCGATACAGCAGCCCTGAAGCGCCTGCACGACCATTTGCCACCCGATGCACTTGTGATTTCGTCCGACCTGTCGCGTGCAATTGACACTGCTTCTGCCATTCAAGGCCAGCGTCGCCGTCTGCCACATCACCCGGACCTGCGGGAAATCCATTTCGGTCAGTGGGAGCTTCGCGAATTTGCCGAGATTGAAGCCGAAGACCCCGAGCTGGCTTTTGCCTATTGGGACAACCCCGGTGATGTCCGCCCACCGCAAGGTGAAAGCTGGAATGAGGTCCGCGACCGGGTAGATTCCGCGATCAACGCGCTTGTTTCCGCGCATACAGGCCGCAATCTGGTGATCGTCGCCCATTTCGGCGTAATCCTGACGCAAGTACAACGCGCCCTTGGTCTGGACGGGCAGCAGACATTTGCGCATCGGATCGACAACCTTTCGGTGACGGATATTGCCGTCAACGGCGGGGTGTGGACTGTCGGATCGATCAATCACCTTCCGTGAACAGGCCCAACACAAATCACTGTTTTACCGGTCGTCAAAGCTGCGGCATCGTCCGCGCATGACTTATGACCTTTATATCGGCGATCGCCTCTTCTCCAGCTGGTCAATGCGCGGCTGGTTGATGCTTGAGAAATTCAACCTGCCCTATCGCAGCCACATGATCGGCCTCTATTCCGGCACCATGGCGCAAGACATGGAACCGCTGGCCCCTGCCCGCCTTGTCCCTGCCCTGCGCATGCCGGATGGAACGGTTGTGGGGGAAAGCCTGGCGATGGCCGAAACCCTGGCCGAACGCCACCCCGATGCCGGGTTGTGGCCTTCGGATGCCGCAGCCCGGGCAACAGCCCGCTGGCTATGCGCCGAAATGGTAGCCGGTTTCAGCGCCCTGCGTGGAGAATGCGCCATGCAGCTGCGCAACGTGTGGGAAGGCTTTACGCCGTCTGAGGCGACTTTGTCAGACCTGGAGAGGATTGAAACACTCTGGGCACATGCGCGGAGCGTGTCAGGGGCAGACCAAGGCCCGTTATTTGGTGCCTATTCACTGGCAGACGTCTTCTACACACCCGTTGCTGCGCGGATTATAGGATATGGGCTGCCGGTGTCAGAGGCGAACCGGGCTTATTGCATGGAATTGCTCTCTGATCCCATAGTCAGACAGTGGCGCGCCATGGGATTGACCGTTGTGTACGACACCTTCCCATACGCGCAGGATTTACCGTCCAGCCCCTGGCCGGTCGTGGGTGTATCTGCTGCGAAGCCGGTTTCAGGTGGTCCGTCAGTCAACGCCGTCTGCCCGTATTCCGGCAAGCCTGTGACTGAGTTCCTGGAGCTAGACGGACAATGCTGGGGGTTCTGCAACCCATTCTGCCGGAACAAAACTGTGGCCGACCCCGAAGCATGGCCCAAATTCGCGGCCATGCGCGCAGCCGTTAACGACTCTTAAACCAGAACCGTGGCAGCAACGTCCTGTTAACCAAAACAGGACTGCCATGGTCGCCCGCGCCCACACCGTTGCTTTTCAAGGAGTCGATGCCCGCCCGGTCGAGGTGCAATGCGCAGTCTCACCCGGACTGCCCGCCTTTTCCATCGTGGGCCTGCCCGACAAAGCCGTGTCCGAGGCGCGTGACCGAGTCCGCAGCGCGCTGAGCGCGATGGCCATTGCGCTGCCGTCCAAGCGGATCACCATCAACCTGTCACCCGCCGATCTTCCCAAAGAAGGCAGTCATTTCGACCTGCCCATCGCGGTGGCGCTTTTGTCCGCGCTCGATATCATCCCTGCCGATGCCGCAGAAAGTACCGTTGCATTGGGGGAATTGTCGCTCGACGGTTCTCTGGTGCCCGTTGTTGGTGCCTTGCCTGCCGCCATGACGGCCGCTACAGAAGACCGCGCATTGCTTTGTCCGCGCGCCTCCAGCGCCGAGGCCGCTTGGGTAGATGCCACCCAGGTGATCGGCGCCGGATCGCTTGGAGAGGTCGTGCGCCACTTCTCGGGCCAATCCCCTTTGCCAGCGGCGCAACCCGGCGAAGTGACCCTGATACCGTCCAACCGCGACCTGCGCGATGTGAAAGGGCAGGAGCGCGCCAAACGTGCCTTGGAAATCGCCGCGGCCGGACGTCACCATCTGATCATGATCGGCACACCGGGATCGGGCAAATCCATGCTGGCGGCACGGCTTCCCGGTATTCTACCGCCGCTTACAGCCGTGGAAGCCCTGGAAACGTCGATGATCCAATCGCTATGCGGGTTACTGGATGAAGGTGGAATAAACCGCACACGCCCATTTCGCGAACCGCACCACACAGCCTCGATGGCAGCCATAGTTGGTGGTGGGAAAGGGGCCAAACCGGGCGAAATCTCGTTGGCTCATAATGGTGTGCTGTTCATGGATGAATTCCCTGAGTTTCCACGAACGGTTCTGGAAACTCTGCGGCAACCCATTGAAACCGGCGAAGTCATGGTAGCGCGCGCGAACGCCCATGTGAAATACCCCTGTCGTTTCATGCTGGTCGCCGCCGCCAACCCTTGCAAATGCGGTTACCTGACCGATCCGTCCCGTGCCTGTTCGCGAGCACCGGGATGTGGTGAAGATTACCTGAACCGAATCTCGGGTCCGTTAATGGACAGATTCGACCTGCGGATCGAAGTTCCGCCTGTGGGTTTCACTGATCTTGATCTGCCTCCTTCGGGCGACAGTTCGGCGACGGTTGCAGCACGTGTCGAAAGGGCGCGAGCCATTCAGGCAGACCGGTTTTGTGACACGCCGGAGTTACGACAAAACGCTGATGCAGAAGGCAAAATACTGGAAGAGATCGCCACGCCCGATGCCGAAGGAAAAGAGCTGCTGTTGAAAGCCGCAGATCGTTTCGGCCTGTCAGCCCGGGCCTTTCATAGAATCCTGAGGGTGGCGCGCACCATCGCCGATCTGGACGGCGCGACCGATATCCGCCGCCCACACGTGGCTGAAGCGCTGAGTTTTCGCATCTCTGCCCGGGTGATGGCTTAAAGCCTGGCCTCGATGGCCTGCCATATCTTTTCGGCAATATTTACGCCGTCAAACCGTTCCAGTTCCTGAATGCCGGTCGGTGAAGTCACGTTAATCTCGGTCAGATAGTCGCCAATAACGTCAATTCCTACAAAGACCTGACCCTTTTCCCTCAGCAGAGGCCCAATCGCCGCGCAGATCTCAAGATCGCGTTCGGACAAGCCGATCTTTTCCGGACGTCCGCCAACATGCATGTTCGACCGCGTTTCGCCTTCGGCTGGTACCCGGTTAATCGCGCCAACCGCTTCGCCATCCACCAGGATCACCCGTTTGTCGCCATTGCTGACATCCGGCAGGAATTTCTGCACGATCAGAGGTTCGCGCGAGAATCCGGTGAACAGCTCATGCAAGGAAGTCAGGTTGCGGTCATTGGCATCAAGCCGGAACACACCCGCGCCGCCGTTCCCGTAAAGTGGTTTGAGGATGATATCGCCGTGCTTTTCCTTGAACGCCTTGATCGTCTGTAAATCGCGCGCAATCGTTGTTGGCGGGGTCAGGTCGGGGAAATCCAGCACCAACAGCTTTTCCGGGTAGTTGCGCACCCAGAACGGATCGTTGACGACCAGCGTCTGACCCTTGAGACGATCCAGCAAATGCGTGGACGTGATGTAGTGCATATCAAAAGGCGGGTCTTGGCGCAGCCAGACGACATCGAAATCGGCAAGATCCACCTCGCGTTCGGGGCCCAGAACCGCAGGATCTCCGGCAACCCTTTGCACGGTCATGTCGTGACCTCGTGCGGTGATGCGACCCTGCTGATAGGCCAAGTGATCCGGACCGTAGAAAAACAAAGAATGCCCGCGCGCCTGTGCCTCTTCCGCCAGACGGAATGAACTGTCGGCGTTGATATCCACGGCCCCGACCGGGTCCATTTGAAAGGCGATTTTCATGGCATGTCCCTCAGTTTCCCGCCAGATACATGGACCAGCACGCCTGTGGGTTCAATGGGGCTTAGCCAAAACCAAAGGCGTTTTCGATGATATGAACCGCGCCAGAGCCATCCACAAGTGCCGCGTCAAAGCGCACGTTTGTCAGCTGCCCGTCCGGCTCGTTTTCCAAGAACTGCGCTGCGGAGGCATAAATTCGTTCGATCTGCCTGCGGCTGATCCGGGCAGCGGCTTTTTCAAAGCTGGTGCTTTTCTTAACTTCGATAAACACAAGCCCGTCGCCGTCGCGCGCAACCAGGTCGATCTCTCCGCCAGTGCCCCGCCAGCGACGATGCGCTATGGCAAAGCCCCGACGTTCGTAATCTGCAGCGACCTGTGACTCTGCGGCCTGTCCGGCGTGGTAAGAGATCGAACCCTGTCGTTCACGCCGCCCCATGTCATCCCTTGCCCAATTTCAGAGCTTTCTGGTAAATCGGTCGGCGCGGCAGGTCGTACATTTCCGAGACAAGATCCGCTGCATCCCGAACCGAGTGATTTTCCAAAGCTCGTTTCAAAGCTTCTTCTAAGTCGGATTCGTTAACACTTTGCGAATGACTGCGGTCCACCAGCAGGACGATCTCGCCTTTGACGGTCTTGTCCCGATACTCCTCTGCCAATTCGGACAGGCTGCCGCGGCGGACCTCTTCAAACTTTTTCGTCAGCTCTCGACAAAGCGCAGCCTGCCGTTCAGGCCCCAGGCACTCAGCCAGGTCCGACAGACAGGCGGCAACGCGTTTTGGAGATTCGTAGAACACCAATGTGCCGGGGATGTCCTTCAACGCCTCGATACGGGTACGGCGTGCTTTGGATGCGTTGGGAAGGAAGCCTGCAAAAAAGAAGGCGTCGGTGGGAAGCCCCGCCAACGTCAGGGCCGTTACAACAGCTGATGCGCCGGGGGCGCAGGTCACGGTATACCCGGCTTCCGCGGCCTGCTTGCCCAGATCAAAGCCCGGATCTGCAATCAGCGGCATTCCCGCTTCGGACGCGTAGGCCACCGATTGCCCTTGCGCCAGCGCCTCCATGATCTTGCCGCGCGCGCCTGCGCCGCTGTGGTCGTGATAGGCTTGGATTCGCCGACCTTCCAGCGGGATGCCATGTATTTCCATCAAGCGACGTAAACTGCGGGTGTCTTCTGCCGCAATCACATCGGCTGAGGCCAAAACATCCAGGGCTCTGAGCGTAATGTCGCGTGCAGTTCCAATCGGAGTGGCAACAAAATACAGGCCCGCAGCCAACTTGATCTTTTGGAAATTCAAAGCTGGACCCTCACAGCGTGACGTTTATTATCGCGGCTCAACAGAACAGAAGCATTCGCAGCCGTCGGATCAGGGAGTTTTCATTTAGATGTTTACCGTTTGCAAGCCCGTAAGCAAGCTGGCGAAAGTCGCCGCTGCCCTGACGACCGCAGCGTTTCTTGCTGCCTGTGAACCGAGTGGTCTTGGCGGAGGTCCATCGATCAATACCTCGAAACCGGTTCCTGTCGCCTTGCTGGTTCCCAGAGGATCTGCGCAATCTGGTGATGCAGCGCTGGCGCAAAGCCTTGAGAATGCCGCGCGTCTTGCGATGTCGGATTTGCCGAATGTCCAGATCGACTTACGCGTTTATGACACGGCCGGAAACCCGAACACGGCGACGGCCGTTGCACAGCAGGCTGTCGCGGACGGGGCAAAAATCATCATTGGTCCGGTATATGCCCAGGCAGCAAATGCTGCCGGGTTGGCGGTGCTGAGCAAGAACGTCAACGTTCTTTCGTTTTCAAACAACACCAGCATTGCAGGCGGCAACGTCTTTGTATTGGGCCCGACCTTTGACAACACGGCCAACCGGCTAGTGAATTATGCGGGCAGTCAGGGCAAGGTCAACACGGTGGTCGTGCACAGCAACGACGCCGCAGGACAACTGGGCCGGTCCGCAATCGCCAATGCCATAGCGAACAGTCGGGTCAACAATGCAGGGACCGTCGCATACGACCGGTCGCAACAGGGCGTCATCAATGCGGTTCCCACGATCAAGGCCACCGTCGATTCGACGGGCGCGGATTCGATCTTTCTGACGGCGACCACGGCGGGGGCATTGCCACTGTTCTCGCAATTGCTGCCAGAGGCCGGTGTTTCTCCGGCAACCACGCAATTCATTGGCCTGACACGTTGGGATATCCCTCCGCAAACTCTGGAGCTTCCAGGGGTTCAGGGGGGGTGGTTTGCGTTGCCTGACCCGTCCAAGGCACAAGCCTACCGTCAGCGTTACAACGCAACCTACGGCGAAGCACCGCACCCGATCAGTGGCTTGGCCTATGACGGCATCGCTGCAATTGGTGCCTTGGTCAGCCAGGGCAAATCTGACGCCCTGACCGCTTCGGCCCTGACACAGAACGCCGGTTTCCAGGGTGTTGGCGGAATCTTCCGCCTACGCCCGGACGGCACCAACGAACGCGGTCTGGCCGTTGCCACGATCCAGAACAAACAGGTGGTTGTGATTGACCCTGCCCCACAAAGCTTCTCTGGTGCCGGTTTCTGATCTGACAGGCGCGATCAACGTGCCCGAAAGCGCGTTGATCTGCCCCGCCGGGGACATCTTCGACAGCACTGCCGTCAATGATGCGCTGGCTCAGGCCTTTGAGGTCTGTCCGGACAACACCAAAATGCGGTCCGAGACGGTGCGCATTCTGCGCGAGGCTCAAAAGGCCGGCCGCGCGGCCATTGCTGAGGCATTTGGCGAACGTCCTTTCGACGCGCGCGCACTCACGCGCTCATATACATATCTGACGGATCAACTGGTTGGGACGGCGATGCTGGTCTCAAGCACACGCCTGCATCCGCTTGCAACGCCCACCCAAGGTGAAAAGATCGCCGTTCTGGCTGTTGGCGGTTACGGGCGCGGGGAAATGGCGCCGTTTTCCGACGTCGATCTGCTGTTTCTCACCCCCTACAAGATCACCGCATGGGCCGAGAGCGTCATCGAGTCGATGCTTTATATCCTGTGGGATTTGCGGCTGAAGGTCGGGCATTCATCACGCACGATCAAGGATTGTCTGCGGCTGGGTACCGAGGATTTCACGATCCGCACAGCGATGTTGGAGCAACGCTATCTGGCCGGTGACAAGGCGCTGGCGGACGGGTTGGACCGACGGCTGAAAGACGAACTGTTCAAGGGAACCGAACGCGAGTTCATTGAAGCCAAATTGCACGAACGTGATGAACGCCACCACAAACAAGGCGAACGTTACATGGTCGAACCCAACGTGAAAGAAGGCAAAGGCGGCTTGCGCGATTTGCAATCCCTCTACTGGATCGCGAAATATATCTATGGCGTTCAGGACGTGGCCGAACTGGTGCCTTTGGGCTTGTTCACCCCCGAAGAGTTCAAAACCTTTGTTCAGGCCGAAGAATTCCTTTGGGCTGTGCGCTCGCACCTGCATCTGGTCACCGGTCGCGCGACCGAGCAGCTTACCTTTGACATGCAGGTCGAGGTCGCCGCACGCATGGGGTACGAGGACCGTGCCGGGCGTCGCGCGGTCGAAGTGTTCATGCAGCGGTATTTCCGCGAAGCCACCCGCGTGGGTGAGTTGACGCGCATCTTCCTGACCAAACTCGAATCGCTGCATATGAAAGGTGCGCCGTTGCTGGAGCGCATTTTCCGCAGACGTCGACGGGTCAAGGCAGGTTACAAGGTGGTTCACGGCCGTCTGGATCTGGTGGAACCTGAAAAATTTCTATCCGACAAAGTGAACCTGCTGCGCCTGTTCGAAGAAGGTTTGCGGACAGGTATGCTGATCCATCCCGATGCTATGCGGCTGGTCAGCGCGAACCTGCATCTGATCGATGACGAGATGCGCTGCGACAAGGAAGCCCAGCGCATTTTCCTGGATCTGATGTTGAAACACGGCAACCCGGAACGCGCATTGCGAAGGATGAACGAGCTGGGCGTGCTGTCCGCTTTCCTGCCCGAGTTCGAGCATATCGTGGCGATGATGCAGTTCAATATGTATCACAGCTATACGGTGGACGAGCATACGATCCAATGCATCGTCAATCTTGCCCAGATCGAACGCGGAGAGCTGGTCGAATCCCTGCCTCTGGCGTCATCGATTCTGAAAGGCGGGGTGAACCGAAAGGTGCTGTATGTCGCGCTTCTTCTTCATGACATTGCGAAAGGCCGCCCCGAAGATCACTCGATTCTAGGGGCACAGATCGCGCGCAAGGTGGCGCCTCGGCTCGGTCTGAACAAATCGGACTCCGAAACCGTCGAATGGCTGGTGCGCTATCACTTGCTGATGTCCGATATGGCACAAAAACGCGATATCTCTGACCCTCGGACGGTGCGCGATTTTGCCAAGGCCGTTCAGACAACCAAGCGGCTTGATCTGCTGACGGTTCTGACGGTTTGTGACATTCGCGGTGTTGGCCCGACCACCTGGAACAACTGGAAGGCCACCTTGCTGCGCGCCCTGCATGCTGAAACAAAGCGTGCACTGGAGACCGGTATGGAAGACCTGAACCGGGCAAACCGGGGGGCCGAAGCCAAAACAGCGCTGCGCCGTGCTTTGGACAACTGGTCCAAAGCTGACCTCAAGGTCGAGACCGGGCGCCACTACGCCCCTTATTGGCAGGGCCTGAACCTTGCGACGCATATCGAATTTGCCGAGATGCTGCACACACTGGAACAAAGCGGCGATCCCGGCGCGATGGAAATTCGCCTGCAACCTGATGAAGACCGGGATGCGACGCGGGCCTGTTTTGCGATGGGCGATCACCCCGGTATTTTTGCCCGCATCGCCGGGGCACTGGCCCTGGTCGGCGCGAATGTCGTCGATGCCCGAAGCTATACCACCAAAGACGGTTACGTGACGGACGCATTCTGGATTCAGGATGCCGATGGGCACCCGTTCGAGGCATCACGCCTTCCACGCCTGACGCAGATGATTCACAAGACCTTGCGCGGTGAAGTCGTCGCCAAGGAAGCGCTGAAGTCGCGTGACAAAATCAAGAAACGCGAACGCGCTTTCAACGTGCCAACGCACATCACATTCGATAACGAGGGCTCTGAAATCTACACGATCATCGAGGTGGACACACGGGACCGCCCAGGCCTGCTGTTTGATCTGACCCGGACCCTGGCCGCGGCGAACGTGTATATCGCCAATGCCGTGATCGCGACCTATGGCGAACAGGTGGTCGATACGTTCTACGTCAAGGACATGTTTGGCTTGAAATATTACTCGGAAAGCAAGCAGCGCGGGCTTGAGGCCAAGCTGCGCACGGCAATCACCGAAGGCGCCGAGCGTGCGGCCTCATGAAGCAAATACGCTTGTTCTCGGGCCTGTTCACGGTCGGCTTCTGGACGCTCGCCAGCCGAATTCTGGGGTTTTTGCGAGAGATACTGCTGACGGCCTATATCGGACCGGGCCCAGTGATGGATGCCTTTGTTGCAGCCTTTCGCCTGCCCAACATGTTCCGCCGCTTTTTCGCCGAGGGGGCATTTAACGCGGCCTTTGTGCCGATGTTTTCCAAACGGCTGGAAGCAGACGAAGACCCTCAGGGTTTTGCGCAGGACGCGTTCAATCTTTTGGCCGTGGCTGTTCTTGCGCTGGTCGGGCTGGCCATGGTTTTCATGCCCGGTCTGGTGTGGCTGACCGCCGAAGGGTTTTATGGCGATGAACGGTTCGATCTGGCGGTGGACTATGGATATGTTGTATTTCCATATATCCTGTTCATGTCTCTGGCTGCCTTGTTTTCAGGTGTTCTGAATGCAACCGGGCGGTTCGCAGCGGCGGCAGCCGCACCTGTTCTGCTGAACATTTTCGCCTGCACCGCCCTGATCGCAGGTGCCATGTCCGGCGGCGAGGTGATCCGGTGGTTGATCTCAGTCATTCCGGTCGCCGGTGTCGCGCAACTGGCGTTGGTCTGGGTTGCAACCGAACGCGCCAACATCCGCATTCGCCCCAGCCTGCCGCGTCTGACGCCCGAAATGCGGCGGATGGTACGTATCGCGGTCCCGGCCGCGCTGGCGATGGGGGTCACACAGGTCAATCTGGTTGTCGGGCAATTGGTTGCATCGAAAACCGAAAAAGCCGTCAGCTGGTTGTTTGCCGCAGACAGGCTCTACCAGTTGCCTTTGGGGGTGGTAGGCATTGCTGTCGGCATAGTCTTGTTGCCGGACCTGTCCCGCCGCTTGCGCGCGGATGACAAAGAAGGCGCACGCAATGCCTTTTCCCGGGCCGGTGAGTTCACATTGCTGCTGACGCTGCCTTCGACTGTGGCCTTCGTGGTTATGCCAACCCCCCTCGTGTCGGTGCTGTTCGAACGCGGCCAGTTCGGCCCCGAGGACACGGCCGCCACGGCCCTTGCGGTTGCCATCTACGGGGTCGGGCTTCCGGCCTTCATGTTGCAAAAATTGCTGCAACCACTGTTTTTTTCGCGCGAGGATACACGTTCCCCGTTTCACTACGCGATTGTTGCGATGATCGTGAACGCAGCTCTGGCGTTTGGTCTGTTTCCACTGGTGGGCTGGATCGCGCCGGCAATTGCCGCATCGACTGCCGGGTGGGCGATGGTCGTTCTGCTGGCACTTGGCGCACGACGAATGGGTGAAGAGGCGCGCTTCGATGTCCGGTTCAGAAAGCGCGCAGGCCGGATTGTGGCCGCTTCGCTTGGGATGGGCGCGATCTTATACGCAGCGCTTTACCTGTTCGGGTGGGCTTTGGATGTTCCCGGCTGGCGCTATCTGGCACTGCTGGTCCTGATCATGGTCGCTGCCGTCTCATATTTCCTTCTGGGCCATATCTTCGGCGCCTTCAAGCTGTCGGAGTTCAAGCAAGCCCTGCGCCGGTCGTGATCAATCCCGGCGAATGCGTCCGACGATCCGTGACCACGCGCCCGGTGCAACAAGAAAAGACAAGCCAAAACCGGTGGCAAACCCACCCAGATCAGCAACCCATTCCCAGTTGCCACCAAAGATCAGGCCGAAAAGAAATTGTATGCCCATAAGGACGGCAATCAATTGAAATGCCCGTGCTTGGTTTGCACCTACAAGTGACAGTTTGCGCCACAACAACCACGTAAATGCGCCAATCAGACCATACACCGGCGGGAACCCTCCAATCAGCGGATAGCGTGGGTCCAGTAACACAGCGTAGGCTAATGCGCCGCCAATGCCCGACATGACAAAAATCAGCAGCATCGGGAAACCGCCAAACACTTCGCCAACCATTTTGCCCATCGCCAGTACGAAAACACAGACGAAAATTGCCTGCGTGAAATTGGCGGATACAAAGGGATAGGTCACGAAGCGGATGACATGCTCGAATGGCCAGCGCCCATTCAGAACCATCCAGTCGAAAATATCCGCAGAGAACGCGTATTGCTGGATCGCATCCAGCCGCCAGCCCATCGCTGCTGGCCCTCCGACCAGCCCGCGTGATCCCAGCGTGAAGGCAATTTCTATCCCGATGATGAACAGAACCAGTGCCACCACAGCAGGTGGCAGAGGGTTCAAAGGCGGCGTGTAATGTTCACTGCTCATTGGGCTGGCCTTTCGCGGCTGTTGACGTCCCTTTGCCTCATGGGTAAGCGACGGGGGCTGATTTTTCCAGACAGGAGTTCCCTTTGATGACTGAGTCCCAATTCACGCCGCGCGTGTTTTCCGGTGCGCAGCCTTCAGGCAATCTGCACCTCGGCAACTATCTCGGGGCGCTTCGGAACTGGGTGAGAATGCAGAGCGAGGAATTTGAGACTATCTATTGCATGGTCGATCTGCACGCGATCACCGTCTGGCAAGACCCAACCGAGTTGCAGCATGCAACGCGGGAGCTTTGTGCCGGTTACATCGCTTCCGGTCTAAACCCGGAAAAATCAATCTTGTTCAACCAAAGTCAGGTGCCGGAACATGCGCAACTGGCCTGGATATTCAACTGTGTCGCGCGCATGGGTTGGATGCAGCGCATGACCCAGTGGAAGGACAAGGCGGGCAAAAACCAGCAGAACGCTTCGCTTGGCCTGTTTGCCTACCCTGCTCTGATGGCAGCCGATATTCTGATCTATCACGCAACCCATGTGCCAGTTGGAGAGGACCAGAAACAGCATCTGGAGTTGACCCGCGACATCGCCATAAAATTCAACAACGATTTTGGCGTCGATTTCTTTCCCATCACCGAGCCGGTGATCGAAGGGTCAGCCACAAGGGTCATGAGCTTGCGGGATGGGTCCAAGAAGATGTCAAAGTCCGATCCCTCGGACATGAGCCGGATCAACCTGACCGACGATGCAGATGCGATCGCAAAGAAAATCCGCAAGGCCAAGACCGACCCTGACGCTTTGCCGTCGGATGTCGAAGGTCTGGAGGGCCGTCCCGAAGCGCGTAATCTGGTCAATATCTACGCAGCACTCAGCGATCAGAGCATCGCGCAGGTTCTGGCCGAAGTTGGGGGCAAGCAGTTCGGTGATTTCAAACCTATGCTGGCGGATCTGGCAGTCGCCAAGCTGGCCCCAATCTCGACTGAGATGTCACGCCTTATGGGAGAACAGGCCGAGATTGACCGGATTCTGGCTCATGGAGCCGAGCGCGCGCGCCAAATCGCCGCTCCGATCCTGCAAAAGACCTATGAAATCGTCGGTATGGTCGGATCGACATCACGCTGAATGCACTGGACCTTCGCCTGACGCCCACCTAGGGTCTGCCTGAACCAGAGGAGGGCGTCATGGCAACCGGCAAAAACATCCGGACCTACTTTCAGGGCCAATGGCATGACGGGGATACTCCCATCATGCGCGCAGCGGATCACGGGGCGTGGCTGGGGTCTTCGGTCTTTGACGGCGCCCGCTATTTCGACGGGTTAGCCCCTGATCTGCACGCCCATTGCGCGCGGGTGAACCGGTCCGCCGAAGCCCTGATGCTGACACCGACCATGACAACTGAACAGATGGTCGAATTGGTGCAGGAAGGGTTGCACGCCTACAGCCCTGACACGGCTGTCTACATCCGCCCGATGTATTGGGGCATTGACGGCGACAGCACGGCAATCGTTCCGCAGGAAAACAGCACAGGGTTTGCCATCTGTCTCGAAGAAATCCCGATGGCACCTGAAACGGCTTCGGCCACGCTGGCAACCACGCGATTCCGTCGCCCGGTACTGGAATCAGCAGTGGTCAACGCCAAGGCCGGGTGCCTTTACCCAAACAATGCTCGCATGTTGCAAGAGGCGCGCTCCAAAGGATTCTCAAACGCTCTGGTCGCTGACGCGATCGGCAATGTGGCTGAAACGGCAACAGCAAACATCTTCATGGTCAAGGATGGCGAGGTCTTTACCCCGATCCCAAACGGCACATTTTTGGCAGGGATCACGCGGGCGCGACATATCAAGAATCTGCGCGAGGATGGTGTTAAAGTCCATGAAACGGTCTTGGGTTTTGAGGATTTTCACCAGGCGGACGAGGTTTTCATGTCCGGCAATATGAGCAAGATCACACCAGTAACTGCGCTGGAAGACACACAGTTTCAGGTCGGTCCAATTGCCCGCCGTGCCCGCGCACTTTACTGGGACTGGGCTGCAAGCGAACGCTAGTACATCGACATGAACGTGTCCGAGTTGCCAGCACGCAAACGCTCGGGCATGATCCCTTAAAATTGAAGAGGACACCCATGCGTAAGTTCTTAGTTGTTCTGGATGACAGCCGTGAATGCCTGAACGCAATGCGGTTCGCCGCGATGCGTGCCGCGCATACAGGCGGCGGTGTGACGATCTTGTCGGTTATTCCACCGGACGAGTTCAATCACTGGATCGGTGTTGCCGAAACCATGCGCGAAGAAGCCCGGGAACGCATCCATGCCCATTTCGAAGTCTTCGCCAAATGGATGCGCGACAAACAGAATGTAGAACCTGAATTGGCCATTCGCGAAGGTGATCCGGTGCCGCAGATCATCGAACATGTATTGTCTGACCCTGAAATCGGCGTTCTTGTTCTTGGGGCGGGAACTGACAAAAAAGGCCCCGGCCCGCTGGTGACCCAGCTCACTAAGAACTCTGGCAGCCTGCCGATCCCGATCACGATTGTTCCCGGTGATCTGAGCAAGGAAAAGCTGGAAGAAATCACCTGAGGATCGAACATGGCGAAGATGTTGCAGTTCTGGTTCGACTTCGCCTCGACCTATTCCTATCTCAGCGCGATGCGGATCGAACAGGCCGCGCAGGACAAAGGTGTCTCGGTCGATTGGCAGCCTTTTCTGTTGGGTCCGATTTTCGCGGATCAGGGATGGCGCACGTCGCCGTTCAACCTGTATCCGGCCAAAGGGCGCTATATGTGGCGCGACATGGAACGTCTTTGCAGCGCACGAGGGCTGCCGTTGGTTCGGCCTGACCCGTTCCCGCAAAACTCTCTCACAGCAGCGCGCCTGGCTCTGGCCCTTGAGCATGGCGAAGAACGGGCTGCCTTTGCAAAGGCTGTTTTCAGCGCTGAATTCGGGGACGGGAAGAACATCTCTGACGAAGGCGTGATTGAGGATTGCCTGAAGATGGCAGGTCTGCCTGCGGCAGTGATGAATCGCGCAAAAGATCCGAGCCTCAAGGCTGCTCTGTTCGAGCAATCTGCGCGCGCAAAAGCACTTGGCCTGTTTGGTGCGCCGAGTTTTGTGGCGGGGACAGAGCTGTTTTGGGGAGATGACCGGCTGGATGACGCGATTGACTATACGACTACGTTTTAGAATCGTTCCAAATATTGACTTCTCCGCCCCCTGAGCGCATATCAGAAACACCTCAGACGGAGCTGCCTCATGTTCATCCAGACCGAATCCACCCCAAACCCGGCCACGTTGAAATTTCTGCCCGGCCAAACGGTGCTTGAGGCTGGAACCGCAGACTTCCCGACAGCCGAGGCTGGTGACAAATCCCCACTGGCCAAACGAATCTTTGCGGTAAACGGCGTGACCGGTGTGTTCTTTGGAAACGATTTTGTCACTGTGACCAAATCCGACGACGTTCAGTGGGATCACATCAAACCTGCAATTCTTGGCGCAGTGATGGAGCATTATCAATCCGGCCAGCCCGTCATGGGTGCCGACGCGGCGGCGGCCTCGGGTCATGCCGAACATACCGGAGAAGATGCAGAAATCGTCAATCAGATCAAAGACCTGCTGGACAGCCGCGTGCGCCCGGCCGTGGCACAGGATGGTGGCGACATCACCTTTCATGGCTTTGATCGCGGCGTGGTCTATCTGCACATGCAAGGTGCCTGCGCGGGGTGCCCGTCATCGACACTGACACTGAAGATGGGTATCGAAAACCTGCTGCGCCACTATATCCCCGAAGTGACCGAGGTTCGCCCAGTTGCCGTCTGACCCGACGATCCTGGCATTTGATACATCGGCCGCGCATTGCGCGGCCGCTTTGTTGCGTGGCGGTGTGATCGCTGTATCCCGCGTCGAAGGCATGGCACGCGGTCAAGCCGAACGATTGATGCCCTTGCTGCAAGAAGTGCTGACCGAGGCTGGTTGCGTTTGGGCTGACTTGGATGCCATCGGTGTTGGGATTGGGCCCGGCAATTTCACAGGCATTCGTATTTCGGTCTCTGCCGCCCGGGGCCTAGCCTTGGGCCTTGGCGTCCCGGCGGTGGGCGTTTCTGGATTCGATGCTCTGATTGAACTAGCAGAAGCGGGGCAACTTCCAGCCATCCCTGCGCCGCGCGAACAGGTATATGTACAGCTTCCCGGAACCGGCCCATGCCTTTTGCCTTTGGACGAGGCCGAAAAGCATGGGCCATTGTATGTCTGCCCCGACCCCGCATTGCAGATACAAGCCGTTGCCAGACTTGCTGCAAAACGATGGCACAGCGTCAGTGCGCCTCCGGCCCCGCTATATGTCAGACCTGCGGACGCGGCCCCATCCCGAGATGTGCCGCCTGTGTTACTGGACCAATGACGCCTTACGAGATGGCAGCGACACATGCAGCGGCGTTCACCCAGTCACGCCCATGGACTGCCGATGAATTCGCCAGCCTTATGGAAAACCGGTTCACTGATTACGTTGGGGATGCCCGCTGCTTTGCCCTTTTTCAGGTGATCCCGGGTGAGGCAGAGTTACTGACGATCGCGACTCACCCCGCGTTTCAAAGACAAGGTCTCGGGTTTCAGACCATGCGCATCTGGCACGACCGGGCAGTCACTTTGCAGGCAAACCGCGCATTTCTGGACGTGGCTGCCGACAATGTTGCAGCAATCGCGCTGTACGGGCGATGCGGGTATCGCCAGTGCGGTCGGCGCAAAGGTTATTATTCTAGAAAAACAGGCCCAAATATCGATGCTCTTGTGATGGAACGCGCACTGCCTTAACGGCAACCAAAGATTTTTTAGACCATTTGGTCAGAAATCAATTGACCATGACGGTTGCAAACGTCCTTAATTCCCGCCATCACAACACTTATGCTCGCTAAAAGTGGGTAAACGGGGCTAATCTGACCTCGTGCCAACAAAAAAAATGGGAGACTTAAATGACCCTGATGAAATCCTTGATGGGTGCTGCCGCTGCTGTCGCTCTGACCGCAGGTGCAGCTTTCGCCGAACCGGCGCTGATCTTTGACCTGGGCGGCAAGTTCGACAAATCTTTCAACGAAGCTGCCTATAATGGCGCGCAGCGTTGGGCCAATGAGACCGGCGGCAAGTATCGCGAGATCGAGATCCAGTCGGAAGCACAGCGCGAACAGGCTCTGCGCCGTTTCGCAGAATCAGGTGCCAACCCGATCATCACCATGGGCTTTGGTATGGCTGATCCGTTGTCGGCTGTTGCAGGCGACTATCCTGAAACCAAATTCGTGGCTGTCGACGTGAACTGGCTGGACATCCCCAACATCCGCCAGATCGGCTTTGCCGAGCATGAAGGGTCGTACCTGGTTGGCATGATGGCCGCGATGGCATCAAAATCCGGCACCGTTGGCTTTATCGGCGGTATGGACATTCCGCTGATCCGCCACTTTGGCTGCGGATACGCACAAGGCGCCAAAGCGGTGAACCCGGACATCAATGTTGTCGCCAACATGACCGGCACCACCCCTGCGGCGTGGAACGATCCTGTAAAAGGTTCCGAACTTACAAAAGCACAGATCAGCCAGGGTGCTGACGTGATCTATGCCGCGGCTGGTGGTACAGGTGTAGGCGTTCTGCAAACGGCAGCCGACGAAGGCATTCTGTCGATCGGCGTGGACAGCAACCAGAACCACCTGCATCCGGGCAAGGTCCTGACGTCGATGCTGAAACGTGTCGACGTCGCGGTGTATGACGCGATGAAAGCAGGTGACGCCGTAGAAACCGGCGTGTTCACCATGGGACTGGCCGAAGAAGGTGTAGGCGTCGCCATGGACGATAACAACAAAGAGCTTGTCTCAGTTCGCATGAACGATGCGGTGGAAGAAGCCCGCAAAGCCATCATCAACGGCGATATCACCGTTGTCAGCTATTACGAGAACGACAGCTGCCCCGCACTGCAGTTCTGATATCGCGCGGGGCGGAAGGAACCCTTCCGCCCTGACATCCACTCTGCCATCCGTGCCACCTGCCGGATGGGCTTTTCGGCAGTTGAGGGTAAGACATGACCGTCCCCGCCATTGAGCTCAAAGGGATTTCCAAATCCTTTGGGCCGGTTCAGGCCAACAAAGACATCTCAATCAGCGTCGCCCCCGGTACGATCCATGGGATTATCGGTGAAAACGGTGCGGGCAAATCCACGCTGATGAGCATCCTCTACGGCTTTTACAAAGCCGACAAAGGTGAAATTTGGATCAACGGGACAAAGACCGAAATCCCTGACAGCCAGGCGGCTATCGCCTCGGGCATCGGGATGGTGTTTCAGCATTTCAAGCTGGTGGAGAATTTCACGGTTCTGGAAAACATCGTTCTGGGTGCTGAAGATGGCGGCCTTCTGGCTCCGTCTCTGGCCAAGGCGCGTAAAGAGCTGAAAGAATTGGAAGAAGAATACGAACTGTTCGTTGACCCCGACAAACGCATTGATGAGATCGGTGTGGGGATGCAGCAGCGCGTCGAGATTTTGAAGGCTTTGTATCGCAAGGCCGAGATTCTGATTCTGGATGAACCGACTGGTGTTTTGACCCCGGCTGAGGCTGACCAGCTGTTCCGTATCCTGGATCGTCTGCGGGCCGAAGGGAAAACGATCATCGTGATCACCCACAAGTTGCGCGAAATCATGGAAAACACCGATACCGTTTCGGTCATGCGCCGTGGGCAGATGACAGCTACGGTGAAAACTTCGGACACCAGCCCTGAAGAACTGGCCGAACTGATGGTAGGCCGCAAGGTTTTGCTGCAGGTCGACAAGGTGCCTGCGACGCCGGGCAAACCCATCCTTGAGATCGAAAAGCTGAGCGTTTTCGATTCCGCCGGTGTTGAACGGGTCAAAGGTATCGACCTGACCGTGCGTGCCGGTGAGATCGTCGGCATTGCCGGTGTGGCGGGCAATGGACAGTCGGAATTGCTGGAGGTTCTGGGCGGGATGCGTCCGGGACAAGGCTCGATCAAGCTGAACGGCGAACCGCTGGCACTAAGCGGTGCCGGATCAGACGGTCAGGCGCGTCGTGCACAGCGCATCGCGCATGTGCCCGAAGACCGTCAGCGCGAAGGTTTGATTATGGATTTCCACGCGTGGGAAAACGTGGCCTTCGGCTATCACCGTGACCCGGCCTATAAGCACGGCATCTTTATGGACAACGCCGCTCTGCGCGCTGACACCGAAGCCAAGATCGAGAAATTTGATGTCCGGCCACCAGACCCTTGGCTTGCCGCCAAAAGCTTTTCGGGTGGGAACCAACAGAAAATCGTCGTTGCCCGCGAAATCGAGCGAAACCCTGACCTGCTGCTGGTCGGCCAGCCGACACGCGGCGTTGATATCGGCGCAATCGAATTCATTCACAAGCAGATCGTGGCCCTGCGCGACCAAGGCAAGGCGATCCTGCTGGTTTCGGTCGAGTTGGAAGAGATCTTCTCGCTGTCCGACCGGATCGCAGTGATGTTTGACGGGCATATCATGGGTGAACGCCTGCCCAATGAAACAGATGAAAAAGAACTTGGCCTGCTGATGGCCGGTGTTGCAGGAGAGGCCGCGTAGGATGGAAAAAATGCCTAAATGGGCCGATGTCGTTCTGATCCCGCTGATCAGTCTGATGCTGGCCGCTATCCTGTCGGCGCTGGTCATTCTCGCCATCGGAGAAAACCCCGTCGAAGCTGTAAAGCTGATGGTCTCGGGCGCGCTGGGGTCAACCTATGGGTGGGGCTACACGCTCTATTACGCGACAAATTTCATGTTTACCGGTCTTGCGGTCGCCGTCGCATTCCACGCCCGCTTGTTCAACATCGGTGGCGAAGGTCAGGCGATGCTGGGCGGTCTTGGTGTGGCCATGGTTTGCCTTTACGTCGACTGGCCGCATTGGAGCGTTGCATTGCTGGCAGCCTGCGCGGCATCAATGCTGTTCGGCGCGCTTTGGGCCGCTATCCCGGCCTATCTTCAGGCCAAGCGCGGCAGCCATATCGTGATCACCACGATCATGTTCAATTTCATCGCCGCTGCCTTTCTGAACTACATGCTGGTCAACGTCATGCGCCCGCAAGGGTCGCAGGACCCGGCAACCGCACGGTTCCCCGAGTCCGTCCATCTGCCAACGTTCCAGTCAATGTTCTCGACCGCAGAGAACACGGTGTTCCGGGGGGCTCCGGTAAACATTACGTTCTTCATCGCTTTGCTGGCCTGTGTCGTCGTCTGGGCGCTGATCTGGCGGACCCGGCTGGGCTATGAAATCCGTGCGTACGGCCACTCTGAAACCGGCGCGGTCTATGCTGGCATCTCGCCTGTTCGCATTACCATTGTTGCGATGCTGATCTCGGGTGCGCTGGCAGGTTTGATGGCCATCAACAACGTCATGGGCGAGGCGGAGCGCCTAGTCCTGAACTCGACAGAAGGCGCTGGGTTCATCGGGATTGCCGTGGCCCTTATGGGGCGCTCACACCCGTTCGGGGTATTGCTGGCCGCGCTTTTGTTCGGGTTCCTATATCAGGGCGGTGCGGAACTGGCGCTGTGGGCATCGATCCCGCGTGAACTGATCGTGGTCATTCAGGCGCTGGTGATCCTGTTCACTGGGGCGCTGGACAACATGGTGCGGATGCCGCTTGAGAAACTGTTCCTTGGTATGCGGAAGAGGGCAGAATAATGGACTTCTTTGTAACCCTCATCCAGGTTCTGGATTCGACCATCCGCCTGTCCACGCCGCTTTTGCTGGCCTGTTTGGCAGGTCTGTACTCGGAACGGGCAGGTATTTTCGACATCGGGTTGGAAGGCAAAATGCTGATGTCAGCCTTCTTTTCCGCGGCCGTCGCCGCCGCAACCGGATCGGTTTGGCTCGGCTTGTTGGCCGGTATTGCTGCCTCGTTGATATTGTCCGGGCTGCACGGGATGGCTTCGATCACCTTCAGAGGGAACCAGCTCATCTCGGGCGTGGCCATCAATTTCCTTGCCGCTGGCTTGACTGTTCTTGTCGCGCAAAGTTGGTTCCAGCAGGGGGGGCGTACACCATCCCTGTTCGGCGGTGGGCGCTTTGAATCCGCGGAGTTTCCTTATGCAATCGGGCCTGAGGATGCGGAACTCACTGGTCGCTCTGTCTCGGACCTGATGTCGGATGCGAACGTTGTCCATATTGTTTACTCTGAGTTGCTGTCCGGGCATTCGATCCTGGTCTATGTCGCGTTCTTAATGGTTCCAGCAACCTGGTGGATATTGTACCGTACACGATTTGGCCTTCGCCTGCGTGCCGTGGGCGAAAACCCCGCCGCGGTAGACACTGCGGGCGTTTCGGTAGTCGGGTTACGCTATGCTGCGGTTGCAATTTGTGGCGTCCTCTGTGGTATTGCGGGCGCTTATCTGGCCACGGCTTTGCAGGCCGGATTCGTCAAGGACATGACAGCTGGTCGCGGCTTTATTGCCCTAGCTGCGCTGATCTTTGCCAAATGGCGCCCGTGGCACGCCATGTGGGCCTGTTTACTGTTTGGTCTGCTTCAGGCCGTAGCGCTTCGGTTCCAGAACATTGACCTGGGTGGCGTAGTAATTCCGGTCCAGGTGATGGATGCCCTGCCCTACATCCTGACAGTGGTTATTCTGGCTGGGTTTGTTGGCAAAGCCATTCCCCCTCAGGCAGGCGGAGATCCCTACATCAAAGAGCGCTGATAAGGCCAGTTCCGAATGGAGTTTCGGTCCTGTTCGCTGCAAGGCGGCATGCAGAGTTGATTTTGCATGCCGCAACCGTTCTAAGAGGGTATGCACGTATACCTTCCCATAGCCGAAGTTTCTGTTAACCCATTCCTGCTGTTGGGCATCGGTGGGGTCGTCGGTATTTTATCTGGCATGTTCGGGGTCGGCGGAGGATTCCTTATCACTCCGCTGCTGTTCATTATCGGCATACCTCCGGCGGTTGCCGTTGCCACGTCAGCCAACCAGGTTGTCGCTTCTTCCATTTCGGGATTGCTGGCGCATCTCAGGCGCAAGACCGTGGACCTGAAAATGGGAAGTGTTCTGCTGACCGGAGGGTTGTTTGGCGCGACCCTGGGTATGGTGGCTTTCAATTTTCTCAAGCATCTCGGACAGGTCGATCTGGCTGTACAGATTTGCTATGTCGTATTTCTGGGGGCTATCGGAACCCTGATGTTCATTGAAAGCCTTGCCGCCATCCGAAAAGCCAGCAAGTCCGGTACTCAACCTGCCCCCAAGCGACGCCAGCGCACATGGGTTCACTCACTGCCCTTCAAGATGCGGTTTAGGGCATCAAGCCTGTACATCTCGGTCATACCGCCTGCACTGGTTGGGTTTGGTGTTGGCATTCTGTCGGCGATCATGGGTGTCGGCGGCGGGTTCATCATGGTACCCGCGATGATCTATGTTCTTGGCATCCCGACAAAAGTGGTTATCGGAACATCCCTGTTCCAGATCATTTTCGTCGCCGGTTTTACAACCATGATACATGCGTCGGCAAATTTCAGCGTCGACCTTGTCCTTGCTCTGTTCCTTTTGCTTGGTGGCGTTCTGGGCGCACAACTGGGGACGCAGATCGGTGCGCGTTTGAAAGCCGAACAGCTGCGCATTCTATTGGCGCTGCTGGTCATGAGCGTTGCCGGAAAGATCGGATTTGACCTTCTGTTGCCGCCAACGGAAATCTTTTCTCTGGCAGAACCGGGAGGGGTATGATGTTGATTGATCCGCGCCACGCGACAATTACCGCTCTTGAACTCGAGTGTGATAGAAGGCAAGCCAAGACCCAGCGCAAAGTGACGGTATCATGCATATTTACCTGCCCATAGCCGAAGTCTCGGTAAATGCATTTCTACTCCTTGGTCTGGGTGGAATGGTTGGAATTCTGTCGGGGATGTTCGGGGTCGGCGGCGGGTTCCTCATGACGCCGCTGCTGTTCTTCATTGGCATACCACCGGCCGTCGCCGTTGCGACCGAGGCCAATCAGATTGTTGCATCGTCCTTTTCCGGGGTGCTGGCCCATTTTCGACGAAAGACCGTTGACCTCAAGATGGGTACGGTATTGTTAACAGGCGGTCTGATCGGGGCTGCGTTGGGTGTTGTTGTCTTTAACTACCTAAAAAGCCTGGGCCAGGTCGACCTTCTGGTAACCCTTTGTTACGTGGTCTTCCTTGGGATCATTGGCAGCCTGATGTTCATCGAAAGCCTGAGGGCGCTGCGTAAAGCCAAGAAAGGCGGGGCAGCGCCAGCTAAGCGCCGCCAACGTGGCTGGGTTCATTCAATGCCCTTCAAGATGCGCTTTCGCACGTCAGGCCTTTATATTTCGGTCATTCCACCGGCTGTGGTTGGTCTAAGCGTCGGGGTCTTGTCCGCGATCATGGGTGTCGGTGGCGGTTTCATCATGGTCCCGGCAATGATCTATCTGCTGGGAATGCCTACCAAAGTCGTTGTCGGTACATCGTTGTTTCAGATCATCTTTGTAACTGCATTTACAACAATGCTGCACGCGACCACCAACTACACTGTGGACATCGTCCTGGCGGTTTTACTGCTGGTCGGAGGCGTCGTTGGCGCCCAGATCGGAACCGTGATCGGTTCGCGCATGCCGGCTGAACAGCTGCGCGTTCTGTTGGCCGCGCTGGTTCTGGTCGTCTGCGGCAAGCTGGCCCTTGATCTGCTTCTTGAACCATCCGAGCTTTATTCGCTTGGCAACAGCGGGGGGCATTAAGAATGCTGCGCTATGTCTTTGCCGCTTTGTGCCTGTTCAGCCTGCCCGCCGCAGCCGATGAAGAGCAGGTCGTCCTGGGCCTTAGCCAGGATCGTGTTGCGATCACTGCCGACTTTGACGGGTCCGAGATCCTCATTTTCGGGGCCATCAAACGGGAAACACCCATTCCCCCAGGCCCACCGGTCGCAGTTATCGTCGCGGTCGCTGGCCCGTCCGAGCCCGTCACGGTTCGCCGCAAGGAACGAAAGTTGGGGATTTGGGTAAACACCGATAGCGTGCTGGTCGACCTGGCACCAAGTTTCTACGCAGTTGCCACCAGCGAACCGTTGGATCAAATACTGACCGATACCGAAGACCTGCGTCACCGCATTTCGATTGAACGCGCGATCCGGTCTGTCGGAGCGGCGATGCACATCCGTGGTGCTCAGGATTTTGCAGATGCCGTAATCCGGATCCGTGAATCCGAACAGTTGTATTCCATCCGCGAGAACACAGTGGCCGTGGACGAACAAACCTTGTTCCGGACGTCAATCGACATGCCCGCGGACCTGACCGAAGGGGATTATTCCGCCCGGATCTTCCTGACCCGCGGAGGAGAGGTTGTATCGCAATACGAAACCACAATCGATGTTCGCAAAGTCGGGTTAGAGCGGTTTCTGTACAATATGTCCCGTCAGCAACCCGTTTGGTACGGGCTGATGTCATTGGTTATCGCAATTGCAGCAGGTTGGGGCGCGTCGACAGCGTTCCGTCTGTTGCGGGAAAACTGACACTCACCCCCTGCCGATATAGGGCATGGTCGTGGCCATGACCGTCATGAACTGCACATTTGCTTCGGGTGGCAGGGTGGCCATATGCAGAACAGACCGCGCGGCATCCTCGACCGCCATGGTTGGGTCCGGCGTCTGGCCTGCCGCCTGCGCCGCATCCACCAGATCCTGAACCATCTGCGTGCACGCGTTGCCGATGTCGATCTGACCACATGCAATTCCAAATGATCGCCCATCCAGTGAAAGGCTGCGCGTCAGCCCGGTAACGGCATGTTTGGTCGCTGAATAGTGTACAGAATTCGGGCGCGGAACATGCGCTGCAATCGAGCCGTTATTGATGATCCGCCCGCCCTGCGGGCTTTGATGACGCATGATCCCAAAGGCCTCGCGCGCGCATAGAAACATACCGTTCAGGTTCACGTTGACGGTTTGATACCAATCGTCCAGAGCGATCTCGTCGATCGTGCCGCCCGGCGCAAAGATCCCGGCGTTGTTGAACAGAACATCAAGTCGCCCTGCCCGCTCCGTAAAGGCGTGGAACGCCTGTTTGACTGCGTCCGGGTCGGTTACATCTGCGGGCAATGCTATGGCCGCCGGGTATTCCTGCGCGAGGGCATTCAGCTTGTCCGCGCTGCGCGCCAGCAGCCCGACCGTCCAGCCCTGTACCAGAAAAAGCTCGGCGGTGGCCCGACCGATGCCAGAGCTTGCACCAGTTACGATTATGGAACCCATGTCTCTTCTGTCTCCAGTGTGAGTGAAACTGCGGGGATCGCGCGCAAATCATCTATCTGCAACGGGTGGGTGGGTTTTGACAATCGATTGCGAACCACCCAGATCAAACGCTCTTGTGCGCGGGTGATCGCAACATAAGCCAAACGCTTCCACAAAGGTTGCCCGGCCTCGGAACGGCCCATACGGGCGGCGGCGTAAATGTCGGGGGCAAACACCTGAACCGTGTCCCACTGTGATCCTTGCGCCTTGTGTATCGTCACAGCAGCCCCGTGCAAAAACGTTGCCCCCATGCGAGCGGCAAAAGGAATGAACGGCTCTTCCTCATCCGGTTTTTCGATCTGGACAATCGACGCAGCGCTGACCTGAGGGTCTTCGGCCCCCATCACATGCAAGCGCGAAAACCCAGGCTTACGACCGGGGCCAAGATAGACAACCTGGGCCCCTTTGATCAGGCCGCGCGCCTCAAGATCCAACCGCTTCTTGCGGTGCTTCAACGGCAACTCGATCCCATCGCAGATCAGCGGCTCACCTTCCAAAAGCTCGGTATCCGGCGCGCCGTGAACTTGCCTGAACGCCTGTATTAAACGAATGCGCGTGGCGTTGCGCCAGACCAGAACCGGGCTGCGCGCCATCAGATCAACTTCGACCCGCTGCCCCCAAACAACCCTGTCGTCCCGCCGGGCGGTTTCTTCGACCAGACGCTCAAATTCTTCAAATCCCATCGACGGATCGGCAAGAGCGTGCGCCAGATCCAGGATCGGGTTATCCGCGTCCTGCCGATGCACCCGCTGAAGCGTCAGCTTTCGCGGTTCGGGCAAGGCTTCAAACACCATGCTGCCGGACTGATTGACTGGAGCCAGCTGTGCGGGATCACCGAACAGTAGAAGGGTCGGGAAAATCTCTTTCAGGTCCTCGAACTGACGATCATCCAGCATCGATGCCTCATCGACAAACCCGATATCCAGCGGTTCCTCACGTCGTTTCCAACCGGTTATGAAATCTGAACCGCGCAATCCGGCTGCGGCCAGCGCACCGGGGATCGATTTGTTGTTACGATAAAACGCAGCAGCACGGTCCAAAGCTTCGTCTGTCAGACCTTCGATCTCGGGGCGCTCATCATTTCCGGCCAGCCACTCGGCGATACGCTCGTATTCCGGGTCATAGACCGGCGTATAAAGGATGCGGTGAATCGTGGTCGCAGGCACGCCGCGCAATCGCAGAACGCTTGCAGCCTTGTTCGTCGGGGCCAGGATGGCAAGGCTGCGCTTGTCTTTCGATTTGCGGCTTTCGTAATCGCCGGACACGACCTGAACACCGGTCTCAGCCAGCGCCTTATATAGTTCTGCCAGCAGCAACGTTTTGCCGGACCCGGCCTTGCCGATGACAGCCATCACGCCAGACTTCCTTGCCCCCGGTAATTTCAGAAGGGCATCGTCCTCGAGGTCGACACCGGCTAAGCGCAGCATCTCGGCGATGCTGTCGTACGCGGTGGCCTGATCGTCTGAGAAGGTCACATTGGGCAAAGGCATGGCGCGACCCTACAGGGCCGCGCCAACCATCACCAGATGCGGAATTGCGTTTTCCGGCCCTTAGGCAGACAAGGCAAATCGGTGCAGTTTGGATCGCCCGAAAGCCGCCCTGAACCACATGCGCGAAAGCTCACGCGGAATGCCTGCCCGTTCAGCCACGCGGTTGCAATCATCCGCTGAATAGGGCCACAACCCAACCGAGATCTGGTCACGCCCTTTGCCTTGGGTTCCAAGAACCTCGGGGGACGACCCGATCAGACGATAGATCCGGATCATACGGGCATCAAAAACACCGGCAATATGCGTCAGGCCAAAGCCTTCCATCATCTCGCCCCCGCTTAGCATTATGGCCCCGGCAGTGTGCGGGCTGGCTGTGCGGGACAGGCAGAACCGGGTCACCTCCCAGATCAGCGGGCTGCAAATCGGCTTGCCACTGTTGAGATGCCCAAACACCTCATTGATCATTACCCGGCCGGTTGTCGGCAATACCCGCATCGACCCGCCATGGCTGCCATCCGGTTCTTCCCAGATGACATATAGCGGGTTGAGGTCATCGTACTCATCCCGCTCTTCTCCTTTTTTGTTGACATGGACGTCCCACCCCAACCGGGTTTTGAACTGATCTGCGCGATCCTTGAACATCCCCTCAGCCAGAGTCGGAAATCTGTGTAACTCATCGGCATATAGATAACGCAACATGACTTTTCCCCTTGTCGTCCTGTGCAGGAACGAAGGGGGTACAGAGTCGTGGTTAATATTGCGTTTTGAGTACGCTCTGCCCTTAAACCACTATTAATCCCCGGCTGAGTGCCGTTGCGATTGCGTGGGTCGTGTTAAGGGCTCCGAGTTTCGATCGGGCGCTTTCAATGTAAACGCGTAGCGTATGTTCGGAAATCGACAGGGAATGCGCCACCTGAGCACGGCTGTAACCCAGTGCCAAAAGGGTAATAGCGTCGATTTCACGGGGCGACAGGCCTCGCGTGGCATCCGGTTGCCTGTCCTTTTCAAACTCCAGCGCTTTGCGGTTGATGTAGTGCGCGACAAGAATCAACTCGCGCCCGTAGGTCGAGATGAAGGTCTGCCAGGTTTGATCGTCGCAACTATGATTAACGGTAAAAAGAGCGAACTGGCCGTTTGGACCTCGAATCGGAATTGAGTATCCCTGATTGCCGACCCCATGGTCGTGGGCATCCTGAAGGAATGATTTGGCCACCTTGCTGGACCAGTCCAGCGACTTCCAGTCAACCGGGTGAAATCGCTGGAAACACCCCAGAATTACAGGATCGATCCGATGATAGTTTTTTTCCCTGTATCGTTCGTCCCAGGCGTCTGAGTATGTCGTATACCCGTATTGGTCCCCTGCGCCGTCAACCCAGTGATATGTCAGATGTGCAACCTTCAAAGTGTCTCGCAGACACTCGGCGACGATGCTGAGCTCTTCAAGCGTGCTGGTGTTTTCCAAATCCTGCAGGATTTGACCCAAATCGGTTTTCGTTCCCATCCGCGGGCGCCCGTGCCTCGTTCTTCAGGGACGCGATCTCGGCCGCGGCAATCAGCCTTGTATCATCAAGCTGTTCTGCAAGCGCGCTCAACCCATTCGCAACGGCGAAAGCGTTGAGGTCCGATAGTACGTCCAATATCCACTCATTTTGCGCCATCAGGGTCTCTCTGAAACAGTTAACGAAGCGTTAACACAACCATAACATGTATGAACTTTTTCGACCTATTCACCGGTTTCTACTCCCCAAAAATAGCGGGGGTAAAAATCGCAAGCATCTGAAAGCATGAAACAGGCCTGCAAACAGCAAACCACCCGCGAACTGACAGTGCGATTCGCGGGTGGTTTTTGTCTAAGGTCCTGAACTTTATCAGCCTGCGTCCAAAACTTCCTCGAGGGTGCGCAATCCGGTACGCGGTGCCTGAACAAGCACAGACATGTTGCCCGGCTTGTGTTCATTTCGCAGCATTTTCATATGTGCTTCCGGAAGGTCGTTCCAGGCAAACACCTCGGACATACAGGGATCCAGGCGGCGCTCGACCATCAGCTTGTTCGCCGCTGCCGCCTGTTTCAGATGGGCAAAATGCGAACCCTGCAGGCGTTTCTGGTGCATCCACATGTAACGCACGTCGAATGTGCAGTTGAACCCGGACGTCCCCGCACAAATCACAACCATGCCGCCTTTTTTCACCACGAAGGTCGAAACCGGAAAGGTGCTTTCGCCCGGATGCTCGAACACCATGTCGACATTGTTGCCCTTGCCGGTGATGTCCCAGATTGCCTTGCCGAACTTGCGGGCCTCTTTGAACCATTCGGCGTATTCGGGCGTATTGACCGTGGGCAGTTGACCCCAGCAATTAAAATCGCGGCGGTTCAAGACCCCCTTTGCGCCCAGACCCATGACGAAATCACGCTTGCTTTCGTCCGAGATCACCCCGATCGCGTTTGCCCCGGCTGTGTTGATCAACTGGATTGCATAAGATCCCAGACCGCCCGAGGCACCCCAGACCAGAACGTTCTGACCCGGTTTCAGGTCGTGCGGTTCGTGACCAAACAGCATACGATATGCCGTCGCGAGTGTGAGCGTGTAACACGCCGCTTCTTCCCAGGTCAGGTGCTTGGGGCGCGGCATCAACTGTTGAGCCTGAACGCGCGTGAACTGGCTGAATGAACCATCAGGCGTTTCATAACCCCAGATCCGCTGACTGGTCGAATACATCGGGTCGCCGCCGTTGCATTCCTCGTCGTCGCCATCGTCCTGATTGCAGTGAATGACAACTTCATCGCCAACCTTCCACCGCTTGACCTTGTCGCCAACGGCCCAAACGATGCCCGATGCATCAGAGCCAGCGATATGGTACGGCGCCTTGTGGCCATCAAAGGGGCTAATCGGCTGGCCCAGAGCAGCCCAGACACCATTATAGTTGACGCCTGCCGCCATCACCAGAACAAGCACCTCATTGCTGTCAAGCGTGGGTACATCGACCACTTCCTGCTGCATCGCAGTATTTGGCTCGCCGTGGCGTTCCTTTCGGATGGCCCAAGCGTACATTTGTTTCGGGACATATCCCATCGGAGGGATCTCACCCATTTCATAGAGGTCTTTTTCGGGTGCCTCATACGACGCGATACCGGTTTCGGTGTCCAAAGCCATGCTGGCCTCCTTTTTCAATACTTTTGCCGCGACGCAGAATCGCGTGCTTTATCAGATGAAATATTGGCCGCTGCGAAATATTGCAACCTGTTTCGGTGAAAAATTGTAATTTTATGACCCAGCAGTTGCAGAAATTATTTTGCAGACGCAGAATTTTAGGGGCGCGCGGAAACCGGTACAGATGCCGCATAATATTCCAGCAGATCACCGCGTTGCCCAGATGAAGAAAGAATATCTCCCTGCCGCTTGAGAATCCGTCGTTCAATCAACTGGTCCAAAGCGCTTGATATGGCCGGCGCATTGTCTTGGGTCTGCCTACCATCGCGTTCCATCATCGTCTGAATACAGGACCGCAGATCCAGTTCCGCCATCGGCCCATTGTCACGTATCAGCAAACAGGCCGCAGGGGCCGGAACCAACGGGATCGCGTTCTGGATACGCTGCATCAATGTGCGCGCCAGATCGGTCATCATGTCGTCACTGCCTTCGGCCCGGAACTCTTTCAGGGAAATCGGCATTCCGTACCGGACCGATGCCAGCCCAAACCGCTTGTAGCGTCCGATCACTCGCCGCCAGAATTGCTTGAAAATCCATCGCGCGATGACACCGATCCGGGCCCGAAAACGACGCTCTTTTCCCAGTGCCGCACGGGTAAGAATAGTGTCTTCAAGCACACGGTCATAATTCAAAGCGACGGGAACAAATACGACATCACGCCCCTGCGACGTCGTCCCATCCATTATGTACTTGAGCAATCCAAGCTTTGGGCGGGCGAGCGCTCCTGTCAGGCTTAAGCCACCTTCTGGAAACATGGCTTGCGTCACACCGGCTTCGGTCGCATGGCGCACATAGGTGGACAGAACCTGCCGGTAGAGCTCGCTACCCGACTTGCGCCGGATAAAGTAAGCCCCCATTGCCCGGATCAACCGGCTCAGCGGCCAAACCCGCGCCCATTCCCCTACTGCATAGGACAAAGCAGAATGCGGGGCCGCCAGATATGTAACCAACACGTAGTCCATATTGCTTCTGTGGTTCATCACAAAAACAACGGTTGCATCAGGGTCGATAGTCCTGACCGCGTCTTCGTCTTGGTAGCTAAGCCGCACTTCGTAGAATGTGTTGCTTAGTAGCCGGGCCAGCCGGATCGCAAAACTGAAATAGGCGAAGGCAGAAAAGGACGGTACGATCTCGCGGGCATAGCGGCGTGCCTGCTCGGACGCAACGGCTTCGGGTATTCCGGTTTCAAGGGCGTGATGCTGGACCGCTTTTCCGACCTGTGGATCATAAATCAGCCGTTGAATCATGTCGTGCCGGCGGGCCAACTTGAACGGTTGGATCGGACGTTGCAGGCGCTGGTTCAAACGCGCCACGGCACGTTCCAACCGGCGGCGGAAGAACCACCGGACTGACGGGAACAGGAAATGTGAAGCGAAGGTAACCATGGCAAAGACCACGATCAGCACAAAAAGCCAAAGCGGAAGTTCCACGGTTTGTGTCATGGCCGCACCTTGCCACCAATCTCAGCTGCTCACAATCTGAACAATTGCAGGATGCCGCAACGCAGCGAATTGACATGTCCCGAAAATTGCGCTTTAGAACCCCTAGACGTAATTTTATTGCCCACCGAAACGCGAGGCCCCTTCATGACGCAGATGCAGAAAGATCGCCCCTGGCTCATCCGGACCTATGCCGGTCATTCTACCGCCAAGGCCTCGAACGCGCTTTATCGTGGCAACCTTGCCAAAGGGCAAACCGGTCTTTCGGTTGCCTTCGATCTGCCCACCCAGACCGGATATGACAGTGACCACACGTTGGCACGTGGCGAAGTTGGCAAGGTCGGGGTGCCCGTTTGCCATCTGGGCGATATGCGGGTTTTGTTCGATCAGATTCCATTGGAACAGATGAACACGTCTATGACGATCAACGCCACCGCCCCTTGGTTGCTTGCCCTTTACATCGCAGCGGCCGAGGAACAGGGCGCTGACGTTTCCAAGTTGCAGGGCACGGTCCAGAACGACCTGATCAAGGAATATCTGAGCCGGGGCACTTATGTTTGCCCGCCAAAACCGTCGCTCAAGATGATCGCGGACGTGGCCGAGTATTGCTATACCAAAGTTCCGAAATGGAACCCGATGAACGTGTGCTCGTATCACCTGCAAGAGGCGGGCGCGACGCCAGAGCAGGAGCTGGCGTACGCCCTGGCCACTGCCATCGCCGTGCTGGACGAATTGCGCCCACGAGTACCTGCCGAGGATTTCCCGGCGCTCTGCGGCCGGATTTCCTTTTTTGTGAATGCCGGCATCCGCTTTGTCACCGAAATGTGCAAAATGCGTGCCTTCGTGGATCTTTGGGATGAGATTCTGCAACAACGCTATGGTGTTGAAAATCCGAAGTTCCGCCGATTCCGGTATGGCGTGCAGGTGAACTCTCTGGGTCTGACCGAGCAACAGCCTGAGAACAACGTCTACCGCATCCTGATCGAGATGCTGGCCGTAACCCTGTCGAAGAATGCACGCGCCCGTGCGGTGCAGTTGCCCGCCTGGAACGAGGCGCTTGGCCTGCCACGCCCTTGGGATCAGCAATGGTCCATGCGGATGCAGCAGATTCTGGCCTATGAAACTGATCTGCTGGAATTCGATGATCTGTTCGATGGCAACCCGGCTGTTGATGCCAAGGTCGAAGAATTGAAAGCAGGTGCACGCGCAGAACTGGCGAACCTGGATTCGATGGGCGGTGCGGTTGCGGCAATCGAGTATATGAAATCCCGCCTTGTGGATTCCAACGCTGAACGTCTGAACCGGATCGAACGCAACGAAACCGTCGTCGTCGGCGTGAACAAATGGATGGAAGGCGAGGCTTCGCCCTTGCAGACCGAAGATGGCGGCATCATGGTCGTAGATCCTGCCGTGGAACAGGAACAGATTGACCGCCTGAATGCGTGGCGGGTTGAGCGGGACGAAGCGGCTGTTGCAGCGACCTTGGCCGCATTGCGCCAGGCTGCTCAGACAGGAGCGAACGTCATGGAGCCGTCCATTGCCGCTGCCAAGGCGGGTGTGACAACCGGGGAATGGGCCGAAGAGATGCGCAAGGTCTTCGGCACTTATCGTGGCCCGACCGGCGTTTCCGGATCGGTCTCGAACAAGACCGAAGGGTTGGAGGACCTGCGCACGGCGGTTGATGCTGTCAGCGACAAACTGGGACGGCGCCTGAAATTCCTGGTTGGGAAACCGGGGTTGGACGGCCATTCCAACGGCGCTGAACAAATCGCGTTCCGTGCCCGCGACTGCGGCATGGATATCAGCTATGAGGGTATCCGGTTGACCCCAGAAGAAATTGTCACCTCAGCCCGTGACGATGACGCACATGTCATCGGGCTGTCGATCCTGTCCGGCAGCCATCTGCCGTTGGTAGAAGATGTAATGGATCGGCTGCAAAAGGCTGGCCTGTCTCACATTCCCGTGGTTGTCGGCGGAATTATTCCTGATGAAGATGCAGCAAAATTGAAAGCCATGGGTGTATCCAAGGTTTACACCCCCAAAAACTTTGAACTTAATGCGATCATGAGCGATATCGTAACGCTGGTAGACCCCAAAAACCTCGCAGCCGAGTAACTGAAGTTTTAGACTCCTAATTCCCCGTTTCTTCCCTTTGGATATTTGGGATGGAATAAACCATTTGTTAGAATTACGGTGCGCGCTCAAGTGCACCGTAAATATATCCTTCGGAGATGAATGATGGGGATCAATCTTGAACAGATGTCGCGTAAAGACCTTATGGCACTGCGTGACGATGTCGAAAAAGCCTTGGTAGGAGCCGAAAAACGCGAGCGCCGTGAGGCATTGAAAGCCGCTGAAAAGGCCGCCGCGGAATTCGGGTATTCGCTGTCCGAGCTTTCAGGCGACGCACCCCGCGCATCCAAGCAAAAGAAAACAAAAGAAAAATACCGCAATCCTGCCAATCCGGAACAAACCTGGACAGGTCGCGGCCGCAAGCCGAAATGGGTGCATGATGCGTTGCAGGCGGGTACCGATATCTCCGATCTTGAAATCTGATCAGGGCGGATCAAAACAATGACAATTCATATCGGCGCTGAAGAAGGCGAAATTGCAGAAACTGTTCTATTACCCGGAGATCCTTATCGGGCGAAATGGGCAGCCGAGACGTTTTTGGACGATGTGAAACAAGTCAATAACGTCCGGGGGATGCTTGGGTTTACCGGAAATTGGAAGGGAAATCCTGTAACGATACAGGGTAGCGGCATGGGAATGCCCTCGCTCTCTATTTACGTAAACGAGTTAATTCGTGATTACGGTGCAAAAACCCTGATCCGAATTGGGTCGTGTGGCGGAATGCAGGACAGTGTCAAAATTCGAGACGTCATTCTGGCAATGACCTCGACAACGCTAAGCACGCCGTCACGCGGTATCATGAAAGAACTGAACTTTGCGCCCTGCGCCGATTGGAGTTTGTTGCAGGCGGCCGCAAAGGCGGCGGCTGCCAAAGGGACTCCTACCCATGTCGGTGGGATTTATTCTTCGGACGTTTTCTATGATGAGCGCCCGGACCTGAATGAACAGATGGTGCGTCACGGGATTCTTGGCGTCGAAATGGAGGCGGCCGAGCTCTATATCCTGGCAGCGCGCCACAAATGTCGTGCTCTGGCAGTTCTCACTGTTTCCGATCACCTTCTGACGGGAGAAGCTCTGCCATCCTCGGAACGTGAAAGCAGCTTTGGAGACATGGTGGAAATCGCGCTACAGGCCGCATTCCCGGGCAACTAGCAGTAAGGTGGGTGCCCGCAGATCCTAACGCCCGTGCGTGCGATCATAGCCATTGCGCGCCGGGCTTTCCCAGCCATCCAGGTCTGTGGCCGTCGCGGCAAATGTTTCGACCAACAAGGGATAACACGCGGCGGTGTCAGAGGAATGTTCCGAGGAACAATCCCCACCCGGACAGGCGCTGAGATTGCCAAGCAAATCGATCTCGGCAAAGAATTCCAGATAGTCGCCGGGGCGAACGGGCGATGCTTTCATGAAATACCGCCCTGTATCCCGAGTGAAACCGGTACACATGAAGACGTTCAAAACGTCGTGCACCGCGGGTTCGGCCTCATCCATCGGGATATTCAGATAATCCGCCAGCGCGCGGGTCAGGTTGGAATGGCAACAGTGGTGATACTGCGTGCCGGACAGCAAGTTGCCCGTATATGGATCACAACGCGTACCGATTACGTCATGAACCGATCCCCCATAGGCATCGATCCCGTACCACTCCAGTGTATCCGCTATGATGGTGGCCATCGGGCGCAGATGTGGGAAACTGGACCACATCCGCTCTCCGATGGTCAGGTGCGTGCCATGCAGAGCCCGCGTCTTTCCGGAATAAAAGCGCTCGGACAAATCATTGCGGTTCCACAAATTCAAATCGCCAACCTGCGGGCCTTCAACCGATGTGATGCGAAAGAAATGCCCGGCAGGTACATCAAAGCAGCGCGCCTCACGCGGAGGAACCAGGACTTCGCCGGTTTTGGCTGCCCGTTGGCGCACAGATCTCATCCAGGGCAAATCTGGTCGCGGCAATGCATCGTTCGGATAACAAATGACAGGGGCGACCGAACGACGGGCTTCGGCATCTTCTGGGGGGCGGGCAATATTCTCAGAACCGGTCATGGCGTGCAGAGTGGCGGATTCTCTGGCTCGCGAAAAGCCCTATATTCAACCCTCACTTCCCTTAAGACAGCGCATAGGTTGGTCCGTCGCAGCGTCTTCCGCTCCACAAAAGCTGCACCGCCAGATGCCCTGACGTCTGTCCTGCCGCCAGCGACAATCACGTGTCAGCGTTGAATGGCGCGAGCGCCAAAAAAAAATAGGCGAACACTGCGGCGGCCAACAAAAGCAGAAGAACAGGCATTCCTCTGCTTTGCCGATTGACCAAAGCTTTTCAAGGGCTGTCGTATTTGATCAGGCCGCGTTTGCGTATTCGAACAGCTCGGGCTCTTTGTCGGCTTTAACCGGCTCCGGTGTGTAGTAGGCCCATGCCTGCTCCAGAAGATTCAGGGCCTCTTTAGCGTCGATTTTTTGTTTGGAAGTGTTTGTATTCATCGGAGTGATCCTGACTCGAACTCATCACTCCTCCCTGACCAAAAAAATAAGGCAATGCAGCCGGGGCTACATCGCCTTATTTTGCAAGATCGACATGCGCTTACCGCAATGCGGCGCAGGTGCTTAAACCGCGCGTTCAACCATCATCTTCTTAATCTCGGCAATCGCCTTGGCCGGGTTCAAGCCTTTGGGACAGGTCTTGGCGCAATTCATGATGGTGTGGCAGCGATAGAGCTTGAACGGGTCTTCCAGCTCGTCCAGGCGCTCGCCCGTGGCCTCATCCCGGCTGTCGATGATCCAGCGATAAGCATGCAGCAGAGCAGCAGGACCAAGATACCGGTCGCCGTTCCACCAGTAGCTGGGGCAAGAGGTCGAGCAGCTTGCGCACATCACACACTCATAGAGACCATCCAGCTTTTTCCGATCTTCAATCGACTGCTTCCATTCCTTTGCAGGACGGTTGGTCTTGGTTTCCAGCCACGGCATGATCGAAGCATGCTGGGCATAAAAATGAGTCAGATCAGGGATCAGATCTTTGACCACAGGCATATGCGGCAGCGGATAGATTTTCACGTCGCCCTTGATCTCATCCATGCCATAAATACAGGCCAGCGTGTTGATCCCGTCGATATTCATTGCGCACGAGCCGCAGATGCCTTCACGGCATGATCGGCGAAATGTCAGGGTCGGGTCGATTTCGTTCTTGATCTTGATCAGCGCGTCCAAAACCATTGGCCCGCACGTGTCCATATCGACAAAGTAGGTATCGACACGGGGGTTCTGACCATCATCCGGGTTCCAGCGATAGATCTGGAACTTGCGCACATTGGTCGCGCCATCCGGCTTGGGCCAGGTCTTGCCGGTCGTAATCCGGGAATTTTTGGGCAGGGTCAGTTGAACCATGTCAATTCTCCATTCAGCACAAGGCCGCCTTTCAGCCTGTCCGGGCGCGCTGGGACGCCCCTCGGTTATAATGCCCCCAATGGGCGATGTTCACGTCAAAATCCGGCGCGAGCCAGTCCGCAACGCGTTGCGGATCATCACAGTCGATATCAAAGCGCAGGAAGCGCGGGTTGCCGTTAAAATAGGCTTCTACCTCGGCATGGTGCACATCATACATATGCGCCCAGCCGCGTTTCACTTCATCCACACTCAGGCCATTGGCTTTGCAACACCGATCCAGATACCCGCCACCGGAATGGTTGGCACGCGAAACAATCCAGTCATCCTTGTCCCGTGTGTTCAGCAAGAAATAGGCATCCGGGTAAGCAGCATGCAATTCACGGAAGAAACGCGCCCCGTCCAGCATGAAGCGGGGATTGACAAAAGCGATGTCTGTGAAGGCCCGCACCGCTCCGAACCCGTCCAGTGGTCGTCGCCCCATGGCAATGTTGGTCAACATCCGGTGCGCAAGATTTCGACCTTGGTCATCTTCCCAATGAACCGACGGTATCCCGCTGTTCTGGAACAGTCTGTGAAACGAGGTCGTCGCACAGCGGTTCAGCCCGATCAGGATAATCTTGGGATCGCCTGAACCGGATTGCAGGACCTCGACCATCATGACAAGCACCGGACACGGATCGACCGCTGGCCAATGGCCGTTGCGGTCTTCGTGTGTATTTGGCGCTTGCTCACCATTGCCTGCTGTCCGAGCCTTTTAGAACGTACGTGCCTTGGGCGCGATTTTCTTCAGGCTGATGCCACCTTCGTCTTCGGTCGTCAGCGGATCGACGATCACGGGACGATAGCTGAGCTCAACCTTGTTGCCTTCGACCCGGCTAACCGTATGAACGCGCCAATTTTCGTCATCACGTGCAGAGAAATCCTCGTGCGCGTGGGCACCACGGGATTCTTTGCGCGCCTCTGCGCCGACGATCGTGGCCAGCGCGTTGGGCATCAGGTTGGTCAGCTCCAGCGTTTCCATCAGGTCACTGTTCCAGACCAGCGACCGGTCGGTGACTTTCAGATCGTCCATCTTGGCAGCGATTGCCGTCATCTTCTCGACGCCTTCGGCCATGGTCTTGGCGGTACGGAACACGGCAGCATCCGCCTGCATGGTTTTCTGCATTTCAAGCCGTAATTCTGCGGTCGGGATGGAACCGCTGGCGTTGCGCACCGCGTCGAACCGGTCAAAGGCCTTATCGACCGATACCTGGTTCAGAACCGGGTTCGCAGCTTCCGCATCCACGACTTTTCCTGCCCGGATCGCCGCCGCGCGGCCAAAGACCACAAGGTCAATCAGCGAGTTCGAGCCCAAGCGGTTCGCGCCGTGGACCGAGGCGCAACCGGCCTCGCCCACTGCCATCAGGCCCGGCACCACAGCTGTCGGGTTCTCGGCCGTTGGGTTCAGAACTTCACCCCAATAGTTTGTGGGGATACCGCCCATGTTGTAATGCACGGTTGGCAGAACCGGGATCGGTTCCTTGGTGACATCCACGCCGGCAAAGATCTTGGCGCTTTCCGAGATGCCGGGCAGACGTTCTGCCAAAGCCTCGGCTGGCAGGTGGCTGAGGTTCAAGTGAATATGATCGCCTTCCGCACCGACACCACGGCCTTCGCGGATTTCCATTGTCATTGAGCGCGAGACATAGTCACGCGGCGCGAGGTCCTTGTACTGGGGCGCATACCGCTCCATGAACCGTTCACCTTCCGAGTTGGTCAGGTAACCACCCTCGCCACGCGCTCCTTCAGTGATCAGACAGCCCGAACCGTAGATGCCGGTGGGGTGGAACTGAACGAATTCCATATCCTGCAAGGCCAGCCCAGCACGGGCCACCATGCCACCGCCATCGCCGGTGCAGGTATGGGCCGAGGTCGCGCTGAAATAGGCGCGGCCATAACCGCCGGTCGCCAGCACAACCATCTTGGCATTGAAGACATGCATTGTACCATCGTCCAGTTTCCAGCAGACAACACCCTGACACTGGCCGTCATCGGACATGATCAGGTCGATGGCGAAGTACTCGATGTAAAACTCAGCATTGTTCTTCAGCGACTGGCCATAGAGCGTATGAAGGATCGCGTGGCCGGTCCTGTCCGCAGCGGCACAGGTGCGCTGTACTGCCGGGCCTTCGCCGAATTCAGTGGTGTGACCACCAAACGGGCGTTGATAGATCTTACCCTCTTCAGTTCGGCTGAACGGAACGCCATAGTGTTCCAGTTCGTAAACAGCCTTGGGTGCTTCCCGTGCGAGATATTCCATCGCATCGGTGTCGCCCAACCAGTCCGAGCCCTTGACGGTATCGTACATGTGCCATTGCCAATGGTCGGGGCCCATATTCGACAGCGACGCGGCAATGCCACCCTGCGCGGCCACGGTATGAGAACGGGTAGGGAAAACCTTGGTCACGCATGCCGTGCGCAGACCTTGCTCCGCCATACCCAATGTCGCCCGCAGACCGGCCCCACCGGCGCCGACAACGACCACGTCATATTCATGCGTTTCGTATTCGTATGCAGCCATTTCTTTCAGCTCCGGGAATTAAAGGGCAATGCGCGCGATGGCGAAGATGCCGGCCGCAGCCGCACCGTAGGACAGGCAGGTCACCAGAATGATCAGGACCTTTTCAAGCGTGCCGTGAACATAATCTTCAAGCATCACCTGCGCACCGTCCGCAAAGTGTTTAAAGCCAACCGCCAGCGTCAGTGCTGCCACGATGGCAGGGAAAGGTCGCGAGTAGTAGTCAAGAACGACTTCGAATGGCTGGCCCAGGATCGGACCAAAGGTGAATACAAACAACGGCACAAGGATCAGCAAAGCAACCGAGCTGACTTTCATCGCCCAGAAATGGGCAGTGCCGGATTTCGCCGAGCCAAGTCCAGCGGCGCGTTTGCGGTCGGTCAGATAACGCATGTCAGGCCTCCAATCACGCGACGAGGACAAGGGTCAGAAGGGTCAAAACGACTGATCCGATGACAACAGCCCAACCCAGTTTGGTCGCCGTCGGAATATCCAGACCAACCGCATTGTCCCAGATCAGATGCCGCACACCGGCCAACGTGTGATACCAAAGCCCCCAAACGGACAGCGCCATCACAAGGTCTCCAAGCATCGAGGTTATTACCCCATTCGCTACTGCAAACGCTTCGGGCGAGGTTGCTGCGGCCAGAAACCACCAGACGATCAACAGAGCTGCGAGCAGAAGGGCGTTACCGGTGATGCGCGTCAGGATGGACGTGATCGACGTCAGCTGCGGGCGATAAATCGACAGATGCGGCGAAAGTGGGCGATTGCCCCGATTTACATCGGCCATGGCGGCTCCTTTTCGGTTGGCTACCGAACGTTTTACTGGTTTTTGCGACACTGTCACGTGCTGCGAGTGCAAAAACCATCAAATTGCGCTCAATTACACGGATAAATCAATTATGTGATCACACAAAATAATCTCGTGATCACATATTACATTCCGCGCTGTCAATGTTAGCGTTTTCAAGGCCGAAGAGATGTGATCACGAATCTCTCAAACCGTCATTTCAGGTCTGCCGTTTGCCGCGTCACTTCGCGCAGCAGTTTTCGGCGAATTCGTTCCGGGTAATCCGCGAACCCGGTGGCAGAAACGACAAAGGCACCTTCGCCCACGATGACATTCTCAAAGAAATATGCCGTCAGGTCCGGTTCGCTTTCCTCAATAGCCAGCGCGTTGACAACGATCCCCTCGGCGCGCAGGGCCGCATGAACCCGCGTCGGTTCAATCCCTTCATTGGACACACCGTCCCCTGACAGGTCAATCAAATGCCGTCGGCAGTCGGAAACCGAATCGAATGAACTCAGGGTCATTTGAAGCGCCTCGCCGATAGCCGTCGAAAAATTCCGCCAGATGCGCGGATCGGCGGCAACCTGGCCTGCAAACTGATCCAGCGTGGCAAAGCTATCGATATGGGTCCAGGGAATAGTGATCCGCTGGCGCGATGAGCCGGTCCATTGCACCAGCATCAGCCGCGCCTGCCCCCGCACCAGTGCCTCGGACACGATCGGGTCGCGCAAACCGGCGGCCAACCCATCCATCTGGATGCGGTATTCGCTGCTATCGACCGAACCAGAAACATCCACGGCCAAAGCCAAGGCCAGATCGCAGGCCTGAGCCGCCGGTGCCAGAATAACGCTGGCCAATATCGCGCGTAGCAGGTTCATTGTGCAAACCTATCACGCCTTGCAAGCCGTGGCGTCACATATCCGTCAGATCACTTATTTGGGCATCAATGCCCAATAGTCGAGATCCAGCAGAACGTCTGGCAGGTACCGCCCTTCTTCGTTCTTCAGCTTGAACGGATCACCTCCCTTGGTCGCGACCAGACGCAATCGTACTGCGCCTATGCCGGGAACCCCAGTTTCCGCTTTGTCCAGAACTTCGGACCATGCCTTGATCGTATCACCCGCAAAACAAGGGTTAGCATGGGCGCCACCATTCAAGCCGACAATCATCTGCGCATTTGCAAGGCCATTGAAGGACAAAGTCCGCGCCATCGAGATTACATGCCCACCATAAATGAGCCTGCCTTCCGGACGGAACGTCAGGTCGTAATGCACCTTGGCGGTGTTCTGCCACAGACGTGTGGCAAGCATATGTTCGGCCTCTTCGACGGTGACACCGTCCACATGATCGATGGTTTCACCGATCTCATAATCGCCCCAGCGATGCACCTCGCCCGCAAGGCCAAAATTGTAGTTTGAAAAATCAAGCCCTTCCGGCACGATCAGGTCCTGCGGATCAAGGGCCGCCTTCAAATCAGGAACAACTGTCTCGGGCGCGGGTGCATCTACGTTTGCCTTGCGCACCATGACCCAGCGCACGTATTCAAGAACCACCTCGTTCAACTGGTTCAGCCCGCGTGTACGAACCCAGACAACACCGGTTTTTCCGTTGGAATTCTGCTTCAGGCCAATAACCTCTGATACGGATCGCAGCGTATCGCCAGTATAAACGGGCTTCAGCCAACGGCCTTCGGCATAGCCAAGATTGGCAACCGCGTTCAAGGAAATGTCAGGCACGGTTTTGCCGAACACGATGTGGAACGCGGCCAGATCATCAATCGGGCTTTCCGGCAACCCACAGTCCCGGGCAAATTCATCCGAAGAGTAAAGCGCATGACGTGCGGGATAAAGCGCGTGATACAAGCCGCGCTCTCCCTCGGTCACGGTGCGAGGTACTGCATGCTGCAACACCTGCCCTACAGAATAGTCCTCGAAAAATCGGCCCGGATTAGTTTTCGCCATTACTGCTGTCCCAGTTTCATGTCGGGGGAATAATCGGCCTCGACCTCTTTGGTCACGGCCTGCGCACAACGCATTACGTTGCCGTTGGCATCAAAGGCGTAAGCCGGGTCGCCATACAGCTCCCATCCCTTTGACAGGGCGTCGGACACCTTGTGACAGAAGGCCGAAGTGTCTTCTTCGGTCAGCAAGCGATAAAGTTTCGACATCAAATCAAATCCTTATGAGCCGAACGGAGATGGGCCAACCAGCCCGTGGATGTATCCGATAATTCCCATCAGAACGATCGAAGCCACAAAGAACATCGCATCCTTGCCGTAAGTGCCAGGCTCTGCCGGGGTCCACTCGGGTTCAGACTTGTTGATTACAATGACTTCGACCACCGCCCAGGCCAGAAGGCCACCAAACAGAATGATCGAGGCCAGATCGCCGTTCACCAACAGGTGCGCAAAAGCCCACAGCTTGAACCCGCCCAGCATCGGGTGGCGCAGCTTGTTCAGCAGCCGGCCTTTTGTGCCCGCAGGGCTCATCATATAAATCGCGATCAAAACCAACAGGTTGTTGACGTGAACCAGAAAGGTTGGCGGCGCCCAAACATGGATGAAGTCGGTCATGCGATACCCGAAGATCATCAGTAGGATCGACGCGACCAAAGCCAGGGCAACAGCGCCTTTACCCGCGTCACCCATTGCGGCGCGGCGTTCAGGTGCCACACGTTTGAACAGATGCGCCCCCCACCACAGCGCCACACCCAAGATCAGAAGAACAAAGCCCATGCTGGCCTACCCCGCTTGCAAAGCTAATATCGCCTCTGCTTTTGCCAGAATTTCGCGGGCAGTTACAACGTGCAGATTTTCAACAATCTTGCCATCAACAACGGCGACCCCTTGGCCAAGGGCTTCGGTCTCTTCAAAAGCCGAGATCTGGCGGCGAGCCAGGTCGATCTCATCGTCCGATGGCGCGAAGGCGGTATTTGCCACTTCGACCTGGGCCGGGTGGATCAGCGTTTTACCATCAAAGCCCATATCGCGGCCTTGCGCACATTCGCAAGCCAGACCTTCGACATCCTTGAAAGCGTTGTAAACGCCGTCGATGATGATCAGCCCTTCGGCCTTGGCGGCCAGCAAGCACAGCCCTAACGAGGTCATCATCGGAAGGCGATCTGGGCGGAAGCGGGTTTGCAGCTCTTTCGCCAGATCATTTGTTCCCATTACGAATCCAGCCATCAGCGGATGCGCGGCTATTTCTGCCGCGTTCAACATTCCACGCGGGGTTTCCATCATGGCCCAGATCGGCAGATCTCCGGTGATTGCTGCCAGCGCATCCACGTCAGCCGCCGAATTCACCTTAGGCAACAGGACTACGTCGGCATCCATTTCGCGCACAGCCTCGGCATCCGCACGGCCCCATTCGGTGTCCAACCCGTTGATCCGGACAATCTTGACGCGTGACCCGTACCCTCCGGCAGCCAAAGCCGCCCTAAGCGTTTCGCGCGCATTGTCCTTTTCGTCGGCCGCGACCGCATCTTCCAGATCGAAGATGATTGCATCTACCGGCAGAGTGCGGGCCTTTTCCAAAGCCCGATCCCGGGACCCAGGAATATAGAGAACCGAACGATAGGGGCGCTGACGAGGATCCATGGACCACTCCCATTGAAATAAAGTTGCGCGGAATGGGGCATTTTTTACCGGAAAGTTCAAGCCCAAAATTGCCGCACCGCAGCAAACAGGGGGCAACGTGCTTTGCCTTAACTGAATTTCGGCCCCTACGCCGCACCCTGACCAGCAGAGGGAACCGAAAGGATTCGGGATGCGAAAGACAATGTTCGAGATGACGATGGGACTTGGGATCATGGTTCTGGCGGCACAACAGGTACAGGCCCAGGGGCAAAACTGCGCACCGCGAGAAGATGTGCTGACAAGATTGACTGACACTTATGACGAAACGCGCAGGGGCTATGGTCTGGCCCAGCAAGGCGCGGTCATGGAGCTTTTCGCCTCAACTCAACGCGGCAGCTGGACCATCACGGTGACTTTTCCCAACGGGGTCACCTGCCTTGTCGCTTCGGGGCAATCTTTCGAGGCTGTAGCCGAAGCGCTGCCCCCGAACGCCTGATCAGGTAAGTGCGTCCCAGATCAGCTTACCGCCGGTAAGGGTCAGCAACACATAGGCAATTCCAAAGAACAGGCGTTCGGACAACATGAAATGTGCGCGGACGCCCAGCCAGGCACCGAGAACAGCAAACGGTGTTAACAGCATATCGGCCCATGCCGTCTGCCATGTGAACATGCCCAGATAAGCGTAGGGTACGAACTTTGCGATATTTATCACCCAGAAAACCAATACTGTACTGGCTTGAAACTCGGTCTTGGTCAGCCGTTGGGACAATAGGTAAACGGCAGCCGGAGGGCCTCCGGCATGGCTGACGAAGCTGGTGAATCCCGCGACCAGCCCTGCAAACAGGCCAGCGGAGGGTGGCAACCGTCTGGCAAACCCGCGCACCCAGCCTTTTGACTGTGCGATGTGCCAGATCACAAACCCAACAGAGATGCCGCCGATCAGCAGGCGCAGCAGGTCATCATCCGTTGAACGGTAAAGCCATGCCCCCATTGCCACACCGGGTACAGCACCCAGGATCAGCACGCGTGCATCCCTCCAGCTCCACCGCTTCCAATAAGGGCCCAAAGTGGCCACATCGATCACCATCAGAATCGGCAGCATCAGGGCAAGGGCTTGCCCGGGCGTTAGGATCAAGGCCAGAATCGATGATGACGCAAAGGCCACGCCCGAGCCGAAACCGCCCTTCGAGATTCCCGCAAAAATCACCGCCGGGATCGCCACAGCAAAAAACATCAGGTTCAATTCGAACATCCACCAACCCCGGTTTTGGCTTGTCTCAAAGGCCCTTTAGCGCAACCACATAGGGTCTCGCAAACGGTATGCGGTTGTATGCCACGTCGCAGAACTCTTGCCTAATGCCGTTTTAGCGAATAGCACAGCCGCGATTTCAAAACCGACTGGAGATATTCCAAATGGCCAGACCCAAGATTGCGCTGATCGGCGCGGGGAACATCGGCGGCACGCTTGCACATCTTGCAGCTGTCAAAGAACTGGGTGACGTTGTCCTGTTTGACATCGCTGACGGGCTGCCACAGGGCAAGGCGCTCGACATCGCCGAGTCAGGCCCGTCCGAAGGCTTTGACGCAACGATGAAAGGCACCAGCGACTATGCTGATATCGCCGGGGCGGATGTTTGCATCGTGACCGCAGGCGTAGCCCGCAAGCCGGGCATGAGCCGCGATGACCTGCTGGGCATCAACCTGAAAGTCATGAAATCGGTCGGCGAAGGCATCGCAGCACACGCGCCCGATGCGTTCGTGATCTGTATCACCAACCCGCTGGACGCCATGGTCTGGGCGCTGCGCGAATTCTCGGGCCTGCCGCATAACAAAGTCTGCGGCATGGCTGGCGTGCTGGATTCAGCGCGTTTCGCGCATTTCCTGTCGGAAGAGTTCAACGTCTCGATGCGCGATGTAACCGCGTTCGTATTGGGCGGCCATGGCGACACCATGGTGCCGTCGGTTCGTTATTCGACCGTTGCCGGTATCCCGCTGCCTGATTTGGTTGAAATGGGCTGGACCTCGCAAGAAAAGCTGGATGCCATCGTACAGCGCACCCGTGATGGTGGCGCCGAAATCGTCGGTTTGCTGAAAACCGGATCGGCTTATTACGCGCCCGCCACCTCGGCGATCGAAATGGCCGAAGCCTATCTGAAAGACCAGAAGCGTGTTCTGCCTTGTGCGGCGTACTGCAGCGGTGAGTTGGGTGTTAACGGCCTTTATGTCGGGGTGCCGACAGTCATCGGCGCTGGTGGCGTCGAGCGCATTGTGAACATCAAACTGAACGAAGACGAGCAAGCCGGCTTCGACAACTCGGTCAACGCCGTGAAAGGCCTGATCGAGGCTTGCAAGGGTATCGACAGTTCACTGGCATAAAACTGCCAGACAATCCGAATTTGAGGCCGGCCCAATTCTGGGCCGGTTTTCATTTACCACCCTGGAACCCGGCCGCATATGTTGGCGCAAACGTCCCAAATCCCTTTTTTCGAATGTGATTTCAAAAAACTGTGCAGGAATATCGAATCAATCGATGACACTCGAATTTTTGTGATCACACCCTAAAAACCCGTGATCACAAATGTCGAAAATCTTCGACAATTTCCCGTCGCAGGTCAAAAAACCCTTTAAATTTGCCCGCTAGACACGCCTATAACGGTTAAACGCAGTCAGACGGGACAATTTCGATGAACATTCACGAATATCAGGCCAAGGCTCTTCTTCGCAGCTACGGCGCTCCGGTCTCCGATGGTCGCGCCGTATTGCGCGCCGAGGAAGCCAAAACCGCAGCCGGTGAACTGGATGGGCCGCTTTGGGTCGTCAAGGCGCAGATTCACGCGGGTGGCCGCGGCAAAGGCTCGTTCAAAGAAGCCGATGCTGGTGAAAAAGGCGGTGTCCGGCTGACCAAATCGGTCGAGGAAGCGGCCGAAGAAGCCAAGAAGATGCTGGGGCGCACTCTGGTCACCCATCAGACGGGTCCGGCAGGCAAGCAGGTCAACCGCATCTATATCGAAGCCGGTTCCGGCATCGAGCGTGAACTGTACCTGGCTCTGCTGGTGGATCGTCAGACCAGCCGTATCTCGTTTGTCTGCTCGACCGAAGGCGGTATGGACATCGAAGAGGTTGCCGCCGCGACGCCCGAGAAAATCCTGTCCTTCTCGGTTGACCCGGCCACCGGCTATCAACCCTACCACGGTCGCCGCATCGCGTTTTCGCTGGGGCTTGAGGGCGCGCAGGTCAAGCAATGTGTCAGGCTTATGGGCATCCTCTACAAAGCCTTCGTCGAGAAAGACATGGAGATGCTGGAGATCAACCCGCTGATCGTATCCGACAGCGGCGACCTGAAAGTGCTGGATGCCAAGGTCGGCTTTGACGGCAACGCGGTCTACCGTCACCCCGATATTTCCGAACTGCGCGACACGACCGAGGAAGACCCCAAGGAACTGGAAGCCAGCAAATACGACCTGAACTACATCGCACTGGATGGTGAGATTGGCTGTATGGTGAACGGTGCCGGTTTGGCGATGGCCACGATGGACATCATCAAGCTTTATGGGGCCGAACCTGCCAACTTCCTCGATGTGGGCGGCGGTGCGACCAAAGAGAAGGTGACCGAAGCGTTCAAGATCATCACCTCGGACCCACAGGTCAAAGGCATTCTGGTCAACATCTTCGGCGGCATCATGCGCTGTGACGTCATCGCCGAGGGCGTGGTGGCTGCGGTGAAAGAGGTCGGCCTGCAAGTTCCGCTGGTCGTGCGTCTGGAAGGCACCAATGTCGAGAAAGGCAAAGAGATCATCAACAATTCGGGTCTGGACGTGATCGCGGCAGACAACCTGAAAGACGGTGCCGAGAAGATCGTGAAGGCGGTTAAAGGGTAAGCAAGTTGCTGTGGAGTGGGCTACAGGCCGACCCCACGGCAACTATAACCCAAGTTTATCTGTTTCACGCGGGAAATCGAAAGAAACAACCGATCTGATGACCATCCCCATCTTCCTCATAGGTCTTGAACGCGCCACCGGGCGGGCGCGTTTGATGGAGCAGGAGCTGCAAAAGGCAGGCCTGTCGGCGACGCGCGTTAATGCTGTTGATTGCGATGCCGCCACCCGTGAGGATTTCCTGCGCGAATGCCGGGCCGAGGGGCCGTGGGGCTATTTCCATACCAAGGACATGGCCTGCACTCTCAGCCACGCCAAAGCGTGGGAGGCCGTTGTCGCCTCTGGCGCGGAACAGGCCTTGATCCTTGAGGATGATGTTTTCCTGTCGCCAGAACTGGCGGATTGGTTGAACGATGCATCCTGGTGGCCAGAGGATGCAGATATCGTGCGGTTCGAACGCTGGCGCAGTACAAAGCTCTACCTCGCACTTGAGCGCAAAAGCTCATCCCATCTGGGTCGGGAACTGCGCCTGATGCACTCACGCCACCCCGGAGGTGCAGCATATGCGCTGACCCGGCAAGCGGCAGAACACTTTCTGGCGCAAAAGCCCTATGATATCACGCTGGATGGCCTGTTGTTCAACCCGTCAGCCTCGCCTGCGGCGCGTCAGGTCAATGTCTATCAGGTGGTCCCCGCGATGGTCGAGCAAGGCAACGAAGCGCCGGGCGAAATCCAGATGGGTGCCCCCCGCGAACGCCCTTCGGGCTGGCCGCTGGTCCGACAAAAAATCAGGCGCGGTATCGCCGAAATCAGCAGCGGCCTGCGCACGACGGCCAATCTGGCCCTCGGTCGCGCCACGCTTCAGAAAATTACCTATGCGCCGCAGGTTCTTCCAGCGGCAGAACCCTATCAATCCAACACCGCCTAGAGAAAGGGACAAAATGGCAGTCCTCATCGACGAAAACACCAAAGTGATCTGTCAGGGCTTTACCGGCTCGCAAGGTACATTCCACAGCGAACAGGCCATTGCCTATGGCACCAAGATGGTTGGCGGCGTAACCCCGGGCAAAGGCGGGATGGAGCATCTGGGCCTGCCCGTGTTCAACTCGGTCCACGAGGCAAAGCACGTGACCGAAGCCAACGCATCGGTGATCTACGTACCGCCTCCATTCGCGGCGGACTCGATCCTCGAAGCGATTGATGCCGAGATGGAAGTGATTGTCTGCATCACCGAAGGCATCCCGGTTCTGGATATGATGAAGGTGAAACGCGCGCTGGAAGGCAGCAAGTCGCGCCTGATCGGCCCGAACTGTCCCGGTGTCATCACGCCCGACGCCTGCAAGATCGGCATCATGCCCGGCCATATTCACAAACGCGGCTCGGTCGGTGTTGTGTCGCGCTCGGGCACCCTGACCTACGAGGCGGTCAAACAGACCACCGATGTCGGTCTGGGCCAGTCCACCTGTGTGGGCATCGGCGGTGACCCGATCAAAGGGACTGAGCATATCGACGTGCTGGAATGGTTCCTGGCAGATGACGAGACCACGTCGATCATCATGATTGGCGAGATTGGTGGTTCGGCCGAGGAAGAAGCCGCGCAGTTCCTGGCAGATGAGGCCAAGAAAGGCCGCAAGAAGCCGGTTGCAGGCTTCATCGCAGGCCGCACAGCCCCTCCGGGCCGCCGCATGGGCCACGCAGGTGCCATCGTCGCTGGCGGCAAGGGCGGTGCCGAGGACAAGATCGAAGCCATGCGCTCGGCCGGTATCGTCGTGGCCGAAAGCCCGGCACAGCTGGGTGAGGCCGTGCTGGAAGCGATCGGGTAAGATGCTCAAGGACCGGGCATATGCTTGTAGGGCAGCGCCCGGCCCGAGGGTGGGCGAGAAGCGCCCGCCCTGGGGGGCCGGTCCGGCGCTGCCCGGCGGTACCCGCCGGGCGGTTAGCTTTGCATTCAGCCTTGCTCTTTGCCTTTGGGTCCCAACAGTTGGACTTGCCGAACAAAACAACCCCCTGAAAGCTGTTCTAGATGTTTGTGCAAGTGACGGTTCCACATTTGAAGAAACCGTTGCGGAAATTTATGCGAACGGTTGGATTAAAGTTTCTCCAGACAACCGTAGTTCCGCCACCGGTGCGATCGCTGACGCACATTTATTCTCGGGCAAAATAGCTTCGGAGAATGAGTGGCCAAGACTAAGGTTCGAGGAACGAAGTCAGGTTGGTAGCCGCGTGAACAGAGTGGACAGCCGTTACTTCCAATCAGCAACACTGTCTTCTCAAGACAAGAGTAGCTACGTAAATGTTTTCTTCGAAGAGCGGCGAAAACGGTTGGACTGTATGGCATCTACCACGAACACCAACGGCTTAGATGATTTGACTTACTCAATTGCCGACCGGTCCTCAAGCGGAAGACTTGGCGAACTAAGCGTTGAATGGGTGGCTCACTCGGACACTTCTGAGCATCCAGACGTGCGAGCAACCCTGTATTTGGTCAAACCACACGTTCAAGACAGCTTCAAAGCTGATCCGCTTCTTGCACCGGCAGGGTTAACTGTCCTTCGGTATTTGGATTGACCGCATGACCTTCTCCGACGCCATACGCACCTGCTTCTCCAAGTTTTTCACCTTTTCGGGTCGCGCATCGCGCCCCGAATACTGGTTCTTCTTCCTGTTCATCGTGATCTGGAACATCATCGCTGGGATCATCGATTGGCAGTTCTTCACGCAGGTTGCGGTGACGGAAACCGAAACCTCGAAATCCGTGTCGGCCACGTCCTCGCAACCGGTGCAGGGCATAGTCGGCCTGATTGTCTTCTTTCCTCATTTGGCGGTCGCTTTCCGGCGGATGCATGATACTGGTCGCAGCGGGCTGTATTCTCTGCTGCCGATCCTGCTGATCCTTGGCGCCGGAGCCGTGCTCGTTTTCGGTATCGGCCTGGCCTCTCATTTCCAGCATGGCGGCAGGCTGGATATCCTGTTCACCCGCGCCACGTTGCTCATCGTTCTTCCGACACTTCTGGTACTGGTCGTGTCGCCCCTCCTGGTTCTATGGTGGCTGACACGCCCCAGCCAGCCAGGCGCCAATCAATACGGTCCCAACCCAACAGAGGTAGCCCAATGACCGAACATTCGCCCAATTCCGCCTTTCATGCCTCAAGCTTCATGCAGGGGCATAATGCCGAATATCTGGAGCAGCTTTACGCGCAATACACAAAGAACCCCGGTGCGGTGGATGCCGCATGGGGCGCGTTCTTTGATGCCATGGGCGATGCCGCACCCGATGTTCAACGCGAAGCCGACGGTCCGTCCTGGGCGCGTACCGACTGGCCGCCGATGCCTGCAGATGACCTCACGGGCGCTCTGACCGGGGAATGGGCCGAGATTGACGCCAAAGCGGCGGGCAAGAAGATCAAGGACAAGGCGGCTGACAAGGGGGTCGAGGTCAGCGATGACCAGATCAAGCGTGCGGTGCTGGACAGTTTACGGGCACTGATGCTGATCCGGGCCTATCGCATCCGGGGCCATCTGGCCGCGGATCTGGACCCGCTGGGCATGCGCACCGCCAGCACACATCCTGAGCTGGACCCGAAGACTTACGGCTTCACCGATGCCGACATGGATCGCCCGATCTTTATCGACAACGTACTGGGTCTGCAGGTCGCTTCGATGCGGCAGATCGTTGAGATCGTGAAACGCACATATTGCGGCACTTTTGCGCTGCAATACATGCATATCTCGAACCCCGAGGAAGCCGCGTGGCTGAAGGAGCGGATCGAGGGCTATGGCAAGGAAATAGCGTTCACCAAAGAAGGCCGCAAGGCGATCCTGAACAAAATGGTCGAGGCCGAGGGCTTTGAGAAGTTCCTGCACGTCAAGTACATGGGCACAAAGCGGTTCGGTCTGGACGGTGGCGAGGCGCTTATCCCGGCGATGGAACAGATCATCAAGCGCGGCGGTGCACTTGGCCTCAGTGACATCGTCATCGGGATGCCGCACCGGGGTCGCCTGAACATTCTGGCCAATGTGATGGGCAAGCCATATCGCGCGATTTTCAACGAATTCCAGGGCGGTAGTTTTAAACCCGAAGACGTGGATGGCTCTGGCGATGTGAAATATCACCTCGGCGCCTCCAGCGATCGCGAATTCGATGGCAACAGTGTGCACCTGTCATTGACTGCCAACCCCTCTCACCTTGAGGCGGTAAACCCGGTGGTTCTGGGTAAGGTCCGCGCCAAGCAGGACCAACTGGGCGATACAGATCGCACAAGGGTCATGGCGATATTGCTGCACGGTGATGCGGCCTTTGCCGGTCAGGGTGTTGTGGCCGAGGGCTTTGGCCTGTCCGGCCTGAAAGGGCACAGAACCGGAGGCACCATGCATATTGTGGTGAACAACCAGATCGGGTTCACAACCGCGCCGCATTTCAGCCGCTCAAGCCCCTATCCCACCGATATCGCGCTGATGGTCGAGGCCCCGATCTTCCATGTGAACGGTGACGACCCCGAGGCGGTAGTTCACGCCGCGAAGGTGGCGACCGAGTTCCGCCAGAAGTTCCATAAAGACGTGGTTCTGGACATCTTCTGCTATCGCCGGTTTGGCCATAACGAGGGCGATGAGCCCATGTTCACCAACCCGATCATGTACAAGAAGATCAAGACCCATAAGACAACGCTTTCCTTGTATACCGAGCGGCTGGTCAAGGACGGGCTGATCCCCGAGGGTGAGATCGAAGATATGAAGGCCGCCTTTCAGGCCCACCTGAACGACGAGTTCGAGGCCGGGAAAGACTACAAACCCAACAAGGCCGACTGGCTGGATGGGCGCTGGTCGCATCTTGACAAGAACAAGGACGATTATGTCCGGGGTGAAACAGCGATCTCGGCAGAGACACTGGCGGAAATCGGAGCCGCACTGACCAAAGCTCCTGACGATTTCGCAATGCACAAAACCGTTGGGCGGTTGCTGGAACATAAGAAGCAGATGTTCGAGACCGGTGCAGGTTTTGACTGGGCCACGGGTGAGGCACTGGCGTTTGGATCGTTGCTGACCGAAGGATATCCCGTGCGTCTGGCCGGGCAGGATGCAACGCGGGGCACGTTCAGCCAGCGTCACTCTGGGTTTGTTCATCAGGAAACCGAAGAACGGTATTACCCGCTTAACAACATCCGTGCCGGGCAATCCCAATACGATGTTATCGACTCGATGCTGTCCGAATACGCTGTGCTGGGTTTCGAATACGGCTATTCGCTGGCAGAACCTAACGCTCTGGTTCTGTGGGAGGCGCAGTTCGGCGACTTTGCCAACGGTGCGCAGATCATGTTCGACCAGTTCATCAGCTCGGGTGAAAGCAAGTGGCTGCGGATGTCCGGTCTGGTCACATTGCTGCCACACGGGTTCGAAGGGCAAGGCCCGGAACACTCGTCAGCGCGTCTGGAACGGTTCCTGCAAATGTGCGGTCAGGACAACTGGATCGTGGCGAATTGTACGACACCGGCGAACTATTTCCACATCCTGCGCCGTCAGTTGCACCGGACCTTCCGGAAGCCACTGATCCTGGTGACACCGAAGTCACTGCTGCGTCATAAGCTGGCCGTCAGCACGGCGGATGACTTCACCACTGGGTCCAGCTTCCACCGGGTGCTGTGGGATGACGCGCAGAAGGGCAACTCTGACACCAAGCTGGTGGCCGATGACAAGATCAAGCGCGTCGTCATGTGTTCCGGCAAAGTCTACTTCGACCTGCTGGAGGAACGCGATGCGCGTGGCATCGACGACATCTACCTGATGCGGATCGAACAATTCTATCCGTTCCCGGCACATTCACTGATCAACGAGCTCGAACGGTTCAAGAATGCCGAGATGGTCTGGTGTCAGGAAGAGCCCAAGAACCAGGGTGCGTGGACCTTTATCGAACCCAACATCGAATGGGTCCTCTCCCGTATCGATGCAAAACACACTCGCCCGACCTATGCCGGTCGCGCCACATCGGCCTCGCCCGCAACGGGGCTGGCCAGCCAACACAAAGCCCAACAAGAAGCGCTGGTAAACGAAGCGCTGAGCATTGAAGGAAAGTAAGCGATGACGATTGAAGTTCGTGTTCCCACGCTTGGCGAATCGGTCACCGAAGCCACAGTTGCAACCTGGTTCAAAAAGCCCGGTGATGCGGTCGCCATGGATGAGATGCTGTGTGAGCTGGAGACAGACAAGGTCACCGTCGAGGTTCCTTCGCCGGCAGCGGGTGTAATGGGTGAAATCGTGGCAGCCGAAGGCGAAACCGTCGGTGTTGATGCCTTGCTGGCAACGATTGCGGCTGGAGAAGGCGCGGCCCCTGCCCCGGCGGCAGCCGCAGCTTCGGCAGCGGCACCTGCCGCATCGGCCGGGTCGGTTGACGTGATGGTGCCGACACTTGGTGAGTCTGTGACGGAAGCAACCGTTGCGACCTGGTTCAAGAAGGTTGGCGACAACGTCGCGCAGGACGAGATGCTGTGCGAATTGGAAACCGATAAAGTCTCAGTTGAAGTTCCTGCGCCAACTTCGGGTGTTCTTGCGGAAATCGTTGCTCCAGAAGGATCGACCGTGGATGCGGCTGCCAAGCTGGCTGTCATCTCCGGAGCAGCCGCTGGTGCAGCAGCCGCGCCGGCCCAGGCAGCAGCGGCTGCGCCCGCAGCAACCAGCACAGGAAAAGACATCGCAAACGCGCCGTCCGCCCAGAAGGCAATGGCCGAAGCCGGACTGTCAGCTGATCAGGTCACCGGAACAGGCCGCGACGGTCGCATCATGAAGGAAGACGTGTCCAAAGCCGTCGCAGCAGTTTCGGCCCCGGCACCTGCGCCCGCCCCTGCGGCGCAAGCCCCACGCGCCCCGGTGGCCGCCGAGGACGAGGCCCGCGAAGAACGCGTGCGGATGACCCGCTTGCGCCAAACCATTGCCAAACGTCTTAAGGACGCACAAAACACCGCTGCGATCCTGACCACCTACAACGAAGTGGACATGACCGAGGTCATGGCCCTGCGCAATCAGTACAAAGACCAGTTCGAGAAGAAGCATGGCGTGCGTCTTGGCTTCATGTCCTTCTTCACCAAAGCCTGCTGCCACGCCCTGAAAGAAGTGCCCGAGGTAAATGCCGAGATCGATGGCAATGACATCGTCTATAAGAATTTCGTGCATATGGGCGTGGCGGCCGGTACGCCGCAGGGTCTGGTGGTTCCGGTGATCCGCGACGCCGACAGCATGTCCTTTGCCGCGATCGAAAAAGCCATCGCCGAAAAGGGCAAGCGCGCCCGTGACGGCAAGTTGAGCATGGCTGAGATGCAGGGTGGCACCTTCACGATCTCGAACGGTGGTGTTTACGGCTCGTTGATGTCCTCGCCGATCCTGAACCCCCCGCAGTCGGGCATTCTGGGCATGCACAAGATCCAGGACCGTCCGATGGTCATCAATGGCGAGATCAAGATCCGCCCGATGATGTATCTGGCCCTGTCCTATGACCACCGCATTGTTGACGGCAAAGGTGCCGTGACCTTCCTGGTTCGTGTGAAAGAGGCGCTGGAAGACCCGCGCCGCCTGCTGATGGATCTGTAACCATGGCGACACATGTACTCTGGCAGGCCGATGTGGCCGATTTCGACGCCTGGCTGAAGGTGTTCCGCGAGGATATGCCAATGCGCAAGGCCGCGGGTATCCGCGACCTGCATGTCTGGCGCGATCCCGATCAGAAAGACCATGCGATCGCGATGTTCGAGGTGATCAACCTGGAAAAGGCCAAGGCATTTTTCGGATCCGAGGAGTTGGCGATGCATCACGAACGCGGCGGTATCGCGCATATCTCGATCAAGATGCTGGAACCTGTTTGACAAAGTCTATTTCCGGCCCACCAAATCGGGTCGGGGAAGCGCCGGAACGTCCGGTCGATTTAGGAGAATGTAATGGCAAATTATGACGTCATCGTAATCGGCGCCGGACCCGGCGGCTACGTCTGCGCGATCCGCTGCGCTCAACTGGGTTTGAAAACCGCCGTGGTCGAAGGGCGCGAAACACTGGGTGGCACTTGTCTTAACGTGGGCTGCATCCCCTCGAAGGCGCTGCTGCATGCCAGCCACCAACTGCACGAGGCCGAGCATAACTTTGCCAAGATGGGCCTGAAGGGCAAAGCGCCTTCGGTCGATTGGAAACAGATGCAGGCCTATAAAGATGAGGTGATCGAGGGCAACACCAAGGGCATCGAGTTTTTGTTCAAGAAGAACAAGATCGACTGGCTGAAAGGCTGGGGCTCGATCCCTGCGGCCGGCAAAGTTCAGGTCGGCGATGAAATCCATGAAACCAAGAACATCATCATTGCGTCAGGCTCCGAACCGTCCTCGCTGCCCGGTGTCGAAGTGGATGAGAAGGTGGTTGTGACCTCAACCGGTGCTCTGTCTCTGGGCAAGATCCCGAAGAAAATGGTGGTGATCGGCGCGGGTGTGATCGGGCTGGAACTGGGATCGGTATACAGCCGCCTGGGCGCTGAAGTTACCGTGATCGAGTTCCTCAAGGAGATCACGCCGGGCATGGACCCCGAGGTGCAAAAAACCTTCCAGCGCATTCTCAAGAAACAGGGCCTGACCTTTGTCATGGGCGCGGCGGTGCAGAAAACCGAAGCGACCAAGACCAAGGCCAAAGTTACCTACAAGCTGCTCAAAGACGACAGTGAACATGTGATCGACGCCGATACCGTGCTGGTGGCCACCGGGCGGAAACCCTATTCGGATGGTCTGGGATTGGACGCTTTGGGCGTCGAGATGACCCCGCGCGGCCAGATCAAGGTGGGCAAGGACTGGCAGACCAACGTACCGGGCATCTACGCCATCGGCGACGTGACCGAAGGCCCGATGCTGGCACACAAGGCCGAAGACGAAGGCATGGCCGCCGCCGAGCAGGTTGCAGGAAAGCACGGTCATGTGAATTATGGCGTGATTCCGGGCGTGATCTATACATGGCCCGAAGTTGCCAATGTCGGTGAAACCGAAGCGACGCTCAAAGAACAGGGTCGTGCCTATAAGGTCGGCAAGTTCATGTTCATGGGTAATGGCCGCGCCAAGGCGAATTTTGCGGCAGACGGGTTCGTCAAGATTCTGGCCGACAAGGAAACCGATCGCATTCTGGGTGCCCATATCATCGGCCCCGGCGCGGGTGATCTGATCCATGAGGTCTGTGTGGCAATGGAATTCGGTGCTTCTGCCGAGGATCTGGCGCTCACCTGCCACGCACATCCGACCTATTCCGAAGCGGTGCGCGAGGCTGCCCTGGCCTGCGGCGACGGCCCGATCCACAGCTAACATCCCGGACCCCGGTGGCGATCAGCCTGCCGGGGTCAACCACGCATCCAGATATGTTTCCAGCCTGTCTGTGAACGTTGTTGCTGAGTGCAACGCACAATACTGTAAGGACATGGCCTGAATGGCAAAGGCCTGCACGCCTTCTGCCAACAACTCGGACGGTACATCCTTGCGCATCTCTGCGGTTTCAAGCCACATCATCACGACCCGAAAATATCGTTCAAAACAATAGGCAATCGGCCCAATATCTGCGATGGCCGTTGCCCCCGAGTATCTGATCAACAGATCGAACACGTACCGTTCGGATGTCATGAATTCGTGGACCGGTTCCAGCGATGCGATGATCTCTGGTACCGTTTTGGGTGGAGTTTCGGATTGGGCCTGATCCAGACAGGCATTCAGCTTGTCCGCGATCAGGATTTCCATCAGTGCGTCCTTGTCGCGGAAATGCGCGAAGAAGGTCCCCTTGGCAACTCCCGCGGCCTTTACAACTTCTTCCACCCGCAATGCTTCATATCCGCCATGTCGGATAACCTCTTCCGCAGCTGAGAGAAGCTTGGCGCGGGTCTTGATCGTACGTTTCTGGATCGGTTTTCGCATACCGCTCAATCGCACAGTTTTTGACCGTGGTCAAATTTTATATTGACCGTGGTCATTTTTTGATTCTATAAACTGACCACGGTCATTTTCAGGAGAACTACAATGCACCCTAAGAAAATTCTTATCCTCGATGGACACCCGGCAGAAAGCAGCTTGTCACGCACATTCGCAGAAACCTATGGCGAGGCAGCCCGCAAAAACGGACATGACGTCCGGATAGTCCATCTGAGCGACCTACAGTTCGATTTTGATTTCGGTCAGGGCAACTATCACGACTTCAAGCCGCTTGAACCGGTTCTGGAACACGTGTTGCAGGACTTCGAATGGAGCGACCATCTGGTCCTGACCACACCTATGTGGTGGGGCGGGCTGCCTGCAAAACTCAAGGGATTGATTGACCGGATGTTCATACCGGGGCGGACATTCGACACCCGCAACACCACGATGGCTGGCCTGCCAGCCCCGATGCTGACCGGACGCACCGCGCGCGTTATCCTGACCTCTGACACGCCGGGCTGGTTCATGCGCCTGATGTACAGGCAAGCGCTTATTCGACAGGTTCGGGGCCAGATCCTCGGGTTTGTTGGCTTCAAACCAACGCGGTTCACTTATTTTGCAGGCGCAAGCTATCCCAAACCGGGCAGCGTCGAGCGCTGGATCAAAAAAGTGTCCAGAATCGGAGCCGCCGCAGCTTGACTGAACAGCCGTCCGTTACCTACCACATTGTTTTGGCGGCGCGTGCAGCCCAGTCTTTGTCATACTGCGCGCCGCCCTCTTCACCTTCTGACGCCTCGGACAAAAGCTGCCCAATCGTCGGAAGGTCCTTGCTTTCGTCGCCACAAGTCCAAGTGCGGGCGCGCATCAGTGCACGCGCGCACTGGCTGTAAATCTCGTCAATCTGCACAACGATAACCGTCGCCGGAACCTTGCCAGCCTTTTCGAACTGGTTGCGCAATGCCGCGTCTGCGGTCAATCGGGCCGTTCCGTTCACCCGAACGACATTCTCAGAGCCCGGCACAAAGAACATCAGCGAAACGCGCGGGTCCCGAACGATGTTGCGCAAGCTGTCCAGGCGGTTGTTTCCCCGCCAGTCAGGCAACGCCAGCGTTTTTGTGTTCAATTCGCGCACAACAGCACCGTCGTCCCCACGGGGGCTTCCGTCCACCCCCTCGGGACCAACTGTACTGAGAACACAAAGGCGCGCCGCTTCAATCCACTTGCGATAGAGCGGAGTTAAATGTCGAACGACCTTCCGCAAAGAAGCAGCACCCGGCGTTCCGTACAACGCCTCGAGATCTTCTACTTTTTCAATGAATTCCATCAGGATCAAACCCCACTTCGCGCATCAATTCGTTCGAACGTGTTTCGATCACTTCCTCCAACCGCGCGAGGAACTCATCGCGGGCTACACCCGGTTTGATCGGCTCCAGAAAATCTACAATGGCAAGGCCGGGTTTACGCATCACGCCTGTACGGGGCCAGAACACGCCAGCATTCGTCGCAACCGGAACGCATGGAAAACCGAGGCCTTCATACAGGATCGCTGTACCAACCTTGTAGGGTTTCTTTGCACCAGGCGCCACACGCGTGCCCTGCGGATAGATCACCAGCTGTCCAGGTTCGGAAAACTCTTTTGAGACGTCCTTGACCATTTTTGCCACAGCCGCACCGCGTTTGCCGCGATTAACCGGGATACAACCAAGGCGTCGTGCATACATGCCAATGACGGGTGTGAACAATAGCTCGCGCTTCATGATAAATTTGCCGTGAGGAATGGCATCAAAAATCATGATGATATCAAGGAACGACTGATGTTTAGCCCCTATGACCACTTCATTCGTTGGGGCATTGCCCCGCACCTCGCAGCGGATACCAACCATCCACCGGGCCAGCCACATGGTGCTTTTGGCGTAGGTTTTGCACGCTTTCAGGGCACCGTTTTTGGAAAACAGCGCATAAGGTAGAAACGCGATACCAAGGATCAGCATCCAGGCATAGATCACAATCATGAAGATGAGGGAACGAACCCACTGAATTGCCATCAACATCAGGAAAGCTCCTTCAACTTGCGTCGGGCCGCGGCCCATGTGGCAACAAAGGCAACGGCTGCCCCAAGGACGGGGATAAGAACCGGCAATACCCAGTCTTTGCCCTGAAATCCAACTCCGGTCAGAAACCCGCCCGCGTCCGAAGCTTCGGGCAAAAGCAAGACACCTGTCATTCCCAGCAGGGTCCCAACCGAGGCGCCGAAAAACGCGCGATAGGTAAACCGCCGTACAAAAGCACCAGCGATGAAACCATCCTGTGCGCCAACCAATCGCAGGACCTCGATAATCTGCGCATTGGCCGCAAGCGATGCGTTGGCCGCAAGAGTAATCATCGCAGCGGTCGCGCCACCGATCAGCAGGATTGATATCCACCCCAAACGACGCAGGGACATCGCAGCATCGACCAGCGGTTCGCGCCATCGCGTATGATCATCCAGAACCGCGCCGGGTACCTCGGCCCCCAATCGCAATCGCAGCCCGAGCGCATCCAGTCCCGGTTCGCCCTCGATGATCTCGATCAGCTGCGGGATTGGCAAAGTATCCAACGGCAGGTCCGGCCCGAACCATGGTGCCAGCAACGCGGCTTGTTCATCTGCGCTAAGCGCACGGGCAGACGAGACACCGGGTGTCTGGCTGAGGACGGTCAATGCCGCTTCTGTCTGGGCAGCAAGCTGCTCGGCCGGTGCGTTGATGCGCAAGGTTGCAGCGCCCGCCAGTTCCGAGGCCCACCGATCCGCGATGCGGCCAGCGGCGAGGGACAAAGCCAAAGCAAAAACAGCAAGAAATGCCATAGCACCAGCGACAAACAGCGTCAGATGCGCGGTGTAGCCGGTTGGCGGAACAACACGGTCAGCACGGGTATCGCCGCGCAGCAGGTTTCGGATATCAGCCCCAGTCACAGGTCTGCCCCCGCCAGATGCAGCTTTCGCTGCGAAATCCGCAAAACACGTGCCTGAACATGACTTTTTGCCGCGCGGATCAGGCTCAGGTCATGGGTGGCAATCAGAACGGTCTTTCCCATACGGTTCAGCTCAACCAGCAGGTGCAACAAACGTTGCGACATCTCCCAATCTACATTGCCGGTGGGTTCATCCGCCAATATGACATCAGGCGACAGGATGACAGCGCGCGCCAGAGCCGCCCGTTGACGTTCACCGCCGGATAATTCCGGTGGCCGCGCTTCGAGACGTGCACCAAGCCCCACCCAGCTGAGCAGTTCGGTCAAATTGTCTTGCCCAGACGATTCCCCGCGCCCGGAGACCATCAGTGGCAAGGCGACATTCTCGGCAAGCGTCATATGGTCAAGGAACTGGCAATCCTGATGAACAACGCCGACGCGTCGGCGGAGCACGGCCAGCTGATCCCGATCAAGGGCCGAGATATCTTGATCAAATACGCTAAGACGTCCAGAGGTTGGTAACAGTGCCCCGTAACACAGCTTGAGCAATGTCGTCTTTCCCGCTCCTGACGGACCGGTCAGAAAGTGGAACGACCCCGGCTGTAGTTGAACCGAGACATCGCTCAGCAACTCGCCGCCACCGTAGGTATAGCTGACATTTTCCAGCTCGATCACACGTGCCCCCAATATTTTGCCGCTCTTCTTGCCCGAGCAGGGCGACGGTTTCAATGGCTCTACCGAGTCCAATTGGTGACACTTGACCTATGAAACCGAAAACGCCCTTTGCTGTTGGGTCTTAACGGAATATCATCCCTGAAAAAACTATTATCGGCCCTTCATCCGGCCGAGGAGGCAGTATGCGTCTTACATGTCCGAATTGCACTGCGCAGTACGAAGTTCCTGACGAGGTCATCCCCGAGGAAGGCCGCGACGTGCAGTGTTCGAACTGCGATCAGACTTGGTTTCAGGCCAAGCATCCATCCGAGCAGACGGATGAACCGAACGCGCCCGAGGACAAGCCTGTTGAGGCAGATACATCGGACACCGAGGTCGAGGCCCAGAAGGACGCCGAGCCCGCAGAAAAAACAGCGCCAGAGGTTGAAAAACCTGCGGCATCCACAGGAAATGTCGCCCCATCAGTTGCCAGCATCCTGAAAGAAGAAGCCGCACGAGAAGCGGAGTTGCGTGCGCAGGAAGGCGGTGGTCTGGAAAGCCAGCCCGATCTGGGCCTGGAAGCCCCGCCAGAGCCAAAGGTCAGGCCCAAACGCCCTGCAACTTCGGAAACCGCTGTAGATGCCGGGCAAAAGGATGCACTGCCGGATGTCGATGCCATCAACTCGAGCATGCGCTCCGACCCGGCAGAAGATGAGGCGCAAGCACCCCGCAAGTCCGGTGGGTTCTTGCGCGGTTTTGCGCTGATGCTGATCATCGGCGTGGTTCTGTACCTGATTTACGGGAATGCCCGCCAGATCAGCGAGGCTGTACCGCAGGCCGATCCGCTGCTCAGCTCATATGTGTCGCTGGTGGATCAGGCGCGAATCTGGCTCGAAACTCAGGCAGGGTCCGGTGCGCAGAACTGAGGGCTAGAACCGTTCCAGCAACCGCTTGAGGTATTCCAGCTCGATCTGGGGACGGTCTGTTTCACCGGTCCGGCGGCGGATTTCATCCAGCAACTCGCGCGCACGGCGATAAACGTCTTCGCCCTGCAACAGGTTTTCATCGGTTGAAATCGAACCCGCAGCGCCTGGGTTTCGGCCCAGCGGATCGCGGTTGTTGGCCTGCATATCGCCGTCCTGCGTTCCCTGCCCCGGTTGGTTCTGCTGTTCCTGCGCCATGGCTTCACCCAGCGACCGCATCCCTTCGCGCAGAGCTTCCATCGCTTCGGACTGGCGGTCGATAGCTTCGGCGAGATCATCGCCACGCAGGGCTTGCTCGGCCTCGTCCATGGCGCGCCCGGCCCGATCCAACGCCTCGCGCGCGGCGTCACCTTCGGGCGTGCCGGCACCGGGCAATCCCTGTTGCTGGCGGCTCAGTTCATTTCTCAGCGCTTGCTGCCGATCCGCAAGTGAGCCTTGACCCTGCTGGCCTTCGCCAGCCTGATCCGAGCCTTCGCCCTGACCGCCCTGACCTTCGTGGCTTTGCCCCCGACCTTGCCCGCCGTTGCGGCCTTCGTTCCCTTGGCTTTCACCTGATTGCGCGCCTGGGTTGAACTGTTCCTGCAAATCACGAAAGGCCTGATCGCTAAGGCCCTGCTGTTCGCGCAGGGTTTCGGCGAGACCTTCCATGGCCTGCTGGCCTTCGGATTGCTGCCCTTGGCCCTGACCCTGAGTTACACGCATGTTCTCCATCATCTGCTGGAATTCTTCCAACGCCTGCTGGGCTTCGGCCATGCGGCCTTGTTCCATCAGTTCCTGAATGCGGTCCATCATGCGCTGCAGGTCATCCTGCGTCATTTGCAAAGATTCACCATTCTGGCCGGGCTGACGCTCGCCGTCTTCGCCATCTTGCTGTGCAAGGCGTTGTAGTTGCTGAAGGTAATCTTGCGTCGCCTCGCGCAACTCCTGCATCAGTTCGGCTATTTCTTCATCGCTGGCCCCGTTCTTCATCGCTTCGGTCAGACGTTCCTGCGCGCGGCGCATCCGTTCCAATGCATCCGCCAGCGTCCCGTCCTCGATCAGCACGGCAAGGTCCCACAGGGCCTGCGCAATCTCTTCCTGTTGTTTGGGCTTCAACCCGTATCGGTGAAACGTTTCCAATCGCCGCAGCACAACCCGCAAGCGCAGATAGGCTGTGTCAGAGCGAAACAAATCCTCGGGGCGGTGCGACACAGCCCTCAGGACCTGCGAGACACGAGGTGCATTTGATCGCGACCAAAGCAGATCGCGCCTCTGTTCAATCACGGCTGCCGCCAGCGGATCAAAGAAGCGCCGTGCTGGCAATGCTGTCGCATAGGGATCCGAAGACGTTTGCTGATCCGCTGCATCCGTCGCCATCAAGGTTATTCTGACCGGCAGATGCGCCCACGGATGCTGCGAGAAATCCTCGATCAGGTCTTCGGTAAAGTCCGCCCTGTCACCGGTGATCGGCATAGGTAACTCGATTTCGATCACCTCGCGCGGCTCTGGCTCGGCCGCCAGTCCGTACCGACGGTCAATCGCCGCCAGATCCAGCTCGATCCGGGCCAGACCCGAGACCACTCCGTAATCGTCGCTGGCGGAAAATGGCAGCTTCATCTGCCCGCCCGCTTCAGACTCTGCGGTACCGGAAACTTCGATCTTCGGAGCCACGTCATCAATGACCTGCACCGACCACTCCCGCCCCGCCGGTCCATCGATGCGAAACTGACCCGAGCGTTCGGCGACAAACTCCTGTTCCGGGTCTGTTGCCGCCTCGGTTCCGCTAGCAGAACTGCTCTCGGACAGACTGTGTGCGCCAACTTCACCATAAAGTCGCAAGGTGATGCGACTGCCCTTGGGAACAGAAAGCGCGCCCGTCTGATCAGCAAGATATAAGGTCGGTAAACCTGTGTATCTGGGGGGTTCCACCCATCCTTCCCAAGTTGGGCCCTGTCCAGCGACGGCTGTGCCCGGGGCCATGTCCGCCACTGAACCTACGCGCCACAATGAACCAAAGATCAGCGCCACAACAAATGCCAACAGAGCGGCATACCGCAGCGCATACGGGTCGCGCGACGCAAGCCGAAGATCAGGTTTCACGGCCTCAGCAGTGGCCGCACGCTGTGCCATGCGTTCCTTGTGCGCCTGCCACAAAGCAACCGAGTCCCCATCATTGGCACCGATTGCCTGCTCATCCAGCAAAGCCTGAATCGGCCGGCCAGGCAGAGCCTCATCCAGCCGCGCCAGCGCATCAGCGCGGGATGGCAGTTTGAATTTCGTGACACCCCGGACGGATGCCACACCAAAAGAAATCAACGACAGCGCACCAGCACCCCAGACGATTTCAACGGGCAGATGATCCTGCAACCCCAGAATCAGAGCGGCGAGCAAAGCCAGAACAATCGAGAACGCAGGCCAGAACGCGCGCAGCACCTGTTCAGCCACCATGCCGAGATGGGTTAGCCACAGGGACAGGCGCGGAATGGGCAGGTTCGTTCTGTTGGTCAAGACGGGCCTCCGAGGTGGGCCCGCGCGGTTATCGCGTCAAAGCCACGATGGTATGGTATCGCGGTTTATGATTTCGTCAAAGCTTGGCCGTTCACGAATGACTGCAAATTGATCACCATTCACCAGAACTTCGGGGATCAACGGGCGGGTATTGTATTCGCTGGACATCACCGCACCGTACGCACCCGCGCTGCGAAATGCGACAAGATCACCCGATCTCAACGGCGGCATATTGCGCTGCTTGGCAAAGGTATCCCCGGATTCGCAGACCGGACCGACAATGTCATAAGGGCGCTGTTCCACACCGGCGACAGGCTCCTGCACTGCAACGATATCGTGGTAAGCTTCGTACATTGCGGGGCGGATCAGGTCGTTCATCGCCCCATCAAGGATCAAAAAGTCGCGACCTTCGCCTGATTTCACATAGATGACCTTGCTGACCATAATCCCGGCGTTGCCCGCGATCAGGCGGCCCGGCTCAATTTCGATCTCACAGCCCAGATGGCCCAATGTTCTCTTGACCAGCGCACCATATTCAATCGGCAAGGGGGGTGCGTTGTTCGACCGGGTGTAAGGAATGCCCAGACCGCCACCCAGATCGAGACGCCGAATGTTGTGACCTTCAGAGCGGAGACGCTCGGTCAGCTCGGCCACCTTTTTGTAGGCCAGCTCATACGGTTCAAGTTCGGTTAGTTGCGAGCCAATATGAACGTCGATACCGATCACCTCCAACCCCGGAAGGCTGGCGGCGTGGGCGTAAACTTCCGAGGCACGGGCAATCGGAATGCCAAACTTGTTCTCGGACTTGCCCGTGGCAATCTTGGCGTGCGTCCTGGCATCAACATCCGGGTTTACCCTGACGGTGATCGGCGCGATCACGCCAAGCTCAAGCGCGATGGCGTTGATCACTTCCATCTCGGGCTCGGATTCGACATTGAACTGGCGAATGCCACCGCTCAGCGCCATGCGTATCTCGTCCGCTGTTTTCCCAACGCCTGAGAACACGATCTTGTCACCGGGAACACCAGCCGCCTTCGCCCGCAGATATTCTCCGCCCGAGACCACGTCCATCCCCGCACCCGCTTGCGCCAGTGTCTTCAGGATCGCCTGATTGCTGGCCGCTTTCATCGCGTAGCAGACCAGATGATCGGTGCCGTCCAACGCGTCATCGAACAGTTTGAAATGCCGCAGTAATGTAGCCGTGGAATAGACGTAGAACGGTGTTCCGACCGCGGCTGCGATTTCGGAGACTGGGACGTCCTCGGCGAAAAGCGCGCCGTCGCGGTACAAAAAGTGATCCATGCCTGCGCGCTTAGACCATAAGAGGACTTCGGATCAATGGATTCCGAACCCCTCGCCCTTGTTTAATTTTGTGTTGAAACACCAACGCGGCCGTAGCCCGAGATTGAAATGCCGGTGCCCGATTGCTTTGGTTCAGCTGCAGGTTCCGGGCGTCGCGCTGACGAAGGCTCACAAGCTGCCAAAACCGCAAGTGCAGAAACCAGTCCCAGTATTCTCATTTCAGTACCATTTCTTTGCGTGACAGGTGATTGATACGTGGACCCAACATGAGGTGTCGGGACCAAGGGCGCAACATTCAAAAGGATCAGAATCCAAGATAAATGCCCAGCGGTCCGCGGCTTAGGCCGACACCCCCGCCAACATACGCGCCGCTTGATCCAACCCCGATTGTTGCACTGACCGTGGGCTGAGGGGCAATTGGTTGCTCAGGCTCGCCATCAGCCCCGCACCCGGCCAGCACCAGGCCGGAAACCGTAATCAGGATCGCACGTAGCGCGGTTGTCATACCATTGCCTTCCATCGTTCGATCTGGGCCCGCACCTGATCGGGGGCGGTACCGCCATAGGACTGGCGCGAGTTTACCGAATTGTCGACGCCAAGGACAGAGTAGACGTCACCCGAGATTTCACCATGAACCGATTGCATTTCGTCCAGAGTCAGATCGGGCAGGTCAGACCCCTTGCCCTCGGCCATGGCCACCAGCGATCCGGTGACGTGATGCGCATCCCGGAACGGCAGGCCCAGCACCCGCACCAGCCAGTCGGCTAGATCGGTTGCAGTCGAGAAACCTGAACCCGCAGCAGCAGCAAGGCTGTCGCGATTGGCGGTCATGTCCTTGACCATCCCTTCCATCGCCGCCAGAGCCAGCATCCAGTTGTCGGCGGCGTCAAAGACCTGTTCCTTGTCTTCCTGCATGTCCTTTGAATAGGCCAGCGGCAGGCCCTTCATCACCATCATCAACGCGGTATTGGCCCCATAGATGCGCCCAACCTTGGCGCGGATCAGTTCCGCCGCATCCGGGTTCTTTTTCTGCGGCATGATCGACGAGCCGGTCGAAAACCGGTCGGACAGGGACACGAAACGGAACTGGGCCGAAGACCAGATCACCAGTTCTTCGGCAAAACGCGACAGGTGCACGGCGCAGATCGACGCGGTCGACAGGAATTCCAATGCAAAGTCGCGGTCGCTGACAGCATCCAGCGAGTTGGCGGCGGGGCGGTCAAAGCCCAGCGCCTGTGCCGTCATGTGGCGGTCGATGGGGAACGAGGTTCCGGCCAGCGCTGCGGCGCCCAGCGGGGATTCATTCATGCGCGCGCGCGCATCGCGGACGCGGGACAGGTCGCGGCCAAACATCTCGACATAGGCCATCATATGATGGCCCCAAGTTACGGGTTGCGCCGTTTGCAGATGGGTAAAGCCCGGCATGACCCAATCGGCGCCTGCTTCGGCCTGCGCCAAAAGCGCGCGGATCAGGGCCAGAATACCGGACTCCGCCGCATCAAACTGATCCCGGACCCACAGTTTGAAATCCGTCGCCACCTGATCGTTACGCGAACGCCCTGTGTGCAAACGGCCTGCCGGCTCGCCAATGATCTCTTTCAGCCGCGCCTCGACATTCATGTGAATGTCTTCCAACGCTGTTGAGAACTGAAACGTGCCGCTCTGGATTTCTGACAAAACGGTGAGCAGCCCTTCCCGAATGGCCTGCGCATCACTATCACTTATGACGCCTGTGGCAGCCAACATGGCCGCATGGGCGCGCGAGCCTGCGATGTCCTGGGCTGCCATCCGCTGATCGAACCCGATCGAGGCGTTGATCGCCTCCATGATCGCGTCTGGACCGGCGGCAAAGCGGCCGCCCCACATCTGGTTCGAGGATTGATCGGTCATGTAAGAAAATCCGGAGTTGATATGCGCCTATTTCGTTTGATCCCCCTTTATATGGCCCTTGCGCTGGGTGCAAACGCCGCTTTTGCGACCGATGCCGAAACGCTGGCTCCTCTGCGGGAAGACAGCCTGAAACGTCTTATCCTGCACAAAGAACCCAAACCCGCAAAAGAGATCGAGTTTCAGCTGGAAGATGACGGCGGTGTTGGCACGTTGGCTGATTACGAGGGCAAGTATGTGCTGCTGAACTTCTGGGCCACCTGGTGCGCCCCCTGCCGCAAAGAGATGCCGCAGATCGCCGAATTGCAGGACGAGTTCGGGGGTGACAAGTTCCAGGTTCTGACTCTTGCCACAGGCCGCAACTCGCCAGCTGGGATCAAGAAGTTCTTTGAAGAAAATGGCATATCCAACCTGCCGCGTCATCAGGACCTCAGCTCGGCCGCCGCGCGCGAATTTGGCGTAATTGCGTTGCCCATCACGGTCATTCTGAATCCCGAAGGTCAGGAAATCGCGCGTTTGATCGGCGACGCCGAATGGAATTCGGACAGCGCCAAGGCGATTATCTCGACGCTTGTTGGCGCAGAAAGCTGATGAAATAGCTTTAAAATCAGTGAATCATCCTATCCTCCGGGCATTCAACCCGGAGGATATTTTGGTGAAACCAATTGCAGGAATTGCGGCGATGGCGGGTGTTTTCTAGATGGCCGCCGATGCTGCTACTGCCAAGGATGTAAGCAAGAAGGGCAAGGGAGATCCGGTAACCTACACGATCTCCGACCAGTATTCCCGCTTGTCGAATGGTTCCGGTCAAAGCCTTGGTTTTGGAACACAACTGACGCGACGCCACCTTTGACAGTTTCCATCCTCCTTTGCACTCTGCGCTCAGGAGGATGGAATGCCGCTGGAAATTCTATTGGTGCTGGTCGTTGGGGGCATAGCCGGGATTACGCTGTTGCTGCATCTGACGGGCAAGTCGCGGTTGCACGTGCTGACGCCGGACACTGCGCCACGCCAATGGATGCGGCATTTTCCCGATGACACGGTGATCGACGTGACAATCGCCCATGACGGCCACGCGGCACTGGTGCGAACCCAGAACGGGGCCGGACTGATCTGGTCCTTCGGGGCCGATACAGTAGCGCGGCATCTTCAGGATTTCGACTGGTTCGAGACCGCCAATGGCATCGAAGTTCGGTTTCACGACTTCAGCACACCGCGCGCGACCCTTCACCTTGACCAGACAGAGCGCCAGCACTGGCAACACATGATGAGGCCCGCATGACAGACCAGGTAAGTTTTCCCGATGCGGTGCAATGGGCCGTTCCTTTTTTCATCGCTGCCATACTGGCAGAATTCCTGTGGATCGCAGTCAAGGGCAAAGGCGGGCGGTATGAAACACGCGATGCTGTGACCTCGCTGATCATGGGGGCCGGAAACATCGCGTCGGGCTTTTTGCTGGGCTTTATCGCCTATGCGTTTTTCATGTGGCTGTGGCAGATCACACCGTTGGATTTGGGTACATCAATTCCCGTTATCATTCTGTGCTTTGTCCTAGATGATCTTCGCTATTACTGGGTACACCGTTTTGGACATCGCATTCGCTGGGTCTGGGCCAGCCATGTCAACCACCACAGCTCGCAGCACTACAATCTGACCACAGCTCTGCGGCAGACTTGGACCTATACCTTTACGTTCATGATGGTCGTTCGCGCGCCGCTGATACTGCTGGGTTTCCATCCGGCTATGGTTCTGTTCGTTGGCGGATTGAACCTGATCTATCAGTTCTGGATTCACACCGAGGCCATCGGCAAGATGCCCCGATGGTTTGAGGCGGTCATGAATACCCCCAGCCATCATCGCGCGCATCACGGCCGGAACGCACGGTATCTGGATTGCAATTACGCCGGAGTTTTCATCATCTGGGACAAGATGTTCGGGACATTTGTGCCTGAACAGGAAAACGACCGGGTCGATTACGGGCTGGTTCACAATATCGGTACCTTCAACCCTTTGCGCGTTGCGTTTCACGAGTGGGTCGGCATCTGGCACGACGCCACGCAGCCCGGCCTGACACTGCGGCAACGTCTGGCCTATTGTTTCGCACCTCCAGGGTACAGCCACGACGGCAGCCGCGACAACTCGGAACAGATAAAAGCCAAGCACCTGGCTCGCCACCCCGAGGACCGGGGAACGCCCGGTTTTGAGCAGGTCGACAAGATCCTGCCCAAAGGACAGGCAGAACAGGCCTGACACAGCCAACAGGCCCCGCCCAGACTTGAACTCCGATCGTTGCACGCCATATCGGTGATTAAATGTGGCGCATAACTGAGCGAGGGGCGGCATGAAACGTTTGGCAACCATTTCAACCTTCGTCGGGTTGTTTGGCCTGTTGCTGGCCATGCTTGCTGCGCTTGGCAGCTTTGTTGGTGCACTGGTCGCATTGGGTTTTGCCCTGATGATTCTGGGTGCGACAGGAGCCCTTCTTGGAGCCGCGGCATCACTTGTCCGTGCCGGACATTCCGCGCGCTGAAACCACGATTAGCAACTTCTTCTGACGCTTTAACCGCAGATTCATCTGTTTGCCCCGAAACTGTGTCAAAACACCTGTTCCGGACACACGGGAATCTACGCCTATGGGAAACAAAAAGCTCGCCAATCTTCCCGAAGGATTGGACACCCCTTTGAATGCAGCGGTGTCAACGCGGGATCGTTCGGTGGTGCAGATGGCAACCGATGCTGTGAAGCACAAGCAATGTCGGTTGGCCTTTCAGCCGGTTGTTCAGGCGCACCCGCCGCATGACATCGCGTTTTACGAAGGCTTCATTCGTGTATTGGATGAAACAGGGCGCGTTATCCCGGCGCGCGAGTTCATGCCACAGGTTGAAAACACTCCGATCGGACGTGATCTCGATTGCGTCGCGTTGGAACTTGGTCTGCGCACGTTAGTGAAGAACCCCCAGATCCGCCTGTCGATCAACATGTCCGCCCGCTCGATCGGTTATTCCAACTGGTCCGGAATACTGGACCGGTTTCTGAAACGGGACCCGCAGCTGGGCGAACGGCTGATCCTCGAAATTTCCGAAAGCTCTGCCATGCAGGTGCCTGAATTGGTGGTCGACTTCATGGACCGCCTTCAGGATCGCGGCATCGCCTTTGCGCTAGACGACCTTGGTGCCAGCAACTTCAGTTTCCGCCACTTTCGAGAATTTCTGTTCGACGCCGCCAAGATCGATGGACAGTTTATCAGGGGCATCAGCGACAGCCCCGACAACCAGGCTTTGGTGCGGGCCCTGATCGCAGTGGCGCGTGAGTTTGAAATCCTGGTCACTGCCGAATCGGTCGAAACTCACAAGGATGCAGCATTTTTACGTTCGAGTGGCGTGGATTGCATGCAGGGCTTTTTGTTTGGTGCGCCCAGTGTTTCACCCCCGTGGAAGCAGGAAAGAAGTTCAAAAACAGCAAGTTGATCTGTGGTTGATCGACATTTTTTCGCCAGTTCCTATGCTGAGACAAGCTGCCCGTTGCTGCAACTGCAGCATTACGCTATTGCAGAAGTACTTGAGCGGGGGATAACGGGGCGCTCTTGTTTCGAGAGGGAAACTCTCGGCCTGCGCCGTCAGCCATTCCGCCAGACAATGACGGTAAAGGACTGATCATATGACCAACGTAGTAATCGCATCCGCCGCACGAACAGGTGTTGGCAGCTTTAGTGGTTCGTTTGCGAACACCCCCGCACATGATCTGGGCGCGGCCGTCCTGGAAGCAGTTGTCGAGCGCGCCGGGATTGAAAAAGGCGAAGTCAGCGAAACCATCTTGGGTCAGGTGCTGACAGCGGCTCAGGGCCAAAACCCGGCTCGGCAGGCGCATATCAACGCCGGTTTGCCGCAGGAAAGTGCCGCCTGGGGCATCAACCAGGTTTGCGGCTCGGGCCTGCGTGCGGTCGCATTGGGCGCTCAGCACATCCAACTGGGCGATGCCGAAATCGTCGCCGCTGGCGGTCAAGAGAACATGACCCTGTCGCCCCACGCAGCTGCCCTGCGCGCCGGTCACAAGATGGGTGATATGAAATACATCGACACCATGATCCGCGATGGTCTGTGGGATGCCTTCAACGGCTACCACATGGGTCAGACGGCGGAAAATGTTGCCGAGAAATGGCAGATCAGCCGCGACATGCAGGATGAATTCGCTGTCGCTTCCCAGAACAAGGCCGAGGCGGCGCAAAAAGCTGGCAAATTTGTCGACGAAATCGTGCCCTTCACCATCAAGACCCGCAAGGGCGACATCGTGATGGACAAGGACGAATACATCCGCCACGGCGCTACAATGGAAGCCATGGCAAAGCTGCGCCCCGCCTTCACCAAGGACGGATCGGTCACAGCTGCAAACGCTTCGGGCCTGAACGACGGCGCGGCCGCAACCCTGCTGATGTCGGCGCAAAACGCAGAAAAGCGCGGAATCGAACCTTTGGCGCGCATCGCGTCCTACGCAACTGCTGGACTGGACCCGTCGATCATGGGCGTTGGCCCGATCTACGCTTCGCGCAAGGCATTGGAAAAAGCGGGTTGGTCCGTCGACGATCTGGACCTGGTTGAAGCCAACGAAGCCTTTGCTGCGCAAGCCTGCGCAGTGAACAAGGACATGGGCTGGGACCCGTCGATTGTGAACGTGAACGGTGGCGCAATTGCCATCGGCCACCCGATCGGTGCATCAGGTTGCCGCGTTCTGAACACTCTGCTGTTCGAAATGAAGCGCCGCGATGCAAAGAAAGGTCTGGCCACTCTGTGCATCGGCGGCGGCATGGGTGTCGCCCTGTGTGTGGAGCGCGACTAAGTGCGCCAATAACGAAATAGATAAGGGCGTCCACGGGACGCCCTTTTTTGTTACACTGGGGTCGTACCCCTTAGATGCGACGATATTGCCATCCGAAATAAACACCTTGATGACGAAACAATATTGCGCACAAGTATCTCTCAAAGTAACAGCATTACCAAGACGACTAAAATTGGAGGAGTCCTAAATGGCACGTACAGCACTCGTTACCGGCGGTTCCCGCGGCATTGGCGCAGCAATTTCCAAGGCGCTCAAAGCCGAAGGATACAACGTTGCGGCCACCTATGCGGGGAATGACGAAGCCGCCGCGAAATTCACCGAAGAAACCGGCATTAAGACCTACAAGTGGAACGTCGCCGATTATGACGAATCCAAAGCAGGTATCGAAAAGGTTGAGGCCGAGGTTGGCCCCATCGATATCGTTGTCGCCAACGCAGGCATCACCCGTGATGCACCTTTCCACAAAATGACACCCGATCAGTGGAAAGACGTGATCGACACCAACCTGACCGGTGTATTCAACACTGTGCACCCTGTCTGGCCCGGCATGCGCGAGCGCAAATTTGGCCGTGTCATCGTCATCAGCTCGATCAACGGCCAGAAGGGTCAGTTCGCTCAGGTGAATTATGCTGCGACCAAGGCAGGCGATCTGGGCATCGTGAAATCTCTGGCGCAGGAAGGCGCGCGGGCAGGCATCACGGCCAACGCGATCTGCCCCGGTTATATCGCAACCGAGATGGTGATGGCGGTGCCCGAAAAGGTGCGCGAATCGATCATTGGCCAGATCCCCGCCGGTCGTCTGGGCGAGCCCGAAGAGATTGCACGCTGTGTGACCTTCCTGGCCTCGGACGAATCTCAGTTCATCAACGGCTCGACCATCTCGGCCAACGGTGCGCAATTCTTCGTCTGATCCAGACTTGTGAACAAAAAAACGGGCCGGTCACTTTGGACCGGCCCTTTCTGATCCCGTAAGAACGCGCGCGCTGCGATCAGCGGGAACCGAATATCCATCCCCAAAACTGCCAAATCACCCTGCTGCGCTCTTGGTGGGCACGCAGGATCGCCATCTGGGCGGCGGGATTTGTCGTCATCTCGATCATGGCAGTCTCCTTTTTCAAATCAGTTTTATTTGACCTGATGCGAACATGGCGGATAAAAACAAACGCGACAAACGAGCTTTCTTGGAACTTCAGTTAAGTTTTTCTTCACTATGAGTGACTATCTGCCCCCACTTACCGCATTGCGTGCTTTTGACGCCGCAGCCCGGCACATGTCTTTTTCGAAGGCGGCGGAAGAGCTGCATGTGACGCCAGCTGCGCTGTCCTTTCAAATCAAGTCGCTTGAAGAACACCTTGGACGTCCGCTGTTTCGCCGTCTGAACCGCGCCGTAGAGCTGACCGAGGCGGGCCGCGCCCTTGCTCCTGGTGCGGCAGAAGGGTTTGCCACCTTGCAAACCGCGTGGCGCGCCGTGCGCAGGAAGGAGAATGATACCGGACTGACCGTCACCGCAGGTCCGGCACTGACTGCAAAGTGGCTGGCGCCTCGCCTTTACGAGTTTGCCCGTGCGCATCCCGAGATCGACCTGAAATTCTCGGCCACGTTACGCAACATGGATCTGGAGCGGGACGATGTGGATGTTGCCATCCGGTTCGGGAACTCGGCCGATGACGGGCTGTATTCCGTTCCTGTCAGAAAGGAGTGGCTGACCCCGGTTATGACCCCGGAGCTGGCAGAACAATTCACCACGCCAGACAGCCTGCGCAACGCACCGTTGATCCATGACGATTCGATCAGTTTTCTGACCCCGCCCTGCGATTGGCCCGCTTGGTTCCGCGCCGTGGGAATGGATTTTACCCCGACCCATGGTGCGCATTTTTCCAACGCAGATCACGCGATTGACGCCGCTGTCGCCGGTGTTGGTGTCGCCCTTGGACGGCGTGCCATGATCCTCAAGGACTTGACCGAAGGTCGGCTGGTCGCACCCTTCAAGGTCGCGCTGGAAACACAGGGCCGGTTCCGGTTCCTGTGCCTTCCGGGGGCCGAGAAACGTCCTCAGATCGCAGCCTTTCGGGATTGGTTCCTGACCGAGATTGAAAAGACCGCACATATTTCGGATGAGTTCGACATCATTCCGATCGAAGAGGTTTCCGGTTCATGACCAAAACGCGCGCAACAGCCGTCGGCTTTGGGGCCGTCCTATTATGGGCTTTGCTGGCACTTTTGACCGTCGGCTCTGCACCTACACCACCTTTGCTGTTGAACACGATTTGCTTTTCGATTGGTGGGGCGCTTGGGTTGATCTGGACAGGTGCAACCGGTGGGTTTAGCGGGTTGAAACAGGTCCCCTGGACGACCTATCTGTTCGGTTCATTGGGTCTGTTCGGGTACCACGCATTGTATTTTTCGGCCCTGCGTATGGCCCCTGCGGCCGAGGCCGGACTGATTGCCTATCTCTGGCCCCTTCTTATCGTTCTGTTTTCCGGCCTGCTGCCGGGCGAACGGCTTCGCGCGGGTCATCTGATTGGGGCATGCCTTGGCTTTGCTGGGGCTGCTTTGATCATCACCGGAGGCGGGGGCGCCGGTTTTCAGGCGCAACATCTGCCCGGGTATGCATTGGCCTTGCTTTGCGCCCTGACATGGTCAGGCTATTCGGTTCTGTCGCGCAAATTGGGGGGTACACCGACCAGTTCGGTTGCGGTCTTTTGTCTGATGGCTGCGTTGGCTTCGGGTCTGCTGCATCTGGCTATAGAAGACACCGTGCTGCCTAACACGACACTGGGGTGGGTTTCTGTACTGGCACTTGGCCTCGGGCCCGTTGGACTGGCCTTTTATATCTGGGATATCGGGGTAAAGCAGGGCGATATTCAAATGCTCGGAACCTCATCTTACGCGGCCCCGTTATTGTCGACACTTGCTTTGGTGATGGCCGGGATCGCTGCCCCATCCTGGGGGCTAGCGATCGCGGCCTGTCTGATTACCGGTGGGGCCTTGATCGCGGCCCTTTCCAGTTTGAAATCTTAAGCAGACAGTCGCTCGATCTCTTCCTTCAGCTTGAGCTTCTGTTTCTTCAGCTGGGCGATGTGGAGATCATCGATGCCTGGCGAGCGTTGGGCTTGTTCTACTTCTAGACCGAGAGATTCGTGCTTTTTCTTCAGTTCTGTCAGATGTGCGCTCACGCTCATTGCGATCCTCCTTTTATACGTGTCTGAATGTCACGTAAGAAGTTGATCACATCGTTTCCACCCTGTCACGCTGCAGACGCACAGAATCTGAAACAAATCCGACAAAATCGGCTGGACATTGCCGGTCGCCGTCAGAACCCGGGCAGTGCAGCGGCCTTCCGGAGCACGGCCGAAACTGCATCCGTATAGCTTTCGCCGTCTTCTTCGTGACGTTCACCCGCGTGCACAATCAAAGGTGGGTGGAGGCGAAATGCCGCACGCCCTCCTTTGCGGGCGCGCAGAATGATCAGCTCAGCCTCTCGCCCTGTCCGTGGGCTTAGCGGCAACAACTCCACCGATCCCAGCACCCCCTGGCACGCTGCCAGCATGTCGGGCAGCCGATCGGCTTTCTGGATCATGTGCAGGTACCCTTTTGGCGCAAGGCGTTTTGCAGCCACTGCAATCCAGTCGGCCAACTGGGTGTCTTCGCTCAGGGCCACACTTCGTCCCGCATCCTTTGCAGGGCTATGCGCCCCTGCCCGATAATAGGGCGGATTCGCAATGACGTGATCGAACTGGCGCTGCCGAAACGCCTCGGGCAAAGCGGTCAGGTCTGCTTGGACAACTTCCAGCTCTATCCCGTTGATTTCCGCATTTCTGCAGGCCAATTCCGCATAGGCGGGCTGTAGCTCGATACCTGTCAGGTGCAGACCGGGCAGTCGTGACGACAAGCAAAGAATGGCAGCCCCTGCACCGCACCCCAGTTCCAACACGGACTGACCTGCCCTGGCCGGAACGGATGCGGCAAGCAATACCGGGTCGACCCCGGCACGATAACCCGACCGAGGTTGCAGCAACCGGACCCTGCCCCCCAGGAAATCATTGCAGCTGAGTTCACTATCGGAAAACCGGGTCATCGGCCCAGTGGAATTTCATTGTCGCGCATCACACGTTCGGCACGGGTCAGGTCTTCGGCGCGAACCATCAGTCGGCGGGGAAAGATCCCGATCCCACCTTCGAGGATGCTCATATTTACGTCCATCTGAAAGCAGTCTATATCCTCGCCTTCAAGGAGAGCGGATGCAAAGGCCAGGATCGTCGGATCGGTACTGCGCAATAGTTCTTTCATGGGGATGGATGTAAGGGCAAGGCGGGGCGAAAGTCGAGCCTTGTATCAGGAGTATGATGACCGTCGGCATGATCTCAAAACCGCATGAGCGCCTCGCTGAAATACTGGCGGGTGAAATGGAGGCTGTGAACACGTTGATCCGCACCCGGATGGCGTCGGACCATGCCCCACGTATCCCCGAAGTGACCCAGCATCTGGTCGAGGCGGGCGGGAAGCGCCTGCGCCCGATGCTGACATTGGCAGCTGCGCGGCTGTTTGGCTATTCGGGCGAGCACCATGTACGCCTTGCTGCCACGGTCGAGTTCATCCACACCGCCACCCTTCTGCACGACGACGTTGTGGATGAGAGCGCCCAACGGCGCGGACGCCCAACTGCAAATCTACTTTGGGACAACAAATCCAGTGTGCTGGTCGGTGATTACCTGTTTTCCCGCAGCTTCCAATTGATGGTCGAAACGGGTTCGCTCCGGGTTCTGGATATCTTGGCCAATGCCTCAGCCACCATCGCCGAAGGCGAGGTACTGCAAATGACCGCAGCAACCGACCTGCGTACAGATGAAAGCGTTTACCTTCAGGTCGTGCGCGGCAAGACAGCAGCTTTGTTTTCAGCTGCGACCGAGGTGGGTGGCGTGATCGCCGGCGCATCGGAAGAACAGGTCAAAGCTCTGTTCGATTATGGTGACGCATTGGGGATCGCATTCCAGATTGCAGACGACCTGCTGGATTATCAGGGTGACAGCAAGACAACCGGCAAAAATGTGGGCGATGACTTTCGTGAACGGAAACTGACCCTGCCTGTAATCAAGGCCGTGGCGCAATCCACGCCCGAAGAACGCGCATTCTGGGAGCGAACGATCGAAAAAGGCCGCCAACAGGATGGCGATCTGGATCATGCGCTGGGTCTGATGGACAAATACACAACGCTGGAAAAAACCCGGCAGGACGCTTTGGGTTGGGCGAATAAGGCAAAGGCATCTCTGGATGTTCTGCCCGATCATGAGATTCGCAGCCTGCTGCGCGAACTGGCCGATTACGTGGTCTCGCGCCTCAGTTAAGCTGCGTCGCGCGGCACCACCAGTCAGGATGCGCCGCACCGATCTCATAGGCCGCGAAATGCGCGTCTTTCATTGTGGGGTATAGGGCAAAACAGGTCGAGCCGGATCCCGACATGCGCGTCACAAGGGCACGATTGGTCATGTTCAACTCGTCCAGAACCTGCTCGATCTCACGTGCAACACCCATGGCAGGTACCTGTAAGTCATTGCGTTGATCACGCAACCACAGAGCACAGGCTTCAGCGTCTTCAAAATCAGGGACCAGCTCAGGCATCGGCGGATTGTCTCGGGACGCCAGCGCGTTGAAAACGGTACCTGTCGGCACCGGCACATTCGGGTTGACCAAAAGCGCGGGCAGGTGCGGAAGGTTCACCGCCGCCAAACGATCGCCAATGCCTTGCATTCTGATCGCCCGGTTTTCGAGACAAACGGGCACATCTGCGCCCAGTGACAACGGCAGGTCAGGCCGGACGTCACATCCCTGACCTGCCAATGCCCAAAGCGTGGCGGCCGCATCCGATGACCCGCCCCCTATACCTGCCCCGTGGGGCAGAGACTTGATCAGCTCGACATGCCCGGTCCAGCCGACGCCTTCGGCCGCTTTCCAGACCAGGTTACGGCTGTCCGTGGGCACGCCTTCGGCAAACTCCCCACTCACGTCGATAGTCAGCTCGGGACCGGGCGAGAATGTCAACTGATCGCCCAGATCTGCAAAAACCACTAACGAATCCAACAGGTGATAACCGTCCTTACGACGTCCGGTCACATGCAGGGTCAGGTTGATTTTGGCGGGCGCAAACGCCTTAATTTCCATTTGCGACTTTCAAGGGTTCCGCGCCTTCTTCGGCCAGAACGGCACTTAGTCCGACCTCGATCTTGCGTCGAATCCGATCCGGGTCAGCCTCACCATCCGTGTCTTCGGGATCAACAAAGGACAGCGCCCGTTTCCATTGGAACTCGGCCTCGCGTGCACGCCCAACAGCCCAATAGACATCCCCCAGATGATCATTGACGACAGGATCAACGGGCATCAGCTCGACCGCGCGCTCCATATGCTCGACCGCTTCTTCGTAACGACCCAGACGGAACAGAACCCAACCCAGACTATCCACGATGTAGCCGCTATCCGGGCGGGCTTCGACCGCACGCTGGATCATGTCCAGCGCTTCATCCAGCTTTTCTTTCCGTTCTACCAGAGAATAGCCCAGATAGTTCAGCACCTGCGGCTGATCCGGATTCAACTCCAGCGCCCGACGGAAATCGGTTTCAGCCTGATCCCACTGCTTCAGCCGCTCGTGGCTTATGCCGCGCGCGTAGTGCAGGAACCAATTCCCGCCTGCCTGACTGTCCGTCAGAGCAATCGCAGTGTCATAAGAGGCAACCGCAGCTGCATAGTTTTCCTGACGACGCTGAAGATCTGCCAGAGAAACATGCACGCTGGGCAAATCAGGATTTTGCAACGCCAGATTTTGAAGAACTTCAATGGCTGCATCGGTTTTTCCGGATTTGTCCAGGATTTCGGCCCGCCCAAGTTCTGCGGCATGGTGGTCATTGCTGCTTGCCGGGACCATGCGATAGGCGGCAACGGCCAGATCATACTGTTGCAGCTTGTCCAGCAATTCCGCGCTCAGCAGAATGGCGTCCACGTGGTCTGGGCGCAGAAAGCTCGCCAGTCGTGAATAAAGCAGGACGTAGTCAGCCGAAGCCTCGCTGTTCAATGCGGCACCAACGGTAAAGAATATTTCCGCCATTCCATCCAGCGCAGAGCCCGCGTGGGTGAACGGAAGCGTCTCGCCCGCGGTCAATTTATCAGTGTAGGCTTCAATGGTCGGATCGCTACCGGAAACAAACACATCGTCCAGAAACTGTATGGCGTCTTCGTTGCGATCCAGCTGTGACAGCACCTCTGTACGGGCCAGCGCGGCCCGGCGCGAGAACCGCGCAACCGCGCCGTTGTTATCCGCAAATATCACCTCGGCACCTTCGAAATCGCCGATAGAGGCCAGTGCCATGGCTTTGTGATACAGCGCAAACTCCCTGAGGCCTTCCTGCGTGGCCACGGCATCGAACTGCTCCATGGCCTTTGTCATTTCACCTTGCCCCAGGTGGGCCCATGCAATCATCAGCCCATCAACCAAAGGACCGATCCCCTGCGTTTCAGGGTCACGCGCCAAAAGTTCGTCAAACTTGCCGTCTGCAATCAAATTGGCCGAAATCGCCATACGCGCGGCCTGACTGGGAAGGTTGGCTTCCTCGATCTGCTTTGCAACAGGCAAAGCACGGGCAATTTCCCCCAGCGCAAGGCGGGCGACGACAACGCTTTCCAAGAGCAGCGCGTTTTCCGGATCAAACCTGAGAGCCTGGGCGTAGTATCTTTCCGCCGCAGAATAGTCGCTTTCGTAGATCGCCTGACGCCCGGCCAGATATGAACCGGCACCCGAATCCGAAAAGGCCGGCACAGCGACCGACGACATGAGCAGCACGGACAATGCCGTGCGACGAACCAGGGAAACCACCGAAATCCTGCCTTACTATCGTTGACTGACGGTTAAGCTAGGGCTTCGGTCGGCAAGAGGCAATGGCAGAGCCTTCACGACCCTGCCATTGCCGGTTTTTTGCTTACATGTTCGGATAGTTTGGTCCGTCGCCACCCTGCGGCGTGGTCCAGGTGATATTCTGGCTTGGATCCTTGATGTCGCAGGTTTTGCAGTGAACGCAGTTCTGGAAGTTGATGACGAATCGCGGCCCGTTGTCATCCTCGACCATTTCGTAAACGCCTGCCGGGCAATAGCGCTGCGCCGGTTCGTCGAACTTTGGCAGGTTGACCTTGACCGGGATTTCCGGGTCCGCCAGGCGCAGGTGGCAGGGCTGGCTTTCCTCGTGATTGGTTGCCGCAAAGGACACGTTGGTCAGCCGGTCAAAGGACAGCGTCCCATCGGGCTTGGGATAGTCGATCGGCTTGTGCTTGCTGGCTTCCTCGGTCGACTGGGCATCGTTCTTGCCATGCCCTAGCGTACCAAAGAGCGAAAAGCCCAATGTGTTGGTCCACATGTCCAAACCACCCAGCACCAGCGAGGGGATCATGCCCCACTTGGACCACATCGGCTTGACGTTGCGCACCTTCTTCAGGTCCTTGCCAATCTCGCCATTGCGAACATCGGCCTCGTAAGCGGTCAGCTCATCGCCCGAACGGTCAGCCTTGATCGCGTCATAGGCGGCCTCGGCGGCAGCCTTGCCCGACAGCATCGCATTGTGGTTGCCCTTGATGCGCGGCACGTTGACCATGCCCGCGGAACAGCCCAGCAACGCCACGCCCGGCGCCACCAGCTTGGGCATCGACTGAAGACCGCCTTCGGTGATCGCACGGGCACCGTATGCCACGCGCTTGCCGCCTTTCAGCAGCTCGGCCACCATCGGGTGATGCTTGAAACGCTGGAATTCCATATAGGGGTACAGGTGCGGGTTCTTGTAGTTCAGGTGAACCACAAAGCCGACATAGACCTGATTGTTTTCAAGGTGATAGATGAACGACCCGCCACCTGCGTTGCCGCCCAGAGGCCAGCCCATTGTGTGCGTGACCGTACCTTCCTTGTGCTTGGCTGGGTCAATCTCCCAGATCTCTTTCATGCCGACGCCGTATTTCTGTGGCTCTTTGCCGGCAGACAAGTCGTATTTGGCAATGACTTCCTTGGACAGTGAGCCGCGCACACCTTCCGACAGGAAGACGTATTTGCCGTGCAGTTCCATGCCAGGCTCTGTATTGGGGCCATAAGAGCCGTCCGCTTCCAGACCAAAGACACCGGCCACGACGCCTTTGACTTCGCCATTGTCACCGTAAACCAGCTCGGAACAGGCCATGCCGGGGAAGATTTCCACGCCCAGCTCCTCGGCCTGCTCGGCCATCCAGCGGCAAACATTACCCATCGAGACGATGTAGTTGCCATGGTTGTTCATCAACGGCGGCATCGGGAAGTTGGGAATGCGGATCTTGCCTGCCTCGCCCAGCATGTAGAAATTGTCTTCATGCACCGGCACGTTCAGCGGAGCACCCTTTGCCTTCCAATCCGGGATCAATGCATCCAGTCCGCAGGGATCGAGAACTGCGCCAGACAGGATATGCGCACCTACTTCCGAGCCCTTTTCCAGAACGACGACGTTCAGGTCCGCATCCAGCTGTTTCAGACGAATGGCAGCCGACAGGCCTGCAGGACCTGCGCCTACGATCACCACGTCATATTCCATTGCTTCGCGTTCAATCTCGGCCATCGCGGGCTCCCTAGCTTACTTTCCGAATTGGCGCTGTCACTGCAGGATCTGCGCAATTTTGTTTCACGGCTGATTACATGGTCAGAAAGACTTTGGTCAATCGAAACACGGCGTAACAAGGGCGCTATTCGACACATCAGTCCTCTGGTGCATCACCCATCAGGTATCTGGGACCGCTACCATGGGATTTTGCCCTGTCATCGGGGTTATAAAGCTTGCATTTCGGCAAACTGAGGCACCCACACCCAATGCAGCCGTCCAGATTGTCGCGCAATCGCTTCAGGGTATCGATTCGCTGGTCCAGATGAGTGCGCAACCGCACGCTTATAGCTTTCCAATCCTGTGGTGTCGGTGTTCGCTTTCCCGGCAAGCCCGACAAGACCTCGCGAATTTCAGGCAAGGTCAGGCCGAACTGCTGTGCGATCATGACAAAGCTCAGCCGCCGGATATCTGCCCGCTGGTAACGTCGCTGCCCACCCGCATTGCGCCAGGGCGCGATCAAACCCTGTGCTTCGTAATACCGGATCGCTGAAACGGCCAACCCCGTACGTCGGGCCAATGCCCCGATTGCCAACCCTTCTGAAACAGCCATGTCGCCCTCGAAGAAATACCTTGACCTAAAGTTAGGTTTAGAAATTACGGTGAGTCGAAACAAGCCAAAAAAGGAGATCCCATGATGGCAACGCTTGAACATACCAATTTCACTGTCAGCGACCCACAGGCCTCGGCCGCCTGGATGCAGCAGGTCTTTGGCTGGAAAACACGCTGGGAAGGACCCGCAATATCAGGCGGATACACGGTGCATGTCGGATCGGCCCACACCTATCTTGCGCTTTACAAACCCGATGCGCCGAAACCATTGGTCGAAAGCAGCTACGACGTCGTCGGCGGGCTGAACCATGTTGGTGTGCTGGTTGAAGATATCGATGCAACGGAGGCCAAGGTGCGCAAGGCGGGGTTCGAACCCCATAATCATGCCGATTACGAACCGGGGCGTCGGTTCTATTTCAGGGATGACAACGGCATCGAGTTTGAAGTGGTACAATATGATTGAGATGCTGTGGCTCTGCACGTCTTCGAGGCGATGGTGCAAGGGCGGGCAACCGGACCATCGCCATAGGCCACACCCGAAACAATCCCGGCGGCGCAATGTTGCAAATTGATCGCCGCAACTGCTGACACCCCTTGCAATTCACGTGGTATTTGGGTCAGGTAATCGTCAACCTAGGACTCGCCCCGACGCTTCTGTGCGGCGGGGCGAGTCAGTTTATGCGTGGACGTAGAGAGTATGGAAAAGATCCCGATGACGCCTGCGGGCAATGCCGCACTCGCAGCTGAGTTGAAGAACCTCAAATCCGTCGAACGCCCTGCGATTATCGAAGCCATCGCATCGGCGCGTGAACTTGGCGACCTGAAAGAAAACGCGGAATACCATTCAGCCCGCGAAAAGCAGGGCTTTATCGAAGGTCGCATTAAAGAACTGGAAGGTATCCTGTCGCTGGCGGATGTAATTGATCCTGCAAAACTGTCCGGCGCGATCAAGTTTGGCGCAAAGGTTACTTTGGTTGACGAGGATACCGACGAAGAAAAGACGTGGCAGATCGTCGGCGAATATGAAGCCAATATCGAAGCTGGCCTTTTGAACATCAAATCCCCCATCGCCCGTGCCTTGATCGGCAAGGACGAAGGAGACAGTGTCGAGGTGCGCACCCCTGGCGGCGTGCGCTCTTATGAAATTCTGAGCATCAAGTACGCCTGACCGGAGCGCATGTAATGTCGGGGCACAAACCTGACCCGGAAACTGAAAGACCGACTTCGCTGGGCATCTATGACCGCCCAAAGACACTGTCTGTCACCGAGATTGAGATTGCCGCGCTGGTGCTCAGCCTGATTTGGCTGGTGGTGTCGGTTGTTTTTCTGGTGTTGCCGGATAAGGGGCAAAGCGGTGGTTTTGTTGTCACCTTTCTGGCCGTTTTCATGCCTGTGGCGATGATCTGGGTCGCAGCCACTGCCATGCGGGCCAGCCGCGTGATGCGCGAGGAAAGCGCACGGCTGCAAACTGCGATTGATGCGATCCGTCAGGCTTATGTGGCGCAGCAGCAGCGCGCATCCAGCACCTACGAACCGGCGGTGGCCAAGAAACTGGATGAGATCGCAGCCGCAACGCGGAAAACCGAAAATGCGTTGGCAACATTTTCGACCAAGCGCACAACGCCACCTTACGTCCCGGCAAAACCACTTGTAGCGGGTGCTCAGACCTCGCTTGAACTGGGCACACCTGCGGAAGAGATCGCGCCACCACTGAGCACCGAAATCTTTATCCGCGCCTTGAACTTCCCGGAAACTCAGAATGACACCGAAGGGTTTAATGCCCTGCGCGTGGCGCTGAAAGACCGCAAGACGGCGCAGATCGTGCAAGCCTCGCAGGATGTTCTTACACTGCTCAGCCAGGAAGGCATCTACATGGACGACCTGCGCCCTGACATGGCCCGGCCCGAAATCTGGCGTCAGTTCGCGCAGGGCGCGCGGGGTCGCGCTGTCGCCTCGCTGGGGGGTGTACGCGACAGGTCCTCGCTGGCGCTGACAGCTGCGCGGATGAAACAGGATCCCATTTTCCGGGACGCCGCCCACCATTTTCTTCGCCGCTTCGACAAGATGATGGCCGAGTTCGAGCCCACCGCAAGTGATGCAGAACTGAGCGCTTTGGGTGAGACCCGCACGGCGCGGGCGTTCATGTTGCTGGGGCGCGTGGCCGGGACGTTTGATTAGTCCGATTTAACGACCCAAGACATCTTGGTCGCGCTGCTGAAGCCAAACACGTAACTTAAAGGTCCGGTTTTTTCTTCACCCACAGGCCGAAATCCTTCGCGCTTGTATAAAGCGCGGGCGCGGGGGTTTGTGTCGATAACGTCAAGCTGAACCACTGACATGTTTTGTTTCCGCGCCTCACGCTTAACGGCATCCAGCAAGGCAGTACCAACGCCTTTGCCACGCGAGCCCGCGGCCACAAATATGCCATCCATCTGAAACACGCCGGGTTTCAGTTCGCGCTCCAGAATGCTGAGGATGAGGGCGCGCCAAATGGCCCCAAACCAGCCATAGACCTTTGCTAGGTCTGACATTCTGCCTCCGGCCAATGCACCATCGCGTGTCTTGAAACCTGCAAGCCCCAAAACCCGGTCTTCCTTGTCCCGTGCAACCAGCGCGAAATCCGGATTCAACGAAGTTTCGAAGAAAGCCAGCCCCTTTTCATCCGGACCCATGACTTTGTTCAGTTTCGCCGAGAATGCCTGCCAGAACAGGGTCGCCACCAGCTCGTGTTCCGCATCAGAAAAACCGCGTGAGACCGTGATTTTCACAACCCAAAACTGCCATACGGGATAAACCGAACCATATCACCGGGTTGGATATGCCGGGCACCATCTTCTATTTCGACCAGCCCTTCGGCCCAGCTGAGCCCGCTGATCCGGCCCGATCCTTCTGACTTGAAGACTTCAACCCGGCCTTCCCGTATGCGCGCGCGCAGGTATTCGCGGCGGCCCGGTTTCTTGCGCTTTTCAAAGGCAGCGGGCACTTCGAACCCTTGCGGCTCGATCCAGCCTTCACCCGACATCAGGCCCAACGCCGGTCGCGCAAAGATCAAGGTGCAGACCAAAGCGGCAACGGGATTGCCGGGCAGTCCAAAGACCGGGGTTCCAGACCACAACCCCAAAGCCAGAGGGCGACCGGGTTTCAAGGCGATCCGCCAGTGTTGCATCGCCCCCGCCTGGCGCAGCAAGGCAGATACGTGGTCTTCGTCACCAGCAGATGCGCCACCACTCGTCAGTATCACATCTGCCTGTTCCGCAGCCTGGTCCAGCCGTTCCCGCAGGGCGTCCCGATCATCTGACACACGCCCCATATCCACAGGCACAAACCCCAGCCTTTCGACCAGAGACAAAAGCATCGGGCGGTTGGCGTCGAATATCTGACCCGGTCCGGCGCACTCTCCGGCGTCGACCAGTTCATCACCGGTCGATACCACGGCGACACGCAGCGGTTTGCGCACCTTCACCTCGGCAATGCCCAAAGCGGTGAGCAGCGCAAGATCAGCCGGTGTCAATCGGCGCCCTGTAGGCAAGGCCAGATCGCCCGCGGCCACATCCTCGCCCGCTTGCCTGGTATTTGCCCCCTGTTTCAGCGGACCATGGAATGCGATATGCCCGTCTTTTACTGTGACATCCTCTTCCAGAATAACCGTATCCACCCCGTCAGGCAGCGCCGCACCCGTCAGAACGCGCACTGCCTTGCCCGCAGGAACGTCACCCTCAAACGGAATACCGGCTGCTGCACGCCCATCGACCAGCGGCAGGACCTGTGGCCCATCTGAAACCGGACCAGCGAACCCGAACCCATCCACGGCTGTATTCGGCTGCGGCGGGTTGGAACGTTGGGCTGTCACATCCTCTGCCAGAATGCGCCCACTCGCCTTGTTCAGCGCGACCACCTCGACCGAGGTAATCGGATGCAACACGTCGCGCAAATAGGCCAAGGCGTCATCAACCGGCGTCCACTCCACACCCGCTGGCAACGCAAAACAATCGTTGCGCAACGGTGGCGGGGCTATGTTTGGCTTTTTCTGAGTCACACCCAATATCCAGCCTTCCTCTGCCGCTGAAACATCTAATTGCGCATTCAACTCCTGCTCTGTCAAACGCGACAGAGTCAAGGCGACCTGTTCGACCTGCCAGGCATCCTTGATCCGCCCGTCCGGTGGCGCACCCAAGGTGAGCGACGGCCAGATTTCCACAAAGGCGACGGGTTTTTCCAACGGCTCGAACGGCCAGACCGCGACTTGTCCGGCAAAGCGATGGCGGAGCCTGCTTAGGACTGGAAGCCCCATCATCACCTGCCCACCGACCGCGCCTGCACCCGCCATCTGCCAGCAGGTGAAACTGCCTTTTGCCAAGGCTTCAACCGCACGACGGTCGGAAAACGGATTGGAATAGCCCGTTTTGGTTCTCGGCAAACCATCAATGTCACGCCCGAGGCCATTCATCCAAAATGGGCCTCTTCCTCCGAATTGTCGATTGATCCGGCCTGCCAAGTCGAAACGATTGTTCGTTTTCGAACCGTCCTCGACATGCTGTTTGAACCAGTCCCACAAGGTCAAGGGGTCATCCGTACCGGTCATCGCGCGGGCAAAACCCTTCGGGTATCCAAAAGGGAAATCAAACCCCAGAAACAGGCGACGACCTGCCTTCAGTTCGGTGCGGATCAGGGCATCCAGCCACGCCTCGGCAAGCGCCCGGTTGCGCAGGTATTCGGGTTCCTGTGCCTGCCCTTCACGCACAATACAGGCCCAGATCGCGTCTTTGCGCGGTGTTGGCCCGGTGTCATTTCCACCAGACCAGTCCACCATGGCAAAGGTCTGGAACGGGGTCACAAACCGACCTCATCCAATATGAAGTCCGCGATCCGGACTGTGTCGTTCAGGTCGAAAACCGGACGATCCAGTTCCAGCGCCGTGTCGCTGGCAACAGCACGAATAGTTTCGTTTTCAATCGCAATCAGAGGATTTCCCGCCTCGGCGCGAAACGCCTCGATCTTTGGGTGGCCTTCCCGCTTGAAGCCTTCAACCAGCACCAGATCAACCGGTGAAAGCCGCGCCAGCAGTTCGCCCAATGGCGGCTCGGGTGCGCCGCGCAGCTCCTGCATCAAGGCGACGCGCTGCCCCGACGCAAGCAACACCTCGCTGGCGCCAGCAACGCGGTGACGATGACTGTCCGTGCCCGGCTGATCCACATCGACGCCGTGATGCGCGTGCTTGACGGTTGAGACGGCAAAGCCCCGCCCCGTGATCTCGGCCACCAGCCGTTCCATCAGCCCTGTTTTGCCTGCGTTTTTCCAGCCAGTGACGCCGTAGACTCTCATACCTGCTCCAACAATGTCCGGGCGCGGTCCAGATCGTCAGGCGTATTGACGTTGAAGAACGGATCAAACGGGTCAGCCTGAAACAAAGCCTCGCGCCCGTCATGTTTATCAGTCCACAGCACGACCTTGCGCAACCCGTCCGTCAGAGCCGCCCGCAGATCATCGCGCAACGCCACAGGCCAGAGCCCAAAGGTCGGGTGCCGGTTGACCCGCCTGCCCCCACCGGATTTCAGCGCCTCGTCGCCCGTTCGCGGAGTAGTGGCCAAGACCAGAGGATGCACCTGCCCCGCTGCCGCCTCTTGCAGGCGCGCCACCAGATCACGTGGGAAGAACGGTGTATCTGCGGCAGCCGTTACGATGCTGTCGGCCCCCTGGTCTGCCGCCCAATCGAGCCCCGCCAGAACACCGGCCAAAGGGCCAGCGAAGCCTTCGATCGAGTCAGGCAGAACGGGTAGCGTCAGATCGCTGAAACGCTCGGGGTCGCCATTTGCGTTCAGGGCCAAACCATCGACTTGCGGAGACAGCCGGTCAACGACATGGGACAGCAAGCTCTGCCCACCAATCTGCAATAGACCTTTGTCACCGCCGCCCATCCGGGTGGCCTGCCCGCCTGCGAGGATGACGCCGAGGGGTTTCCTGTTTTCATCACTCATTGGCTACTCTTCCGCCGGTGTTTCCTGTCTTCGGCCACAACCGTCGACGGGTCCACATCACGAACCAACCGTTCCTCACCAGAAAGACAAACAAAGCGCTGTCCTCGCATCCGACCGATCAGCGTAAGGCCTACCTCACGCGCGATCTCAACACCCCAGGCGGTGAATCCGGAACGGGACGCCAATACGGGAATGCCCATCATCGCCGTTTTGATCACCATCTCGGATGTCAGGCGACCGGTGGTATAAAGGATTTTGTCCGCTGCCGTCGCCCCCTCGGACAGCATCCAGCCTGCGATCTTGTCGACAGCGTTATGGCGACCCACGTCTTCCATATAAACCAGCGGGCGGTTTTCCCGGCACAAGACAGTCCCATGAATTGCCCCGGCCTCAAGATAAAGCGACGGGGTGCGGTTGATCTTGGCCGCCAGTTCGTAAAGCCACGAGGTACGGACCTGCACTTGCGGCAGCTGAACGCCCTCAAGGCCCTCCATCATGTCCCCGAATACTGTGCCCACAGCGCAACCACTGGTGCGCGTCTTTTTCTTCAGCTTGTCCTCGTACGAAGTCGCGCGTGCGGTGCGGACAACTACGGTTTCAAGATCATCATCGTAATCGACACGGGTAATCTCATCACCAGCCAGCAGCATGCCCTGATTTCGCAGAAAACCCAGCGCCAGATATTCGGGATAGTCGCCAATGGTCATCGCCGTCACAATTTCCTGCGCGTTGAGGAAGATCGTCAGTGGGCGCTCTTCAACCACTGAAATCTGACTGACCTCGCCATTCTGGTCCACCCCCTCGACCGCACGGGTCAGGCGGGCCGCGCCCGGATCAGGAGCGATTACATAGTCTGACACGTCGGTTTCGGTGACCAATTGCAACCCCTTCACAAGACCGATACTGCTGCTGGCGTCACCATAGGATTTAGCCATGGCCTCTGCCACATCCAAGTCATACTTCTGGAAAGGTTTTCGCGACGGCACGCCGTTTGTCTTCGTGGCTGTGCCTTTTGGTCTGTTGTTCGGTGTCTTCTCGACAGAAGCAGGGTTGAATATCGTGCAGACCATTGCCTTTTCCATCACTGTTTTTGCAGGCGCGGCGCAGTTCACAGCTCTGCAACTTCTGCAGGATGAAACGCCGACAATCATCGTTTTGATCTCGGCCCTGGCAGTGAACCTGCGGGTCGCGATGTATTCCGCGTCGCTGACGCCGTATCTGGGTGCCGCGCCCTTGTGGCAGAGAGCATGTGCGGCTTACCTGATCGTGGATCAGTCTTACGCCTGTTCAATCGCGCAGTTCGAAAAAAAGCCTGATCTGGCGATCCCCCAGCGAATGGCCTATTTCCTGGGTTCGGTCACTCCGATCACACCGCTGTGGGTTTTGGGAACCTGTCTGGGTGCCGTGCTGGGCGCTCAAATACCGGAAAGCTGGGCGCTGGACTTTGCCCTGCCGATCACCTTTCTGGCGATGATCGGGCCAATGATGCGTACGCTGGCCCATGTCATCGCCGCCCTGGTCGCCATTGTCGTTGCCCTGCTGACCGTGAGTGTGCCGTTCAATCTGGGCCTGCTGATCGCAGGCGCGGCAGGGATGATGGCCGGTGCGCAGGCAGAATTGATGCTAAAGCGGAACGCGCCATGAACCAGATCGACCAGACAACAATATGGATCATCATCGTGGGTCTTGCGGTGGGCAGCTATGCTTTGCGCTTTACCTTCATCGGTCTCGTCGGTGATCGCCCGATGCCGCCCTGGTTGTTACGTCACCTTCGATATACAGCCGTAGCCATCCTGCCCGCATTGATCGCGCCGCTGGTGGTTTGGCCTGCAGCCACCGAAGGACAACCGGATATACCCCGTATGTCGGCCGCAGCGGTTGCATTGTCTGTGGGCATTCTAACCAAAAACGTGCTGGCGGCCATTTTTACCGGGGCGGCAACACTTTACACATTGCTGTATCTAGTTGGATGAAGCCGCGTCCAGCTGGTTCAGGCGCGCATTGTTGAACGCCAGTCCCTTTTGCAGGTCCGCGTCGTCGTTTTCACGGTATTCCGCCGTTTGAACACCTTGCAACGCCCCAAACTGATCGGACAGTTTGACCGGATAGAATGTGGTCGTGATCTGTTCGAACCCCGGAACCTGCTGCAACAGCTGCGAGGTAGAGTTTGCACAGAATGCACCAGCCACCGGGCCCATCTGCTTGGCCAGTTGCAATGCAATTTCGGCCTGCTGCGGAGTGACCTCGATCGTCTGGATGCGCGCATAATGTGTTTCGCGGGCGTGGCTGCTGCGATACGCTCGTTCGACATTCGGGGTAATACCGTAAAGCACATCGTTCCTGATCGGTACAACATCCGCCCGGAACGATCCTGCCGGGTCGAAAATAACCCGCTCACTGCCGCTGATCATCAGCGACGTGTGCGCGCCCGAACCGGTCCGGGTGCTGATCATCGTGTACAAGGTCAGGGTCGATGGCCCCGGATCGCGATAGGAGCGGGACGTAATTTCAGTCTGATCCGCTTGCGGGCGCTGTGACGCAGCGCAACCAGCCAACGTTGCGGCCAAAAGACACGCAGTCAATATCCTGAGCAAAGCCGCCCCCGAATTGCTTACGAGGCGAAAACAGCCAGGAACAGGCACAACAAGGCGATTGCAACCACACACCAGGTGGTGGCTTTGATGAAACCGTTAAAAGTTTTGGTTTGAACGTCGATGTTCATTTCGCCGTGTTTGTGTTCAGCCATGAGTCTCAGAATCCCAATTCGCGTGTTTGACTTGTTGGATAATGGAAAACAAAACACCTGTCACCACGTCATTCGCGCGCAGGGCGCGCTTACTTGAGGACCGAGCATCCGGGATACCCAAACCCCCACCGCCAAGGCAGGCCGCTGCACGGCCCGCCACCGAATCGAACCGCCCCATACATGGCATCCGCAGTAATCGCATAAATGGAGCGAATCTGATCAGGTTCCATATCATAGCGATCGGCATATTCGTCAGCATACAGATCTCCATGCGCCGCAACACAGGCATGCAGGGCATCATCCGCCGCTAAACGCGCGTCATAGCTTTCCTCGGCCGAATCCGTTCCGCCAGCGTTGTGATATGCCCGGTCGTGGATCACGCAACAGTTTTCCCATGGCGGATGTTCTTCAAAAAGCTCGCCAACCTGTGGGAATTGCTTTGCCACCCAGCGCCAGCTTGCGGACAACCCACCCGAACACCCGTCTGTTTCGAATGGTTGCAGCTCGGCTCCGTCGCTCTGGTCCATCAAGGCGTGATGGGCAGGCATTTCGAACCGGCGCATCAAGTCCTGTGCCAAGGCAACATGCGGAATGATGAGTAACAGCAGCGACAGATTAAGGGCTTTCATCGCGCATCGCCTTGGTGTCGACCTGTAACCCGAATGTCGTGGCCAGCCACAACATCAGCCGCTCTGCCGGTCCCATTTCAGCGCGCACGCGCAGAACCTCATTGGCCATGGCCGGGCGATCGGTGATCAGGCCATCAACACCCATAGACGCCATTTTGGACATCTGCAGCGGATCGTTCACTGTCCAGACATAGATATCCTTACCGGCATCGTGAACCTTTCGGATCAGGCCCGGCGTCGCAATCCCTGCATTGACCGCGACAAACTCGCCCTCCAACCCTGACAGATCACCAACGGCTGTGGCCGCCAATACACCCGAACGCCAGTCCGGGCGCAGTTTCTTCATCTTTTGGACGGCTGGGTATTTCAACGACATGGTGGCGACGTCGTCCTGCATCTCCAGTTCTTCCACCAGATTGATCACCCGGTTTTCCAGATCGATGTCATGGCCATAGTATTTCAGTTCGATAAGAACCCTGGACTTGCCTTTGGCCGCCTCCAGCACATCACGCAGAGTTGGCGTGCGTTCCGAGGCGTATTCCGGGTCAAACCAGCTGCCGATGTCGATATCGGCCACATCCGCCATCGTTGCATCCCAGACCTTAAGGTTAACACCCGCCAACTTCATGAAATCACTGTCATGGGCCACGATGATCACATCATCCGCAGATTCCTGGACGTCGATTTCGACCCAATCCGCTCCGTCCTCGATGGCTTTCAGAACCGAGGCCATCGTGTTTTCCGGCCGCAAGGCCGCTGCTCCCCGGTGGCCAATAACCTCGGCATGATCCGGGGCCTGCACACGTTCCAGCAGACTTTGACCTGACCAAAGGCCAATACCCAACGCGGCAAGGGATGCGCCCACTGTCACAAATACAGGCGCCCGAATTTTCCGGGGCTCTGGGTGTGCGATCTTTTTTCCGTCTGTATCGAAAAACCCGTCCAGCAAGACGGCCAGCGCGCCCAGCGCCGTTGCTGCCAAAACCAGCCCCGCCAATGACCACAGTCCAGCGACGACAAAACTGAAGGTCAGGGCCAGCTTGAGGTTGCCGCCGTCCTGCACGGGTACGAGAGTAAACAAAAGGCTGGCCACTGCGGCAATCAAAGCGGCGATGACAAGGCGCATCCCCAGCCAAAGGACAAGCTCGATCTTCAGCCGCCCGCGCCTGCCTTCCATTTTCTGCGCACTTTGCGCAAACGCTGTTCGGGGCGCAGTTCCTTCGAAAAGGACCAGATGCAGGGCTAGCGCCCAGGCGGACAGGCGGCGGATCAAAAGCCACGCCAGTATAAGAACAACCATTCCGATCAGAAGAACCGCCACCTTGAAGGCGGGGGGGCGGAAGGTCAGGTAATAGTTGATGTCATATTCAGTCAGCGTCCACCACGCGATCAGGCCGGCAACGGCCACGAACGGCAGGGCAAGCAACAGGACGCGCAGGATGAAACGCACGGCAAATCCGAACAACGCCGGGAAACGGGAAAGGATCAATGCGAGCGCCGCACTGCCAGCGCGCCAGGGATCTTGTTCGCCCATACGCAGCGACCCGGCCATGACCGAGAACACAAAGACCTCGGCGAGTAGAAACAAGCTCAGAACTACAACTGACGAGATAAATCCGACCGGAGACAGCAGGAACATGGCAATGTCCTGATCGGTCAAGGCCGTCTGGTCAGACAGGGAAACTGCCAGATTGACCGCCAGCGCCACCCCTGGCGCGATCAGCGCCACAAGCAGCAATCGCACAGCGAAATAGATTGGCACAAAAACCCGACGCCGGGCCCAGGCCCCCGCGTAGGCATGTGTTACGGCATGGAAATATCTGCTCACGCGGTCGCCTCCGAACTGATACAGTCATTCAAAGGCGCGCAAACGCGAATTGCAAGTCAGCTGCCTTTCAGGTCCGCAGCCAGGCGAAACCCGATGCGGTTGGCTGGCTTGTCTTCAACCGATTTGGGAAGCGCACGCAACATCACGTTCAACTGGCTGACATGTTGCAGCAGTTGCGTGCGGGCTCCGGTCCCATCTGACCCGTAAAAGGTTATCATGTCGGGGTCGAAATAACCCATCCCCTCGATCCGCATCACGCCCGCGTCGCCACCGGTGAACCCCATGGCGACCTCATGATCGCCGTCCAGCGTCTGTTCGAAATTCTGGATATACAGGATTAACCGCTCGTAGGCCCATTGTGCAGGGCTTTTGCTGTCCACCGGTTTCTTCAACGTCTCGGGCAGTTTTTTGCTTCCGGATTCGGCTTTTGGATCGGCGTGCACCTCGTAACACTTTGGCAACGCTGCAGCTTCTGCGGCCTCGGCCGAGGTTTCAATCTGGTCCTGCATTCGTCTACCCTTTGCGCTGATATAACCATGCCCCATCCGCGCGTTGCGTCCGGGTTACTGCACCAATGTGGTAGAGGTGATTTACATGTGCAACCGCCTCAACCAGCGCAAGGCCATACTCACCCTCGCGAATTGTGCGTTTGAACAGCGGCATAAAGCAGTCAGCGGCAGATTTGGGCTGATCCAGATGAACCAGCAGCCGTTCCAGCGCGCTATGGTGGTTGTCAATCAACTGCTTCATACGCAAGGGCAGACCGGTGAAGGGCAATTTGTGCCCGCCTAAAACCAGATGATCGGGGCGGGCGAGCGCCTGAAGTCTCTCGCAGGACTCCATCCATCCTGACACAGGATCGGCCATGGGTTCGGTCGCATAGACACCCAGATTGGGGCTGATCGAGCTTAGGATCTGATCGCCGCTGAGCACCAGATTGTCATCGCGGCTCCAGAAGGTGGCGTGTTCCGGTGCATGGCCATTGCCCAAATGAACGTCCCAGTCGCGTCCACCCATACGGATCACGTCACCCTGCTTGATCCCGGTAAAACCCAGCGGCATGGGATAGACCGTGTCGGCAAAATTAAAGGGCCGGTCCGCCATCCGTTTGTTCAAAACTTCGGATGCCATGCCCGCGCTGCGATAAAAATCCAGCGTTTCTTGCGGCCAGGTTTCCTGCACATCCAGCGTCAGCATCCGCGCAAACAGCCACGAGGTGCGGCTTGTCACCAGCTCGGCGCCGTGTTCCGTCTGAAACCATCCGGCATTGCCAACATGATCGGGATGATGGTGAGTCACCACCACCCGTCTGATCGGCTTGCCTTTAAGTGGCCCGGCCATCAACGCTTCCCAGATGCGCCGCGTCTTGTTCGAGGACAGCCCTGTATCGATCGCGGTCCAGCTGTCGCCATCGTCCAGCGCATAGATATTTACATGATCCAGCGCCATAGGCAGGGGCAGGCGCATCCAGAGAACACCTTGGGCAATCTCGGTGGCTTCGCCCTGCACGGGCGGTTCAGCCCACGGATATCTGATCCCCAAGACGTGATCCCCATCCATCAGGCTGCGAACTCGTCCGTGCTCAGCGCGAAAAGGTCATCCGCCCCGTTCTGCGCCCGCGCCAAGAGGCCCGTATGTTCGGGCAACAGGGCGTTGATATAATATTGCGCCAGTTTCGCCCGCGGCCCATCCGGATCGGCAAGGGCTGCGGTCAGGTGATAGTGCCCACCCAACACCCGGGCAAAAGCCTGCAGATAAGCAACTGCGCCTGCAAAGCGGTTATTCAAATCGTCCTGTGCCACCAGCCATTCTGTCGCCTCGCGCAGCGTTTCGGTGGCTTCCCAGACCGGCCCCGCCAGATCAGGCAGCGTTGCACGGGCGCGTTCGGCCTGATCTTCGATCTCATCCAGCAGGTTCGAAGCAGCCTCGCCCCCGTCCATCATCTTCCGCGCCACAAGGTCCATCGCCTGAATGCCGTTGGTGCCCTCGTAGATCGCGGTGACACGCGCATCGCGATAGAACTGTGCCGCTCCGGTTTCCTCAATATATCCCATGCCACCATGCACCTGGACCCCGGTTTCAGCCACACGCATCCCAGTCTGAGTACCAAACGCCTTGCTGATCGGCGTCAACAGCGCAGCCCGCGCTGCCCAATCGGCGTCACCAGTGGCCTCTGCCATATCGATTGCAACCGCATTGGCCAACAGGATCGCGCGCGCGGCATAAACATCAGCACGCATATCCAAAAGCATACGGCGCACATCCGCATGGTCGATAATCGTCCCGGACGGTGTTTTGCCTTGTTTCCGTTCCAGCGCATAGGCCAACGCGTGCTGATAAGCGCCTTCGGCCACGCCCACGCCCTGTCCGCCCACGCCCAAGCGCGCATTGTTCATCATGGTAAACATGGCCGCCATACCGCCATGTTCGGCGCCCACCAGCCAGCCTTTGGCTTTGTCATATTGCATCACGCAGGTGGGTGACCCGTGCAAGCCCATCTTGTGTTCCAGCGAAACCACTTTCAGATCGTTGGCCGCGCCTGGATCACCATTTTCGTCAGGCAGGAATTTGGGGACAAGGAATAACGAGATCCCTTTGGTGCCGGGCACCCCATCGGGAAGGCGGGCCAGTACCAGATGGCAGACATTCTCGGTGAAATCGGTATCGCCCCACGAGATGAAGATCTTTTGACCGGTGATCGAATATGTCCCGTCACCGTTCGGCTCAGCCTTCGCAGACAACGCGCCGACATCCGACCCGGCCTGAGCTTCGGTCAGGTTCATGGTGCCCGACCATTCCCCCGTCATCATCTTAGGCAGATACAGCGCTTTCAATTCGTCGCTGGCGTGATGGTCCAACGCCTCGATCTGGCCCTGAGACATAAGCGGCGCAAGTTGCAGCGACAGGCAAGCGGCACTCATCATCTCGTTGACCGCCGTGGTGATGGTCATAGGCAACCCCATCCCCCCGTATTCAGGATTACCACTGATCCCGATCCAGCCACCTTCAGCAATAGCCTTCCAGCCATCTGCATATCCCGGAGAAGTTCGCAGCACGCCATTTTCAAGTCGTGCAGGTTCCAGATCACCGGGGCGCTGCAAAGGGGCCATCACCTCTTCGCACATTTTTCCAGCTTCGGTCAGGATCGCATTGACCACATCCCCGCTGGCATCAGCAAATTTATCCGTCGCAGCGACCTGGTCAAACCCGACCACATGGTCCAGCAGGAACTGGTAATCTGAAATTGGGGTGCGGTAGGGCATGATCACTCTCGAAGGCTAACAATTCAGAACATATCGGCAGGCTTGGAATTGTGGGCAAGCGCCGGTAAGCGTATGAGCTTGGATCAATTACCTACTGTCCCCTATGTTTCAAGCAACCAAAACGCGGCGTCACCAGATATGATCTCAACCGGCACTCAGGAATTGACGGCGGATTCCGGCGGTATCGCGCGGGCTGCAGATATGTTGCGGCAGGGCCTTCTGGTCGCTTTCCCGACCGAGACGGTCTACGGTCTGGGCGGCGATGCGCGCAACGGGCAGGCGGTGGCGTCGATCTACGAGGCCAAGGGGCGGCCCAGTTTCAATCCGCTGATCGCACATGTCGCATCGGTCGCCGCGGCGCAACGGTATGTGCTATGGTCAGATCAGGCCGAGCATCTGGCGCAGGCTTTTTGGCCCGGTCCGCTTACCTTGGTTTTGCCCTTGCGCGAAGGGCACGGGATTTCATCGCTGGTGACGGCAGGTTTGGATACGCTGGCCGTGCGGGTTCCGGCACATCCGACAGCGCGCGCGCTGCTGGCCGAATTTGATGGCCCGGTTGCGGCGCCATCGGCAAACCCGTCGGGTCAGATCAGTCCGACAAAGGCAAGTCATGTCTGGTCGGGTCTTGGCGGCAAGATCGCGGCAATTCTGGATGACGGGCCGTGCGGTGTCGGGCTTGAATCTACCATCATCGGTCTGGCTGGGGAACCTGCGCTATTGCGTCCAGGTGGCATCGCGCTGGAGCAGATCGAAGAGACGCTGAAAGCGCGTCTGCATCTGCATCAATCCGGTGATCTTCTGACCGCCCCCGGCCAGTTGCAATCACATTATGCGCCGGACGCTCCGGTCCGTTTGAATGCCGAAACCCGTCAGGGTGACGAGGTGTTGCTGGGATTTGGACAGGTTGAGTGCGACCTGAACTTGTCCACCACTGGCAACCTGACCGAAGCGGCGGCAAATCTGTTTGCGTTTCTGCATCAGCTGAACGAAACCGGGCGACCGATTGCCGTTTCTCCGATACCAGGCACGGGATTGGGGGCGGCAATCAATGACCGGCTGCGGCGCGCGGCAGCACCCCGTGATAGCTGATCAGGCGCGCCCCGCGCTGGCAGAAAGGGTCAGCGGGTCCACGCCCAAAGTAGCCAACGCTGCCTCCCATTTCGCATCATCGGGCACATCGAAAACAAGTTTCGACGTTGCCTCGGTGGTCAACCAGCCGTTCATGGCAATTTCATCCTCAAGCTGACCGGGACCCCAGCCGGAATAACCCAGCGCCAGCATCGAGTTCAGCGGCCCGCTGCCTGATGCCAAATCCTCGAGCACATCAAGTGTCGCCGTCATGCTGAAGTCCTCGGAAATCTGCATTGAATGCAGATTGGCCTCATAATCGGCGCTGTGAAGAACAAAGCCGCGCGACATCTCGACCGGCCCACCGAAATGCACAAGGCGCTCGCCGACAATCGGAATACGGCAGGCGATGTTCAGCTGACCCAGTAAGGTCTTAATCCGCAGGTCCGAGGGCTTGTTCACAATCAAACCCATCGCACCATCGTCGCCGTGGCTGCACACATACACAACCGAATGGTCGAATCGCGGATCCCCCATACCGGGCATCGCAATCAACAGTTTTCCGGTCAGGTCCATGGGCCGCCATCTCTTTCTCAGAACACCTCAACAATGGCCTCGCAGCATGTCCATTGGCAAGAGAACAACAGGTATTTTGGCGGATTTCATCCCAGTGAACAGAACGTGACTTGGAATCCGGGCCAACGCCGCGCATTTAAGAAGGATGAAGATGTCGATGAAACACACTGCCGTCGCCGCACTCGCTTGCCTGCAACTGTCCGCCCCGGTTGCCGCACAGGATCTGGATGGTGTGGTTCAGTTGGATGTTCTGGATGGCGGCCGGACTGCAAACGGCACTTATCTTACCGCCTTGAAGCTGACGCTTGAGGATGGTTGGAAAACCTACTGGCGCGCGCCGGGAGATGCTGGCATCCCGCCGGAAATCAACTGGAAACGCTCAAGCAATGTCGGGCGTGTTGAGATCACATGGCCTGCCCCTGATGTCTTTGATCAGAACGGGTTGCAGTCGATCGGTTACAAGAACCAACTGGTTCTTCCGATTGAGATTACGCCGCGCAACCCTGCCAAGCCGGTTCGATTGCAGGGCGAAATGGATCTGGGCGTTTGCAAAGACGTTTGTATTCCGGAGCGTCTGGGCTTTGACCACACGCTCGACGCCAATGCCGGGCGCCATCCCGCGATTGCCGCCGCACTGGCGCAACGCCCCTATTCAGCAGCCGAAGCTCGTGTGTCCAGTGCCACGTGTCGTCTGACGCCAACGAAAGATGGTATGCGTATCGAAGCACGAGTGACCATGCCATCGGCAGGTGGTCATGAAGTGGCTGTGATCGAACCCGGCAATCCCTCCCTCTGGGCTTCGCAGCCGATTGCGCAACGGCAAGGTGATACGTTGGTGGCCGAGGCCGAGATTATCAATGCATCGGGCACACCCTTTGCGCTGGATCGGTCTGAAATCCGGATTACGGTTCTGGGCGCCAATCACGCAGTTGATATTCAGGGTTGCAGCGCAGGCTGAATTCATGACCCAATCGCCAAAAATCGGTGCCCTGGCCGTTGTTCTGTATCAGGATCAGGTTCTTCTGGTTCAGCGCAGCAAACAGCCCGACGCAGGGCTGTGGGGGTTTCCCGGTGGCCATGTCGAATGGGGTGAAACCGTATTGGAAGCGGCGCAACGCGAATTGCTGGAAGAAACCTCGGTGATCGCGCAACCGTCACATTATCTGAACAATCTGGACCTTCTGCGCCGAACCCCAGATGGGCTGGTCGTGTCCCATTACCTGTTGGTCGGGGTCGCATGTCAGTATCGCTCGGGCACGCCGAGGGCCGGTGACGACGCACTTGATGCCCGGTGGTTTCCCATTGATCAGATACGCCAAGGCAACCTGCCCATGAGCGCGCGCGTCATAGAGCTAATGGAATATGCCTTGCGTGCGGTTTAAGCACCTGCCGATTTCGTGAGGCGACCATAGAGCATGCCTGAGGCAACAATGCTCAGAATCACAATCGGCACAGCGCCGGCAACAAACGCGCCCAGCCCCATTTTCAATGCGGCAATGCCATCCTCACCGGGGTAAAGGCTTTGTAGCATGGCAAGCGGTGCACCGTTGACGGCGGGCCAGATCATCGTCAAGGCCAACCAGATCCCAAGCATCACACCGGTTCCGGCCAACGCGCCACGAACAACCTTGTCAGGGGCCCGTGCAGCACGGCGCATGGCTGTCATCGGACGTGCCACGTCATTGAGAATTCCCAGCAAGGCGGGCACAAGCACCAACACCAGTAACATTCCGAAACCAAGCCCGTAGACCAGTGTGATTACAGTCGGTTTCAGGAACTGCGCTTGTTGAGAGCCTTCATATAGTAAGGGTGCAAGCCCAAGAACCGTCGTCAGCGTGGTCAGCATGACAGGTCGCAACCTGTCCGCCGTGCCATCCAGAATCGACGGAATCAACCCGCGATCCTGCTGGTATGCGTCGATCGTGGTCACCAAAACGATCGAGTCGTTGATAATGATCCCTGTCATGCCCAGCAGCCCGACAACCGTGAACATGCTAAGCGGCACCTCCCAGATGTAATGGCCCCAAATCGCCCCGACCAGGCCAAAGGGAATAATCGCCATGACCACAAGGGGCCGTGTCCAGCTGGCAAAAACCCAGGCCAGTACAAGGTAAATACCGGTCAGGCACAGGATCAGACCGTTGCGGGCCTCGGACAGGAACTCGTTTTCCTGTTCGCTCAGACCCGACATGCGCCACTCAACCTGCCTTTCGGCTGCGATATTGGGCAGGATCTCGTCCTGCATCACGCGTTCAATTTCGGCGGCCCGTGCCGGATCGTCTTCCGAAATGTCACCTGTTACCGAAACCACCCTCAGGCCGTTTTCACGCCGAACCGTCGAAAACCCGGACTTGCGCTCGACCGAAACGATATCAGCCAAAGGTACGTAGACCCCATCAGGAGAACGCATTAGAGTTCGTTCCAGAAAATCTGCCGTCAGTTCACCTTCGGGCAGTTCGACACGGATCTCGGCACTGCGCGGCCCGTCGGGGAAGGTTGCGGCCTCAATCCCGTTCAAACGGTTGCGCAAAGCCCGTCCCAGCGTTTCGATCCGAAAGCCCAGCGCCTGACCCTGCGCTGTCAGGTCCAGAAGAAACTCTTCCTTGTCATATGCCAGAGTGTCTTCGAGCGCCGAGACTTCAGGAAACTTCGACAGCGCGGTTTGCAGATCTTCTGATGCGGCTTTCAGGACATTTACGTCCGAGCCATAGAACTGCACGTCGATGGCGTCGCCACCGGGGCCGGACCGCCAACCGCGGAAGCTGATCACCTCGACCTTGGGGTGGCGCGGTACGAAATCCTGTAGCTCGCCCACAAACTCAAAACTCGAATATGGGCGCAGATCGGCGTCGATCAGTTCAATCGAAATGCCCCCCAGCACACTGCCGTCCTTGCCGTCAGCCGCAGCAAGAGCACGCCCGGCATTGCCACCAACCTCGGCCAGGACATAGTCAATTGGATTTCGGCCATGACGCTCTTCGTAGATTCGGCCCAGCTCGTTGGTCGCATCCTGTAGAATGCGCATCATTTCAAGCGTATCTGACCGGGTCGACCCTTCGCGCATGATAAACCCGCCGCTGACTGAGCTGCGTTCAGGTGCGTTGAAGAACCGCCAGTTCACGTCGCCGCGAATGAACAATGCAACCTGACTGGCCAGAATAGCAATCATCAACGCGGCGACCACATAACGCGCCCAGATCACCCAAGCGATCAACGGGCGGAACAAGTGATCCCGGACCCAACGAAAGCCACGATTGACGACACGGTTCGGCAGATCGTACCAGTGTTCCTTGGCCGAATGCGCAATTGCGTGCGCCATGTGATTGGGCAGGATCAGGAAGCATTCCACCAGCGACGCAACCAGAACTGCGATCACCGTGAAGGGGATATCGCGGATCAGCTCTCCGAAACGCCCTCCAACCAACGTCAGGCCGAAAAACGCAATCACGGTCGTTACTGTGGCGGCCAGAACCGGCATTGCCATTCGACGGGCGGCACGCTCAGCGGCTTCCACAGGTGTCTCACCCAATCGGCGGGCGCGATAATCGGCGTGCTCTCCCACGACAATCGCATCATCTACGACGATCCCCAAGGTGATGATCAAACCGAACAGGGAAACCATATTCACCGACAAACCGCCCAGATACATCAGTGCAATCGCCGCCGACATCGCCACCGGAATGCCCGCAGCAACCCAAAACGCAATGCGCGCATTCAGAAACAGGAACAACAGGATGACAACCAGCCCCAACCCCATCAGCCCGTTATCCACGAGGATATTCAGCCGGTCGGTAATTGCTTGCGCCCGGGTACGGATCAGATCAATTCTCACACCTTCAGGCAGGCTGGCCTGCATCTCGCGGGCTACATCCTCGACCGTGTGCTGAATACCTATCGCATCTCCCAAGTTCGACCGGTCCACTCTGATGGACATGGCGGGATTGTCGCCCACGTAATAGCTGCGGTGCCGGGTGACGTCTTCGATCCGAATTGTTGCTATGTCACCAACCTTCAGCTTCGACCCATCTTCGTTCACCCGCAGCGCGATGCCTTCGATCTGTTCGGGTGTACGTTTCTCAGTTCCTGCCCGGATACGAGCCCCGGCGCCTTCCACATCGCCCGCAGGATCCGTGGTGACTTCGGCCCCGATCGCCGCCGCGATTTCCGCCATTGAGATATCGTTGGCAATCAATTGCGCTGTGGTGACTTCGACAACGATGCGCGGTGCGGCAATACCCCGGATCGTTGTGCGGGTCACACCCGATGCGAACAAACGATTGACAAGCTCATCCGTCAGTTTCGCCAGTTGAGCAGTATCGGTCGGCCCTGTGATCACCACATCCGTCACCCGATCACGCCACGCACCACGTTGAATCTTGGGCTCCTCAGCGTCTTCCGGCAGATCTGTGACAGCGTCTACGGCGGTCCTAACATCCTCGACAGCACGGGACACATCCCAGTTGGGTTCGAATTCCAGCCTGATCCGGGTCCAACCCGGATGCGAACTGGCCTCGGTACTGGTCACCCCTTCGACGGCCAGCAGCGCCGGCTCCAGCAACTGCACGATCCCGGCGTCCATGTCCTCGGGCCCGGCACCATCCCAGGTTACGGATACATCGACGCGTTCCAGAATAACGTCCGGAAAGAACTGTGCCCGCATGTTCGGGATTGACGCCGCGCCAAGAACCAGCATGACAAGCAACAGCAGGTTGGCAACTGTCCGATGCCGCGTGAAGTAACTGAGAATGCCGCCCGCCGCGCCAGGTATCTCGCGCATCATGGCGTTTATCCCCCAGCCCTGGTTTCAATACTGCGCACCAAAGATGTCGGCACACGAGCTTCGCGCAGCCGGGTTAGAACCTGCGTCTTTTCCTTCGGAGGCATCGTACTGTTCGCTTCGACTTGAGCTACAAGTTCGGCTCGTTTCTCGTCCGTCAGCTCGACCATTCCGGGGTCTGCACCCGCCTCAAGTCGCAGTGGCCGCACCCGCACGCCCGACCCAAGCAGGGGGGTTCGCCCGACGACAACCTCTCGCCCTTCCAATCCGTCGCCCCGCAGCAGAACTTCGTCCCCCTGGCGACGGATCAGCTGAACCGGCAGGCTTTCCAATCGATCGTCAGGACCAAGCACAAGAACTGTTCCAGATGCATCAAGGACCGAGGACGGCAACCGGTAAACTCCGGCAAGAGGTTGCTCCTGAACAGAGACCGTAACGAAATCCCCGGGTTTGAACCCAGATGCCTCTTGCAAGCGGGCATAGATCAACCGCCCGGTCTGGCCTTCACCGGCAGACCCGCTGTCGCGACTAATCTGGCCAATCGCAGTCAGATCGGCGCCTGTCACTTCAAGCGATATTGTGACCGGCGCATTGATCAGACGATCACCGCCATCGAGAAGCCGCACATATTGCGCAGTCGACACCCGAAATGCCACCTCAAGGTCGTTTGGATCAACCAGTTCGGCCAGCTTTTCATTTGCCGAAACCAGCCGCCCTTCCACAAGCGTCACATCCGTTAAAGTGCCGCCAAAGCCTGCCCGGATTGTCATGTCGCCCAGATCGCGTTCCGCGGCTTCCAGTGCAATCATGGCTCGGGCCAACAGGGTTGATGCCTGATCCACACGGGATTCAGCCTGTGCCAGCGCAATACGCCGCGCCAGAACGGCCTGTTGCGACGATGCGGCGGCCAGTTCGGCCTCTTCCACGCTGGCGGCGGCCCCCACGCCCCGTGATTCCAGATCCCGTTGGCGTTGCAACGCCCTTTGCCGCAGTTCCGCCTGAGCCTCGGCCGATTTCAGCTCGTCCTGCGCCAGCAGCAATGAGCGTTCTGCATCGCGCTCTTCAAACTGAGCGTCCAAGAGATCAGACTTGGCCCGATCCAGCGCGGATTGTGCATCTGCCGGATCCAGTTCGACCAGCACTTCGCCAGCCTCAACAATTCCACCATCTTCAAAATCTTCGGCCAGCGCGACAACGCGACCGCCGAGCGCCGCGCGCAGCTCCAGCCTGCGGCGGCTTTGAACCTCTCCGAAAGCTTCAAGATATGGGGTTACGGTTTCCGCCTCGGCAGGCCGAACTGCAACAGCAAAGACCCTTTCTCGTGCTGGCGGTGTTGCGCCCTCACGCGTCAAAGCCTCCTGAACGGCCCCAACGATCATCTGTGCAGCAACGAACAACAAAGCCAGCGCCAGAAACGCCAGAAAAACACCGACAAGACTATGCCGCAGAAATCGCATCGATCAGTTACCCCGGTTGCACCACGCTGCCGTCCACAACATGTAGCTGGATCAGGAAATATGCCAAGCCACAAGGCGGTTATACGGAATGGAACGTATGACCAGTCTACTTCCGTCGCAGATGTTCGTCCAATCTGGGCATTATTTCCACAAAATTGCACGGGCGATGGCGATAATCGAACTGTTTTTCCAAAATACCGTCCCACGCATCCTTGCAGGCCCCCGGGCTGCCGGGCAAGGCGAACAGATATGTCCCCCCGGCAACGCCCCCCGTCGCCCGCGATTGCACTGCGGAAGTTCCAATCTTCTCCATCGAGATGATCGTGAAGACGGTGCCAAAGGCTTCGATCTCTTTTTCATAAACATCGCGATGCGCCTCGACGGTGACATCGCGCCCGGTCAGACCCGTACCGCCGGTCGAAATCACGACGTCGATCTGTTCATCCGCCACCCACGCGCGCAACTGATCTACGATCTGTTTGCGCTCGTCCCGAATTATTCTCCGATCCGCGACGACATGGCCCGCCTTTTCGATCCGGTCCACCAATGTCTGACCCGAGCGGTCCTCTTCCAGCGATCTGGTATCCGAGACAGTCAGTACGGCGATCTTAACCGGGATGAACTCCATGGTTTCGTCAATGCGCGACATGTGGTGTCAGGCCCTTTCCAGGATGGCAAGCCGGACCGCAAGGGCCGAAAAAATGCCCCCTGTAATCCAGCCCAGAATACGTGAAGCGCGCGGATTCGAGACCAGATGACGCCCCGCGCTTCCGGCGAATACACCAACCAGCCCGTTCACCACGAACCCGCCGATGCCTATGATTGCACCGAAGATCAAAAACTGCACCAGGACCGATCCCCGCGACGGGTCTACAAACTGCGGGATAAAGGCAAGAACGAACAGAATAACCTTGGGGTTCGTCAGATTGACAAGCATCCCGTCCCGAAAAGACAACCGGGTTGGTTTGACGGGTGCCTCGGCTGACACTGCGCCATTTCGAACGGCACCCCAGGCCAAGTACAGCAGGTATGCAACACCAACCCAGCGAATGACATCAAACAGCCATGGCAAGGCCGCAACCGCCGCGCCAAGGCCCAGCCCAGCCAGAAGGACCTGTATCATTCCACCGGCGGAAATCCCGGCACTTGCTGCAATTGCGGCGTGCGGACCTGATCGCAAACCCTGACCGAAACAGAACATCATATCCGCGCCCGGTGTAAGGTTCAGCGCCAGTGCAGCGGGAATGAAGGCAAGCAGCGTTACCAACTCAATCATACGGCGACCTCGAACCAGTTTACCTTGGGACCAAGGTTGGCGATCCGGGTGCGACCGATCGAGCCGCGATATCCCCAGCTGTCGTGAATATGGCCGCAAAACGTGAAACGAGGCTGTATCCGCTCGATCGCGTTTCGAACAGCGACCGAACCAACAGCCATGCCTTGCGAGGTCACATCCCCATGACCCTTGGGCGGCGAGTGCGAAATCAGAATATCTGCTCCGCCGCAGCGCGCCAGCAGTTCGGCGGCCTCACCTTCGGTCAGATCACAGGACCAATCACCAAACGGTGTGGGTGGAACACCGTAGCCAAGCCCGAACAGGCGCAATCCATCCACTGTCATTCCCGTTCCATGCAGAACATGCACACCCTCGGGCACAGCTTTGCCCAGATCCTCTGCGCTTTCTGCATTCCCGGGTATCAGGACCAGCGGCGCTGAAACGCCCGAAAGCATCTGCAACGCCTCATCCAGACCCTGCCGCATGTTGCAATAGTCCCCTGCGCCGATAACCAGGTCGGCATCAGCGCTGGCGGCTACCAGATCAGCGGCGCGGTTGCGCGCCATATGAAGATCGGAAAACGCCAAGACCTTCATGACTCACCTCGCAGCCGGGCTTTCAACTCCAGCAGATCAGCCCAAGCCTGCCGCTTCATTTGCGGCTGGCGCAGCAAATAAGCTGGATGAAACATCGGAATCACAGGCAGGTCCATCGCCTGATCCCACTGGCCGCGCAATCGGGTAATCCCGCGTTTGCCCAGAACAGCCTGACAGCTGATATTGCCCATCACCACCAGAACCTCGGGCCGGGCCAGCGCCACGTGACGTTTCAGAAACGGCTTCATCATCCCGATTTCTTCGGGCTTTGGGTCACGGTTCTGTGGGGGCCGCCATGGCAGCACGTTAGTGATATAGACGTTCTGCCGGCGATCCAGATCAATCGCAGCCAGCATGCGATCCAACAACTGGCCCGCGCGCCCGACAAAGGGCTTGCCCTCGCGGTCTTCGTCGCGGCCCGGAGCCTCACCAATGATCATCACCCGCGCACCGGGCGTTCCATCAGCAAAAACCAACTGCCGCGCCCCACGCTTCAGCTCGCAGTGATCAAAAGCTTCCATCGCATCGCGCAGCTGATCCAGTGACCCCGCCCCCTTGGCCGCTGCTTGCGCAACCGTTACCGGGTCGGTCTGTCCGGGCTTTGACGGGATGGCTGCCGCAACCTCTGCCTTCTTGGGCTTTGGTGACATATCCGGCACCGAATATCGATCAACCGGAGCGTCCCCGATTGCCTCGGTCACGCCCAGTTCGACCTGCCATTCCAGCAGGGCCCGCGCAGAATAATAGTCCAAGCCCGATTCCATATGGATAATTTACCCGCCTGAGGGCTGATGGAAAGCGAATTGGGCTTGATCGGTCGCTCTGTCGCGCCGACCATCAGGGCACGATGCTCAGAACCTTGCGAATCCTCCTGATCGGGCTTGGACTGGTGCTTACCGGCAATCCGGCATTGGCGACGTTCCACGACGCACAGGGCCAGTGCCGTGCGGGCCAGTTCAAATGCGGCACCACCTGCTGTTCCGGCGGTCAAAGATGCAGCTTTGATGGGCACTGCATACCACTGGGCGGTACCTATTGCGGTGGCGGGCGCAGCTGCGGCCCGTTTGAACGCTGCGTAGCGGGAGGAGCGCGTTGTGCACCCGCAGGCGTGAACAAATGCACATCGCGTCTGGATTGCCCCGGTGACAGTTTTTGCAATGGGCGCGGCGAATGTGAACGGATCACACCAGATCCGGATACAGCCCCTCCTACGATATGCGAGGATGGCCGAACTTGTGCGCGCGGCTCGTCCTGCTTGCCGGGTGGGGGGTGTTCCCGTCCGGGATGGTTCCTATGCGAAGAAACAGGCTCGCAGTGCCGTCCGGGATTCAAATGCTCGGACCATCAGGGTTGCGTGCCGATCAAAGCCATCGACTGCGGATACGGCAAATGGTGCAAACCAGGTGAACAATGTCTGCCCGAAGGCGGCTGCGAAAAACTGCCAGAGGGTTCTGATCCTTAGGTTGCTTTGCACCGCGTGGCTTTCTATAAGCGGCCCGATTGTCAGACAGGAGCCCGCCCATGCGTTTCGCCCATCGTCACCTTCTTGGCATCGAGCATCTGTCGCAATCCGATATCACCGAAATTCTCGATCTGGCCGAAACCTATGTCGACATGAACCGCCAGTCGACCAAGCATTCGGATGTGTTGTCGGGGCTCACCCAGATCAACATGTTCTTTGAAAACTCGACCCGAACGCAGGCAAGCTTCGAACTGGCTGGCAAGCGTCTGGGTGCAGATGTGATGAACATGGCGATGCAGGCCAGTTCGATCAATAAGGGCGAGACGTTGATCGACACTGCGCTGACCCTGAACGCGATGCATCCCGACCTTTTGGTGGTGCGTCACCCGCATTCGGGCGCGGTCGATCTGCTGGCGCAAAAGGTCAACTGCGCCGTGTTGAACGCAGGCGACGGGCGGCATGAACATCCGACACAAGCTTTGCTGGACGCGCTGACGATCCGCCGCGCAAAAGGTCGCCTGCACCGTCTGAACATCGCCATTTGCGGCGATGTCGCGCACTCTCGTGTTGCTCGATCCAATTTGATCCTGCTGGGCAAGATGGAAAACCGCATTCGTCTGATCGGCCCGCCCACACTCGTGCCGTCGCAATTCGCCGAGTTCGGGGCCGAGGTATATGACGACATGAACGAAGGCCTCAAAGACGTCGATGTGGTCATGATGCTGCGCCTTCAGAAAGAACGAATGGATGGGGGCTTCATCCCGTCAGAACGCGAATACTACCACCGTTATGGCCTGAACGTGGAAAAGCTGGCGCTGGCCAAGCCCGATGCCATCGTCATGCACCCTGGCCCGATGAACCGGGGGGTTGAGATCGACGGAACCCTGGCTGATGATATCAATCGATCCGTCATACAGGAGCAGGTGGAGATGGGGGTCGCTGTCCGCATGGCCGCCATGGACCTTCTGGCCCGAAACCTGCGCGAGGTTGCATGAGCAATCTGACCGTCGCCCCTCATGAACGCGGCGTCCTGCGCCTGTTCGCGCTGGACATGCGCCCGGAAGAGGCGAAGTTCCTGCGCGAACCGGGGGTTGCCGAACAGGTGCTTGGCGTCGACGGGCTGGACCCCGAGCACATCGACATCTTTCCGGTATCCGACCTCGAAGAACTTGGGCTTTACGGCTATCTGAACGAAGGGTGCGGCGTGTCAGAAGATCAGTTGGACCGTGCCGCGCTGGCGCTGATCGACGGGTGGGTCATGGTTCTGCGCAGCGCGGCGTTCAAAAACCGGGCCACGACCCTTGAACCCGATCCCCGGCTTTACATGATTGGTCTTTTCACGGAAGAGGCGACCAATTGGACCGGCGGAACGATCGAAACAGAAAGCGCCAAGCCTTTCTCAGCCCCGCAAACCGCGCCGGTTGACAACAAACCGCTCCGCATAGGCTCGGCTGTTATGGCATTGGTAGCACTTTTGATCACCGGAGGGATTCTGTGGCTGATCCTGTAGTCTTTGCCCCGGACAAGGGCGCGTATATCCGCACCAATGCATGGCTTGCGGCGGCTGCCATGGCCGGTGCAATGGCTGTGTTGTGGTTGACCGGCAACCCTTATGTCTGGACCGGAGCACCTGCCGGCCTCGCCGCAATTGGCATCCGCGCGTGGTATCTGGCATCGGAAGAACTGGCCGCTAACTGGGAGATGACCGAAACTTTGTTGACCGGTCCCGGCCCACGCAAAGTACCGCTGAATCAGGTCGAGGCGGTCAAAACCATGGGCAGTTTCGTACAAGTCGTTACCAAGGGCGGCGACAAACACCTGATCAAGTATCAGGCCGATCCCGCCGCCACGAAGGCTGCCATCGAAAGGGCTGTTGGATGACTGGTGAGTGGTGGCGGGAAAAAATACCAGAGGGTGAGGAGGTATTATGGTATCAGCGCCCGGAGCAAGGGTTTTTCCCTTTGCGATATGGTTGGTTCTACAAGATAGCAGCCGGTCTGATTGCATTGATTTGGCTGGCAAGCCCTTGGATGATTGAGACGGCTGGAGATTTTTGGAAGATTTTTGTCTGTTCGGTTGGATTTGTCTTCTTCGTTTGGGCTGATCGATTCAATCGCGCACAACGTGTCTATGTTGTGACCTCGCAAAAAGCGTGGGAGATAAACAAAGACCTGAAGTCGAAATATCTGAAAATCGACCGATTTCTGAACTTCTCTTGCCACCGACGACGAGTGACTTTTGACCGCCACCCGTTTTTTTCGTTCGATCATCTATCTGACCCGGATGCCGCATTGATGGCGCTGAAGCAAGCCCGAGAGACCGCACAATGACTTCTGTTCTTTTCACCAACGCACGCCTGATCGATCCCGAAGCCGGAACAGAGTCTACTGGCTGGTTGCAGGTGAACGATGGCCGGATTAGCGCCCGAGGCGAAGGAAGCGCGCCGAGTACTGAGGGGCATATCGTAGATTGCAACGGCAAGTGCCTCGCCCCTGGCATCATCGATATTGGCGTCAAGGTCTGTGAACCCGGTGAACGTCATAAGGAAAGCTATCGGTCAGCAGGACTTGCTGCCGCGGCTGGTGGTGTCACGACGATTGTCACCCGACCGGATACTCTGCCAGCAGTCGACACACCGGAAACGCTGGAATTCGCGACACGCCGGGCGCAGGCCGATGCGCCAGTCAATGTTCTGCCGATGGCTGCCCTGACCAAAGGACGCGAAGGGCGCGAGATGACTGAAATCGGGTTTCTGATGGACGCGGGCGCGATCGCCTTCACCGATTGCGATCACGTCATCACCAATACCAAGGTGTTTTCCCGCGCCCTGACCTATGCGAAGTCCTGTGGCGCGCTTGTGATAGCCCACCCGCAAGAACCAGGGCTGAGCGCCGGGGCCGCAGCGACCAGCGGCAAGTTTGCGGCATTGCGCGGCCTGCCTGCGGTTTCGCCAATGGCGGAACGAATGGGGCTGGACCGCGACATTGCCCTGCTGGAGATGACCGGCGCCGCCTATCACGCCGACCAGATCACCACGGCCCGGGCGCTGCCTGCACTGGAGCGCGCCAAGCGCAATGGGCTGGACATAACCGCAGGGACGTCGATCCACCACCTGACGTTGAACGAGCTTGACGTGGCCGACTATCGCACCTTCTTCAAGGTCAAGCCGCCGCTGCGATCAGAAGATGACAGGCAGGCGGTTATCGAAGCCGTTCGCACCGGGCTGATCGATATCATCAGCTCGATGCACACCCCTCAGGACGAAGAAAGCAAACGCCTGCCGTTTGAAGAAGCGGCCTCGGGTGCAGTCGCGCTGGAAACGCTTCTGCCCGCGGCTTTGCGTCTGTATCACGCAGGCCAGCTGGACCTGCCGACGCTGTTTCGGGCCATGGCCCTTAACCCGGCCAAACGGCTAGGACTGGACAGCGGTCGCCTGTCGCAAGGCGCGCCAGCGGATCTGGTTCTGTTCGACCCGGATGTGCCTTTTGTGCTTGATCGGTTTGCACTAAAATCGAAATCTCAGAACACTCCATTTGACGGCCAGCGGATGCAAGGTAAGGTCATTTCGACCTATGTAGCAGGTAATGAAGTGTTCCGGAGACCCTGATGCCCCCAATCGACAACTCAACTAGCGAACTGCTCCAATGGGCGGTGGTTGGATATCTGATGGGCTCTATTCCCTTCGGCCTGTTGCTGGCCAAGTTCATGGGGTTGGGAAATCTGCGCGAGATCGGTTCCGGCAATATCGGAGCAACCAACGTTCTGCGTACCGGCAACAAGACCGCTGCGGCGCTGACCCTGCTGTTTGACGCAGGCAAGGGCGCGGCAGCCGTTCTGATTGCGCGTGCCTATGCGGGTGAAGATGCGGCCCAGGTTGCTGCACTTTTGGCGTTTCTGGGCCATTGCTTTCCGGTTTGGCTGGGCTTCAAGGGCGGCAAGGGCGTGGCGACCTTCCTGGGGCTTTGGCTGGCACTGGACTGGCGCGTCGGTGTTGCCTGCTGCCTTACCTGGCTGGTCGCGGCGGCAATCTGGCGGATATCCTCGGTTGGTGCACTGGCAGCCGCTGCGCTTTCCACAACCTGGGTGCTGTTGCTGACAAACGGGACTACATTTATCCTTGGGATAATTCTGACACTTCTTGTCTACTGGCGGCACAGCTCGAACGTTGCGCGGATCAAGGCCGGAACGGAACCCAGAATCGGAAAGCCGTGACCGCATCAGGCGCATTTCTGTCTGCGCTTTTTGCACTGCCCTTGGGCAGTTTCACCGGAACCTCCGGCGGTCGGCGCTATGTTGTTGTGCGTCAACTAATGGCGGGTGGTAAATCCCACAAGCTGGTCGCGCACGAGCTAGGCGGAACCGACTATATCAGCCTGAACCTGTATCAGACCATGGGAAGCGGCGCGTTGCTGCGACCCTGTGAAATGCCCGCAAACAAAGTCATCGCATTTGTTCTGAACTTAAGGCCGGATGCCTGAGGTGGCTCGGCAAAAAAGAACAGTGGCTCTATCACCTGCGCACAATCACAAATCATTGTTTTGAACGTGATCAGCCCGCTTCCCAGATCGCTATCGTGACGGTCAATTACGGGCCACACAGGACAACAATCTGGGTCTTACGGCGGCAATTATTGCGGTGCTGAACGGGCTCATTTCACGAAAGGTGAAACAATGAACAAGTTTAAATCTCTGATCAGTGGCGTGGCACTGTCTGTCACTTTGGCAACCTCCGCACTGGCGGCTGGCGTCGAAATCAACGCAAGCTCGACCGGTCTGGCCATGCAGGGTTATGATCCGGTGGCGTACTTCACCGCTGGCGAAGCGACAAAAGGCGATTACCGCATTACTGCGTTGCATGACGAAGCACTGTACCGTTTCTCGTCGGAAGAAAACAAAGCTGCCTTTGAAGCCAACCCCGAAGCGTACCTGCCTGCATATGGCGGCTATTGTGCCTTCGGCGCGGCCATGGGCTTTAAATTCGACGGCGACCCGAACCACTGGAAGATCGTTCACAACAAGCTGTATCTGAACCTGTCCAAAGACATTCAGGAGCGCTGGGAAGGCGACATCCCGGGTTTCATCGAAAGCGCGAGCGCAAACTGGGAAACGATTGCTGAAAAATCCCCGGCAGAGCTGCAATCGCAGTAAAACCTGATTTTTTTCAGGCACAGCGGCGGCGGGTTTTCCGCCGCCGTATGTCATTGAAGACCTCTTGTCCCTCCCATCCGGCGGATCAAGCATCCCAATTCAAAGGGCAATGGCGTTTCAGTACCGCGTTACAGGTCCAGAATTGTGCTGCCGGTCGTTTGCCGCGCCTCAAGCGCGCGATGCGCATCAGCAACCTGATCCAAGGCAAAGCGCTGATCGACATGGATTTTGACCTCACCCCCCTCGACTTTGCCAAACAGGCGACGCGACATTGCCTGACACACCGCATGGTCCGCGATATGTGTAAACAACGTGGGCCGGGTGATCTTGAGCGAACCTTTCTGGCCCAGAACTCCAAGGTTGAACGGTGGAACCGGGCCCGAGGCGTTGCCGAAGGAAATCATCATGCCCAGCGGTTTCAGGCAATCCAGTGATCCTTCGAATGTGTCCGCCCCGACCGAGTCCATCACCACGTCTACGCCTTGACCCTTTGTAATCTCAGCCACGCGTTCGGCGAAATTCTCGGACCTGTAATTGATGCAATGCGCGGCCCCGTTAAACCGGGCAAGGCTGCATTTTTCGTCACTCCCCGCCGTTCCGATCAAGGTGATGCCTTCGGATTTAGCCCATTGACATGCAATCAACCCGACCCCGCCAGCTGCCGCGTGGAACAGGACCGTATCGCCCCGTTTCAATGGTGTGGTCCGGTGAAAAAGGTACTCAACCGTCAGACCTTTCAGCATCATCGCTGCGCCGGCTTCGAATGTGATGCCATCCGGCAGCGGGCAAACCTGCGCAGCGGGCATCACGCGCGCCTCGCAATATGCACCGGGCGGTGCTGCGGCGTAAGCGGCCCGCTGCCCCGGTTGAAGGTGGGTCACCCCTTCCCCAACCGCTTCAACGGTTCCCGCCGCTTCCATGCCTAAAGCATGTGGAAGATCAAGGGGATACAGGCCGGTGCGTTGATATACGTCGATGAAGTTCAACCCGCAGGCCTGATGCCGAATACGTATCTCACCCGGACCGGGGTCGCCCACTGGCCTGTCTTCGATCCGCAGAACCTCAGGCCCACCAAATTCATGAATCACAACCGTTTTCGCTGTTTGCTGCATCCTGATCTCCTCTTGCCTGCCATCAAGCTAACATGACTGTGACACAGGGCAATCCGTCCGATGCCGGAGTATTGATCCAGATTTCGCAAATTTATGTTATACTGAGGTATGGCGTTGCCGGTTGGACCGGCCACGGGCAACTGAATGCCGGATCCGTTCCGCGGCGCAAGTCTCGCCAGGGAAGGGTGAAGAAATGGCTAAGACAATCGGAAATCCGATCAGCTGGGCAGCCCAGGCTCTGGGCGCCACAAGTGACCACGTCACCGAAAGCGTCTCGCAACTTGGCAGTGCAGATCCAACGCAAGTGCCAATGGTGCAGACCTTGACCCTGCAAGACTTACGGGCCTGCCTGAGGGCGGGGTATCAGGATTTTCTCGAAACTCGTGCGGATGTCGTATTCATTGTCCTGGTTTATCCGATCGCCGGGCTTTTGATTTTCGGCTTTGCCCTGAATGCCAATCTGGTTCCGCTTCTGGCCCCTCTGGTCGCAGGCTTTGCGCTGATCGGGCCTGTTGCGGCCGTGGGCCTCTATGAAATCAGCCGTAAGCGTGAACAGGGCAGCGAGGTTCACTGGCTGGACGCATTTGGTGTATTCCGCTCGCCGTCATTTGGAGCAATTCTCGTTTTGGGGTTTTACCTTGTGATGCTGCTGCTGCTTTGGCTGATGGTTGCGCAAAGCATTCACACCTACACGATGGGCCCCGAGGTTCCTGCGTCGCTCAGCGCATTTGCCACGCAGGTGTTTACGACCTCTGCAGGCTGGACGATGGTCATTGTCGGAACCGCAGTTGGGTTTGTTTTTGCCCTTTGCGCTTTGGCGATTAGCGTCGTCAGTTTTCCCTTGCTGCTGGACCGCAAAGTGGGCCTGCCGGTTGCCGTTGTGACATCGTTCAGGGTGCTGCGTCACAACCCCGCAGTCATTCTCACCTGGGGATTCATCGTGGCAGTGCTATTGTTTCTGGGGGCTTTGCCACTGCTGCTGGGTCTTATCGTGGTGATGCCCGTTCTGGGTCATGCCACGTGGCATCTGTATCGCCGCGCCGTTGCGTGAACGCGCGGGACACGCCCGCGCATTCTAAACTCAACCCGCGATCTTCAGAACAATCTTGCCAATATGGCCCGAGCTTTCCATGCGCGCGTGGGCTGCGGCGGCCTCGGTCAGATCAAACTCGCTGTCCATCACGGGCGCAACTTTTCCAGCATCCAACAGAGGCCAGACAGCTTCGCGCAGGTCCTGCGCGATTTGCGCCTTGGCCAGATCACTTTGTGGGCGCAAGGTGCTGCCGGTCAGGGTCAGGCGCTTGACCATCATCAGAGCAAAGTTCAGCTCGACCACAGGCCCTTGCAGAAACGCGATTTGCACCAGCCGCCCATCTTCGGCCAGGGCCTTGACGTTGCGGGGGATGTAATCACCGCCGACCATATCAAGGATCAGGTTTGCCCCACCTTCGGCGCGCATGGCTGCTACGAAATCCTCGTCGCGATAGTTGATCGCCTTTTCCGCACCCAGCTTGACGCAAGCTTGACATTTTTCATCCGACCCTGCGGTGGCAAAAACGCGGGCGCCAAAGGCATTGGCCAGTTGGATGGCCGTCGTACCAATCCCACTGGACCCACCGTGAACCAAAAAGCGTTCACCTGCCTTCAACCCGCCACGCATGAACACGTTGGACCAGACTGTAAAGAATGTCTCGGGCAGACACGCTGCCTCTTTCATTCCCATACCTGCAGGCACTGGCAAACAATGGGCCGCTGGGGTCGAAACGTATTCCGCATATCCTCCGCCCGGCAGCAGTGCGCAGACCTGATCGCCGACAGACAGTCCTTCGACCCCCGCACCGACCGAGACCACTTCGCCCGAAGCCTCAAGCCCCGGCAGGTCGCTGGCACCCGGCGGCGGATCGTACGCGCCCGCGCGTTGCAAAGCGTCAGGGCGGTTCACCCCGGCATAGGCCACTTTCAATACAACCTGTCCGGCCCCCGGCTTAGGGAAAGGGCGTTCGGTCAGCTGCAATACATCGGGACCACCCGGTTGAGTGATCTCAACAGCACGCATCATCTGGGTCATAGGCACCTCCTTTGCCCAATGCCTAACAGGCATCAGAGGCAAGGCCCAGCATCAAGACGTGTTACTTTCGGGGGTTCAACACTCCAGGCAGATCACCCTGCATCTTGGACGGCGCCCTCACCTGACCCGCCAGCCAGTTCGGAACTGCAAGAAAGGGTTTCAACACCGGGTTGTCACGCACCTGAGCCTTGAGCTTTTCGAACTCCATGACATTTGCGATCCGGCGATCCAGAAACTCCCAGGTGCGCTGATGGTCCGGGCTGTCATCGCCCAGCCAGAACAGCAAGGTCGAGGAATAGACCCCCGACAAAGTTGCCCGTTTGGTGTACCAGTTCACATCGTCCGATGTATCGCCCAGCGCGTCCCAGATCAGGTCACAGGTCTGCCATAAGGCCTTGGCCCCATCGGCCGCATATGCTGGCAGGGAAAACAGCGTCATGCCCCGGCGCACCAGCTCTTTGTCTTCAACGGCCTGCAACCGGAACCGGACCGCGGCGGCAATCTTGTCGCGAAATTTTAGCCCGCTCATGTCCTCGGACCTGAGGCGGTCCAGCATCACCTGATCGCCGCGCGCATGAAAGGCCAGTGCCAGATCAACCGCCCCGCGCGGGCAGATTGCACGTGCCAAACTGTCATCCAGCCCACAATCGGAAACCGAGGCGCGAAAGCTTGTTTCCGACCAGCCGTCGAAAGGAACATGGTTCAGCATCGCGTCCAAAAGCTGCCGTTTTGCATCTTCATATGTGGTGGTCATGACGGTTCTCCGGTTGTCAGGCCCAGTACTAGACAAGTTAGGGCGGCTTTGCTATACGGCCAACTCCTGCAATTTCCTTGCAACTCTATCTAGAAAGGTGGTGACAACCACATGCAGGTTAGTGTTCGCGACAATAACGTCGATCAGGCGCTTCGTGCCCTGAAGAAAAAGCTGCAGCGCGAAGGCGTGTTCCGTGAAATGAAGCTTAAGCAACATTTCGAGAAACCGTCCGAGAAGAAAGCGCGCGAGAAAGCTGAAGCGATTCGCCGTGCCCGTAAACTGGCGCGCAAGAAAGCCCAGCGCGAAGGTCTGCTTTAAGATCTTTGATTTCGTCCAGCTTTGGATGACACTATTTGACGACCCCCGAGGCATCGCCCGGGGGTTTGTCGTTTCAGGGCTCGGATACAATCCGCCGACTCGTGGTTCAGGTTGTGCGGCAAGCTGCCATTTCCGTACAGGCAGTGTTTTGCCCGGCGCTTTGCAGCGCAGCGAATCTCGTTCCGGTAGCATCGGGCCGCCAAAACTCGCCTGAATTGCGCTGCCCTCTATCACCCCCGACTTCCCCGCCTCTAAGTGAGCCTGTCCGCAAGGACACAAACACAAACGGAGGCAAATATGTCGACTGCAAGTACATACGAACGCGAGATGCTGGCGCTGATAAACCAAGAGCGCACATCCCGCGGTCTCAACCCGCTGCAACTTGAAACGCAGCTGAACGACTCGTCCGAAGATCACAGCACCTGGATGCTGAATACAGACACCTTCAGCCACACCGGTTCAGGCGGTTCCAGCGCAACCCAGCGGATGCAAAACGCGGGGTTCGATCTTGAAGGAAGCTGGCGCACCGGGGAAAACATCGCATGGCAATCCGAACGCGGCGCGCCGGGTATCAGCGACGATGTCGTCCAGTTGCATCAAAACCTGATGAACAGTCCGGGTCACCGCGCCAATATCCTGAACCCGGATTTCAAGTATGTCGGGATCGGGATCGAAACCGGTAACATGCAGGGCTTCGATGCGGTGATGGTCACGCAAAACTTCGCCGCAACCGACGCGGCTGTCATGCTGGACAACGGCAATACAAACGCCCCGCCCGTTCCCCCGACAACACCGGACGAGGTTGCCGAGCCCGAGGAACCGGAAACCGAAACCCCAGATACTGACGTCACCGAGACCGAAGAGCCCGGAACTGAGACCCCAGAAACCGGGGAACCGACGCCCGAGACACCTGACACCGATGTCACAGAGACGGAAGAGCCGGACCCAGAAACGCCCGATACCGACGTCACTGAGACTGAAGACCCGGAACCTGAAACCCCCGGCACTGAGGAACCAACACCCGAGACACCGGACACTGACGTCACCGAGACGGAAGAACCGGAACCTGAAGCGCCGGATACTGACGTCACCGAAACCGAGGACCCGCAACCTGAAACGCCCGATACCGAAGTCGTCGATGATAGTGAGCCGGAAGCCTTCTGCTTCGATGTTCAGGCCTTCCTGGATGAAATCGCCAGCTTCCTTGAAAACCTGCAAGCGCAGTTTGACGAGTTTGATTGGCGCGACGACATGAATGACGGCACTGATGTGGCAGGCAATAATGACGACGTCGATATCATGCCAGCCATAGATACCACTCCGGAGACCGAGATTGAGCCTGTCGACACCCAAACAGCCGAAGACGATGGCTGCGATGTCTTCATAATCAATATCTTCACCCATGACTGCATGATGGATGCAGCCTGATCACTTGAAATTGTGCGAGGTCGGCCCTGCCGGCCTCGCATGCGTTGCTCAGTAAATCTTTGGAACGTAAAGCTCGTCTGGCAATACCCGCCGCTCGTATTCAGGATTGTACCGCCGGTCCGGCAAATTGACCTTTTCCTGTGGCACGTCTTCGTAGGGGATTCTGGTCAACAGATGCTCAATACAATTCAGACGTTCGCGTTTCTTGTCATTGCCCTCAACGATATACCACGGCGCTTCGGGTATGTTGGTGCGGAACAACATGTCTTCCTTGGCCTTCGTGTACGCCTCCCAGCGAATACGGGATTCAAGATCCATCGGTGACAGTTTCCACTGTTTCATCGGGTCGTGAATACGCATGAGGAACCGCAATTGCTGCTCTTCATCCGTGATCGAAAACCAGTATTTCAGCAGAATGATCCCTGACCGCACCAGCATCCGTTCAAATTCGGGAACGTCCTGAAAGAACTGTTCGACCTGATCCTCGGACGCAAAGCCCATCACCCGTTCAACCCCCGCCCGGTTGTACCACGAGCGGTCGAACAAGACGATTTCACCCGCGGCAGGCAGATGCGGCACGTAGCGTTGAAAGTACCATTGGCTTTGCTCGCGGCGACTGGGCGCTGGCAGAGCAACCACACGGGCGACACGGGGGTTCAGACGCTGCGTGATCCGTTTGATCACGCCTCCCTTGCCTGCACTGTCACGGCCTTCAAACAGGATACAAACCTTGGCACCAGTGTGCTGAACCCAATCCTGCACCTTGATCAACTCGGCCTGCAACCGCAGCAGGTTTCGGAAATAGACTTTGCGATCCAGCATTTCAGGGTGCTGGTCCCGATAGATTTTGCGGACTTCCATCGACAGCATAGGCTCGCTGAACTCGATCTCGAAATCTTCGTCCAGCGTGTCTTCCAATTCGGCCTCAAGCCAGTTCTTGGTGCCCCCATCGTTTTCGTAAGCCAAGATCAGCTCCTTCTCAGTCTTCGGGTTCGAACCATATCGGGTCTGTGTAACCGCCTGATGTCATCAGATAAATTGAAGCCGATCCGTTGCAGCAGTCTCTATCGGAAATCAGGGTCTGGACGGGTATATGGTCTTTTACCCGAATGTGTACGTCTGGCCCAAAGGATACAAGCACAAGAATTGTCACAAGGCGTCAGTCGCGTGCTTTCAGGTTGCTTGCATTGCCTTGTTTTTGTGCGGCATGACTGGGTCCACAATTTAGACGAGAGCGCCGTGACTTTCTTCTTTTCGACATTGCCGGTCACCTGGCCCTGGCTGATCCTGATCACAGCGCAAGTCGCGGCCATGGTGCGACGAACCGGACTTGCGATTGCCCTACTGGTTCTGTTCGTCAGCGTCGCCTCGGTTAACGGGCTGATGTCACCGACAGCAATCGTGGCGGTGGCGCTTGGTCTGATCGTGGCCTTCTTCCTGCCACGCCAGAATGGTCTGCTCGCCATCGCGGGGCATACTCTGTTGATCCTGTGGTGCCTGGCATTGGGGGCGCATCTGTTGCCAGGGTTCAACAATTTGAAACTGCTGGATCAAGTGCAGGCAAGTGTCTCCAGCGCAAGTTTCACACTGCATCTGAACTTGGACAAACCCATGGTCTTCTTTGCCGTTCTTCTTGCTTGGCCCGGAATGCTGAACAGCGCAATCCAGACCAGAATAAGGCCTTTGTCAGCGGGTTTGATGATTTTGCCCGGCCTGTTTCTGCTGGGTCTATCGCTGGGCGCGGTGCGCATGGACCTCTCAGCCCCTAATTGGTGGCTGGTTTTTTGCCTGTCCAACTTGTTTCTGACTTGTCTTACGGAAGAGGCGTTCTTTCGCGGCTACTTGCAATCTGCCATAACCTCGCGCCTTGGGGTAACAGGCGGTCTGGTCGCCGCCAGCCTGCTGTTTGGATTGGCGCATATCAGCGGAGGACCCGCGCTTGTGGGCTTTGCATCCCTTCTCGGGCTGGGGTGCGGGTTGGGATATTATGCAACTGGTCGGCTCTGGGTGCCTGTTGCGATGCATTTCGGGTTCAATCTGACCCACCTGCTGCTGTTCACCTATCCCGGCCCGGTATGACTGTCAGACCGGCAAGGCCGTGGTCTTGAACACGGTACGCAAAGCAAATGAACTTTGCATCTGCGCCACCCCCGGCAAGCGCGACAGGTATTGCCGGTGGATGCGCGCGAAATCTTCTGTGTTTTCAGCCACGACCTTCAGAATGTAGTCTGCGGTGCCGGCCATCAGGTGACACTCCAGCACATCCGGTATTCGGGCCACCGCCTTTTCGAAAACATCCAGAACCTCTTCGGCCTGACCTTGTAACGTGATCTCGACAAAGACGGTGGTAGGCACGTTCATTTTCCGCGCGTCCAGAAGAGCCACGTAGTTGCGGATATAGCCGTCAACCTCCAACCGTTGAACGCGGCGGTGGCACGCAGACGGAGACAGGTTGACCTGTTCAGACAGTTCCGAATTCGACATCCGGCCATTCTTTTGAAGTGCGGCCAGAATCTTTCGATCAGTCGTGTCCAGGCTCATTCCTGCAATTCCTTTGCGAGTTTTTCGAATAGTACGGGAAATTCTTCCAAAGAAAAGTCCGTTGGCACGTTTTCTTTCACAGAAATTGCGCGGCAAAATGCACATAATTTAAGCAGCTTGTGAACGGAGAGCCCAATGAAAATCGGTTGCCCCAAGGAAATCAAACCTCAGGAATTTCGCGTCGGGATGACGCCCAATGCCGCTCAGGAAGCGGTCGCACGCGGACACCAAGTCCTGATCGAATCCGGTGCAGGCATCGGCGCAGGTTTCGACAACGACGCCTATGTCGCCGCTGGTGCGCAAATTATTGACACCGCGGAAGAGGTGTTTGCCACCGCTGACATGATCGTCAAGGTCAAGGAACCGCAGGCGGTTGAACGCAAGATGCTGCGTGAAGGACAGTTGCTGTTCACCTATCTGCACCTGGCTCCGGACCCGGATCAGACGCATGACCTGCTGGAGTCGGGCTGTACCGCAATCGCGTATGAGACCGTAACGGATGCCAACGGCGGTCTGCCGCTGCTGGCACCTATGTCCGAGGTCGCGGGTCGTCTGGCCCCTCAGGTCGGATCCTGGACCCTGCAGAAGGCCAATGGCGGCCGTGGGGTTCTGATGGGTGGCGTTCCCGGCGTCGGCCCGGCCAAAGTGGTTGTGATTGGCGGCGGTGTCGTCGGGACACACGCGGCCAAGATTGCCGCCGGAATGGGGGCTGATGTCACCGTTCTGGATCGGTCGCTGCCGCGTCTGCGCTACTTGGACGATGTCTTTGGCGGAACTTTCAAGAACCAGTATTCGACAGCAGGTGCGACCGCAGAACTGATCCAGGACGCCGATATGGTCATCGGTGCTGTTCTGATCCCCGGCGCAGCCGCACCGAAACTGGTGTCGCGTGCTCAGCTGTCGACGATGAAACCCGGCGCAGTACTGGTGGATGTCGCCATCGACCAAGGCGGTTGCTTTGAGACCTCAAAAGCCACCACCCATGCCGATCCGATCTACGATGTCGATGGCATCATGCATTACTGCGTTGCCAACATGCCGGGCGCTGTCGCGCGCACTTCGACCATCGCACTGGGCAATGCCACAATGCCGTTCATGTTGTCGTTGGCCGACAAAGGATGGAAACAGGCATGTCAGGACGATCCGCACCTGATGGAAGGCCTGAACGTTCATGCTGGCAAACTGACATACTATGCCGTTGGCAAGGCCCTTGGCATCGACGTTGTTTCGCCAAATGTGGTGGTCAAATCGTAAGTACCTCCACTCCTGAAGTTGCCTGTTGATGGCAATTTTCAAGATGGCGCGGTCGGTATCGAACCGACGGCTTTCACAAAAAAGGGCACCGCGTTTCTGCGCGGTGCCCTTTTCAATACGCGGAAGGGATGAATGCTCGCCCAAACAATGAGCGCCAGCTGTCACCCCTGTTTTTGAATTTCGACCGAATGCGGATACGGAATCGAAACACCTTTGGCGTCAAACGCCTCTTTAACCGCCTTCGTAAGCTCGAACTTGACGTCCCAGTAATCGGCTACGGCACACCATAGCCGCGCAGTCAGATCGACCGAGCTGTCACCCAGATTCGTGACCCGAACCCAGGGTTCAGGGTCGCTGTGAATGCGCTGGTCGGCCTTGGCCACATCCAGAATGATCTGCATGGCGGTATCTGCGCTGTCCGCATAATCAATTCCAAACACCAGATCGACACGTCGTGTGTCATGGGCTGAAAAATTGGTGATGATCGACCCCCACGCCTGACCGTTTGGAACAATGATCTGCACGTTGTCGGGGGTTACAAGCTCGGTCGTGAACAGGCTCAGGTCCATAACGGTTCCTGCCGTGCCACCGATATCCACATACTGTCCCAGCTTGTAGGGCCGGAAAACCACCAACATTACACCGGCCGCAAGATCACTCAGCGTACCCTGCAGTGCCAACCCGACAGCCAGAGAGGCAGCACCCAGAATGGCGACGATACTGGTGGCTTCTATCCCGAAGATCCCCAGAACGGCGACCAGAACAATTGCCAAAATCGCCCACTTGATCACGCTGGCGGCAAAATTCCCAAGAGTCGGGTCGATCTGCGGTGTTTTGTTGATCCGGCGGCGTACAACACCCGCGATCGTTCGGGCGGCGATCCAACCCAAAACAAGAACGATCAGTGCCTTCGCTGCATTCAAGGCAATGGGCAAGTATTGATTGGCCATACCAATCGCCTGCTCAGCCAAGTCGGCGGTTTGTTCCATTTCGAATTTCCTCGTGTTTTCTGTTCGTCAATTCTAATAAAACAAGCTCCGCGATTGGTGCGGAGCCCGATGTCATAACAGAACTACTGGTCTACTTCTTCAAAGCGTCCCGGATTTCCATCAGGATGTCCAGTTCGCTGGGACCTGCGGGCGCCTCTTCAGCCGCTTCTTCCTCTGCTTCGGCAGCGTCTTTGACCTTGTTCACCATTTTTACCAGCATGAAGACGACCCAGGCGATGATCAGGAAGTTGATAATAGCCATTATGAAAGCACCATAGGCAAAGACGGATGCGCCTGCTTCACGTGCCGCTTCAAGGCTGGCACCTTCTGCCACGTCACCTGCCAGAACGGCGTAGTTGTTCGTAAAGTCGATACCCCCTGTGAACAATCCAATAATCGGATTGATCAGATCGCCCACCAATGAGGTAACAATTGCAGTAAATGCGGCACCGATAATGATACCGACCGCCATGTCCATGACATTGCCCTTGGCAATGAAAGTCTTGAATTCTTCCAGCATAGCATCCCTCTAGTTTTTTTAGACCACGCCTCTGTTCACGCATGAGCGCATAGGAATTGTGCGTTAAACGCATGAAGAAGGGTATGTTTTTTAGGGGAAAGCCACCCTATTTTTCCCCAAACGGCATTACTCAGGGGGTTTCATGTCTCAACTTGCGCCTTTTTTCGTAACCGACAGATGGCCGGCGAAGGACCCCAGCATCCTTCAACTCTACTCCTATCCAACGCCAAACGGCGTTAAAGCCTCGATCATGCTTGAGGAAACCGGCCTGCCCTATGAGGCGCATCTGGTGACACTGGCAGATGCTGATGTCAAAAGCTCCGAGTTCCTGTCGCTGAACCCGAACAACAAGATCCCGGCAATAATCGACCCCGACGGCCCGGATGGTGTGCCGCTGGCCCTGTTCGAAAGCGGTGCCATCCTTCTGTATCTGGCCGAAAAAACAGGTAAGTTCCTGGGTCAAAGCGCAGCAGACAAACACCGGATCACCCAATGGCTGATGTTTCAGATGGGCGGCATCGGGCCAATGTTTGGCCAGCTCGGGTTTTTCTACAAGTTCGCTGGCAGCGCGATAGAAGATCCGCGCCCGCGCGAGCGTTACATCAACGAAGCCAAGCGCCTGCTGAACGTAGTGAACACGCAACTGGAAGGACAGGACTGGATCGCAGGCGAGTATTCCATCGCGGATATCGCGCTTGCTCCGTGGCTGAATGCGCTGGATTTCTATGGCGCAAAGGATGTGGTTGATTGGGACGGCTATTCCAATGTCGTCGCTTATGTTGATCGTTTCTTCCAACGCCCAGCGGTTCAGCGCGGCAAAGCCATACCGGCACGAGACTGATAACAGTTAAAAGAAATGGGGCGCCAAACCGGCGCCCCTTTCATCGATCAGCCGGGCAGAGCACCTGTCAGCACGTAACGCAGAATTTCGACCACCTGAGCAGGTTCTTCCGCAACGGCCAGTGCGGCGGCATCAACTTCTTTCAGCGCGTGCTGATGATCCGGGCCGTGCAGAACGATGATAGACTTGCCCAGTGCTGCAGCATAACCCGCGTCAAAGGCGGCGTTCCACTGTTTGTACTTGTCACCAAACCTGACGACGACAACATCCGCATCCGCAATCCCCTTGCGGGTCCGGATCGCATTGACCATCGCACCCTTGTGGTCGTGCCAATACTTGTTCGGCTCGGCCCCCAGAATGGCTACACCACAATCATCACTGGCCGCGTGATCGGTCACAGGACCGTTGAAGGTCACGTCCAACCCTTGCGCCCCATCGATGATCTGTTCACGCCAGTCGGTGTGGATTTCTCCGGAAAGATATACGTTCAGGCCCATGGCAAACTCCGCTGTTGTTCCCGACCAATTTAAGGGTCCCACACCCAAAGCCCAACGCGGATTCCGGAAAAACCTTACTTTTTACGAGCCACTAGGAATCGGCGGGCGTCACGGAAGGGGAAACTGTCGCTCTCGATGATGCTGAACCCGGCGCGTTCAAGGGCCGCATCAAGATCCGCCTCAGGCAGGAATCGCACAAACGGAGCCTTACCAAAGAACTGCATGATCGGAAGCGCGAGACGAACAGCGTAATACTTCAGGCTCGCCCCGCTGGACGGCCGGCAAAAGGTTTTCGAAATAAACAGTCCTCCGGGTCTAAGGACCGAGTGTACTCGGCTCAATGTCAGATCCAGATCTTCGACCAGATGCAAAAGGTTGAATGCCAACGCCGCATCAAATGAACCCTCAGGCGGTCGATTTGCATCAGCCTCGGCAAAGGTGACGTTTTCGATGCTTTGCGAAGCGGCGTTTCGACGTCCGACGGCCAACATACCGGGGGACACGTCGGTTGCAGTGATAGATCCTACATATCCGGACAGCTTCAGAGCAGTCATACCCGTGCCGCAACCAAGTTCCAGAACATCATCGGTTTTCTTCAGGTAAGACGCTGTCCGCTCCAGCGTATGCTCGTACGAAGCCATGTCTTTGATGGGCGAGCGGGCATATTTCTCGGCCACTCCATCCCAAAATTTCGCAGTGGTGGTCATAGAGGAGTCTCCTTTCAGCGAGAATTTATTCATGCGCAGACCGAATATAAATTGCTGAAATTTGCAGGTTTACTATACATTTTTGTATGAACGATTTTGGCAATTTTGATTGGAACCACATCCGGGCCTTTCTGGCGACGGCTGAAACCGGGTCATTTTCCGCAGCGGCACGGCAGCTACGGCAAACCCAGCCTACGCTTAGTCGCCAGATAGCATTGCTTGAACAGGACTTGGGTGTGATGCTGTTTGAACGGGTTGGCAGAACTCTTGAGATCACTCAGGCTGGATTGGAGCTGCTGGATCATACTCGCAAAATGGGGGACGCCGCCAACCGCATCGCGCTGACGGCATCCGGACAGGCACAATCCATTGAAGGCCGGGTTCGCATCACTGCCAGTGACGTGATGTCGGCCTATGTCTTGCCCGACCTGCTGCGCGAAATCCGGACGCAAGCCCCGCGCCTGCGGATTGACGTGATTGCCTCAAACGATATTCAGGATCTTATGCGGCGCGAGGCAGATATCGCGATCCGCCATGTCCGTCCTGATCAACCCGACCTAATCGCGAAGCTGGTACAGGAGGCGTCGGGGCATTTCTATGCAACCACAGAGTATCTCAACCGTGCGGGACGCCCGAAATCAAAGCAGGCCCTTTCACGGCATGAGTTCATCAGCTTTGGCGACAATAATCAGATGATCACCTATCTGAAACCGCTTGGCATTCACCTGACCAACGAGAATTTCCGGCTTGGGTCTCAGAACGGAATAGTGGCTTGGGAATACGCCAAACAAGGCTTTGGCATCGCGCCCATGTCGCAGACCGTCGGGGATGCGACACCAGGTATGGAGCGTGTGTGCCCCGGGATGGAGGCCATCACATTTCCGATCTGGTTGACCACGCATCGCGAGTTGCACACCAGCCGCCGCATCCGGCTGGTCTATGACTTACTGACCAAGTTCCTGTCCAAATAAAAACGCGCCCGAAGGCGCGCTTTCTATTTGAGCCTGTGAACTCTAACCGCGAAGTACCCCGCCCGTCGCCTTGGCAACCTTGGCAATGATCTTCTCGGCCACAGCTTCGATGTCTTTTTCCTTCAGAGTCGCCTCGGTCGGTTGCAGGCGCACTGTAATGGCAAGGGACTTTTTGCCTTCGCCAAGGCTGCCGCCGATGAATTCGTCAAAGACACGCACGCCCTCAATCAGTGCCTTGTCAGCGCCTGCGGCTGCGTTTACCAGCGTCAGCGCTTCGACATCGGCATCGACGACAAAGGCAAAATCACGCTCGACCGCCTGCAAATCGCGCAGTTCCAGCGCAGCACGTGTGGCACCAGATTTGCGGGGCAAAGGCACTTCGTCCGGCCAGATGGTGAACGCCATTGCCGGACCTTTTATGTCCATGGCCTGCAAAATGCGCGGGTGCAGCTCTCCGAAGACACCCAGTGTTTTTTTCGGACCCAGACAGACTTTGCCATGACGGCCCGGATGCCACCATGGATCGCCGTCGCGCAAAATCTGAACCTTTTCGGGTGCGCCAATGGCGGCCAGAACGGCCTCTACATCTGCCTTGGCGTCGAACACGTCCACTGGGCGCGCAGCACCGTGCACATCCTTGGGGCCAGAGCGTCCTACCAGCAGACCGGTGATCTGGGTTTTCTGATCACCCGGCTCGCCATTGTGAAAGACCGGACCGACCTCGAACAGGGCGACATCCGCGAAACCACGCGCCTGATTGCGGGCCGCAGCCTGCAACAGGCCGGGCAACAGATCGGGGCGCATATGGCTCATCTCGGATGAGATCGGGTTTTCCAGCATGGTCGTAGTTTCACCACCACCGAACAAAGCCGCCGAAGCCTGATCAATGAACGTATAACTGACGCATTCGTTATAACCCAACGCCGCGCAGGTACGGCGCGCCATGGACTGACGGCGTTGCGTCGGGGTCATTACCGGTTTCGGTATCCCCTCGGTCACGCGCGGCAGCGGCCTGCCTTGCAGCTTTGTCAAGGAAGCAATCCGCGCGACTTCTTCCACCAGATCGGCCTCGCCCAGGATGTCCGGGCGCCAGCTGGGGACATGGGCCATCTCGCCTTCCAGACGAAAGCCCAGACGGGTCAGGGTCTGTCGCTGTTCGCTTTCGGGAATATCCATCCCGACCAGAGACTGCACCCTTTCCGCATTCAGCTTGTAAGCACGCGCATGGTTCGGCGCTTTGCCAGCCTCAACCACGTTGGAGGCTTCTCCGCCGCAGATGTCCAGAATCATCTGGGTCGCGTGTTCCAGCCCCTCGCGGGTGTATTCCGGGTCGACACCCCGCTCGAACCGATAGCGCGCGTCGGAATTGATCTTGAGCGCACGGCCTGTGAGCGCAATTTGCACATGATCCCAGAACGCACTTTCGAGGAAAACGTTTACCGTTTCCTCGGTGCATCCCGTTTCCTCACCGCCCATGATGCCTGAAATCGATTCCGGGCCGTTGTCATCCGAAATCACCATCATGCCGGGTTGCAGCGTGTATTCTTTTTCATCCAGTGCGACCAGCGTCTCGCCGCCTTTGGCACGGTGCACCCGCAGGTTGCCCTGCACCTTGTCGGCATCGAACACGTGCAACGGGCGGTTGTGATCGTAGGTCATGTAATTGGTGATATCCACCAGCGCCGAGATCGGACGCAGACCTATGGCCTTCAACTGATCCTGCAGCCATTGCGGGCTGGGGCCATTCTTCACGCCACGGATCAGACGGCCGGTGAAATGCGGCGCGCCATCCAGCGTGTCCTCGTCGATCGTCACCTTGATCGGGCACTCGAAATCACCCGGAACAGGCGTATAATCACGCTGCTTCAACGTGCCAATTCCACGCGCGGCCAGATCGCGCGCAATCCCTTCAACCCCCAACGCATCCGGGCGGTTCGGAGTGATCGCGATTTCGATCATCGGATCGACTTTGGACGGGTCGTTTTCTGCAAGCCAGTCCACGAATGTATCACCCACTTCGCCCGAAGGCAGTTCGATGATGCCGTCATGTTCATCCGACAGCTCCAGCTCACGCTCGGACGCCATCATACCAAAGCTTTCGACGCCACGGATCTTGCCGACACTGATGGTCAGGTCCAGGCCAGGGATGTACATGCCCGGTTTGCAGACCACGACGGTGATCCCTTCACGCGCATTTGGCGCACCGCAGATGATCTGTAGCTCGCCCTCGTCCGTATCGACCTTGCAAACGCGCAGCTTGTCCGCGTCAGGGTGTTTCTCGGCGTGTTTCACATAGCCCAGTGTAAAACCTGCCAGCCGTTCGGCCGGGTTCACGATCTCTTCGACCTCAAGCCCGAGATCGGTCAGCGCCTCGGCGATTTCATCAACCGAAGCATCAGTGTCGAGGTGGTCTTTCAGCCAGGACAGAGTGAATTTCATTGCACGGGGCCTTTTTTGGCAAACATCCAGTCGGCACAGGCAATGGCAAAGAATGCGCCGGGGTGCAAGCGCTGCGCGTCACGGATAGCTGGGGGTGCGGCCCAAAAGCTCATCCAACTGCCGCCCAATCCAGCCATGCGGGATGAAATGCCCGCCGGGATGCGTGTCCAGCGTCACCTGCCCCTGCGTGCAATCGGTCCATTCCACTCGGCTAAGCGTCAGGAACGGTTCCACACTCCAATCACCCCGCGGAGTCGCTCCGTTGCAATTGTACTTTTCACGCCAAAGCGAGACCGGATGGGTCGTGTCGCCATTCGCGCCATAAGGAAAATCCATCATCGTATCGCTGAGCCCGTGTACATGGCGCGCCTCACGCGGGGCTTCGGGGCAGTTTTCTGTCTGGCGAATGCTGCCCGCAACGGCCAGCAAAGCAGCGACGTCATTGCCCGACTGGCACACATAGCGCCACGCCATCGCACCGCCGAAGGAATAGCCCGAGACATAGATGCGGTCAGGGTCAATCGGATAGCGCCTGGCGACATCCTCAAGCACCCAGTCGGCAAAAGGCACATCATCCGAGCGTGCGGACCAGAAATCCCAGCTTTTGCCCAAACCGTTCGGGGCCACCAGCAGCACACCCCGACGTTTCGTGGCCCCGGCAATCCGTTCGTGGTTCACCACCATGGTCCCCTGCCGCGCCCAACCATGAAAATGCAGCAGCACGGGCAGAGGTGTTTCACCATCCCAGCCATCAGGTTCTAGAACGTGATACGAGCGGTCACCGAGATCACAGGCAATATCGCCGTGGCATTCGGTTTTCCAGGGACCCATGGCAAAGGCAGGCGCGGTCATAAGCAGAAGAAGGCAGAACAATCGACAGATCATGCACCCGACCCTAACGGGGCATTCCGCCCTGTCACTTAACATATCGGTGTGGTCCGAACGTAGGCCGGGCTTCAGCCCGGCACCCACCCATCGCACATGGCGGGCTGAAGCCCGCCCTACATCAGGTCAAAACACCAAGCCGCGCTTAGCAGCCAAACCAACTGCTCACCACCACTTCCAAAACCCGCAATTGCGTTTGTTAATGAGGTCCTGAGTTTTTTCTCTCTGAATTCTATCGCGCATCTGAAACACTGCAGGCCGCAAAAGCTCGAAACCAGCAATTAGAATTCCGGGCAAGAACAGAAGTGCCGATGCAACAAAAGCAATCAGAACTGCAACCGGCTGGCTTTTCCAAACCCACAGCACAAACGTTGGCGTCACAAACATCGCGAGGAACAAACACAAACACCAAAGCAGTGGATGCCCAGAAGCCCTTTGCTTCCACCAATCCTTATATGCGGTCAGCCAGTCGTCCAATGTGCTCTCTACCGCGACAAACCACCATGCAGGTTCGGCATATCCAGCGCTGCAAACCCATAGTGGCGCAGCCAGCGCAGGTCGCTATCAAAGAACGCCCGCAAATCCGGAATGCCGTATTTCAGCATCGCCAGACGGTCGATGCCAATCCCGAATGCAAAACCCTGATAGACCTCGGGGTCGATCCCTCCAGCGGCGATCACCTTGGGGTGGACCATGCCGGAACCCAGAATCTCCATCCAGTCGTCGCCCTCGCCGATCTTCAGCTGACCGTTATCCCACGAACAGCGGATATCAACCTCGGCCGACGGCTCGGTGAAGGGGAAGTGCGAGGCGCGGAAGCGCAGTTCGACATCGTCGACCTCGAAGAACGCTTTCACGAACTCTTCCAGAACCCATTTCAGGTTCGCCATTGAGATATCCTTGTCGATGGCCAGCCCCTCGACCTGATGGAACATCGGCGTGTGGGTCTGGTCATAATCGGCACGGTACACCCCGCCCGGACAGATGACGCGGATCGGCGCGCCCTGTTTTTCCATCGACCGGATCTGCACCGGCGAGGTATGAGTGCGCAGCACGTGCGGCGGGCGGTTATCACCCTCGGCGCGGTGCATATAGAACGTGTCCATCTCGGCCCGTGCGGGGTGGTGACCGGGGATGTTCAGCGCGTCGAAATTGTACCAGTCGTCTTCAACACGCGGCCCTTCGGCCACCGAGAAGCCCAGTTCAGCAAAGATCGCGGTCAGTTCCTCGGTCGCCTGGCTGATCGGGTGAATTGATCCCTGACGGCGCGGGCGGGTCGGCAGGGTGACGTCCAGCCATTCGGTGCGCAGGCGCTCATCCAGTACAGCATCGGCCAGCGCGGCTTTCTTGGCGGACAGCGCCGAGTTGATCTCGTCCTTCAGGGCATTCAGCGCCGGGCCTGCGACCTGACGTTCTTCGGGCGTCATCTTGCCCAGCTCACGCATCTTCAGCGCGACCTCGCCTTTTTTGCCAACAGCCGCGACGCGGATCGCCTCAAGCGCGTTTTCGTCGCCTGCTTCGGCGATTTGGCCCAGATATTTTGCCTTAAGATCGTCCATGACGGCCCTCTGAATTTGGTCGAGAACCTGCTATCGGCCCCGCCCCGCGATTGCAAGCGGGACGGTGCGCATCAATAGCTGTATTCGGGATAAATCCGGGTCAGGTCGCCATTCCAGTCGCCATTGTAGTGTTCCAGCAACTCATCTGCCGGAACCTTGCCGGTGTCGATGCTTTCCTTCAGCGCGTTCAGGAAATGCGTCTCATCCGGGACCAGCCCACCGGCACCGGGGCGCGCGCGGGCTTTCAAGCCCGCCTCAGAGATCGCCACAACTTCACGCGCCAGATCATGCATGTTGACATTGCCAACCTGCGCCTGAAGCCCGTCTTTGGCCGCCGCAACACGCAGCCCCTCGCGCGTTTCGGCATCCCAACCTTTGACCAGATCCCACGCTGCATCCAGCGCGGTTTGGTCATAAGTCAGCCCAACCCAGAAGGCCGGCAAGGCGCAAAGCCGTCGCCAAGGGCCACCATCCGCGCCACGCATCTCCATGAACTTCTTGATCCGCGCCTCGGGGAAGGCCGTCGTCAGGTGATCGGCCCAATCCGACAGGGTCGGCGTTTCCCCCGGCAATGCAGGCAACTCACCTTTGAGGAAATCGCGAAACGACATGCCCAGCGCGTTGATGTACTGCCCGTCGCGGTAGACGAAATACATCGGCACATCGAGCGCGTATTGGACATAACGTTCGAATCCAAAGCCATCCTCGAACACGAAGGGCAACATGCCAGTGCGCGCATCGTCCAGATGTCGCCAGATATGGCTGCGCCAGCTTTTCTGGCCGTTCACTTTGCCTTCGAAGAACGGAGAATTGGCAAACAGCGCCGTCGCCACCGGCTGCAACGCCAGCGCCACGCGCAGTTTCTGTACCATGTCCGCCTCGGACCCGAAGTCGATATTGACCTGAACGGTACACGTCCGCCGCATCATGGCGCGGCCCATGGTGCCAACTTTTTCCATATAATCGTTCATCAGCCGATACCGCCCCTTGGGCATCAGCGGCATCTGGTCATGCGTCCAGATCGGCGCCGCGCCCAGACCGATGAATCCCACACCGATCTCATCGGCGATATCCTTCACCTCGCGCAGGTGAGTATTCACCTCATCGCAGGTTTCATGGATCGTCTCCAGAGGGGCGCCCGACAGCTCCAGCGCGCCACCCGGTTCAAGGCTGACATTTGCGCCGTCCTTTTCCAGACCGATCAGATGACCGGATTCACGGACCTCTTCCCAGCCGTGGCGATCCCGCAACCCCTCCAACACGGCGACAATGGATCGCTTTCCTTCAAAAGGCAGAGGTTTCAGCGTGTCCTTGCAATAGCCGAATTTCTCGTGCTCGGTGCCGATGCGCCAATCTTGCTTGGGTTTGCAACCCGATTCCAGATATTCGGCCAGTTGTTCATGGCGTTCGATCGGACCGCCGCCGGACTGAGGGATGGACATGAACCGTGCTCCGATCCTGCTGTGTCTGTTTTGAAGGTCAAGTCGTGGTCGCAAATGGCGTCAGTGTCAATGCAACGGCAAATGCGCCGGACGCGACGGTGTGCGTTCCCAGATAACGACCGGATGCCGCGATTTGCCGTTGAGTTCCGACAGCATTTGCTCGGTTTTGAGGCCAGGCAGGTTTGAGAACACGTCGAACAACGCCTCGGCTCCTTCTGCATTCACAGGAATGTGAAGCGTTGGCTGGCCCGGCTGATCCAGAACCCAATGTGCGGGGTCGGAGGTCGGGTCAAGGGCCAAACGCTCAATTTCGCGGGACGCGACGATGCCGCCATCCAAGGGGCCAAGATAAGTGATCTGACCTTCATCAATCGTCACGACACCTTGCCCGCCCACACCTGTTCTGAAGCGCGCGCGCTGTATGCCGATCACGGCCAAAGCCGCTGACACGACAATCAGAAACCAGCCTATCCAGGCCAACAGTCCGCCCGGCCCGCTGATCCAGCTCAGACCAAGGATCAGGACAAAAGCCGCGACCAGAACCTCGCGCCAACGCCAAAGCGCCAGTTTTGCTTCAGGTCGGATGAAACTCATGAGAGCACCCTTTGCGGTTCCTGAAGCAAAGCGACCTTGTACCAACCCACCTGTTGGAACCCAATCGCCTCATAGGCACGGGCGGCAGGTGCGTTGTTCGCAAACAGGATCGCTGCCGCCGCGCCCTCGGATTTTGCTTTCTGCATCAATGCGGTCGTGACCCGTCGACCCAGGCCGCGATTTCTGTTTTTTCGTGGAACAAAAACACCACCGACCTGAATTTGGTCGTGAACCTTGGCATTCACTGACGCCATGGCAACCGGCGCGTCGCCTTCCATCAGGACAATCGCCCTTCCTGCGGTCAATTCCGCCTCGACGCGCTCTGCCGCCAGCTCACGCGCCTCTTCGCCCGCGGCCTGTCCGGTATCCTCGATGTAATCCGTGAACCAAGTGTGCAGTCTTGCTCGATCATCGGCGCGCAAATCGCGATAAGGAACAGGTGCCTCGGTCAGACCGTGCAGGTCACGTCGATAAAGCGGTTCATCGTGATTCAACCGGTACTTCGCCTGCCCCAATCCCAGAGCGCCCAACGTCACCTCGACCTGATGTGCATCCCCCGTCATACCCAAAACGGTTTCGTCTTCGATCATCCGCGCGAAACACTCGGCAGCTTCGGTTTCGGCGTCGGGCAATTGAACCATCAGATAGCCCTTCTTGCTGAGCCCGAAGACACCTTGAACCCGGTCCTCACCCCAGATGAAGTAGCGGCTGGAATATTCATTCGCATTCAACCCCACCCCATGAGCCGCCAAATTGCTACGCAAAAACATCGAACTGTCAGGGTAGCGGGCCAGAAACCTCTCAAGCGCCGGGGCATCCGATTGAGCCGCCTCGCGAATCACGACCAATCCCCCAATGCCTGCTGCCACATGGTCAATGCGGCCACCGCCGCTGTATCCGCCCGCAGAATACGCGGGCCCAGACTGACCACATGCGCATAGGGTAAAGCCGACAGCCGTGCACGCTCAGCGTTGGAAAACCCGCCTTCCGGGCCGATGAGAATCGCCCAGGGGCGCCCTTTTTCGTTCGCTGCCAGCCGCAGGGCCGAGCCGACCTCGGCCTCGTTGCAGAACATCAACTGCCGACCTTCAGGCCAGGTCTTCAGCACGCGGTCCAGCCGCTGAAGGTCTGCCACCTCGGGCACGTAGGTTCCTCCGCATTGTTCAGCGGCTTCGATTGCATGAGCCTGAAGCCGGTCTTGCCGGATACGGTCTGCGTTGGTGAATTCGGTCTGAACTGGCAGGATGCGTGCCGCGCCCATTTCAGCTGCTTTTTCAACAATGAAATCGGTGCGCGCCTTTTTGATTGGCGCAAACAGGAACCACAGATCGGGGGGCAGCTGCAAAGGTTTGGTTTGCCTGATACAGGTCAGAGCGCCGCCACGCTTTCCCGACTCGGCGACCTCGGCCAGCCACTCTCCATCCTTACCGTTAAACAGCGCCACTGCTCCGCCAACCGGCAGTCGCATGACACCAAACAGATAGTGCGCCTGATCGCGCGTCAAAGGAACCGATTGCCCCTGACCCAAGGGCTGCTCTACATACAGTCTGATTTTCGCACTCATGAGACCTACATATGCAAGGCAATGCCCCAACACCAGATGGTCAAGTCGCCGATGCCGTCACCGGCAATTGGGTCGACACCCATGCCCCAGCCTTTGCCCGACCGTATCTGCGCCTCAGCCGCGCGGACCGGCCCATCGGCACATGGCTGTTGCTGCTTCCGTGTTGGTGGGGGCTGGCGCTGGCCATCCTGCATGACAGCCAACCCCGTTGGGGAGATCTGTGGATTGCCCTAGGCTGCGCATTCGGAGCTTTTTTGATGCGAGGTGCCGGTTGCACGTGGAATGACATTACAGACCGGGAATTTGACGCACAGGTTGAACGCACACGATCACGCCCGATACCGTCGGGGCAGGTCAGTGTCCGGCAAGCTGCGGCCTGGATGATCCTGCAAAGCCTTCTGGCGCTTGGCATTCTGCTCAGCTTCAATCAGGCGGCCATTGCCATGGGAGTGTTATCTTTGCTGCCGGTGACCGTTTATCCGTTTGCCAAGCGGTTTACCTGGTGGCCTCAGGTTTTTCTGGGTCTGGCCTTCAACTGGGGCGCATTGCTGGCCTGGACGGCGCATAGCGGGTCGCTCGGCTGGCCTGCTGTCACGCTGTACCTGTCCGGCATCGCGTGGACCCTGTTCTATGACACGATCTATGCACATCAGGATACCGAGGATGATGAACTGGTCGGCATCAAATCTACCGCGCGCCTGTTCGGCACCGACACAGCGAGATGGCTGAAGTATTTTCTGGTCGCAACGGTATCGCTGATGGGGCTGGCCATTATTGATGCCGGGGTGCCTGATGCGTCGATTCTGGCGTTGGGGATCGCGCTTTGCGGTCCCTGGGCCATGGGCTGGCACATGATGTGGCAATTGCGCGGGCTTGATACCGAAGACAACGCCAAGCTGCTGCTGCTGTTTCGGGCCAACCGCGATACCGGCTTTATTCCGCTGATCTTCCTCTGCGTCGCCTTGCTGCTCTGATTGCACCCGCTGAACGAGGCCTGTAAAGATCGGCGCAAACGCCTGAGGAGTGCCAAACCCAAACATGCGTCTGCCGTATTTTATCGCTGTTTCCCTGATCTTTCTTTTATCAGCCGGCCTGTCGCTTCTGGCAGCCAGCTATGCCGTTACCGAGATCGAAGAATCATCGGAACTTGCTGTACGGCGCTCGCTGGACCTGAAAGGACATGATTGGGCCGAGGTCGAAGCCGATGGTTTGCGGGTGGTCCTGACCGGCACAGCGCCGGATGAGGCGACCCGCTTTAACGCACTGACCGCCGCGGGAACCGAAGTTGATACATCCCGCGTAATCGACGAAATGGAAGTTATCGCAACTTCCGCCCTCGCAGCACCGCGCTTTTCGGTAGAAATCCTGCGCAATGACAGTGGAATATCGGTGATTGGCCTGATCCCGGCCAGTGAGAACAGGGACAAGCTGATCCAACGGCTTGGCAATCTGGACAGAACTGTTGCCGTTTCGGACCTGATGGAAACAGCAGATTACCCAAAGCCCAAAGGGTGGGATGCCGCAATTTCTTACGCGTTGGAGGCCCTGACCCACCTGCCCCGCGCCAAAATTTCCGCCAGCCCGGATCTGGTCAGGATCACGGCAATTGCCAACAGTCAGCAAGAAAAACAAAAACTGGAACGCGACCTGACGCGTACGGCACCGCCCAGCCTACGGGTTGGGCTGGCGATTTCAGCACCTCGCCCCGTCGTCACGCCTTTTACTTTGCGTTACCTGATCGACGAAGAAGGTGGGCATTTTGACGCCTGTTCCGCGCAGGATGAGAAGGCACGTGACCGGATCGTGGCCGCCGCGAAAAACGCCGGGTTGACGGGGCCTTATTCCTGCACCGTCGCCTTGGGCGAACCATCGCCACGCTGGCCAGAAGCAGCCGAGAAAAGCATTCAGGCGCTGTTCAGGATCGGTCAAGGATCGGTCACCATGTCAGACGCGGACATTACCCTGATTGCTGCCGAAGGAACCGATCCCGTGGTGTTCGACCGGGTTGTGGGCGAGCTTGAAACCGAGTTGCCTGCGGTCTTCGCATTGCACGCCGTTTTGCCCGAGCCTGAAACAACGAACGCAAATGGCCCGGTCGAGTTTTCGGCCACCCGCAGCCCTGAAGGGCTGGTGCAATTGCGCGGACGGCTGGGTGATGAAACTCTGCGCGACATGGTCGACAGCTACGCGCGCGCGGCCTTTGGGTCCGATCAGGTATATACCGCCACCCGCATCGTTTCGGATCTTCCAGCGGATTGGCCGGTACGTGTTCTGGCCGGTCTGGAGGCTTTGGGTCAGCTCCACAACGGCGTATTGACCGTCACACCCGATACGGTCGAGCTGATCGGCCTCAGCCACGAAGAAGACGCCAAGGCCCGTATCGCAGGTCAATTGTCCGACAAGTTGGGCGAGGGGCAGGAATACACCCTGACCATCACCTATCAGCCCCCACCGGAACCCGAGGACGCCCTGCCCGACCCGGAAGTCTGCGAAGCCCGGATCGCCGAAATTCAGGCCACCAGCAAGATCGCCTTTGAGCCCGGATCGGCCACGATTGCATCAGACTCGCGCGATGTGGTGAACCAGATTGCGGATATCCTGCGCGACTGCGGTCCGATCCGAATGGAGATTCAGGGCCACACAGACAGTCAGGGCCGCGAAGAGATGAACCAACAACTCAGCCAGGCGCGGGCACAATCCATCCTGAACGAATTGCGCGGGCGGCGTATTCCGACCAGCAGCTACACCGCTGTGGGATATGGGGAAACGCAACCCATCGCTGACAACGACACCGAAGAGGGCCGGGAAGAAAACCGCCGGATCGAGTTCCGTCTGATCCGCCCTGAGCCTGTTGCGAGTACCGAAACAGGCCTTGAAGCACTCGAGGTCGAGGCTGCGACGTCCGCAGAGGACCAAACCGACACGACCGCACCTGATGCGGATGCAGGGGACCAGTAAGTTGAACAGAACAGAATTCGTCATTGTCACTGCCATTATCCTGTTCGCAGCCTTCTGCATGGGCTGGTTTGCCAATTGGCTGGCGCATCGCCTGTCCCGCGTACGGCAAAGCGACGTCGCTGATCTGGACCGGATGAGTCAGGAGTTGCACGAGGCCGAGGAAACCCGCGATCAGGCCATCACCTATTTGCAGCAACGTGAGGCCGAATTGACGAACCAGCTGACCCAGACAGAAGCCGAGCTGGCAGCCGCGATGGATGGCCTTCGGGCCGCGCGTCAGGAGGCCGAAGAAATGCGCGGGCGGATCAACAACGCGGATTGAACGCACGGCCATGCACGGGCGCTCAAGTTTGCAAGTATAAGCTGGCGCTAAGTCACTACCACCGGGTCAGCGCGTCTTCGTCTTCATCTTTGGCAGCAACCCATTCCGCACCGGATCTGGTGATTTCCTTCTTCCAGAAGGGTGCGCGGGACTTCAGATAATCCATCAAGTATTCCGCTGCCTCAAAAGCATCTTTACGATGCGGCGCGGCTGTCGCCACCATCATGATCCTGTCCCCCGGCGCCAGCTGGCCATGGCGGTGAATCACCAGAACGTCACCCAATGACCACCGTTCCTTGGCTTCCTGGGCAATCTTGGTCAGGGCCCGTTCCGTCATACCCGGATAGTGTTCAATCTCCATCACATCCAGATCACCGCTTGCCAGGTCGCGCACAACGCCAGTGAAGGTGACAATGGCTCCGTTGGCATCATCCCCAGAAGCAAATGCGTTGGCCTCGGCCCCAAGATCGAAGGCTTCCTGCTGAACGGCGATCCGCATCGCTCAACCGCCTGTCATTGGCGGAAAAAATGCCACTTCCCGAACGCCCGACAGCGAGGCGTCGAAGTCCGACAACTCCTGATCCAGTGCAACGCGCAGAGCAGACAAATCGGCAAATGCCGCGGCATAGCGTTCTTCTCGCGCGCTCAACTCGGCCACCAGATCATTGACAGTGACTGCCTGCGTCTCGACCTTTTCCTTTGGCAAACCGATACGTTCGCGTACCCATGCAAAATACAGCACATCCATCCCTCAGATCTCCTTCAGATGTGGCATGGCTTTACGTAGGTAATCATAGCCGGTGATCAATGTCAGCGCCGCCGCAATCCACAGCAACCACAGCCCGACCTGACCCGACCAGAACATGCCGTTGATGTGCCAGCGCAGGTGGTTCACGTCTTCAACCTGCCCCGCGATGATCTGTTCCACCAGCTCGGCATCCATGCCGAAACTCGCCATCACGGCATAGTGTTCAAAGATACCCTGCGAGAACAGTACCGCGATGGCGATCATCTGCGCTGTTGTTTTCCACTTGGCCAGCTTTGTAACCTTCAGCGTCCCCGCCACATCGCCCAGAAATTCGCGCAGGCCCGAGACAAAAACCTCGCGGAACAAGATCACGGTGGCGGGTAGCACCAGCCATGGCGTCCAGTGTTCGGTCGAATAGCCAACCAGAATCATCAGCGCGATCACCACCATTGCCTTGTCGGCAATCGGGTCCAGCATCGCGCCCATCTTGGTTTCCTGTTTCCACGCACGGGCCAGATAGCCATCGAACCAATCGGTGATCGCCGCCGAAAGGAACAGGATCAAAGCGAACCAGTCCGCATAGGGCCGGGTGAAGTACAAAAACATAACGGCCAGACCGGGCGCAGCCAGCAGGCGTAGAACCGTCAGGATATTGGGCAAATTCCACTTCATGGCTTGGACCCTATATCGACGGTTCAAGACAGAAAAGACAAACCGGTAAAAAACTACATCACTCACAACAGCTTGGTCAAAGCGCCGCAGGTTCGACGCTTTGGACCTGGTGCACTTGGCGTTTCACATCTTTGCGGTCAGATTATCCGTCGACTGCAAAGCGGAACGTACAGGATGACAGCGCATATTCAAACCGACGCCCGGTCGAACATGGTCGGCAGCCTGTGGATGGTGGCGGCAATGGCGGGCTTTGCGCTGGAGGATGCGTTGCTGAAAACTGCATCGACGGCGCTTCCGATCTGGCAGGTACTGGTGCTGTTCGGGACGGGCGGGTCCGTAATCTTTGCCGCGCTGGTGCCGGCTCGTGGAAAACGCCTGACACACCCGGACGTTCTCTCCCGCCCGATGAAAGTTCGGGTGCTGTTCGAAGTCTTTGGTCGGCTGTTCTATGTGCTCGCCATCGCGTTGACGCCCTTGTCCTCGGCCACGGTGATCCTGCAAGCGACGCCGTTGGTCGTGGTCGCGGGCGCGGCATTATTCTTTGGTGAAACGGTTGGTTGGCGGCGATGGAGCGCAATTTTTGTCGGTATGATCGGCGTCGTCATTATTCTGCAACCGACCGGAGACAGTTTTTCACTGCTGTCGATACTGGCCGTGCTGGGTATGTTGGGGTTCGCAGGGCGTGATCTGGCCAGCCGCGCGGCCCCTGCCACACTTGGAACCGAAGTTCTGGGGTTTTATGGTTTCCTCAGCATTATCGCCGCGGGCCTTGCCTATCGGATGTGGGAAGGCGCCCCCATGACACCGGTTAGCATGCACACCAGCCTGCATCTGACGGGCGCGGTTCTGATGGGCGTCGTGGCCTATGCCTCGCTCATGAACGCAATGCGCACGGGTGAAGTGTCTGCCGTGACCCCGTTCCGCTATACGCGACTGCTGTTCGGTATCGGGTTGGGTATCGCCCTGTTCGGCGAAAGCCTGGACCGTACCATGTGGGTCGGCAGCGCGCTAATTGTGGCTTCGGGCCTGTATATCCTGTGGCGGGCGCGACAGGTCTAACCCTTGTCGTGGAAGAAATCATAAACTTTCTGAGCCAACCCGGCCGAGATCCCCTCGACCGCTTTCAGGTCCGCCAGATTGGCCCGGCTTACTGCTTTGGCGCTGCCGAAGTGAGTCAGTAAGGCGCGCTTGCGTGCAGCCCCAACGCCCGGAATTTCATCCAGCGGCGTGGCACCAACGGCCTTGGCGCGTTTCGCACGATGGGTGCCAATGGCAAAACGGTGCGCTTCGTCCCTTAGCCGTTGAACAAAGTACAAGACGGGATCGTTGCGTTTCAGCGCAAAGGGGCGCTGGCCGATCCGGTGAAATTCTTCCTTGCCGTGGTCACGGTCGACCCCTTTGGCAACACCGACCATCGGAATGTCTTCGACCCCGTGGGCCTGCATGATCTCGTGCACGGCGCTGACCTGTCCGGCACCGCCATCGATCAGCAGCAGGTCGGGCCAAAGCCCTTTGTCCCTGTCCGGATCTTCTTTTTGCAGGCGGGTGAAGCGACGGTTCAAAACCTCTTTCATCATGCCAAAATCATCACCCGGCATCAGGTCATCGCCACGAATATTGTACTTGCGATAGGCGTTTTTCATGAACCCGTCGGGCCCTGCCACGATCATGCCGCCAACTGCGTTGGTGCCCTGAATATGAGAGTTGTCGTAAACCTCGATCCGACCGGGCGGGCCATCCAGATCAAACGCCTCGGCCACACCGCGCAGCAACTTGGCCTGTGTCGCGCTTTCCGACATGCGCCGGGCCAGAGACTCTCGCGCATTGCGCAATGCACCTGCAACCAGTTCCTGTTTCTCCCCACGCTGCGGCACGAGAAGCTCGACCTTACGGCCAGCTTTTTCCGTCAAAGCTTCCTGCATCAGATCAGCGTTTTCGATCCCGTCCGACAAAATCAACTGCCGCGGCGGTTCCTTGTTGTCGTAGAACTGACCAAGGAAAGCTTCCATCACCTCGGCCGGAGATACATCTTGTCCTACACGCGGGTAAAAATCCTTGTTGCCCCAGTTCTGGTTGGCACGGATGAAGAACACCTGAACACAGGCCTGCCCGCTGTCCATATAAAGACCGATCACATCCGCCTCGGTTACACCGCGCGGATTGATACCCTGTGAAGTTTGAACCTGCGTCAGCGCACGGATACGGTCACGCAGACCGGCGGCGCGTTCGAACTCCATGGCCTCGGACGCGGCCGTCATCTGTTCAGCCAGTTCCTCCTGCACCTTGGTCGAGCGCCCCGACAGGAAACGTTCTGCATCCTTTACGCTTTCACTGTAATCCTGTTCCGAAATCAAACCGACACACGGCCCCGAGCACCGTTTGATTTGATAGAGCAAACAGGGCCGCGTACGGCTGTCAAACATGGAATCCGAACAGTTGCGCAGCAGGAATGCCTTTTGCAGCTGGTTCAACGTGCGGTTTACAGCACCCGCGCTGGCAAACGGCCCGAAATAGGCGCCTTTTTCCTTCTTGGCCCCGCGGTGTTTCTTGATCTGAGGAAAGTCATGATCCTTGGCGACCAGGATGTTTGGAAAGCTTTTGTCGTCCCGCAGCAGCACATTGTATTTCGGTTTAAGCTGCTTGATCAGGTTCTGCTCCAGTAGCAGCGCCTCGGTTTCCGTTCTTGTCGTCAGAAACATCATAGAAGCGGTCGAGGCAATCATCTTCTCGATCCGCCCCGAATGACCCGGCCTTGTATAGTTCGATACCCGCGCCTTCAGGTTTCGCGCTTTGCCCACGTATAAAACCCGGCTGTCGGCATCCAGCATCCTGTACACCCCCGGTGAGCTGTCCAGCGTCTTTGCGTAACGCTGAATGCAGGCATAACCGGTCGGGGACGATTCACTGTGGGTAGTCATGGGTTTCCGATATGATTCTCTTTTACTGGCTGCAATCTTGCGGGCCTCAGATCAAGAGAAAACAAATCCACGATTCCTGTGGATAAGTGTGAAGATAAGTTTTCACAGTCTTAGAATTTCCCTTGTTTCATTACCACTTCATCAACCTGCACAAAAAATAGGCACATTATCAAGCTATTGATTTTGATGGTTATTTTTTCAGGCATTTAGCAAGTGTATGAAAAAAAAGACATTTTTGTAACACGTAGGTAACATGAACGTGCGCGGTGCAAAACTTGCAACGGAAATGCTCATTCCACACCCAGAACATCCGGTGTTTTCCACCCCAGGTGCTGACCGCCATCCACGCATATCAGTTGTCCCGTTACCGCATGCGCATCCAGAAAAAACCCCAATGCGGCAGTGATATCCGATGGATTTGACCCGCGTTCCAGAACAGTATTCGATCGTTGCGCCTGGAAATGCTCGGCGCTTTGACGATGCCCCTGTACCGTCGGGCCAGGCCCAATAGCATTGACCCGGATTGCCGGGGAAAGCGCCTGTGCCGAGGTGCGGGTCAGCGTCCATAGCCCCATTTTGGCAATGGTGTAAGACATGAACTCGGGTGTCAGCTTGCGTACACGCATGTCCACCATGTTGATGATCAGACCGGTCGCAAGGGGTTCGCCATTTTCGTCTGTGTCCGGGGCCAGCCCCTGCCCGGCCATGGCTTGGGTCAAAACGAACGGTGCGCGCAGATTGCTGTCGAGATGGCGGTCCCAGCTTTGGCGGGTTGCGGTGTGAACGCTGTCATATTCAAAGATTGAGGCGTTGTTCACCAGACAGGTGATCGGCCCACCCAGAGCCTCGGCTGCTTTGGGCAGCAGGTCCTGCACCTGGGCCTCATCGAGCAGATCGGCCTGCAAGGCCACCGACCGTCGGCCCAATGCCTGTACCTCCGCCACAGTCTCGTGCGCGGGACGTTCTGAGGACGCATAGTGAACGGCGACATCATATCCACGTCCGGCCAGATAAAGCGCCATGGCCCGGCCAAGGCGAATACCGGCACCGGTCACTAAAGCTCGGGTCATGCTTCACCTCGTTTTGTCAGATCACACCAGCAATACTGTGATATAAAGCGCATAAAGGAAGGTCAGTACCAGACCCCAAACGCGAGAGATATCCTGCTTGAAAACAACAAAGGGAACCAGAAGCAGCGAAGCGCCCAGCATGACCCAAAGGTCAAAATACAGGAAACCGGGATCAACCGGGATACGCCCGAACCAGGTTGCGATCCCGATAATGGCCAGAAGATTGAACATGTTCGATCCGATCACGTTGCCTAGGGCCACATCGGCCTGCCTGCGCAACGCGGCCATGACGGTTGTTGCCAGTTCGGGTAAAGACGTTCCGACCGCAATCAGGGTCAGACCGATAACCGTCTCACTGACACCATAGGTTCGGGCGATGACCGTCGCATTTTCCACCAGCAGGTGTGCCCCCATTGGAAGGCCGACAAGGCCTAGGATCAGGTAAACCGATACCTTCCAGTAAGGCATGTCAGGATCGGCTTCTTCTAGGCCTTCAAGGTCGTCGTCATCGGCACAGGCTTCCCCACAGGCCTTGCGGTGCGCCTTTGCTTCACGAAAGGCATTCATCAGAACCAGGCCCAAAGCCGCCAGCAGGATCAGGCCGCTGACGACGGTGAATGTTCCACAAAACGCCAACCCTATGAACAAGGCCGTCGCCATCAGCATGAAGGCATAGTTCCTACGGCTGTCGCACTCGCTGGTGTGGATCGTTGCCAGCATCGCTGGAAGGCCAAGAACCAACAGGATGTTGGCCGTGTTTGATCCGACAACATTACCCAGCGCGATACCCGGTGCGTGTTCCTTGACGGCGCTGATAGCAATCAGCAACTCGGGCGCGGACGTGCCGAAGGCCACAATCGTAAGGCTGACGATCAGAGCCGGGACACCTAAACGCAGGCTCAGGTTCACTGCGCCACGCACCAAGGCATCGCCTGCCAGCAACAGGATCAACAAGCCAAGACCAGACAGCAGCCACGTGGTGATCAAGCCCGGCCTCCTTTTTCACAGGTACAGGGGCCCTTTCCGATGCGATACCGACCGCATCGCGGACATTTTGCCGAGCTCAGCTTTTTCTGCCCGGGAAACCGCAACTTGCCGAACATTGCCAATACGCCCATAGCGATCAGAAAAAGAGTGACAGCCTTTACGATCACGTCACAAACCGAAACGCGCGTAGGCTGCCCGCTCCTCTAATCCTGCAATAGCGTCCTGCGCCAGGTTGGCCCCAAACCGGGTCCAGATCGGTTTTTTCACGCCATAGCGGCGGAATTTGACCTTGTCACCGAAACGGTCCTGCATCTTTGGCTTCAGATGGGCGATGCCGTCGATCAGCCCCAGTTCCTGCGCGCGACGCGCCAGCCAGACCTCGCCCGTGAACAGATCCGCTTCCTGATTCAGCTTGTCCCCGCGCCGATCTTTGACATGCGCAATGAAATTCTCGTGGATATCACCCAACAACCCTTGCAGGCGGGCCACATCCTCTTTCTTTTCTGGTGAAAACGGGTCGAGCATGGACTTCGATTTCCCGGCGGTATGGACCCGCCGCTCAAACCCTTGCCGCGCCAGAAAGACATGCGCGCCAAATCCAGCCGAGATCACACCGATCGATCCCAGTACGGAATTGTTATCGGCCCAGATCTCATCCGCTGCGGCGGCCAGCCAATACCCACCGGATGCAGCGACGTCCTCGACAAAAGCGAAAACTGGCACGTTCAGTTCTTCTGATAAACTTCGAATGCGCGCACCGATCATTGAACTTTGGACAGGGGATCCGCCTGGTGAATTAATCTCAAGCGCCACGGCCGCAGGTTTTCCCTTGCGAAAGGCTTTCTCGAGAACCGGCGCCAGCGTGGCGTCGTTCAAGGACCCGCGCCCGGCCATTCCAATGGCTCCGGACAGGCGGACGATGGCCACACAGGGGTGTTTTTTGACGAACGGCAGGCTGAGCTTCATGGGTGCCGATGTAGAGTGCCGCCATCCCGTAAACAAGGGACTCTTCGAACCTTGAACGCGACGTGAACCAGATTCACACACTCGATGGGCAAAAATGCAACGCACCGGCGTGGGTTAGCTGCGAAGGCGCCAGCCGGTTTTGAAGATCCAGCCAATGACCGCCAGACACACCCCAGTAAAGGCTATGATGGCCAGCAAGCTCAGGGCAATGGGCACATCCGCAAGCCCGAAAAACGACCAGCGAAACCCCGAAATCAGATAGACGACCGGATTGAACAACGTGATCGTCTGCCACAGAGGCGGCAGCATCGAGATTGAATAAAACGTACCGCCAAGGAAGATAAGTGGCGTGACCACAAGCTGCGGCACCAATGACATCTGTTCAAAATTACTGGCCCATATCCCGATGATAAAACCCAGCAACGAGAAGCTGAGACATGACAGGATCAAGAACGCCGCCATGGCAAAGGGGTGTTCGATCCGTATGTCGACGAAAAAGGTCGACGTGGCCAGAATGACCAACCCCACAAACAGCGCTTTGGTGGCCGCCGCACCGACATACCCAATCACGATTTCGATAAAATTCACCGGCGCCGACAGCAGCTCGTAGATGGTGCCCAGAAACTTTGGGAAATAAATTCCGAAAGACGCGTTCGAGATCGACAGCATCACCACAGACAGCATGATCAGACCCGGCACGATGAACGCGCCGTAGGATACGCCCTCGACCTCTTGAATTCGACTGCCGATGGCGGTGCCAAACACCACGAAATACAGCGAAGTGGAAAGAACCGGTGACAGGAAGCTTTGCGCCAGGGTGCGAAAGAAGCGAGCCATTTCGAACCGGTAGATTGCAGCGATTGCGGTCCAGTTCATGCCGCCTCTCCGGATACCAGATTGACAAATATTTCTTCCAGGCTCGATTGCCGTGTCTGTACGTCGCGCAACACGAGTCCGGCCTGCGACACGTCATTCAACAGGGTCGTAATTCCTGTGCGATCCGCATGGGTATCGTATGTATAGATCAGGCTATCCCCCGCGCCATTGAGGGTCAAATTGTGGCTGGCCAAACCACCGGGAATCTTGGCGATTGGCTCGGTGAGCATGACGACAATCTGCTTTTTGCCCATCTGCGCCATAAGCGTGTCTTTGTCCTGCACCAAAAGCAACTCACCCTTGTCGATGACGCCGACGCGATCCGCGATGGCTTCTGCCTCTTCGATATAGTGGGTGGTCAGAATGATGGTGACACCGTCCCGTTTCAGCTCGGCCACGATTTCCCACATATCCTTGCGCAGCTCGACATCCACACCTGCCGTCGGTTCATCCAGAAACAAAACACGTGGTTCATGCGCCAGAGCCTTGGCGATCAGCACACGGCGTTTCATGCCGCCCGACAACTCCTTGATGGGGTTCTTGCGCTTGTCCAATAGCGAGAGCTTGCGCAGAATGTCCTCGATCCGGGCGTTGTCTTTGCCCAGCCCAAACAACCCGCGTGACAGCCGAACTGTGTTCCAGACCTTTTCAAACGGTTCCAGCGCGATCTCTTGCGGGACAAGCCCGATCATCCTGCGCGCTGCGCGATAGTCCGACTGAATGTCGTGCCCGCCGACTGAGACCGTGCCGGATGTTGGCGTGGTTATTCCACAGATCGTCGAGATCAGAGTGGTTTTTCCCGCCCCATTCGGCCCCAGAAGCGCAAGAATTTCGCCTTCTTCAATGTCCAGAGACACACCTTTCAGCGCCTCGAACCCGTCGGCGTAGGATTTGCGCAGATCTCTGATGGATAAAATGGTCGTCATATCCGCTCCCCGTTCTGGCCCAAACCCTATCGCCCCGAACACAGGGATAACAGGCCCATTCCGCACCATGTGATGAACAACTGCCAAAAGGAAGACCGCCCGCGCCAGCAATCATCCGGCTTGCAATCCCGACACCAGCCAGCAAACTCTGCCGGGAACGGAGGGCCCTGATGCTGAACGGAATACGTGTTGTCGAACTTGAAGGTCTGGGTCCCGGCCCGTTTGGAGCTATGTTTCTGGCAGATCTGGGCGCTGACGTGATAACAATCCATCGCAAAGGGGGCGCCGCGACACCGGGTATGCCGGAACGTTCCCTGCTGGATCGTGGCAAAAGATCCATCGCACTTGATCTGAAGAACGCCAATGATCTGGAGACCGCGCTTCGCCTGATCGACACAGCCGATGCGCTGATCGAAGGATTCCGTCCCGGTGTGATGGAAAAACTGGGGCTCGGGCCCGATGTCTGCCTGACCCGCAATCCAAAACTGGTCTACGGGCGCATGACGGGCTGGGGGCAGGATAGCCCGCTGGCCGACACGGCGGGGCATGACCTGAATTACATCGCCCTGTCCGGAGCGCTCTGGTATGCCTCACACCCCGGCCATGCACCGCAGACCCCGCCAACGTTGGTGGGTGATATCGGCGGTGGGGCCATGTATCTTGTGGCAGGCGTTCTGGCGGGACTGATCAATGCACAGCGCACTGGCACAGGTACTGTCGTTGACGCGGCAATCTATGACGGCTCGGCCCATATGATGAACCTGTTGATGACAATGCGCCAAACCGGCAACCTGTCTGAAACCCGGGGTCAAAGCCTGTTGGACGGTCCCCACTGGTGCAGCACCTACGCCTGCGCCTGCGGCGGCTACATTTCCGTGCAATGCCTCGAACCAAAATTCTACATGCAATTTCTGAACTTACTGGGCCTCACAAACGATACCGAGTTTCAGCGGCAATACGACCGTGATCTGTGGCCTTCGCTTTCACGCCGTCTAACCGACATCTTCGCCAGTCAACCGCGCGACCATTGGGAGGCCCTGTTTCGCGGAACAGATGCCTGCGTTGCTCCTGTTCTCAGCCCGGACGAAGCCCGCTCACACCCGATGAACCTCCGTCGCAACAGCTGGCAGGACATTGACGGTGCATTTCAGGCCGCCGCCGCCCCACGGTTTTCAGGCCATGACTGGACCCCGAAACCCAGCCCCATGCGCGGCGAGCATACTAAAGAGATCCTCGCAGAGCTCGACAGCCTGAGCTGATCCGCACTTCATCTGGCCCAAAATATCCCGGGGGATGAATTGGCCGCAGGCCAAGAAGGGGGCTGGCCCCCTTTAATCTGCTTAGCGCGCGCGCACCGTATCGATCATCAACTGAACATTCTCAGGATCGGCATCCGGCGTGATCCCATGACCCAGGTTGAAGATGTGCGGCCCCTTAGAGAACGCCTCGACAATCCGCCGCGTTTCGTCCACCAGAGCCTGCCCACCGGTCACCATATGCGACGAGGCCAGGTTTCCCTGTACACAACCCTCAATCTGTACATGTCTGGCGGCCCAATCGGGCGACACCGAGTTGTCCAGCGCGACGCAATCCACGCCAGTCGTCTTGGCAAATCCAATATACCCCTCCCCCGCCTCGCGCGGGAAACCAATCACCGGAATACCCGGGTGACGCTCCTTGATGGACTGCGTAATCACACGGCATGGTTCCACAGCGTATTTGCGAAACGCCTCACCTTTCAGGGAACCCGCCCAGCTGTCAAAAATCTTGACCACCTCAGCCCCGGCGTCGATCTGAGCCGACAGATACTCGATTGTTGCGGCCGTGATGCGATCCAGCAGCGCCTCGAATAAAACAGTATCGCTTTCTCGAAGAGCGTGAGCTGGTCCCTGATCGGGTGTTCCACGCCCGGCGATCATATAGGTCGCAACCGTCCATGGCGCGCCGGCGAACCCGATCAGCGTGGTCTCAGACGGCAATTCTCGCGACAGGATCCGAACCGTTTCATAAACGGGCGACAAAGTCTCATGAATTGCGTCAATCGGCTTCAACGCATCAAACTCCGCGTGCCGCGTGATGGTCGACAAACGTGGGCCTTCGCCGGTCACAAACCATAAATCCGCACCCAGCGCCTGCGGCACCAGCAGGATATCGGCAAACAGGATCGCAGCATCAAACCCATAGCGCCGGATTGGCTGCAATGTGACTTCGGCGGCCAGTTCCGGGTTATAGCATAAAGACAGAAAGTCCCCGGCCTGGGCACGGGTAGCCCGGTATTCCGGCAGATACCGGCCCGCCTGGCGCATCATCCAGATTGGCGGCACATCCTGTACTTCACCCGCCAGCGCCCGCAGCAGTTTCTTTGTCTCGGCCATTTTCGCCCCCAGTATTCCGGTTTTGGCAACGGGTCGTCCTTCGGCGGCAATTTGTCAAGCTCAGCCCCCATTGTCAGGGCAATGTGACGCGACTAAAGCTGTGCACATGACTTTGACCCTGCCCACCCCCGCATCGCCCCTCAGAATTGGCACCCGTGGTTCACCGCTGGCATTGGCTCAGGCCTATGAAACCCGCCAGCGCCTGAGCGATGCGTTTGATCTACCCGAAGCGGCCTTTGAAATCGTCGTGATCAAGACAACTGGCGATAATCGCGCTATGATCGACGCGGATCGTCCCCTGAAGGAAATCGGCAACAAGGGCCTGTTCACCAAGGAAATCGAAGAGGCGATGTTGCGCGCCGAAATCGATATCGCCGTGCATTCAACGAAAGACATGCCTGTTGAGCAGCCCGAAGGGCTGGTTCTGGACACATTCCTTCCGCGCGAGGATGTGCGTGACGCTTTCATCTCGCCGCGCCTTAACTCGATCCACGATCTGCCTGAAGGGGCCGTCGTGGGCACCTCGTCTTTGCGGCGCCGGGCACAGCTGCTGAGCCGGCGGCCGGACCTGAAAGTGGTCGAGTTTCGCGGGAACGTGCAGACGCGGCTGAAAAAGCTGGAAGCCGGTGTCGCGGATTGCACTTTTCTGGCCATGGCTGGCATTCGCCGTCTGGGCATGGACGAGATTCCAGCCAGCGCCATTTCTCCGGATGACATGCTGCCTGCGATTGCACAGGGTACCATTGGCATCGAACGGCGCAGCAACGACATGCGCGCGGCTGAAATGCTTGAAGCGATTCATCACGCGGAAACAGGATGGCGGCTGGCCGCTGAACGCACTCTGCTGGCCGCGCTGGACGGATCTTGCGAAACTCCGATCGCTGGTCTGGCAGAACTGGACGGAGACAACTTAAGGCTGCGCGGCGAAGTCCTGCGCCCAGATGGATCGGAAACCGTGAACAGAGATGTGACCGGTTCCGTCAAAGACGGGCCGGAAATGGCCCGCGCGATGGCGGCAGACCTGTTGGAACAGGCAGGTCCGGGTTTTTTCGATTGGAAAAATTCAAATTAATTTAAGGCAGTGTGAACTTGATCACTGTGACCGCCGAGATTCTCGGGCATTAAAGTGACATACCGATGAGGAAGTCGGGTCAGTCTCGAAAGTATCGAAAAGTTTTCAGATTGCCGGTGATTTAATCAGTATTCGAGGGGGCGAGGCTGACCCCCGACTTCCAAAGGTAGCGGGTCGCTGTTGAACTCAACAGCGACCCGTTTACGTTGTATACATCCAACCTTCAGGAAATCGCATCAACTGCGTGACGGACGGCGATGCGTGTCTGTTCCAGATCCGCATCGGTGATCGCCAGCGACGGATAAAGCTTGCCCGGAGACTTAAAGATTCCATGAGCGCGCAGCACCGCATTATAAGTGGCGTTACGCTGTGGATCATCATGGTTTGCGCTGCGATAGTCACGACATTCGGCGTTGGTGAAATAGATGTCAAACAAAGTCTCGTCACCGCATATCCGATGCGCAATACCCGCTTCATTCAAGGCGTCGGTCTGAATCTGCTGCAAGTGTTTTCCAATTGCGCGCAAACGCTCGTACGCGCTATCACGCCGCAGAATCTCCATCGTCTTAAGCCCTGCAACCGAGGCGACCGGATTCCCTGATAGGGTCCCCAACTGCATCAGCCAACCTTCTTCCCCGACCTTCGATTTATCGAAATGCTTCATGATCTCGACGCTGGCACCGAGCGCAGCCAGAGGGAAGCCACCGCCCGTGATCTTACCCAAAGTGCAGATATCCGGTGTGACCCCGTATCGTTCCTGCGCCCCGCCATAAGCCAGCCGGAATCCGGTGACGATCTCATCAAAGATCAGCAACACACCATGTTGATCACACAAGCCTCGAAGGCCTTGCAAATATCCCGGCATTGGCGGAACGATCCGTTGCAAAGGCTCGGCCATAATCGCGGCAACGTCGTCATTTTCCTCCAGCAAAGCAGCGACGGCTTCCAGATCGTTAAAGGGCGCGATCAGCATCTGCTCGGCCACGCTGTCGGGGATACCGGCGCTGTCGGGAACAGCCTGTGGGAAATTGACCCTGCAGCTTGGCGCAAGGCTCATCTGCGCCTCGGCGCTCATACCGTGGTAACCGCCTTCAAACTTCAGAATCTTGCTGCGCCCGGTATAAGCCCGCGCCAAGCGAATCGCATACATGTCGGCTTCGCCGCCTGACGCGACAAAGCGCACCTGCTCGCAGCAGGGAACGGCGTCTATAATGGCCTCGGCCAATTCGATGCCCTTGCTGTTGTTTGCAAAAAACGTCATCCCTTTTGGCAACTGTTCCAATACGGCTTCCATCACCTCGGGGTGGCCATGGCCCAGCAGCATCGGACCCGACCCTATCAGGTAATCGACATATTCGTTGCCGTCCTCGTCCCAGACACGGCTGCCTTCACCACGGGCGATGATGATGCCCGGATCGAAGTTGCCGAAACCGCCAGCTGGCAGAACCTCTTTTGCGCGTGCTATCCACTCGGACTGTGTCTGGATCTTCAGCATCTCAATCAATCTCCAAAATCGGGGTGCCAAGAATTTCGAGGTCAGGGGTCACACCTAATCCCGGACCTTCGGGCGGAGCAATCCGGCCGTTTTCACGGTTTGGTGCATCAGGACACAGACGCGGGGCCACGTACGACGACAAGTCACACGTGTTCATCAGGGAGCTCTTCGGCGTCGACGCCGCAAAGTGGAGTGAAGCCGCGGTAATAATATCAGACCCCCATGTGCATTCCGCGCAAATCTCGGCGCCCAGATGCACGGTCAGGTCCCGCACACGACGCATTGCCGACAATCCGCCGAATTTTGAAAGTTTAAGCGCCACCGCATCCATGCACCCGAGGTCATGCGCACGCATCAGCGAGGCAAGATCAAAGGCACTCTCGTCGATTTTCATCGGAAGACCGGTAGCCTGACGGACAGCGGCACAGTCCTCCAGCGTTTTGCAGGGCTGTTCCAACATCACGTCCAGATGTGCCACCGCACGCCCGGTACGGGTCGCCTGCAATCGCGATGCTCCACAATTCCAGTCACCGTAAACCAACGGCCCGGTTCCCACGGCTTCGCGTACTTTGATCAACCGTTCGGCATCCGCCTGCCAATCGCCCTCGACGCCCAGCTTGACCTGAAACTGGCGGATACCGGTTTGAAAAGCGGATTTGGCAATGCGCGCCATCTCGTCCGGTGCAATGCAAGTGATTGAATGATAGAGCGGCATATCCGCCTGCGCTCGCCCACCCAACACCGCATAAACCGGCATCCCTGCCGCCTGACCGAACAGGTCCCAAAACGCGATATCGACGATCGATTTCGCGTATTGATGCCCTTGCAGAAACCCGTCCAGCTTGCGCATGGGGGCGTCTGCACCAAATGGGGTAATCCTGAGGATTTCAGGCGCCATCTCAGCAATGGCACCCGGCACCCCATCCGCATAGGCCGGCAGGTAATGCGGGATCGGGCAAACCTCACCCCACCCCCTGTGACCGGTATCCGTTTCAAGGCTCAGGACATGGGATTTCACAGTGGCGCAGGTCTTGCCTTCAGCCATATGGTAGGTTTCGTGACTTGTCAGATCAACAGACCAGAGCGTTATCTTGTTGATTTTCATTCATATACCCCCACCGGATCGCCCAGCGCGCTTTCATCTGGGTGCACTCCAAGCCCCGGCATTTCGGGTAAATGCAGGTGACCATCAACATTCCGGGGCCCACGCCCCCCGGCAATATCGACCGTGATCATGTCCTGACAGGCCCATACGGCAAGGCAGTTTTCATCCGGGATGGTCGCGGCCAGATGCAATGCTTCGGTATCGGCTAGAACCGTACCGCCTGTGGCCATTACAAACATGTCTATCCCATGGGCCAGCGCGATATCCCGCAAGCGTGCAGCCTTGGTCAGCCCGCCGACGCGGTTCAACTTGATTCCGAAAATCTGAGCCAGACCATCGCGGGCGATACGGGCCGCATCCTGCAAAGTCACAAGGCTTTCGTCCACTGAAACGGGTGACGGGTGAAGCCCCGAGATTGCAGCAATGTCATCCAGCGTCTCACAAGGTTGTTCGAACATGACATTCAGGTCCGCGCAGGTGCTCATCACACGCAACGCTTGCTGACGCGTCCAGCCACGATTGACATCGTAAAGAACGATTTCCCCGGGTCGCCGAATACTCTCGACATCGCGAACACGCGCGATGTCCCGTTCAACGTCACCACCGATCTTCACGGAATGGGCGATGTAGCCCCGCTGGCGGTAACGCTCTATGACCGCGCGCGTTTCGTCTACAGTTTTCGCCCCGACCGAGGACGCAATCGGGCGCGGTGTCCGCGATCCACCCCCCATCAGATCGGCAATCGGCACGCCGGCCGCCTGACCCGCGATATCCCAGCAGGCCATATCAATTGGGCTTTTGGCGTAAAGGTGCCCGGGCAAGGCAAGATCCATCGCCCGTTCCACATCCAGAACCCGCCGCGGATCAAGGCCCAGAATGAACGGCGCCATCGTTTCAATCCCGGCGCGGATACCCGGACCATGCGCCGGCACATAGGTATGGCCCCATGGCGTCCCTTCACCCCAGCCAACAAACCCCGCATCGGTTTCGATTTTCACGACTGTCGCGTCAAGCGTTTCGAATTTCAGTCGCCCACCAGACAACCAATATGGATGCTCCAGTGGGAGGTCGATGTGATATACTGTGATAGCCTTGATCTTCATGCGATATCCATCCGGGGCAGATCACCCATGCCTTCACCGCGCCACAGAACATAAGTCAGGATCGGCTGATCTGTGGTGACCATGGCATGACTTTGCCGACTTGCGTGCAAGCGTGTTTGATTGGCACCAACATATGTTTCGTCCCCATCGACCTTGAACAACGCACCTCCGCCAAGAACGAGGTAGAGTTCTTCGGCCTGATGGCTGTGCCAATCGTAGTTCAGGCTAGCCCCCCAATACGCGATGTAGCCACGCAGCAGGGTCGAGTGAAAATGTCCGGTTGGACCGAACAGCTCATAATAGCCGTATCGGTTCAGGAAATCCGCACCAACTTCGTTTTCGGTGTAGGTGTGTTTCCAATGTGCCAGATGCGCAGTCGCTTTGACCGCCGCGATCAGGTCGCGGGTTGGCACGTCTTCAACTAGATCAAATGCTGCCACCAATCTCGTTGCGGGAATGGGTGCGGGATCCAACCCCGTCTGGCTCAGATCACCCGGCCATTGCGCGAACGCAGACAGATCAGGATGCGCATGGTGCATTTGCCGGGCAGCTTCGAGAACATCGTCCAGCTTCATGGCATCACCACGATGTTGCCAGTGTGCTCTTTGGCGATGAACGCGGCTTGTGCTTCTCGGAGCTCCTCCAGCGGGTATGTCGCGGCAAGCGCTGGCTTGATCTCACCAGCCTCGATGTATGTTACGAGGTTCTTCATGACCTGAGGGTCAATGACGGTCGAACCGGTGAAGGTCAGGTCGCGCAGGTAGAATGTACGCAGATCAAGTTCGACGATCGGACCTGCAATTGCGCCCGAACAGGTATAACGGCCACCCCGTTCCAATATGTCGATCAGGTTCGGCCAGTATGGCCCGCCTACGACATCAGCAACCACACTGATCTTTTCCGCGCTCAGCGCCTTGCGCAGGTTCGCAGGTGCGCGTGGCAGAATGACATCGGGGTCAAGTCTGGCCACGTCCGCGTGTTTGGATTCGGATGCCATCGCGATCACCCGTGCGCCGCGCCGTTTGGCCAGTTGCACAAGCGCGCCGCCCACACCGCCGGAAGCACCTGGAACCAAAACCGTATCCTCGCCGGTCACATTGGCACGGGTCAACATGCCTTCGGCGGTGGAGTAAGAGCAGGAAAAAGTTGCCAGTTCAGCATCCGTCAGGTCCGAGGTGATTGCCACAGCATTCACCGCCAGAGTTGTCGCGTATTCGGCAAAACCGCCATCCCGTTCCGAGCCGAAATAGCCAGTCTTGTCCATATTGTCGGGTTCCACCGGATCGCGCAACCAGCCATCCGTGATGACACGCTCGCCGATACGCCCACGATCAACGCCTTCGCCGACGGCAACGATATATCCGCAGATATCGGCCCCTTGAATTCGCGGGAAGGTGATCGGATTACCGCCCCAGGTGGGATCATCTTCACCAACCTGTTCAAACGCGCCACCGGTTGTTGCGGCTGTGACCGTCTTGGAGTACCAACCCGACCGTGTGTTGACGTCCGTATTGTTCAGCCCACATGCCGCAACCTTGATCAGCACTTCGCCTTCCGCAGGTTCAGGGCGCGGCCAGTTATCGTGCCGAACTATCTGCTCTAACCCTCCGTGGCCCATCGTGACCATGGCTTTCATTGTGGCGGGCAGGCTCATCAGGCGGTCTCCACTAATGCGTCTGTGCGGGGCAGCAGGCTGTCGGGATCGTAGGCGGGCTCATCCAGTACTCGGGCCGGACGCGGCTTGCCGTGAATCACGACCTCCAATTCGGTTCCCGCTTTTGCTGCTTGGGGTTTGATGTATGCAAAGGCCAATATCTTACCGACCGTGTGGCCGAATGCGACCGAAGCCGTCGAGCCTATGACACGCCCGTCCAGCATCACCGCCTCGCCTCCATGGCCGTCAATTTCGCCATCCGGCTCGATTTGCAGATAGGCACATATCCATGGCAAATCGGTGTTCAACGTCTTGTCCTTGCCCAGGTAATCCTTGTCCGTACGGGCAAAGCGCAGCACGCCAGCCTCGGCCAGAGTGACCTCGTTGGTCAGCTCACCTGCCCCTTTGAAGCCCTTCTCCATCCGCATCACGTTCATGGCGAAACTGCCATAGTCCGCGATGCCGTACTCCTCGCCTGCAGCCCATAGCGCATTGTAGACATCAAGGCAGGCAGCGTTAGGCATATGCAGTTCCCAACCCAGTTCGCCCGCATAAGACATGCGAAACGCCCAGAGTTTATGACCGGCAATCGTGACCTCCTGCGCTGACAGCCAGCGGAAACCGGCATTGCTCAGATCGGTATCCGTACAGCGCGCCAGAACTTCGCGTGATCGGGGACCGTTCAGCGACAAGGCCGACCAATCAGAAGACAGCGCGGTGATTTGCACAACTTCACCCTTGCGCTGATGTGCCAGGTGATCAAGCAAGCGCTGTTCGAAGAACGCCGCACAGACCAGATAGAAGTGGTCTTCGGCGATGCGGACAATCGTAGTCTCCAACTCAATCCGGCCACGACGGTTCAACATATGGGTCAGCGTGATCGAGCCAACTTTTTGTGGCATCCTGTTAGCAGTCAACCGATCCAACAGGGTATAGGCATCGGGCCCCGATACTTCGACTTTGGTGAAGGCGGTGACATCCATGATGCCGACACGTTCGCGCACTGCCTTGACCTCGGCCGCGACCATGTCGTCGGCAGGGGTGCGGCGGAAGGAATAGTGATCGCGCTGTTCCACGCCGTCCCGGGCGAACCAGCGGGGGCGTTCGAAGCCATAGACCTCTTCATGTACCGCGCCTTTAGACTTCAGCAACTCAAACAGTGGCGACGGCTTGATCGGACGCCCTGCAAGCCGATTGAAGTGTGGAAACGGGATTTCGTGCCGCAAGCAGTAATCTTCTTCCGCCTTGATCACTTGCCAGTCTTTGGTGGCATAGCTGCCAAAGCGGCGCGGATCGAAATCCCGCATCGAGATATCGGCAGCCCCATGCACCATCCAGCGCGCCAGTTCTCGGGTCAGACCCGGGCCCCAGCCGATCCCGATCTGCGTCCCGCAACAGCACCAGTAATTCCGCACACCCGGCGCAGGACCGATCAGGGGGTTGCCGTCCGGCGGGTGCGAAATCGCCCCATGCACATCGCGCTGAATGCCCAGCTCGGCAAAGATCGGCATCCGGTTCAGGCTTTCCTCAAGCCATGGCATTACCCGGTCATAATCCGCGTCGAACAACCAGTTCTCATACTCCCAAGGGCAGTGATCATGCCAGACCGAGTTCGGATTCGCTTTCTCGTATATTCCGATCAGGCCACGCTTCTGCTCCATCCGGATATAACCCGAGACTTTGCGGTCATCGCGGATCACCGGCAGTTCTTTGTCCAGATTCTGGAATTCCGGCACCGGCTCGGTCACGAAATAATGGTGCGTCATTGACGTCATCGGCAGTTGCAGCCCGGACCATTCGCCCATCTGGCGCGCGTAGGTGCCGCCCGCGTTCACCACATGCTCGCAGCTGATGGCGCCCCGTTCGGTCTCAACAATCCATTCGCCGCTTGCGCCCTGCGTGATGTTCGTCGCCCGGCAGCTGCGGAAAATGCGCACGCCCTTCTGGCGTGCCCCGGCGGCCATCGCCATGGTCACGTTGGTCGGGTCCACATGGCCGTCATCGGGCGTGTGCAGCGCGCCCAGAACACCCTCGAGGTTATAAAACGGATGCAGTTCGGCCACCTTCTCGGGGCCGACAAGCTCGATATTGAAGCCCAGCGACCGACCAACCGACAAGGTGTGGCGCAGCCAGTCCATCTCATCCTCGGTATAAGCAAGGCGGAACGAGCCACAGCCATGCCACGTGACAGGCTGACCTGTCTCGGCCTCCAGCAGGCCGGAATACAAGCCGATGTTGTAATCGACGCATTTGCCCAGACCAAAGCTTGAGGTTGAATGCGTAATCTGCCCCGCCGCATGCCATGTACTGCCACTGGTCAGCTCGGCCTTTTCCAGCAGAACGGTCTCTTCGCCCCAGCCTTCATGGGCCAGATGGTAGGCCAGACCAACGCCCATGACGCCGCCTCCGACGATGACCACACGTGCGTGTGACGGCAGTTCATTCCCGGACATGATTTTTCCTCTTCCCGAGTCGCTTTTCTGCTCGACAGGCTAATTCCACATTTGTACCATCGTCAATCATGAATGAAACAAATGTATCATCAACTGTTCTGGACCGTCTGACCGAAGAGTGGGACGCCCTGACCCCTGAGGCGCAGAAAGCCGCGCGTTACGTTCTGGAAAACCCTACGGATGTAGGGGTTTCAACCGTGCGCGAAATCGCCGAGGCGGCAAAGGTCAAGCCCAACACATTCGTGCGCATGGCGCGGCAAGTGGGGTTTGAAGGGTACGAGGATTTTCGCGAACCCTTTCGTGACGCGATCCGAAAAGGGCGCGTGTCGTTTCCAGACCGCGCCAGATGGCTTCAGGACATCGGCAAATCCGGTGAATTGGGCGGGCTGTATGCCGATATGATCGGTGCCGCGATCCGGAATATCGAGGAAACATTTGCAGGGATCGACGCGACGCGCCTTAAATCTGCTGCCGAAGTCATCTGGAATTCTCGCCAGATTTTCACACTCGGCGTAGGCGTCAACAACTCCAACGCGCGCAACTTTACCTATCTGGCTTCGACCGGGATGAAGCAGTTTCATGCAATCCCCCGCCCCGGTTCAACCCCGGTAGACGATCTGGCCTGGGCCGATGAGCAGGACGTGCTGATTGCGATCACCTGTCATCCCTACCGTACGGAAGTGATCGAGGCGGTCAAACTGGCACGTCAGCAGGGCCTGACTGTCATAGGTATCTCGGACAGTCCGGCCAGCCCTGTGATCCGGAACGCCCATCACGGGTTTGTCGTCGCAGCAGATACCCCGCAGTTTTTCCCGTCATCCGTTTCGACCATCGCGCTGCTGGAAACGCTGCTGTCTTTCGTGATCGCGGTATCCAGCGACGAGATCGTCGAACGAGTCGAACGTTTCCATCGTCGTCGCCATCAGCTTGGCATCTATGCGGAGGAACCCGAATGAACGTACCGCTGACCCACTCACTGGATGCGCGATATTATACCGACCCCGCCATTTTCGAGAAGGAGATGAAGGGGCTTTTGGCCCGAACATGGCAATTCGCAGGCCATGTCGTGCAGGTTCGGGAAACAGGGGATTACTTTGCTTTTGAGATCGCCGGGCAAAACCTGTTCTGCATTCGCGGGCGCGATGGCGAAATTCGCACTTTCTATAACGTCTGCCAGCACCGTGCGCATGAAATGGTCTCGGGCGCAGGAAACACCCGCGTCGTCGTCTGCCCTTACCACGCGTGGACCTACGAGTTGTCCGGCCAGCTGCGCGCAGGTCCAAATATCAAGTCCGTCCCCGGATTTGACCGCAGTGCAATCTGCCTGACGGCGGTCCGGACCGAAATCTTCAATGGATTCATCTTCGTCAATCTCGACGACAACGCAGCCCCGATGGATGACTGGTATCCCGGAGTGCAGCAGGAAATCCGTACATTTGTCCCGCATGTCGACGAGCTTGAGCCGCTGGAATGGGTTGAGATCCCCGAACACTGCAACTGGAAGGTCAGCGTCGAGAATTACTCGGAGTGTTATCACTGTCCGACCAACCACCCGACATTCGCTGCAGGTGTCGTCAAGCCCGAAACCTACGACATCCAACCCGATGCAGGCGGCGGTTTCGTGCTGCGCCACACGACCGAATGTCAGAGTCTCGACAAGATGACCTACCCTATCGACCTGTCAGTGCCTCATGCGGGCGATTACCAGTCTTGGTTCCTGTGGCCGATGTTTTCGTTCCAGTGCTATCCGGGCAATGTGCTGAACACATATCACTGGCGCGCAAGTGACACGGATCACTGCACCGTCTGGCGCGGTTGGTACACCGAAGGTGGTTCGGAAAGCGCGGTGATCAGGCAATTGGCCGTTCAGGACAGGGAAACAACGGTCGAAGAAGACATCCGGCTTGTGGAATCCGTGCATCGCGGCCTCAGATCCCGTGGTTACCGCCCCGGCCCGCTGGTGCTGGATCCGGGCTGCGGTGTGATGTCCGAACACTCAATCGCCAAGTTGCAACAATGGATGCGCGAGGCCGTGGAATGAAACCCACCCCAGGCAGACACAACCTGTTTGCCCTGCCCTTGAGCGGGTAGATCAACCACGCTGATCCCCAAGGAATGGCACCCTTGCGAAACCGACCGGTTCTTGCCCAAAGCACTTGGGTATATCGACATAGTGGACATGCCGGACCGGGTATACATGTACACCACCGGATGAAATCACACTACGATCCCGCATACAAACACCGCCTGACACGCTGTAAAATCGGAGACCCGCAATGGCCGACTTATTTGACGAAGACCTGTTCCTAAAAGGGTTGGAACAACGGAAGAATACACTGGGCGCAGAGTATGTGGAAAAGAACCTTGCAGCAGCTGACGATTTCACCCGCCCGTTTCAGGAAGCCATGACCGCCTGGTGCTGGGGTTTTGGCTGGGGGGATGATGTGATCGACGCAAAAACGCGGTCGATGATGAACCTGTCCATGATCGGCGCTTTGGGAAAGATGAATGAATGGGAAATCCACTGCCGGGGTGCCATCACCAACGGAGTGACCAAAGAAGAAATACGCGCCATCATCCACGTGGTCGGGATTTATTGCGGCGTTCCGCAGGCGTTGGAGTGTTTCCGCGTCGCCCGTAAAGTGCTGGAAGACAAATAGCCGCCATCACAGACCTGCTTCGGCCAACAGCCGTGCGCCTTCTTCATAGTATTTTCTGTTTTTGAAACAGCCAGGCCAGGCCCAGCGTTTGGCCGTAAAACCCGGTTGCAATTCCAGGATGCGACGGGCGTGCCGGCGTGCCAGTGACTGGTTGCCAGCGGCGGCAGACAACATGCATAACACGACCCGTGCGCGCACGCTGCCGGGGTCCACTCGTAAGACATTATGCGCGTGCTGCCATGCTGCCTTGTCTTCGGAGAGGGCAAGGGTCATGGACAGGTTGGCCTCGATCCAGATGGGCGGGTGCGGTGTTAACGCAAGGGCCTGCCGATACGTGGCTATTCCGTCCTCAAGCCGGTCATCATACATCAACAAAACACCATAGTAGCCCAGCAATTCGGGGCTGCTGTGGAACCGCTCAAGAACTTTGCGCATCAGCTGACAAGCTTCGGCAGTATGGCCAGCAACGTTGTGGGTAAACGCTTCGAGTGCGGCGCAATAAGGATCCGTAGGGTGTTTTTCACGCATGATGGCGCAGTCGGCCTCGACCAGTGCCAACATTTGTTCCGGTGAATCTTCCATGCCCAACCGGATCAGGTCCAGACGGCAGAATCCGACAGCGATCCGCGCAGGCAGATAGTCCGGATCGCGCTGCAAACAGACCTCATACTGGCGGATGGCACGAAACAGGCCGTCTTTGGTCGTAAGGCTTTCCTGAATGCGACCATTCTGAAATGCGGTCCAAACTTCGGTGGATGTGGCGCGTGCTGACCAGATATCGGACCAGTGACCATCCCGCAGCCGCAATTGAAGCGCTTCGACAACTTTCATTGCGATTTCTTCTACGGCGTCAAACGTATCCTTTTCCCGAAACCGGAAACGTTCGGTCCACAGGCACACCTGATCCGCGGTTGATGTTAATTGTGCCGCCACCCGCAGCCCTTCGGCCGCTACCACGCTGCCGCTTAGCATATAACCGTCGACAGGCCCTTCTTGCCTGCGCGCATCGCGCAATTCGATGACATCCGACAGGGTGCCCAACAGGAAAAGCAGCTCATCCCGTATCGACGCCGCTGCCACGTCGATGTTGTTATCGTCACCGATTACTTCAAACGGCTCGACTACAATTGCCGGTCTTTGGCGCCCCCAATGGGGTGGAAAGCGCGCGCCGACCGGAACGGGTACATTTTCGTCAAAACCAACATCCCAATACGCTTGCCGTTCAACGGCCAACCAGTCTTCAAACTCCGGATCTGCAACATCCAACCCTTCCAGAAGCTCGGCGCGATCGGGTTGAAGCGGTTCATCAAACAAATCGATTTCAAGCGCTTTCAGGTCGATGGAGACATTCTCGCGCCCGATGTCCAGAAACTCCAGCTTGAACCCGGCCAGATGCTTGGTCAGAACACTAAGTTCCTTGCGCAACGAAGCCGCACCCTGCGCGGGTGAGCTTTTGCTCCAAAGTTTGTCTTGCAGCCAAGCCCTGCTGCGAACAGCATTCTTAGACAACAACACCAAGGCGAGAAGCGCTTTCGCCTTGGTGCCGCGTGGTGTTGCATCCTGACCGTCGTCGCAAATCACCTGAAACGGACCGGTCAGGAATATCTTGGTTTTTGCCTTGCTCAAATAAACTCCTCAGGCAAGTTCAGATACTGCAATCAGGAACCACAGCCATATACAACAATGCCACCCATCGCTTCATAGGCCAGCTTACAGCACCAAGACTCGTGATCGGGATTTGGGTCTGGCTCTTTATCGCTCAGATCGGGGATGACGATATGAACCTTACCCTTGGAATCATAAACAATCTCCACCGCAGGATTACCGACATCAGCAAGGATTTCATTAATCTTTCGCTCAGCCGCGTCGCGACCCTCTTGTGACCCCAGCGCGTTGCTCCGGGCGGCGTTCAGAACTTCACAGCCAAGATCCTTAAGTGTGTATTTCGGATTAATAATCAAACGAGCCATACTAAAAGTCCTTTCTTAACAACCACAACCATTTGTATAACCCGTTGCATGCCTATCCGGAAACAAAAATGACCGACGCGCTGATTGAACTGGCCGAAAACACAGGGCTTATTTCCGGACCTTCTTTTGCTGAATTTCCTAAAATTGCTCCGATCCACACCGCCTTTCGCATGATCAATTTGCGAAACGGAACAGTGCCACCCGCTGGCGCAATGAAACATCGCGTGTCCTTTGGCGCAGCGCGTAACCGGAACGAAGCCGCCCGGCTTTCGGGTTTCGAAGCGATCGAACGTTATGCGCTGCAATACAGCGCGGATTCGCCCGAAACTCGCGAAAGCCTGATTTCATCGGATGGTGCCACGCATGTTCTGCCAAATGATGCCCTTGCTCTGGGTGCTCCGGGCAGCGACGGGCAGACCACGTCGAAGGGGGCCGCAGCGGGACCAACGCATGAAGCCGCTGCGCTGTGGGCCGCGCTTGAATGTCTGGAACACGCGCTCGGACCACGCGGGTTCGACCAGGTGTTGCCCGAAACAGCGCTGCCGCGCGATCTGACCCGCTGGCTGAACACCTACCTGCGTCATCTGAGCGTTCACGTTCGCATGGTTTCGGGCGTCGGCCTGCTACTGCGTGCGGTCTGCGCCGATGCGGATGGCGGGCGACCAACTTACGGAACGGCTTTTTCCACCGATCTGGCGACAGGTGTCTGGCACGCGGCATGCGAAGCGGTTGTCTCCTGGCGCAATATGGTGACGCTTGACCACACCGGCGTGACAGATGACACGATGAATGAGGAACAGGCGCGTTTGTTCCGACTGTATCGCGGCGCGCGAACCGATCGCCCGGCAACTCCGGCATCCTCTTTCGATGTGGATGCCTGGCAAAGCCCCGACCCGACGCTGATGACCGTATTGACAGCAACGGCCAACGCGGCCGGTCGTCCGATTGCCATATTCGATATGACCGCGCCGGAAATACCTTTGCCCGTTGTCAAAGCCGTGCCGGTTTGAAACGTCTGTCAGTGACTGAATTGGCAAGTTGGCGCCACGTTGCCCAAAACCTCAGTTTCGGTCCGGTCCGCAAATTCAGAAATCTGTTTGCATCGTTGGGTTTCCGGCAGTCCACAAACGATGTCGCTTGGATCAACTGGCGGGACCTCAACAAATTCGACCCTTGTGATTGCGCGCGGTTTGGCCGCTACAGTTATCAAGGGGCCAACCTCGATCAGGCTGGCAAGCGCATAACCCGACACAGGCCGTGCGGTTGACCCTGTTCCCAAGGTGATATCGTCCAGAAACCGCGGATCATCGTCACCCGGCCCAAACTCAAGGCGCATGGGCATCCCGGCTTCACCGCGCGGGTAGCGCACCCAATCTGCCGGCACATTCGCCGCATCCACGAACAGTTCGGACATGTGAAACGCCCGAATACAAAGCCCCAGAGGATTCGCGAACGCCATTGCGCGCCCTGTCGGTTTCGTCGTGCCCCTGGAGAAGGCCAGATCAAGGGCTTCACCCGCCAACCCAGATCCCGCATGGCGACAATACAGATCCAGTCGGTCGGCAAAATGTAACACCTCATCAAGTCGCGCAGGCCTTCTGTTATCACTGTGGCCGACAACATAGGGGAATGAGGAAAGATGCATTATGGCGATCAGGTCGCTCAGGCTGTTCGTCTCTCTGATCATGAACAGAGCATGTTCGATATTCAACGGATGCTCTGGTGGGTGGGCAAAATCTGTTCCCACCAGTCTTTTGTGAAAACGAGCGATGCGTTGAGGCACGTCCAATGCGCACCAGTCTGCTCGCGAAACCCCGAACAACTCTTCGCAGGAATATGAACATCTGGATACGGTTTCGACGACCAAAAGGAAGTGATTCAGATCGAACACTGCCATGGTTCTCCACCACTCCATCAGTTCAGTCGTGGCGACAAAGCGCTTCGGCCGCATTTTACCTTCGGAATCGGGCCGTAAAATCAGAGCATATTCCAGAAATTCATTGTGCAGCTCAGCCCTGCTTGCCCAACCCTGATCCGAAAGGCTGGCGGCCAACTCCTCGCCCAGACAATCCCGAGGCTCGCGCGGGTTGGCAGACCATTTAAACCCCGTCGATATCTGACCATCGACGATGTCGTCTGGGTCCATGACCAGGAACGGGCTCACTCCATTGCTATTGAAGACTCCTTCAATTCTCGAGTTCCAGTCCGACAGGGCAGCTTTACTCACGCCCCTATCGGCGCAACCTGGCGATTGAAAAACGGCCATCGAGGAACACCGATCTGTATCTGAAACGCAGGGCTGATCCGCCATCAATATTTGCCACGGCAGTTGCAGCCTGGTTCGAGAGATCATCATCGTTGACGGGCACGGAAGCATCATGAAAAATCTTCCTCCGAAAAAATCTGAAACCTCATCCGCCCCAACCTGCCTGCTCTGGCAGATGGCGGGTCCACCACAACTCAGGCGAACTATTGGCTACGTGGATTTCGCTGCCAGAAGACCGATTTCCCGAGATACTGAGATGATCGCCGTCAAAGGTCTCAAGCGACACTTTCGATGACGTCGGTGATTTTGCCATATGCTCTGCCAGTATTCCGACCGCGATACGCTCACCCATCCGGATACTGTCGAAATAATCGCTATAGAAATGGACCCCCGCCAAATTGCGCCCAAGTGCAATATTCGCAGCCAGCTTGTTCAACTCGCCATTCAGCGTCAGGCAGTCTGCACTGTCTTCCGGTCGGGTCGAGTCGATCAGGGTCTTACCCCCCACAGCTGGCACAAGGATCCGAGGCAGACCGGCCGAGGCCAAAGACACCCGTGATCCATCCAAAGCGTGGGTTCTGAAGAAAGCTTTGAGCACTGTGACGCATGCCCCGGCAACGGCACCATGAGCCGCCCCATAAGAAGGGTGCATTGGCGAGCCTTCGGGATAGGCAACCGGCAGCAGCAAGTTACGGTCATTTCGCGGCAAGCCTTTATGGGACATGGCGTTATGCGCAAACCGCTTCACCGAAGGTGAGGCGGCGATTGCATCCATAAGGCTGAAACCTTCGCTTGTCGCAGCTTCGAGTTTTCCCAGATGGGCCGCGGCAAAAGGCTCGGCCGCGCCAAGTGCCGTGCCGTAACCGTTCGCCATCAAACTCGTGATACTGCCCAGCTTTTCCGGTCGGGCACGATTGTGCACCTGAAAGGTCTGTCGTTTTACGGCCCGCAGGGCCCGCGCTCCGGTTTCCGTAAGCAGGGACAAAACATGCGCACCGCCCCAGGCAGAGCCTGGATCACGCACACCAGCAAATCCATCCGCGGGCAGACCTTCGTCTGTCGGCGTGCCCTGTCCTAGCATCAGCAGGCAGGCATTAAAAAAAGCCTGATAAATTCTGTCAAAATGCACGTAAGAGGCAAGGTCGCGCGGTGTTTCAATGAATTTCGATCCATCGCTCTCAAAGGCTTGTTCGGCCGTTGTGTCCGCCCCGTTCTGAACGTCCAGCCACTCAGCCCAATCCCGCAAGTAATCCACTCCCGCAGCCTGCGGCAGGATCTTCTGGTCGATCCTCAAAGCGCCGAAGGGAACCGCCCCGGCGGCCATTGCCTGAGTCAGCTTTTGCTTTTGTCGACGCGCTTGATCTGCTGTCAGTGGGTCGTGGCCTTGTACCAGGAACTGCGACAGATACGGCCCCTGCGCACAGCCCTGCGAGCAACCACGAAACAGGGTTTGAGGGGTCAGGCCGTCACCATCCCGAACCCGCCGCGCCGATGAAACCTTTCCAATCTCTGCGCGATCAGCGTCCCGAGGGCTGCCATCGCGCCGGAACCATTCCATCTGACCAAGGGCACCTACCACGTTGACCACATCACCGGCACCATCTCTGATGGCTTCAAATGACACATCCCGCAGATAGGACATCGCGTAGATCTCGGCCATCTCCGCCGCCAGCTCATCCGAGCCAAGCCGGGGCGCAGGGGCAATTCCCAAACCCCCGGCGTCACATCCGTTGAGACCAAGCCGATGGCCCAGGATTGGCCCTTCCCACGCACGCCACCTAAATTCACCGCCCTCTGATGGCGCGGTGCGGAAGGGCCCGGAATAGGCTGGCGTGTCGAACAACGCCAACCGATTGCCAAGATTGTCGGTGCAGGTCGGATCGGCCACTTCTTCCAGAAATTCGGCATAGACCTGCGCGTCGACAATTCCGTTTCCGTCATGACACAAACCCTTCGAGAAATTCGTGGGCCATGTTCCTTCAAAAAGGTCCGATTCGCCGTTGTGATCCTTGAAAACCTCCTGAGAGGAACGCGTCAACACACTCAAGTGGCGTCGACCCCGACCTACTTTTTGATTGGCTTCATCAGGGTTCTGCCATGGTTCAGACGGAACGGTATGTTGCGACATGATGTTCTCCTCATCAACAACAGAACGAATCGCATCACGGCGTTACCAGATCGTGACTTCAAAAAAGGGAATGTGTTTTCTACGCTTTTTCAATAAGTTGTCAGATTCTCGCTGGCGTGTGGAAGGCAGTCACGCAAAAAATCGTGGCCCGGTTTCACGTTGCAAAGCCGACCGAACACTTGAGCGCGGCTGTAGACTTGCCACGTTCAGATTCTCGCACATAAGGCCAGATGCCACAGGTGAGGCCCGCGATTCTAAGGATATTGCGAATTGCATCGGGCCTGAACAAAGTGAACCCGCTCTTACCAATAGTGGATGCAAACCGGCGCGATTCCTTTCTATTTCAAAGAGTTCGGATGGATCTGTAAAAAAATCCAAACACTGCGGAATTGACCTTGTATTTCCGTTGCTTGCACGGATATACCCGTCGGCGGAGACGTGGCCGAGTGGTCGAAGGCGCTCCCCTGCTAAGGGAGTAGGCGGGAAACCGTCTCGAGGGTTCGAATCCCTTCGTCTCCGCCATCTACCAAAGTCGATAAATAATTGTATAAAAACAACTGCTTACAAGAAATCAGGTTGTGCGTTCCGGTCTGGCGAGCAACAACGCCCCTTTTTAACAGCCGCACTCAGCCGCTTTATTTAATTGATTAGTACCGGGGTTGCGCCTGACGTTATCTTCAGAACCTGTATGTTGCGCCCAGCAGCGGACCTGATTGGTCAAACCTGAAATCATTGCCGTTGATCTCATGATCGAAGGAAATATAGCGGTACCCGCCCCGGATCAGCCATCTGTCATTGATTTCATAATCTGCGGTCAGCAGAACTTGCCAGGTTTCGCTACCACTCCGAAATCCGCCGTAATCCACAAATCCGGTCCCTGACCATTTGTCAGAAATCCGAACGCGTGCACGGGCAGCGACGATTGGATCAGTCCAGTTATCATCGGTCGTCACACTTCGTCCGGCGGCAACTCCCGGTTGCAATCGGAACGTGGTTTCCGTGCTGAACCACCTGAACCCGCCTGCTAAGGCCACGCTGATCGCAGGTGTCTCATAAACCTGGTACCCGACATAGCCGCTGAGGAATTGTGTTGTGGCAGAGGTATCCAAACTCGAAAACGCCGGGCCGGGAGTTGAGTTACTGAACGCCAAATCGGTGTAGTTGTAATCCGCAAGCAACAACCAGCGCCCGTTAGACGCGGAAATACTGCCCATAAACGCAAAATCCAGGTTTTCGAGAGCGTCTGAAAAACTCAACGTGCCGTCGATTGTTCCACTTGGTGTTGCAAGAGAAATATCCGTTTCGGCCATGAACAGATAAGCTGTGCCCGAAAAAGACCAATCAGATTGCTGGGCTGAAACAGGTGGCGCGATCAGTAACGCAACCGCAATCGCCAAGTTTTGCACCTTGCTTTTCATCAGTGACCTCGTTGCTAAAATTTATATTGCATTACTTGCATGCTTCACGGTTACACAATTTGTAGCCGTTTCCAATATCTCGATCGCTGTAGTGTTGTCGCGGTCCCTATCGAAATAGGGATGAATCCATACCAGAAATGCCAAAGGACCCTATTGTCTGACCCCCGAATTAATCGTGTGAAGGACAAACCCCACATTGAATGAACATTCGTTATTGGTTCGGAGCAACAGACGCGGTCAACAATTGCTTGGAATACTCGTGGCTTGGGTTCCCCAAACGCAAAGTTTCCGAGGACATGACCTCAACAATTTCACCATTTCTCATAACTGCCAATTGCTCGCACATATGTGCGATAACCGGAAGATCATGAGACACCATCAGATAGGTCAGTCCGCGCTGTTTGCGCAGGTCAGTCAACAGGTTGAGCACCTCGGCCTGAACGCTGACATCCAAAGCTGACGTGGGTTCGTCCAAAAGCAAGATATCCGGCTCACCTGCCAAGGCCCTTGCGATTGCCACGCGTTGTCGTTGGCCACCGGAAAGCTGGTGGGGATACCGGAACCGGAATTTTTGCCCAAGTCCGACGTCATTGAGCAAATCGCTCACGCGTTTATCGATGTCCCCAAACCCATGCAGATGAATAGTTTCACTGAGGACCTGATCAACAGTATGCCGCGGATGCAAAGACGCGTAGGGGTCTTGAAACACCATCTGGACGGTTCGAAAGAATGACCGATCCCGCCGGGACCCGGATATCGCCTGGCCTTCTACGCGGATTGTGCCCGACCATTGCGGTGCAAGTCCGGTTATTGCCCTCAGAATTGTCGACTTGCCGGACCCGCTTTCGCCCACAAGGCCAAAACTCTCGCCCTGCGCGACTTCAAGGTTTGCGTCCTTCACCGCATCGACCCGGTCGTGTACATGACCAAACCAGACATTCAGGTGGTTGATTTCCAGTGCCTTCATCTCAACCCCTCACGCTCGGGGCTTCGGACCAAGAGGGATCGCGTGTGAGGACACTCAGGTGAGTGCATTTTTCATCAAGACGCGGCAGCGAGTTCAGCAAGCCCTGGGTATAGGGATGTTGGGCCTGATGCAACTTGTCAGCCTCGCAAACCTCGACGATACGACCCGAATACATGATGAGAACACGGTCGCAGAATTCAGACACCAGATTCAGGTCGTGGCTGATGAATATCAGGCCCATCCCCCGTTCCTTGACCAATCCGTCCATGATATTCAGCACCTGCCGCTGAACGCTGACATCAAGTGCCGAAGTTGGTTCGTCGGCAATCAGTATCTTGGGGTTGGGAATCAACATCATCGCAATCATAATCCGCTGCCCCATGCCTCCGGACACCTCATGCGGGTATGCCCGCATCACCCGCTCAGGATCACGGATTGAGACATTGTCCAACATCTCGATGGCCATCTTTTTCGCGTGGGCCTTAGAGCCGGAATTGTGTTGAAGGTATGCCTCCATGAGTTGCTCGCCAACCGTGACCACCGGGTTCAGAGAAAACTTGGGGTCCTGCATCACCATGGAGATCTGCTTGCCTCGAACCTCACGCATCTCGCGCTCGCTGAGCTTCATCAGGTCTCGGCCTTCCAGATTGATGTGTTTGGCCTCCACGATACCCGGATTTCTGATCAGGCGCAGAATGGCCCGCCCGGTCATCGACTTGCCCGAACCGCTTTCGCCGACGATCCCCAGACGCTCGCGCCCCAGCGAAAACGACACGCCCCGCACGGCGTCAAACACGCCCTGACGGGTTGGGAAACGAACCCACAGATCTTCGATGTCGAGTAAGTTCATTGTCCACCGTCCTTTGGATCAAGCGCGTCCCGCAGCCCGTCACCCAACAGGTTGAAGGCCAGCGAAACCGTGAAAATTGCTAGCCCCGGCACCGTGGCCACCCACCAGTGATCAAGGATGAACCGTCGACCCTCGGATATCATGGCACCCCATTCCGGGCTTGGGGGTTGTGCCCCCAACCCCAGAAAACCAAGACCGGCTGCAGCCAAAATGATCCCGGCCATATCCAGCGTGACCCGCACGATCAAAGATGAGATGCAAAGTGGCCAGATATGCCGGGTGATGATCCGGAATGGCCCGGCACCCTGAAGGCGGATCGCGTTGATATAGTCGGTTGACCGGATGGTCAGGGTTTCTGCACGCGCCATACGCGCATAGGGCGGCCACGCCGTGAGTGAGATCGCCAGAACCGCGTTTTCAATCCCTGCCCCAAGCGCCGCGACAAACGCCAACGCCAGAACAAGTCGTGGAAAAGCGAGGAAAATATCCGTGATACGCATAAGGATCACATCCGTCCATCCCCCCACATATCCCGCAACAGTCCCGACCAGAAGCCCCGCAATCGGTGCGATGAGCGCCACAAGAGCTACGATGTACAGTGTAATTCGCGCCCCAAAGATCAGGCGTGACAGAATATCCCGCCCCAAGCTGTCGGTTCCCAATAAGTGGCCTTCAGCCCCGATGGGAAGAAGTCGGCTGGACAGGCTCTGAACAAAGGGATCGTGCGGCGCAAGAAAAGGCGCAAAGAGCGCTGTCAGAACAAGGATGACAAGGATCGCCAACCCGACCATCGCCATCGAGTTTGATCGCAAAGTCAGCCAGCCTTTGTAGAAGCTGGCCAATCTGGCATGGCGGCGCGAAGTCGGCTCGTCGGTCAGCAGCCACTGGCGCAAGGTCATGTCGCTCATTTCGACCTCGGATCAAAGAAACGGTAAAGAAGGTCCGAGAATATGTTCAGGCAGATAAAAATCAGCCCGACCACAACGGTTCCTCCAAGAACGGCATTCATGTCGGCGCTCAGCAAGGCCGTCGTGATATAGCTGCCGATCCCCGGCCAGCTAAAGATGATCTCGGTCAGAACTGATCCTTCCAACAAGTTGGCATAGCTTAGTGCGATCACTGTGATCAGTTGCACCCGGATATTCTTGAAGGCGTGGCGCCAGATAACTTGTCTTTCAGACAGCCCTTTAACGCGAGCGGTGATGACATACTCGGCCGACAACTGCTCCAGCATGAAGGATCGGGTCATCCGGCTGATATAGGCAAGCGAATAGTACCCCAGCAAAGCTGCGGGCAGGATGATATGGGACAACGCATTGCGGAAGACATCCCAATCCTGAGCCAAGGCACTGTCTAGCAAGATCAGCCCTGTTCGCGTGGGAACAAGGTCTTCATAGAAGATATCCAGGCGGCCCGGGCCACCGACCCAGCCAAGTATCCCATAAAAGACCAAAAGCCCCATGAGCCCCAGCCAGAAGATTGGCATAGAATACCCGACAAGCGCGACCACACGGGCGATCTGATCGATCCATGATCCGCGCTTGACTGCGGCGATCACACCAAGCGGAACACCGAGAAAGATGCCGATCAGAACGCCCAAGGTCGCCAACTCCAGCGTGGCAGGGAAGACGCGGGCAATATCCTCGGAAACCGGGCGCGCATTCAGAAGTGAATCGCCAAAATCGCCGTGCAGAACATCCCAAAGATAATATCCAAACTGAACCAACAGCGGTTTATCAAGGCCAAGCTGTTGATAGACCGCATCATAAGTCGATTGCGATGCGCGTTCGCCTACGATCGCCAGCACCGGGTCGATCGGCATCACGCGACCGATGATGAAGGTCACGAAAAGCAGACCCAGCATTGTAATTGCGATGGTGCCAAGAGTTTTCAGGATACTCTTGATCCAATGGATAAGAGGCGCCGAGCGGCGCCCCTCAGTTGGTCTTTCGGCCAGTGCCATTTACTTGGTCACCTGCCAATACGACGCCGAAGTGATCGCCTGACCGGTTGAGAAATTCGTCACGTTTTCACGCAGGGCCGATTGCTCAATCTGCTGGAACATGATGACAAACGGCGAAGTCTCGCGGAACTCGGCCTGGATTTCCTTGTACATGTCAGCCCGTTTCGCGGTGTCGTTTTCGACAACAGCCGCATCCGTTTTCTCGGTCAGCCCGCCGGTATCCCAAGAATTCCGCCATGCCAGCAATCCTGTGGCATTGGCTTCGTCCGAATTATCCGGGTTATAGGCAAAGGTACCTGCGTTCGTCTGCGGGTCGGGATAGTCCGGCCCCCATGCGCCAAGGTAAACATCCAGTTCCCGCGCACGATACCGCGCCAAAATTTGTTTGGCGGTTCCCACGGTAATGTTCATCGTGATGCCAACCTGACTCAGCGCATTCTGTAGCGATTGGGCGATTTCGATCCGTTCCTGCGCTTCACGCACACCCACTTCAATCTCAAGCCCGCTTACACCTGCTTCATCCAGCAGGGCCTTGGCCTTTTCCACATCAAAGCTAAACGGCGTCTCGTCAGAGGCACCGAGATAGGTTTGGGGCAGGAAATTCTGGTGGATCGTGTATTGCCCCTTCAGGAAGCTGTCACGCATCCCTTCATAGTCAACCAGGTACTTGAACGCCTGCCGAACCTGAGGCTTGCTCAGCTCGGGGTGTTTCTGACTCAGCGAAACATACATCAGGCGACCCTTGAGCTCGTCTGCAATCTTTACGCCATCAACAGATGAAGCACCGGCAACATCTTCAGGATTCAGGTTGCGCGCGACATCGATATCACCACGTTCCAGCAACAGGCGCTGGCTGGCGCTTTCCTGAACGTGACGGACAACCACACGCTCCATGGCCGGAGCGCCCAAATAGAAATCGGGGTTCGACTTCAGTGTTACGCTTTCATTGGGCTTCCAGCTGACCAGGCTATAAGCACCAGATCCAGCAGTATTTGTCTTGAGCCATTCATTGCCCAGATCGCCATCCTTGTCGTGTTCCATCACCGTCTTTTTGTCCACAATGCCGCCGATGGTGGCCGTCAGACAGTTCAGAACGAAGGAAGTCGCATAGGGTTTGTCCGTCGTGATCGTCAGAGTGTTGCCGTCCGCGACAATCGTTTCTTCGATATTTTCCGGCGTGAACCCAAACTGGGTCAGGATAAAGGCCGGGGTCTTGTTTAGAATGATCGCGCGACGCAGCGAAAATTCAACATCTTCTGCCGTCACCGGATTTCCGGAGTGAAAGGTCAGTCCTTCCCTGATATTGAAGGTGATCGATTTGCCGTCTTCAGACACATCCCAGCTTTCAGCGATGTCGGGCTGATAACCAGCGTCCAGATTGAGCGGGTCGAAGTTGACCAGCTTCTGATAGACATTCCGGCTGACATCCGAACCCGCAAACTCAAAGCTTTCGGCCGGGTCCAGCGTCGTGATGTCGTCGATACGATGCGCGATAACCAGCATGTTCGGCGGCGTTTCGGCCATTGCCGAGGTCGAGGTCACGGCCAGCGCCAATCCCAGCGCCGCACCGGTAAGCAATCTGTTAAATGCGTTCATTTTGTCCTCTCTGTGTCATCAAGTCTTCACTAACAGTTACGAGCCCCAGGTTTTCTCAAGGACACGTAACCAGTTTTCGTGGCAGAGCTTCTTGATGAGCTCTTCGCCGTATCCATGGGTCACCATGGCATCTCTCAATCGAGGCAGCATCGAGACGTCCTTCACGTCGTCTGGCACGACCGCCCCGTCATAATCGGACCCAAGCCCGACCCGGTCTTCGCCCACTACACCGATCAGGTGATCAAGGTGCTTCAGAACCTGCGTCAACGGCACATCGGAAAGCATCCGCCCATCCTCGCGCAGAAACGCAGTGGCAAAATTCAACCCGACCATCCCGTCGCTTTCCGCGATGGTACGAAGCTGATCATCGGTCAGATTTCGCGCGTGCGGACAGATGGCGTGGGCATTCGAATGCGTTGCGACCAAAGGCGCATCCGAATACCGCGCTACATCCCAGAAACCTTTTTCATTGAGGTGGGACAAATCCAACATGATACCCAGCGCATTGCATCGCTGCACAAGCCGCAGTCCATGATCCGTCAATCCAGGGCCAGTGTCCGGCCCCGATGGATATCTAAACGGCACACCATGGCCAAAAATGTTGGGTCGGCTCCACACGGGCCCCAACGATCGCAACCCCGCCGCATGAAACACGTCAAGCGAATGCAGATCGGCATCAATCGCCTCGGCGCCCTCAATGTGAAAAATGGCCGCCATCTGGCCTTGCGCCAAGCAGTTCCGGATATCCGAAACCGATCGAACCACTTTCAACGCCCCCAAACGTTCCAGTTCCAGCAGTATGGCAATCTGCCCCAGCGCTGCGGGCAGAGCATCTTCGGCATCAATATGATTGGGAAGCGGCAGGTCATAGCTGGGCCGGACCATTTCTTCCATTTTTGCATCGGCATCGATAGGCGAAGGCACCCAGACGGCAAAGAAGCCTCCGCCAAATCCACCGGCCGTGGATTTTACAGAGTCGATCGCGCCTTCGAGCCCGGTCAGGAAGCGGCCCGCTTCGGGCAGACCACCTGACGAGGCCAGTTTTGACAATACGTCGTTGTGCCCATCAATGATAAGAGGGAGGGTCCTCAAACTCGCTTTACCCAGGCTAGTGTCATTTCGACACACGCTAACAGACGTAATCGTCATGATTGTAAAAAAACTTGATGAGTTTTACTCATAGAGCTAGTCGGAATCATGCGGGCGCCCAGCAATGAAGAAACCTCGCAACTGGCATTCTCTGCCGGAATACCAGGCGCTCCGTGCGCTCATGCAGTCTGGAACAACAGCCGCTGCCGCACGGCAGCTCGGCTTATCTCAGTCCGCGGTCAGTCGCTCGGTCAGCAGCCTGGAGGATCGATTGGGCAGAACACTGTTCGAACGGGATGCAGGCAGATTGCGACCGACGCAAGAAGCCGTAAGGCTGAATATGCGATTGGATCCTTTGTTCGAGGCATTGGACAGGATCGATGGTCCGGGCGAAACTGTGCAGGAAACACTGCGCCTCGTTGCACCGCCCAGCTATGCTCATCGATACATCGTTTCCCTCATCGCCAGTTTCATTCGCGGGAATCCCGGTTTTTTCGTGAACCTTGAGGTGACAACGTCTGATATGGTCACGCTCGGTGTGCTTGAGAACCGATTTGATCTTGCCGTGACCGGGATTGAACAAAGCCGCGCTGGCATCAAACTTATTCCATTTCGCGAATCACCAGCCGTATGCGTCATGCGACCCGAACATCCTCTGTCTGAACGCTCCGTTCTGACGCCTTCAGACTTGCATGAGCAAGAGTTGATCGCACTGACGTATCGACACGGGCGGCGCGGGCAGCTGGACCGGTTGCTTCATCAGGTGCGCGCCAAACCGAGGATCGTTGCCGAAGTTTCAACCTCATTTGCCGCAGCCGACATGGCGCGCGAAGGACTGGGGCTGTCTGTTATTAATCCCTTTCCCGTCTACCATTACCGATCTCCCGACCTAACATTTGTCCGATTTGAATCTCCAATGCGGTATCGAGGCCATTTTGTGGTTTCGGATCAAAAACCGGTTCCAAGGATTGCACGGGCATTCATACGGCATCTGCGATTGAACACCCCTCCGGACCCTTTTTCTGAACCGAGATAATGCAATCTTTCCAAGGTTCTTCACTGGCAACACGCCATGTGACCACCCAACAGGGAAGGTTTTGAAGGAGGTGTTCGAGGTGCGGACCTGTCATGGCTACCTGCACAATTTGCTATGAGTAACGTCCGCAGACGTGGCTTTCTTCGTCCTTATGTATCTCAGGCCGTATCACCCGGTATGCGGTTCGTTCATAAGGCTCGTTAGAATCTCCGCCCAAAACCCGCTTCTGATTTCCCTACGTTTCCTAGCGAAGCTGGCGTATAATTCTCTCGCTCCAATCTTAGGAAGGAATACCTAGATGGCGGATTGTGTGAAACTGCGCCCCGGCGAAACCTATTCCGGGAAACAGGGGTTCGATTACTTCGAAGGCATCGCCAGACAGACAGTAGGAAGCCAAGCTATCTGCATGCATCTGCTTACGGTCCCGCCCGGAGGGCGCGCCAAGGCGCATAAACATGAGACACATGAAACCGCGATTTATGTGCTTTCCGGGTCTGCGAAGATGTATTGGGGCGACAGGCTGGAACATGTCATGGAAACGCAAGCAGGAGACCTGATCTATATACCGGCAAACACTCCGCACCTGCCGTTCAACGATGGGAACGAACCCGCAGTTGCAGTTATCGCACGCACGGACCCGAACGAACAGGAAAGCGTTGTCCTGATGCCGGAGCTTGAAGACCTTATTCCGGCGTGACGCAAAATACTGTTGGGGGGCAGCAGCAGTTCTCTAATTCCTATTGCTTCCAGAGTACTTCCGGCGGTATTGGCGCAAATAGAAACACCGCCCTGAGGCGGTTCGCAACAATCTGATATTGTGTGTTATATTTGGTTGCGGTGAGAGGATTTGAGCCTCTGACGTTCAGGTTATGAGGCTGACGAGGTTAAGAGGTTAAGCAATTGATCCATTGGATCAATTGTAGTCTGAACGGGCAGTGTTTGGGTTTTCTGACGCTGGTTGCGGGAGTAGGATTTGGCCTATACCGAACGTTAACGGAACTATTAATCTAAAAAACCATCTCTACGCATTCCCTGTCTGTTTGAAATAATGGCCGCTTTGGACGAAAAAGTGACAATCAAGAAACCCGTTTCAAGGTCCGTACTGAGCCCAATTCGACAGATGCCGCTCGCTATAAGAACGGGTGCGAACCGCGCATTGCTGCCGTTGATCATGGCAAGGACGGCCCGGAGCTGCCTTTGATCGACACATATCGCCGCTGCGGTTGCAGCCCGCTTTCCGGACATTCGCCGCAAGCGCGAACTCCGGGTTTCGTCGAACTCACAGATTGCGGACACTGCCGCCATTGGCAGACTTGCGGTTTGTGCATAGGGTCAATGCATTCGGCACGCCCTTACCTGGAGTACAAGCAATGAGTGAAGTTTCTATCCTTGGACTTGGGCTGATGGGAATGGCTATCGCCAAAGCCTACCAAAAAGGAGGCGTTCCTATAACGGTTTGGAACCGCACAATCAAAAAGGCAGAGGCGTTGGAACCGAAGAATGTCGTCATCGCTCAAACGATTTCAGAGGCAATTGCTGCGAGTCCGGTTTCAATAATCTGTGTAGAGGATCCCAATTCGGTTCTTACACTTTTGGGGCACAGTCAGGTCGAGCCGATACTCGATGGTCGAACAATAATTCAACTCAGCACCAGCCTGCCAAAGCAGGTAAGAGAAGACCAAGAATGGTTGGCTGAAAGAAACGCTGACTTTCTGTACGGAGCCATTCACTGTGGCCCCCAGGATTTGGGAACGAAGGACAGTAATATCCTGATCTCGGGCCCCTCTTCTATCTACAACCCGGTTGAAGGCCTCCTAGGCCATCAAGGCGGGAAGATAGAGTATCTCGGCGACGACATCGCAGCGGTATCCGTGCTTGACTTGGCGTGGTTGTCGACCCGTTTCGGTGAATTCATGGGAATGCTGCACGCTTCCAACATTTGCGAGGCAGAGGGGGTTGAACTGCAAAAGTTCATTTCGATGTTTCCTGATAGTGCACGCATTCAGCATCATGTCGGAACAATCCGAGATGGAACTTACGATCAAAGAACGGCCACGTTGTCCGTTTGGCAGGCATCTTTGGAACTGTTGAAGCAGCAAGCCATTGACGCTGGCATGGATGCTGGGTTTCCAAGCCACGTTGGAGGTCTTTTTGAGAAAGCAGTCAAAGCCGGCTACGGCGATGAACATGTTATGGCCTTGTTCAAAGTTCTGAGAGACGATGGGCGGGCTGCCGATTGAAAACTTGGCTCACAAAGGTCAGCTGAATGTACCGCCATGTTTTGTGGCTGCTAAGGTGGATCAACATCCGCAGGTTGGGATAGAGCTGCCGCCAACTTGATTTGCCAGCTTCTTCCTGAAAAGATGGCACCCTGTTCACAAGTCGGGAGTGCAATTTTGTGCGTTTTCTTTGTGCCGTTCTGATTCTGAATTTGGCGACTGGTTTTTCTGCCGCAGCTCAGGAAGCAGTTTATCTGATCCGACATGGTGAAAAAGAGCTGTCTGGAACTGACCCTGTCCTCACCCCGGAGGGCAGACAGCGCGCAGCAGATTGGGCTGAGATGCTTAGGAATGTTGGCCTTGATGCCATCATCACGTCGGATGCGCTGCGAACTCAAGAAACCGGCGGCATAATTGCCAACGCCTTTGGCCTTGAAATCAATGCCTTGCCAAAAGGCGATGTCGCAGGGTTGGTCGATTCATTGGAATTCGACCATGAAAAAGAGACAGTTCTAATTGTCACCCATGCTGAAACCATTCCACAAATTCTGGAATACATGGGCGTGCTTGAAGACGTCACGATCGACCAAAGCGAATTCGGCAATCTTTATGTTGTTCTTAGATCCTCTTCGGATAGTCCAACCTACATTCATTTGTTGATGCCTTGACGCATTCTGACAGGCCCGCTTCGGGCTCGTTGCCGTCATCGGAACAACCGCAGCATCTCATTGGAAGGCCTAGATCACGACGATGAGGACGGCCCATATCGGACTCCCGACACCTTGCTGGGATGCCGCGGCCGCAGCCCGTATTGTCGACATTCGCTGCAAAGACGATACCAAAGCCTCGCACAATCGCAGATCGCAGATTTTGCCAGAAAAGGTAGTGAGCTGGCGCCCTCGACCGGGCCATTTGGAAGTAGAATCCGTTCCACACACTCTAGGTGGCGCAATCATGTTATTGAATTACATTTCTTGTCGTGTTCATTTTGCTAGCAAAATACACGCTATTTTCATTGTGGGGTCCGGCATGTTCGCAAGCATTAGAACACTCTCAATATCAGCTATTCTTTCTGCAATTCTCTGTCTTCCACTTCACGCGCAAAGCGGCGCAGACGGGATATTGATTGCCGCCAGAACGATCTATGAGAGTGCTGCGTCCAAGGATGAAGCGAATCGCAGGGCTGAATATTCAAGTGTCAGGCAACTTCTCGATCTGGTACTGGAACAACACCCGGGCTCAGATGCCGCGCTTGGGATCATGCTCGAAGAAACCGTCGCTGGTATTGATGTGGCCGAATTGAACAGGGCCCTTGCAGCCCAAGCCCAAACAGATGAATCCCCATCGACGGCGGCAAGTGTTGATGCCGAAACAACGACTGCCGAACAGTCGGTTACCGTTGAAGCAGCTCTCGTTCCTGCACGGCCCGAGAAGGAAGTAGTAAAGGACATTCAAACCGAACTGAACCGAGTGGGCTGCTCAGCGGGCACAGCTGATGGGGTTGCCGGGCGGAAAACCCGCTCCGCATTTGAAGACTTCCTCTTTTATTCTGGAACCGCGCTTTCGCTGGAAGACTTGGCGACCGAGGCCGCTGTCTCGGCGTTGCAAGGAACCCTCGATCCGGTCTGTACGTCGAGGTGGCTCGCTGCGAACGCGCCTGACAAGCTGGCTGGAACCTGGGGCTACCGAGCGGACTGCAAGATGCTTTTCGGGAAAGCACGCATAACCGGCGCAATGCGGCTCGGAATGAATGCGCCCGGGAAGTATCAGGGACCAATCAGCAATTCGCTGGGTGAAAATGGGACGATCTATGCCACCGTATCTGGTAACGCCGTGAATACCCAAATCAACTGGCCTCGGCAAAAAACAACTTCACAGCTCTACACCTCGACGCGTTCGACGAGCCTGAGCGGCAAGGACTCCAACAATTGCGATGTCGTAGCCTGGCGGAACTAGAAATCTACGATCTCTTTTCGGACCATTTCAAAGCCTTTGCGAGTGGTCCGAAAACAGCTCCTGTGAGTGATTCCATCTTTGCCGGACAGTGACATCAGAGCGTCCCCAAATGGTGTAACGTCCTTCAACCATGCACGGTATGTAACCTGCCATTCACAGTCGGACCCAACAACATTCCTGATATCAAGCACCCGAAGGTCATCAACGACACCGGTCATGGCGGTCGCTATGCCGTCAGAAAAATGATCCCAGAAAACAATGAAACGTTCAGGTGCGGTTTCTTTGATCACCACATTTCCATAGCCGCTTTCGGTCCCAGGAACGCCGATGATCTTGTCATCACCCAAGGCTTGGAAAACTTTCAGACTTTTGGCCTCAAAGGGTGTGCCTGGAAAAGGCGTTATGTTTTGGTAGGCGAGATCCACATCGTCCGGTTTTCCGACGAAGCTTTGCAGTATCTCATCAATTGCATCTTCTCCTGTCTCATCGGTCGAAAACGCGCGTGCAACGGGGCTCATACCTGAATATTCCTCTGGCGGTTTGGTCGACACAATCGGTTCGACTGGTCTTTTTTCAAAGTTAGCGAAGGTCAATCCTGAGCCGGTTACGCGGAAATGCGCGACAGTCCATTCGCTTGCCTGCGGATCAATGATCACTAGGCGCAGAGCATCGTATACGCATAACCCCCAAGGCAAAAGCTGTCCGAGATTGCCAATGGAACGACCCAAATTGCAGGAGTATTCCATCCGTAGGCGGCCTTCTGCCGAAGCTTCAGCGAATTCGCGAGAACGCGCGGTAGGCACGGGAATGCTAATAGATCCATTTACGAATGCATTCCTGTCCCAAAAGTTATTCAGGTTGAATCTATCTTCGAATGCTTGAGCCGGGCCCGTATTGAGATCAGCGCAAAATGCATTGTGGCCAAAGCCGTTCTTGATGAAAACATCGACAATCGGCGCAAATTCTATTCGAAGTCCAAGTCGCCCAAGTTTCCAGCCGTTCGGCATGATTGCCAATTGAGGACTAATGCACGAAACGAAACTTTGCGTCTGCGCGTTATATGGACCTATCGTAATGGGTCGGAGACCCGTATCGATCCGGATCTTTGCATTCCGGAAGACTTGTTCAAACTTTTGAATATCTTGCTCAAGCAAGCGGACCCGATCCTGGGTGCCCAGATCAATGTTCCCATGAAACTGAGGCGTCGTGTCTTCCTGACTGGCACCTAGGCCGCGCAGCATTCCAGCCAACATCGCCGCGTCTTTCGGAGCGATCCCCAGGTCCAGGTGTAAGGTGTTTGGGCCGGTTTGAGACAAGCCAGCAATGTCCAATGGGGTCCTTGCGACCACAGGAAAAGACGATCCAGCTACGGACTCGCCATTATTGCCCGCCACAACATTTGTAAATGCCTCCAGGTCCGCACATTTCATGAAGACGCCCTCGTGAGTATCAACAAGGCAATCACCCAGGTCGTCGGGGCCCTGCCAAACAACGACGCTTTCTCCCGCCGGGGCCAGCCGCACATTATCATAGATGGGCGTACGATCGCGCCAATATCGGCTCAAAAGCCAGGTTTCGCGGACAGTTTGCGTGCGCGTAGACGCGGCAGTTTCGGCGACTCCGCTAACGGCAATTTCTTCAACAAATCCATCGCCGCGCGTTAAGAAACTATCCTTTGGCCAACCATTATTGGCGATGATTTCGTCCAGACTAACACTATCCAATTCTTGATTACTCAAGATAGCTGTAGTGATTGCGTACCAGCCGTTTTGTGCGCGAAATACATGAGCGCCTGCGCCAAGTCCTTGTGCGACAGAAATGGCTTCTTCTTGGGTTTGTCTTGATGCAACTTGGACCCATTGCGAACCCTGCGGGGCGGCATATGGGCCAGAACTCCGAATGTCCCCTTCAATTGGGCCCTCGTAGTAGGCAAGGCTCTCTTCCGCCTCGGAGAATGGGAAATCTGGCCCAGCCGAGGAAACGCTCCATGATTCTAGATTGTTGTTTCGGAAATAGTGGGCGCTCGGCCCTGCGCCTGCTACGTCGTTGAAAATAACGGTCACGTCATCTACGCCCCGGACAAGCGCTATACAGTTGCCATTTGGATCGTCGGCGCGATGGACTGAGCCCTGCCTGTTTAGACGAAGCGACATTTCTGAATTGGCTGCGAGCAATATTGCCGTCCCGCGATCTGTCCCCTCTAGTTTTGTGAGCGTGATATCGAAGGGCAGAGTGTTCCGAAGCCGCATAGAAACGGAAATGTTTCCGCCCTCGATGGTGAAGGGGCCTGTTTCGCAGCTCACCCTGGACGCTGCTGTGTTCTCCTGTGACGCACCGACTGAAGCTGAAACGCCATTCGGGGCCTGCAATCCAATAGTCGCATCCAAATCGGCCAGATCAGTAATACCAAGCATGATGTTGGCAGCGCGCGCCGGCGCGTCCTGTCCAAGGTTGGCGATGACCAGGAGCGCATCCACAGCGTTGAAAGGAGGAATGTTACTTTCTGCCCCCGCCTGACGGATATAACCGATGAAGCGATCAGCGCCATCTCGATTGCCTCTGTAAGTCTCCACAAGGGCGCTGAACCCATGGCTGAACACTGCCGCAACCGCTTTGGCGTCGTCCTTGCCAACTATCGCGGTGGCAGAGCTCTCCAATCCGGTCAGTGCTTGCCTTACTGCATCAGGCGTTCCGGTGCTGTCGGGGAGGTTCACAAATATCCATGCGGCGGTTTGAATGCGGAGCGTCGCGTCGATAAGTGCCTTTTCCTGGACTTGGTTCAGCGCGTTTGTCGCTACGACAATATCGCGCACGTCCTTCACACGATTGAAAATCATACCAACTATGACGCTCGGATCTTTCTGCGCCTTCATCAAATCCCAGCCTTCCTTGAAGGCAGCATCGAGGCCTGCGCGCAGCATGTTTTCAAGCTCAGGTGACATTTCGGGCCAGGGAACCGTCATGACAACATCCGTGAAGACAGATGCAGCAACCTCCTGGAGTTTGGCCTCAGCAATATCCAGCGCCAATTGACCGGAAAACACCGAGGCAGCGTCTGCAAGCGAGCCATCCTTGGCCATCGCCGACACAACATCCATATATTGCTTTGGGTCGATGATTGCCTTCCCGGCAACCTCAGCGCCTTTGTTGACATAGACCGCAATCATATAGGCGATCCGCAATTGCGCGGCCTCGGCAGAATCGCGAGCAATGGTGGCCGGTTCGAATTGAAGTGCTTCAATCGTTTCAGGATAATGGCTTTGAAGAAAGGCCAGAATTGTCTTCAGATCTGAAGTAACTGTGGGAGCACTGGTTTGGGTCCCGCCATCATTCGGTGGTGGCGGCAAGCGCGACAAGTCTACGCCGCCGGGGGATCCGCCCGCCGCGATGAGCGTTGCGGGTGCTGAAGCAGGATAGTCGGACTGAATTTTCTGAAACAGACGCGCTACTTCTGCGAGATCAGTGGCCGCTTCGTCCTCAATCTTGGCGGATACCCCATGGAAGAGCATAATCGCCTCAACAAACATTTGATCCGGAGTAGGTTCATGGCTGTTGGTCGACTGGTCCTGTGCCCTTCCTTCCGAAAACAGAGAAATGCTGGTCAGAACTCCGTAAAGAGCGCACCTGACGAAGCCAAATAGAACAGATTCAGACACATGGATCCATCTAATCAAAACCATTTCTCCCCCCCCCCCGAAATTCGCAATTCAAAGAAATGCTGTTATATGCAATTGAGGCTAAGCGCTTAGTGACGTGATATTCAATAGCAGTCGTAGCGGCGGCGGCGATCTGAGGCATGTTCGCGAAAAGGAAGATGTTGCCTGGTATGACGTCTTTCGAGCGTGCCAAATGCATGGCGCAATGCGATTTGAGACCATGCGAACGGATCTGCTTTGAAGGTCCGCTTTGGCGGCATCTCAATCTTCTCGCTGCATGGCAGCGAATGACAACTTCCCGCCCGTGGTGCTTTTAGCTGCGGTTCTAGCCTATGAGGCTCGAAAAATAGGCTCAAATGTCTGTTCCAGATTCAAAAGCTCAGAATGAAGCGAGATCAACAAATGACCGCGTGAACAAGCCACTTCATGAGGCAAATATATCGGCGATACCCTAGGTAGAGTCCTCAAAATACTCCAGGCTCTCTTCGAGGAAAGTCTCTTCAACGCTCAATGTCCTAGAAGCTAGTCGTTGTTCTTTCGAGTACCGGAATAAAGTTTCTAGTGTCCGACGGTTCTCCCGTATACCATATGGATAAAAATTTCGTCCCATCAGCGCGCGGGTGTTTTCAAGCTCCTGACTGTACCAGGGCAACATATCCGTGGCCCAGGTCAGGCGATCCTTGGTCTTGTAGGCTTCAATCTTGGCTCGGGAATAAGCGTTGAAAGCCGCCCGGGGAAGCCAAGGATATTCCGAGGCCGTTTCGCGACGGATCGCAAGCACGTGCATGATCGGAAACACGCCGGTGCGGCGGAAATAGTCTTGTTCGACGCTGCGAAAGTCCGGGAAAAGCCGCGAGATGCGCGGATCGCCCCGCACATAGGCTGCTGGGGTTGCTGCGTGAAACAAGGCGTCCACCTCTCCGGCGAGCAGGAGTTCGGATTCGTCCAGCCCCGGCGTTCCCTGGGAAATACGTATCCCTTCCGGCGCCTGACGTTCCTGCGCCGAAATCTTGCCTGCTTCTGCCGCGGAGCTGTCCTTGTTGGCGACAACCCACTCGATCTCCTCCGGGCGCAGGCCATATTCTTCCTGAAATATGCCTCTGATCCACGTAAGCGAAGTCGAGGAGTACCCCGGTGTGCCAACCCGCCTGCCACGCAAATCTTGCGGTGTGGCAATGCCCGCATCTGTCCTGACAAAAACGCTCTTGTGCCGGAACTGGCGCAGCAGGAAGACAGGCAACAGGGCATAGTCGCGAAACCCTTCGTTTGCATGCGCCAGCATGAACGGATGCAGTCCCAATTCCGTAATTTCGTTCGTCCCCTTGCCGCTGAAGGCAGCGGTGTTCATGTCGCCTATGGCATCTTCGACAAAGGTCGCGTTGGTCCCCCCGATCGAAACGCGCCCGTCAAACAACGCCTGAGTCCGGTCAAGCCTGTAGCTGGAAACTGTTATCGGTAAACCCTTGCCCTGGGCATGGGCGGCACGTCCTCCAAGGATTGCAGGAGTGGCCAAAGTCAGCAATCCGGCTTTCAGAATAGTGCGTCGATCAGCCATTAGGCTCTCCTTTTAGCATCATTATTGTTGTGTTCACTTTGGAAAAAGCAGAGTCGCTCCGAAGGTCGTCCCCCAGCCATCCGGCCCACCGGCCGGGCTTTGCGCCCAGTAGCGCGTCGTGAGGGAGAGACTGACCCTTTGGCGGCCAAGTTGAAAAAGCTTGCTGATTTTGAAATTGATCGGAATGCTCCACTCTTCCGCGACCCACTCGTAGGTGCTTTCGGTATTCAGCGCATAGGTCCACGCATCCTGTGTCGTGAAATTCACGAACGGCTGCAGGAATGTCGTGCTTTGCTGAGCAGAGTTGCCCTCTAAGTCCCATATATGGTTGGCCAACATCCCAACGGTCCATCCACCTGTTTGCTTGAGTGCGACACCTGTCACGCCCGCACCCCAAGCATTGCGGCCAAGCCTGTTACCAGCGGATAACGGGATCTGAAACACCGGACCGGCGCCCCAGACCACTCCGCCAGAAGTGGGAGCTTTCGGAGAGAAAAAGAAGCTTTGGGTGACGTCGCTGAAACCACTGTTGCTGGTCCCCGGTGTCAGGTTCCGTTGCCACACATACGGAATGATTGTTCGAGAGATGACATTCCAATCCTCGTTGAGGCTGATCGGGATGACCGGCTTGGCGACGAATGCGGTTTGGGATCCCGTTCCCGATGGGCCGAACCCTTGGTCATAGACGAATTCCAGCGGCACCGAGATCAAGGACGCGATGGGGTTCGCAAGTTGCTTGGCAAGGTCGTCATCCGACTGTGCGTTCGCGTTGGTGGTCATCAGCATCAAGCCGGCACCCAGTAAACACATTGTCCTGCGAAAGGGCATGAGTTGTTTCACTGACCTATTTGAGAATTGTCGTGGACTTGGAAAGTGGCACCGGAGCCCACCGGCTCCAGTGCCTATCTGCCTTACATATCGCTACCGGCGAAGGGCAGCGGGTAGTTGCCAAGTTGCTGCGGCGTGAAGGGCAGCTTGTCCGTCTCGACCGGAGACGTGTAGAGCTTGCGGGTTTCGGGGCGTTCGTTCGAAATGCCTGTCAACGCCGGTCCGGGGGTTGCATCCGGGCGGTTCGGGTATTCCTGCATCCACATCTCGTGCCGCGCGCGCTGGCGGTTGAACATCGATTTGACGTGGAACTGCTGAATCATCTCCCCGGTCCTTTCTCGAGGATCGGTATAGAGATCATAGAACTCGTTCTTGGAAAGACCGGGGGTAGCATTTTTCCAGTCACGCTTGAACCGCCCTTTGACGCCTGCGGCCAGGTTTGGCCCCTGGTAGATCATCACATAGTCCCGGCGGCTGAAGCCGTCTCCGTTCAGGAACAGCGATGTCTGGTCGACACCGTCGATCACGCGGTCGGTGGGGATCTGGTCCATCGCGCCACCAAGTCGGGCAAATGTGGTGAAAAGGTCGCTGACATGCAGGATGTCGCCCACGATCTGATCCGGTTCGATCACGCCCTTCCATTTCGCAATTGCCGGGACGCGCACGCCACCTTCGGTAAAGTCACCCTTGCCGCCGGAGTACAGGGTTTCGGCCATGCCCCGAGGACCATAGTGAATGAACGGCCCATTGTCGGCCATCACCATGACGAGCGTATTCTCGGCAATGCCCTTTTCCTCAAGATGCGCCACAAGTTCGCCAACGAAGTCATCGACAGCGATCAGGCCTTCCGCAAGCATGTTCTTATTTGCCGTCGCTCTCTTCGCAACTCTGGGGTCGGGAAAAAACGCACCGAGAATGGGCTGGTAGGCGATAAAGAATGGCTCGCCGGCTTCGACGCTCTTGTCGATGAAGGCCAGTGTTCGGCGCTGGGACTCAGTTTCGATATCCCAGTAGTTTTCAATGTTTGGCGGCGGGCCCCATTCAAGGGTTTCGCCGCCCTTGGTGCCTTCCAGTGTCCAGACCTGACCCAGCGGCTGCCAGGATTTATCCATGTCATATTTGTCTTCGCCGTAAAGCTCGGGATAAAGCCCGGTTATGACGTTGCCAACCTCGGCCCCGGGGTTCCACATCGAAGGCACCTGGTTGTAGGGGGTGAAGAACGCCTCGTCGTAGCCTTGGTTGTGGGCATAGGAGAACTCTGTGTCGCCGAGGTGCCACTTGCCATAGAAGGCAGTCTTGTAGCCAACATTCGACAGCACTTCTGCGATGGTCACTTCCTCGGCATCCATGCCGGAATACTCAACCGGGAAGGAAACGGTGTGCATGCCGCTTCGTACAGCGTACCGACCGGTCTGAAACGCCGCGCGCGTAGGCGTACAGGCGGGTTCCGTGTACATGCGCATGAAGTTGATGCCTTCATCCGCCATCTGGTTCATGTTTGGCGTCTCGAATCCACGCACCGCCTGAATTTCCGGAATTCCGACCTCGCCCACCGCGGTGTCATCCCACATGATGTGGATGATATTGGGCTTGGTGCCGAATTTGGCCTCCAGCGCGTCCAGTTTTTCCTGCAGTGACGCGTCCTCGTCGGCCCAGCGTTGGCCATGCTGTGCTTCGAGAACATAATGTTCGGCATCATGAATGATCTTGCCGCTTTCGGCATGCGCACCGGTCAGCGACAGCATCACAAGTGCCAACGCACTGCATGATGCCTTGCCTGAATTCAGTTTCATGTGTCTTCTCCAGATTGTGAAAATTGGTGTAGGCTCGAACTGGTGCTGTCGAATCCCCGGGGCCCTCCGATCCTGCGCGAAGCTTTCTCGAGCGCGGCGCGGATTTCGTCTGTGAGGCCTTTCAAACTCTCCAGCAAAAGGTCGCGTGCCTTCTGCAAATCCTCTTCCGAGGCACCATCACACTGCGACAGGCCGAGCAAATCCCGCACGAGCAGTTCGTAATCGTCGCAGATCTCTGCAAAGGTGGCGTCCGTCGCACGCAACCTTCTGATCGAGTCGCGCGCTTTTGGCAGGCATTCTTCTGCCTGAGCGGGGTAGGCCGCTGGGTTTTCGTCATTAGAGCCCATCTCACCAATCATCCTTGCGGTTGAAAGGTTGGAACAAGGGTTATACGGTGAAAGATGACGTGAAACGCACCGGAGAAATTCTTCTAGGCGATTGTTTTGGAATGTTTTTCTTAGCGCATGACTGAATGGGGGCACGGATTCGCTTCATGACGCCGGAAAACGAAAAATCCATTCGAATTGCGCTGGAGAACATTCTGCAAAGTCCGCAGCTGTCCGGCTCCGCCCGCCTACAGGGTTTTCTGACTTACGTGGTCGAACAAAGCCTGCTGGGCCACCCTGAAGAGATCGTCGGGAAGATCATCGCCCAGGACGTTTACGGGCGTCAGCCCGCCGATGGTAGCGACAATATCGTGCGGGTCGATGCCCGCCGATTGCGCCGCGCCTTGTCAGATTACTACGCCACGCAAGGCAGTGATGACGTAGTCGTGATCCACATCGATAGCGGCGGCTATGTTCCCAGGTTCGAGTTTCGTGAAGGAGACAAAGATACCCAGAAGCCGGACAAATCACGCCTCGCACAATTGCGAATTCCGATAGCAGCAATTGCTCTATTCGCTGCGGCTTTGCTCGTATGGGCGATTGGACGTGCCATCTATTTTTCCCCGAGCCCGGACAGGGCGGACATAAACGTGCAGGAGCGCGCGGTGCAGGAACGCAAGGCGCTGGCAGAGAAGTCCATGGCGACGTTGCAGGCCTCGAACATGACAGCAAAAGCCAGTGAAATGCTGTTCCCGATCGCGGATGTCGAACTTCAAACCGCAGCACTCAAGTTGTTTGAAGAGGCCATTCGCATCGATCCTGCGTATGCAGGCGGGTATGCGGGAGCAGTTCACAGCTTGTCCACTCTGGCTATTTTGGCACCGGACCTCAAGCAACGTCAGGAAATGCTTCAGGCGGCGTCACTCATGTCCGGCACTGCCGTCGATCTTGACCCGACCAACGGTTGGGTCCTTTCGTCCAAAGCCTGGCTGGCCTTCGCCAGTGGGGATTTCGAAAACGCAAGGACGCTCGCTAACCGGGCCTATTTGCTGAGCGATATGGATGGCCGGGTATTGAACTTCTATGCTCTCATTCTTTTGCTGACAGGGAGTTTTGCGGAAGCGCAAGAGATTTCAGCGCCTGACGCGCCGCGCAGAGATGCAGGTTCACACCAAGCAAACCTGAATATACATGGGGTCGCCAGTTTTCATCTTGGTGACTACGAGACTGCTGTTTCTTCCTTCGATTCCGCAATTGCGTCAGGCGCTCCCGTCAGTGAACTGACGTTGCTCTATAAGGCTGCGTCATATCAGGCAAACGAACAGTCTATAGAGGCTCGGAAACATCTCGAGGAGTTGTCGCGTACCTGGCCCATGTTTCAGCCAGAGCTCGCACTAAGCAAGTTCTATGCAAGCCGCGAACACGTGGATACCGTACTCTTACAGTTAAGGGCGGCAGGTTGGCCAAAGGATAAGTAACTTGTCCAGAATTTGTGCCGCCCAGCCCCTTTTTGCGCTCTAGCAGTTGTATCGGTGACGGAATCGGAGGTTCCCATTTTCGTCGAGTCCGGCACAGCCCATTCGCGAGGGTGACAAGCTTTCGAGCGACTATTGTGATTATGACCTTGCTCGGTTTTCCGACCGCGCGGTTGCGGTCAGCGAGGTCCGGCAGCGGCTGAAGTTCATAGCGGTGGATCTGCCGACGCTTGGCTAAAGCTAATCTTTGCGGTCGCAGCGAACGGCAGGTTCGTCGGGCAGTGCCGCAGAAACTTGGAAACCGGTGAGTGTCCGGAGTGGGCCGTCCTTGCCATGATCAACGGCAGCAATGCGCGGTTCGCACCCGTTCTTATAGCGAGCGGCATCTGTCGAATTGGGCTCCAAGCGGTCATGCGGTGTATTGGGCTCAATGTCTGCTCTAGCGGCAAAGCAACCGGTCACTCGGCAGGCGCACGTATCCAATACAGTGCGGTGTGCGGTCTCCTACCGAAATAGCGTAAAAAACCACCTTGGACGATCAAACATTAGCTGGAGCACAAGCTGTTCTCTTCCTGTTCTTTTGTTTATGCGCAACCTTTGAAGGGGCCGCTTCGCCTCAACCAGCGCTTTCTCAGCAAACAATACTGCCTTGATGCACATCAGCTTTTGGACGTACGACCAGACCCCAGAGTGTGCCAAACGGAGAACAAGATGAGCGCCAACTCGGACAGCGATCTAAAGAGCAGTCGAGAAGTTGCAAATACTAAAGATGACTATTCGGTCTACCCGCACATGGATGGGATCAAGGCCTCTATGTCGTGGAAGCTCGGCAGTTATGGAGAACGCGGCGTCCTTACTGAGGGCATGATCGGGAACTTGTGTGAACAGTTTGACCTGCCAGCACCACTCGTCCGCGACTTGTCCACCATGCTGGGTCACTGCCTCAACAACGATGACGACATTGCAATTAATCTGACCGAGGTTCGGCGCCCGCAAGCGATTGAACGAGGTCAAAAGCACCTCAAGCAACTTTTTCGGAAAGCCAAACGGGGCACAATTACTGCACAAGAACTCCGGAACGCGTTGGGCTCGCTTTCGACTTATTTCGCGTCTACGCCAGAAGACGCAGACCTTCTTCCGCAGCTCCTCAAAAAGCTTGAGACCGCAAAAACGCTTACTCAGGACGTGATGGATGACATTCGACGCATCATCGAGACACCCGGCGCGGTTGCAGAGATGTCGCCACGAGACAAGCGGTTCTCGCGCGACAAACGCCGTCAGTACATCGTCGAGAGTTGCTGCTATATCTGGAAAGATGCCGGTCGCCCCCTGACCTACACGACATATTCAGACGGTCGCCCCGGAGGGCAACGGCAAGGCCCGCTCGTAAACTTTATCCAGGCTGCCGTGAGGATCATAACCGAACCGGAGCAAATCCTGAGCGGTGAGACGATCCGCGTGGATATTGACGATTTTCGCGACAGGCTTGAGCGCGAAGAGAAGGAGCGTTGGGCCCCGCCGGAATCGGGCAATCAATACACTTAGAATGAGCAAGCCTGCGTTGTCATGGTCATGGCATGACACGCGTTCCTGCCAAACCCCCTTCTGACGACGGTGCGCACCAGCAGGTTGAGGCAGCGATAGGCCAGTTGGTCCGATTGCTGGCTGCCCAGGCAGTACGGGAACTGGGCCGGAACGCCTCTGACCAAAAGGAGGCGCATCAGGATGCCACAGATCAAAGCGAAGACTAAACAAACCCGCAAGCTTCTGACGGTGAAAGACGTCGCTGAACTGGACAATTGCTCGGAGAAGACGGTGCGCCGTGCGATTGCGGCTGGCCTGCTTGAGGTTATTCGGGTGGGCCCTGGCGGACGCCTCATCCGCATTGATCCGGCAGCTCATGCCGCCTACCGGCAGGCACAGTGCTGGTAGGTAATCGCGGCCATTAATGTCCATTTAGGTCAACTGTTTAAGTGATTTTCGGGAAGAGGGCATCCCCGTTAGTTGCGGACTTTCTGTGCTACGCTTTTCCCGAATCGGACCTCCTGTCCACACCCGTCCACCCGAGACCTAACCTGTCCAAAGGAACGCTGACCCGATGACCCGCCAAACACCCGTTCCATTGACACTTGCCTTTGTCAAAGCCGACACTCCGATGTTTGCCGAAGTCATTGAACAGTTGCGTTCTGACATTACTCTGTCCGACGCACGCCGCCGCGATATGATCTCAGGATTGCAGCGCACAGCCAAAGCCCTTGCTCTACCGCCCGGGGACGTGCCCTGCGACAGTCGCTGGTTGCAGCCCCGTCTGTCCAAAGTTGCACCGGCTGCGCTTGGTCTGACACCAAAGAGCTGGCAAAACGCGGTCAGTGATGCTCGGGCCGCCCTCGCGCATTTCGGGCTAGTGGAACGCCGGTTCAACCGGATCGAAGATCTGTCTCCCGCTTGGCACGCGCTCTGGGCGGATGTATTGGCGTCCGGCGACAAGACATTGCAACCCGCGCTCTGCCGCTTCGTGCATTTCTGATCCGGCAAGGCGTCAAACCCGCCATTGTGCGCAAAGAGCATGCCACGGCCTATCGAGAAGCCCTTGCGCATAACGAGATCAGCAAATCACCGGATGTCGCATATCGGGCTGCGGTCAACGGCTGGAACCTGGCGGTCCGACGTATTTCACAATGGCCCAACGTCACTTTGCCTCTGGAATCGCGCCAGAAGGTCATCACTTTCCGGTGACCGCGTTTCCAGCGCCCTTCCAAACCGCTCTTGCAAAGCTGATACATCGTCTGTCCAATCCAGACCCCTTGGCAGATGACGGTCAAAACAGGGCACTCCGACCCGCGACCCTGTCCCAATACCAAAGACAGTTGGTTCGGTTTGCCTCCGAACTCGTTCACTCTGGTATCCCGATCGCGGAGATTGGCGGATTGGACGTCCTGATCAATCCGATGATGGCTGAACGGGGTTTGCGCCAGATGCTATCGCGCACCAACAACCAGACCACAAAGATGATCAGCGAGATCGCCGCGCTGCTCCGCAACCTGGCCCGGATACTCAATGCATCCGATGACACCCGGGACGCGCTGTCGAGGCTTGCCGCGCGGCTGGCCGTCAAACCTCAGAATGGCATGACCCAAAAAACCGAAGCCGGCTGCGGGTGTTGCAGGAGGACCGACATTAGCAGCGCCTGCTGCTTCTGCCTGAACGGATTTTCGCGCGACCATGCGGCACGTCCAAGCCGTATGGCTGGGCTCTGGCACGCGAAGATGCGCTTGCCATCGCCATCTTGCTGGTCTGCCCAGTTCGCGTGAAGAACCTGGCTGGCATCCACCTGGAACGCCACCTGCACCGTCCCGGTGATGGCCGAGCCTACCTGGTTCTGGAAGACAGACGGCGAGACCAAAAATGAGCGCCCTGTCGAGTTCGAGATCCCGCGTGATGTATTGCGCATGATCGACGTTCATCTCAAATCTCGCTGTCCGGAACTCTGCCCCGCTGGAACGCCTTGGCTGTTTCCCCGGAGGGATGGTCAGCATTCGGTTGATCCCGGCGTTCTGTCTGCGCGCATCTCCAATCGGATCCGGAAAGAAACGGGTTTGGAGATGAATGCCCACCTGTTTCGGCATTTCGCGGTGATGAACTGGCTCGACGCCAATCCCGGCGGCTACGAGGTTGCGCGCCGGTTGCTCGGACATTCGGAGATCAGCCACACCATCAACATGTATTCCGGTCTTGAGGCACGGTCGGCAACACGCGCCTTTGCTGACCTGATAGAAGCTAAGAAAGGGTGTCGCTGATGAGCCTTGTTCTGCCTCTGTCTGATTGGCCCGTGCAAGACCGGGATATGTGGCTCAACCTTAAGACGGAAGGTGGACCACTCGACGATTGCGGCGCGCTCTCACATCTGCGCGCGACCTCGTTGAAGACGCTGGAACTTCGCTATGCGCGATGGCTGCAATGGCTGATTACCAGCGATGCGGAGGCGATCACACTGCCTCCGGCTCGACGCGGGACCCTGCCGCGCCTTTCCGCTTGGCTTCGGAACCTGTCACACACCCGGCCAATGACCCGGTTGACGTTCATTGATGGCGTGTTGCGTATCCTCTCTGCAGCTGACCCGACACAGGATTGGTCCGCTCAGCGGAAGTTGAAAGCGGGATTGAAGCGCGCCGCGGGTCGAGGTGATCGGGATCGCAAACTTGGGCGTGTGTTGTCCAGCGAGGTTCTATTCCGTGCAGGTCTGATTCTGGCGGCGGGTCATGCAGAAGCGGCGCCAACACCGCTACGCCGTATGATGTGCCTGCGGGATGGTACCATGATAGCGATGTTGGCCCTGATGCCGATGCGGCGACGCGCCTTCGCGGGCCTTCGGATCGGCGTATCCCTGCACATCAGGCCCGATACTATGACTGTCGCGCTCCCCGGGGATCTCACCAAGTCAGGGCATCCCTGGGAAGCTGATGTTCCCCAGAGCGTTGAGCCGCTCTTACGCCGTTATGTCAACGAAGCCCGTCCTTTTTTTATGGAGCGTGGCCAACAACATCACAATGTCCTGTGGGTTGGCCGGTCTGGCACTCCTTTGAAGGAAGACGCGCTAGGCCCCCGAATTGCTGATCAAACGCTTAAGCTGACGGGGCGCCGCATCCCACCGCATTTCTTCCGGGATGCCGCCGCAACGACATTGGCGCGCTCCTCTCCGGAACACGCGAAGCTGATCCGACCAATATTGGCTCATGCGAGCTTCGGAACGGCTGAGCGCCACTACATCCACGCCCAGACAATTGAAGCGGGCCGCGACTACGCGGCTTTGATCAACCAGAAGAGAAAGGTCCGGCGATAACCCGAGTTGCAATCTATGCCCGTTTCTCCAGCCAAATGCAGAGAGACGCATCCATCGATGACCAAATGCGACTGTGCCGGGAACGTGCTGAGCGGGAAGGCTGGACTGTTGTCGACGCCTATTCTGATCGGGCGGTCTCTGGTGCGTCCATGTTGCGTCCCGGGCTGCAAGCACTCTTCAATGCAACTCAGGAAGGACGGGTTGATCTGATCTTGGCCGAAGCGCTGGATCGGTTGAGCCGGGACCAGGCAGACATCGCTGCGATTTTCAAACGCCTGAGCTTTGCAGGGGTTTGCATCGTGACGCTGGCTGAGGGCGAGATCAGTGAGTTGCACGTAGGTCTCAAAGGCACCATGAACCAACTGTTCCTCAAAGATCTGGCCGACAAAACCCGGCGTGGTCTGCGCGGGCGGGTCGAGCTTGGCCGTTCCGGCGGCGGCAACAGCTATGGTTACGACGTCGTCCGGCGTCTTGAGTCCGACGGCCAACCCGCCACGGGAGAACGAATGATCAATGCAGCAGAAGCTAAGATTGTCCGGCGGGTGCTTCAAGAGTTCTCCGAAGGGCATTCTCCCAAATCCATCGCGCGCCGCCTGAACGCCGAAGGTATTCCCGGTCCCCGTGGCAAGTTATGGCGTGACACGGCCATTCGAGGGCACAGAGTGCGTGGGACGGGCCTTCTCAACAATGAGCTCTACATCGGCCGCCTGGTCTGGAACCGGCTGCGCTACATCAAGGACCCGGAGACCGGCAGACGTGTGTCCCGTCTCAACGATCCCTCCAAATGTATCATCACGGAAGTCCCTGAGTTGCGGATTGTCGGGGATGAGCTTTGGAAGGCGGTCAAACAGCGACAAGGCGAGATCGAAGCCGATCCTAGGGTCAAAGCCATCAAGGAAACCCGGTTTTGGGAGAAGCGTCGCAAGAAGCACCTTCTGACAGGACTTGCATTCTGCGGAACCTGCGGAGGGCCACTCGCCACTGTCGGGCGCGACTACCTCGCCTGCTCTGCCGCTCGCAAACTCGGTACTTGTTCCCATAAGCAATCCATTCGCCGCAATGTCCTGGAAGACGCCGTTCTGGATTTGCTTCGTCAGCGTCTGATGCAGCCCGACGCAGTGGCCGCTTTTATCAAATCCTTCAGCGAAGCCGCCAACGCAGAAGCAGGCATAGCGGAGGTAGCCCGGACCCGTCTGCAATCCGAGCGGGACAAAGCTGCGCGCAAACTGAATGGGTTTTATGACGCGATTGCAGAAGGCATTCGCACCTCAGGTCTTCAGGCCAGGCTTGAAGATCTCGAAGCGCAGATCGCAGATCTGGACGCAAAACTCTCCGAACCCGCACCGCCCCCTGTGCGCCTTCACCCTAACCTGTCGGAACTCTATCGCTCCAAGGTCGCCGATCTTGCGCAGGCGCTATTGGATCCTTCGATCCGCACCGGGGTTTTGGAGATCATCCGGGGCCTTATCGAACGTGTCACGGTCGAGCACACCAACGAGGGCGTTCAGATCGAACTGGAAGGGGCACTTTCAGCGATGATTGGTCTGGCCCAGAACGAACAAAGCCGCCCTGAGGCGGCTTGTTCGAGACTCTGTTCGACCCAAATGGTTGCGGGAGCAGGATTTGAACCTGCGACCTTCAGGTTATGAGCCTGACGAGCTACCGGGCTGCTCCATCCCGCG
>NZ_JAEDOX010000005.1 GCF_017872555.1 Ruegeria sp. HKCCSA071
CTGGGCTGGATCAACGACCACGACCTCAAAGCCCGCGCCCGCAAATTCGGCAAAAACGAATACGGAAAATACCTCAAAAACCTGCTCAACCAATAGGTTTAGCCAGCGGCATCTGCTTCGGGAAGGCGATCCCAGAAAACTTCATAAATTGAATTAATCGGATTTCGTTCCTGATCCCGCAATTGAGCATTATGCCTTTCACTGGTGGTAAGGTGTCTTGCACGCTCTCCTGCACTTGCCGGCGGATCGTCAATCATGATCTGTCGAAAAAACGCATTAAAGTCAAACTGATCGGCAGAAGAGAACGGCGGCTAAAAATAACTGATCCTATTCAGTTTTCGTGGAGCGGCTCAGTCTTGCTTTGCCCAGTTACAGCCGGAATCCAGAAGCCTGTTTTACTTCACTGTAAATGGGTTTCCGCGTCTTGGCGTACTATTCTGGATGCTTCTTGTTGAATGTCCTGGCCCACCGGTCCTTGGATTCGGGAAATAATTGCCAACATCAACCCAGCCCCCTTCGGAGATAGCCACAGCGGAGACTTTTTGAGAAACTGAAAACCACGATGAGACAGAGTGTAGGCTGGCAGGCAATACGCACAGGCGTATCGCGACACAGTTGTCAGGATAAACGCAATACGATCGGAACGCCCAGCTGCGCTGAGTGCATCAAGGCTCAAAACTTGTTCTTTTACTGCATCCAAGGCAACGTCGCCGGGAATGATGAGTTCCCGCGCAACCCTATCGACTTCCGTGTCCGTCAGGGCTTCCAATTCGCGGTCAAGCGCATCAACCTCGCATGTGGCACGATGCGTATATCCATGCTTCAAAACCCATTGTGACAACCCAATTTCGCCACGGCGTACCGTTCTTGTTTTGTCATTTCGAATTTCGAGTTTGCGCCAGTACTTTACAAATTCTGGGTTTCTTAAGATGGCCGGACCAATACCAAGTGCATAAGAAGCATAATGGAAATTTCGGTGCGTCACTCGAAACTTCCACGTAATTTCCCGAAAATTCGCCGGATCGACCCGAGGCATCGCAAAGTTGGAGGTAGCTGCTGCGAAATCCACATTTAAATCGCGCGCGTCATCAAACCAAGTGCGTTTTTGTGGGACCAACCATGCGGAATCATTTAAGAGCCAAAGCCGAGTCAACTCTGGGAAACGGTTGGCCACTTCCAGTACGCCATCCCGATACCCGCCAAAGTCATATCCGAAGTTTGGACGTTCTATAATCAGTGAAGCGTGCGGGCTAAGTTCAGCAAAATCTGTCCGGCTGAGCGGCAGATTGGATACGACGATTGGGGAAATGCCTGCCTGAACCATCTGCTCCAAAGCATACAGATGGGAAGGCAAGACACCCGTTTTAGGAAAGATAAGAAATATACCGATTTCTGAACCAAATGAAACAGCACCTGGTATGCGCTTCACCTGGCGAGACAACACCCAATCGTAATACCGGCGGAGATATACATGCCGCAGAAGTTCAGCGGGTAGGTGCATGAGCTTGCGGCCCGCGCGCGCCAATTCTCGCTGAATTTTCCATAACGGTGGTAAATTCATTCACACTCATCCAAATGTCGTTTCGATTTCAGTTTCTAAGCTGACTAGGTCGTCACAAATGGGCCGAACTCTTAATCTAAGTATCAACTGATACTAAATGGTTCGAAACGCCTCTAGCACAGGCCCTTGGGTTTCAAAACCCAAAACTAGAAGGTGGATGAAGCCAACTGTGAATCAAGCCTATTACCCGGCTTTCTGACCGGTTGAGTGAAGTGGTCCCGGAAAACTGGACAGTCGGCTAAGGTGTATCCCAAACTTTTGAAGGGATGCGAGAATGGCGAAGCGCCGGAAGTTTACAGACCAGTTTAAGGCCAAGGTGGCGTTGGAGGCGCTGCGTAGCAGACAAACTCCGCAGCAATGTCGGGCTGCTCTGAAACCCATTTTCCGGCCATTTTTGTCTAGAGTTTTCCGCAACGAGTCCTTGGCTGGGAGAAGGGCGGAGGCGATGAAAGCAGCGAGAATTACAGGCGCGCAGAAGGCGTTTGTTTTGAAGCAGGTTGAAGACGGCAAGACGGTTTCTGAAGTGTGCCGTGAGGCCGGGATCAGCTCTGCGACCTGCTTCAACTGGAAGAAAAGTATGCGGGTATGTTGCCATCTGACATGCGTCGCCTGCGTGAACTGGAAGACGAGAACAGCCGTTTGAAACGGATCGTGGCCGATTTGACCCTGGACCGTGAGATGTTGCAGGACGTTATCAAGCGAAAGCTCTTAGGTTGGATCGGAAGCGCGAGCTTATCGACGGTGTTCGGGAAGACTGGCGGGTGTCTGTCAGGCGCGCCTGCAAGGTGTTGCGGTTCGACAGATCGGCCGACCAGTATGTTTCCCGCCGCACCTATCCGGCCGTCTTGAAACGGCGCATCAAAGAGATTTGCGTGACCCGTGCGCTCCTCGACCGGCTCACACATCTCTGCGACATTGTCGAGACCGGCAATGAAAGCTGACGCTTTCAAAACCGCAAATAGCGCGGGCCCAAAAACCTACGCAAACCCAACGCAGCTGCTTGAAATGGAGACTGTGCTGAGCTGGGCCCGCTCAGAACCGAAGGGGTCAATTTAGGATGTTGATTGAAAGAATCGCTGAGTTAGATCTTGTTTAGAATGCCGAAGCACTCCTCACTTGGGGTGACCGCGTTTTGCGGGTCTAGCGTGACGCGTCAAGACTATTCAATTAGAGAGGGCAAGGCCATAGACGTCTTGGTGGTTGTCCCACGCGTGGTTTTTGAACCGCACCACCTGCAAACCAACTTCCTCAACCGCAGCTCGCACCCAAGCTTCCGAGCAGATTGAAATGCCGTAGCTGGTCGCATTTGGATAGTCACGATAGCCGTAACCGGTCGCAAAATAATCCATACACATGGCGTTCTCTTCCTCTGCCTCAATTCCGTAAACAGACGCGCCGCGTCGCATGACGCGACCCGCTACCAAAGCTCCATGCGTCGTGACAACCGCCCGACCCCTTGCAGTAAGGTGGCGCGCGACAAAGCCGAAAAAGGCCTTGGTGGTATCGGCATCCAAATGGGTTATCAGAGACCCCACCCAAATCAGGTCGAACGCCATTCCAAAATTCAGTGTGGAAAAGTCAGTCGATGACAGGAGCATCTTTGTTCCGAAATTTGCCTTACAGAAGCGTGCGCCGTCCTCATTTAGATCTGCGACAAAAACCTCACTAGAAGGATAGTTCGCCACTAGGTATCGCGTGACACGACCGTGACCGCAAGGTAAATCAAGTATCTTTTCAGGTTGCAATTCGCCCAAAGTGACCTGAATTTCATTGAATGCGTTTGCGCCACAGGAAAAGTAGTGGGCATTGTCGCCTAGATACATTTCATCATTTTTGGAAATCTCTTGTGAAACAGTGGCCATGTGGTCTTTCCGCATTACATCCGAAGATTGAGTTCAAAGAGGTTCGGATTACATTCCAAGAAATGCTTCAGTTAAGAGTTGAGTGCCAAAAACTCTCTAGAATGTAAAGGCGCGCGCAGAGGTTTGGCAAATTGCATCAATCGAATGGCAAGGTTTCGATGAAGCCATTTGTCATCCGTAAAGTTAGAAGTGCGGTCGTCGGTGCCACTTAGTGTCGGTAAGTATGATCGCGTGCAAAAAACAGACCTTTTGACCCAGCCCCCGGCAGTCAGGCCATTGAGGTGTTAGAAATCCATCCAAGAAAAGGATGGACCATGAAACGAAGATTTAGTGATGAGCAGATCATTGGGATGATCAAAGAGTATGAGGCAGGCGTGAAAGCGCAGGAGCTTTGTCGCAGATACGGCATCAGTGATGCGACCTTCTATAAGTACAAAGCAAAGTTTGGCGGCATGAACGTGTCTGATGCCTAGAAGCTGCAGGCGCTGGCAGAAGAGAGCAACAAGCTGAAGCGCATGTTGGCGGATGCGATGCTGGACAATGCAGCCCTAAGGGATCTCGCGACAAAAAACTACTGACGCCTGATGTGATGCGACGAGCCGTGCGCGATGTGATGGATCGGTATGGCTTGTCTGAGCGTTGGGCGTGTGAATTGGCTGATATGCATAGGTCAGTCTTTCAGTATCAGAAGCGGGATCAGGGCGATGGTGCGATACGCAAAAGGCTGCACGAACTGGCGAATGAACGTCGTCGGTTCGGCTATCGTCGTTTGGGCATCTTGTTGGCCAGGGAAGGTTTTGAGGTGAACCACAAGAAGCTGTTCCGGCTCTATCGCGAAGAAGGGTTGGCTGTGCGTCGTAGACGGTCTCCTCTGCAGGGTGGTTTGTCGCAAAATCACGTAGAGACCTGAGAACCGACTATGATCACCTGCTGTGCTATTTGATGGCCGCGCAGGCAATCATAGCCTCTTTATCAACATCATTCCTAATGTGTTACGGGACCGAATTCATTGCGCAGATGGTATGGGGCTGGATCGCGGCGGTCGGGGCGAATACGGCCTACATCAAACCGGGATCACCATAGGAGAACGAATACTGCGAAAGCTTCAACGCACGGTTCCGCTACAAGCTGTTGACTGGTGAAATCTTCTACAGCTTGTAGGAAACCCAAATCCTGATCGAGCATTGGCACGTCCACTACAACACCGTCAGGCCGCATAGCGCATTGAGGTATCGTCCGCCTGCGCCGAAAAGCACCTTACTGATGGACCAAAGGCCAACATTGCACTAACAATCAAACCGGACCACCCGGTGGAGGCACGCCAGGTTATGCTTCGCGATCATCTGATAATTTGGCGATATCCAGCTGACCAGTTCAGTTTGGGAGGACACAGACCTCAAAAAGCTTGATCCAGAGGAACAATCAAGTATGACAACCGTGGATCAGCGACCACATGAAGGAAGTTGTTTGAATATCCAACGTGGTCGTAACCACTTCGGACGAACTGGATAACCAAAAGTTGAGGTAGTCATAAGTGTTCAGGGCTGGCTCCACCATTTAGGGGACACAGCTGGCCAACTTACACTCTATTGCATAAGCAGATCTCTGAATGTCAAAAAATAAATCCAGTGAAACAAGCGGTCCCCACACTTTGCGGGATTTGGATGCCGAGAATGCACAAGCTTCGCGCAATGAGATTCTCGCAGAACTGTCGCGAACAGCTGCGGAACTTGAATACCTGCGCACTACGTCTAAGGAAAGCCAACATCTTTTTTATGAATTGGCCGAGGCACGGGACAAGCCCTGGGAATCGCTGAAGCATAAACAAGTAAGCAAGTTTCTTTATTGGCTTGCCAGACAGGAGTCTTTGTTTTCCGAACGCCGCCGAGAGCGTTTTTTGTCCTCGGCCAAAAAACGCGATCCCAAGCGCTCAATACATCATTTGGTTGAGATGGGCGCACTCGAAAGTTCAGACGGAGGCGGCAGCTTTGCACGCACCAAAAACCAAGATAGCCCTTCGAGGGGTTCGACCCTAGCTAAAGTGACCAATCGGAAACATGACAGCACCGTTATGGTTGTGAGCCATGATGCCACTCGGACAGGTGCTCCAATACTTGCTTTGAACCTCGTTAAAGAGCTTGGCAAAAACCACAATGTTATATCCGTCACCCTTGGTGGTGGCGAACTTGCTAATGAGTTTCGAGCCGAGAGCGTCGAGTTTTTCGAACTTAACCGTAGGTCCATAAAACAAGCTGAAATTACAAAGAGGATTGTAGAGATTTGCGCTAAGAATGGTGTAAGGGCCGGATTCGTCAACAGTGTTGAATCCAGATCCACCCTTCCCGGTCTCAGGGCGGCAGGCATTCCGTCGGTCGCCCTACTGCATGAATTTGCCACCTACATTCGGCCTACAACCGCATTCTCTGATGTCCTCGTCAACGCGGACCATGTCGTGTTCTCCGCGGACATAACTTTGGACAATGTGCTTTCCGAACTTGGGGTGGAAAGGCCGGTGAATGTCCATATTTTGCCTCAGGGCAAGTGTAGTAGCCAATCGGCCGACGAAGCGCCCAACAAGATCGAAACGGCCTGGTTAGACAGTGTGCTTAGACCTGGCGGAGCAGCGGACGAAACCTTTGTCGTTATCGGTGCGGGTACGATTGAAACGCGCAAGGGGATTGATCTGTTCGTTGAAGTGGCCAATAGGGTCATTCGGGGTCCCGGAGGTGGACGCTTCCGGTTCGTTTGGTTCGGACACGGCTACGATCCGGTTCTTGACACACAGCGTTCGGCCTACTTGGCGGATCAGATCGAACGGGCAGGGATTCAATCGCAAGTGCAAATCGTGCGCTCAACGACAGAGATTGAACACGTCTACAAAACCGCGGATCTGTTGTTGCTTTCGTCACGTCTCGACCCACTTCCGAACGTGGCTATCGATATGCTTGTTGCGAACAAGCCTATGGTTTGCTTTGAGCGCACGACGGGCATAGCCGACCTGTTAGAGTCCGCGGGCTTGAAAGAGGCCTGTATAGCTAGCTTCCTTGACACGACAGAGATGGCCGAAAAGATTGTTGCGTTGGCTCATGATGCTGACCTTCTTGCGGACGTACTGGCACGAAGCCAGAAGTTGGCGCGCGAAACCTTCGATTTTGCGGCATACACCCATCGGCTGGAGAACCTAGTCGTTAGGGGGGGGTGTAAATCGGAAAACATTATCAGGGATGCGAAGCGGTTGAAAACGTCGGGCGCGTTCCGACAGGACTTCTTCAGTAATCCACTTAAAGAGAAGACGACCGAGGATCAGGACATTAAGAACTACCTGAATTCAAATGTGAGCGGTGCACCTTCACGGAAACCTGTGCCAGGCTTCAATCCTCTGATCTACGCGGAGGAACACGGATGGAAATTGTCCAACGACCCCTTCATTTCCTATATTGACGAAGGCTGTCCGGAAGGGCGCTGGAAGTCCGAAGTCATAAATGAGACTAGCGGCATCGACCCGGATGTGTTGCGTACGACAAAAGTGGCCCTTCACATCCACGCATTTTTCCCAGATGAAGTCGGAAACATCTTAACGCGCTTGTCTGCGAACCAAGTAAAACCCAGCTTGTTCGTAAGCGCACCGCAAAGCCAGTTAGAGCTGGTTAAAGACGTTATAAGCCCTTACAACGAGCAGGTTGTCGCTCTGCGAGCTGTCCCGAATAGAGGTCGAGATATTGCGCCGTTTCTTACTGAATTCGGTCAGGAGATGGCGGCGGATTTCGACATTATTGGGCATCTGCACACGAAAAAATCTGGGGATGTTCAGGATCGAAAGGTCGTTGCGAACTGGGTCGAATTCCTAATGCAAAATACCGTAGGCGGTAAGATCGACCCGACAATGCTCGACCGGATTGTGACGACTATGGCAAAGCAGCCGGAGGTCGGCATAGTTTATCCTGACGATCCCAATCTTCTCGGTTGGGCGAAAAACAAGGCTATTGCCGGTCACATCGCACAACGACTAGGGATAACAAAACTTCCGCAGCATATTAACTACCCGATGGGTACTATGTTCTGGGCGCGCGCGGATTTGATCGAACGATTTCTTGAGCTAAACTTGGGGTGGAACGATTATCCGGCAGAACCCTTGCCTTACGACGGCTCGTCCTTGCACGCGATTGAGCGGCTCTTTGGTGTGGCGCCAGCGAGTTTCGGTTATCGCACCGGTGTGACTAATGTGCGCGGGCTAACTCGATGAGACGCAGTTCAAAATGGATTTGGCGGGACAACCCATGAAGATCTTAGTGCTTGGTGGTTGTGGATTCATCGGCTCTCACGTGGTCGATGCCCTTCTTCGAGACGGCCATGAAATTCGAATATTCGACCGGAACGAGGAAAGCTTCCGACTGGCCTTGCCATCGGTGGAATACCGGCTCGGCGATTTCACTGACCAGGCTGCCGTGCGCGATGCCGTGGAGGGGATGGAGGCCGTGTTTCACCTCGTCTCCACCACGTTTCCGAGCACCGCGGCTCTCGATCCCAAACGGGACGTACGCGAGAATCTTCTAGGAACGCAACAACTTGTCGAAGCGATGCTGGATGCAAACGTCTCGCGACTTCTGTTCCTTTCCTCTGGCGGTACCGTTTACGGGATCACGGAAACCGTTCCCATAGACGAAACGCACCCACTTCGCCCCATCAACTCCTACGGTATCACTAAAGTCGCAATTGAAAGCTATTTGGAAATGTACCGGCGCACTCGGGGATTGTCGCCCATCATCATACGGGCGTCGAATCCGTTCGGACCTCGACAGGGCCACACTGGTGTTCAGGGCGTAGTCGCGACGTTCCTCAACCAGATCGTCAATGGCGCAGCGGTGGAGGTCTGGGGCGACGGTTCAGTAGTGCGAGACTACGTATTCGTTCGCGATCTGGCGCGCTTTTGCGCCCTTGCTGGCGCCTCCAGGAAAGAAGGTGTCTACAACGCCGGCAGCGGCCGCGGTACGTCACTTGTAGAATTGTTGGCAGCCATGGAGGATGTGACGGGACGCGCCTTCGAACGTCGCTTTAAACCGGCGCCTGCTACCGATGTGCCAGTTTCCGTCCTTGACTGTTCGGCGGCGCTTGAAACCTTCAATTGGTCTGCTGAAACAGACATGCTTACCGGACTGCAAGAGACATGGGACTGGATTATGGGCCTCAATCTAGGTTCCAAAAATTGAGAGAGCACTTCGATACATCTGCGGGTGATTGCAGGATCTCTTGTTTGCGACAGCAGTTTTTTGTTAAGGAACGCACTGTGGTTATTCACACGCCAAGACGGCACACATGAAGGAGAAGCGGAATGCCACCCAAGACTGATTTCTCCAACATCGGGTTTGCCGACTTTCAGCGTATGGCTAGTGACAGTAAACTTTCGCGCTATGAAAAAATTGGATTTCCGGACACCTATCGCGAGGGCCAAGAAGAAGAGATTTTTTTGGATATCTGCGCCAAGCTGACGAATCTTTCGGGAAAAGCCCGGAGGGTCGTTGACATAGGTCCCGGTTGCAGCGATCTGCCTTTCTTGCTTATTGACTTGTGCGCACGTAACCAACACGCCCTTTCGCTGCTGGATGGCAAAGAGATGCTTTCCCAACTACCCGACAGTGAAGATATTCAAAAAATCGATACACTCTTCCCCAACTGCCCAAGCTTTCTTGCGGAGGAAAAAGGGCGAATCGACGCGATCCTGTGTTACAGTGTTCTTCATTATGTATTCGAAGAAGGGTCCGTTTTTAGGTTCCTGGATGAGGCCCTCAGTCTGCTGGCGCCGGGTGGTCAACTGCTGATCGGTGACATTCCTAACATCTCGAAGCGCAAGAGGTTCTTTGCAAGCGACACCGGTGCAGACTTTCACCGGGCTTTCATGAAAACGGACGATGCACCTGATGTTCGGTTCAACGTGTCGAACCCTGGACAAATTGACGATGCTGCCATCTTTGGCTTGCTCCAGCGGGCAAGGAGCGCTGGTTTTGACGCCTATGTCGTGCCGCAGAGCCCAAAACTCCCTATGGCAAACCGGCGTGAAGACATCTTAATTGTGCGGCCTTAGAAGCGGGAGAGTGCGAGCATGGACAAGACATCGGAAGTGGTTATTCTGGGCGACCATGCCTTCGCGGAAGTCGCCTATGAATGCTTTACACACGATTCGGAATTTGAGGTGAAAGGTTTCGCAGTTGAAGAGGCATACCTTACTTCAGAAACAAAGTTCGGGCTACCCGTGGTTCCTATCGAGAAGATCGAAGATTATTTCGACCCCGAGCGCGTGCATTTCTACGCTGCGCTGGTTTACACGCAGCTCAATCGCCTCAGAACGCGCCTTTACGAGGTCGCAAAGGCAAAGCACTTCAAACCCGCGTCCTATATCTCGAGCCGTGCATCGGTTTGGCACAACGTTACTCTCGGTGAACACTGCTTCGTTTTCGAAGACAACACGATCCAGCCATTCGTACAGATCGGCGACAATGTCGTGTTGTGGAGCGGCAACCACATTGGGCATCACAGCAGGATCCGCGACAATTGCTTCGTGTCTTCCCACGTTGTGATCTCTGGATTCTGCGACATCGGTGAAAACTCATTCCTCGGCGTGAACGCTTCGCTTGCGAACAATCTCACGATTGGCGAGGATAATTGGATCGGTCCGGGTGTCACACTTCTTCAGAACACAGAATCAAACCAGCTTTTCAAGGGTGAACAGCCGGACCCCTCACGTGTAACGCCTAAGCGTATGTTTAAGGTGCGGTCTTGATTTGGAACAAACGTGGCATCGTCTGGGCCCCCACTAAACAGCTTGGTGGCTACACTCACGGGATGGGTCCATCGCCTTTCCGAATAGACGAAGACACACTGCGTGTCTTCGTCACTGTGCTCGATTCCAAAGGCCGCGGGCACATTCAATATGTCGATGTTTTGGCGGAGGACCCTACCCGCGTGGTTGCGCAATCGGACGGCCCGGTCCTCGGTCCCGGTATTCCCGGATCTTTCGACGACAACGGCATCATGGCGCTAAGTCCGGTGCGTGCGCCATGCGGCCGTATCTTTCTCTACTACGCCGGGTTTGAGATCTGCCATCACATCCGCTATCGCATCATGACCGGCCTCGCTATAAGCGAAGACAATGGAAAGACGTTTCAGCGTTATTCGAACACACCCATCCTCGATCGCTCGGATGAGGAGCTGTACTTTCGCGGCGGTCCGTTCGTGCTTCTGAACGATGGAAAATTTCGCATGTGGTATGTCGCGGGAAGCCGTTGGATCGACGTGGCTGGAAAACAGATGCCGGTCTACGACTTGCGCTATGCGGAGTCGGACGACGGCATGACCTGGCCCTCTCGGGGCTACGTGTCGATGGCACTGACCAACGTCGACGAACACGGGTTCGGCCGTCCTTGGGTGGTTAAGCGCGGGCCAGACGACTATCAGCTCTTCTATTCAATTCGCCGTACTTCGCTTGGCGCCTACCGCCTTGGCTATGCGGAATCCAGCGACGGACTTTCGTGGACGCGCAAAGATACGGAGATGGGTCTTGATGTCACGCCGGGTGGTTTCGACGGAAAAGCAATCATGTATTCGGCTGTGGTCGAAGCGCAGGGCCGGACCTGGTGTTTCTACAACGGCGACGGCTTCGGTGCCGCTGGTTTTGCGGTAGCGGAACTTGCTGAATGACCCTAGTGATTAAACCCTTTTCATTGGATGATAGCCCACTTTGGGACGCATTTTGCCATGTTGCTGTTAACGCGACGCTGCTGCACAGCCGTCGCTTCTTGTCCTACCACGGCGACAGGTTCGAGGATCTTTCGCTCCTCCTTTATGACAAAGACCAGCTTCGCGCGATACTTCCCGCGGCACGCGCACCGAACGATGCGACGCTTGTGGTCAGTCATCCCGGCGCAACTTATGGCGGGTTCGTTCACGCCGGACAACTTGCTGGAGAAAACGCGATTGACGCTTTTCATGCAGTTGCGGCACACTACCGAAGCGTCGGATGTGACCGATTGCTCTACAAGCCGGTGCCTCACATCTATGCCCAGTCACCCGCGGCAGACGATCTCTATGCGCTGTTCCGTCTAGGGGCGGAACGCCAGCGCTGCGATCTCTCCAGCACTATTGACCTATCGTTTCGTAGACCCGTCTCCAGTCGACGCAAAAGGTCCTTAGAAAAGGCGCGACGCGTCGTGAGTGTCAGTGCAGATATTGCGAAGCTGGACGCGTTATGGGATGTGGTAGAAGACAATCTCGCACGCAAACACAAGACGCGACCGGTGCACTCCCGTACCGAGATCAAGGATCTCGCGACACGGTTCCCGGATGAAATTAAGCTACGAACAGCACACATAGGCGACAAAATCGTCGCAGGAACCCTTTTGTTCGCTTCGCGACAGGTCTGGCACGCGCAATATATCGCCTCGAGCGAAGACGGATATGCTGTGTCCGCTCTCGATGCGGTATTCGATACCTCCATCAAAGATGCCAAATCGGCTGGCGTGCGATACTTCGATTTCGGTTCAAGCAACGAGGACCATGGTCGTGTCCTTAACGCCGGACTTTACCGATTCAAGACAGAATTCGGTGGCGGAGGGGTTGCTCATGAGTTCTACATGGTTCAACTAGACTCCCTATGAAGCCAAACGTCTCTGACCTAAAAATTCTAGAACTGCCTAAGCGTTCCGATGTCCGAGGCAATCTGACCTTTATTGAATCCGAAAGGCATGTGCCTTTCGACATCCGGCGCGTCTTCTATCTCTACGACGTACCCACTGCTGAAAGTCGTGGTGCACATGCTCATCGCGCACTGCATCAGTTTCTTATTTGCCTCTCGGGAAGTTTTGATGTTGAAGCCGATGACGGTGTTACAAAACGAACCATTCACTTGAATAGGCCATGGCTTGGCCTGCATGTCCCACCGATGATCTGGGCCTCCGAGGTGAATTTCGATGCGGGGTCCGTCTGTCTTGTGCTCACTTCAGACTATTACGACGAGGCTGATTACATCCGGGACTACGACACATTCCTTGCCCTCAAAAGAGCTTTGCAATGAAGGTTCCTTTCCTCGACCTCGGCGAGGCCTATCGCACCTTGCAGTCGGACATCAATGAAGCTGTCACTCGTGTTCTGGCATCAGGTTGGTATGTCCTTGGCGAAGAAGTTGATCACTTCGAAACCGCCTTTGCAGCTTACTGCGGTTCGGCGCATGCCGTCGGTCTAGCAAGTGGTCTGGACGCCTTACATCTTGGGTTGCGCGCACTGGGTATCGGTGAAGGCGACGAGGTGATCGTGCCTTCAAATGGGTACATCGCGACGTGGCTTGGCGTCAGCATTGCTGGCGCTACACCTGTACCGGTGGAGCCAGACATGGCAACACACAATATCGACCCAAGCCGTATTGAAGCAGCGATCACGCCCCGTACACGCGCTATCGTGGCGTTGCACCTTTACGGCCTACCTGCCGACCTCGAGCAGATAATGGGTATTGCGCGCCGATACAATCTGAGCGTTGTTGAAGATGCCGCGCAGGCACACGGTGCGCGATATCGAGGAGAAAAGATCGGACAACACGGCGACGTTGTCGCGTGGAGCTTCTATCCAAGCAAAAATCTTGGCGCTCTGGGCGATGCTGGGGCGGTAACGACAAATGACGCCGATGTTGCTGAACGCATCCGTATTCTACGCAATTACGGGTCGCAAGAGCGATACGTGAACAAGGTCCGCGGCATCAACAGCCGGCTCGACCCGATCCAGGCGGCTGTTCTGAAAGTCAAACTTGATCACCTTGACGCCTGGAATGCGCATCGCTCCAAGATTGCAGCACTCTACCGGGAGCGGCTTGCCAATGTACCCGGTGTGATCCTGCCGATTGAGCCCGAGGGTTGCCAATCGGCTTGGCACCTTTTTGTAGTGCGGGTCCAGCAGCGACAGCGGCTGAAAGAGGCGCTGAACAAGACAGGCATCGGCACACAAGTCCATTACCCGATTCCGCCGCATATGCAGGAGGCCTATGCTGATCTGGGATTTACACCAGACAACTTTCCAGTCGCGCGTCGGCTAGCCGACGAAGTGCTAAGCCTTCCTTGTGGCCCACAGATGCCCCTTGAGGCAGTCGACATGGTTTCCGAACGAATTCTTAAGGTTATCAAGTCATCATGAGAGGTACGGCTCTGCCAGAATTGGCCACGCTGCAAAATCAGATTCGCAACGCGCTCGCCATCAGAGATATTGCTTCTGCGCTCGACAGTGTTCGATGGTTCGTCGATTCAATTCTAACTAATCCACGCGCAATAACCCGTGTATTGGGAAGTGAAGAACTGGATGCGCTCTGCCAGGACATCGCGGAAGAAATCAAATGCAGCGTCCCGCGAAATGCGGCAGATCGTTCGGGCACGGTTATCATCGCCTCCGAGCTTTCTAGGGCCGGCGGCCACGAACAGGTTATGGCGGACATCGTGAATCTAAACCTGTTCGACTCGCCGGTCACAATATTGCTGACGGACTGCTTTGACCGGGCCGATGCCGCAATTGCGGAGGAATTCGCGGCATTCAACCAGGTGGAGGTGACTACTGTGCAGGGCGTGGATAGTGCCGCGCGCTTGGATAGTGTTTGTAAATACCTTTGTGACAAGGCCCCGGAAAATCTTCTTCTCTTCTTCCATCATCAGGATACCATCGGGTTTTGCGCCGCATTGGCTGCTGGTATCCCCAATACCATCTTCGTCCACCATGCAGATCATCACCTCAGTCTTGGTGTGACTTGCAAGCAGTTTCGACACGTCGATCTCGCTAATATGGCATTTGAGAATTGTCACCACGATTTTGGGATCACAGATAATATCTACTGGCCCCTGATCCTGCGCAATGATGTAGGTGTGCAAAATAGGGAGTTCAACAAAAACCATTGCTGGAGAAGTTGTTCCGTCGGACGAGCGGACAAATTTGCAGCAAATGGCTACGCCTTCGACTACGCATCGCTTCTGCCAAAAATCCTCAAGGCCACGGGCGGAACCCACGTTCATATCGGACCCTTGTCAACCAATCTCAGTAGCTCCATCGAAAAGAGTTTTGTAGAGAATGGTGTGCCACTTGATCGGGTAAAGTTTATTTCCTACGCGCCTTCTGTCGCGCAGGCTTTGATCGACGAAAATGTCGACGTTTTTCTTGGTTCTTTTCCAACAGGTGGCGGGAAATCAACAATTGAGGCTATGGCCGCAGGCATCCCCCTATTGATGCATCAGAATTATCGCCACCGCATGTTTTGCGGAGCTGACGTGGCCTATCCAGGCGCACTGACTTGGCAAACGGAAGAAGAGCTTTTTGAGGTACTCGCTGGCCTATCTCCAGAAATTCTATCGGATCATGCCAGTCGGTCACGTGCGTGTTTCGAACGAAACCATTCCAGTGATGCACTCGTTTCTGCTATTAAGAGCCAGAATTGTGTGCCGCCGCCCCTGATTGAACACCCTGTGAATCAATTGTTCTTTTTTCTAGACGAAGAGCGTGATTGGCGTGCGTCTGAGGAGAGCAGGCTCGTTGCCGAAAACAAGGTGTTGGCCCTTGAAGCAGAGGTTGCCGAACTTGAAGCAGAGGTTGCCGAACTTGAGGGCAGACTTGCAGGTCTTGAAGAGAAGCTCACGTCACCCCGTAAACTGAGTCGAGAACTGGCTCGTCAGCTCAATCGGCGGCTGCATGGCAAGAGACTGAGGTGAAGTTTGATCTGACTAGGGGTGGGGAATGACCTGCGCCCCGAAGCTTCCCTCGTTCTGATGTAGAGTTTCCCGCATTTTCTCTGCATGACGGGCTGGTATCGTCATGTGAGTTTGCCAGCGTTGCCGGTGGGATGTTCCCGATGACGCTGTACGGTCGTTCTTCGTTGTAGTATCTACGCCATTCCTCCATCTTTTCGCAAGCATCCGACAGCGACAGGAACCAATGCGTTTTCAGGCATTCGGCCCTAAACTTTAAGTTGAACGCTTCGATGAAGGCATTGTCGGTCGGTTTGCCAGGGCGGGAGAAGTCGAGCGTGACGCCGTTATGGTAAGCCCACAAGTCCATGAACTCGCTGCCGTAGCACCTTCGGAATGTCGTTGATTTAGAGGCTATGATCGCCTGCGCAGCCCTCAAATAGCGCAGCAGGTGATCATAGCCGGGTCTCAGGTCCCTACAGTGGTTTTGCACAACCACACCGCAAGGGAGACCGACTATGACCAAGAACACTATTGCACAGGCTGAGCCTGTTTTGGTGGCGTTTGATATCGCAAAGGCGCGCCATGAAGTTTTGATCGCCGTTCCAGGCAAGAAGCGCCGCCGCCGATTGACCGTGTTGAACCAGCTCGACGACTTCAACCGATTGATCGCCACACTGTCGGAGTATGACCATCCTGTCCGCGCAGCTTTTGAGGCCACGGGTAATTACCATCGCGCCTTAGCATACCGGCTCGGCGCTGCTGGTTTCGACGTGAAGTTGGTTTCGTCAGTTGCATTGGCCCGCACCCGGGAGGCTCTGAACAACAGTTGGGACAAGAACGACCCGAAGGATGCGCAGGTCATCTTGCACATGATGCAAATCGGGAACGAGCAGTTCTATCACGATCCACTGTTGTGCGGCACAAACGATCTTCAGGAACTGTCCAAAACGCACGACATCGTTTCCCGCTCGAAGACCGAGTTGTGGCATCGCATCTTGACCCACTATCTGCCTTTGTATTGGCCCGAGGCTGAACGCTTTCACCGCAGTTCGCGCAGTGATTGGTTCTTTGCCTTCCTGGAGCGTTATCCATCACCACACTTCATCTCAGCTATAGATCAAGAGACATTCATTGCCGATGCATGGGAGGTTGTCGGCCGCAAGGTCTCAAAAGAGCGTTTGCTTGCAGATATTTATAAGACGGCCAAGTCCTCTGTGGGCCTGCCCATTGCACCGGACTCTGATGCCGCTCGGATGTTCAGGCTCGTTCTCGCTGAGGGGCGCAACCTGATTGCCCAGCGTAATGAGATCGAGGGCCGCGCTGTCGAACTACTCAAGGACAACAAGGACTATCTGCTGCTGACATCCATCCCGGGAATCGGGCCGATCAATGCGCTGACTATCCTGGCAGAAGCTGGTGATCTGCGACGCTTTCAACATCACCGACAATTCTTGAAGTTCTGCGGTATGGACCTTGCAACCGTCCAGTCCGGGACCTTCCGAGGCCAAACCAAGCTGTCAAAGTATGGCAATGCCCGGCTACGACGGACACTCTGGATAGCTGGCCAGGTGGCCATCATGCAAAATACCAACAGCTTCCGTGATAAGTTTGAGCGTTACATCGCCAAGGATCGGCAAAATACCCATTTACGCCGCAAGGCGTATACCGCAATCGCCGCAAAGATGGCCCGCACCGTGCATGGGATCATCAAACGCGGCGAACCCTATCGTCCCTTCTTTGAGGGATGATCGACGGCAGAAGGACCTTTCTCTGTGCGTGCCGTAGAGGCGGGCTTTCGACCTCGTAGATAATGTTCAGGCCTTCTGCTCAACGACCCGAAGATCTCGTCTTAAGGACGGTGAGAGCCGCAAAAGCGTACTCTGTGTTTGTTATGGGAGAGACATGTTGTTGACCAAAATGCCGAACTGACACACATTCAAACGTGCTGGAACGTTTCAGCATGCCAATGACTTGATGCCAAATCAGCCAATCATTCCGAACATAGGACGTTATCCACTCGTACCGTCGCTGGGAAGCCAATCTGCCGACACACCCGATCCAGTGTGGCAACAACGTCTTCACCCTTGTAGCTGAACCTTGGGTCGATTACGGGTGAGGCGCGCGAGAATGTATCGACCACGGTCAGGACGCGAAGTTTACGGCCAGTCGCAAGCTGGTCATGGACGAAGTCCACGGCCCAGACATCATTGGGCCTCACGGCATCCGAGCGATCCTCCCTCAGTTTTGCCTTCACCCGCCGTTTTGGCGATTTGTTCCGCAATTGCAGCCCCATCTCGCGGTAAATCCTGTAGACCTTCTTGACGTTGATCGGCCAACCCTCGCAGCGCAACACCTTGCAGGCGCGCCTGACAGACACCCGCCAGTCTTCCCGAACACCGTCGATAAGCTCGCGCTTCCGATCCAACCTAAGAGCTTTCGCTTGATAACGTCCTGCAACATCTCACGGTCCAGGGTCAAATCGGCCACGATCCGTTTCAAACGGTTGTTCTCGTCTTCCAGTTCACGCAGGCGACGCATGTCAGATGGCAACATACCCGCATACTTTTCTTCCAGTTGAAGCAGGTCGCAGAGCTGATCCCGGCCTCACGGCACACTTCAGCAACCGTCTTGCCGTCTTCAACCTGCTTCAAAACAAACGCCTTCTGCGCGCCTGTAATTCTCGCTGCTTTCATCGCCTCCGCCCTTCTCCCAGCCAAGGACTCGTTGCGGAAAACTCTAATCAAAAATGGCCGGAAAATGGGTTTCAGAGCAAAAGGTCTATCCCGGTTGGTGGGCCACTTTCAGGAGGCTACTCCAAACCCTGACGACGGACACGGCACGAAAATTGATGGAATACGGAACGCGAAAATGCCTTAGGCGAGGTCGGGGAATCTACTGATCATCACCCAGCGCATTGGCCAATTTGGATTGCAAACAATAACTTGACGATGCCTATTGGACCACTTAGGTGAGGCAGATCTGGCTTGCTAGAAAAGTCTTTCCAGGGAAAGACGAATTAAAACTAGTTCAATATCATCGATTTTGTGAACTGACGACGAACGGACAAGCATTGGAACCGCAAGTTACAATTATCAGTGTAACCTACAACAGCGTCAGCACTCTTCCTCAGATGCTGGCGTCGGTTCCCGATGGTGTTCCCATAGTGTTAGTCGATAATGGCTCGGACGATTTAGAAGAGCTAGAGCGGCTCGCACAACTCAAGAACGCCAAACTCATTCTAAACGACCAGAACGTGGGGTTTGGGGTAGGGTGTAACCAGGGTGCGGCCGGGGTCGAGACCGAGTTCTTGTTGTTTTTGAACCCAGATGCGCGCTTGTTGAAGGGAAGCTTGGAGAAGTTGCTGGCGGGTGCAGACCGGCACAAAACTGCCTCAGCGTTCAATCCGGCATTTACCCAAAAGTCTGGCAAAGGGTTGCTGAAACGATCCAGCGTATTGCTACCACGTAAAAAATGGTTGCGCAGTATTGAAGCCGACACTGATCTGCAGGTTCCTATATTGTCCGGCGCAGCATTGCTTGTGCGCCGGTCTGCTTTCGAGAAGGTCGGTGGATTCGACGCAAATATCTTTTTATACCATGAAGATGACGACATCTGTCTGCGCTTGGATGAACAAGTGGGGCCTTTGTTTTTCCTTCCCGAAGCTGAAGTAACCCATATTGGGGGCGAGTCTTCTCCTAGAAGCCCAAAGGTTGCCGCCATCAAAGCCTGGCACATGGGGCGCTCGCGTGTTTACGCTGCACGCAAACACAAACGTCCAGCTCCTTTTTTGCATGCGTTTTTGAGCGCCTTGCTGCAGGCAGTTTCACCTTTGGTTTTGTTTTCAGAACGAAAACGCGCCAAACAAATGGCTTTCTTGCGAGCTGTATGGTCGACGCGGTACACGTCTTCATAGAATTTGGGCAAACAGCACGAGTGAAAATGAGCGGCTTTGTTTCATGCCTTCCAACCCCAAATTGACCTCTGGCCTTTGGGCTAGATTTTTTTGCAAACAACCAACATAAATCTGCAAAAAGCGTAAGCCGCGCCATTTTCAAAGCCCACATATTCACCACGGTTTTAAGGAAATATGAGATTTTACTGTTGTTTTTGGTTGATTTTGTGGAATAATGTGGAATTTATGACAATACTTGAGAGCAGATGCAGCAAGGCTCATTCCGGACAAAAAACGAATACCGAAGTACTTGTGTTTGGGTTACTCGCATGCCGATATCTCCAAGGATTTTCTAAACTGTCGCTCCCCAGATCTACACCTCATCACGACACAGGATAGAATCGAATGCTGAATCCAAGGACCTCACAGGCTGACGAAAGCACCGACCTGCTGTCTCATGCGGTAAAGATAGCCGACTTGGCCAGCGAAGCGGCGCGGGGGTATTTTCGTGGCGCGCTGGGGGTTGAGTTCAAATCGGATGAAAGCCCGGTGACACAGGCCGACAGGGGTGTTGAAGCGCAGGTACGCTCCTATCTTGGGCAGCATTTCCCCGATCACGGCATTTTTGGCGAAGAACATGGGTTCGAGGGGAAGGATTGCCGCGAGGTTTGGATCATCGACCCGATTGATGGAACCCGGTCATTTCTGTCAGGGCATCCGTTGTTTGGGTTTCTGTTGGGTCATCTGGTTGACGGCAAACCGGATATCGGCGTGATCGGCATGCCAGCGATAAATGAAGTATTTACCGGCGCCGTTGGTCAGGGCGCCACGTTGAATGGCCGTGAGATCACGACTTCGGCCCAGACGCGGCTGGATCAGTCCATTCTTTTCGTAAACGAAGGGGACAAGATCTATCGCGATCATCCGACGTTATTCGACAGGCTGATGCATTCTGGACAGACCAGACGGTTCGCCTATGATTGCTACCCCCATGCCCTGCTGGCGGCGGGCCATGTGGATGCTGTGATCGACTATGATCTACAGCCCTATGATTACCTGCCAGTGCTGGCCGTGGTTGAAGCTGCGGGTGGGGTGATGACAGATTGGCAGGGTCGGCCGCTTGACCTGAGTTCGGACGGCGGGGTGATTTCAGCGGCTACACCCGAGCTGCACGGGGAAATGCTGGACATGGTAAACGGGTAAGATCATGGCGATTGTAAGCTTTCTCATCAGCCTGGCCGGAGCCACGATGCTACTGCTTTATGCAGTGCGGATGGTCCGCACGGGGATCGAGCGCAGCTATGGGGCTTCGTTCCAGCGCCTCATGACGGGCCAAAGCCATTACGCGCAGGCGTCAATGGTCGGCGTTTTAATGGCGGTGGTTCTACAAAGCTCGGCGGCAGTTGCCCTTTTGACATCGGGTTTTGCTGCCGGAGGGTTCCTGACCTTTCCCACCGGTCTTGCAATCGTGCTGGGCGCTGATCTCGGTTCGGCGCTGATCATTCAGGTTTTGTCATTCCAGCTGGGTTGGCTGATACCGTTGCTACTGGCGGTTGGCGGGTATCTCTTTGTCAAGACCGAGGCCAAGAAGCCCCGGCAATTGGGGCGCATCCTGATGGGGATTGCGTTCATCCTGATCTCATTGCGCTTTTTGCGCGAAGCCATGGACCCGATCCGGGACAGTGCCTTCTTGCCTGCCGTCGCCGAGTATCTGGCGCGCGACTATATTACAGCGTTTCTGGTTGGCGGCGCGCTGGCCTTTGTCATGCATTCCTCGGTCGCGGCGATCCTGATGTGTGTGACGCTGGTTCAGATCGGCGCAATCCCGTTTGCCGCCGGGCTCTCGCTGGTATTGGGGGCCAACTTCGGTTCAGCCTTTATACCTGTTTGGCTGAGCAGGGGGATGGAAATGCCTGCCAGGCGCATACCCTTTGCCAACCTGGCCTTGCGCGGCAGCTGGGCGATAATCACCCTTTTCGCGGTGACTGCGGCACTGCGTGCCGGTGTTCTGGGGGATTTGCAGGGCGGGCAGATGCTGGTCAATGCGCATCTTGCGTTCAATGCCTCGTTGCTGCTGCTGGCACTGCCGTTCTGCGGGCGTTTGCGCGCGCCTTTCGAGCAGTTTTTTCCGGATCCGAAATCTGCGAACGCGCTGGCCCAGCCAGGTCGCCCGGCCAGCGCGCTGGACGTGCGCACTGCCGGCAGCCCGTCTCAGGCGCTGTCCAGTCTCAAGCGTGAACTGCTGCGGATGAGCGATCTGGTCGAGTCGATGTTCCGCCCGTCACTGGAATTGTATCGCAGCGGAGACAAGGACCAGATACGCGCCGTAAGGGACATGGACGAGGAGGTGAACGACTGCCTGTCGGGTATTCGAAAATTCGTGGCCGCCATTCCCGAAGAGACGTTCGGAAAGCGGAACGCAAAAGTGGCGCGCGACCTGATGGAATACGCAATCCGGCTGGAAACCGCGGGCGACGTTGTTGCCAAGCGGCTGACTGTCCTGGCGGGCGACATGCGGAAGAAAGGCGCTTCATTTTCGAAAGAGGGTTGGTCGGAACTGGTTGAGATGCACGAAGGCATCCTCGCCAACCTCAAACTGGCCTCAAACGTTCTGATCTCGGATGATCTGGAAAGCGCCCGCCTGCTGAGCCTTGAGAAAACCGAAATCAAACGGGCTGAGCGCGACAGCCGCAAACGCCACCTCAGACGTTTGCAGCATGGCAGTACGGAAAGCTTTGAGACCAGCGACATCCACCTCGAAACTTTGCGCGCTTTCCGGGAATTCAACAGCCACATCGCCGCTGTGGCCTATCCGATCCTCTATCGGAACGGGCAATTGCTTGAAACCCGACTGATCGAAGAAATGCCACGCAAAGAGCAGGGCGAGGACACAGAGGTCTAGGCTAACAGCACCGGCAAAGGTCGGTTTCGTACGGATACGGTCTGTTACAGATTGTAACCGCTCGGGCTGGTTCTTGCCGCTTTTGCGTATGGCCACGCTGGACGCGAGATTAGAATAGGGTAGCGTGTCGGCAATTGGTTCCGGGGGCTGTCCGTGTTGCGTTTCTTAATCTTCATTCTGTGCCTGGTCTTGCTGGCGGCATGTGTTGATCGCACCGTATCCGAAACGCTTCCATCCGCCTTGGAAATCGGAACTCCGGAAACAGTTTTTGCCGCCACGACACGTGCACGCGAGCCCGATGGCGCGTATGGATTCCGCCGCGCAGAACGCCTGCAGTTTCTGGAAACCACCGTTTCGATACCACCGCGACGTTCACCGGGAAGCCTTAAATTCTCATACGCAAACCCTGACCCGAGAAAGCAGTTCGTACTGGCAGAGATAAATCAGCTAAGCGGGCCGCAACAGCTAAAGGACAGGCTGATTGGAGCTGACGAAGTCACGATTTTTGTGCATGGCTATAACTCCACTCAGACAGAGACATTGTTCCGGGCCGCTCAGCTGTCGCACGATATCGGTATACCCGGTCAGATCCTTGTCTATTCATGGCCCAGCCGCGCGACGGGCTATGGTTATGCCTATGATCTGGACAGCATGTTGTTTGCCCGTGATGGGCTGGAAGAAACCATTCGTCTTCTCAAGTCGATGGGCATCAGGCGGGTGGCCCTTGTGGCGCATTCAATGGGCGGCGCGCTGGCTATGGAGATGATACGGCAAACCGAACTGAAACAGCCGGGCTGGGCAAAGCGAAATCTGGAAGGCCTTATTCTGATCTCGCCCGATCTGGATGTGGATGTTTTTCGGTCGCAGATGAACAGTATTAAAAATCCTCCTGATCCTTTTGTCCTGATGGTGTCCAAGAAAGACAAGGTCCTGAACGTCTCCGGCCGCCTGAGGGGAACCGCAGATGGCGAAAGGTTGGGCAATATCGGATCGGCCGAGAAGCTGTCTGAATATCCGATAGAAATCGTGGATACGACCGCCTTCAACGGCGATGCGGAATCTTCCCATTTTGTGGCCGCCACGTCGCCAGCGCTGTTGACAATCCTTCGCTCCGTGCGCCGGGTCAGCGAAACCTTTGGGCGCGAAGACCGGCGCGGGATTGACATCCTCGTACCACCGAACCAGCGCAATCCGGTTGGCGCCACAGAAATCGTGCTGACTGAAACCGGTCAGGCCCAGGTAAGCAATCCGTGACGCGGGTTTCCCTGCACCGGTTTCTTGTGGACAACGCGACTTGGCTTGCGACCGGCGTTTTGCTGACATTTTTGTCCAGCTTCGGGCAAACCTTTTTCATCTCGGTCTTTGCTGGTGAAATCCGCTCTGAATTTGGCCTCAGCCACGGCGCATGGGGCGGGCTGTACACGTTGGGCACGACCCTGTCTGCAATCGTGATGATCTGGGCCGGAGGGTTGACGGATATCTTCCGCGTACGGGTTTTGGGCCCAATGGTGCTGGCGGGGCTTGCATTGGCCGCCATTGCAATGGCGCTGAACACCTGGCTGCTGCTGTTGCCATTGGTGATCTTTCTGCTGCGGTTATTTGGGCAGGGGATGAGCACGCATCTTGCCGTGGTCGCAATGGCGCGCTGGTTCACGGTTACGCGGGGCAAAGCGCTTTCCATCGCGTCCACCGGCTATGCGCTTGGCGAGGCGTTGCTGCCGCTGATCTTTGTTGGTGCCATGGTCTATCTGGACTGGCGTTGGCTGTGGGTTGCCGCGGCGGGCATCACGGCGCTGGGTATTCCGATCCTGATGCGGCTGCTGCGCGAGGAGAGAACCCCGCAAAGCCTTGCCAACGCGTTTTCAGCATCGGGAATGCAGGGAAAACACTGGACCCGCCGGGACGCTCTGTTCCATCCTCTTTTCTGGCTCATGGTGCCATCAGTGCTTGGGCCATCCGCATTCATCACCGCATTTTTCTTCCATCAGGTTTATCTGGCTGATGTGAAGGGGTGGCAGCATATCCAACTGGTGGCCCTGTTCCCGATCTTTACCGGAATATCTCTGTTTTCCATGTTTGTCGCAGGATGGGCGCTGGATAAATGGGGAACCGCCCGGATCATGCCCTACTACCAGCTTCCGATCGCACTTGGGTTCGTCATTCTGGGCATGACAAACTCGATCAGCGGCGCAACCCTAGGGCTGGTCTTCCTGGCTTTGACCGTTGGGGCAAACAGCACATTGCCCAGCGCATTCTGGGCCGAATTCTACGGAACCCGACATATCGGTGCGATCAAGGCGATGGCCGCGGCTGTCATGGTTCTTGGATCAGCCATAGGTCCCGGCCTGACTGGCGTCCTGATTGACCTTGGCATTTCGCTGAATACGCAGTTCATCTGGATTGGCGTATTCTTTGTGCTGGTATGCATTCTGGTCCAAACCGGCATTTCCCGCTCCCGGCGGGATCTTTAGCGCACTCGCCTGAGATAGACGTAATAGGCGCCGTCGCCGCCATGGCTGATATGCGCGGGTGTGATCTGCATCACCGCCTGCGCCAACGGCGGTATGGACAGCCAGTGCGGCACCTGATTGCGTAGAACGCCGCGCGGGGTGGGGATCGGGCCAGGTTCGTCGCGGTCCTTGCCTTTGCCAGTTACCACCAGAACCAGTCGCTTACCTTGTGCCTGTGCGTTCAGGATAAAACGGATCAACGCAGGATGGGCCGTATCAACCCGCATACCGTGAAGGTCCAGCTTGCCTTCGGGCTTAAGCTTACCGCGCTTCATCCGGCCAAAAGCCTTGATATCCATCTGAACAGGCGCGGCGCGCAGCGCATCCGTCACCGATGGCTTCAGATCTTTTGGATTTGGTTTCGGTTGAAGGTTCTGACCAAGCTCAAACACCTCAAACCGGGGTTTTGGTGTTTTTCTGGGTCTGGGTTTCGGCAGTGTGGTCGGATGGACGGTCTGCGGACTGTCCGGATGCAGCCGCTCGGCCTGTTTGGTGACCTTGCGCCAAAGCTCGATCTCATCGGTTGTCAGTTTGCGCCGGGTCATCAGAATTCATCCGGCAACAGGGCATAGGCGCGTTGAATGGGCAGCAACAGAACCATCCGACCCGGATCTTTCAGTTTGCCCGCAGCCTGCCCGGCCTCTTCACCGGTTCCGAAAAAGATGTCGGCCCGTTGCGCACCTTTGATCGCCGCGCCTGTGTCCTGCGCAATCATAAGCCGTCGCAACGGTTTTTCACCGTCCTTTTCCACCCAAACAGGTGCGCCCAATGGTGTATAGGCGGGGTCCGCCGCAATCGAGCGCATCGTCGTGATCGACCGGTTCATTGCCCCCAAAGGTCCAAATTCAGGAGCAACGCGTGAGACTTCGCGAAAGAAAACGTATGACGGGTTGTGAAGCAGCAACTCGGCACCGGCCTCGGGGTTCTTGCGCACCCAGGCGCGGATCATCTGGGCGCTGACCTCATGCGCACCCAGAACCCCACGTCGCACCAGTTCAACACCGATCGACCGATAGGGGTGACCATTCGCGCCACCATATCCAACCCGCAGCGCACCGCCATCCGACAATCGAATACGGCCCGAGCCCTGAATTTGCAGAAAGAACAGCTCGACAGGGTCGTCGACCCAGGCGATCTCTAGCCCGCGGCCCTGCATCACATCACCGGTGAGGATGTCACGACGGCTCAGCCATGGTCCTTCGGCACGGGCTTCGGGCGGCATCTTGTAGATCGGGTATTTGAAACGATCTGTCCGGGTGCGCGCGCCGTCAAGCTCGGGTTCAAAATAGCCGGTAAAAAGGCCTTCTTTGTCATCTTCGACCAGAACAGGGCGGAAGAATAACTCGAAAAAGGCGCGGGCGGCATCCGGTTCATATGTTCTGGCCACACCACACAAGGCGCGCCAATCCGGATCATCCAGATCACCGCACGTGTTCAGAAAAACGGAAAGGGCCGCGCCGTGATCATCTTCGGCCCAGCCCCGCAGATCGTCAAACGACAGTATGGATCGCGTTGCCTCGGCTTCGGCAGCGCTGGCGATGGTCATTGCACCCACCAGAAAAAGCGACCGAAGCGTTGCAATCATGCGTCCGTGGCGACAAGCAGCCAGTTCGGATCGTCCTTGCCCATGACCCGAGCAAAGGTCCAGCTGTCTTTCTGGCGCTTCACGGAATTCGGGTTGCCTTCGACGATATCGCCTCCGCGATCCCGAACGACCGAGGTCAGCTCCCCCACGAACTTCATTGTGATTTCGGCCTGGTTCGTATCCTTGTCGAATTTCACATCCGTCAGGGTGGTTTCCCGTACGCCGATGAATTCAGCCTCGATGGTCAGGCCCTGATCTTCGCGCGCTGCCACGACCGAAACGAAAGTCTCGAACACTTCTTCCGACAGGAAAGGCTGGATTTCATCCAGATTACCCCTTTCAAACCCCATCACAATCATCTCATACGCACCGCGCGCACCCTGAACGAACTCACTGACCGAAAAACCGGGCTCGACCCGTTTCATCGCAGCCAGTGTTTGCGCCTGTTCGCTGTCTTCGGCGACATGGTCGGTAATGTCATGATCCGGGCCGCCATCGATCACCTCGAAACCGCGGCGCGATTTATGGGCTTCAGGCTGTTGCTGCACAGGCGGTTTTTCAAATCCTTCACGCGTGCCCAATACGCTTTTGAGGCGCAGGATCAGGAAAATGGCAATTCCGGCCAGGACCAGGAGCTGGATCATAGGGTTGTCGCTCATTTCATTCTCTTTTCAACGCCGCGACTTTGTATACACGGCCTCATGCCACTATGTAGGTGACAGTGAGTGGCAAGTCCACAGCCCGGCCTAAGGGAAAGGATAACGCAAATGTATCTGTTCTTGGCATTTTTGTTGGTGCCCATAATCGAAATCGCGCTGTTTATTCAGATTGGTGGTTTGATTGGGTTGTGGCCGACACTTGCCATCGTAGTGCTGACCGCGGTTCTGGGCACGGTTTTGGTGCGGACACAAGGTCGCATGGCGCTTGGACAGCTGCAACGGTCCTTTGCCGAATTGGACGATCCAACCGAACCGCTGGCCCATGGGGCAATGATCCTGTTGTCGGGCGCTTTGTTGCTGACACCAGGCTTTTTCACTGATGCCGTTGGTTTTGCGTTGTTAGTTCCCGGTGTCCGCATCGCCGTGTTCCGGTATCTGAAATCCAAGGTTACCGTGACCCAGTTCCAGATGGGGCCGGGCCCCGGATATCAAACCCGGGGGAACCCGTTCGATCAGGGCGATATCATCGATGGGGAATTTACCGAAGTTCGGCCAAAAAAAGACCCCTCGAAGCCTTCGAAATGGGTGGAAGGCCCCCACCAGCATTGAGGTGCCGCGCCCAACTTGCTAAGCAGTGGCGAATTTCATTTTTGGAGTAGATCCATGGCCGAAGAAAACGCTGCAGAAAACACTGCGGCCCAAGCCGCCCCGCAGGTTCAGATGCGTGTTCTGGGGCAGTTCATCCGCGATATGTCCTTTGAAAACGTGATGGCGCAAAAGGGCGTTTCCGGAGACGTACAACCCGAAATCGCCGTTCAGGTGAATCTGGACGCCAAAAAACGCGCGGCGGACCATCAGTTCGAAGTTTCGATCAAGTTGAACCTGACATCCAAAGCCAAAGGCATGGATGACATTCTGTTCCTGTGCGAACTGGACTATTGCGGCATGTTCCATGTGGAAGGTGTGCCAGAAGATCAGCTGCACCCGTTCCTGATGATCGAATGCCCGCGCATGTTGTTCCCGTTCCTGCGCCGCATCGTCAGCGACATCACCCGCGATGGCGGCTTCCCGCCGGTCAACCTGGACAATATCGATTTCGTTGCGCTCTATCGCAATGAATTGATGCGCCGTCAGGCCGAACAGGCCCAAAAAGCCGACGCGTAAGGTTTTAACCCGCGCCTGTCCGGATCAGGCGCGGGTCCACAAGGCGTTCTCGCCCAGTTTTTCCACGAAAGCTTCATGTGCTGCGCGCTCATCCTCGGTGATCCGGGATGGCAATGGTGTGCTGCGCGGTGTGGCTCGCCAATCATCGCTGCCACCATCCACAGAAGATGCGGATGTCGACAGTCCAAAATCAGGCTGCCGTCCACCGATCAATTCCAGGTAAACCTCGGCCAGAATTTCCGAGTCGAGCAACGCGCCGTGCAGCACACGGTTCGAGTTGTCGATATTGAATCGACGGCACAGCGCATCCAGTGATGCTGGCGAACCGGGGAACCGTTTACGGGCAATTGCCAGTGTATCCAACGCCTGCTCCATCGGGATAAGCGGGGCGCCCATCCATTTCAGCTCGGCATTCAGGAACTTCATGTCGAATGAGGCGTTGTGGATTACCAACCGCGCATCGCCAACAAATTCGCGAAACCCGTGGCCAACCTTTGCAAAGACCGGCTTGTCTTTCAGCGTCACTTCGCCTTTTTCCGGCGGGCGCGGGGTTTCCAGCAGATCGGGACCTATACCATGCACGCCAAACGCTTCTTCCGGCATCGAGCGTTCGGGGTTGATATAGACGTGATAGGTTTCACCGGTGGCAACGTGGTTCCACAGCTCAACGGCGCCGATTTCCACGATCCGATCCCCGCTTTCGGGGTCAAACCCGGTGGTTTCGGTATCCAGTACAATCTCACGCATGTGCCATCCCCGCCCGTATCTGCCTGACTACATCCTGCACCTGCGCGCGGGCGTGGTCCAGAGTATCGGTCACGATCACAAAATCCGACCGTGCGCATTTTTCGTCGTTCGGCATCTGCTTGGCGCGGATTTGCTCGAACTGCGCCTCGGTCATTGTTCCGCGTTCCATGACGCGCCGTTTTTGGTCTTCGGCCGGGATAGAAACACAGGCCACCGCATCCATTGCTGCATCGCCGCCCGTTTCAAACAAAAGTGGAATATCGAACACCAAAATGTCGCTTGTTGCGCTTTCGCGAAATTCTGCGCGGTCAGCAGCGACAAGTGGATGCACAATCGCCTCAATCGTTTTCAAGGTGACCGGGTCATCCGCGATGATCCGTTTCAACGCGTCTCGGCTAACCACCCTATCTCGTATCGCATCGGGAAAGGCTGCCCGCATTGGTTCAACCGCTGCTCCACCAAGGGCATACAGCCGATGCACCGCCGCATCCGCATCCCACAATGCGCACCCTTCTTCAACGAACATTTGCGCTGTGGTACTTTTCCCCATACCGATTGAGCCTGTCAGGCCAAGCGCAAAACTCATGCCAGGGCCGCCGCGCGCGTATCTGCGTCTACCTCGGGGCGGACACCAAACCAGCGTTCAAATCCGGGAACGGCCTGATGCAGCAACATCCCCAGACCATCGACCGTGGTGCATCCGGCCTCCTCGGCGGTTTGCAGCAAGCGGGTTTTCAACGGGGCATAAACCAGGTCCGTTACCACGGCACCGGGCTGCAACCCGTCCAACGGCACGCGAAGCTCTGGCTGGCCCTGCATCCCCAATGAAGTTGTGTTGACCACCAGTTCAGCATTTTCAATGACATTCCCCGCCTGAACCCAATCGATAACTCGAATGCGTTGGCCGAATTCTTCCTTCAGATGATCCGCGCGGGCGCGTGTCCGGTTGGTCAACAGGATTTCCGGCACCCCGGCATCAGACAAAGCCTGCAATACGGCACGGGCAGCACCCCCGGCACCAAACACAACCGCCGGGCCATCTTTCGCATTCCAGTCAGGCGCGCCGCTGCGCAGGTTTTCCATAAACCCGTACCCGTCGGTGTTATCTGCGTGGATCGAACCATCAGTTCGGAACACCAGCGTATTTGCAGCACCGATCACGGTTGCACGGTCAGAAACGTGATCTGCGATCTTCAACGCGGCTTCTTTGTGCGGAACGGTCACGTTGGCCCCGACAAAGCCTGCTTTGGGCAGGGTTCGCAGCACAGTCTCCAGATCCGCAGAGGCGACGTCCATCGGGATATAATGCCCGGCAAGCCCATAGGTCTTTAACCAATGGCCGTGCAGCTTGGGTGAGCGCGAATGCCCGATGGGATGCCCAATCACTCCGGCCAAAGGAACCCGGTTGTCTGTCATTGCTCGATCACCCCTTTGACAGCCAGAAAGTTGAGAAGCTCTAACAGGGGCATACCCAAAACGTTAAAATAGTCGCCGTCAATGGTGGCGAACAGGCGGACGCCTTCTTCTTCCAGCTTGTAGCCTCCGACGGCATGGCGAATGCTGTCCCAGTTCCGCACAACATAGTCTTTCAGATATGCATCAGAACTGGCCCGCATCCGCAAACGCACCTGCCCTACATGCCGCCAGATCGGTTCACCATCCTGATAGATCACAGCTGCTGACAAAAGCATGTGCCGCTTGCCGCGCATGGCTTTCAGTTGGGCCAGCGCCTGATCCGGGGTTTCGGGCTTTGACAGCAGCTGCCCTTCGAAATCCAGCACCTGATCACACCCGATCACCATGGCACCGGGGTTCTTGTCACTGACCTTACGCGCTTTGATCTCGGCCAGCGTATCGGCAATATCGCGTGGTGAGGCATTTTCCGCCAGCAACGCCCGTTTGACCGCCTCCTCATCCACGCGCGCCGTTTGAACTGCAAACTGCACACCTGCGTTCTTGAGCAATTGCGCGCGAATAACAGATCCCGAAGCCAGAAGAATGGGGACAGACATGTGGAAAACCCCGTGTGCAAATCGATAAGAGTTCTGGGGTGTTTTGTATGGTTTTCCGGTTGACACGCAACCCCGGGAATTTTGTGGCAAAGATCCCCGAGTCGCTCAAATCTCATCCTGTCAGGACAAGGATAACTCCAACTCTTGGGATAACAGATGTATCCAGTGATACCCATCGGTTTATCCACAGATCAGATTTACCTGATCCATCTTAAATTAATGATTTATAACAATTTTTCGTACTATCAACAGAATCACTGGCGATCTCAGATATTCTGTCCCCCTGGGGAAAACGCTAGGGTAAAAAAGTAATCCACGGATTTCTGGCACCCTACAAAACCATCATCCTTTTTCTTTTCTTATTTTTTTATTAGGGAGGGTTCCGAACAACGTTCGGAGCCGGCATGACAGACCTTCTTTTCACGATTTACCCGTGGGTGAAGTCATTACATATCATGGCCGTGATCTCATGGATGGCGGGCTTGTTCTATTTGCCCAGACTGTTTGTCTATCACGTCGAAAAAGCGCAGGCTGTAGAGGGAGCGCAAGACATCTTCTTTGAAATGGAAGACAAGTTGCTGCGGGTGATCATGCGCCCCGCGATGGTCGTAACCTGGGTATGCGGGCTGATCATGGTGTTCACACCGGGGATCGTCGGATGGGATTTTGCATGGCCCTGGGTAAAAGGCGCGGGCGTGATCGCGATGACCTGGTTCCACCATTGGCTTATGGCCCGAAGGAAGGATTTTCTGGCAGGCCAGAATAAGCTCACTGGGCGGCAGTATCGCATGATGAACGAGGTTCCGACCATTCTGATGGTAGCTATCGTTCTGGCGGTCATTCTGAAGTTCTGAACGCCTGTTTGACTCCGAACGGCGCTGCGCTTATGTAGATCACAACACGCCCGTCCGGGCGGCGTATTTTCCGTACTGAAATTCCACTTCAAGCCGCGTTCTCAGCGGTGAAGGTATGTATCATGTCCAATGAATCCCTGAATCTGGCCGACCTGAAAGCCAAAAGTCCCAAAGACCTTCTGGCAATGGCCGAAGAGCTGGAGATCGAAAACGCCTCGACCATGCGTAAGGGCGAGATGATGTTCCAGATTCTGCGCGAACGTGCCGATGATGGCTGGACCGTCGGCGGTGATGGCGTACTGGAAGTACTACAAGACGGGTTCGGCTTTCTGCGCTCGCCCGAAGCGAACTATCTGCCGGGTCCCGATGATATTTATGTCTCGCCCGATATGATCCGTCTGCACTCATTGCGGACCGGGGACACGGTTGAGGGTGAGATCAAGGCGCCGGACGAGAATGAGCGTTATTTCGCACTGACCAAAGTCACCATGATCAACTTTGAAGATCCCGAAAAGGCCAAGCACAAGATCCTGTTCGACAACCTGACGCCTCTGTACCCGGATGAGCGTCTGAAGATGGAAATCGAAGACCCCACCATCAAGGACAAGTCGGCGCGTGTGATCGATCTGGTTGCGCCGATCGGTAAAGGTCAGCGTTCACTGATCGTGGCACCGCCGCGGACCGGTAAAACCGTGATCCTGCAGAACATCGCGCATTCGATCGAACAGAACCATCCGGAGTGTTACCTGATCGTCCTGCTGATCGACGAACGCCCGGAAGAAGTGACCGACATGCAGCGCTCGGTTAAGGGTGAAGTTGTGTCGTCTACCTTCGATGAGCCCGCGACGCGTCACGTGGCCGTGTCGGAGATGGTCATCGAAAAAGCCAAGCGTTTGGTCGAACATAAACGAGATGTTGTTATTCTTCTCGACTCGATCACAAGACTTGGTAGGGCCTTTAACACAGTGGTCCCGTCCTCGGGTAAAGTTCTGACCGGTGGTGTGGACGCAAACGCTCTGCAACGGCCCAAGCGATTCTTCGGTGCGGCGCGGAACATTGAAGAAGGTGGTTCGCTGACCATCATCGCTACCGCACTGATCGATACCGGCAGCCGGATGGACGAGGTAATCTTCGAAGAATTCAAAGGTACTGGTAACTCGGAAATCGTTCTGGACCGTAAGATTGCAGACAAACGCGTGTTCCCGGCGATCGACATCCTCAAATCGGGAACTCGGAAAGAGGACCTGCTGGTCGAAAAGGGCGATCTGGCCAAGACCTTTGTTCTGCGCCGTATCCTCAATCCGATGGGCACCACCGACGCAATCGAGTTCCTGTTGTCGAAGTTGAAACAGACGAAGACAAATGGTGAGTTCTTCGATTCGATGAACGCCTGACACAGGTCTTAGACCCCAGCGAGGCCTTCGAATGGATACGATATTCGCCTTGGCCAGCGCGCAAGGCAAAGCAGGGGTGGCGGTCATTCGCCTCTCTGGCCCCGAAGCACATTCCGCAGCCGCATGTCTGAGCGGCGCGGAACTGCCCAAACGTGGAATGGTCTTGCGCACTCTGCGGGACCAAGATGGATCACGACTGGATGATGGTCTGGTTCTGACCTTTCAGGCACCGGCAAGTTTCACCGGTGAAGACGTGGCAGAACTTCAGATCCACGGCAGCACGGCCTCGGTCAATGCGGTTCTGCGCTGTTTGTCGAACACCGATGGGCTGCGACTGGCGGACCCGGGTGAGTTCACACGCCGGGCCCTTGAAAATGGCAAGATGGATCTGACACAGGTCGAAGGCCTGGCAGATCTAATTGACGCGGAAACCGAGGCGCAGCGTAAGCAGGCCCAGACCATTCTGGCTGGTGAGCTTGGCACGCTGGCCGAGCGGTGGCGGCGCGATTTGATCCGCGCGGCATCGTTGCTGGAAGCTGTCATAGATTTCGCTGATGAAGACGTCCCCACCGACGTCACACCGGAAGTCCGCACTTTGACAAGCGGAGTTCTGGCAGATCTTCTTCGAGAAGCAGACGGGGTGAGGATCGCCGAGCGTATTCGTACCGGATTTGAAGTGGCTATTGTCGGTCTTCCCAATGCAGGAAAATCAACACTGCTGAACGCGCTTGCGGGGCGCGAGGCTGCGATTACCTCGGAATACGCAGGCACAACCCGGGACGTGATCGAGGTTCGAATGGATTTGGCGGGCTTGCCCGTGACATTACTGGATACGGCCGGGTTGCGGGATACTGAAGATCACGTCGAAAACCTAGGGATCGAGCTGGCTCGAAAACGGGCAGATGCAGCCGACCTGCGTGTTTTTCTGGCCGAAGCACCGGAAGATCTGGGTGTGGCCATGCAGGATGGCGATATCCATGTTTTGCCTAAAGCAGACCTGAGGGAAGGTAGGACTGAGGGTGTTTCGGGAAAGACAGGACAGGGGATTGATGCGCTTGTCGACCAGATTTCGTGGGTATTAAGAGAAAGAACCACTACAAATGGTATAGCCACGCGTGAGCGCCATCGTGCTGCGATGAACAAGGCATCGGATTCACTTACTGCTGCGACCACGGTTCTGGAATCAGGCCCGGACCTGTATGATATCGCTGCGGAGGAGTTAAGAACCGCTATACGGGCGCTTGAATCTCTGGTCGGCAGAATAGATGTCGAGACACTGTTGGATGAAATCTTCTCCAGCTTTTGTTTGGGAAAATAAGGATTGTTTCACGTGAAACATTCAAACTTTGATGTCATCGTGGTTGGGGCCGGCCATGCCGGTACGGAAGCCGCGCATGCTGCTGCCAGGATGGGTGTGAAAACCGCTTTGGTGACTTTATCTGCGACTGATATCGGCGTCATGTCCTGCAACCCGGCCATCGGTGGGTTGGGAAAAGGACATCTGGTACGAGAGATTGACGCGCTAGATGGCGTAATGGGCCGTGTTGCTGACCAGGCTGGTATTCAGTTTCGACTGTTAAACCGGCGAAAAGGTCCGGCTGTTCAGGGTCCCAGAACGCAGGCTGATCGCGCCTTGTACCGGGCGGCGATGCAAAACGAAATCAGCAATCAGGAAAACCTGTCCGTTATAGTTGGGGAGGTTGTAGACTTTCTGATGAACGGACACCGTGTCGCCGGTGTCGTGCTCGGAGATGGGTCGGAAATTCACGCGAAAGCCGTTGTTCTGACTTCCGGAACCTTTCTGCGCGGCGTCATCCATATCGGCGACGTGTCACAGGCTGGCGGACGGATGGGAGATCGCCCGTCCATAAAACTGGCCGAGAGGTTGGATAGCTATAACCTTCCGTTGGGACGCTTGAAAACCGGCACACCGCCGCGTCTGGATGGGCGCACGATCGACTGGTCGGGTTTGGGAAAACAGAACGGGGATGAGGATCCGACCTTGTTTTCTTTCCTGTCAATATCGGTTGTCGCGCCTCAGATCTCCTGCGGTATTACACATACCAATGCAAAGACGCATGAAATCATCGAAGCAAACCTCTCAAAATCGGCGATGTATGGCGGCCATATCGATGGCATAGGTCCAAGATACTGCCCTTCGATCGAAGACAAGATTGTGCGCTTTGCAGATAAGGACTCGCATCAGGTTTTCCTTGAGCCCGAAGGCGTAAATGACCACACGATTTATCCCAACGGTATTTCAACGTCACTGCCTCAGGACGTGCAATTGGAATATGTTCGGTCGATCAAAGGGCTTGAAAAAGCGGATATTCTGCAACCGGGCTATGCGATTGAATATGATTATGTGGACCCACGTGTCTTAACTGCGTCCTTGTCACTACCCGACGTTCCGGGACTATATCTGGCAGGGCAGATCAACGGGACCACAGGATATGAGGAGGCAGCGGCACAAGGGATGGTTGCTGGTCTCAACGCGGCGCTGGACGTTCAGGGCCGCGAACCGGTCTTTTTCACAAGATCAGACAGCTATATTGGCGTAATGATAGACGACCTGACGACTCGTGGTGTGGCAGAGCCCTATCGAATGTTTACCTCTAGGGCTGAATTCCGTCTGTCTTTGCGCGCAGACAATGCCGATCAACGGTTGACGCCGATTGGGTTGGAACTTGGCTGCGTCGGAGAGAAGCGTCAGGCGCATTTTGAAAAGAAAATGAGCCAGCTTGATGCGGCGAAATCCAAGCTGACCGCACGCACATACACACCAAAGGAAGTTCTTTCAGCCGGGATCAACGTCAACCAGGATGGAAACCGCCGAGATGGAATGGCGATTCTGGCATTTCCGGATACATCCTTCGAGGACTTGATCCCTCTGATACCTGATCTACAAGATGTAGACTTGGCGATCCGGCTTCAAATCGAACGCGACGCGCTTTACGCAAACTATATCGATCGGCAAAAGCGCGATGTCGAGGCCATGAAGCGGGATGAATCCTATGTTATCCCACGTGAGTTTGACTATTTTAGCTTGGACGGGCTGTCTTCTGAGATGAAGCAAAAACTGTCGCAGGCCAAGCCATCAAACATAGCGCAAGCAAGCCGTGTCGAAGGCGTTACTCCTGCTGCGCTGACCCTTGTCCTGGCGAAATTGCGCCGGGATCAACGAGCACGCCAGGCATGACGGTCGATTATTCCAAGTTTGATGGCTTGAATGTTTCACGTGAAACATTTGAGCGTCTGAAAATCTATGTTGATCTGATGAACCGCTGGAACCCCAGGATAAATCTTGTTTCACGCAATAGTCTGGAATTCATCTGGGACCGACATATTCTGGATTCTGTCCAGGTTTTTCGATGCGCTGAAACGTTTGACACCTGGGTGGACCTTGGCAGTGGCGGCGGGTTCCCCGGAATGGTGTGCGCCATCATTTCTGCCGAGGAGGTTCCGGCCGCCAGTTTCTCTCTTGTGGAGAGCGACCAGAGAAAATCGGCTTTTCTTCGTAACGTCGCCCGTGAATGTGGCGTGTCGTGTAAAGTGATTACCAAGCGGATCGAGGAGGTTGACCCCCTGGGCGCAAACATCGTTTCGGCGCGTGCGCTGGCGGATCTGCGTACACTGTTATCATTTTGTGACAGGCATTTAGGTGAAAATGGGACCGCGCTGTTGCCCAAAGGTGCAAGCTGGAAAAAAGAGCTGGAAGAGGCGCGTGAGGAATGGAATTTCGATGCTGAGGCCATTACAAGTTTAACTGAACCTCAAGCCGTTATCCTTAAGATCAAAGGAGTATCACGTGGTTGATCTGTCTCGACCGTCCGGACCCCGGATAATAGCGGTTGCCAATCAGAAGGGCGGAGTAGGGAAAACAACCACAGCAATCAACTTGGCGGCAGGGTTAGCCGAAGCTGGTTGCAGGGTATTGGTGGTTGACCTTGATCCACAGGGGAATGCATCCACCGGATTAGGGGTCGAAGATCGGGATTGGACCACTTATGACCTCATCCTGGACGACGCGCCTTTGGAGGCAGTGGTTCAGGAGACGGAGATTGAAAACCTTTTGGTTGTCCCTGCAACGGTTGACCTGAGTTCGGCGGATATCGAGCTGATTTCCAACGAAAAACGCAGCTATTTACTGCACGACGCGCTGCGTCAGACGGCGGTAGATGCGTTTGAACTGGATTTCATCCTGATTGATTGCCCGCCGTCACTGAACCTCTTGACGGTAAATGCGATGGTTGCCGCCCATTCTGTCCTTGTGCCGCTGCAAAGTGAGTTCTTTGCATTGGAGGGTCTTTCGCAATTGATGTTGACGATCCGGGAGGTCCGGCAAACTGCGAATCCAGACCTGAGAATCGAAGGTGTTGTGTTGACCATGTATGACAACCGCAACAACTTGTCCCGTCAGGTCGAAAAGGATGCGCGTGACAATTTGGGCGAGATGGTTTTTAAGACGAAGATACCCAGGAATGTGCGGGTCAGCGAGGCGCCATCCTATGCGCTGCCGGTATTGCAGTATGACTCGGGATCACTTGGTGCGATGGCGTATCGGCATCTGGCCCGTGAGATTATGCATAAGAACAACAAGACCGCAGCATGAGCGGTGGTGAGGAGGCCGACATGAGCACCAGGAAAGCGAAATCCAGAGGGTTGGGCCGGGGATTATCCGCACTCATGGCGGACGTTAATCCAGAGGCGGGTAACCGGGTATCATCTGACGCGCGCAGACCTGACCTTAAAGTTCCGATTGAAAAGCTGAAGGCAAACCCCAATCAGCCGCGACGTACGTTCCAGCCCGAACAACTGGATGAGCTTGCCGCGTCGGTCCGGGAAAAAGGTATTATCCAACCATTGATCGTACGTCCAACAGGGGCCGGAGAATACGAGATTGTCGCTGGTGAACGCCGGTGGCGGGCGGCTCAGATGGCGCAGCTGCACGAGATCCCGGTGATTGTGCGCGAATTCGATGATACCGAGGTACTGGAAGTTGCGATCATCGAAAACATCCAGCGCGCTGATCTGAACGCGGTGGAAGAGGCCGCCGGCTACAGGCAGTTGATGGATCGTTTTGGGCACACGCAGGAAAAGCTTGCCGAGGCATTGGGGAAAAGCCGCAGCCATATTGCGAACCTGTTGCGGCTTTTGTCTCTGCCAATTGACGTGCAAACTCTTGTTATTGAAGGGAAATTGTCGGCTGGTCATGCGCGCGCACTGATTACGGCGGAAAATCCCTCGGAATTGGCAAAGCAGATCGTCAAGGATGGCCTGTCTGTGCGCGCGACCGAGGCGTTGGTCAAGAAACAGCAGCAGGGCGACACTGCACGACCTGCTCCCAGATCCAGGAATCTGGATGCCGGTAAAGATGCTGATACGCGCGCGCTGGAAAAAGACCTGTCCGCTATTTTGGCCATGAAAGTCTCAATCAACCACAAGGCGGGAACGGAATCCGGTCAGGTTGTTCTGACATATGAAAACCTGGATCAGCTTGACGATCTTTGTGCAAAGCTCAGCCGCTAGGGCGTGTCCAGATAAATATAAGGACGCCGCCCAGAACAATGACCTGAAGGATCAGCACGAAGGGCGGAACGGATAAGAGCAAAGACACTCCGAAAACGGCGGCGATCGATAAGGTTGCTGCCTTTTTTGCGGCCGGACGTATTGCACCCGAACTCTGCCAATCCAGTATCATTGGCCCGAAAATCCGGTGCGACAGAAGCCAGTTGTGCAACCGTGAGGAGGATCGCGCAAAGAAAAACGCTGCCAGCAACAAAAATGGAACTGTTGGAAGAAGAGGCAGTACAACCCCAATTGCGGCCATCGCAACGCAAAGCAATCCCAGCCCCGCCCAAAGATACTGCATATCTAGCCCATCAATTCCCGGATTACAGCATTCAGCACGGCGCGCCCCGCTGGTGTTGCTCTGAGTCTGTTGTTATCACGTTCAATCATGTTAATGCCGACCAGATGGTCTACGGATTCGTCTGAAAGTGGACGGCCTGACAAGGCTGCCCACCTACCTATATCTAGTCCTTCTGAAATCCTCATACCCATCATAAGGTATTCGTTCGCCTGTTCTTTAGGTGAAAGGACATAGCGCTTCTTTTCTCCGTCACCCTTCGTGGCGGCGTCAAGCCAACGTTGCGGATTCAATTGAGTCTCGGTCGCGTGTTTTTGACCATCCACAGTAATCCGCCCATGAGCGCCGGGGCCAATGCCGACATAATCTCCGTAACGCCAATAGACCAGATTGTGCTGCGACTCTGCACCGGGGCGGGCGTGATTGGACACCTCATAGGCGGGCAGGCCGTGTTTCTCGCAAATCTCTTGTGTTGCAAGGTACATGTCGGCCGCACTGTCATCCTCGGGCAAGCCGCGCAGTTTTCCGACAGCATAACGATCGGCAAAAGCGGTGCCATCTTCGATTGTCAGTTGATACAGCGACAAGTGATCCACGGCCATGGACAAAGCGTCGTTCAACTCGGCCCGCCAGGCATCCAGCGTTTGGTGCTGTCTGGCATAGATCAGGTCAAAGCTGACCCGTTCAAAACAATCACGGGCGATGTCAAAGGCGGCGCGTGCCTCGGCCACAGTGTGAATCCGCCCCAAGCGGCGCAGGTCTTCGTCGTTGAGCGCCTGCACGCCCATCGATATCCGGTTGACACCTGCATCACGATAGGCCGCGAACCGCCCGGCCTCGACCGATCCGGGATTTGCCTCCAGCGTGATTTCCATGGTGTTGGAGGGGCGCCAGAGCGCACGGGCCTCACCGATCACGGCAGCAACGGTTTCCGGGTCCATCAGCGACGGGGTTCCACCGCCGAAAAAGATCGTGTTCAGCACCCGATCCGGGGTTTCGACGGCCGAGCGCCGCAATTCGCTCAGATAGGCGGTAAGCCATTGTTTTTGATCAATATTATTGGAAACGTGGCTGTTGAAGTCGCAATAGGGGCATTTGGCCTCGCAAAAGGGCCAATGCACGTACAGGCCAAAGCCCCCGCTGCGCCAATCATCCGCCAAAGCAGCCTTTCACGAACTTCTCAACCGCGCGACCGCGATGGCTGATCTTGTTCTTTTCCCAGCGATCCATCTCGGCAAAGGTAATGTCGTATCCTTCGGGAACAAACATCGGATCGTAACCGAATCCACCTGCGCCGCGGATGGGCCAGACCAAATGACCGGGGGCAACGCCCTCAAACACCTCATCATGCCCATCAGGCCAGGCCAGTACCAGTGTGCTTCGGAATTGCGCTGTGCGGGGATGGGGGGCGTTCTTTGCCTCAAGCTCAGAATGGGCGCGGGTCATCGCCATCAGGAAGTCGCGCCCATTGGCGGTTTCGGCCCAATCAGCGGTATAAATGCCCGGCGCGCCATTCAGGGCGTCGATGGTGATTCCGGAATCGTCTGACAGGGCAGGCAGCCCGGTTGCTTTTGCAGCGGCGTGGGCCTTGATCCGGGCGTTGCCGACAAAGGTGTCCTCGGTCTCTTCCGGTTCGGGCAGGCCCATGTCCGCCGCACCCACAACCGTCACGCCAAAAGGCTCGAGGAGATGCGCCATCTCCTCAAGCTTGCCTTTGTTGTGGGTCGCGACCAACAGCCTGTCGCTGTCAAACTTACGGGTCATGTGGTGGCGGCTTTCTGGGCTGCGGCCAGCTCGGCAACGCCTTTTTCCGCCAGATCCATCAGCTGATCCATCTGGGCGCGGCTGAATACAGAACCTTCGGCACTCATCTGAACCTCGATCAGTTTGCCTGACCCGGTCATGATAAAGTTGCCGTCGACACCGGCCTCGCTGTCTTCCGGATAGTCAAGGTCCAGCACAGGCTGGCCCGCATAAATACCGCATGACACGGCGGCGACCGGATCAACCAGCGGATCTGAAATCACGTCACCTGCCTTCATCAGCTTGTTGACGGCCAATCGCAGCGCAACCCAGCCGCCGGTGATCGAGGCACAGCGGGTGCCGCCATCAGCCTGGATCACATCGCAATCAACGGTGATCTGCCGTTCGCCAAGTGCAACCCGGTCGACGCCTGCCCGCAGGGCGCGGCCGATCAGGCGTTGGATTTCCACTGTCCGCCCGCCTTGCTTGCCCGAGGCCGCTTCACGCCGCATCCGGGTGTTGGTGGCGCGGGGCAGCATACCGTATTCGGCGGTGACCCAGCCTAGCCCCGAACCCTTGATGAAAGGGGGTACCCGATCTTCGATCGTGGCGGTGCACAGCACATGGGTGTCGCCCATCTTGATCAGGCAGGAACCTTCGGCATGTTTGGTGAACCCCGTTTCAATTGAAACGGCGCGCATTTCACTTAAGTCTCTTCCAGAGGGTCGCATGGGAAATCCTTTGTTTGCTGGGTTGGGGATACCGCCCCGCAGCGTTACGATGCAACCCCGATTGACCTTTCATTTGCCTGCTATTTAATGATGAACCAGCAGGGGAAAACGCATGAGTGAAGCGAGCAAAATTCTGGACGAGATGAACGACCGGTCACGCGAGGTGTTCCGGTTGATCGTCGAAAGTTATCTGGAAAGCGGAGAGCCGGTTGGAAGCCGCACCCTGACACGTACCCTGTCTGAAAAAGTCAGTGCCGCAACCGTGCGCAACGTGATGCAGGACCTGGAGTTTCTGGGCCTTCTGGACAGCCCGCATATCAGCGCGGGCCGGGTACCGACGCAGCAAGGTTTGCGGATGTTCGTGGACGGTTTGCTTGAGGTTGGCGATCTGGGCGTCGACGACAAGCAAAAACTGGAAGAGACTTTAGGCTCTAACACGGGTGATGTTGGCGGAATGTTGGATCGGGTCGGGTCAGCTCTGTCACACGTGACACAAGGTGCGTCGCTGGTTCTTACGCCTAAGCATGAAGCCGAAATAAAACATATCGAATTTGTCTCTTTGGGGCATGACAAGGCTTTGGTGGTGCTGGTTTTTTCTGACGGCCATGTCGAAAACCGCCTGTTCACACCACCGCCCGGCCAGACGCCCAGTTCGATGCGCGAGGCTGCGAATTTTCTGAATGCGCTGATTGAGGGGCGCACACTCAGTGAAGTGCGCCGTCAGATGCAGAAACAGATTCAGGCACGCAAGCAGGAAATAGATGCGCTGGCGCGCGAGCTGGTCGAAAGCGGGCTGGCGGCCTGGGACGGAGACGGAGCCGACTCGGCCCGTTTGATCGTGCGGGGGCGGGCGAATCTGTTGAACGAACCCGGTCAGGCCGGAGAGTTGGAGCGTATTCGCAGCCTGTTTGATGATCTGGAGCGCAAGCGCGACATCGCGGATTTCCTCGAATTGACGGAAGGTGGCGAGGGTGTGCGCATTTTTATTGGGTCTGAGAACAAACTTTTCTCACTTTCGGGTTCCTCTTTGGTGGTGTCTCCATATATGAACGCTGATCGAAAGATAATCGGTGCGGTCGGGGTCATCGGGCCCACGCGTCTGAATTATGGACGGATCGTGCCGATCGTGGATTATACGGCGCAACTGGTCGGCAAGCTGATATCCGACCGGAGCTAGAGGGTAAGAGATGGCAGAGCCCAAGAACGAAGATTTTCTGGACGATATCATGGCGGCAGAAGCGGAAGAGCTGGCCGAGGAGTTTGCTGAGATCAGCGACGAGGCGTTGGAGCTGGACGAGCTGCGCGCTGAGCGGGATGCGTATAAAGACAAATTCATGCGCGCGCTTGCCGACGCCGAGAACGCGCGCAAACGCGGCGACAAAGCGCGCCGCGATGCCGAACAGTATGGCGGCTCTAAGCTGGCCCGCGATATGCTGCCTGTATACGACAACATGAAGCGCGCGCTTGAGGCCGCGACCGACGAGCAGAAAGAAGTTGCCGCCGGACTGCTGGAAGGCGTCGAACTGACCATGCGTGCCCTCAAGGACGTCTTCCAGAAGCACGGGATCGAAGTGATTACACCCGAGGTTGGCGACCGGTTTGATCCGAATGTGCATGAGGCAATGTTCGAGGCCCCGGTGCCGGGCACACGGGCAGGGGACATTATTCAGGTATCCGCCGAAGGATTCATGCTGCACGACCGCCTGTTGCGTCCGGCTCAGGTCGGGGTCTCTTCAACGCCAGCAAGCTGATTGGCTTTTCAAAGCCAAGCCTTCGGCGAGAGTATTTTTGAAAAGATGAAGGGCGGTCAGGATCTGGCCGCCTCTTTCAGTTTGTAGATGAGATCCAGCGCCTCACGCGGGGTCAGTTCGTCGGGCAGGACACCCTCAAGCATCTGGGTTACCGGCGAGGTTTTTGGTGCGGGCGGGGGTGGCGGCGCGGCTGCCGAGAACAGCGGCAGGTCGTCAATCAGCGCTTTTTGCTTGCCGCCTTCGCGTTCGGTTTTTTCAAGCTGCTCCAGAACCACCCGGGCACGTTCAACGACAGAAGCCGGCAAACCGGCCAGTTGCGCAACCTGCACCCCATATGACCGGTCAGCTGCGCCCTTGTGAACCTCGTGCAGGAAGATGACTTCGCCTTCCCACTCTTTGACCGCTACGGTGGCGTTATCGACACCTTCGAGTTTGCCGGCCAAAGCCGTAAGCTCATGATAATGCGTGGCAAACAATGCGCGACATTTGTTGGTCGCGTGCAGGTGTTCCAATGTGGCCCAGGCGATGGACAGGCCGTCATAGGTGGCGGTACCGCGACCGATTTCGTCCAGGATCACCAATGCACGGTCATCGGCCTGATTCAGAATGGCGGCGGTTTCGACCATCTCGACCATAAAGGTCGACCGCCCCCGCGCCAGATCGTCCGAGGCTCCGACGCGGCTGAACAGCTGGCTGACGACGCCAATATGCGCCTCTTCGGCCGGAACGTAGCTGCCCATTTGGGCAAGCAGTGCAATCAGGGCGTTCTGGCGCAGAAAGGTTGATTTACCGGCCATGTTCGGACCGGTCAATAACCATATCGCCGCGCCGTCTTGGACACTCAGGTCGCAATCATTGGAAATGAACGCATCGCTGCTTTGCTGTCGGAGGGCGTGTTCCACAACTGGGTGTCGACCGCCCTGCACATTGAATGCGCGAGAGGCGTCAACCCTTGGATGGCACCAGTTTTCACCCCGTGCAAGATCAGCTAAAGCGGTCGACAGGTCCAGTTCGGCAAGCCCGCGGGCGGCTTGATTCAATCGGGCAGCAAGGTCCAGTATCGCGCCAGAAAGCCTTTGATAGAGCCGCTTTTCAATATCCAGCGCTAGATTCCCTGCGTTCAGGATACGGGTTTCGATCTCAGACAGTTCGACGGTTGTAAACCGCACCTGATTGGCTGTCGTCTGGCGATGGATATAGGTTTCGCTAAAGGGTGGGTTCAGCATCTTTTCGGCATGGGTTGCCGTGGTTTCGATGAAATAGCCCAGCACGTTGTTATGCTTGATTTTCAGCGAGGTGATGCCGGTGTGTTCGACGTATTTCTGCTGAAACCCGGCAATGACCGAGCGACCTTCGTCACGCAGGGTGCGGGCCTCGTCCAGTTCAGCGTCAAAACCTGGCGCGATAAAGCCTCCGTCGCGAGTCAGAAGCGGGGGTTCGGCCACCAGCGCCTCGTCCAGTAAAGTCAGCAAGTCATCGAAACCAACGAGGTTCTGAAGCGCGGTTGCCAGCAACACCGGCAAATCCTGATCCGCGCAGATTTCGGCAATCGTGACTGCCTGTGTCAAACCATTGCGAATGGCTGTCAGATCACGAGGTCCGCCGCGCTCGAGCGACAAACGCGACAGGGCGCGGTCCAGATCCGGGGTTTTGCGCAAGGCTTCGCGCAGATCAGACGCGATCAGGCTGTCACCAGCGGCGAAACTGACGGCGTCAAGCCGGGCATGGATCACATCCAGATTACGAGAAGGGCTTGAAAGCCGCTGTTCCAGCAATCGGGCGCCACCGGGGGTAACGGTTCGGTCAACGACAGAAAGAAGCGATCCTGCGCGCCCGCCGGACAGGGAGCGGGTCAGCTCCAGATTGCGACGTGTGGCGGCGTCGATCTGAACGACGCGATCCTCAAATTCTTTCAGCGGCGTTTGCAGCAGGGGCAGTTTGCCCTTTTGCGTAATCTCCAGATAGTCGATCAGCGCGCCCATTGCGGACACTTCGGCGCGGCCGAAATTTCCGAACGCGTCCAAGGCGCCCACGTGAAACAGCCCGCAGATGCGCTTTTCCGCCGCCGTGCTGTCGAAGCTGGCGCGCCCGACCGGGGTCAGTGAAATCCCCAGATCAAGCAGCGTTTCGTTCAGATTTTCCTGCGCGCCATCGGCCACGATCAGTTCGGAGGGCGCAAGTCGGGCAAGCTCAGGACTGAGCCGGACCGAGGTCAGGGGCATCACGTGAAACGCGCCCGTCGAAATATCAGCCCAGGCAATCGCGGCCTCGTCCCGGACCTCGGCATAGGCAGCCAGAAAGTTGTGCCGGCGCGCCTCAAGCAATGCGTCCTCGGTCAGTGTTCCGGGCGTAACCAGTCGCACGACATCGCGCTTTACGACCGATTTAGAGCCTCGTTTCTTTGCTTCAGCCGGGCTTTCCATCTGTTCGCAGACCGCAACGCGAAAACCCTTGCGGATCAGGGTCAGAAGGTATCCTTCGGCCGAATGCACCGGCACGCCGCACATCGGGATGTCTTCGTCATTGTGCTTGCCGCGCTTGGTCAGGGCGATGTCCAACGCCTCGGCAGCGTTGACGGCATCCTCGAAGAACATCTCATAGAAATCACCCATGCGATAAAACAGCAGGGCATCCGCGTGGGCCTCTTTGATTTCGAGGTATTGCGCCATCATTGGCGTGACTGTGGACAAAAGCGGCCCCCTTCTGGCGTTTTCCGGTCGTGACCTTACAAACCCGGCCCCTGCAGCGAAAGGCGAAAAGTATTCCCGTTGAGGCGCGCGCCCGCCTGCGCTATGAGGCGTCAGCCCTGAAGTCATGGAACCGACATTTAAGATGCCCAAAGCGAAGATCACCAAAGAAGAGGCATTGGCCTTTCACCTGGACCCCACCCCCGGCAAGTGGGAGGTGCAGGCCACCGTCCCCATGACAACGCAGCGTGATCTGTCGCTGGCCTACAGTCCGGGTGTGGCCGTTCCCTGCGAGGCTATCGCAGAAAACCCGGAAACGGCTTATGACTATACCAACAAGGGCAACCTGGTGGCCGTAATCTCGAACGGAACCGCAGTGCTGGGCCTTGGTAACCTTGGCGCGCTGGGCTCGAAACCGGTCATGGAAGGCAAATCGGTCCTGTTCAAACGGTTCGCCGACGTGAACTCGATCGATATCGAGCTGGACACCGAAGACCCGGATGAATTCTGCCGCGCGGTGCGCCTGATGGGGCCGACCTTTGGTGGCATCAATCTGGAAGACATCAAGGCGCCCGAGTGTTTCATCATCGAACAGCGCCTGAAGGAAGAGATGGACATCCCCGTCTTTCACGATGACCAGCACGGTACGGCTGTGATCTGCGCGGCCGGGCTGATCAACGCGCTGCATATCTCGGGCAAGAAGATCGAGGACGTGAAAATCGTTCTGAATGGCGCGGGTGCGGCGGGAATTGCCTGTATCGAACTGCTCAAGGCAATGGGTGCGCGGCACGAAAACTGCATCGTCTGCGATACAAAGGGCGTGATCTATCAGGGCCGGACCGAAGGCATGAACCAGTGGAAATCAGCCCACGCGATCACAACCGACCTGCGCACATTGGAAGACGCGATGAAGGGTGCCGATGTGTTCCTGGGTGTTTCGGTGAAAGGCGCCGTGACGCAGGATATGGTTGCCAGCATGGCCGACAATCCTGTCATCTTTGCGATGGCCAACCCCGACCCCGAGATCACTCCGGAAGAAGCGCACGAGGTTCGCGTGGATGCGATCGTTGCCACCGGACGCAGCGATTACCCAAACCAGGTGAATAACGTTCTGGGCTTCCCCTACCTGTTCCGTGGTGCGTTGGACATTCATGCCCGCGCCATCAATGATGAGATGAAGATCGCCTGTGCCCACGCACTTGCCAATCTGGCGCGCGAGGATGTGCCGGATGAGGTCGCCATGGCCTATGGCAAGTCGCTGACCTTTGGGCGGGACTATATCATTCCCACCCCATTCGACCCGCGTTTGATCCATCGCATCCCACCGGCCGTTGCAAGGGCGGGGATGGACACCGGTGCCGCGCGCCGTCCGATCATCGATATGGACGCGTATGAGCTGAGCCTGAAATCCCGGATGGACCCGACCGCCAGTATCCTGCGCGGTTTGAATGCCCGTGCGCGTCAGGCGCAAAGCCGGATGATTTTCGCCGAAGGCGACGATCCCCGGGTATTGCGCGCTGCGGTCATGTATCAGCGGTCAGGTTTCGGTAAGGCGCTTGTGGTGGGTCGGCCAGACGATGTTAAGACCAAACTGGAAGCCACGGGCCTGGGCGACGCTGTGCGTGAAATCGAGGTCGTGAATGCCGCCAATACCACGCATCTCGAAACCTATTCGAACTTCCTGTATCAGCGCCTGCAGCGTAAGGGGTTTGACCGCAAAGACATTCACCGTTTGGCTGCACGGGACCGCCATGTGTTTTCTTCGCTGATGCTGGCCCATGGGCATGGTGATGGTCTGGTCACTGGCGCAACCCGCAAGTCCGCGCATGTGCTCGACCGGATCAACCATGTGTTTGATGCAGATGCGGCTAACGGTGCCGCCGGTGTGACAGCTTTGCTGCATAAAGGCCGGATTGTCCTGATTGGCGACACTTTGGTACATGAATGGCCCGACGAAAACGATCTGGCGAATATTGCCGAGCGTTCGGCCGCAGTTGCCCGGCATATGGGGCTGGAGCCGCGCGTGGCTTTTGTCAGCTTCTCAACCTTTGGCTATCCGGTGTCAGAACGTGCTGAAAAGATGCACCGTGCCCCGGCTGTTCTGGATCGGCGCGGCGTCGACTTTGAATACGAGGGTGAAATGACGGTGGACGTCGCCCTGAACGTCGAACAACAAGCGGCCTATCCGTTCTCGCGCCTGACCGGTCCGGCGAATATCCTGATCGTTCCGGCCCGGCATTCGGCATCAATCTCGACCAAGCTGATGCAGGAAATGGGTGGAGCGACCGTGATCGGCCCGATCCTGTCAGGCATCGACAAGCCGATCCAGATCTGCTCGACCGTATCGACTGCGAACGATATTCTGAACATGGCCATTCTGGCCTCTTGCGACATCGGATAAGTCATGACGATCTGGAATCTCGGCTCGATCAACGCGGATATGGTCTATGACCTGCCGCATTTGCCTGCGCCGGGGGAAACTCTGGCCGCCCGCGGGCTGGATCGGTTCCTGGGCGGCAAGGGGGCCAACATGTCGGTGGCCGCTGCGCGTGCGGGATCGCGCGTCAGCCATATTGGTGCCGTGGGGCCCGATGGGCGCTGGGCCAAGGATCGACTGACAGAATATGGTGTGGATACGCGCCATATCTCTGAGGTGGATGTTCCCACGGGCCACGCCATCATTGCGGTGGATGCCGAGGGTGAAAACCTGATTATCCTGTATCCAGGGGCCAATCATGCATTGAAACCCGCCCATCTGGGGCAGGCGCTGGCCTCGGCAAACACCGGTGATCTTCTGATCTTGCAGAATGAAACCAATGCCCAGGTCGAAGCGGCGCAGCTGGGGCGCAAGCTTGGCTTGACCGTCTGTTATGCCGCAGCCCCGTTTCAGGCACAGGCTGTGCAGGGCGTTCTGCCCTATCTGGATTTCCTGATCCTGAATGAGGTGGAGGCCGAGCAACTGCGTCAGGAAACCGGTCTGAGCATCGCTGATCTGCCCGTTCGGCATGTCATTGTTACCCTCGGCTCAAAAGGCGCGAGGTACTTGCAGCAGGGCAACGATCCGGTCGAGTTTCCCGCGCATAAGGTGCGGGCGGTGGATACCACAGGGGCAGGCGACACCTTCACCGGCTACGTGCTGGCAGGCATGGATCGCGGAATGCCAATGGAACAGGCCATATTGCAGGCAAACCGCGCCGCAGCCCTGATGGTCATGCGGCACGGAACGGCGGATGTCATTCCCGATCTGAAAGAAGTACGTGAGGCATCCTTTGACTAGGAGCCTGCAAATGGCGCATCCCCACCCCAAAGCTGCTTGACGCGCGCGTCACGACCACAGGCTTTGCGATACGCCTTGTAGGCGTTGTGCTGGCGCTTTGGTCCAAAACGGGTAAGGACCAGTTTGTTGCCTTTGTAATAATCCTGATGATACGCCTCGGCGGGGTAAAAGGGTCCTGCGCTTAGAACCGGGGTGACAATGGTCTGCCCCAGCGCTTGCTGCGCGTCTACTTTGGCTTGTTCTGCCAACACCTTTTCGCCTTTGTTAGAGACGAAAATCGCAGTTCGATAGCTGTCGCCCCGGTCGCAGAACTGGCCACCTGCGTCTGTCGGGTCAACCGAGCGGAAAAACATGTTCAGAAGTGACGCGCGAGAGACGCGCGCCGGATCGAACGTGATCTGAACCGCCTCGTAGTGTCCGGTTCCCCCTTTTGAAACCTGATCATATGTCGGGTCCGCAGATGTACCGCCGGTGTACCCCGACACCGCCCCGATTACGCCGGGCACGGATTCGAAATCGGATTCCACGCACCAGAAACACCCGCCAGCCACCGTCAGCGTTTCGGTTCCCGCAGCCGGGGCAGGCAGTGCGCGCAACAGTGCGGCCAATGCAATCAGTGTAAACAGAAGGGCTGGTCTGACGGTTTCGAAATAAGCAGTCCGCATCATGACAGGTCTCCTTTTTAGGTGAGATTGACGCGGGTTCGACCCCCTTGCAATTGCCTGTCATGCAATGTCACGCGCTGGTGAGACGAGTTTATCGTCTGCGATCACGTGTAGACGGCCCACTTGAAGGGTGGGCGAAACCACAGTTCATTTGCCCCAGATCATGCGCGACAGGTATCCCGATGCGGAATCGCGGTACACCGCGGGGGAACCGCTGGTCTGGCTGGACTCGGGCCAAAGGCCAACTTTGAGGCAAATTCAGCCCAGCAGTTGCCCCAGCTTCATCGCAACACCGATATTGCCCGAGATCTTGAGCTTGCCCAAAGCAACGCCAGTCATCGGGTTCAGCTTTCCGGTCAACAGCTTGGTCAGGTTCTCCTGCGAAATACGGATTGTGCAATCCGTGTCCCGATCCTGCGTCGTTGCCCGGTTTTCTGCCAGAACAATCACACCGTCCGCGCCGCAATCGAATTTGAGCGAGCCATCAAAGCTTTTGCCGCTCAGCCCTTTTTGAATTCCATCGGCGATGTCCTGAAGCATTCGGGTTCCTTTCACGGTTTCAGAATGCGTAATGCGTCAGGTGCCGAACAGGCAAGGCTGACCCAACTAGAACTTCTGATCACGATGCGCCGAGGATCTGAACCGTCCGGTCACAAGGCTTGCCGCCATAAAAGGCATCCAGAACAGCACGAAACTCGGGCGGAGCATCTGCCACAGACGAAAACAATGTCATCGAAGATCGCAGCTTTTTCGCGTCAATCCCACCCAGAATGTCGCGGGCATCGCGCCCTGTGTGCAGCAACATCAACGAGGCCGTCTGCCTAAGTCGGTCACGCAGTTCCGGGTGGTTCAGATAGCGTGTCGCCTCGTCCAGATCTTCAATGCCGTAAAGCTGCGCCATATGGGACTGGCCCAGCGCGGCCAGTTGCGGAAACACGAACCACATCCAGTGGCTGGATTTCTGCCCCTGTTCAAGTTCGCGCAGGACATCGGCCCAAACCGTGTCCTGCGCCTCGATGAACATATCGAGCTCGTCGTCGGTATCGTCTTCGTCGATCACTTGGACAGGCGCTTGTTCCGAGCAGCCAGCAGTTTCAGACGCAACGCATTCAGCTGGATAAAGCCTGCCGCATCTTTCTGATCGTACGCACCTGCATCCTCTTCGAAGGTCACATGTGCCTCAGAATACAACGAATGATCCGACCAGCGGCCCACGGTCGACGCCAGACCTTTGTACAGTTTCACACGAACGGTGCCGGTAACATGCTCTTGCGATCTGTCGATGGCGGCTTGCAGCATCTCGCGCTCGGGGCTGTACCAGAAACCGTTATAGATGAGTTCCGCATATTGCGGCATCAGCTGGTCTTTCAGGTGCATCGCGCCGCGGTCCATTGTGATGGATTCAATGCCACGATGCGCTTCCAGCAGGATGGTGCCGCCGGGTGTCTCGTAGATGCCGCGCGACTTCATGCCCACGAACCGGCCTTCGACCAGGTCCAGACGGCCAATACCGTGCTTGCCGCCATATTCGTTCAGCTTGGTCAGGATCGTGGCCGGGCTCATCGCCTCACCGTTGATGCTGACCGCGTCGCCTTTTTCAAAGCCGATCTCGATGAACTCAGGCTCATTCGGGGCGTCTTCGGGGTGGACGGTGCGCTGATAGACATAGTCGGGCGCCATATCGGCGGGGTCTTCCAGAACCTTGCCCTCGGACGAGGTATGCAGCAGGTTGGCATCAACCGAGAACGGCGCCTCACCACGCTTGTCCTTGGCAATCGGAATCTGGTTCTGCTCGGCAAATTCCAGCAGCTTGGTGCGGCTTGTCAGATCCCATTCGCGCCAGGGGGCGATCACCTTGATGTCTGGGTTCAGTGCATAGGCTGCCAGTTCGAACCGGACCTGGTCATTGCCTTTGCCGGTTGCACCATGGGCGACAGCATCAGCACCGGTTTCAGCAGCGATCTCAATCAAGCGTTTCGAGATCAGTGGCCGCGCGATAGACGTGCCCAGCAGGTACAGGCCTTCGTACTGAGCGTTGGCGCGGAACATCGGGAAGACAAAATCGCGGACAAATTCCTCGCGGATGTCTTCGATATAGATATTTTCGGGCTTGATCCCCAGCAGCTCGGCCTTTTGGCGCGCAGGCTCCAGCTCTTCGCCCTGACCCAGATCGGCGGTGAAGGTCACGACCTCACAACCATACTCGGTCTGCAGCCATTTCAGAATGATCGAGGTATCAAGGCCACCGGAATAGGCCAGAACAACTTTCTTGGGCGCGGACATCTGACTTCCCTTTATGCGTAGAACGATTGGCCCCTAGCGGGTTTTGGACGCGGGGGCAAGTTGTGAGGATTGACGCAGTACCTGAATTGGGGTGAAACGGGTGCAGAGAATAACAAGCATTGGTTGAAGGGGCGGATTCATATGTTGGGATGGCAAATATTTGTGCATTCGGTGCGGATGGTATTTGGAAACATCAAGCAGGTGCTACAGATTACGGTTGGCCCTGCTCTAATTGCGACAATCATCATCGTGGGCGTGTTCTTGGCGCTTGGTATTCCGCTTGAGGCGCTTGAAGACAACGCAGGCGCGTTGTCGCCAAGTGCAACCGCAGGTTCAGCCTTTGTCTTTGTGGTCGTTTTACTGGCGGTAATGTCCGTTACCATGTTCTGGATCGCGGTGTCATGGCACCGCTTCATCCTGTTGGAAGAGTATCCCACGGGAATACTCCCGACATTCCGTTTCGACAGGATTCTTGCCTATTTCGGTCGTTTTCTGATGTTGGGGATTTTGATGGCCATTGCGTTCCTTCCGATGGGCTTTGTTATGTCAGCACTGAGTGGCGGCTCAATCGGATTCGCGCTTGTCGCTGTTTACGCCATCTTTCTGGTCGTCTGCTATTATCGCCTGTCAATTATTCTGCCCGCGGCGGCAATAGGAAATCCCATATCGATCGGTGAGGCATGGAACAACACATCCGGGGTCAGCGGTGCAATCTTGTTGCTGCTACTCGTCGCCCTCCTGTTCCAGATTCTGGTGCAGCTGGCTCTCACCCTTCTGGCACTTATACCGGTGCTTGGCGTATTGCTGACCGTGTTCTTTGGCACGCTCATTCTGCCACTGATCAACGTCAGCATCCTGACCACGATGTACGGCGTCTTTATCGAAAAACGCCAACTCTCCTGAGCGGCGTACACATATGTATTCCTTGCCCTTATCACGCTGATGGGGCAGGGAAGCGGGCATGACCGACTTCATGACCCGCGCCCGCGCCGCCGAAGAGGCGATGCGCTCTGTCTTCCCGGCAACTCCGTTGCAGCGCAATGTCCACCTGTCCGACCGTTATGGGGCGGATATCTGGCTCAAGCGCGAAGACCTGAGCCCGGTGCGCTCCTACAAGATTCGCGGTGCGTTCAACGCAATGCGCAAGCAACAGGGGCAGGACCTGTTCGTCTGTGCCAGCGCGGGCAATCACGCGCAGGGCGTGGCCTATATGTGCCAGCATATGGGGGTCAAAGGCGTGATCTTCATGCCGGTCACGACGCCTCAGCAGAAGATCCAGAAAACGCGGATCTTTGGCGGGGATAACGTCGAGATTCATTTGATCGGTGACTATTTCGATGACACGCTCGTCGCCGCTCAGGCGTGGTGTGTACAGCAGGGCGGGTATTTCCTGTCGCCTTTTGACGATGCCGATGTGATCGAAGGACAGGCCTCGCTGGCGGTTGAAATCGAAAGGCAGATGGGCGGTGCGCCCGATCACGTTGTGCTTCCCGTTGGCGGAGGTGGAATGTCCGCCGGCGTGGCCACATGGTTCGGGGACCGCACCCATTGCCTGTTCGTCGAGCCGGCCGGAGGGGCCTGTCTGCGCGCAGCTCTGGCGGCAGGACACCCTGTTTCGCTGGACCATGTGGATACCTTTGTCGATGGCGCGGCTGTCGGGCGGATCGGTGAAAAGCCGTTCGAGTTGTTGAAATCACGTAACCTGTCGGACGTTCTGGTCCTGTCCGAGGATCGTATCTGCACCACCATGATCGAGATGCTGAATGTCGAAGGCATCGTGCTGGAACCTGCGGGGGCGCTGGCGATCGAGGCAGTCGGCGATATCCAAAGCTTTGTTCGTGGAAAGACCGTGGTCTGCCTGACATCCGGCGGCAATTTCGATTTCGAACGCCTGCCCGAGGTCAAGGAACGTGCGCAGCGGTATTCCGGTGTGAAAAAGTACTTCATCCTGCGCCTGCCGCAGCGACCCGGCGCCCTGAAGGAATTCCTGAATATTCTCGGCCCCGAGGATGATATCGCGCGGTTCGAATACATGAAGAAATCGGCGCGCAATTTCGGCTCGGTTCTGATCGGGATCGAAACCCGCAAGCCCGAAAACTTCATGCGCCTGTTTGCCCATCTGGACGACGCCGGGTTCACCTATACCGACATCACCGAGGACGAGACGCTGGCACAGTTCGTGATCTAGTTCAGGTTCTCATTCAGCTCGGCTTCAAACATGGTTTTCGAGCTGTCGAAAGCGGCCAAAAGCGCTGGCAGATCAACCTCGGCCCCTTGCCCTGCTGCGGCCTGCCGTTCCCCATCCTGGCAGAGTTTCGAGAATTGATCGAACCCCAGGCTCAATGCGCTGCCTTTCAGGAAATGCAGGTTCTGCTCCAACTCGGCCCGGTTGGTGTCGCGGCGCAGGCGGGTGATCACGTCCTGCACTTCTTCCAGAAATATCTCGACCACCTCATCGAATTCCTCGGGGCCGACTTCATCCCGCAATTGTCTGACTCTGGCCCAGTGGATCATGATGTACACCAGCTAATGAATGGTCATGGGTCTTAATAGACGCGCCCTGTAAAAAGCAGGTTAACGGGGCCACTCTTCGGCAATCGCCACTCTTCACCGGATGTTAAATCTGTCGGCGATAGGGTCGTCAAATGTGACGAAACTCATCAGAGCAAAGGGTAAATGGTGCCGGGGGCGAGTCTTGAGGAAACCAGACCTGATCTGGATTTCGGCGCGATCCGCACGGTGCTGGTCGTGGATGACAGCCGCCTGCAACGGCGCATTCTGGTGGCCTCGCTCAGGAAATGGGGGTTCGAGGTGATCGAGGCCGATACAGGCCATGCCGCTTTGGCGCTTTGCGTCGATAATCCGCCCGATCTTGTGCTGAGCGACTGGGTCATGCCGGGGATGAGCGGGCTTGAATTCTGCTGTGCCTTTCGGGCTTTGGAAACGGATCAATACAGCTATTTCATCCTTTTGACATCCAAAAGCGAAAAGCAGGAGGTCGCGCGCGGTCTGGATGCCGGGGCCGACGATTTTCTGATCAAGCCGCTTGAGGCGGACGAATTGCGCGCGCGGATTTCAGCTGGTGCGCGCATTCTGGACATGCAGCGCGAGCTCTCACAGAAGAACCGCCTGATCGAATCCGCGCTCGAGGAACTCAGGCTGGCGCATGACGCGATCGACAAGGACCTGATGCAGGCGCGGAAAATTCAGGAATCGCTGGTTCCCGAACTGACCCGGACATTCGGCAAATCGCGGGTCAGTCTGTTGCTGAAACCTTGTGGTCATATCGGCGGTGATCTGGTGGGGATGTTCTCGCCCGGGGTGAACCGGCTTGGGTTCTACAGCATCGACGTATCCGGGCATGGGATCACCTCGGCCATGATGACGGCGCGATTGGGGGGGTATCTGTCCAGCAAGCATTTCGATCAGAACGTCGCAATGGAGCGGAGGTTCGACAAGTTTTACGCACTTCTGCCACCGAAACATGTGGCTGAAACGCTCAATTCTCGGCTGATGGCCGATGAAGGTATCGAAGAGTATTTTACGATGATCTACGCCATCGTCGACCTGCGCAACGGGCATCTGAAAATGGTGCAGGCCGGGCATCCGCACCCGCTGCTGCTGCGGCAGGATGGCCGCGCCGAGTTTCTTGGTGACGGAGGCTTGCCCATAGGATTGATCGAAGATGCGCGCTTTCAACAAATCGAGACGCAGATGCAGCCCGGCGACAAGCTGCTGTTGTACTCGGACGGGTTTACCGAATGCCAACTGGCTGGCGGCGGTTTGCTGGAAGAAGACGGTTTGCGTCAGATGGCGCAACAGAGCATGTCGGAAAGGGGCGGGTCAGAGTTTCTGGACGATATGTTCTGGCGTTTGACGCAAGTGATGTCACCCAAAGACGGTATCGGAGATGATGTCTCGGCCGTCTTTTTTGAGTATAACGGACCTTAAAGCGAGCCGAGGTGTATTTCGGCAAAGTGCCGGTCACCGCCATTTCCCAGTAAACAGACGGCGTCGGCGGTTTCCATCCACAGCGCTTCGTGAAACGCTTCGGTCGGCGGGCCTATGCGGCGCACGGGGCGGGCGCGATAGATCAGGCAGACCTTCTCGGCCCACAGGTCATATTCCGGCATAAAGGTGAAGCGCCGAAAGGCGCCGATCCGTCGGGGGGCCGCAATAAGCCACCCGGTCTCTTCAAAGACTTCGCGGTGCAGGGCGGTAATTGGTGATTCGCCCGGATCAATACCTCCGCCGGGCAATTGCAGGTCGGGTCCTGGCTCGGTCTGGCAGGTCAGCAAAAGGTGACTTCTGCGGGGCAAAAGTGCGTACACACCGACACGTCGCGTGTATTTCCGCCCCGGCTCTGGGGTTTCACCGAACCGCCTGATCATGTATGGCCCCTTACAACCCAATCTGTTCGACCTATATGGTGCCGGTATGCCAACCTGTGGCGCGTAAGGAAACCCCATGTCTCTTGGAACGAAAATCGCGTGGGACGATACAGTCCTGCCCTTTCAACTCGATGTATCGGATATGCGTGGCCGTGTGGCTCGTCTGGATGGTGTGCTGGATGGCATCCTCAAGCAGCATGACTACCCCGAACAGGTCGAGGCGCTGGTGGCCGAGATGGCCCTGCTGACCGCATTGATCGGGCAGACGGTTGCGCTGCGCTGGAAACTGTCGTTGCAGGTGCAATCCAAGGGGCCTGTGCGCATGATTGCGACCGACTATTACGCACCCAAGGCCGAAGGCCAGCCGGCGCAGATCCGGGCCTATGCCAGCTTTGACCGTGACCGGCTGACAGATGCGACACCCTTCGATCAGGTGGGCGAGGGCTATTTTGCCATCATGATAGATCAGGGCGAAGGCACACAGCCATATCAGGGCATCACTCCGCTGACCGGGGCCTCTCTCAGCGCCTGCGCCGAGGCCTATTTTGCACAGTCTGAACAGCTGCCTACCCGGTTCTCGCTGAGCTTTGGCAAATCGACCGAGCCCGGCGTGGATGAACACTGGCGTGCCGGGGGCATCATGTTGCAGCATATGCCCAAAGCCTCGCCATTTGCCGCCTCGGGGGAAGGCAGCGGCGAGATTCTGACTGCCAGCGATCTGGTCGACGGTGAAGAGGGCGAGAATTGGGGGCGGGTCAATATCCTGCTGGACACGGTCGAGGATCTTGAGCTGATTGGTCCCTCGATTGCGCCGACTGATTTGTTGATCCGGCTGTTCCACGAAGAACAGCCACGGGTCTATGATGCGCAGTCCGTGCAGTTTGGTTGCACCTGCTCCGAAGACCGGGTACGGCAGAGCTTGTCGATCTATTCGGCAAAGGACCTCGAAAAGATGACGACGCCCGAAGGTCAGGTCACCGCAGATTGCCAGTTCTGCGGCGCACATTATGTGCTTGATCCGTCAACGGTTGGCTTTGAAGCCGAAGACCGCAAGGGTGCTTGACCCGATTGAACAGATCCGGGCGGCGCTGCGCCGTCCCGGTCACGGGTCCAGCGACTTTGACCTGAACCCGGATACCGCCCTGCCGCCCGGGCGTCGCCTGCGCCCGGCGGGGGTTCTTGTCGCAATCTCGCTTGCAGATGACACCCCTCGGGTGATCCTGACGAAACGGTCCTCAGCCCTCAAACACCATCCGGGTCAGATCGCGTTTCCAGGCGGCAAACAGGATGAAGGGGATGCGGATGTCACGGCAACGGCCCTGCGCGAAGCACAGGAAGAGATCGGCCTGCCCGCGGACCTTCCCGAAATCCTTGGTTACCTGCCGACGCATGAAACAGTCACCTCTTTCACGGTCACACCCGTGGTGGCCGTTCTTCGAAAGGGATTTCAACCTGTTCCGGAACCCGGCGAAGTCGACGAAGTCTTTTCGACCCCCCTTGCGCATCTTTTGAATCCCAAGAATTATCTGGTTGAATCGCGCCTCTGGCGCGGTCAAAAACGCAGATATTACACAGTTCCGTACGGCCCTTATTACATATGGGGCGCGACGGCCCGCATATTGCGCGGGCTTGCAGCACGGGTGGATGAATGATGCAGATTGAGGAACTTTGGGTCAGCGAACCGGCGACCCAAAAGGTATGCGCCGCCCTGACCTCATCCGGGGCGCAGGCGCTTTTTGTGGGCGGGTGCGTGCGCAATGCGCTGCTGGGCGCGCCGGTGTCGGATATCGACATTGCCACTGACGCCCGGCCTGAACAGGTTGTCGATATGGCGCAGGCTGCGGGCCTCAAGGCTATCCCTACCGGTATCGACCATGGCACGATTACAGTGGTCAGCGCCGGTATCCCGCACGAGATCACCACTTTCCGGCGTGACGTCGAAACCGATGGTCGCCGCGCGGTCATCGCCTTTTCCGATTACGTCGAAGAAGATGCTGCGCGGCGCGACTTTACCATGAATGCACTTTATGCAAAGCCCGATGGCACTGTGTTAGACCCGCTTGGCGGGCTCCCCGACCTTCAGGCCCGGCGCGTTCGGTTCATCGGTGAGGCCGAGGACCGCATTCGCGAAGACTATCTGCGGTCACTGCGCTATTTCCGGTTTCACGCCTGGTATGGTGACCCGGATGCCGGTTTCGACCCGGATGCTCTGGCTGCCATTGGAGCCAATTTGGAAGGGCTGGCCTTGTTGTCGCGGGAACGCGTCGGGGCCGAACTGCTGAAACTGCTGGGCGCACCCGATCCGGCCCCGGCTATTGCGACGATGCGCAGCACAGGCGTATTAGCGCAATTGCTGCCGGGCGCGGATGACCGGTCACTGGCACCTCTGATCGCTTTGGAACATGCGGCAGGTGCCGAGTCGAACCCCCTGCGCCGTCTGGCGGCAATCGCGACACCCGATGACGCCGCAACCCTGCGCCTGAGCCGTTCGCAACTGCAACGCCTGACCAGAATGCGGAGCGAAGCGCAGTCAACCACCAGCGTGGCTGAACTGGGCTATCGGTATGGTGACGAAGGCGGTTTGAACAAAACCCTTTTACGGTGCGCCTTTTTTGAACAGCCCTGGTCCGAAAGCTTCAGACAGGACTTGCACGCAGGTGCAGCCGCGCGTTTCCCGATACAGGCCAGGGACCTGATCCCCGGGTATACCGGCCCGGCGCTGGGCCAGAAACTGGCCGAGCTTGAAAGCCGCTGGATCGCGTCGGGTTTTGCGCTGTCACGTGAAGACTTGCTTGCAAGCTGATGTTTAGTCTCAAAAGGGGATGACAACTTTGGCCCATTGTGGTTAGGTGCGCCCGTCACATGGATGGAGGAATGCGAATGTATTACGGGATCTGGTTCGGCTAAAGCCGGGACACTTGCCCCGTAAAGGGTGGTGTTCAGGCGCCATCTGTCTTCGCACGTCTTTTTCTTTGCTCAATCGGAGCACACTCCATGTTTCGCTATTTCGAAAACCTTGTTGACCCTTTTGTCGCCTATCATGAGGCCGACACGCCGCCGACCCGGCTATGGCCGTTCCTGCTGGACTATTCGCGCCCGTTCTACCGGGTCTTTGTCTGGGCTGCGCTGATTTCCATCATCGTCGCCGGTGTCGAAATCGGGTTGATCTATTATATGGGTCGCGTCGTCGACCTGTTGGGCGGTACCCCGACCGAGGTGTGGCAGAACCACGGGACCGAGCTGCTGTTGATCGCGGCCTTTGTCCTGTTTCTGCGCCCTTTGTTGCATCTGGTCGACGTACTGATCCTGAACAACACGATCCTACCGAACTTTGGCACTCTGATCCGCTGGCGCGCCCATAAGCACGTTCTGCGTCAGTCGGTTGGCTGGTTCGAGAATGATTTTGCCGGACGGATTGCCAACCGGATCATGCAGACACCGCCCGCGGCGGGTGAAGTGATCTTTCAGGTCTTTGACGCGATTTCCTTTTCACTTGCCTACCTAATCGGGGCGGCGATCCTGCTTTATGCTGCGGATGCGCGCCTGCTGATCCCGCTGCTGGTCTGGTTTGCGTTCTACGCGATGCTGGTGCGCTGGACTGTTCACCGTGTCGGGCCGGCGTCCAAGGCGGCATCCGATGCGCGGTCAACCGTCACGGGCCGCGTCGTGGACAGCTATACCAACATTCATTCCGTCAAGATGTTCGCCCATGGCCCGCAAGAGCTGGACTATGCCCGTGAAGCGATCGAGGAAACCCGCCGGACATTCCAGATCGAGATGCGGATTTTCACCATCATGGATGCGGTTCTGGTTACCCTGAACGGGGTGCTGATCGTAGGTGTCGTGGGCTGGGCAATTGCCCTGTGGATGCAGGGTTCCGCTTCGGTTGGCGTCGTTGCGGCAGCAACCGCGCTGACCCTGCGCCTGAACGCCATGACCGGATGGATCATGTGGGCGCTGACCAGCTTTTTCCGCCAGCTTGGTATAGTGGCCGAGGGGATGGAGACCATCGCGCAACCCATCGACCTGCTTGACGCGCGCGAAGCCAAACCCCTGCGCTTGACCAGGGGTGAGATCCGGATCCGCGATCTCTCGCACCATTACGGGCGCGAGGCCGGTGGGCTTGACCACATCAACCTGACCATTCAGCCCGGCGAAAAGGTCGGTCTCATTGGGCGGTCGGGTGCCGGGAAATCGACCCTGGTAAAGTTGCTTTTGCGGTTTTATGACGTCGAACGCGGTGCCATTCTGATCGATGATCAGAACATTGCGGGTGTCACACAGGACAGCCTGCGCAGCCATATCGGCATGGTCCAGCAAGACAGTGCGCTGCTGCACCGGTCTGTGCGTGACAACATCCTTTACGGTCGCCCGGATGCGACCGAGGCGCAGATGATTGCCGCAGCCAAACAGGCCGAAGCGCACGCGTTCATCCTTGACCTGCAAGACCCGCAGGGGCGCACCGGGTACGACGCGCATGTGGGTGAGCGGGGCGTAAAGCTGTCCGGTGGTCAGCGGCAGCGGATAACGCTGGCCCGCGTGATCCTGAAGGACGCACCAATCCTCTTGCTGGACGAGGCGACATCGGCGTTGGATTCCGAGGTCGAAGCGTCAATTCAGGAAACGCTCTACGGAATGATGCAGGGCAAGACCGTGATTGCCATCGCGCACCGGCTCAGCACCATTGCGCAAATGGACCGCATTCTGGTGATGGACGGGGGCTGCATCGTCGAAGAGGGCGCGCATTCTGATCTTCTGGCACAGGGTGGCCTTTACGCGCAGTTCTGGGCGCGGCAATCTGGCGGCTTCATGAACCCGGAGGCCGCTGAATGAAGATCGCCGATCTCATCTATCCGTTCAGGACCACTGAAACGCCCCCGCCACAGACATTGGGGGCGTTCATTCGCTGGAGCCTTTCGGGCGCCTGGCCCATGCTGTTTGTCGCCGCGTTCTTTTCGGCCCTGGCAGGCGCGATGGAGGCTGGAACAGCGTGGATTCTGGGGCGTGTGATTGATGTGGCAACATCCAGCGGGCCCGAGCACTTCATGACCGCCGGGAATATGTGGATGATCTTTGGGGCGGTGGTGTTTTTCGTGTTGCTGCGCCCGATCCTGTTTGGGCTGTCTTCGATTTCCAACAACTATATCGTGATGCCCAACATCACGCCTTTGGTGCTGGCCAAGCTGAACCGCTGGACGTTGGGCCAGTCTGTCACCTATTTCGACGATGATTTCGCCGGGCGCATTGCCCAGAAACAGATGCAGACGTCGAACGCCATGGCCTCGGTCGTGTCCGAAACGATCAGTGCGATTGTGTTTGCCTTGGCGTCACTGGTGGGCTCTTTGCTTTTGTTAGGGTCTATTCATCCTTTGGTGATGCTGCCTTTTGCGGCCTGGCTGGTGGTCTATTTCCTGCTTGTGCGCTGGTACCTGCCGCGTATTCGTATGCGCTCGGCCGCACGTGCGGGCGCGCGGGCGATGGTTTCCGGGCAGGTGGTCGACACGATCACCAACATCAAAACCGTCAAGCTATTTGCACACTCGGATTTCGAAGATCAGGCCGCGCGGCATTCAATGGTCGAGTTGCGGAAAAAATCGCTGGCATTCGGCAAGCTGTCGGCCAGTTTCCGGTTCGTCCTGATGGCGCTTGCCGGTATTCTGCCTGTTCTTCTGCTGGGGGCGACGCTGTGGTTGTGGCAGTTCGGAACGGCGACCGCCGGTGACATCGTTGCCGCTGGTGCGGTGTCGGTCCGGATTTCGCAGATGACCGGATGGGTCAGCTTCACGTTGATGGGCCTCTACGCCAATGTGGGCGAGATTGAAAACGGAATGAAGGCGCTGGCCAAACGGGACAGGGTCGAAGATGCGCGCAGCGCGAAAGATCTTGATGTGACCGAAGGGGCCATCGCGTTCGAAGATGTCAGTTTTGCATACGGCCGGGACGTCGGCGGTGTTACGGACCTGACGCTAAGTGTGAAACCGGGCGAGAAGTTGGGAATTGTCGGTGCCTCAGGGGCGGGCAAATCAACACTCGTTTCGCTTCTTCTTCGGCTCTATGACAGGGAAAACGGCGCCATTAGCATCGATGGGCAGGACGTGTCGCAAGTCACCCAAGACAGTTTGCGCCGCCAGATCGGCATGGTCACGCAGGAAACGGCGATGTTCAACCGGTCTGCCCGCGAAAACATCCTCTATGGCCGCCCGGACGCGTCCGAGGCCGAGTTGATCGAAGCGGCAATCAAGGCCGAAGCGCATGACTTCATCCTGAGCCTCAAGGACGCCCAGGGCCGCACCGGCTATGACGCTCATTTGGGCGAGCGCGGCGTAAAGCTCAGCGGCGGCCAAAGGCAACGGATCGCCCTGGCTCGCGCCATTCTCAAGGATGCGCCCATTCTGGTTCTGGACGAAGCAACTTCGGCCCTTGATTCCGAGGTCGAGGCGTCGATTCAGTCGGCGCTTCATCGGGTGATGCAGGGAAAAACCGTTCTGGCCATCGCTCACAGATTGTCGACACTCAGCGAGATGGACCGGATCATCGTTCTGGATCAGGGGCAAATCGTGGAAACCGGAACTCACGAGGATCTTTTGGATCAGGGGGGGCTTTATGCCCGGTTCTGGCATCGGCAATCTGGTGGCTTCATTCAGGCGGAAGCTGCCGAATAAGGGTTTTGTTGCACCCAAAGCCCGGATATCAGGCCCCTCATGACGCAGAAATACACAATCACCCGGCTTGGCCATCAGGGCGACGGCATCGCTGATGGGCCCGTTTACGCTCCGCGCACCCTTCCGGGTGAGATCGTTAGCGGCACCCTTGTTGATCAGGTGCTGACCGATATCCGTGTCGAAGTACCGTCTGATGACCGGGTAAAGGCCCCGTGTCGCCATTACAAAGCTTGCGGCGGCTGCCAGCTGCAACACGCCTCTGATGCGTTTGTCGCCGACTGGAAACTGAGCATTGTCCGCAACGCCCTGTCCGCGCAGGGGCTTGAGGCGCCGATGCGTCCGATACACACATCACCCGAACACTCACGCCGACGCGCCACGGTTGCCGTCAGGCGGACCAAGAAAGGCACATTGGCAGGGTTCCATGGACGTGCGTCGGATATGATCACCGAAATCCCGGATTGCCGTTTGCTCGACCCGGCCCTGATCGCCGCAATTCCTGTGGCCGAGGCGCTGGCGGTTCTGGGAGGCAGCCGCAAGGACGTCTTGGCCGTCACGCTCACCCTGTCCGAGGGCGGGATGGATGTGGCCGTCAAGGGCGGCAAGCCCTTGGATGGGCCGCTGGAACAGGCACTCGCGCAAGCGACCGAAAATCACGGTCTGGCGCGGCTCAGCTGGGATGGTGAAGTGATCGCCATGCGCCACGCTCCGGTTCAGCGCTTTGGGGCCGCTGCCGTCACGCCGCCGCCCGGTGCCTTCCTTCAGGCGACCAAGGACGGAGAACAGGCTCTATTACAGGCCGTTTCCGAGGCGACGCAGGGTGCGAAACGAATTGTTGACCTGTTTGCGGGCAGCGGCACATTCTCATTGCCTCTGGCAGAAAAAGCCGAGGTTCACGCGGTCGAAGGTGCAGCAGACATGGTGCAGGCACTGGATCAGGGCTGGCGCAGGGCGCAAGGTCTGAAACGCGTGACGACCGAGGCCCGCGACCTGTTCCGTCGTCCATTGATGCCGGACGAACTGAAATCGTTTGACGCAATCGTTCTGGACCCGCCCCGCGCCGGTGCCGATGCACAGGTGGCCGAGCTGGCACAGGCCATGCGCCCGGTGATTGCCTATGTGTCGTGCAACCCCGTCACCTTCGCGCGTGATGCAAAAATATTGGTTAACGCTGGCTACACCCTTGAATGGGTACAGGTCGTTGACCAGTTTCGATGGTCGTCACATACGGAACTTGCTGCGCGGTTTACCCTGAACGCCGCATCTTGATCAGACAGGAGAAAGCGACCCATGGGTTTCAGACAGCGTTTGCTGAACATCATCGAAGCGCCCGTGTTCGGGCAATTCATAACGGCTGTCATCATCTTTAACGCAGTGCTTTTGGGGATGGAGACGTCGCCGACGCTGATGGAAGCCGCCGGACCGCTGATCGTGATGCTGGACAAACTGTGCCTTGCGATCTTTGTGGCGGAAATCACCATGAAGCTGACCGCGACCGGACGCAGGTTTTTCACAAACGGCTGGAACAATTTCGATTTCCTGATCGTCGGCATTGCGCTTGTTCCCAGCGCCGGAGGCCTGTCGGTTCTGCGGGCCCTGCGAATCCTGCGGGTATTGCGCGTGATTTCCGTTGCGCCAAGACTGCGCCGGGTGGTCGAAGGGTTCATCTCGGCCCTGCCGGGAATGGCCAGTGTGTTCCTGCTGATGGCAATTCTGTTCTATATCGGGGCAGTGATCTCGACCAAGCTGTTCTCGGCAACCTTCCCGGATTGGTTCGGCGATCTTGGCCGGTCAGCCTATACACTGTTTCAGATCATGACGCTGGAAAGCTGGTCGATGGGGATCGTCCGCCCGGTGATGGAGGTTTATCCCTATGCCTGGCTGTTCTTCGTCCCCTTCATCATGGTCACCACCTTTGCGGTGGTGAACCTGTTGGTGGGCCTGATCGTAAATTCCATGCAGGACGCGCATCATGCCGAGGATGAGGTCAAAACAGACGCGTATCGTGATGAGGTTCTGGAACGGCTGGAAAGCATCGAACGACATCTGACCGAAAACTCAAACATCAAAAAGTGATTTCAGTTTTCGCATTTTTTGGCATAATAAGCCCCAAAAAACAAAGCAGGCAGTGAAACATGGATCGTCGAGCATTCGGATTGGGGGCGGTTGCAACGCTGGGCCTATCGGCTTGTGCATCAGCCCGTCCAAATTTTTTGACTTATAATGGCCCCGAGGTCACCTCGCTGGTGGTCAACAAGGGCGCGCGCAAACTTTATTTGTTGCACCACGAAAAAGTCCTCAAGGAATATGATGTGGATCTGGGATTTGCGCCGCAGGGCACAAAAACCAAACGCGGAGACGGTCGTACGCCCGAAGGAAGCTACCTGATCGATCGCCACAACCCCAAAAGCCGCTATCACCTGTCTATCGGGATTTCGTATCCCAACTCTCAGGACATCGCCAAGGCCAAGGCAGCAGGAGTTGATCCGGGTGGGGACATCTTCATTCACGGCCAGCCCAATCTGCGATCCGAGTTCAAGCGCGCCAAGAAAACACCGGATTGGACAGCGGGATGCATCGCGGTCAAGAATGACGAGATCGAAGAAATCTATGCGATGGTCAACCGGGGGACGCTGATCACTCTGCGCCCTTAGGAGGCATAGGCATCCACGCGCCAAACCCGAACGTTTCATAGTCGCGCTGGTAGGTCTCGGATGCCAGCGCTTCAAGCTGTTCGTCATAGATCTGATCCAGCGTATACGGAACATCCTGCGCGCACCGGCCGGGTGCAGGCGGATTGAGGTGACCTGTTGAGCGAGCCAGATCCGGCAGCGCCGTGGTCAGCTCTTCTTCCCGCAGAATCAGGTCCGGCATCAGAAAGCTGGCAATACCATCCAGCGTTCGGGACTGGCTGCACCACGTCCCGTCAACGCGGATCGGCGTCTGGCCGTTGAGGTTCATGCGCAGGAATCCGAGGAACGCCAGAAACACATCCCGATGTTGTTCGACCGAGTAATTGGTGTCGCGCACCTGCCCGGGGATCGGCAGGTCGAGGCGGTTGCGCAGGTAATTGCGGACCATCTTGTAACTGCCCGGCCCGGTATCCAGAATGTACTGGCAAAACGCCGAATGCGCCCGTGCCAGCGGGTGGCGCAACACGGTGAACTTCCGGTGTCCGGGGTGGTCTTGCATCCAGACGCGGATTTCCTTGCGGTTCCGGTTTGTGACCAGATCGTCCGTAGAACAGCCATCCATGTCGGCCATCCATTGCGCAATAACAGGCTCTATTCCGCCGCGAATGGGCAAATACATCAATGCTGATCCGGCTGCGGCAATGTATTGCGGTACTGCCGCCCCCCGGTTTGGTTCGAAACGGGAAGGCTGGTGCAATCCGAACCTGTCCAGCTTGGACAGGGCGTCTTGCATCTCATCGGGGTTGGTGACCTTCGATACGGCAGGTGCCGGGTTTTGCGGTTTCAGAGTATCATCCAGCTTGCTCAGCCGCGCCTCGACCCCCAGCCATGCGGCCAGACCGTTCAGAACGTCCAACTCGGCCAAGTCGTCATAGGTGATGAAAAAAGCGGTTTGCCCGGTCTTCTGTAAATGCCGATGCAACATGTGTTGGTGGCCGTGGACCTGATCGAGATACTCAGAAAACTCAATCCCGTCAAAAGCAACCTGTGCATCGACGCGACGCTTCACGTTCTTCAGCAGCCATTGCTGCGTGGTGCGCGCGATTTTCAGGGACAGAAAACTGTCCAGCGGATTGCGTGTGAGAATGATCTTGGCACAGCGCGGATCATTCAGCACAGGCTTCAGAATGCGCGGATCGTGGTCCTGGAAATACCGAAAACCGTTCAAGCCACCCGGTGCCGACCGGATTGCCCTCAACAGCCGCATCGGATCTGCATCGCGGTCTTCCAGCGACAGACCCAGAAGGGTATCGGACTTCAGGTTGCCGGCAAAATGCGGGTTAAAGGCTTCGCCATGACAGGAAACCCCGTCCAGCGCGTTCAGGTTGGCCTCAAGAAGGTTCGACCCTGTGCGCATGGCGGCCAGAACAACGAAGTAATCAAAATTGGCTGGCATGGGTAATTACTGCACCAGATAGGGTTTGCGATAGGGTTTCGTCTGATGGCCGAACACATCGTCCGAAGGGAAATCGCCCATCAGGTAAGGGTGCATACCCTGATTCTTGAGGTTTTGCAGGAACTTCCCGAAGCCGGACAGATCGACCATTGTGGGCGCTTCTGTCAGGTGACTGGCTTGATGCGCGCCAATCTCATCCAGGATCGCCTGCAAGGGCTCCATCGGCGCTTCAATGAAATCGGCCAGAGACCAGCTACGCATCCGCGCTTTGGTCCAGACCGAGGTCAGAACCTCAAGCTGTTTGGTTTCGATCTGTTGCAGACGCGCGGCCTCGCTCCGGATGTCCGAGAAGTTCAGGTTCGACCGGAACAGCGGAATTGCCCAGGCCCCTGTGATGACCGAGATTTGCGCATTCTTGTCCCGCGCCAGAAACCAGTTGATGTCCTGCGTGTCGCGGGGGCTGAACTGGAAACACTGGCGTTCGCCCCGTGTGTTCCAGATCAGGTTCGACAGAAAGGCCGTTGGATTGTAATCCCGCAGCAAAGCACAATCGCTGAGCGCACCGTTTGTGATGGTTTCACCCTTTGCAAATTCCGCACGCTCGGGTCCGAACAGGTGCCCGTGCACGCGTGTGCCAGTGGCCGCAGCCAGCCAATCTTCGAAGTCTTCAAACAGTTCGGAAAAGCCCTGAAATACGGAATAGGGAGACGAGGTAAGGCCGTTTTCACTGCCGTGCCGGGGAAACCGGCTTTGCATGTACAGCCCGTCACGCCCTCGCGTCCGCCGCTCGACCGCCTTGGAAAACACCCGGTCAATCTTGCCGGGATTGGGTTCGGCTGGTTTCATCGCACTGGCCTGATCGGTCAGAAACGCCTGATACAGCCGTTCCGCACGGGGCCAGATCTTGCGGGCAACAAAACAGTCTGACCGCCGTAGCAATTGCAGATGGTCGTCGTAGAAGATGTGCGGGCGGCCCTGATAGTCGAACTTGGACAGGGTCAGGGACCGGCTCTCGATATGTGTGGAATACAGCCGCGCCAATGTCTGGAAATAGCTTTCATCCGGAATCCACACATGGCGGAAGTAGCTGTCATATTGTTTGCGCTTGGGGTCCTGCAAAATGGCAGACAGTGTTTGACGGGTCAGGCACCACCACTGGCTGCCCATATGCGGAACCAAACCGTCGGGGATTTTCCGGCGAAACCCGACCGCGCGCTGAAGCTTTACATATGCGTCGAACAATCCGCGCTGTTTTCGCCAGGAAAACGGGAACCGCAGCGTAAACCGTTCATGATCCAACCCGCCGATTGTCCAGCTGACATCAGACGTTGTCGCGCTTTCGATGAAATCGACACGGGGCCGGTCGGCCAGATAATCGATCAACTCCTGAACCGGGCGCAGCGGCAGGCAGGCCCCCGACGACAGGAACACGTGGCGAGTTTCCGGAAATCGTTCCAGCATCAGTTCGGACGCGGTTTGTGAGGCGGCAACGATACCCCACCCGCCCCAGTCGCATTGGTGCCGGTCGGAAAATGCGATCCGGGGATTGTCCGAACAGGATGCAACACATCGCGCGTATTCTGCACCCGGTACTTTGCGATCCACATGGATCACAACCGGGCATCCGGCAGCGGTCCAATGGCGCGCGACCTGTTCGGCCCGGTCCAGCGAGGTATGAACCAGCATGACGATGCCCAGACCGCTCATGCCCAGTTTCCCTTTGACATCAGGCCCAGAATCTCAAGCTGTCGCCAGTTGATATAGGCCTCGGACCACTCGCACCAGAATATGGGTTTGTCTTCAAGCTGTTTGGCATAGACCTCGTATTCACCCGAACCGCCATAGTGCTGGCCGCGTTTTAATTCTTCGCGCGCCTTGTCGCCAAGGGTGTCGATCAGCTTGGCATGAAGCAACGAGCCGCTGGCCTTTTCCCCACCCCATTCGTCGTACACCTGATTCAGCCCGCGCGGCAAAAGCGAGTGGGTCGAGCTGACATAGACATACCGCCGATCCCATTTGACCAGCGGGATCTTGTTCAGTGCCGGGGCTTTGGATGGCTTGTCGCGAAAGAACACACGCGCCCGCGCGCCCCCCTGAATCCACAGGTTCTTGTAATCCGGGTTTTTGGTGATCGTGTAATTCCCCGGATCGAACCACCGCGCAATCTCAAAGGGATCCTGCCCCTCGCGATAGGTTTCGGCATCCACGGGTCCTTCGGGGTACATGTCGATCAGCATGGTGCCGAAGCTGCGTACGGCACTTCCGTCCAGCCAGTCTGTCAGGGCGCAGATCGGGCGGGTGTCGCAAAAGGGGTAGATAAAAAACTCATCCGGATCGACGCTCAGAACCCAATGTCCATGCGCGTATTTGCGCAAAAGGTAGTTCGACCAGTCCAGACCATAACTTGCACATTTGTAGCTGGTTGTCGTCCGCCAGACCGATACATCGGCTTGCTCTTTCAGGAACTCGAAACTGCCGTCATCGCTGTCATTGTCGATGAACAGAAAATGGTCGATGCCCAGTTTGCGGTAATATTCCAGAAAATAGGGCAGCCGAATTTTCTCGTTTCGCACAACGCTCATCAACAGGATATCGTCACGGCGGATGGCAGACGTGTTGTTGCTGGCGGGCTTAAGTTCGCGCCGACGTCTGAGGCAGCGCAGAATACGGCGCTTGCGCCGCAATCTCATCTTGTATGAATCAAACAGGCTCACGCGACTGCCCAACCTTTATTATAACGCGAGCTTTCCCCGAACCCGCCGCGACCGCTGGTGCGACAGGACATTGTCGGTTTATGCCACTTCTACCTCTTCTGAGGCAACTTCTTTAAATCCCGGAAGTGGTAAAGGTGCCGTTGATCCCTTTGGATTTGTTTTCAACACCAGCCGCCGTCACGCATCAGCCCCAGCTCCAGCAACTGCGACCAGCCGGTATAGCGCACCGATTGGGGGGTCCACATGTCTGGTTGATTGAGTATCTGATCGTAATACGCAGCGAACTGGTTCGGGTCATGAAAATGCTGGCGGCGCAGCTTTTCAGTTTTAGATTTTTCAATAATGTCCGGCAGAAATTTCGTGTGCAGCAGAACGCCGGACGGGGTGTCGCCGGCTGGCCCGTCATACACTGCGTTCAGGCGGCGGGGCAGGGCGGAATGGCACGAGTTTACATAGGCATATCGCCGCGACCAGCGCATCAGCAGGATCTTGTTCAGCGTCGGGGATCGCTGCTGCGTTTGGGCAAAAAAGACCCGCTCGCGTGCGCCGCCCTGAACCCATAAGTTTCCCATCGGGCTTTGCCGCTGCGCGCGATACGGGCCTGCGTCAAACCAGTTCAGCACCTTGGTCGGGTCCGTGTCCGGGTCATAGGTTTGGCCGCCCAACGGCCCCTTTGGATACAGATCCAGCATCAATGCGCCAAACCCGGCCCGCCCCTGCCGGTTCAGCCATTCTGTGAGCTCATGCAGGGAATGGCGGTCGTGCCGGGCATAAACCAGCAGCTCATCCGCGTCGACCATCAGGCACCAATGGCCATGGCCGTATCGCATCTGTAGCCAGCTGAGCCAGTCCAGCCCAAAGCGTGATCCGCGATAGCTGGACCGGGTCTGCCAAAGGGACACATCCGGTTGATCCTGCAGAAATTCAGCCGAGCCGTCATCGCTGCCGTTGTCGACGATCAGAAAATGGCTCACGCCCAGCTGGCGATAGTGGTGGAAGAACCAGGGCAAGCGGGTGATTTCATTCCGCAAGGTGGTAAAGGCCAGAATGTCGTTTCCCCGTATCCTGCTTGTCTGATCTTTCAGGCAGGTCAGTTGATGTCGGCTGCGCATCGAGCGCCAAAGAAGGCGCCGCCGTTTCCAGCGCAACCGGTATTCCTGTCGCCAACCGATATCAGGAAGTGTCTGAACCGTATTGGACGTCACCGGGGCCTCATTTCTCGTAGTGGCCGTTCTGATGCCAGCGCCAGGCATCCGCAATCATCGTCTCTAACGTTGACCTTTTCGGCTTCCACCCCAGTTCGGTTTGGGCGCGGACAGAGCCGGACACCAGCTTGGTGCAATCGCCCGCCCGTCGGGCACCAACCGAATACGGGACCGGGCGGTTGGTGACGGATTTGGAATGCTCGATCACTTCAAGCACGGAAAACCCCGAGCCGGTACCCAGATTGAAAACACGGCTTTCTTTACCCTGTTCCAACCAGCCCAGCCCCAGAACATGTGCGTCGACCAGATCACAGACATGGACATAATCGCGAATACATGTGCCGTCGGGCGTTTCGTAATCGGTGCCAAAAACGGTCAAACCCTCGCGCTTGCCATCAATCGCATCCAGCATCAGGGGGATCAGATGGGTTTCAGGCCGGTGAAACTCGCCCACTTCGCCTTCGGGATCGGCACCAGCAACGTTGAAATACCGGAAAATGACATGGCGCAGCCCATGGGCCGCTTCGAAATCCCTCAGGATGTCCTCGATCGCGCGCTTTGATGCACCATAGGCGTTCAGCGGGTGTTGGGCGGTGGCCTCGTCCAGCACCACATTGTCATGCTCGCCATAGGTGGCGCATGTGGACGAGAACACGAAATCCAGACAGCCCGCCGCAACCGCAGCCTCGATCAGCGTCAGCGATCCGGTAACATTGTTCGACCAGTACAGCCCGGGTTGCCGCATCGCGTCGCCCACCTGGCTGAGGGCCGCAAAATGCATCACCGCAACTGGCTTGTGTTTGGCAAATACCTCGTCCAGGCGTGCCCGCTCCAACAGGTCGCCCTGTTCAAACGGCCCGTATTTCACCGCATCCTGCCAGCCGGTGACTAGATTGTCGTAGGTCACGGGAACATAACCCGCCTGCGCAAGCGCCTTGCAAGCATGCGACCCGATATATCCGGCACCACCGGTCACGAGGATTGGTTTCATGAAGCGTCCTTTGGAACCAGATTGCCTGTCATCGAGATATGGAAACCGCGGGGCGTCATGGGCAAAAACCGGCTATTCCAGCCCCATCGCGGCCATCATCTCTTCGATCTTGGGCACGTCCTGCGGGTTGTTCAGCTCCCAGAATTGACGGCCCTTGGCGTCAACCTCGACGCAAAGAACCTTGCGGCCATTTTCCATGAACCTGAGCTGTTCAAGACCCTCCAGTTTTTCCAGAGGGCCCGTTGGCCAGCCCGGATAGGCCGCCAACGCGTCAGGCCGATAGGCATAGACGCCGACATGGTGAAACACCGGCGTGGGTTCATCCCCGCCAAAGGTTTCTGAGGTGAAGGGCACAACCTCTTTCGAGAAATACATCGCGCTGTTGTCGCGCGCGAATACGGCGGTTGTGCCGCCAACGCGGCCATGTTTGCGGTCGTTCAGCAGGCTGTTCAAAGCATCCCCGTCGCAACGCAGGACCGGTGTGGCCACGCCAGCATCGGGTGCCGCGCGCAGCCCTGTGATCAGGTCCTCGACAAACCAATGCGGTGTCAGAGGTGCATCGCCCTGAAGGTTGACCACGATGTCATATCCGCTGCCCAGAACCTTGTGCGCCTCGGCGCAGCGTTCGGTGCCGTTCTGGCAGTTTTCCGAGGTCATCACCACTTCAGCGCCAAAGCCTTCGGACAGTTCGCGGATGCGGTTGTCATCGGTTGCGACCACAACCCGGTCCACGCCCGCAACAGAAGTGGCCGCCCGCCAGGACCGTTCGATCAGTGTCATCGAAACGCCGGTCGCGCCGGTCAGCGGCACCAAAGGCTTGCCCGGATACCGGGTCGAGGCATAGCGGGCGGGGATGGCGATCAGAACTGACATCAGGCCTCCTTCAGCTTAACACCCGGAGCGTACGCGATAAAAAACGGGTTCGCATAGCCCTCTTTGCCATAGACAAGCGGCGCGTGATCGTCAAACCGCACAACCCGGCCTCCGGCCCCGGCCAGTACCGCGTGCCCTGCCGCCGTATCCCATTCCATCGTGCGCCCGACCCGCGGATAAAGATCCGCCTCGCCCGTCGCAACCAGACAGAACTTGAGAGACGATCCCGCGCTTTTGCTGTCCTTGACCTGATACTTGTTGATGTAATCCTCGGTGGCCTGATCCCGGTGCGACTTTGAAGCCACGACCAAAAGCGCGGAATTGTCCGGGTTAGAGACGGATATTGGGGTCAGGGTGCCGGGTGCATCCTTGTCAAACGCGCCCGTTTCCTCGACTGCCTGACCATCGGCCTGCGTATAGAACATGCGGCCCCGCGCCGGGGCATAGACCACGCCCCGTGTCGGTGTTCCGTTCTCGACCAGCGCGATGTTGACGGTGAAATCGCCACGGCGGTTGATGAATTCCTTGGTGCCATCCAGCGGATCGACGATCAGAAAGGTATCCCCTTTTTCGGAATGCGAGGCGGCCTGTTCTTCGGTGATCAGCAGGATATCGGGGAACGCCTGACGCAACCCGGCTGAAATCAGCGCATCGGCTGCCTCATCCGCTTCGGTCACAGGGCTGGAGTCTGATTTGACTTTGACGTCGAAATCGTCTGCCTCGTAGATTTCCATGATCCTGTCGCCAGCCTCAAGGGCCAGACGCCGGATGACGGGAATAAGCGCGTCGTAGGTCACAAAAATGCTCCGTTCCTGTGGTTTGTTGATCCAAACTCGTGACCGACTTATGATGCGACGGTTACCGAACGGCAAGATATTCATGCCAGGTTAGGGACGACGAGGCAGGAAAGACCCTTTTAGTGTTCTATTTCAAGCGCAATCAAACGCTGTTGGGCAGTGCACTGACGACTGCGGAACTGGTGTTCCACGCGGTGGTGCGGAACGTGCGCGCGCAGCATCCGAATGCGGTGATCGCGATCCTTCTCAACGTTGTGCAATTGCTGGTGATGATGGTCACGTTCTATCTGCTCATGTCGCTGATGGGCCGGGGCGGGGTCGCCAGGATCAGGGGCGAATTTCTGCTGTATGTCCTGTCGGGCGTGTTCCCGTTCATGTTGCACATACAATCGATTGGCGCGATTTCCGGGGTTGGGTCATCCAATAACCCGATGATGCTGCATTCGCCGATGAACGTAATGGTCACGATCCTCGCGGCGGCCTTCAGCACATTCTATAAGTTCCTGCTGGCCATGTTCATCATCCTGTTCGTCTACAGTGTCGCGGTTGCTCCGCTTGAGGTGCAGAACCCCGGCGGCGCCTTCGCAATGCTGGTGCTGGCCTGGTTTACCGGCTGCGCGGTGGGGCTTGTGTTCATGGCGTTGAAACCGTGGGCCCCGACGACCGTTTCGATGCTGACCAATATATATCGCCGTCTGAACATGGTGTTTTCCGGCAAGATGTTCATTGCGAACGCATTGGGTGGCGGGCTGTTGATGATGTTTGCCTGGAACCCGCTGTTTCATATCATCGACCAGACCCGCGGGTTCGTGTTCCGCAACTATTATCCAAGAAACACCAGTTGGGAATACGCGGCCTGGGTTGGAATCGCCCTGTTGATGATCGGTCTTATGGGTGAATTCTTTACTCGTCAGCACGTGTCGAAAAGCTGGGATGCGCGCCGCTAACGCGCCACCCGCAGCGTAAGATTTATGCGCCCGCCTTTGGGCAAAAGGCGCGAGGATCCAAACCTGATCCGATCCACGCCGTGATATGCCAGCCGCGCCGGACCGCCCATGACAACCACATCCCCCGAGCTCAGCCAGATCGACTCGGTCTTGCCGCCGCGCGTCGTGTTGCCAATCCGAAACAAGGCATCGTCGCCCAGCGAAACCGACAGGACGGGCCATGAAAAATCTGCCTCGTCCTTGTCCTGGTGCAGGCCCATTTTTGCGCCTTCCCCGTAGTAGTTGATCAAACAGCAATCGGGGGCCCGTTCGGTGCTGACCAGATCACGCCAGATATCCAGGATGGTGGCGGGGATTTCCGGCCAGTCGCCACCTTTGGGGTGCTGATCCTGATATCGGTATCCTGCATTGTCGGTCACCCAACCCAGATCACCGGCCGAGGTCATCCGAACCGACATCTCCTTGCCCGAGGGGGTAACAGGCCGGAACAGGGGCGCAGCTTTCAGAATCGGGCGCAAATCCGCGATCACCCGCGACTGGGCCGCAGGATCAAGATAACCTTTCCTGATATCGAACCCCCGCAAAACCAATCGCGCCATTCCAGAAACCCCAATCCTTTCCAATTCCTTGCCAAAAAAGGCATCAGAATCCCTAAAACCTGCGTTCTACGGTGCTTGCAGGCCTCTGGTCTCGCCCTTATATACGCCGGGACGCGCGATGGTAGTGCTGTCGCGCACATCAGGTCGGGGGCGGGATGCCGTAACGGGTCCGGTCGTCGAGACATCGCCTTGAAGAGAAAGGGATTGCAAAAATGGGAAAAGTAATCGGGATTGACCTCGGAACCACCAACTCGTGCGTGGCCATCATGGACGGTTCGCAGCCGAAGGTTATCGAAAACGCCGAAGGGGCGCGGACCACGCCCTCGATCGTCGCCTTCACTGAAGATGAGCGACTGGTCGGTCAGCCTGCAAAACGTCAGGCGGTCACCAACCCCGACAACACGATCTTTGGCGTCAAGCGCCTGATCGGTCGTCGCGTGGATGATGCCGAAGTCGAAAAAGACAAGAAGATGGTGCCGTACGCTATCGTCGATGGCGGCAATGGCGACGCGTGGGTTCAGGCCCGCGGTGAAAAGTACTCCCCAAGCCAGATCTCGGCCTTCACTCTGGGCAAGATGAAGGAAACCGCGGAAAGCTATCTGGGTGAGGAAGTGACACAAGCGGTCATCACCGTTCCGGCATACTTCAACGACGCACAGCGTCAGGCCACCAAAGACGCGGGCAAAATCGCCGGTCTGGAAGTGCTGCGGATCATCAACGAACCGACAGCTGCCGCTCTGGCCTATGGTCTGGACAAGCAGGAAACCCAAACCATCGCAGTCTATGACCTTGGTGGCGGTACCTTCGACGTGACCATTCTGGAAATTGACGACGGCCTGTTCGAGGTCAAATCGACCAACGGCGACACCTTCCTGGGTGGTGAAGACTTTGACATGCGCATCGTCAACTACCTGGCGGATGAGTTCAAAAAGGAACACGGTGTCGATCTGTCTGCTGACAAGATGGCCTTGCAGCGTCTGAAAGAAGCCGCCGAAAAAGCCAAGATCGAACTCAGCTCGACCTCGCAGACCGAAATCAACCAGCCGTTCATCTCGATGGGTTCGAATGGTCAGCCGCTGCACATGGTCATGAAACTGACCCGTGCCAAGCTGGAATCCCTGGTCAGTGATCTGATCAAGAAGTCGATGAAGCCGTGCCAGGCGGCTCTGAAGGACGCTGGTCTGTCGGCCGCTGACGTGGACGAAGTTGTTCTGGTCGGTGGTATGACCCGGATGCCGAAAGTGATCGAAGAGGTCACAAAGTTCTTTGGCAAAGAGCCGCACAAAGGTGTGAACCCGGACGAAGTGGTTGCCATGGGTGCCGCCATTCAGGCCGGTGTTCTGCAGGGCGACGTCAAGGACGTGGTTCTGCTGGACGTGACCCCGCTGTCGCTGGGCATTGAGACGCTGGGTGGCGTGTTCACCCGCCTGATCGACCGCAACACCACGATCCCGACGAAAAAGTCTCAGGTCTTCTCGACCGCCGAGGACAACCAGAACGCCGTGACCATCCGCGTGTTCCAGGGCGAGCGTGAAATGGCTGCGGACAACAAGATCCTCGGTCAGTTCAACCTCGAAGACATCCCGCCCGCGCCGCGCGGCATGCCTCAGATCGAGGTGACTTTTGACATTGACGCCAACGGCATTGTCTCGGTTTCGGCCAAGGACAAAGGCACCGGCAAGGAACAGAAGATCACCATCCAGGCATCGGGCGGTCTGTCCGACGAAGACATCGAAAAGATGGTCAAGGACGCCGAAGAGAACGCGGAAGCCGACAAGGAACGCCGCGAGCTGGTCGATGCCAAGAACCAGGCGGAAAGCCTCATCCACTCGACCGAAAAGTCGATGGAAGAGCATTCCGACAAGGTCGACCCGACCACGATCGAAGCCATCGAACTGGCCATCGCCGCACTCAAGGACGAGCTGGAAACTGACAACGCCGACAAGATCAAGTCTGGCATCCAGAACGTCACCGAAGCGGCGATGAAGCTGGGTGAGGCCATCTACAAGGCGCAGTCCGAAGAGGCCGAGGACGAGCCTGTCGCAGCAGATGCCGCACCTGGTGAAGACGATATCGTCGATGCCGAGTTCGAAGATCTGGACGACGACAAGCGTAACTAACGGGTAACCGGGCCAATGTAGGCCGGTCCGGATGCCGGGCCGGCCTATTTACGTTGAGGCAGAAGGAAATACTGATGTCAAAACGCGACTATTACGAAGTGCTCGGCGTGTCCAAGGGCGCTTCGGCGGATGAGATCAAGAAAGGCTTTCGCACGAAAGCCAAAGAGCTGCATCCGGACCGCAACAAGGACAATCCGGATGCCGAGGCGCAGTTCAAGGAAGCCAACGAGGCTTATGACGTGCTGCGCGATGCCGACAAAAAGGCGGCCTATGACCGCTTTGGCCATGCGGCGTTCGAAAACGGCATGGGCGGCGGTGGCCGGCCTGGTGGCGGCTTTGGGCAGGGCGATTTCTCCAGCGCGTTCTCGGATGTGTTCGACGACCTGTTCGGCGACTTCATGGGCGGGCAACGTGGTGGCGGCGGCCGACGCGCCGCGCGCGGCTCGGACCTGCGCTATAACCTGCGCGTATCGCTGGAAGAGGCGTTCTCGGGCCAGCAGAAAACCATCAATGTACCGACAGCCGTGGCCTGTTCCTCCTGCGAAGGAACCGGTGCAGAGGGCGGGGTCGAGCCGACAACCTGCCCCACCTGTTCCGGCATGGGCAAGGTGCGGGCGCAACAGGGTTTCTTTACGGTCGAACGAACCTGCCCCACCTGCTCGGGTCTGGGTCAGATCATCAAGAACCCCTGCAAATCCTGTAAGGGTGCAGGCCGCGTCGAAAAAGATCGCGCCTTGTCGGTCAACATTCCCGCTGGTGTCGAAACCGGTACCCGTATTCGTCTGGCAGGTGAAGGCGAGGCCGGAATGCGCGGTGGCCCTCCGGGCGATCTCTACATCTTTGTGGAAGTGTCTGATCACAAATTGTTCGAACGCGACAGCGTGAACCTCTATTGCCGTGTACCGGTCAGCATGGCCAAGGCTGCGCTGGGCGGATCGATCGAGGTTCCGACAATCGATGGCGGGCGTGGGCGGGTACAGATCCCGGCAGGCAGCCAGTCGGGCCGGCAAATGCGCCTGCGCGGCAAAGGCATGCCCGCACTGCGCGGCGGCAGTGTTGGCGACATGTTCATCGAACTGGCGGTTGAAACCCCGGTCAACCTGACCAGCCGCCAAAAAGAACTGCTGCGTGAATTTGATGATCTGGGCGAAGACAACCACCCGGAATCAAAAAGCTTTTTCTCATCCGTCAAATCCTTCTGGGACGGCATGAAAAGCTGACAACCAGGGTTACCCGGGGGCTCTGCCCCCGCCGCCCGCTTCGGGCGCCTCCCCCGGGATATTTCCGGCCAGATGAAGCAGGGATCCTTTATTCATCTGGCTCCAAATATCCCGGAGCGCGAGGCAGAGCCTCGCAAAACACTCCCTAAAGACATTCAATTGGCCTTATCAGATGAGCAAAAGTGGCAACGCATTTGCCAAATTGGCTCTTGATTTCGACCGTCGACCCTGAAATTGTCCGCGACAACCGTTGGGGTGCCCGTATCAGGGCTGAGAGGCGCAACCGCGCTAACCCATCGAACCTGATCCGGGCAATTCCGGCGTAGGGAACGGTCTTATGAACACAGACGTTTTCCCTACCTCGTTGCCCAAAGAAGATGGAGCAACGATATGGCGGCAATTGCCCTGACCATTGCGGGGTCTGACAGCGGCGGAGGCGCCGGGATTCAGGCCGATCTGAAAGCGATGTCGGCGTTGGGTGTATTCGGCGCAAGCGTCATTACCGCCATTACGGCGCAGAACACGCAAGCCGTCACTGCGGTGCATGGGGTTCCGCTGGATGTCATTGCCGCTCAAATCCATGCTGTGCTGAGCGATCTGGACGTGAAGGCAATTAAGATCGGTATGCTTGCGACGCCAGAGATCATTCACACAGTGGCCCGAGGCCTGGAAGCGTTCAAAGGCCCCGTTGTTCTTGATCCTGTCATGATCGCAAAATCCGGAGATGCGCTGTTGGCGCAGGAAGCGGTCCGGACGCTGCGTGAAGTGATGGTGCCAGCAGCGACTGTGCTGACGCCCAATCTGCCGGAAGCGGCATGTTTGTTGGATGCGACACCGGCGCAATCACCGGACGAGATGGCCGCACAAGGCCAGACCCTTTGCGATCTGGGCGCGGGCGCGGTCTTGATGAAGGGCGGGCATGGGTCGGGCGATACCTGCCGCGATCTGTTGGTCGACCCCTCAGGTATCGTGGCCACGTTTCAGGCCCCGCGTCAGAACACAAAAAACACCCACGGAACCGGCTGCACCCTGTCGTCGTCGATCGCTGCCGGTCTGGCCAGGGGCCTGCCGCTGAGAGATGCGGTCGCGCAGGCGCATGATTATCTGCAAGGGGCCATCGCGCGGGCGGATGAGTTGAAGATTGGTGCCGGGCACGGTCCTGTGCACCATTTCCACCGGCTCTGGCCCGCATGACACTCTGGTCGGTCATAGGTGCGGGCGTAGCGGGTCTGGCCGTGGCCAGCGAGCTTGTGTCACGCGGCGCAAGGGTGCAGGTTTTTGATCCGGGCGGCCCGCCCGGCCCGCATGGGTGTTCCTGGTGGGCCGGGGGGATGCTGGCCCCCTGGTGTGAATACGAAAACGCAGAAGAACCGGTTCTGCGGCTGGGGCAGGAAGCAATCGAATGGTGGGCGCCGCGAACGCAGGTAAACAGACGTGGAACCCTTGTAGTTGCCAACGCGCGTGACCTGCCTGACCTGCGCCGGTTCGCACGCCGGACCGAAGGGTTCAGCGAGGTTGATCGCGCGAAAATACTTGAATTAGAGCCTGATCTGAGCAAGTTCGGCAAAGCTCTGTATTTTGAAAACGAAGCTCACCTTGATCCTCGTCAGGCATTGCGCGATCTGCATCGTCACCTGCAAGGCGCAGGCGTGGAATTCCACCGAAAGCTGGCGCCGGCGCAACTGGACAACGCCATAGACTGCCGGGGCCTGCACGCGCGCGAATATCTGCACGACCTGCGCGGCGTGAAAGGTGAGATGCTGGTTCTTCGTTGCCCCGATGTGACCCTTTCGCGTCCGGTGCGGTTGTTGCACCCGCGGATGCCGCTTTACATCGTACCGCGCGGGGATGGCGTCTACATGCTGGGCGCAACCATGATCGAGTCCGAGGACAGCAGCCGCATCACCGCGCGTTCGATGCTGGAACTGCTCAGCGCGGCCTATGCCGTGAACCCGGCCTTTGGCGAGGCCGAGGTGCTGGAGATCGGCGTCGACCTGCGCCCTGCATTCCCGGACAACCTGCCGCGTATCCGGCGCTTGGGCCAGACAATCTATGCCAATGGGCTGTATCGCCACGGTTATCTGCTGGCCCCTGCATTGGCGCGGGGTGTCGCTGATCTGGCATTGGACAACACACATTCGGAGATGGTTGATGAAGATCGTGCTTAACGGCGAGACACGGGACGTGCGTGCCGAAACCCTGTCGGATCTGTTGCTGGAATGCGGCTTCTCGGGCCGTGTGGCCACCGCCGTGAACGAAGATTTCGTGCCGTCAAGCCTGCGTATTGCGCACAAACTGACCGACGGCGACCGGGTCGAAGTGGTCGCACCAATGCAGGGGGGCTGAGGATGCGAATGTTCTACGGCATCGAACTGCCCAACCCGCTGATGCTGGGCACGGCGCAATATCCAAGCCCGGCCATTCTGGAACAGGCGTTTCGCGAAAGCGGTGCAGCGGTTGCAACGGTATCGCTGCGGCGGGAAACCGGCGCGGGGCAGACATTCTGGCAGATGATCCGCGAACTGGGTGTTCTGATCCTGCCAAATACGGCTGGCTGTCATACGGTGAAAGAGGCGGTGACCACAGCCCATATGGCGCGCGAAGTATTTGACACCAAATGGATCAAGCTGGAACTGATCGGCCACACCGACAGTCTGCAGCCGGATGTGTTCCAGCTGGTCGAGGCCGCGCGCATCCTGACCGAAGACGGGTTTGAGGTGTTTCCCTACACAACCGATGATCTGATCGTGGGCGAACGCCTGCTCGAAGCGGGATGTGAAGTGCTGATGCCGTGGGGGGCGCCCATCGGGTCTGGGCGAGGGCTGAACAACGAATACGCCCTGCGGTCGATGCGGGCCGAGTTTCCTGAAACGCCGCTGGTGGTGGATGCCGGGATCGGCCTGCCCAGCCACGCGGCCCACGCGATGGAACTGGGCTATGACGCCGTTCTGCTGAACACCGCTGTGGCCCGTGCCGGTGATCCCGTTTTGATGGCCAAGGCGATGGCGCAGGCAATCCATGCCGGACAACTGGCCCATCAGGCAGACCCGATCGAGGCGCGTGATATGGCCGAACCTTCGACCCCTGTTGTTGGAAAGGCATTCCTGTCATGACGCTGGGCCGTTTCTATCCGATCTTCGATCACGCGGACTGGCTGCGGCGGATGCTGCCCTTGGGTGTAAAGCTGGTGCAGCTGCGTATCAAGGATCAGCCGGATGAGGCGGTGCGCGGTCAGATTGCCGCCTCGCGCGATCTGTGCCGGGACTATGGGGCGGTTCTGGTGATCAACGATTACTGGCAACACGCCATCGATCTGGGTTGCGACTGGGTTCATCTGGGGCAAGAGGATCTGGATGATGCTGACCTGAAAGCCATCCGAAAAGCGGGTCTAAAGCTAGGGGTTTCCACTCATGACGATGACGAGCTTGAGCGGGTTTTGGCCATGGATCCCGATTACGTGGCGTTGGGCCCGGTCTATCCGACCATCCTGAAAAAGATGAAATGGCATCAGCAGGGCCTGCCCCGCGTGACCGAATGGAAGGCGCGGGTTGGCGACATTCCTCTGGTTGGCATTGGCGGCATGAGCGTCGAGCGCGCAGCAGGGGTGCTGGCAGCCGGGGCCGATATCGTCTCGGCCGTCACGGACATCACGCTGAACACCGACCCCGAAGCGCGGGTGCGTGCTTGGATCGAGGCCACGAGATGAGCCGCTATGCCCGCCAGACGCTGCTGCCCGAGGTTGGGGCTGAAGGACAGGCCCGCCTGACTGCGGCCCGTGTTCTGGTGGTCGGCGCAGGTGGTCTGGCCGCGCCGCTGCTGCCGCTATTGGCCGGGGCCGGGGTGGGGCATATCACAATTGTCGATGGTGACATCGTCGATCTGTCGAACCTGCATCGCCAGACATTGTTTTCAGAAGAAGATTGCGGGCTGTCAAAGGCCGAACGCGCCGCTGACCGATGCCGTGCGTTGAATGTCGAAATCGATGTGATTGCCAGGAAACAGGCTCTAACAGGGGAAAATGCACCCGATCTGGTGTCGCAGGCGGATATTATCCTGGATTGTGCCGACAGCTATGCGGTCAGTTATATGCTGTCGGATACCTGTTTGGCACAAGGCAAGCCACTGATCAGCGCCTCGGTACTGGGCCTTTCAGGTTATGTGGGCGGGTTTTGCGGTGGCGCGCCTTCTCTGCGTGCCGTTTTCCCCGATGCGCCGGATAGCGGCGCAAGCTGCGCCACGGCGGGTGTTCTGGGTCCCGTTGTCGGTGTGATCGGGTCCATGCAGGCGCAGATGGCGCTGAACCTGATCTTGCGGCTTGACCCATCACCCCTGGGGCAGATGGTGCAATATGATGCGCGAACCCTGCGCAGCACCGGGTTTCGTTTTGATGAAGCGCCGGAACCGAACAGCTGTTTCCGCTTTCTCTCTGCCAGCCAGTTGCGAGACACGGACCAGATTGTCGAACTGCGTGACCCGAACGAAGCTCCGGTTCCGGCCCACCCGGATGCGACGCGCATTTCACCCGAAGAAGTACAAGATATAGACCCAAACAAGGGGAAACGCCTCGCCCTTTGCTGTGCCACCGGGCTGCGCGCATGGCGCGCTGCCGAGAAAATCCAACCGATTTGGCCGGGCGAGATTGTCCTCGTCGCGGCTTCAACCTCCTGAGAAAAGGAAACGTGAGATATGAAAAAGCTGATGACAGCCTTTGCCCTTCTGGCCGCCGCGCCAGCCTGGGCCGAAGACAAGATGACCGTCCTGCTGGACTGGTTTATCAACCCCGACCACGGGCCCATCATCGTGGCACAGGAAAACGGCTATTTCACCGAGCAGGGATTGCAGGTCGAAGTCGTTGCCCCCGCTGACCCATCCGCACCACCGCGTCTGGTGGCAGCCGGTCAGGCGGATTTGGCAGTATCCTATCAGCCGCAACTGCATTTGCAGATTCACGAAGGGCTGCCGCTGAAACGGGTCGGCACGCTGGTCGCAACGCCCCTGAACTGCCTGCTGGTTCTGAAGGACGGCCCGATCAAATCGCCCGCTGACCTCAAGGGAAAGAAAATCGGTTTTTCCGTCGCCGGTGTGGAAGAAGCCATCCTCAGCACCGTGCTTGGCAAATACGACGTCGCGCTGGATGATGTTGAGATGATCAACGTGAATTTCTCACTCTCGCCCTCGCTGATGACCGGTCAGGTGGACGCGGTGATTGGCGCCTATCGCAACTTCGAACTGAACCAGATGGATATCGAAGGCCGCCCCGGCACCTGTTTCTATATCGAGGAAGAGGGCGTGCCGTCTTATGACGAACTGATCTATGTCGCCAACCCCGATACGATGGACAAAGACAAGATCGCCCGTTTCCTGGCCGCGACCGAAAAAGCGACTCAGTACATCGTCAACAACCCGGAAAAAAGCTGGGAGGTCTTCTCGGCCACCTCGCCCGAGCTGCAGGACGAGTTGAACGCGCGCGCATGGGTCGACACGCTGCCTCGCTTTGCCCTGCGTCCCGCCGGGTTTGACGCTGGCCGTTATGCCCGGTTCGAAGCATTCCTGAACGACAGCGGCATGATCGACACTGTCCTGCCCGTCAGCGACATTGCCATCGACGTCACCGCGCAATGAGCGATTATGGCAAAGCCTTTGCGCTGATGCGCGATGCGGCGCAGGGGCCGTGGCGGGATTACACCCGCCACGCTTTTGTCGAAGCACTGAAAGACGGCACCCTGCCACGCCCGGTGTTCCTGCACTATCTGCGTCAGGATTATGTGTTCCTGATCCACTTCTCGCGCGCCTGGGCGCTGGCCGTGGTGAAATCGGAAACACATGCTGAAATGCTGGCGGCGTCGCGTACCGTGAACGGCCTGATCAGCGAAGAGATGAAGCTGCATATCGGCATTTGCGAAGCAGAAGGCATCTCGCAGGCAGAGCTGTTTGCGACGCTGGAACGGCCCGAAAATCTGGCCTATACCCGCTTTGTCCTCGAGGCGGGCTATAGCGGCGATCTGCTGGATCTTCTGGCAGCACTTGTACCCTGCGTCATGGGATATGGTGAGATTGGCACCCGCCTGTCTGCGGAGGCAACATCAACATCCTATCGCGGCTGGATCGATACCTACGCGGACGAGGGCTATCAGAACGCCTGCGCCGCCGTGGGCGAGTTGCTGGATTCGGCTCTAACAAGGCGGATCGGGGCGGATTTCCAATCTTCACCCCGTTGGGATCGTCTGTGCCGGACGTTCCGCACGGCCACGGAATTGGAGGTCAATTTCTGGCAGATGGGTCTGACCCCATGACCCCGGCGCCCGATCTGACCATCAGCGGCACTGCCACGATCGACGGCGCGATTCTGTTCGCACCGCTGACCCTGACGCTTGACGCCGGGGCGTGGACCTGTCTGCTGGGCGGATCGGGTGTTGGCAAAACTACGGTCTTGCGGCTGATTGCCGGGCTGGAAACCGGGGCTGAATTCTCGGGCCGGATCACCGCCAGCGATGGCCAGCCGGTTTCAGACCGGGTCGCTTATATGGCGCAGGACGACCTGTTGCTGCCTTGGGCGAGTGTTGCGCAGAACGTCTCGTTGGGCGCGCGGCTGCGGGGCGAGAAAGTTGACCTTGACCGGCGCGACCGCCTGATCGAGCGGATGCGGTTGCAGGACCATATGACCAAGAAACCGCCCGAGCTTTCGGGTGGGCAGCGCCAGCGCGTGGCACTGGCCCGCACCCTGATGGAAGACCGGCCGATTGTGTTGCTAGATGAACCCTTTTCCGCCCTTGATGCCCGAACCCGTGCCGATATGCAGGATCTGGCCGCCGAGGCGCTGAAAGGCCGCACTGTCCTTCTGGTAACCCACGATCCGGGCGAGGCCGCGCGTCTGGGGCAATCCATCGTCGTCATGACACAGCACGGGCTGACACCGTGCGACCCGCCGGTTGCTCCAGCCCCGCGCAGCGTGGATGATCTGCAGACGCTGGAAACACAAGGCGCGCTTTTACGGCTGCTGCGGGAGGGCGGGGTATGAAGTCCCTCTCTGTTCTGGCAGCAACCCTGTTTGCCCTTGCCATCTGGCAGGGGATCGTGACCCTGACCGGATTGCCAAAGTTCATCCTGCCCGGCCCTGCGGTGGTTGCTGAAACCTGGTGGCAGAACCGCTGGCTGATTGCAGAACATGCCTGGATCACAGCCATTGAGGTCATTATCGGTCTTGCCTGCGGCACGTTGCTGGGCGTTGTCACCGCATTGCAGCTGGCCAATTCCCGTGTCGCACGGGTTCTGGTGCAGCCAATGCTGGTGTTCACGCAGGCCTTGCCGGTCTTTGCACTGGCCCCGTTGCTGACCCTGTGGCTGGGCTATGGCCTGTTGTCAAAGGTCGCGATGGCGGTCCTGATCATCTACTTCCCGATCACGTCGTCCTTCTTTGACGGTTTGATGCGAACACCGCAGGGGTATCTGGACCTTGCGCGCACGATGCAGGCGGGCAAGCGCGCTGTGTTGTGGCACATCCGTATCCCTGCGGCGTTGCCGTCTTTGGCCTCGGGGATGCGGCTTGCGGCGGTGTATGCACCGATCGGTGCCGTGATCGGTGAATGGGTCGGTTCATCGCAAGGTCTGGGGTATCTGATGCTGCTGGCCAATGGCCGCGCCAAGACGGACCTGATGTTTGCGGCGATGCTGACGCTGGGCGTGTTTTCGATCCTTCTGCACATGATTGTCCGCCGCGCCACCGCGCGTATGGCAGGAGAGGTGCGTTAACCTTTCGGAAAGTGATTCTGCGACAGGGTAAACGCATGACACAGGACGCCTTTGCCGAAGCCCCCATGCTGTTTGATACGGACGAAGCGCCAGCGCAGCCGCTGCCGAATGGTCGGTTACCCTCCTACATCAAAGACCATCGCAAGCGGCTGCGCGAACGGTTCATGGCGGGCGGGTCCGCAGCGATCCCGGATTATGAGTTGCTGGAGCTGGTTTTGTTCCGGTCCATCCCCCGGCAGGATGTGAAACCGTTGGCGCGCGCATTGATGAATGCCTTTGGCGATTTCAACCGCGTGTTGACCGCGCCCGAAGAACGGCTGCGTCAGATCAAGGGCGTTGGTGACACGGTCATCACCGATCTGAAAATCCTCGAAGCCTGCGCGCATCGGATGGCACGGGCGCGGGTGATGCAGCGGCACGTGATATCCAGCTGGGACGCGCTGCTGGATTATTGCCACACGACAATGGCGCATCGCGAGACCGAGCAATTTCGCGTTTTCTATCTGGATCGCAAGAACGTCCTGATCGCGGATGAGGAACAGGCCAAAGGCACTGTGGATCACGTGCCGGTCTATCCGCGCGAAGTGGCGAAACGGGCGCTGGAACTGAATGCCTCGGCCCTGATCCTGGTGCATAATCACCCATCCGGTGATCCGACCCCGTCACAGTCGGATATTGATATGACCAACCGCATTCAGGATGCGTGTTCCGCCCTGGGGCTGACCCTGCATGACCACCTGATCATCGGCAAATCGACCGAGCTCAGCTTTCGCTCCGAAGGGTATCTCTAGCGGTTACTGCACCCAAATCTCGACACGCCGGTTGACCTTGCGGCCCCATTCGGTGTCATCGCAGGCCATGGGCATCGCTTCGCCAAATCCTTCGGCGGTAACCGTGATACTGTCAGGGATCGGGGCTTCAAGCGCGGCGATAACCGCGTTCCGCACGGTTTGCGCGCGCCGCAGGGCGATTCGGGCATTTGAAACGGCACCCCCGTCCCCATCGCTGAAGCCTGCAAACACCACCTTGCGCGCCTGCAACGTACCCGCGTCCAGCATTTGCGCCAGTTGCTGAATATTCGCGCGTGACTGCGCGTCCGGACGGGACGATCCGGGCTCGAACCGGACCGACAGGGACAGACGCGACAGGGGGCGCAAGGTCTCGATCATGCGTTGCAACTCCTCCAGTCCGACCTCAGCTCCGCCGGTGACGACCGCATTGGCAAGCCGGTCCCCCTGCACGCCAACCGGCAGGGTTTCAGCCGATTGATCCACATATCCTGCGTCACGTATGGCCATCTGCGCCTCGGGGCTTTGGCTATAGGCCAGAAACTGCCGCGCAATCCGGGGCAGGCGACGTTCCGGCAGATACAGGAACATAGGCATATTCAGCGGGTAATCTTCGGTCTTGATCGACTGGCGGGTCGCGGCCAGCGGATGCCCGCACCCGCCGGTCAACGGCAAAGCGCGGGTGCCATGGGCCGATGCCTTGCTGGCGACCCCGATGGAAAACGGATCCTTTGCCACGGCCGCGGTCAGGTCATGTATGCGATTGTGGCGGATCGCCGTATCGGTCAGGTCCACACCGGCGGTTTTCAGAATCTGATCCTCGACCGCCTGCGCCAGACCCGACCCGGCCTCTGGCACATGCAGTGCAATAGGGGCATCCGGCCCACCCAGCTGCGCCCAGTTGCTGATCTCTCCGGACAGAATACGAGCCATATCTGCCAGAGAAACCTGCCGCATCACGCTGTCGGGGGCCACGACCGGGACCATGGCATCCAGTGCAATGACCCGTGATCGCCGCGTGCGTTTCAGATCGCCCAACCCCGCAGCTTCGGCAGCCTCCCGCTCGGCCTCGCGCATCTCGCGCAGAGCCATCACGATATCCGCCCGGTCTGCGATCAGATCACTGAACCCGCGATCCGTGGTGCCCACGTCAAAGAAAAACCGTGCCAGCGGGGCCGACCGGCCCGCCTGATGCAGCTCGTAAACAAAGGTGTCCTCATCCACGCGGGCGGGGGTCGCGGTCAGGTCTTCCTGACGGGCAAATCCGATGATCAGGGCGGGCAGCACCGTTTCAGCCATCACCGATGATCCGGAAAACTGCACTTCGGCGACGAAATCGATCAGGTTGGGGCAGGCGGGCCCCTCGCACGTGACGCCCGAACCATCCACGGTCAACGTCCCGAATTGCGTATCGACGCGATAGAACTCACCGTCAAAGCTCAGCAGATTGCCGGTCACTTCGACCTTGCCATCATGCGAGGTCAATGTGATGTCCTGCCCAAAAGCACCGGTCGCCACCGTCACGGAAAACAGCGCAGCCACCGCCACACGGAAAAATGTCATAAGAGGTTCAAGCCTGCCTGCGGATTACTTTGCCGCGATTGTCAGGTCTGAGAGCAGATTATTCAACACCAGAAACTCGCCCGCGCGCGAACAATCCGGCAGGGTCACTGACATGTCGCGCGACCGCAGGCGGCGGTCCGACAACAACTCCAGCGACTGCACGTTCAGCGTGTGGCCGCAATTTGCATCGGTCACTTCGGCCTCGACAGTCAGGTCAATCGTGCCCGACTGTTCCGATGTACTGGCCGGGAAAGAATACACTTCGATATTCTGAGTGATCCCGGAACCGGACTGTCCCAGACGCACAACCTCTCCGGCGCCTTCTGCAGATGCGTCATCCCAGACATGGCCATCCGCACCATAGCTGGCACCAAATTCCAGCGCGTGAATCTGCAACTCGGTTTCCCCCTGCCACTGCAGGACAACACGATCGAAACCGGCGATTTCAGGGACGTGAGTGGTGGCGACGGTGCCTGTTTCATCTTCGAAAGAAAACAGGAAGATCGCGTATTCCGAAAGGGCCGGGATCGCCATGTCCAGCGCGCCGCTGACATCCGTCATCTGGCTAACAGTCAGGCCGCTATGGTGAATTTCAATCCGCTCATTCTTGTGGCACGGCGCTTTCAGCGACAGGTGCGCCAAGGCACCGGGCGCTGCTTTTGCGTGCGCGCTGATCCGGCAGTTCGATGTCTTGGGGGCAGTGGGTACAGCGCGGGGTGCCGGTGTCACATTGACCGGATCGGCATCTGACGCGGTGGCTGATGTCAGCACAATACTGTCTAGCCCCGACAGAATCGAAGACTGATCGGCAGCAGAGGCCACATCAATACCGTCCTGCGCGCGGTTCTGCTGCGCAGCTGGTCCGTTCTGCATCAGATAGCCTATGCCCAAGGCACAAGCGACCGTTCCGCACATGGTTACGTAGTTGCGAACTACAAACAAGACACCCTCCCCAGTTGAAGGAGCAGCTTGCACTCTTGCCACGAATCGCGGCCAATTTGTGGCCGCGAGACGGACTCATTGTGATCAGAGGGTGTTAACGTTAGGTCAATCTGCCGTGGCAGTGTTTGAACTTCTTGCCGGATCCGCAGGGGCACGGGTCGTTTCGCGACGGGTTACCCCAAGTCGACGGATCACTCTCGTCAAACCCCGGCAGCGCATCGCCTGACGCCGCAGCTTCGGCCTTGGCCTCGGCCTGACTTGCGGCCTTGTCCACGGCCTGCTGTGCCTGTGCTTGTTGCGCCGCCATCTGCGCCAGCATTTCCTTTTGCTCTTCTTCGGTCAGTGGACGCACGCGCGACAATTGCTGTGTCACGGTTTCCCGCAAACCGTCCAGCATGGATTCGAACAGCTGGAAGCTTTCGTTCTTGTATTCGTTCAGCGGATCGCGCTGGGCATAGCCGCGGAAACCCACGACCGAGCGCAGATGTTCCAGCGTCAGCAGATGCTCGCGCCATTTGCTGTCGATGGTCTGCAACAGCACCTGCTTTTCGATGTTGCGCATGTTTTCGGGACCAAAGGCAACCGCCTTCTGGGCCATCATCTCATCAGCGGCCTTGATCAGGCGCTCGCGCACCTGCTCGTCATCCACACCTTCTTCGGCAGCCCAGTCCTGAACCGGGGCATCGATGGTCAGCTTGTCCTTGATCGCCGCATGCAGACCGTCGGTATCCCACTGTTCCGCATAGGATTTCGGTGGCATGTATTCGTCAATCAGATCGTCAATCACCTGCTCGCGCATATCCGAGACGATCTCGGACAGGTCATTGGCCGACATGATCTCGCGACGCTGGCTAAAGATCACCTTGCGCTGATCGTTCATAACATCGTCGAATTTCAGAACGTTCTTGCGCATGTCAAAGTTGCGGCCCTCGACCTTGGACTGCGCGCGTTCCAGCGACTTGTTCACCCAGGGGTGAATGATCGCCTCGCCTTCTTTCATGCCCAGCGTGGTCAGCACCTTGTCCAACCTTTCCGAGCCAAAGATGCGCATCAGGTCGTCTTCAAGGCTCAGGTAGAACACGGTACGACCCGGATCGCCCTGACGGCCCGAACGGCCGCGCAGCTGGTTGTCGATGCGGCGGCTTTCGTGGCGTTCGGACGCCATCACGTAAAGGCCACCTGCGGCCAGAACCTTTTCTTTTTCTTCCGCGTGGCGCGCCTCTTCAGCTGCGCGCAGCTCCGACGGATCGGCCTCGGGCTTGTCCGCCATCGCTTGCAGCACCTTCATCTCGACATTGCCACCCAGCTGAATGTCGGTGCCGCGACCGGCCATGTTGGTGGCGATGGTCACCGCGCCCAGACGGCCCGCATCGGCGACGATCTGCGCCTCCTGCTCGTGCTGGCGGGCGTTCAGAACGTTATGGGCGATGCCTTCCTTGGTCAGCATCTGGCTCAGCAGTTCCGATTTCTCGATCGACGTGGTCCCCAGCAGAACCGGCTGGCCCTTTTCCTGGGCTTTCTTGGTCTCTTCGATCATCGCGCCATATTTTTCCATGGCGGTGCGATAGACCTGATCATCCTCGTCCACACGGGCAATCGGCTTGTTGGTCGGAACCTCGACGACGCCCAGGCCGTAAATCTCGGCAAATTCCTCGGCTTCGGTCAGGGCGGTCCCGGTCATGCCGCCCAGCTTGTCGTAAAGGCGGAAATAGTTCTGGAAGGTCACACTGGCCAGCGTCACGTTCTCAGGCTGAATCTGCACGTTTTCCTTGGCTTCGATGGCCTGATGCAGGCCCTCGGACAGGCGGCGGCCCGGCATCATGCGGCCCGTGAATTCGTCGATCAGAACGACATTGCCGTCGCGCACGATGTAATCCTTGTCGCGCTGGAACAGCTTGTGCGCGCGCAGACCCTGATTCACGTGATGCACAACGGTCGTGCTTTCCGGGTCATACAGCGAATGGCCTTCGGGAATCAGGCCGGCAGCCAACAGTTGCTGCTCCAGAAACTCGTTACCCTCATCCGTGAAGGTCACGTTGCGGGCCTTTTCGTCCAGCGTGTAGTGTTCGTCGGTCAGGCTCGGGATCAGCGCATCGATGGCGGTATACAGGTCCGAGCGGTCCTGCGCCGGGCCCGAGATGATCAGCGGCGTCCGCGCCTCGTCGATCAGGATCGAATCGACCTCGTCCACAATCGCGAAATTGTGGTGCTTCTGGTAAACCTGTTCCAGATCGGCCTTCATATTGTCGCGCAGATAGTCAAAACCCAGCTCGTTGTTGGTGGCATAGGTGATGTCGCAGGAATAGGCGGCCAGTTTTTCCGCGTCAGGCTGGCCCGACCAGATCACGCCGGTGGTCATGCCCACGGCAGCAAACACCTTGCCCATCCATTCCGCGTCGCGCTTGGCCAGGTATTCGTTCACCGTGACCACATGCACGCCCTTGCCGGTCAGCGCGTTCAGATACGCCGGTAGGGTCGCGACCAGTGTCTTGCCCTCACCCGTCTTCATTTCCGAGATGTTGCCCTGATGCAGGAAAACACCGCCCATCAGCTGCACGTCAAAGGCGCGCAGCCCCAGCGCGCGGCGGGCACCTTCGCGCACGTTGGCAAAGGCTTCGGGCAGCAGATCGTCAAGACTTTCGCCATCCAGCGCGCGTTTGCGCAGGTCTTCTGTCTTGTCGATCAGGCCCTGATCGGACATTTTCTCGAACTCGGGTTCCAGCGCGTTGATCTTCTCGATCAGGGGGCGGGTCGCCTTGATCTTGCGGTCGTTCGGTGTTCCGAACACCTTTTTGGCGAGCGTTCCGAGTCCCAGCATGTTCACTCCAGCGGATCTGTTCTTGTCTTGGTTTTTGACAGGCTTGCCCACCTTGCGCGCAACCCATAGATACGGGGGGTGAAAGGCGGCCCTGTCCAAGGCTTCAAAGCGATGTAAGCGGCAGGTTCCAGAGTGTCAACGCTGCGCCCTGCCGCGGCAAGGAAATAGGATGATTCAATGCCCAAAGGCCTCACTTTTCTGCCATCGCTGGCTCTGACCGCCATGATGGCCCTGCCGCTGGCCGCCGAAACCCAGCCGGATGCATCCACCGTGGTGGCGCGTGTGAACGGGGATGAGATCACTTTGGGTCACGTGATCGCAACCGTTGCCGCCCTGCCGCCGCAATACCAGCAGGCCGAAGATGACGTATTGTTCGACTTCGTGCTGGAACAGCTGATCCAGCAGCAACTGCTGGGGCAACAGCAGGACGGGCTGAACAAACTGAACACGCTGCGGCTGAAAAATGAAGAACGCTCCCTTCTGGCGGTTCAGACCGTCACAGCCCTGACCGATACCGTTGTCACGGACGAGGCCATTCAGGCGGCCTACGACGCGCAGTACAACGATTTCGCGGGTGAAGACGAATTCGATGCCAGCCACATTCTGGTCGAGACCGAAGAACAGGCCAACGACCTCATGGCGCAGCTTGATGACGGCGCCGATTTCGCCGAACTCGCGCGCGCGCACTCCACCGGTCCGTCCGGCCCCAATGGCGGCGCGCTGGGCTGGTTCGGCAAGGGCCAGATGGTACCGGAATTCGAAACAGCCGTGGTCGCGCTTGAAAAAGGGCAGGTGTCTGATCCGGTTCAGACGCAGTTTGGCTGGCATGTGGTCAAGCTGAACGACAAGCGCAAAACCGAAGCGCCCGCGCTGGATGCCGTGCGCGAAGAGCTTGCACAGACCGTTCAGCAGAACGCCATTCAGGCGCGCATCGATGAACTGACACAGCAGGCGCAGATCGACCGCCCCGCTCTGGAAGGTGCCGGACCCGAAGTCCTGCGCCAGCTGGACCTGATTCAGGAGTAATCCCCGTGGCCAAGATCACCAAGGTTTCGCCGCTGGCGCCAGCGTCCTTCCCTGATTTGCCTGCAATTGACGGTGTGCGGTTCGCCACCGTCGCGGCGGGTGTGCGCTATCAGGGCCGCACCGATGTCATGCTGGCCGTGCTGGACCCGGGCACATCTGTGGCCGGGGTCTTTACCCGTTCAGCCACGCGAGCCGCCCCGGTTCTGGATTGTCAGGACAAGATCGGCGGGCCCAGCGATGGCCCGGCGGCGATCCTGGTGAATTCGGGTAATGCCAATGCCTTTACCGGGCATTATGGTCAGACCTCGGTGGCCGAGGTGACGCAGGCCATCTCGAAGGCGACAGGTGTTCCGGTCGAGCGGGTCTTTACCTCCTCAACCGGCGTCATCGGTGAGCCGCTGGCGCATGACCGCATCATTGCCAAGCTTGAAACGCTGAAGGCGGGTCTCAGCCGTCACGCGATCGAAGACGCCGCACGCGCGATCATGACCACCGACACCTTCCCGAAAGGGGCCGTGGCGCAGGTCGAAATTGATGGCAAAACAGTCTCTATTGCGGGGATTGCCAAGGGATCCGGCATGATTGCGCCAGATATGGCGACCATGCTGGTCTATATCTTCACCGACGCGCAGGTCGAACAATCGGCGTTGCAGGCGATGCTGGGGGCGCAGACAGACCGGACGTTCAACTGCATCACCGTGGACAGCGATACATCCACCTCGGACAGCCTGCTGCTGTGCGCCACCGGCGCTTCGGGTGTGGACGCCACCGGCAATGCGGCCTTCGCCGAGGCGCTGGAGGCTGTGATGCTGGATCTGGCCCAGCAAGTCGTGCGCGATGGCGAAGGTGCCACGAAATTCGTCGAAATCCGCGTGACAGGGGCCGCAACAGACGCTGACGCCAAGACCCATGGCCTTGCCATCGCCAACTCTCCGCTGGTCAAAACCGCCATCGCGGGCGAAGACCCGAACTGGGGTCGTATCGTCATGGCCATCGGCAAATCCGGTGCCGCGGCGGATCGCGACCTGCTGAGCATTTCCTTCGGCGACATACTTGTGGCCGAAAAGGGCTGGGTCAGCCCCGATTACAGCGAAGACGCCGCCGCCGCCTATATGAAAGGTCAGGATCTGGTCATCGCCGTAGGTCTGGGTCTGGGCGCGGGCAAATCCACCGTCTGGACCTGCGATCTGACGCACGGATATATCGAGATCAACGCGGATTACCGCTCGTGAAAACCGTGTTGGTTTCAGCTGTCGCCCTGATCGACATCGAGGGCCGGGTGCTGGTGGCCCAACGCCCCGAGGGTAAATCCATGGCCGGTCTTTGGGAGTTTCCCGGCGGCAAGATCGAACCCGGCGAAACCCCCGAGGCCGCCTTGATCCGCGAATTGCACGAGGAGCTGGGCATCGATACCTGGGCCTCGTGCCTCGCCCCCCTGACCTTTGCCAGCCACAGCTATGACGATTTCCACCTGCTCATGCCGCTGTTCGCCTGCCGCAAATGGCAGGGTATCCCGCAGTCGAAAGAGGGGCAGGCGCTGAAATGGGTCCGCGCAAATGACCTGCGCAATTACCCCATGCCGGCCGCGGATGTGCCCCTGATCCCGATCCTGCGGGATTGGTTGTAAGGGCTCAAGGGGCGTCAGGCGCAAACGGCCCGGATTTCAGCTTGGCGGACTTGTTTGCCGATTTGTGGTAGTGTTCGAGTGCTTTCTCAATAGTGAAGAAGTACCTCGTTATGATTGCAAGTCGAGTTGGAAAGCTTTGGGGGTCCAGGATTGTTTTGATTTTGGCCTTTTTTGTTTTGGTGGTTCATGGTGCCAAAGCAGATGATGCGAAGACTGCGATAACGGTCATGATCGAAGAACAGGCCCGAATTGACCGCTACGTCGAACTCGATTTTGCGCGGCAGGATCTTTTGTTTCACCAGACGAGCACGATCCTGGCCCTATACGGTGATTACAACTCCTACACCAAATCTGACGGCACTCAGGCCAATGGCTCTGACATGACGCGCTTCAGAAATCGGGTCACTGAATACGTGCCCGCTGCCATTGTGGATTTCCGCCGAAAGTCCCAAAGAGACAAATCAATTTCAGAGGATGAGGCAAGCAAGGTGGAAGCCGCCGAAGCCCTGATGGAAGAGATGCTTTTGGCCGCAGGCGAAATCATTGAACTTTGCGACGCCAACAAGCCCTATGAGGCAAGTCTCGTTTACCGCGATAAGACAATGCCCTTGAACACGAAACTTTTAGGGTTGCTGTACACGTTGCGCTCAACATCTGTTGGTCGTTTTAAAAAAGCAGCATTAAAAGCTAAGTATCAGTAACCGCGCCAACCTGCCGAAAGTCGAATTCTGTTTGCCAGTACGCCATCCCTGTTGAACACGGGACCTGTTTGGTATGGCAATAGCTTGGGACGATCGGGTTCCTCATGAAAGTCTGCATTTGTACATAGTGTACAAAACGTAACATCACCCCTCTGCACCTGTTACAATTTGTAAGAATTGAGAAAACATCAGGAAAAAGTTGACGCTGATCGTGCGGGTGTCCCAAATCGGGGCACTGGCATCCGGGGGCTTTCCCGGATCCGCCATTTCCGGCTTTGAGGAGGCCGGATGGGGAGGAGAAAAAGATTGGCTCAGACGCAGTCGGGCGCCGAAGGGTTGCATTCCCTTCCGGCGCTTCTACACCGCAACGCGACCCAGTTCGGGGATGCCCCGGCCTATCGGGAAAAAGAATTTGGGATCTGGCAATGCTGGACCTGGGCTGAAGCGGCCAAAGAAATTCGCGCGCTCGCCCTTGGATTTCTTGAAATTGGTGTCGAGCGCGGTGACCACATTGCCGTGATCGGACGCAACCGGCCAGCACATTACTGGACCATGGTCGCGGCACAGATGGTCGGTGCAATTCCGGTGCCTCTGTATCAGGACGCAGTCGCCGAAGAGATGACCTATGTGATGGAACATTGCGGCGCGAAATATGTCGTCTGCGGTGATCAGGAACAGGTCGACAAGGTCATCGAAATTCAGGAAAAAGTGCACCAGATCAAGCACATACTCTACACCGACAAGCGGGGGATGCGGAAATACGACCACAGCCAGATGAACGCGCTGGAAGACCTCATGGCCGAAGGTCAGGCAGGACATCAGCGGTTTGATGCAGAGCTGGACAAGCGCATCTCTGAGATCACCTATAACGACACTTGCGTCATGCTTTATACCTCGGGCACAACGGGCAAGCCCAAGGGGGTGGTTCTGTCGAACCGCAACGTGATCGAAAGCGCCAAGAACTCGGCGATCTTCGACCATTTGACCCGCGATGAAGATATCCTTTCCTACCTTCCAATGGCATGGGTCGGGGATTTCATCTTTTCCATCGGTCAGGCCTATTGGTGCGGGTTCTGCGTAAACTGCCCGGAAAGCGCCGACACGATGATGACCGATCTGCGCGAAATCGGGCCGACCTATTTCTTCGCCCCACCGCGCGTGTTTGAAAGCCAGCTGACCAATGTAATGATCCGGATGGAGGATGCGAGCAAGCTGAAGCAACGCATGTTCCATCACTTCATGGCGCATGCCAAAAAAGTGGGTGGCAAGTTGCTGGATGGCAAACCCGTCGGCTTTGGCGACCGGATGAAATACGCGCTGGGTAACCTGCTGGTCTACGGGCCGCTCAAGGATACGCTGGGTTATGGCCGGTTTCGGGTTGGCTATACAGCGGGTGAAGCGATCGGACCGGAAATCTTTGATTTCTATAGGTCTTTGGGCATCAACCTGAAACAGCTTTATGGCCAGACCGAAGCAACCGTTTTCATCACCGTACAGCCGGATGGCGAGGTTCGGGCCGATACGGTTGGTGTTCCCGCGCCGGATGTTGAGATCAAGATCGACGACAAGGGCGAGATCCACTACCGCTCGCCCGGCGTGTTTGTCGAATATTACAACAACCCGGATTCCACGGCATCGACCAAAGATGCCGAAGGCTGGGTGGCAACGGGTGATGCCGGATTTATCGAGGAAAGCAGCGGCCACCTGCGGATCATCGACCGCGCCAAGGACGTGGGCAAAATGGCCGACGGGTCCATGTTCGCGCCGAAATATGTCGAGAACAAGCTGAAATTCTACCCCGATATTCTCGAGGTCGTTCTGTTCGGAAACGGCAAGGACCGCTGCGTGGCGTTCATCAATATCGACCTGACAGCGGTCGGCAACTGGGCGGAACGTAACAACGTGGCCTATGCGTCCTATCAGGAACTGGCGGGGCATCCGCGTGTGTTAGAGACGATCAAGGCGCATGTGGAAGAGGTCAACAAATCGGTAGCAGCTGATGAAATGCTGTCCGGTTGCCAGGTGCATCGCTTTGTCGTTCTGCACAAGGAACTGGACGCTGATGATGGTGAGATGACGCGCACCCGGAAAGTGCGGCGCGGGTTTGTCGAAGAGAAGTTCCACGACATCATTGCGGCGCTTTATGACGGGTCCGAAAGCGTGTCAACCAAGACCGAAGTGACCTATGAAGATGGGCGCAAGGGAGCGATCAGCGCGACGCTGAAAATCGTGGATGCGCCGGTTGTACCGGTTGCGCAACATAAGGTGGCAGCGGAATGAGGGCCGCCATAGCACCGCGCGACCTGCGGCCATCACCCCGCCCGCCATCCCGTTTATGCGCAAGTCAGGGAGTGACTGATGCTGGATAACGCCGAAGGATATGTCACCGAAGACGGTCGCAAGATCGGCGGCGTGGTGATGGAAATGAAGAACATCACCCTGCGCTTTGGCGGCGTCGTGGCGATCAAGGATATCTCGTTCGATATTCGCGAGGGTGAGATTCGCGCCATCATCGGGCCGAACGGGGCCGGGAAATCGTCGATGCTGAACGTTATCTCGGGGTTCTATGTCCCGCAGGAGGGCGAGGTCTGGTTCCACGGATCAAAACGCCCGCCCATGCGCCCCTTTGAGGTGGCGCAGCAGGGAATCGCGCGGACGTTCCAGAACATCGCCCTGTTCGAGGGGATGAGTGTTTTGGACAACGTCATGACCGGGCGCTTGAACTTCATGCAGACCAACATCCTCCAGCAGGCGTGGTGGAAGGGAAAGGCCGAGGCGGAAGAGGTTGAAAACCGTGAGGCGGTCGAGAAGATCATCGATTTCCTTGAAATCCAACACATCCGCAAGACACCCGTTGCGCGCCTGCCTTATGGCCTGAAAAAACGCGTCGAACTGGCCCGCGCACTGGCGGCAGAACCAAAGCTCTTGCTGCTGGATGAACCGATGGCGGGCATGAACGTCGAAGAGAAAGAGGACATGAGCCGCTTTATCCTCGACGTGAATGACGAATTCGGCACCACCATCGCCCTGATCGAACACGATATGGGCGTGGTGATGGACCTGAGCGACCGCGTGGTCGTGATGGATTACGGCAAAAAGATTGGTGACGGTACACCCGACGAGGTGCGCAACAATCAGGAAGTCATCGACGCCTATCTGGGGGTCAGCCATGACTGAGACCAAAGCAGATATCCGGGGAGGCACATATGCCTGAGCAGTTAATCTTTGCCACGGAGGTCATCCTTAACGGTCTGATGGCCGGGGTGCTTTATGCGCTGGTCGCGCTGGGCTTTGTGCTTATCTACAAGGCATCCGGGATTTTCAATTATGCGCAAGGGGTTATGGCCCTGTTTGCGGCGATGACGCTGGTCGGGATCATGAACGGGCAGGTGCCTTTCGCGCATTTGATCAACGCGACCTTCGGCACTCATGTCTATAACTTCGGCTGGAACATCCCCGCCCTGCTGGCGATCATCCTGACAATGGGCGTGATGGTTCTGCTGGCCTGGTGTGTGCAGCGCTTTGTCATGCGGCATCTGGTTGGGCAGGAGCCGATCATCCTGTTCATGGCCACGATCGGTCTGGCCTATTTCCTTGAAGGCGTGGCCGACCTGATGTGGGGATCCGAGATCAAGACGCTGGATGTGGGTCTGCCGCAGGGCATCAACCTGTGGATCGACGAGGTCACCTTTAACATCTTCGGCTATGGCTTCTTCATCGACAACCTCGACATCGTGGCAACCGTGATTGCGGCGCTTCTGGTGGCGGCACTGGTGGCCTTCAGCCAGTACACAAAGCAGGGCCGGGCCATGCGCGCGGTGGCGGATGACCATCAGGCAGCGCTTTCGGTCGGGATCTCGCTCAACTTCATCTGGGTCATGGTCTGGTCGGTGGCCGGGTTCGTGGCGCTGGTCGCGGGGATCATGTGGGGCACCAAATCGGGCGTGCAGTTCTCGCTGTCGCTGATCGCGCTCAAGGCGCTGCCGGTGCTGATGCTGGGCGGGTTCACCTCGATCCCCGGTGCCATCGTCGGCGGTCTGATCATCGGAGTGGGCGAGAAACTGTTCGAATTCTCGATTGGCCCGCTGGTCGGCGGCGCGACCGAGAACTGGTTCGCCTATGTGCTGGCGCTGATCTTTCTGGTGTTTAGACCGCAGGGTCTGTTCGGCGAGAAGATCATCGAGAGGGTGTAACGCATGACCAAACTCATCGCCATCATCAACGTGATCGCATGGGCGGGGTTCTGGGCCTTTGGATATATCGCGCTGACCTCGAATGACCTGACCGACAGCCAGCTGACGATTGCCGCAATCCTGGCCTTTGCCGGGCTGATCATGGGTGTTCTGGCCTACCTGAAACTGGTGCGCGCCTCTGAGGCGAGCGGATATGCCAAAGGGTCCAGCCAGCTGGACGCCGCGACCCGGAACCGGGCGCAGGAAGAATGGGGAAAGTAACAGATGTTCTATCGTGAGGCCGGAGATTTCAAAACCTCCTACGTGGATGACAGCCAGACTTTCCCGATCAAGTTCGACCGGTACCGGTACTATGTCGTTTTGGCGGTGGCGTTCGGGATCATTCCGTTCATCATCAACGACTATTGGGCAAACGCCCTGCTGCTGCCCTTTCTGATCTATGCCATCGCGGCGATCGGACTGAACATACTTGTGGGCTATTGCGGGCAGGTCAGCCTTGGTACAGGCGGTTTCATGGCTGTCGGCGCTTATGCCTGCTACAAGTTGATGACCGCATTTCCAGACGTCAGCATGTTCATTCATGTCCTGCTGGCTGGAGGTATCACCGCGATTGTAGGCGTTTTGTTTGGCCTGCCTTCCCTGCGGATCAAAGGGTTCTATCTGGCGGTGGCGACGCTTGCGGCACAGTTCTTTCTGGTGTGGCTCTTCAACCGGGTGCCGTGGTTCTACAACTACTCGGCCTCGGGTCAGATCAACGCGCCAGAACGTGACGTGTTCGGCATTATCATCTCGGGCCCGAACGCCCCGGCTTGGGCGACCTACCTGTTCTGTCTGATCTTCCTGACCGCCAGCGCGATTATTGCGCGCAACCTGACCCGCGGCACGACCGGGCGGACATGGATGGCGATCCGCGACATGGATATCGCCGCGGAAATCATCGGGGTGAACCCGTTGAAGGCCAAGATCAGCGCTTTCGCTGTCAGCTCGTTCTTTGTGGGCATCGCAGGGGCCTTGTTCTTTGCCGTCTATCTTGGCGCGGTCGAGGTGGGCGAAGCATTCGGCATTCAGAAGTCGTTTCTGGTGCTGTTCATGGTGATTATCGGCGGGTTAGGCTCGATTTTCGGGTCTTTTGCCGGGGCGGCGTTCCTGGTGCTGCTGCCGGTTCTGCTCAAACTGGTTGGCGTCGATCTTCTGGGTTGGCCGACCGATATCGTTGCCCATCTTCAGCTCGTGATTGTAGGCGCGCTGATCATCATGTTCCTGATCCTCGAGCCCCACGGTCTGGCCCAGTTGTGGCGCGTGGCGAAAGAGAAACTCAGACTCTGGCCGTTCCCGCACTGAGGGCTGGCCCAATCATAAAGACGGGTGATCAAGCCCGAACTCAATATCGGATCAATCAAGGGAGGAGACACCCGATGAACAAGAAACTGGCAACTGTGGCGCTGAGCGCCCTGATGGCGGCAGGACCTGCGATGGCGGATCTTGTGTTCCCGTCGCTCAGTTATCGAACCGGGCCCTATGCGGCCGGTGGTATTCCATTCGCGGATGGTTACGCCGACTATTTCACGCTTCTGAACGAGCGGGACGGTGGTATTGGCGGTGTACCCGCAAACGTGATCGAATGCGAAACCGGGTATAACACCGAAAAAGGCGTGGAATGCTACGAATCCACCAAAGGTGAAGGCGCGCTGGTGTATCAGCCGCTGTCGACCGGTATTACCTATCAGCTGATCCCCAAAGTGACCGCCGACGGCATTCCACTGCACACGATGGGGTATGGCCGGACCTCGGCTGCGAACGGCAAAGTGTTCAGCCACGTGTTCAACTATCCGGCCAACTACTGGAATGGTGCGTCCGGTGCGATCAACTATCTGTTGGAGGAAAATAGCGGTGACCTGAGCGGCAAGAAGATTGCGCTGGTCTATCACAACTCGGCCTATGGCAAGGAACCGATCCGGACATTGGAAACTCTGGCCGAAAAGCATGGGTATGAGCTGTCCCTGCTGCCGGTTGATCACCCGGGCCAGGAGCAGAAGTCGCAATGGCTGCAAATTCGCCGCGAAAAGCCTGACTATGTCATCATGTGGGGCTGGGGCGTCATGAACCAGGTTGCGGTTCAGGAAGCGGCCAACATCCGTTTCCCGATGGAAAACTTCATCGGTGTCTGGTGGTCGGGCGCGGAATTCGACGTTGAGCCTGCTGGCGAAAAAGCGACCGGTTACAAGGCGCTGACCTTTACCGGCCTTGGTATGGACTATCCTGTCTATGACGACCTGAAAAAGTACGTCGTTGACTCGGGCAAGGCTGCGGGTGCCGGCGATCAGCTGGGTACAGTTCAGTACAACCGTGGGCTTTATGCCGCCATGCTGGCAGCCGAGGCTGTGAAAACGGCGCAGGCGATGCACGGAACCGCTGATATCGACGCGTCGATGATGCGCGATGGCATGGAAGCACTGGAAATGACCAACGCCAAGATGGAAGCGCTTGGTATGTCCGGGTTCGGCCCTGAATTCTCGGTCTCTTGCGAAAACCACGGCGGCCCCGGTCTTGTCGGTGTTGTTCAGTGGGATGCGGCGACTGGCGCCTGGAACCCCGTACAGGACTTCAAACCGACAGATGCCGAAGTTATCGGCGCGTTGATCGAAGAAGATTCCGGTGCCTACGCAACCGAAAACAGCATCTCGCCACGTTGCGAGTAAGGCATGGTACGCCACGGATGTGATCCGGGGCGTTCAGACAACCGGAGCGGCGGGTTACCTGCCGCTCCTCACGAACAGCCCCGGAACGGGCAGGCATGAGGAAACGCGCTGATGCTGGATGCGGCACAAACCACTGACGTGCAGGCGGAAACCCTGCTTGAGGTCAATAATATCGAGGTGATCTACAACCACGTGATCCTCGTGTTGAAAGGCGTCAGCCTGAGCGTTCCAAAGGGCGGCATCACAGCGTTGTTGGGCGGCAATGGTGCGGGCAAGACAACCACGCTCAAGGCCGTTTCGAACCTGCTGCATTCCGAACGCGGAGAAGTCACCAAAGGTTCGATCAAGTATCGCGGCCAGAACGTGCATGAAAGCGATCCGGCCGATCTGGTTGAAAAGGGTGTCATTCAGGTGATGGAAGGTCGCCATTGTTTCGAGCACCTGACCGTCGAAGAAAACTTGCTGACCGGTGCTTATACCCGAAGAGACGGGGCGGCTGCGGTCCAGCAGGATCTTGAGATGGTTTACGCATATTTCCCCCGGCTCAAGGAACGCCGCCGGTCGCAGGCAGGCTATACTTCGGGTGGTGAACAGCAGATGGTTGCCATGGGGCGGGCGTTGATGTCGCGGCCCGAGACGATTTTGCTGGACGAACCCTCAATGGGTCTTGCTCCGCAGTTGGTCGAAGAGATTTTCAGTATCGTGAAGGACCTCAACGAAAAAGAGGGCGTGTCCTTTCTGCTGGCAGAGCAGAACACCAACGTCGCCCTGCGCTTTGCGCATTACGGCTATATTCTTGAATCCGGGCGTGTCGTGATGGATGGCCCGGCCGCTGACCTGCGCGAAAACCCGGATGTGAAAGAGTTTTATCTGGGTATGTCCGACGAGGGCCGCAAAAGCTTTCGTGATGTGCGGTCCTATCGTCGTCGCAAAAGGTGGCTGTGAGCGGATGGAGGATATGGCGATGACCTATTTCGACGCACTCGAAACACGCTCGGCAGACGAACGCGCCTCAGATCAGGCCGGGGCACTTGTGGAGCAGATCAAACGCGCGATGTCGGCCCCTGGATTTGCGTCGCATTTGTCAGAATCAGACACTAATAAGGTAAAGTCAGCAGAAGATTTGCCGACATTGCCCGTTCTGCGGAAATCGGATTTGACCCGGGCACAGGCCAAACGCCCCCCGTTTGGCGGATTTACGGTAAAACCCGCGCGGCATTTCCATCATGTGTTCCAGTCGCCCGGGCCGATCTATGAGCCGGGCAGCACTGATCACGACTGGTGGCGCATGGGCCGTTTCCTGAATGCCGCGGGTGTTGGCGCAGGGGACATCGTCCAGAACTGTTTTGGGTATCATCTGACGCCGGCCGGTATGATCTTTGAAAATGGCGCACGGGCTGTTGGCGCGGCTGTTCTGCCCGCAGGGACCGGACAAACCGAGTTGCAGGTGACTGCCGCCCGCGATGTTGGCTGTACGGCCTATGCAGGTACGCCGGATTACCTGAAGGTCATTCTGGACAAAGCCGACGAGATGGGCGTTTCACTACATTTCTCGAAAGCCGCCGTTGGCGGAGGCGCTTTGTTCCCGTCTTTGCGACAGGAATATGCCGACCGGGGTATCTCGTGCCTGCAATGTTACGCGACAGCGGATCTGGGCAATATTGCTTATGAAAGCGCCGCGATCGACGGGATGATCATCGACGAGCACGTGATTGTCGAGATTGTGACACCTGGAACCGGAACTCCGGTGGCACCGGGTGAGGTGGGCGAGGTTGTGGTGACCTCTCTCAACCCAGATTACCCGCTGATCCGCTTTGCGACGGGCGACCTGTCCGCCGTAATGCCGGGGATTTCCCCCTGCGGTCGCACGAACACCCGGATCAAAGGTTGGATGGGGCGTGCAGATCAGACGACCAAGATCAAAGGTATGTTCGTGCGTCCGGAACAGGTTGCCGCTTTGGTCGACAAGCATGAAGAGATCGTCAAGGCTCGAGTCATCGCCACCCGTCAGGGCGAGATGGATTCGATGACTGTCCAGATCGAAAGCACAGGCGGGGATGATACGGCATATGCCAGATCGGTGGCCGAAGTGCTGAAACTGAAAGGCGCAATCGAAGTCGTGGCCCCCGGCTCGCTGCCCAAAGACGGGTTGGTGATCGAGGATCAGCGCGTCTACGAATAGCAGTGAAAAACAGGTCTGCGGCAGTTTGTGCCGCAGATTTGTTGACCGACGCACTGGTGTTTCCGAGCATTTTGGTCGATTAAAGGCAGACCCTAAGCCTTTGCCAATCAAAAGCCGGGATGATGACCCAGATCGACTATTCAGAAAACGGATCACGCAATCGCGGTGTACGCGGCACACGGCTGTTGGCCGCTGTCGCCTATCTTGTGGCTGCCGCGTGCCTGTTGCCCATGGTGGCCGTGGTTCTGGCAGCGGTGACTGGGGGGACAGATACGATCTCGCACCTGATGGGGACGGTGCTGCCCAGCTATACCGTGACGACCCTGATCCTTGTGGTGCTGGTCGCGGTGGGTACGTTCAGTATCGGCACGGGCGCTGCCTGGTTGGTGACGATGACCCGCTTTCCGGGCGTCAGGATCCTTGAGATCGCGCTGGTCTTGCCCTTGGCCTTTCCGGCATACGTGCTTGCCTATGCATACACCTTTATTCTGGATCATCCGGGTATCGTTCAAAGCACTTTGCGGGATGTAACAGGCTGGGGGCCGCGCGACTACTGGTTCCCTGAAATCCGCTCGACCGGGGGCGCTGCGGTGATGCTGATTCTGGTGCTGTACCCCTATGTCTACCTGCTGGCGCGGGCTGCGTTCCTGCAACAAAGTGCTTCGGCGTTTCTGGCTGCTCGGGCGCTGGGCAACAATCCATGGCTGGCGTTTCGGCGCGTCTCGCTGCCGATGGCGCGCCCGGCAATCGCCGGTGGTGTGCTACTGGCCATCATGGAAACCATCGCCGATTTCGGAACCGTGTCTTATTTCGGTGTGCAGACCTTTGCGACCGGGATTTACACCAGCTGGTTCTCCATGGCCGACCGAGCGGCGGCGGCGCAGCTGGCCTGGTGCCTGCTTGTCTTTGCGCTGATCATGGCTGTGGCCGAGCGCACCCAGCGCGGTAAGGCAAAATACTATCAGGCCGGAAAGAAACATGCTGCCCAACCGGCGGAACAACTGACCGGTCTTCGCGCCGCCGCAGCATTCTTGTTATGTACGATACCCGTTATCTTCGGGTTTCTGCTGCCCGTTATCATACTGGTCGAGATGGGTTTGGAATCGGAACAGAACTTGCTGTCGCGGCGCTATATCGGTTTCATCCAGAACTCGCTGATCCTCGCCGGAACGGCTGCAGTTGTCACTGTCTTTGCGGCGATCTGTGTCGGGTTCTTTCAACGCCTGAGACCCGGGCGCGCGTCGTCTGCGACGGCCTATATGGCGCGGCTGGGATATGCCGTGCCCGGTGGCGTCATTGCAGTCGGCTTGATTGTACCTTTCGCCAGCTTTGACAACGCGTTGGATGCCTGGATGCGGCAGACCTTCGATGTATCGACTGGGTTGTTGGTGACAGGTTCGATCTGGTTGCTGGTCGCCGCTTACATGGTGCGATTCCTTGCCGCCGCGCTCAGCGCCTATGAGGGGGGGCAAAGCACGGTTCATGCCAATATGGATGCCGCGGCCCGCTCGCTGGGGCAAACACCGCTGGGAACATTGCGGCGCGTTCACCTGCCCATTCTGACACCGTCGCTGCTGACCGCGCTGTTGATCGTCTTTGTTGATGTGATGAAGGAATTGCCTGCCACCTTGATCATGCGCCCGTTCAACTTCGACACACTAGCCGTACAGGCGTACAGGCTTGCCTCGGATGAGAGGCTTGAGGGCGCCGCTGTGCCGTCGCTGGTCATTCTGGCGGTCGGCCTGCTGCCGGTAATACTGATTTGCCGTCAGGTTGGTCGGCGGTAACACTTGTGTTGTAAATGCCGGGCAACAGCGCATCAGGCTTGATTCAAACACGATTTCCGGCAAGGCTGGAGGTATGAATATGCAGCCTCCCAACCGGTTTTCGGCAAACGCAGCGCAGATGCCCGTGGCCTTTGACCGGCATGAGATGTCGCAAATCCTGTCCGTTTATGGACGGATGGTCGCCGCTGGAGAGTGGCGAGACTATGGTATCTCAAACCTGCGCGATATGGCGGTGTTCTCGATCTTCCGGCGCACCGCAGAGCACCCGATCTACCGCGTCGAAAAACACCCGCGCCTGAAGTCCCGGCAGGGTATGTACTCAGTCATAGGTATGGATGGCCGTATCCTGAAACGCGGCCATGATCTGCGAGCCGTCCTGCGGGTGCTGGAACGCAAGCTCATCCGGGCCGTAAACCTGGATTAGAGCCTTTTTCGCGCTGTAACAGGCCCGTCACCCTGATCCTGAATGCGCTGAGTCGCCCGGTCCATCGGTTCGTACACAACCGCCATATGGCTGGCGTTAGCGTGTAAAATCATGTTGTCGCCCGAAACCCAGGCCACGTGCCCTTTCCAGAACAGCAAATCCCCACGCTGCGCAGGTGATTCAGCTGACAGGACAGCGCCCAAGGCTTGTTCCTGATCGCCGCTATCGCCGGGGCAGGGAATACCGCAGGCCAGCAACGCGGCCTGAACAAGCCCCGAGCAATCGATACCGAACCGGCTGTTTCCGCCCCACAGATAAGGCGTACCCAGAAACAACTCGGCCACGGCAACCGGATCGTGCGGTTTTTCTGTAATTGCGGCCGTGTGAACCTTTGGGACAAAACCCAATTCGGTCTGCACAAACCGATCCGTTTCGGCAGTTGCATGGATTTTACTTCCGAAACTCAGAGAAACGAGATCGCGGCTTTTGATTTCAGGGGCCACGTAGGCATGTGTTGCGGGCGCATTGATCCAATGCGTTGCAGGCATATCCTCGGACAGGTGGTCTGTTTCCAGCCAACCAGCATATCCGTCTTTTTCCGCGACGATCCTGCTCCACCCGTCGTTGTTTTCTGCGACGTGAACCGTGTCCCCCAACAGCAACTGCCGGTCACGCGGTCCGTCAGGAACACGCAACAGGTCGACGACCGGTTTGGATACGCGGCGCTTGGTCATAACCCCAATACCTCCGGTAATGCCGACAGCACTGCGCGTGTTCCCTGACCCAGACCGCCTTTTGTGCGGCCGGGTTCATTGCTGGGTTGCCACGCGTAGATGTCAAAATGGACATAGCGGCTGGACCCTACGAACCGGCGCAGAAACAGCGCGGCGGTGATAGACCCGGCAAACCCGCCCGAGGGGGCATTGTCCAGATCGGCAATGCCGGGTTCGATCATCGCCTCGTAGGGTGTGTGAAACGGCATTCTCCAGACCGGATCGGCAGACGTTTTGGCCGCTTGTGCCAAGGCCATCGCGCAGCTTTCGTCGTCGGTGTAAAACGGGGCCAGATCAGGGCCCACGGCCACGCGCGCCGCACCGGTCAGCGTCGCCATCGAGATCACCAGATCGGGATTCCCTTCATCCGCCAAAGTCAGCGCATCAGCCAGAACCAGACGCCCTTCGGCGTCGGTGTTGTTGATTTCGACGGTCAGACCCTTGCGTGAGGTCAGGATATCACCGGGGCGGAAGGCATTGCCTGATACCGCGTTTTCAACGGCCGGGATCAGAACTCGCAGTTGTAGCGGAAGGTCCAGCGTCATGATCATCCGAGCCAGTCCCAACACATTGGCCGCGCCACCCATGTCTTTTTTCATCAGGCCCATGGAAGCGCCCGGTTTCAAATTCAGCCCGCCGGTATCGAAACATACACCTTTGCCCACCAGTGTCAGTCTGGGGCCACTGGTGCCCCAGGTCAGCTCGATCAGCCGGGGGGCCTGTTCCGCGGCCCGCCCTACCGTGTGAATCATGGGAAAGTTCTGGTCCAGCAGCGCTTGGCCGATTATCACCTTGCAAGACGCACCGAATTCATTTGCCAGAACCTCGACCGCTTGCTGCAACTGATCCGGTCCCATGTCCGAAGTGGGCGTGTTGACCAGATCGCGCGTCAGAGCTTCGGCATTTGCCATGGCTTCAATACGGGTGGCGTTGATGCCATCAGGTGCAATCAACGCCGCTGACCCTCCGGTCTGGGATGCGTATCGATCAAAGGCATAGCCAGTCATCAGCCAGCCAAGACACTCCATCTCCAACAAATCCGCAGGAATGCCCGAAGCAAGGCTGTAGGTTCCTTCCGGCAACGCCAAAGCCGCTGCGGCAAGAGGGAACCGTTTGCGCGCGCGTTTGTCTTCGGTTCCGTAACCAGCCAGCGCGAATTCAATTGCGCCGTTCGTGGCTGGCACAAGCAGGACCTGCCCCAGTGCACCGGAAAACCCGTTTGCTGCGACCCAGGATTGCACGCGCTCGGGCTGATCCAGAAGCCAGCCGTCCAAATCCGGCTGCGCGATCACATGAAGCGGTACGGAAGGGTCAGAGGATGGGGCGAAGGACAGTGTCATGGGCGCCTCGACAGATTGTTTCTGTGCACAGACTAGCCGCGCATATTCTGCCCGCAACCCCTGTCAGACGGAAAGGTCCTGTTGATCCCAGACGGCTGTCAATGACCGCTCCCCAACGCGGATCAGACGTCCCAGCGTCGCGCCCGCTGCTACCGCGTCGCCGGAATCGACGGCCTGTGCCACGTCCCCTGCAACCCTGGCCAGAACCGTCATCCCGACCTGTTCGGAAATCGCGACCAGGGACCTTGCGCATTTGCGCAGTTCGACCCATTCGCGCTGACGCCAAAAGCGTTCGCAGTTCGACAGGCGCACGGCCAGTTCTTCGATGGTGCGGCACAGCACATCCAGCGCGTTCTTGTCGCCCAGTTGACGGTAAAGGCCACTTAGTTGGTCCGAATCCAGACGGACGGATTCCTTGTGTTCAAGCGTGATAATTTTTTCCACCACATTCACCCTAATTCTGACGCCCCCACAGCGCAGGTTTGATACTGGTGGCAAATTCCTTTGCAAAACCTTGCAGAGAAACCGGATAATTACTCGAATTTTCCTAGAATTCAGTTTAGAGGATCGGTCAGCGACAAGAACGGGGACACCGTAATGGAATTTGCCAAACCTTTGCCGAGCTATCTGGTCACGCGGTATCACGGCTGGAAAGCGACCACATATTCAGAAAACCAGGTCTGGTTCAAGCGGCTGGCAGATGAAGGGCAGCGGCCCCGGGCGATGGTGATTTCCTGCTGCGACAGCCGGGTCCATGTGACCTCGATGTTCGGTGCCGATCAGGGCGATTTCTTTATCCACCGCAATATCGCCAATCTGGTGCCACCCTATGCGCCGGACGGTGATCATCACGGTACCAGCGCAGCAATCGAGTATGCCGTCACTTCTCTCAAGGTTGCGCATCTGATGGTTCTTGGCCATTCGCAATGCGGTGGTGTTCAGGGCTGTATCGACATGTGCAAGGGTCAGGCGCCGCAACTGGACGCAAAAGAAAGCTTTGTCGGTCGCTGGATGGACATTCTGAAACCAAAATTCGAACTTGTCGCTGATATCGAAGACAGCCTCGAACAAGCCCGGCAGCTGGAACGCCAGTCGGTTGTCGCGTCGCTTGAAAACCTGATGACGTTCCCGTTCATCTCGTCAGCGGTCGAAAAAGGCACTCTGAGCCTGCACGGGTTGTGGACCGATATAGGCGCTGGCGGGTTAGAGAGTTTCGACCCAATACAGAAGAAATTTGTCCCGGTGTGACGACGGTTCATAGTGAATAGTTGATGCGGAATATGGCTCTGATTCAGGGTCGTTTTTTCGTATGCTCCACACATGACGTTTGATTTTGGAGCTTGCTATGAAGATACTTAAACGAATTCTCGCAGGGTTGTGCCTTCTTGTTTTACTGTTCGTCGCTGTCTCATACGTGTTGCCCGGCAAGGCGGAAGTGTCCCGCAGCATCACCATCGATGCCCCGGCCGCAGTGATCTTTCCGTTTGTGAATTCCATGCAAGCGACCGAGAAATGGTCACCCTGGCTGTCACGCGATCCGGAGACGAAACTAAGCTACAGTGGCCCCGATGAAGGCGTCGGTAACAAGTTGAACTGGAGCTCGGATCACGCACAGGTCGGCACGGGGTCGCAGGAAATCGTCGAAAGCGTGGAAAATCAACTGGTCAAAACAGATCTGGACTTTGGGCAGATGGGCACGGCGTCGGCTTCGTTCACCCTGACACCCGATGGTGACGCGACCAATGTGACTTGGGGGTTCGAATCCGATCTGGGGCTCAATCCCATGTCCCGCTGGATGGGGGTGATGATGGATAAATGGGTTGGTGGCGATTACGAGCGGGGGTTGAATAATCTGAAAGCGCTGATCGAAAATAACACCTAGACCCTTCTTGGGATTGCGACATTCGATCTGGTATGCCCACCAAAGCGGCGGGGAACTTGCGGATCAATCCAAACGAAACCGCGCGAATTTGCCGAAATGGTCGGATCCCATGAACGGGCGCAGCTCAACCGTTCCGGTTGTTCCTTTCGGGAACAAAAGGTTGTCGATCGGCAAGGGTAAGTGCCAGCTGCCAAGATTATGAGTATTCAGGACGGCCCCAAAACTCTGGTTGTCTGCTGCCGCTGCGATCCGCCGAACGCTTGCACCCCAGGGAACCATGTTGAAATCTCCGGCAATCAGAACCGGGCCATCCAATTTTGCGATGCGTTCTGCAATGATCCGGCTTTGGGTTGATTGGTCGTAGGGAAAAGGCCACTTCAGGTGGATCGATACGATCCAGACCAAAGACCCATCCGGGGCCTTGACCTGCAATCCGACAAGACCATGGCCTTTCAGGCAGAACCCGGAACCTTCGACAATCGGAAGAGTTGTCAGGATGGCAACGTTTTGTTCGGGACGAAACTCACAGATCACCTTTTCGGGGTAATGCTCGAACAGATTGCTCATGTATTCGCGGTTGTGACTTGAGACTTCCTGCAACGTTACGATCTGAGCATCGGATGCAATGATGTCGTCGGCCAGCGAATACCGCGGCCAAGCCCGCCTCATGAGGTTCTTTTGATACAGCGTCAGGCACGGGCCGTCGCAGGCCTTGGGCGGGGCGGCGAAACTGGTTGCGATTGATCCGACGGCAACAGCGGCAAAGGCCAGGGTCACCAAAGCAAGGTATCTGGCGCGCATATACAGCAGGATCGCGGCACACGGCAAAAGCAGAACGCCGGCTTGCGGACGGAAAAGCGCAAAGGAGTCTCCCGCCGCCAGGAATTGCCCGGTAAACCCGATGAGGATAAGCCCAATCAGAATGCCTGCACATCCTATGATCAGGTATCTGCCAATTCTGCGTTTGGTCGAAGTTCCCATGCTCTGCCTCTGATGCCGTGTGCAGGGCACCACCTGTTGTCTTTAATGACCCATCCGTCGCGTTCAGGTCCGTGTTTAGCTGGCAAGCACGCCTGAATTTGTCAACAGGTCGGGCATCTTCACCGAGTTTGCGGAAGTCTTTTGCACCAGTCCGTATTGGTGCCCCTATGGATTCGGCAGATGGCCCAGAATGCGCTGGTTGCGGGAAAGGGTGATCAAAAGTAGATCATTTCTGAAGTATGAGGGTCAGCTTTAGTATCGCAATCTACAACATGCTGCATTGGGCTTGAATGTTTGCTAACGTGAGGCAAACCGGGATCACATTGCCATGGATGCAAACAAAGCGCAGGCTGATTATTGGGCTTCTCCTGCAGGGTTGAAATGGATTGAACACGAGCATGCCCTTGATACCGCGATGGCCGGTATGTTGAACATGATGCTCGCTACGACCAACATCCTTCCAACAGACCGCATCATCGACATAGGGTGCGGGACGGGGGCAAGCACCCTTGAATCGGCCCAGCGCGTGCCGGATGGCGATGTGCTTGGGGTGGACATTTCGGAGGCCCTTCTTGGTCGTGCTGCCAGTAGAGCAAAGGCAGAAGGAATTCGAAACGCCACCTTCCTCTTGGCCGATGCCCAAACGCATGATTTTTCAGCCCATCCTTTTGATCTTCTGGTGTCCCGATTAGGCATGAGCTTCTTCGCCGATCCGGTTGCAGCCCTTGGAAATCTATCCAATGCGCTGAACACTCGCGGGAAAATGGTATTTGTTTGCTGGGCTTCTGTGGCCAAAAACCCTTGGTTCGAGATTCCGAAACAAGCGGCTGAAGAAAGGTTTGGGCCTCAGCCAAAAGGGAATCCCAATGCGCCCGGACCGTCTGCTTTTCAGGATTGCAATCGCGTAGCTGACTTGATGAAACGGGCAGGCTTATCCAATGTCGAAGCCCGTCCGGTAGACATTCTACTTACACCTCCAGGCGGAGTTGCGGGTGCGGCGCGGGCTGCCAGCAAGGTCGGCCCAGCGGCTCGCATAATGAAATCCCACAAAGGGAGCGAAGCCGACGAAGTGGCGATTGAACATGCCGTGAAGGTAAACTTCGAACAGTTTGATAAAGGAGGCAACGTCCGGGTACCTGCCGTAGTTAATCTATTTTCTTGTTCACGGTGACGTAGGTGTTGGGAAGCCCGTCTTTCAAAACCCTCGCTCATTGGCGGCACAGGCCGGAAACTTGACGAATGGTACAAAAAAACCCGCTGAACATGCAGCGGGTTTCTTTGTTTCCTGTCCAAAGAAGCTGTTTGTCAGCCCTTGTTCAGAACCTCACGGCCCAGCAGCTCGGCGATCTGAACCGCGTTCAGGGCGGCGCCCTTGCGCAGGTTGTCGCTGACGCACCACAGGTTCAGGCCGTTCTCGATGGTCGAATCCTGGCGGATGCGGCTGATGAATGTGGCAAAGTCGCCTGCGCATTCGATGGGCGAGACGTAGCCACCCGCTTCGCGCTTGTCGATCACCATGATGCCTGGCGCTTCGCGCAGGATATCGCGGGCTTCGTCTTCGTCCAGGAATTCCTCGAACTCGATGTTCACGGCCTCGGAATGGCCGACGAAGACCGGAACGCGGACGCAGGTGGCCGTAACCTTGATCGACGGGTCGACGATCTTCTTGGTCTCGACAACCATCTTCCACTCTTCCTTGGTCGAGCCGTCTTCCATGAAAACGTCGATTTGCGGAATGACGTTGAAGGCGATCTGCTTCTGGAACTTTTTCGGCTCAACTTCGGTGGTAGGGTTGTAGATGGCCTTGGTCTGATCCCAAAGCTCATCCATACCTTCCTTGCCGGCACCCGAAACCGACTGATAGGTCGACACAACAACGCGCTTGATCTTGGCGCGGTCATGCAGCGGCTTCAGCGCGACAACCATCTGCGCGGTCGAGCAGTTGGGGTTGGCGATGATGTTCTTGTTCTTATAGTCGTGGATCGCCTGCGGGTTACATTCCGGCACGATCAGCGGAATGTCCGGGTCATAGCGATAGAGCGACGAGTTATCGATCACCACACAACCCGCGGCCGCTGCCTTGGGGGCATAGACCTTGGTCGCCTCGGACCCCACTGCAAACAGCGCCATGTCCCAGCCGGTGAAATCGAACGTGTCCAGATCTTTGGTCGTAAGGGTCTTGTCGCCAAAGCTTACTTCGGTACCCAGCGAGCGACGGCTTGCCAGGGCGGCAAGTTCATCAACCGGGAACTGGCGTTCAGCCAGAATGTTCAGCATTTCGCGGCCCACGTTGCCCGTGGCGCCGACGACTACGACGCGATAGCCCATTTCATGTCTCCAAAGTTAAGGACGCGCGTTCATAGCTGCGTTGCGGCGAAGAAAAAAGGGCTATCAGCGGGGTTTTCAACGACTGATGCCAAATTCAAGCGGTTCAATCGTTCAAAAGTCGTTCATAAAGCGCAACCAGCGCCTTTGCTTCGCCCTGAATGTCGAAATGCTGCTCGACATGGGCCCGGGATGCCTGGCCTGCTTGTGACAGGGAATCATTACTTTTCAGCATTTGCGCAATCGCCTCGACCAAGGCAGGAACGTCATCGGGGGTCACCACTTTGCCAAAGGACGGATCAGTAATAATCTCGGAAAACGCGCCGACATCTGTGGCCACGACCGGAACACCGCAGGCCATCGCTTCGAGAGGGGTCAAACCAAACCCCTCCCACCTCTGTGGCGCAACAAACAGGTCCAGGGCCTGATACCATTCAGCAATCTGATCTACGGTGACCTCGGGCTTGAAAAGGATGCGATCAGACAAGCCAGCTTTGGCGACTTTATCCTTCAGTTCGGCCAGAAAAACGGTGTGTTTCTCGGTTGCCCGGCCCATGATGATACCGGACACTGTGTCGAACCGTCCGCAAACGTCAATCATGGCGTCGACAAAGGCATCCGTGCCTTTTTGGTGTCGGATACGGCCATAACACCCCAATAGTAGCCCATCTGGCAGCCCCAGCCGGGCACGGACAGCGGCCTTGTCTGAAGGCGGAACAAAGTCCTGCAGGTTGATGCCATGCATTACCACCTGCGAGTCTCGCTCAAGATACCCTGCGGTTTTGCGCGAGGTTGCAACGACAGCATCCATCTTGCCGATCAGCCATTTGGTATAGCCTGTGTGCGGCCTTTGGGACGCGCTTGTGAACAGCATTTTGAGTTTCAACCGGAACATATCGCGCAGGATGAGGCCCAGTAGCATCTCGGTGTTGCGGCGCGCGTGCCAGACCCGCCATTTACGACGCGACAGGAAAGGCAGTCGACCAAGCGGGATGTGCGGGGTGTCGGCGGGCAGACCAGGGCCAGTGGCGACGATATTGATCCATTGCGCTTGCAGCGGAACCAGTCGTGCTATGGTAGCCGTTACGCCCGAAAGTCTGCGTTTCAGATTTGGGGCTATGACAACGGGGTCTTTCAACGGGCTCTCCTGATGGCTGCATCAATCCACACTATCCCGGCTGAATAGATAGATCACGCACCCTATGGCAAGGGTGACCGCAAAAAACCCGAATATTGCCGTGTAGGGCGCGGTTGGTCCTGTGAGCACGGTGGCTGCGTGAATACGCCCGGTGACAAATTGAGCTATACCAACGCCGCCGATGCCGAACAGGTTCAGCAATGTCACACCACGCCCTACCAGATGCGGAGGGACAAACGCCCGGCCATGGGCCATGATGACCGGGAAGCTGGCACCGGTAAAGCCGACGACAGCCATTAGCAGGACGGACAGCCATATTGCATTATCAATCCACAGGCAGAGCAGGCCCAGCGCAACTGAACCCAAAGCGTTGCCAGCGAAAACCACCCATTTCCGGGTGCCAAAAATACGGTCCAGCGGTCCGTAGACAAAAGTGCCCGCAATCATAGCCGCGCCCATGATCAGCGTTGCGGTGCCGATCTGAGTGGAACTGAGGCCGAAAACGTCATTCAGGTACGGCCCGGCCCAAAGCCCGCGCAGCGCGGCAGCTGGGGCGTATGCAACCAGCATCAGGGGCAGGATCAGCCACAGGGCAGGCTCCTTCAGCAGATCCAGCAGCGATCCCTTGCGTTCTGTTTCGACCTTCGAAGGGTCATGAACGGTCAGCCACAGGCCCAATGCGATTGTGACGGATAACATGGCCAGCCCGACCATCGTTGCACGCCATCCCATCCATTCCACGGCAAGCGCAGTTGGATAAGAAGCCACCAGATTGCCTACAGAGCCTGCACCCAGCATCACGGCGGCCAATGTGGCAAACTGCGCCGGAGGGTATTCGCGCGCAAAGATATAGTAGGATGCCATAAGAATCGGAGAGCACCCGACACCGATCAGGCCCATGGCTATGCTGATGTGCAAGGGCGTTGTTGCGGCTGCGAAAACCGCCGCTCCACCTGCCCCGCCCACCAGAAGCAGCGCGGCGGACGTGAGGCGGGGGCCAATCTTGTCCAGCGCCCATCCGACCGGGATCTGCATGACGGCGAACACGATAAACCAAAGACCGGAAGCAAAGGCCAGATCTTCGGGCGCGGCACTGATGTCACGTTCCAGATCCAGGCTGAGAACCGCAAGGAAGGCACGGAAAAACTGGCTCAGCACATAGCCCAGGCATAAAACCACCAAACCTGCCTGCATATTTAGCCCTTTCCTGCTCGTCCGAGGAAAATGCTTGGCACGCCGTGATGCAACGCACAAGCCTGTGTATTATGTTTCAAAATCAGGACATGGCTCGCCTTCCGGCTATCTTTGTCAAAACATTGATTCCGAGGGGGAGCATGAAAGACCTCCAGTCTGCATTTTACGAAAACCTTCCCTTGCAGCGCGATTTTACCCGTCTGTCAGATCCTGCGCAGTTTTCAAAACTGCCCGATGATTGGGTTCTGGGTGTTGCCGACATTGTCGATTCAACGGGCGAAATTGCGCGGGGCCGGTACAAGACCGTCAATACTGTGGGCGCTGCGGTCATTTCGGCCATGATCAATGCAATGGACGGCGCGTTGTTTCCATATGTTTTTGGCGGCGATGGGGCGGGGTTTGCTGTCCCGCCTGGAAAAGCTGAAACCGCCCGGGCTACGCTGGCGGATTTGCGGCGCTGGGCAGATGAAGAGTTCTCTATGCCATTGCGGGCGGCGTTGGTGTCGGTGGCTGATATTCGCAAAGCGGGTAAGGATCTGCGCGTTGCGCGCTATGCACCCTCTACCGGAGTGGATTACGCTATGTTTTCCGGCGGTGGTCTGGCCTGGGCCGAGGCCGGGATGAAAGCCGGGCAAAACATGGTCACACCCGCAGGGCCAGGTGCACAGCCGGATCTGACAGGTCTGTCTTGCAGGTGGTCCAACAGCCCGGCCCGTCACGGTCAGATCGTTTCACTGGTCGTACAGTCCACACCGTCAGCAACCGAACGGGACTTTGCCGATCTTGCGCAATCCGTCCTATCCGCGTCGGAAGCGCTTGAGCGCGCAGGCCATCCGGTGTCGGAAAAGGGTCCGCCCATGACATGGCCTCCGCCCGGCCTTGACATCGACGCACACGTGTCGCGCGACGGGCGTCATGTGATTTTGCACAAAGTCGTCCTGCTGGTTCAGAACCTGTTGATCGCGGTATTGTTCAAAACTGGCCTGCGGATGGGACGCTTTGAGCCGGACCATTACAGACATATGGTCAGCAGCAATGCCGATTACAGAAAGTTTGATGACGGGCTGAAAATGACGCTCGACTGCGATCCGGACACATTGCGCCAAATCGAACACCTGCTTGAAGAGGCGCGTCGCCGGGGGAAAATCAGATACGGTTTGCACGCACAGGACGAGGCGATGATGACATGTATCGTCCCCTCGGCCACACGGGATGACCATGTGCATTTTGTTGATGGAGCCTCGGGTGGCTATGCGCAGGCCGCGTCGGCAATGCGCGGTTGACTGTTTAGGATGGTTTCCATTGCCCGGCCAGCGCGCGTGCCGCCTGTGCCAGCAGCATCACATCTATACCGACCGCTAGAAATTGGGCGCCCATGTCCAGATAGGCCTGACGCGCTTCGTCATTGGTGGCAAGGATGCCCGGTGCTTTGCCTGCGGCCTTGATCCGGGCCAGGGCGTCCGCGATGACCGCGCGCACCTCGGGTGCGGTGCTGTTGCCTTTGTACCCCATGTCGGTTGACAGATCAGCGGGGCCAATGAAAACGCCATCCACACCTTCGACTTGAAGAATGTCATCCAACGCGGCCACTCCGGCGCGGGTTTCCACTTGCAACAACAGGCAGATTTCCTGATCTGCGGTCTGGATATAGTCACTTGTAGACCCATACATCGTGGCGCGCGATGCCGCTGCACCAACACCCCGCACCCCGTCCGGCGGATAACGGCAGCCACGGACCAGATCCTGCGCCTGCGCGGCGCTTTCAACGACCGGAACCAGCACTGTCTGGGCACCGGCATCCAGAACCATCTTGATCAACCAAGTCTCTCCAACAGGGACCCGCACAACGGGATGAGATGCGCTGCTGGCCAAAGCTGTCAGTTGATCCCGGATCGAGCGGATATCATTTGGCGCATGTTCACCATCGATCACCAGCCAATCGAAACCCGCGGTTCCCATGATCTCGGCGGTGACGGATTCGGCAAAGCTCATCCAGCAACCAATCTGCTGTTCGCCCTTTATTAGAGCCTGTTTGAACATATTCTTTGGGGCTGACATGCTGAAACCTCATATTTGAGCCGGTGCAGGTGAGAAGGACATGAAATGGATCTCGGTCGCATCTTCAACGGTCGTTCTTAATTGTCCAGCCTGAAATCGGCCCGCATAACGTGCGAATACAGGTGTGGGCGCTGCTGCTGTGTGTCGGGTTGCTTGCTTATATCCCGGATTTCGGTGATAATTTTCTTATGACCGACGATCTCCCTCTGACGTCGCGATCTTTGCCTATTGCGCTTTTGCGGGCGCGGGAAAAGGTTATGGGACCCATTCGAGCAATGCTGGCTGACGCTGGCGTCACGGAACAGCAGTGGCGCGTGTTGCGGGTGTTGAACGAAGAAGGCCCGCAAGAGCCGACCCATATCGCTGATCGCGCCTGCCTGTTACTGCCAAGCCTGACACGCATTCTGCAAAAGCTGGAGACCCGTGGACTGATCACGCGGCGCAGCCATCCGGCGGACCGACGACGTCAGGTTGTTGAGATCAGCACAAAAGGGGTTCAGATCATTCGCGCCAATCTGGCTGCAAGCACGGCTCAGGCAGAACGTATTCGATCTCAGCTTGGGCCGGACAAGCATGAACTCCTGCTGGATCTGCTGAACGAGTTGAAAGACCTCGAATCCTGATCATCGGCACTGCATCAGATGTCTTCGGCAGTGACCCCGCCGGAAACTGTAGGGGGAGTCTCCGACGGGGCGGCCAGACCCGGCCTGGTCGTTGGTGCCTGGCCCAAGACCGGTTACGTCAAACCTGACGGTCCGGCCTGTGCTTCGGAGTACATGAAAAGCCTGTGATATGGCTCTGAACAGGGCCTTTTGGCCCTTGGGGGAGGGGCCTTGCACCTATACTCTCCGAAACTGGTTTAGGCAGTTGCCGACCGGTAAATGGGTCAGCGTATGGTTTGCCGACGTCACTTTGGTGAAATGCTTTACCAAAGCTGCTGTTCTGAATTTTGACACCGCACCGAAATCGGCGCGGGCCTGACTACCTGAGGATTTAGCCCGGATTTGGACTGAGCCAAGAGTTGTTTCGACCTGTTTGTGTACTGGTGAGACCATAAAAACTGATGAAACCAATTTTTGACACGGCGTCAGTCATTCCGGTCAGAATTGAGCCGTTTCACGCTGAAACACCTCTTCGAGATTGGCGAAATACAGCGTGTTTTCCGGGCTTGCTGGCGGGTCTGGCAGACGTAATATGGCAGTTGCGCAACCTTCAGGGACTATCATGCCAAACAGCCTGTTTCCGCTTCCGGACCCGATCACCATCCCCGTTGTCGGCGCGGCGGCCGGATATCCCATTGGACGGATCTTCTGCGTCGGTCGAAATTATGCAGCCCATGCCGCCGAAATGGGGAATGAGGTGGATCGCGAGGCACCTTTTTACTTCACCAAATCCGCCCCGAACGCCGTACTCTCAGGTGCGACGGTTCCTTATCCTGCCGGGACCCAGAATTACCATCATGAGATGGAATTGGCATTGGCCATTGGAAAGCCCGTGTTTCGCGCCACTAGCGCGCAGGCGTGGGATGCCGTTTTTGCCTATGGCTGCGCCCTGGATATGACGCGCCGTGATCTGCAAATCCGCGAGCGCAACAAGCAGCGGCCCTGGGATCTGGGAAAGGACGTCGAATACGGAGCGGTCTTTGCCCCGTTGACACCAGCCACCGACTGGACCCCGGAGGATGACAAACGCATTCAGCTAAGCGTAAACGGAGAGTTGCGCCAGAACGCGACCCTGGAGGAGCTGATCTGGAAGATCGACGAGATTGTCATGCACCTGTCCGGCTTTTACCACCTGCGCCCCGGTGACCTGATCCTGACCGGTACGCCGGCTGGTGTTGGTCCGGTCGTTGCGGGGGATGTTCTGACAGGTAAGATTGATAGGCTGGAGCCGGTCAAGTTGACCCTGTCAGACGCAGAATAGACCCTAAACAGGCTCTTTCAGCCAGTCCTTGGCGAAAGTCACATGTTCCACACCGGCCAGTCGCCGCACCCGGTCCAGCTCGGCGTTCAGGCGTCGGGTACGGGCATCTGACCAGCGGACCCGGCGCTCGGGCCAGAGCGCTTTGACGTGAAGCAGGTCACGATCGCGGTGGGCTTTCATATCGATACGGCCAATCATACGGTCGCCCTCAAGCAGCGGAAAAACGTAGTATCCATAGGTTCGTTTGGCCTCGGGGACGAAAACCTCGATGCGGTAGTGAAAGCCGAACAGCCGCTCGGCCCGGTTGCGGTCGCGCAGCATGGGATCAAACGGGCTGAGCACGCGAATGCGGCCTGGTGGCTGCGGTACTTCGGTCGTCAGATCTGGTCGGGCGTATGTCTTGCGCAAGCGCCCATCGGCACAGGTAACCTCGATTTCTTCAATATCGCCACTTTCCAGCGCCGCAGCGCACCAGTCTTTTGCCTCAGCCGCGCTGACGGTGTCCCAGAAAGCCGCCAACTCTCCGGATGTTGCAAATCCCAGCCGGTCCAGTGCGGCGTTGCACAACCAATCCACGGTCCCCTCGGCATCACAGGGCGTGCTGCCGGGGCAGAGATGTGTTTCAATCACGCGCTCTGTCAGATCATAGCGTTTCTGGAAGCCATCCCGACCAACGACGGTCAGGGCACCCGAGCGCCACAGATACTCCAACGCGGTTTTAGATGGGTGCCAGTCCCACCACCCACCCGAGCCCTTCTTTTCATCCTTGCCAACATCCGATGACGACACCGCCCCATGGTCGCGGATGTGTTGCAGGACAGTGTCAAACTGCTGTTCGAACCCATCCCGCCGCCAGTTCTTCCACCGCGCCTTCAACATATCCGCATCCCGCTGAAAGCGCAGATGCCAATGCTGATAGAACTCCATCGGAATGACCGCTGCATCGTGCGTCCAATGCTCGAAAAGCGCATTGTCCCTTTCATAGAGCCTTTTCAGGTTGGCGCTGCGATAGGCGGGCCTGCGCGAGAACAGGATCATGTCATGTGCTCGGGCAACGGTGTTGATGCTGTCAAGCTGAACAAACCCAAGCCGTTGGATCAGATCCAGAAGCGCGACACCTTTGGCCGAACCCGAGGGTTGTTCGCCCAAAGCGTGGCGGTCCATGAAGATCGCCCGTGCCGCCCGATTGTCGAGCCTTTTCAGGGGTGTGTTCATCGCCGTTTCAGCGTGTCACCATAACTGATCGTGGGGGTCAGAGTAACGCGTGTCTCGATCTCGGTATCAGGATTTTCCAGACGTTCGGCGATGATCTGAGCGGCTTGACGGCCGATTTCCAGACGACAGGCGTCCATCGTCGCGAGTTTTCGGGGCAAGCCTTGCAAAAGCTCGACATTGTTAAACCCGGCCAGACCGATCTGTCCCGGAATATCGATACCCTGTTCCAGCAGGTACAGCAGGCCACCGGCCCCGATCATATCGTTCGAGTAATACAGAAAATCCAGCTCGGGTGAGCGTTCCAGCATGGCCTGGGTCATCTCGCGCCCTTTGGCCAGGGCCGATCCGCCGGAATAGAACTCGCGATCCTCGATCTCGATCCCGTGTTTGCCAAAAACCTCGGTAAAGCCCTCGAACCGCTTCCGTGCGCGATGGTCCAGCGGCATCTTGGTACCCATGAAACCGATATGCTGATACCCGGCCTTCAGGATTGCCTGCGCCATTTCGCGCCCGGCGCGGCGATGTGAGATCCCCACCATCGCATCCACCGGCTTGCCATCCGTGTCCATGATCTCGACCACCGGAATACCCGCCGAATCCAGCATGGCGCGTGCGGCTTCGGTATGTTCAAGCCCCGCAATGATCACGCCAGAGGGCCGCCACGAGAGCATCTCGTACAGCACTTTTTCCTCTTTCTCGGGCAGATAATCGGTTACACCGACCACGGGTTGCAGTTCGGTGTCTTCCAACACCTGGTTGATGCCTGTCATCACCTCGGGGAAGACCATGTTCGAAAGCGAAGGGATGATCACCGCGATCAGATTAACCCGGCTGGACGCCAATGCGCCCGCGATCTTGTTGGGAACATAGCCAAGCTCCTTGGCGGCCGCCAGAACGCGGGTGCGGGTGGCGTCAGACACATCCCCCCGGTTACGCAGAACCCGGCTTACCGTCATCTCGGATACTCCGGAAGCCTCGGACACATCACGAAGGGTAAGCGGGCGTTTGGTTTCACTGTTCACGGGAGGCACCTGCGTTGTTGTTTTGTCCGATGGTAGCGTGAACAGGTCGGTGTGTACAACAATTGTGCAAAGGCGATGACAACCCGGAAAATCCCGGTTACAGAGAGCCTGGCACGGCCCCGTGGCTCAACTGGATAGAGCAGCCCCCTCCTAAGGGGCAGGTTGCAGGTTCGAATCCTGCCGGGGTCACCAGAAAAATCGGATAATTTAGCAGATACCGGGTTTCTGCGGCCAGCGTTGCCGTTTTGATTTGCTAAGGCATATGCCGAAACATATTGAATTTCCGCCATTCGTTCTTCGATAGCATTATGCAGCCTGCCCGATCAGGGTGCCACCAATCATGGCGAGGGCGATTCAGATTGAGAGGTATCGTTCAAAAACGGTCACGTCAGTGCTTCGGAGGTTTGGTCCGTCAGTTTGCCTGAAGTCAGCGCAGCAAGGGCAACCATCACGGTCGCGGTCCCGAGAACCAAGGGCAACCCTCCGATCTGATAGGTCAGGCCGGACAGAACCGTGCCGATCAGCCGGCCTGTTGCATTTGCCATGTAATAAAACCCGACATCCATTGTCACACGTTCAGACCGGGTGAAGGCCAGGATCAGATAGGAATGCAGCGATGAATTCACCGCAAATATTGCTCCGAAGATCAGCAGCCCAGCCACAAGCGTTGTGGTCAGCCAGGTTTCAGGCCCATGTGACAGCAATATGGCCAATGTTAGAGCCGCAGGAACGCAGAAAAGGGCACTCGCCCAACTGCGCGCCGCGCGGATCAAATCGCCTTCGGTTCGATCCGCCGCACGAAGGATCTTTGGCGCGTAGGCCTGCACTGCGCCATAGAAGATGACCCACAGCGCCATAAATGTTCCGATCATGAAGAACGCGGCACGGTTGCCGTCGTCGGTGCCATCCGACAGGACGGTGTAGAAATAGACCGGAATGCCGACCACGAACCAGACATCGCGCGCGCCGAACAGAAAGACACGCGCTGCGGATAGCCAGTTCACATTGGCGGATTTTGACAATACTTCCGAGAATTTTGCCCCTTTTCGCCCCTTCGGCAGGCCCGCTGGCATGAACAGGATAACTGCAAACAGGATCAGTGCCAAAACCGCCGCCATGACCAGGATTGCCGCCATGATTCCCAACGTGGCCAGCATGGCCGCGCCCAACAGGAAACCCAGCCCTTTGACGGCATTTTTTGATCCGGTCAGCACAGCGACCCACCGAAACAGCCCTCCGCCCTCGGACGGGGCCAGCAGCTTAACAGAAGATTTCGACGACATCTTGGCCAGATCCTTGGCCACTCCGCTTGCCCCCTGCACCATCATCACAAAGCTGACCGAGGCGGTAACGGTCCAGTGCGGATCAAGCTGCGTCATGGCAAGCAACGCCACCACCTGCAGCCCCAATCCCGCATAAAGGGTGGAAGTTAACCCGAACCGGGCGGCAATCCAGCCTGCGGCCAGGTTTGTGACGATCCCTGCGATCTCATAAAGCACAAACAGATAGGCCAGCTGAACCGGCGTGAAGCCCATGGTGTGAAAGTGCAGCAGCACCAACATCCTGAGCGCCCCGTCAGTCAGCATGAAGGCCCAATAGGCCGCCGTGACCGCGACATAAGCCGACAGTCCTTCGGGCCGCTGGGTCACAGCGAGGACCCGACCATCAGCGCCACATCCACCAAGCGGTGCGCATAGCCCATCTCATTGTCGTACCACGCATAGATTTTCACCTGCGTCCCGTTTATCACCATGGTCGAGGGCGCATCGATGATCGAAGAGCGTTTGTCATTGGTGTAATCGGTGGATACCAGTGGGCGGGTCTCATAACCCAGAATGCCCTTCAGTTCGCCCTCGGCAGCGGCTTTGAAGAAAGTGTTGACCTCTTCCACTGTGGTTTCACGCTCAACCTCGAACACACAATCGGTGAGCGAGGCGTTCAGCAACGGCACCCGAACCGCATGGCCGTTCAAACGACCTTTGAGTTCCGGATAGATCAGAGTGATGGCCGTGGCCGAGCCGGTTGTGGTCGGGATCAGTGAGTTGAGGGCCGAGCGTGCGCGCCTGAGATCCTTGGCAGGCCGATCCACGATTGTCTGCGTGTTGGTTACGTCGTGAATCGTCGTCATCGATCCGTGGCGGACGCCCAGGTTTTCGTGAATGACCTTCACGACAGGCGCAAGACAGTTTGTCGTGCACGAGGCCGCCGTCACGATCCTATGCGCCGCGGGGTCGTAGGTTCCGTCATTCACACCCATGACGATATTGGCTGTCGGCCCGTCCTTGACCGGAGCAGAAACAACAACCTTCTTCACCCCAGCGTCAAAATACGGTGCCAGCTTCGCTTCGGTCTTGAACACGCCGGTGCAGTCGATCACCACGTCAACACCGTCCAGCGGCAATGCGCTCGGGTCTTTTGTGCCAATTAACGGCAGGCGGGTTCCGTTGACCGTGATGCTGTCGGCATCAAAGCTGAATTCTGCATCCCATCGTCCATGCACGGTGTCGAACTCCAACAGATGCGCGTGCATCTGGGGGTCGCCGACAGAATCGTTGATCCAAGCGATATTCGCGCCCTGTTCCAACAAGGGCTTCAGGGCCAGTTTCCCCATTCGGCCAAGGCCGTTCAAAGCGTAAGTCGTCATGGTGCATCCTCAAGGGGCGACCGCGCGATTTCATCAACGGCGGATTGCAGTGCGATCCGGTCCAGGCTTTCAACCGGCAGTGATGTAAAGGCTTGAATCCGACGTTTCAGCGCGCCGTACGCGTTTTGAAAGGCCAGGCTTTTTTCGGCATCGGTACCTTCTGCCTTGACCGGATCTGCCATGCCCCAGTGACCGCTGATTGGCTGGCCTTCCCAGGCGGGGCATTCTTCGTTCGCAGCCTGATTGCAGACCGTAAAGACGAAATCCATTTCAGGCGCGTCCCGCCCCGAGAACTCGGATACATTCTTTGAGCGGAGCGCCGAAGTATCGTGCCCCTTGTCTTGCAGAACTTGAATTGCAAACGGGTTGAGTTCGGAAAACGGCCGTATGCCGGCCGAATAGACAGTGAATCGATCCCCGCCGATATCCCGCAAAAGGGATTCGGCAAAGATCGACCGGGCAGAATTACCCACGCAAATGAATAACACGTTGAATTTTCGGTCAGCCATGGTTTCACGTCCTTTCGCCAAGGGCATGCAAAGATCGGGTCGGCCACGGCAGCAATCCACGAGTAGGAAATCGAACATGTGCTGCACGTTCTTCATTTCAACCGAATAGAGCAGTGATGTCCCGGAGCGTTCCTGCTTGACCAACCCGGATCGCAGCAACGCGTTGAGATAGTTCGACAAGGTGCTGGACTTAATCCCCAGTTCCGACGCCAGTTCCCCCGCCGGAACGGCGTCGGGATACCGTCGCATCAACATGCGAAACACGGTGATACGTTGTGGATGGCCAAGGATGGCCAGTTGATCGATTACTTCTGTTATCATATTTCATGAATTATGGAATTATAGTTATGGAGTCAAAACGACTTTTGCGTCGTTACAAAAATTTCACAAACTGGAAGCTCGCCCCAATGGATTGATCATTGGCCCAATACCTCGACGACAACATCTGGTGAAAAGAGCGGAAAGGCCCGAGGAGAAATAACTGGTCTTGCAGGCTTCAGGCTGACAGTTTAAATGAGCCATCTCATCCGGCAGAGACCAGTTCCGGATGACTCAAGGCGCCGCTGTAGCTCAGCTGGTAGAGCACGTCATTCGTAATGATGGGGTCGGGGGTTCGAGTCCCTTCAGCGGCACCAGTTCTTCCATTATCTTGAATTCGCTCAACTCGCTTTCTTGGGTAGGTTTCAAGTTTTATGATCTCATCTCAAGGCCGACCTTCTAAGCCCAAATCATCTATTTTAGCTTATGTCGATGCACGTGTATGATATTGATGGCGTCTATTGATCCTAAGAAGCTTCGCGTCGAAAAGCGCTCCGCTTGAATCCATTAATGCCTTTGAATGCAAGGAAAAAAGTGGTGAGCCGTGCAGGATTCGAACCTGCGACCCACTGATTAAAAGTCAGTTGCTCTACCAACTGAGCTAACGGCCCACTCTTTTGTTGGATCTTATTGATCCGTGGCGCTCTTTACGGCAATTTCCCAACCGGATTCAAGCCCTTAATTTGCGCCTCGTTTCGCTGAAACAACCTGTGTTTCCGGCGACCCGATAGGCGGCCTACTTAGGCAGGTGGCGCAGGGGGGTCAACCCCTTTTTTCACGATTCGACGCGACAGGGTGGATTCATGTTCCGACCGACGCTATATCGCCGCCATGCAACAGAAACTCGATACCGGATTGCCCTTTGTTAAGATGCATGGGCTGGGAAATGACTTCGTCGTCGTTGACGCGCGCATGCAGGATGTTTCGATTACCCCGGCTCTGGCTCGAGGAATCGGGCATCGGCATTTTGGTGTGGGATTCGATCAGCTGGCCGTAATCGAAAACGGTGCGGCGGACGCGCATCTGGTGTTTTACAATTCGGATGGATCAACTTCGGCGGCGTGTGGCAACGCCACAAGATGCATCGCACGAATGTTGATGGATGAGACGGGCAAAACCCAGCTGACGTTGACAACCGAACGTGGAACACTTTTTGCGCAGGACGCAGGTGATGGGCTGACCTCGGTCAATATGGGTCTTCCTCAGTTGGAATGGCACGAAATTCCGCTGGCTGAAGAGATGGACACGCTGGAACTGCCCATCGAGGGCGCCCCGACAGCGACGGGTATGGGCAATCCGCACTGCACGTTCTTTGTTGAAAACGCCGAGGCGATACCGTTGGCCGAGTTCGGCGCGCGCTATGAACACCATCCTTTGTATCCCGAGCGCACCAATGTGCAGGTGGCTCAGGTTGTGGGTCCGGATCACATCCGCATGCGGGTGTGGGAACGGGGCGTGGGCATCACCCTGGCATCAGGGTCGTCATCCTGTGCAACTGCGGTGGCTGCGGCGCGGCGTGGGCTGACGGGGCGAAAGGTGCAGATTGATCTCGATGGCGGAACTCTTTGGGTTGACTGGCGCGAGGATGGTGTCTGGATGACCGGGTCAACCTGTCACGTCTTCTCGGGAACGCTGTCGCCCGAGTTCCTGAGGACGCTGGGATGAACCCGCCCAAATTCACTACGTTGGGTTGCCGCCTGAACGCCTATGAAACCGAGGCGATGAAAGAGCTGTCGCAACAAGCCGGACTGACGGATGCCGTGGTGATAAACACCTGTGCCGTCACGGCTGAGGCTGTGCGCAAGGCGCGACAGGAGATCCGGAAACTTCGTCGTGAAAATCCGAACGCCCGGCTGATTGTCACCGGGTGTGCTGCCCAGACAGAACCCGACACCTTTGCGCAGATGGCCGAGGTCGATGCGGTGATCGGCAACACGGAAAAGATGCGGCCAGAAACCTGGAAAGGCATGGCCGCCGACTTTATCGGTGAGACCGAGACCGTTCAGGTCGATGACATCATGTCTGTCACCGAAACGGCCGGGCACCTGATCGACGGGTTTGGCACACGCTCACGCGCTTATGTGCAGGTTCAGAACGGCTGCGATCACCGCTGTACCTTTTGCATCATTCCCTATGGCCGGGGCAATTCCCGCAGCGTGCCTGCCGGTGTTGTGGTGGATCAGATCAAGCGGCTGGTGGATCGGGGCTATCATGAGGTGGTGCTGACCGGCGTTGACCTAACCTCATGGGGGGCCGATCTGCCTGCGCAGCCCAAACTGGGCGATCTGGTGATGCGCATCCTGAAGCTAGTGCCGGATTTGGCTCGCCTGAGGATCAGTTCGATCGACTCGATCGAAGTGGACGAAAACCTGATGCAGGCCATCGCAACCGAACCACGCCTGATGCCGCATCTGCACCTGTCGCTTCAGCATGGTGACAATCTGATCCTGAAGCGCATGAAGCGTCGCCACCTGCGCGACGATGCCATCCGGTTTACCGAAGAGGCCCGGAAACTGCGCCCCGACATGACCTTTGGTGCCGACATCATCGCAGGTTTCCCGACCGAGACCGCAGCGCATTTCGAGAACTCGCTGAAACTGGTTACCGATTGCGATCTGACCTGGCTGCATGTCTTCCCATATTCGAAACGCGAAGGCACCCCAGCAGCCCGTATCCCGCAGCAGGTGAACGGCAATGTAATCAAGGATCGCGCAGCCCGTCTGCGTGCGGCTGGGGACGTTCAGGTCAGGAAACACCTGTCAGAACAGATCGGCAAAACTCACCGGATCCTGATGGAGAACCCGCATATGGGGCGGACGGAACAATTCACCGAAGTTACGTTCAATGCACCTCAGCCCGAAGGGCAGATCGTAACCGCCCGAGCCATTGGGGCGAATGATCACAGTTTGGTTGTCTGAAGTTCCTCAGCCTCACCTTCTGCGGCAAGCAATTCTTCCATGAATACGCTTATCAGCTGCGCACGCCCGTCAACCGCGGCTTTGGCATAGATCGAGGCGGTCTGCGCGCGCACGGTCCCAACGGCCCGCCCCCGGATGCGCGCGATACTCTCGTTATCCAGCCCCTTCAGAACCAAGAGCCCCACGTCACGCTCGGCAGCGGTAAGCCCCCAACGGTCAAAGAACGTGTTGATGACCACGCTCATTTCACCCTGCGCGGCCTGAAGGCCAAGCTTGGTCTGTTCCACCCTTGCCAGCAGGCGTCGAAGTTCAATCATGAAAAAGACAATTCCGGCAAGCAGAACAAATGCGACAAAAGCCTCAAGACTTACGTGAGAAGGTCCTTCGCCTTCCTTTAAATCCAGGGCGACGTCGCCAAGGTAAAACACCACGCAAAGTACCTGAACAACGATCATTATCGACATAAGTACAGCCCGGCGAGCGTCTGTATCGCCGGGCCGCCGATGGCTGCTGATCCATTTGATCATTTTATTGACCAGTCCTCAGGTATATTCTTACGCCCTGTTATCATAGCCTTTGCCAAAGCGACACCAGTTCGCCACTGATCGATGAAAACCCCGGCAACATGCAGCAGAACAGATAGCATCAGCCAGTTGAAGGCCAGCTCGTGCAGGCCTTCGACCCATTCGACGCCAAAGAATCGAACCGTCCCCATCATGATTCCTGTCACACATAAAGCCAGCAGTGTCGCCCATAGGTTATAGACCATTAGGGCCCCCAAAGGGTTGTGTGAAAGGTGCACGCTGCGATCACCCCGCCCCATGTCCCGCAGGTGATTGAGGGCCGAACGGGAGCTGAGAGGAAAGGCGGTGAACCTGGCAAAAGCCGGGCCCGTTAACCCCCAAAGCAACCGCAACAAGACCAAAGCCAATACGACATAGCCTACATATTCGTGAAACGCGCCCTCGGGATTAGAAATCGCCGCGTTGATCAGAACGCACAAGGCTACAACCCAGTGAACCAACCGGACCAAAGGATCCCAAACCTGAACTTCGTGGGCGCCTGTGCGCCCACGATGGGAGAATTGTGTTTCAGACATTCCGGTTACTGGTCCTCAATCTTGACGACTTTGCCGCTAGCGGGGTCGACGTAAACCTCGGCCAGTTGACCATCCTTGACGACATAGGCTTCGATCTTGCCGTCTTCCGTCTCGATTTTGCGGACATCGAATCCCATGCCCGTCAGCGTTTGCCGAATTTCGGCTTCGGACTTTCCAAGCTCGGCATCGGGTGCAAGGTCCAGCGCCAATACCGGTGAAGCAATTAGTATTGAGGCAAAAAGAATAGGTAGTTTCATTGTCGTGACTCCGTGTTTCAGACAAACGGCAATTGATCGGCCGTTGTGGCTGATGTGCGCTGGTGAAGCTGTCCGATCCATTGACCGGGGGCTTATTTCGGCAAAATAAGCGCGCGCTGATGGAGGCATGGCAAAAGAAAACCCCCGCAACCTGACGGTGCGGGGGCTGATTTAGTAAAATCCGGATAGACGGATCGATCAATCTTCCTTGCGGAGTTTGCCCTTGTGCGGCGCCCAGAGACGCTTGTTGACCAGGTACAGCAGCACCGACAGAACGGTCAGGAAGATCACACCAACAAAGCCCGCGTTCTTTCGGTCTGTCAGCTTTGGCTCGGCCGCCCACATCAGGAATGCGGCAACATCCTCGGCCATATGCTCGACCGTGTTCGAGTGCCCGTCCGCAAACTCGACCTGCTCGTCAGCCAGCGGAGGCGCCATCGAAATCCAGCCGCCGGGGAAGGCAGTGTTTTCGTAGAGCACCGTACCTGCTTCTTCTTTTTCATGACCGGTGTAGCCGTGCAGCAAGGACGCGATGTATTCCGCACCGCCCATGCCTTTGACAAGCTGGTTGATGCCCAGGCCATATGGCCCGTGGAAACCGGCACGCGCCTTCGCCATCAGGCTCAGGTCCGGTGCACCGACGCCGGTATTGGCCGGGAAGTGGTCGGTCGGAATCGCTGGGCGGAAATCGTCCAGCTCGGGGTCGAAAACTTCGAAGTTGCCAGCAGCGTATGCGATGACTTCTTCTTCCGAGTAACCCAGTGCTTCCAAGTCACGAAGTGGCACATATTGCAGACCGTGGCAAGCTGCGCAGACCTCGGTATAGATCTGCAAGCCACGTTGCAGCTGGTGCTGATCCCAGGTGCCGAACGGGCCTTCGAACGAGAAGGCGAAATCTTCGATATGCTGCTCACCACCACCTGCTGCAATGGAAGCAGCAGGGGTCAAAGCCAGAGCAAACGCGGCGCCGATTGCAAGTTTCTTGAACATGTTTCCGGTCCCTCTTCTTACTCGGCCGGCGTGGCGTCGGCGTCAGCCTTGCCATAATGCGCGTTGAAGTCTTCTTCGATGGTCTCGGGCTGGGCCAGAGGTTTCTCGATCACGCCGAGGATCGGCAGGATCACGAAGAAATAGGCGAACCAGTAAGCCGATGCGATCAGCGAGAAGGTCGCATAGGGTTCTTCCGCAGGCATCGCACCCAGCCACATCAAGGCAAAGAAGTCGATGATCAGAAGGTAGAACCACCATTTCAACATCGGACGGTACTTGCCCGAACGCACGCTCGACGTGTCTAGCCAAGGCGCCAGCGCCATGGCCAGGATCGCGCCAAACATCGCCAGAACACCAAAGAACTTGGCGTCAACGATGCCACCGGTGATGAAGCTGGCGAACTGAACGACCCAGACTTCGCCGGTAAAGGCACGCAGGATCGCGTAGAACGGTAGGAAGTACCATTCAGGCACAATGTGAGCAGGCGTAACCAGCGGGTTGGCTTCGATATAGTTGTCCGGGTGACCCAGATAGTTCGGCATGAAACCGACAACAGCCCAGAACACGACCAGGATCACGGCCAGCGCGAACAGGTCCTTGATCACGAAATACGGCCAGAACGGCAGCGTGTCTTTCTTCGCCTCGTCCTTCGAGCCGCGACGTACTTCAACTCCTGTGGGGTTGTTGTTGCCCGTGGTGTGGAAGGCCCAGATGTGCACCACGACCAAAGCCGCGATGATGAACGGCAGCAGATAGTGCAGCGAGAAGAAGCGGTTCAGCGTGGCGTTGTCCACCGCGGGTCCGCCCAGCAGCCAGGTCTGGATCGCGTCACCCACAAACGGAATGGCACCGAACAGACCGGTGATCACAGTCGCACCCCAGAAGGACATCTGACCCCATGGCAGAACATAGCCCATGAAGGCGGTGCCCATCATCATCAGGTAGATCAGCATACCGACGATCCACGTGATCTCGCGCGGGGCTTTGTATGAGCCATAGAACAAGCCGCGGAAGATGTGGATGTAGACCGCAACAAAGAACAGCGATGCGCCGTTCATGTGCAGGTAGCGAATAAAGTAACCGCCATTTACGTTACGCATGATGTGTTCAATGCTGGCAAATGCCAGATCAACATGCGGCGTATAGTGCATCACCAGGATGATACCGGTGACAATTTGCAGCGCCAGGCAGAACGCCAGAACGATGCCCCAGATCCACCACCAGTTCAGGTTCTTGGGGGTCGGGATCATGAGGGTGTCATACAACAGGCCAACAATCGGCAGGCGGCTGTTCAGCCATTTCTCGCCGTTTGTCTTCGGCTCGTAATGATCGTGGGGAATTCCGGACATAAGTTTGGGTCTCCCTTAGCCGAGTTTGATTGTGCCGTTGTCCACCCACTCTGCGGGCGGAATGGGCAGGTTCTCAGGCGCGGGGCCTTTGCGGATACGACCGGCAAGGTCATAATGCGAACCGTGGCAGGGGCAAAACCAGCCACCAAAGTCGCCTGCATCACCCAGAGGCACACAGCCGAGGTGGGTGCAAACACCCATCTGGACGACCCATGCACCCGGTGCTTCGCCTTCCGGCGATGGCATCACGCGGTTTGCGTCGGTCGCAGGGGCATCGGCGCTCAGGTTAAAGTTGCGGGCCAGCGGATCGGGCAGCGCATCAACACCTTCAGCGTCCTGTTCCTGGGCTTCCTGAATTTCGGCACCGGTGCGGTGACGGACAAAGACGGGTTTGCCCAGCCATTTGACAGTCAGCTGCGTACCCGGCTCAACACCGCTCACATCCACACGGATCGAGGACAGCGCCTGAACGTCTGCCGATGGGTTCATTTGGTTGATCAGGGGCCATACGGCTGCACCCGTTGCAACGACACCTGCACCGCCAGCGACGTAGTACAGGAAATCTCTGCGGGTGCCTTCGTGGTCTTCTGCGTGGGACACGAGGTTATCTCCGATTGTCTGGCGCCCGCGGACGGGCAAATAGCTCGCGCACCGCACGAATGCGGTGTCTTAACCGCGCTTACTATCGGGGAGAATAGTGTTCGTCCAGCGTTCATAAACGCGCAATACGCCGCATGTGTCGTTTCCAGCAGCTGCGGGCGGTGTTTTTTGGTGAATCTCGCGTGCGACTTTGTGGGCAACTTTGTTTCCTGCGCCATTGATTCGCGTACCCACCCCGCCATACGCCACCCGGATCAGGTATTTGAAGCCTGTCTTGGGAGCCGCTGATTTGCGCCCAAAAGGTACATAATCAGCGCCGCTAAGCAGGGATTGTTTTCAACAAAAACATACTCGCTAAATAGATGATTTAAATCAAAAATTGCACGCGCCTCACCTGTTGCACTTTCCGCGCGAATAAAGGAAAGCGCAAAAGGCGTGCGAACTCCCGCAAGGAGACCCCAATGTCAAAGATCGTTCTGGCCACTGCCTTGTGCACAATGGCCCTTCCCACTCAGACCCTTGCCGCGGGTGATCCCACAAAAGGTGAGGCGATATATAACCGTTGTTCTTCGTGTCATGCGATCATCAAGGATGGTGAAGTTCTGGTCAAAGGTGGAATCACCGGCCCGAATCTGTATGGCATCGTCGGTCGCGTGGCCGGGTCCGAAAACGAATATCGCTATGGAAGCGAGCGCCTGCCGATCGGCATGTTCACGGATGACATGATCCGTGCCGGCGAAGAAGGTCTGGTCTGGACCGAGGAAAACATCGTTGCCTATGCGCAGGATCCGATCGGCTTCATCCAGGATTTTCTGGATGACGAAACTGCTCGCCCGAACATGAGCGTCAAACTCAAGAACGGTGCAGACGATATTGCCGCTTATCTGGCGACCTTCAGCCCCCAGTAAACCCGGTGCCTGGTGCTGGCTATGCCTTGTGCATCAAGGCGGCCAGCCGGGCGATTTCACTGCCAAAGCCAGCAGAAACCTGATCAGCGGCGGCATTTCGCGCGCCCTCGGGTTTGTTCTGACCAAGCTTCCAGGTGCCCTGAATATCTTCAATGTGCATGCGGCACGGTACGATCATGCGCATCATCTTCTTCAGCGCGTCCGAGGACATCTTGCCCGTGCCCCATGGGGTCTTGGGCAGCAGCCGCTTTTCGTAGAACGCAGATTGGCGGTCAAGCACGTCACGTAACTCGTCCTGCGGGCGTAGCTCAAGCTTTCCGATCAGGTGCACGGCGACATAATTCCATGTCGGAACCTGATCTTCGACACCGTACCAATCGGGCGAAACATAAGCATCCGGCCCCTGCACCGCGATCTTTGCGTGTTGAGGGCCGCGTAGCGCTCGTACAATAGGGTTCGAACGCACAAGATGCAGGTCAGCCAGTGAGCCGTCTTCGGACAGTAGAAACGGGACGTGGCTTAATAACGGCGCTTCTTCCGCAGAGAGTGCCAGAACGCCAAACGCCCGGTCGCGGGCGAATTCAACATGCCGGGCTCGATCCTCGGCGCGGAAAGCGGGGTTAGGGTGCATGAATGTCCTCCTGTCAAATCTCTTGCAGCGTCGGACAGTTCTTGGCAAGGTCCGCCTCGTTCTCAGGGCGGGGTGGAATTCCCCACCGGCGGTATGCGGGCCACGACCCGTAAGCCCGCGAGCGGCCCCGGTTTACGGGGTGTCAGCAGATCTGGTGAGACGCCAGAGCCGACGGTCAAAGTCCGGATGAAAGAGAACGTGCAAGCCGCGCCGGTGAACCGGCGCGCCTGCTCGTGATCGCCTTGGGTGACGTGTCATGCCGGGCTGGCAGCGAAAAGTGGGAACCGGTTCTCGCGACTGCCAGCAGGCCACCAAACTGAAAGGAGATCATGATGACACACACCCGCTATGCTTTTGTCAAAGCCAACTGGCATTCCGATATTGTTGACCGCGCGCTCGACGGCTTCCTCGAACTCGTCCCCTCGGAACAAGTCGATGTCTACGACGTTCCCGGCGCGTTCGAGATGCCCCTGATGGCCCGTGATCTGGCCCGGACCGGGCGCTATGCCGCCGTCGCCTGCGCTGCCTTTGTCGTTGATGGCGGCATCTACAGGCACGACTTCGTTGCGCAGGCTGTGGTCGATGGCCTGATGCGCGCCGGGCTTGATACAGGGGTTCCTGTCCTGTCGGTCTCGCTGACCCCGCACCAATATCAGGAAACCGATCATCACAATGCGATCTACCGCACCCATTTTGTACATAAAGGGCGCGAAGCTGCTCAGGCTGCGCTGATGATTTCAGAAACCCGTGCGAAAGTCGCGCAGGCCGCCTGATCTTCATCTTTTCGAAAATACTCAAAAATGCGCCGCCCGACGGGCGGCGTTCAAACCGTCAACGGCCAAATCCGCTTGAGGCCGAGGGCCTTGCCCGCTAATCACGATCCGCAAAGGAGCACGCCCCATGTCGATGAACAGCTTTGGCCATCTTTTCCGTGTCACCACCTGGGGTGAAAGCCATGGGCCCGCCTTGGGCGCCACTGTCGACGGCTGCCCACCGGGTGTCACCATCGACGAGGCCATGATCCAGCACTGGCTGGACAAGCGCAAACCGGGGCAGAACAAGTTCACCACCCAGCGGCGCGAACCGGATCAGGTCAAGATCCTTTCTGGCGTGTTCGAAGGCCAAACTACAGGCACACCCGTGCAACTTATGATCGAAAACACCGATCAGCGCTCGAAAGACTATGGCGATATCATGGACAAGTTCCGCCCGGGGCACGCCGATATCACCTATTGGCAGAAATACGGGATCCGGGATTATCGCGGCGGCGGGCGCAGCTCGGCCCGGGAAACGGCAGCGCGTGTGGCTGCGGGTGGATTGGCGCGCGAGGCGATCAAACAGATCGCCCCCAAAGTCCAGATCACCGGCTATATGACCCAGATCGGCCCGCATAAGATCGAGCGCGACAATTTCGACTGGTCCCAGATCGAACAGAACCCGTTCTGGACACCGGATGCGCAAGCCGCCGAGAAGTGGGCCACCTATCTGGACGACCTGCGCAAGTCCGGCAACTCGGTCGGCGCAATTGTCGAAGTTGTGGCGCGCGGCGTGCCCGCAGGGCTTGGCGCGCCAGTTTATGCCAAGTTAGACACTGATCTTGCCTCTGCGATGATGTCGATCAATGCGGTCAAAGGCGTCGAAATCGGCGAAGGCATGGCCGCGGCTGAACTGACGGGCGAGGCCAACGCCGACGAAATATTCATGGGACAGAACGGCCCTCAATACAGTTCGAACCATGCGGGCGGGATTCTGGGCGGCATCTCGACCGGACAGGACATTGTCGTGCGCTTTGCGGTCAAGCCAACCTCTTCGATCCTGACCACCCGCAAGACCATTACAAAATCCGGTGAAGAGACCGAGATCATCACAAAGGGCCGTCATGACCCCTGTGTTGGCATCCGCGCTGTTCCCGTCGGTGAGGCGATGATGGTCTGTGTCATCCTGGACCACCTGCTGTTGCACCGTGGTCAGATCGGAGAAAACCGTGGACGGATCGGCTGATCTGCGCGCGCGTTTGCGTGCTGTTGTCGCGCAACGCATGGAAACTGATCCGGCCCATGACCTGGCCCATCTGGATCGTGTTTGGACCAATGCTCAGGCCATTGCAGACGCTCAGGCGGACATGCCCGTCCTGTTGGCAGCCTGTTATCTTCATGATCTGGTCAACCTACCCAAGAATGACCCGAACCGACTGTTTGCCTCACGCCAGTCAGCGGCTGAATCAGGGCCTATTCTGGCAAACCTGAGCTTTTCCGACGATCAGGTTCAGGCCGCGCAACATGCGATCGCGGCCCATAGCTTTTCGGCCAACATCCCGCCTGAAACGCTTGAGGCCCGGATCCTACGGGATGCGGATCGCCTTGATGCCTTGGGTGCCATCGGGATTGCGCGCACATTTTCTGTATCGGGTGCTTTGGGTCGTGTCCTTTATGATCCGGCTGACCCATTCGCAGAGGCGCGCCCGCTGGACGATCTGCGGTATTCGATTGATCACTGGAAGGTCAAACTGCTGACCCTGCCGGACGATATGCTGACGGATGCCGGCAAGCAGATTGCGCAGGCGAGGGCGGGCCGAATGTTTCAGTTCCTTGAGGATTTTGCAGCGGAAATCGGCGCATCGATCCCGAACTCGTGGACCATCACCTGATCCACCCGTTGATCTTTTTTCTGCAAAGGCGCAGGGTCGCGCCGATGACAAAACCCTTAACATCGCATCGACCTTTGCTGGCTGTGGCGCTGAAGCTTGGCGCGCTGTTCCTTTTCACGTCGATGTCGGCGCTGGTCAAAGCCTTATCTGACGAATTCCCGCCGGGCCAACTGGTGTTCTTCCGGTCCCTGTTTGCTATTCCGGTCATCATTCTGTGGCTGATCGCGCGCCGAGAGCTGGCGCAAGGCTTTGTCGTCAAGAAACCCATGGGTCATTTCTGGCGCGGTGTTCTGGGCACCAGCGCCATGGGGCTGACATTCACCGGCCTTAGCCTGCTGCCGCTGCCCGAAGTCACTGCAATCGGTTACGCCACACCGATTTTCACCCTGATTTTGGCCGCAGTGATGCTGGGCGAGCGCATTCGTATGATTCGCATCGGTGCCGTGGCACTTGGGTTGCTGGGCGTGATGATCATGATCTGGCCCCGACTTGGCACCACTCAGATGGAAACGGCTGCGACCATCGGGGCGCTGTGTGTACTGGGTGCGACCTTTGCCCGGGCTTTCGTGCAGATCCACATCCGACAACTGGTCAAGGTCGATCACCCTGCTGCAATCGTGTTCTATTTCTCGCTGACAGCGACGCTGCTATCAGCCCTGACGGCCATCTGGGGATGGACAATGCCAACTCTGTCTCAGGCTCTAATACTGATCACCATGGGGTTAATTGGCGGAGTAGCGCAGATTTTGGTCACGTCCTCGTATCGCTTTGGACAGGCATCGATGCTGGCACCTTATGACTATGCAACAATGCTCTTTGCGATTGTGATCGGTTATTTCGTGTTTGATGAATTGCCTACCGTTGCGATCCTGATCGGGGCCGCATTGGTGATCGCAGGCAATGTTGTTGTGATCTGGCGCGAACACCAGCTTGGGCTGGAGCGTGGCAAGGCGCGTTCTGTCACGGACCCCAAAGCGTGACTTTACCTTTTGCATTCTTTCCCTAGGTTGGGCCGGACAATCAAAGAGGTTCCCCAATGAGCGACGCGCAGGATCACAAGGAAAAGATGCAAAAGGTGCAGGCCCAGCACCGCAAGAAGGTGTCCGAGGCTGTTGATCCCGATCGCGGCCTTGTTCTGATCAATACCGGCAAAGGCAAAGGTAAGTCATCGGCGGCCTTTGGTGTGGTCATCCGCGCGCTTGGTTGGGGTCAGAAGGTCGCCGTAGTGCAGTTCATCAAGGGCAAGTGGAAAACCGGCGAGCGCCGTTTCTTCGAAGAACGCGATCTGGTCACCTGGCATACGATGGGTGAGGGGTTTACCTGGGATACACAAGACCGCGAACGCGACATTGCAGCCGCCAATGCCGCCTTCGACAAGGCTTGCGCCCTTATGGCAAGTGGCGAATACGATCTGGTGGTTCTGGACGAGATCAACATCGCGCTTCGCTATGAATATCTCTCGGTCGAGCAGGTGATAGACGGGCTGAACGCGCGTTCGGACAAGACGAGTGTGTTCCTGACGGGCCGCGACGCGCCGCAGGCGTTGCGTGATTATGCAGATCTGGTCACCGAAATGACCGAAGAAAAGCATCCGTTTCAGGCGGGAATCAAAGCCCAGCGCGGGGTGGATTTCTGAACCTTGCAACAGCGCAGCCCGTGTTGCCGCGCTGTTATCCTCTGCCGCTAAGCGCAGTTTCAAAGATATATCGCAACGACTTGCGTTGATGGGCGGTGCCTTGTGCCCGGGCTTCTTCAGCGGTTGCGGTGTCCCGGTTCTGGCGGTCGGCATAGGCGCAATAGTCGCCTTCGCAACAACTGCAACCGCACGCAACCAGCGCATCATGCCGGGCTATGATCTCGTCAAACGTGTCTGTCATCTGTGACCTCACCCCGCGCTGGGATAAATCTGATGAATTCAGTCGGCTTTTTCAAGTAAATTCACCCGACCGGTCGATGCGCTTCTCTGCTCTGAGCCGCCGATTTCCAAAATAGGCAGCTCAGCTTTTTCGGTTGTATTTGGACAAAGTTGCCAGTGCTGAGGCACAGTGCTCAGGCAGCGACTTCCTGCTCGGGCGCGCTGAGCGAGATGACGAGAACCACAGCTGCACCGTTCAGCCAGTAGAACGCCGCATCCAATCCTGAAAACCCCAGTACACTGGGTGCAAACAGAAAGGTGATGCCGACAATCAGGTCCACGGCCAGGTGAAGCTTGTAGGGTAGAACGCGCCAAATTCCCAAATGATGGTCGGTCAGAACCGTCAGGACAAAGGCGGCGACGCCGGTGACTACCGAAAGCCACAGCGCCAGCGGGTTGGATTGACCCAATCCCAGCAGGAATGGCAGTGTCATCAGGGCAATGGCAACCGGGTAGTCCAGATACGCGTGGACAGAGCGGGTAACGAAACGCAGGGACATAAGATTTTCCTCTTTTCAATCAGTGATGAAAGAAAGATAGAAAGCCTGACCCGAACGCAGAATTCTTGATCGTTTCAAAGATCTTGCAGATCGTACAGAATTCTCGGCGTTTTAGTGCATAGACCTGTATGCGGCTGGCGACAAGCCGACCTGCTTCTTGAAAACCCGGGAAAACGCGGCCTCAGAGGCATATCCAACTTCGGCTGCTGCATCTGCCACGTTCCATCGTGCCTCTGTAAGGCCATGGCATGCAATCTGCATGCGCCAGTCGGTGAGGTATTGCATCGGCGTCGTGCCCATCTTCTGGGCAAACAACTGAGAAAAGGCTGTGCGCGACATGCCGGATTCGCGTGCCAGTGTCGCAACACTCCAGTCTTGCGCGGGCGCTTGGTGGAATGCCGTCAATGCGCGTGAGATGCGTGTATCCGCAAAGCCTGCAAGGGCGGTGTCCTGGGGGCTTTGCCGTTCCAGATAGGTTCGGATCGCCTGCGCAAACAGAACTTCGGACAGCTTCAGCGCGATCAGATCGCCGCCAATACGGGCCCCGGACACTTCGGAACCGATCATACGCAGGGTTGATTCCATCCACGATCCGGCTTCTTCGCCATAATTCTCGATCAGGATGTAGGGCGGCAGGCGGTCGATCAGCATATGCCCGGTGCCTTTTCGCCCTGCTGGGCCGGTGAAAGAAAAATGGCCGCAGATCAGTTGCGTGTCCCGGTCCTCGTCTGCACCGCCATAGACAAGAACGCCATCGCCCTTGTAGCCGGCAATCTCAAGAACCTGTTCCAGAGGAAGCGCATCCAGTGGCCTGACCTCGGCACACAACAACGCATGTGGTGCCCCGTGAGGGATCAGGATCAGGTCCCCCTGCCGCAGCCGCAACATTTCCCCGGTGGATGAGACATGGACCTTGAGCTCACCCCGTTGAACAAAATGAAACCGCGCGACGTTTTCGAACTCCGGCACCTGAATACCAAAAGGCGGTGTGAACGAGGTGCGGAAGTAGAACGTGCCACGCAGGGACAGGCGGGTGAGAATATCGCTGAGTAGGTCCAACATGTGTTGAAGATACGGGAACTGGCCCGATCGTCCAGATCACGGAACGCTTTGCACTATTATTTGCACGATCTGCAACAAAAACCCCGCCGAAGCGGGGTTTTGCAAGTTATTACGAGCGGACCAGCTTTTCGTAATCTTCTGCGATTCCGCGGGTCAGGTCGCCGACTTCGAAAGTGTAATCGCCGATTTGCCCGACCGGAGTGACCTCGGCCGCGGTTCCGGTCAGCCAGCACTGTTCGAAATCAGCCATTTCTTCGGGCTTGATGCGCCGCTCATGCACAGTGATGCCTTTATCCTTCAGCATCTGAATGACGGTCTGACGGGTGATGCCGTTCAGGAAGCAATCCGCCAGCGGGGTGTGAACCTCTCCATCCTTGACGAAGAACACGTTGGCACCTGTTGCTTCGGCCACATAACCACGCCAGTCCATGAACAGCGCGTCCGAGCATCCCTTGGCTTCGGCCTTGTGCTTGGAAATGGTGCAGATCATGTAAAGGCCCGCTGCCTTGGCGTGAACCGGGATGGTTTCCGGGCTGGGGCGCTTCCATTCGGCGATGTCCAGTTTTGCGCCCTGCATCTTGGCGTCGCCATAATAGGCGCCCCAGGGCCAGACCGCGATGGCCATCCGTACCGGGTTGCGGGCCGACGCCACACCCATGTCTTCGCCAGACCCACGCCAGACCAATGCGCGGACATAGGCATCCTGAAGGCCACTGGCTTTCAGGGTCTCTTCCTTGGCCGCTTCAATCTGATCGACAGTGTAAGGCATCGGCATGTCCAGCGCCTCGGCGCTGGCGATAAGACGTTCGGAATGTTCGCGGCTTTTGAAGATCTTGCCGTTGTAAGCGCGTTCCCCCTCGAACACGGATGAGGCATAGTGCATCGCGTGGGTCAGAATATGCACATTGGCATCGCGCCAGGGCACCAGCTTGCCATCCATCCAGATGACACCGTCACGATCATCATACCCCGCCATGCGAAACCTCCTGAACCGGGTTAAATTTCCGATTGTTGCGCTACTTAGGTCCGAAGCGGACACAATGTTGCGCAAAAACTGCGATTCGATACCGCTCTGCCCTTGGAATGTCAATAACGCTGACATAAAGTCAAACCCGAGTAACGAATGAGGCATGATATGTCCGACATCCGCCCAGCCCCGCGATATGGGGGTGAGAGCCTGTTGTTTTTGACGGATGAGCAGTTGCGGCAGGGGATCGAGGCCATGTTCTTCGCCTATCGCGGCTTTACCGCGGATCCTGATCGTATCCTGTCCGAGATGGCCTATGGCCGCGCCCATCACCGTGCGATCCATTTTATTAACCGTGCGCCAGGAACTACGGTGAACAACTTGCTGGCGATCCTCGGGGTGACAAAACAGTCTCTGAACAGGGTTCTTCGGACATTAATCGAGGATGGTCTGGTGGAAAGCCGGGTCGGAACCGTGGACAAACGCGAACGGCACCTATTTCTGACGGAAAAGGGCGAGACGTTGGAGGCCACGTTGTCAGATGCGCAACGAACAAGAATGCGCGCGGCCTTCAAGGATGCCGGTCCCGAGGCCGTGGCCGGGTTTCGCAAAGTGCTTGAAGCAATGATGGATGCTGATATGCGTCATGCCTATACGAAATTGCGGGATACGAGTTCATGAGCGAAATGGATGCCCATCTGCTGATTGTTGACGATGACGAACGCATTCGCGATCTGCTCAAGAAATTCCTGATGCGAAACGGGTTTCTGGTGACAGCGGCACGGGATGCGGCTCATGCGCGGCGGGTTCTGTCGGGATTGGATTTCGACATGATCGTCATGGATGTGATGATGCCGGGCGAAGATGGCGTCAGTCTGACCAGATCACTGCGTGACACCCATACGACACCGATCCTGTTGCTGACCGCCAAGGGCGAGACCGAGCATCGGATTGCGGGGCTTGAAGCCGGGGCGGATGATTATCTCGCCAAACCTTTCGAGCCGAAAGAGCTGTTGCTGCGGATCAATGCGATCCTGCGTCGAATGCCGGAAACCCCGGCCGAAGAAACAGCGGCGAAGATCCTGCATCTCGGCCCCATCCGGTATGACATTGAACGTGGTGAGATGTGGCAGGGCGAAATGCCGGTCCGCCTGACCGCGACCGAAAGCCAGTTGATGAAAATATTCTCGGCCCAACCCGGCGAGCCGATCAGCCGTGCAAAACTGGTCGAAGATCTGGGCCGGGACAAAGGTCAGGCACAGGAACGTGCCGTGGACGTGCAGATAACCCGCCTGCGCCGGAAGATCGAACAGGACCCGAAACAGCCCCGGTATCTGCAGACAGTCCGGGGCGCGGGCTATATGCTGGCGCCCGATTGAATGAGCCGCTGCGCGGCGATCTTTGCCTTCGGCGAGGATATTTTTAGCCAGATGAAGATGGGATCCCGATGAAAACCGCCCTTTTGACACATGCAGATTGCCTTGGACATGTCACACCACAGGGTCATCCGGAACAGGTGGCGCGGCTGGAGCATATCCTGCACGCGCTGGAAGGGCTGGATCTTAAGCGCGTGACCGCTCCGCTGGCGGCAGACGATGATTTGCTGCGTGTTCATCCCGAAAACCATATCCGCGACATCAGATCGTCGCGCCCTTCTGACGGGTTTGCGCAAATTGACGGGGACACCTTCATGTCACCGGGTTCACTTGATGCGGCCTATCGCGCGGCGGGTGCGGCGGTGCAGGCCGTTGATCTGGTTTTGGGCGGTGAAGCGTCGAACGCCTTTTGTGCCATTCGCCCACCGGGGCACCATGCCGAGGCCGAGAAAGCCATGGGGTTCTGCCTGTTTGGCAACGCGGCGCTTGCTGCGAAACACGCACTGGATTACCACGGGCTAAAGCGGGTCGCAGTGGTCGATTTCGACGTTCATCATGGCAACGGCACGCAGGACCTGCTGTGGGATGAAGATCGGGCCCTTGTGATCACAAGCCAGCAGATGCCTTTATGGCCCGGATCCGGCCGCCCGGACGAGACAGGCGCTTACGATAACGTTCTGAACATCCCGCTGGCCCCGGGTACCGGCGGGGCTGAGATGCGTTCCGCCTATGAAACGCAGGCCTTTCCGCGCCTGCGGGCGTTCCGGCCGGAACTGGTCATCATATCAGCCGGGTTCGATGCGCATCAGGACGATCCGCTGGCCAACCTGAACTGGTCGACCGGCGATTTCGCCTGGATCACGGCAGAGCTGTGCGGGATTGCCGATGAGGTGTGTCAGGGCCGTATCCTCTCGACTCTGGAAGGCGGGTATGATCTGAACGCACTGGCCGAGGCGACACGCGCCCATGTGGAAGAACTGATGAAGGCAGCACGATGACCGATACCCCAGTTGAGCAGATGACATTCGAGCAGGCCATGAAAGAGCTTGAGGCCGTGGTTGGCCAGCTTGAGCGTGGCGACGTGGCGCTGGATCAGTCGATTGCGTTGTATGAACGCGGGGCCGCTTTGAAAAAGCGTTGCGAAGACGAATTGAAGCGGGCCGAGGAAAAAGTGGCCGCGATCACTCTGGACGCGAATGGTCAACCGACCGGGACAACACCTGTCGAAGGTCAGTAAATGTTTCAGGAAAGACTGGCGCAGGACGCGGAGCGCCTTCAGGTTCATTTTGACCTGATTTTGGGTGCGCTGGACGATCTGGATGTGACGCGGGCAATGGCCTATGCCACCCGTGGCGGTAAACGGCTGCGCGGGTTTCTGGTTCTGGAAAGTGCGCGCCTGAACCAAATCAACGAGTCCCGCGCGATCTGGCCCGCGACCGCAATCGAGGCCCTGCACGCCTATTCGCTGGTTCACGACGATTTGCCCTGCATGGATGACGACGATCTGCGGCGCGGACGCCCCACGGTTCATGTGAAATGGGATGAAGGCACGGCTGTACTTGCCGGAGACGCGCTGCAGACGCTGGCCTTTGAGCTGTGCTCCCGGCCCGAGGTTGGAGATGCAGAAGTTCGCGCGGATTTGGCGCTGACACTGGCCAGGGCAAGCGGTGCGCAAGGTATGGTTTTGGGGCAGGCGCTTGATATCGCGGCAGAAACCGCTTCTGAGCCTTTAACGCTGAATGCGATAACACGGCTTCAGGACGGCAAAACGGGCGCTTTGATCGAATGGTCCGCCTGTGCGGGTGCGCGTCTGGCAAAAGCGGATCCAGAGCCCTTGCGCCAATATGCCCGGGCCCTTGGTCTTGCTTTTCAGATTGCAGACGACATCCTTGATGTTGAAGGTGATGCGACAAAGGCAGGCAAACGTCTTCAGAAAGATGCGGATGCGGGAAAGGCCACTTTCGTATCTCTTCTGGGTTTGGATGCTGCCAGAACCCGCGCCAGTGAACTTGTTGATCAGGCCTGTTCCGCACTGGACGGGTATGGCCCGACGGCAGAAACCTTGAAGGAAGCCGCTCGCTTCGTTATTGCCCGGGACAGCTAAGCCAGGAACGCGCCAAATGTCTGACCGCCCCAAAACGCCCCTGCTGGACCTTGTGAACCGCCCCGCCGATCTCAAGCGGTTCTCGGACGCGCAACTGCATCAGGTTGCGCAGGAATTGCGGGCCGAGACGATTTCGGCGGTTTCTGTAACCGGGGGCCATCTGGGTGCGGGACTGGGCGTTGTGGAACTAACAACCGCGCTGCACGCTGTTTTCGACACGCCGCGCGACAAGATCATCTGGGACGTGGGCCATCAGTGCTATCCGCATAAAATCCTGACCGAACGGCGCGACCGCATTCGCACGTTGCGCATGAAAGACGGCCTGAGTGGTTTCACCAAGCGCAGCGAAAGCCCCTATGACCCGTTTGGCGCCGCGCATTCCAGCACGTCGATCAGTGCCGCACTGGGTTTTGCAGTTGCACGTGATCTGGGCGGTGTAACCCCTGAAGGGCTGGGTGACGCGATTGCCGTGATCGGTGATGGATCGATGTCCGCAGGCATGGCCTTTGAGGCGATGAATAACGCAGGTCACCTGAAGAAACGCCTGATCGTCATTCTGAATGACAATGAAATGAGCATCGCCCCCCCGGTTGGAGCCTTGTCTAGCTATCTGTCCCGAATCTACGCCGAGGCGCCATTCCACGATCTGAAAGCCGCCGCCAAGGGCGCTGTTTCACTTTTGCCCGAACCGTTTCGCGAAGGGGCCAAGCGCGCCAAGGAAATGCTCAAGGGCATGGCCGTGGGCGGAACGCTGTTTGAAGAACTTGGGTTTTCCTATCTCGGACCTATTGATGGGCATGATCTGGATCAGCTGCTGCCGGTTTTGCGCACCGTCAAGGCACGGGCAACCGGGCCGATCCTGATCCACGTCTTGACCAAGAAGGGCAAAGGGTACGCACCAGCCGAACAGGCCCGCGACAAAGGCCACGCGACTGCTAAATTCAATGTGGTTACGGGCGAGCAGAAAAAGGCCCCTTCAAACGCGCCTTCTTACACGTCTGTCTTTGGCAAGGCTCTGGTGGATGCGGCCGCTCGCGATGACAAGATCGTTGCGGTGACTGCCGCGATGCCAGATGGCACCGGGTTGGGCCTGTTTGCCGAACGGTACCCGTCACGCTGTTTCGATGTGGCGATTGCCGAGCAGCATGGCGTGACCTTTTCCGCCGCGCTGGCCGCAGGAGGGATGAAGCCATTCTGCGCGATGTATTCGACCTTTCTGCAGCGGGGATACGATCAGGTTGTACATGACGTTGCAATCCAGCGCTTGCCTGTTCGGTTTGCCATTGATCGCGCAGGTTTGGTGGGGGCTGACGGTGCCACCCATGCCGGGTCGTTCGATATTGCCTATTTGGCCAATCTGCCGGGCATGGTCGTCATGGCCGCTGCGGATGAGGCGGAATTGATGCACATGGTGGCAACCGCTGTCGCGCATGATGAAGGGCCGATTGCCTTCCGCTATCCGCGCGGCGAAGGTGTCGGAGTGGACCTGCCCGAACGCGGTGAGGTACTGGAGATCGGCAAAGGCCGCATGATCCGAAAAGGCGCACGCGTCGCACTTTTGTCTTTTGGCACGCGGCTGGCTGAAGTTCAGAAAGCAGCCGAGTCTCTGACCGCCAAAGGCATTAGCCCAACCATAGCCGACGCCCGATTTGCCAAGCCGCTGGATCGGGACCTGATCCTGGACCTGGCTGCGGATCATGAGGCGTTGATCACCATCGAAGAAGGCGCTGTTGGCGGGTTTGGCAGCCATGTGGCACAGCTTCTGGCGGATGAAGGTGTTTTTGACCGGGGTCTGAAATACCGCTCGATGGTCTTGCCTGATATTTTCATCGATCAGGCCAGCCCTGCAGATATGTATGCCGTTGCAGGTATGAATGCCGAGCAGATCGAAGCCAGGGTTTTGGATGTTCTGGGCGTGGCTTCGATCGGTGAAAAGCGCGCGTAATTCCGAGCGGCGTTACCCGTATTTGGTTGCTCCGTTCTTCATAGGTAGGGCGCTGGAAAGACGGCTGGATGCAGTGCGTTTCCGATACGAATACTAAGTACCTTTTAAACGGACAATTTTGTTTGGGAGTTTTGGTGCCCAGGAGAGGACTCGAACCTCCACGTCCATACGGACACTAGCACCTGAAGCTAGCGCGTCTACCAATTCCGCCACCTGGGCAGGTGTCGTGGAGCGGCGTTTAAGCTGACTGGCGGGGGGCGTCAACCGGATTCTGAATGAATTTTGAAAGTTTTTTGAATTCGGTTTTCGAACTGAGATTTTGGCCTGAATATTTCATGACCGGCGCGGCGAATTAGTGCCTTGTTTGGCTGGCCTGCGGGCGTTAGTTCTAGGGCGCAATTTCTCAGCAGGAGCCCTCTCATGTCGAAACTGGTGACGATTTATGGCGGATCGGGATTTGTCGGCCGCTACATCGCGCGGCGCATGGCAAGTGAGGGGTGGCGTGTGCGGGTGGCTGTACGACGCCCGAACGAAGCCATGTTCGTGAAACCCTACGGCGCCGTCGGACAGGTTGAGCCTGTGCTGTGCAATATCCGCGATGACGCCGCGGTCGCGCTGGCGATGCAGAGCGCCGATGTCGTGGTGAACTGTGTGGGTGTGCTGAATGAACTGGGCAAGAACGCGTTTGATGCCGTTCAGGCCGAAGGAGCCGAACGTATCGCGCGGCTTGCAGCCGAGCAGGGTATCGAACGGATGGTTCACATCTCGGCGATTGGTGCAGATGCAGGTTCAGCCAGCGAGTACTCTCAAACCAAAGCGCAAGGCGAAGCAGGCGTTTTGAAGCATATGCCCAATGCCATGATCCTGCGCCCGTCGGTTATCTTCGGAACAGAGGATCAGTTCTTCAACCGTTTCGCCGGGATGACCCGCATGGGTCCGTTCCTGCCGGTGGTTGGTGCCGAGACCAAATTCCAGCCCGTTTACGTGGATGACGTGGCCCAGGCAGCGGTCAAAGGCATTCTGGGGCAGGCTGAGCCGGGCGTGTACGAGCTTGGCGGGCCGGAGGTGAAAACCTTCCGCGCCCTGATGCAGCAGATGCTTGAAGTGATCCACCGACGGCGCATCATTGTCGGTCTGCCGTTCTTTGCTGCCCGGATTATGGCGGGCGTGCTGGATATTGCGAAATTCGTCAGCTTCCAGCTGTTCCCGAACAACATTCTGACCCGCGATCAGGTCAGGAATCTGCGCCATGACAATGTGGTATCTGAAAGGGCCAAGTCCTTTGCGGATCTTGGCATTGCGCCGACCACTCTGGAATCAGTGCTGCCGGAATATCTTTGGAAATTCCGCCCGTCGGGGCAGTATGACGACATTCAGAACTCGGCGAAAAACCTGCGTATCTGATCAGCTGTAGGCCATGTACAGCAAGGCCGCGCCCAGTATGACGCGGTAAATTACATAGGGCGTAAAGCTGACACTGCGCAGCAGTCGCATCATAAGGCTAAGCGCCAGAAGTGCCGAGACAAAAGCAAATGCCGCGGCAATGGCCCCATCCCGGGCCAGTTGCGCATCAGCGTCGCGTATCACATCCAGTGCCAGCAATGTGCCAGAGGCCAGAATTGTTGGGATTGACATCAGCATGGCAATCCGAGCGCCGTCTGCTCGGGTATAACCCAGTTGACGGGCCCCTGTAATGGTGATCCCGGACCGCGATGTTCCGGGGATCAGCGCAAGAACCTGCCACAGTCCCATGACGAAAGCATCGCGAATACCCCAGTCGTTCGCCTCTTTCGTCTGGGGACCTTTCTGGTCGATCCAATAAAGCAGCAGGCCAAAGCCCAGCATTGTCCACCCGATTACAGTGATCGAACGCATGGCCTCGCTTAACCCGGTCAGATGCAGGATCAGACCTGCAATCACGGTTGGAAGTGTCGCAATGATCAGACCAAGAGCCAAACGGGCCTGCGGCGTATCTGTCCGGCCGGTCAGGGCGCGCGGCACCCCGGCAAGCGCCTGCTTCACATCCGTCCAGAAATACAGAACGACCGCACCAAGGGTTCCGACGTGCACGGCTATGTCTATGGCCTGGCCCTGATCCTGAAGGCCCGACAGATTCGGCAGCAAGATCAGGTGACCCGAAGACGAAATGGGCAAGAACTCAGTTATTCCCTGAATGATTGCCACGAGAATCAGGTGGAAAAGACTCATCTGCCTGCCGTGCTGCCGCCTCGTTTTTTTATGTGGTGTATGGCTATAAGGGTGCAGTGGAAAAGGAAAGTCTTCATATAGGTCCGATTCGTACCTAAAATTCATTATGGATTCGCCAGTTTCGGGCGGGGGCGCAAAAAATTTTCCAAAAAGGTCAGTTTGTATGACTTTTCATCCGTTTGTGCATCGCATAAAGAATTCGAACCAAGCCAATTCATGGAGTCTGACCCGTGGCCAAGCAACCGATGCTGAAATTTGTGCAGATCGACCGTGTCATGCCGGAGAAGCGTGCCGCCAATGACCGCAGAGAAGACTTTAACGAGATCTATGCCGAATTCGCCGCCGAGAAAGCAGCAGAACAGGCCAGCCGGTGCAGTCAATGCGGTGTGCCATACTGCCAATCGCACTGCCCGCTGCATAACAACATTCCCGACTGGTTGCGGCTGACTGCAACCGGACGGCTGGAAGAGGCTTACGAAACCAGCCAGGCGACAAACACCTTCCCAGAGATTTGCGGCCGCATCTGCCCGCAGGACCGTTTGTGCGAAGGAAATTGCGTGATCGAACAATCCGGCCACGGAACGGTCACCATCGGCACGATAGAAAAGTACATTACCGATACGGCGTGGGACAAAGGCTGGGTCAAGCCAGTGGTCCCTTCGGCAGAGCGCCGTGAAAGCGTCGGCATCATCGGTGGCGGGCCGGGCGGTCTTGCTGCGGCAGACATGCTGCGTCGGGCCGGTATTCAGGTCACGGTCTATGACCGCTACGACCGTGCGGGTGGGCTGCTGATGTATGGCATCCCGGGCTTCAAACTGGAAAAAGAGGTCGTCCAGCGGCGCAATGACCTGTTGGCGGACGGCGGAGTCGAGTTTGTATTGAACTGCGACGTGGACGCCGCCAAATTCGCGGAAATTCACGCCAGGCATGACGCCATCATCATCGCAACGGGCGTTTACAAGTCGCGGGATCTGTCCATGCCGGGCAGTGGTCTTGCCGGGATCGAGAAGGCAATCGATTTCCTGACCGCATCAAACCGTAAAAGCTTTGGTGACGCTGTTGAGGGTTTCGACAACGGACGGCTGAATGCCGAGGGCAAAAAGGTTGTCGTGATCGGTGGTGGTGACACCGCGATGGATTGTTTACGCACGTCGATCCGTCAGGGCGCGACGTCAGTCAAATGCCTTTACCGTCGTGACCGGGCAAACATGCCGGGTTCGCAGCGCGAAACACAGAACGCCGAGGAAGAAGGCGTGGTATTCGAATGGCTCAGTGCGCCCAAGGGATTCACAGGTGACGACACGGTTTCCGGCGTGATCGTGCAGAAGATGCGTCTGGGGCAACCCGATGCATCTGGTCGCCAGGCCCCCGAAGTGATCGAAGGCGCGGACTATGTCGAGGACGCCGATCTGGTGATCAAGGCGCTGGGTTTTGAACCCGAAGACCTGCCCACCCTGTTCGGGCAGCCCAACCTGCCCGTCACCCGATGGGGAACGGTCAGGGCAGCATTCCAGACCGGGGAAACCGAAATGGAAGGTGTGTACGCGATCGGGGACATTGTGCGCGGTGCCTCACTAGTCGTATGGGCGATCCGTGACGGGCGCGACTGCGCCGACGCGATCATCGACCGGTTCAACGCCAGGGCAGCCTTCGCGGCGGAATAACCCCAGCTTTCAGGAGGGTTCGAAATGTCGGAACTTCAAGGCCAATGCATGTGTGGTGCGGTCACAGTAACAGCTACACCAGCGCGGGATGCGCTGGGGGCGTGTCACTGTGACCAATGCCGTCGGTGGACGAGCTCGATGCTGGTGACGTTTCAGGCGAAAGAGGGCTATGCCGCGCTGGGTCCGGTCAAGACATTTACTTCGTCCGACTGGGCAGAACGTGCCTTTTGCGGTGAATGCGGATCCTCGCTTTGGTATCGGATCACGCTGCCGGGTGAGATGCACGGTCAGACACAAATGGCGGCTGGCCTGTTCGAAAACGCAACAGGTAACCCGCTGAAACTTGAACTTTATATCGACAAAAAGCCCGAGGGATACGCGTTCGCAGGTGAACGTCGGCAAATGACCAAAACCGAGGTCGAAGCCATGTATTCCTCCTCTGACGAAGGAGACAGCCAATGACCAAATATGATGCCGATTGGGTGCGGGCAGAAGAAGCAAAACGCAAGTGGATGGCCGAAAATGGTCTCTATTCCGAGGCGGAAGAGCATTCTTCGTGCGGTGTGGGCCTTGTTGTGTCCGTGGATGGCAAAAGGTCGCGCAAGGTGGTGGATGCCGGAATCGACGCGCTGAAAGCGATCTGGCACCGCGGGGCCGTTGACGCGGATGGCAAGACCGGCGATGGCGCGGGCATCCATGTGCAGATTCCGGTTCCCTTCTTCTATGATCAGGTCCGCCGCACCGGTCACGAACCCAAGCTGAATGAGCTGATTGCTGTTGGTCAGGTTTTCCTGCCCCGCACCGATTTCGGCGCGCAGGAGCGGTGCCGGACCATCGTCGAAAGCGAAGTTCTGCGTATGGGGTATTACATCTATGGCTGGCGACACGTGCCGGTCGATGTGACTTGCCTTGGGGAAAAGGCCAATGCAACCCGACCCGAGATTGAGCAGATCCTGATCTCGAACTCCAAGGGTGTGGACGAAGAAACTTTCGAGCGCGAGCTCTATGTCATCCGCCGCCGCATCGAAAAAGCGGCTTTGGTGTCGGGTATATCGGGCCTTTATCTTGCGTCGCTGTCCTGCCGGTCGATCATCTACAAGGGTATGATGCTGGCCGAACAGGTCGCTGTATTCTATCCCGATCTGATGGACGAACGCTTTGAATCGGCATTCGCGATTTACCACCAGCGTTACTCGACCAACACGTTTCCGCAATGGTGGCTGGCGCAGCCGTTCCGCATGCTGGCCCACAACGGCGAGATCAACACCCTCAAGGGCAACATCAACTGGATGAAAAGCCATGAAATCCGGATGGCCAGCGGCACTTTTGGTGACTATGCCGAAGATATCAAGCCGATCATCGCGGGTGGTTCGTCAGATTCTGCTGCATTAGACTCGGTTTTCGAGGTGCTGGTGCGCGCAGGACGGTCGGCCCCGATGGCGAAAACCATGTTGGTTCCGGAAAGCTGGTCCAAGCAGGCGGTCGAGCTGCCGCAAGCGTGGCGCGACATGTATTCCTACTGCAACTCGGTGATGGAGCCATGGGATGGCCCGGCCGCGCTGGCGATGACCGATGGACGCTGGGTTTGCGCCGGCCTGGACCGGAACGGACTGCGCCCCATGCGGTACGTTGTGACTGGCGATGGCCTTGTCATCGCAGGATCCGAGGCCGGAATGGTGCCGATCAACGAAGCCACAGTGACCGAAAAAGGCGCGTTGGGGCCGGGTCAGATGCTGGCGGTCGATATGAAAAAGGGCAAGCTGTACCGCGATACCCAAATCAAGAACAAACTGGCCCGCGCGCTGCCATTTGGCGAATGGGTTGGCAAGATAAACGATCTGGACGAAACGCTTGCGGGTGTGGCCGAAGCGCCGATCTTTGCGGGTGGCGAGTTGCGCAAGCGCCAGATTGCTGCGGGATACTCGGTGGAAGAGCTGGAACAAATCCTTGCTCCGATGGCGGAAGACGGCAAGGAAGCCTTGGCATCGATGGGTGATGATACGCCCTCGGCTGTTTTGTCAAAACAATACCGCCCGCTCAGCCATTTCTTCCGTCAGAACTTCAGCCAGGTGACCAACCCGCCGATCGACAGCCTGCGTGAATACCGCGTGATGTCGCTGAAAACCCGGTTTGCCAACCTCAAGAACGTGTTGGATGAAGACAGCAGCCAGACCGAGATTGTGGTTCTGGAAAGCCCCTTTGTCGGTAACGCGCAATGGGACAAACTGGTTGAGAACTTTGATGCGCCGCTGGCGGAAATCGACTGTACCTTCGAGGCTGGTCAAGGCGCATTAAGCGCGGCTTTGACCCGTATCAGAGCCGAATCCGAAGAGGCGGTGCGATCCGGTGCCGGGCATATCGTCTTGTCTGATATGCGGTCGGGCGAGGATCGGATTGCGATACCAATGATCCTCGCGACCAGCGCTGTGCATTCCCATTTGACGCGTCAGGGTTTGCGGACCTTCTGTTCATTGAACGTCCGTTCGGCTGAATGTGTGGACCCGCATTACTTTGCCGTTCTGATCGGCTGTGGCGCGACTGTGGTGAACGCCTATCTGGCCGAGGATTCTTTGGCTGACCGTATCGACCGCGGTTTGCTGGACGGAACCCTGACAGAGAACGTCGCGCGCTATCGCGAGGCGATCGATCAGGGCTTGCTGAAGATCATGGCCAAGATGGGCATCTCGGTCATTTCGTCTTATCGCGGTGGTCTGAACTTTGAGGCCGTTGGCCTCAGCCGTGCCATGGTGGCCGAGTATTTCCCCGGTATGACCAGCCGTATCTCGGGCATAGGCATCAAAGGTATTCAGGCCAAGGCCGAGGAAATCCATGCCAAGGGCTGGAGCAGCGGTCTGGATGTGCTGCCCATCGGTGGTTTCTACAAGGCGCGGAAATCGGGCGAGACCCACGCGTGGGAAGCGACCTCGATGCACATGATGCAGATGGCCTGCAACAAGGCCTCGTATGAGTTGTGGAAGCAGTATTCGGCCAAGATGCAGTCGAACCCGCCAATTCATCTGCGCGATCTGATGGATTTCAAACCACTGGGCAAGCCGGTGCCGATCGAAGAGGTGGAATCGATCACCTCGATCCGCAAACGCTTTGTCACACCAGGTATGTCGCTGGGCGCATTGTCGCCCGAAGCGCATAAGACACTGAACGTGGCGATGAACCGGATCGGCGCTAAATCCGACAGTGGCGAAGGTGGCGAAGATCCGGCTCATTTCGTGCCTGAGCCCAATGGCGACAACCCTTCGGCCAAGATCAAACAGGTGGCTTCAGGCCGGTTTGGCGTGACTGCGGAATACCTCAACCAGTGTGAGGAGCTTGAGATCAAGGTCGCTCAGGGTGCAAAACCCGGCGAAGGTGGTCAGTTGCCGGGTATGAAGGTCACCGACCTGATCGCGCGCCTGCGCCATTCGACCAAGGGCGTGACGCTGATCTCGCCGCCGCCGCACCACGATATCTATTCGATCGAGGATCTGGCGCAGCTGATCTACGACCTGAAGCAGATCAACCCGCGCTGCAAGGTGACGGTCAAGCTGGTTGCGTCCTCGGGCGTCGGCACGATTGCTGCCGGCGTGGCCAAGGCGAAAGCGGATATTATCCTTATTTCGGGTCACAATGGCGGTACAGGCGCGTCGCCTGCGACCTCGATCAAGTATGCCGGCCTGCCGTGGGAGATGGGTCTGACCGAGGCGCATCAGGTTCTGGCAATGAACAACCTGCGGGATCGCGTCACCCTGCGGACCGATGGTGGCCTGCGCACCGGGCGAGACATTGTCATGGCCGCGATGATGGGAGCCGAGGAATACGGCATCGGTACCGCCGCACTGATTGCAATGGGCTGTATCATGGTGCGTCAGTGTCAGTCGAACACTTGCCCGGTGGGCGTGTGTACGCAGGATGAATCCCTGCGCGCCAAATTCACCGGCAATGCGGATAAGGTCGTCAATCTGATCACCTTCTACGCGCAGGAAGTGCGCGAGCTGCTGGCCAGCCTCGGCGCGCGTTCGATTGATGAAATCATCGGTCGGGCCGATCTGCTGGCTCAGGTCAGCCGTGGCTCCGCTCATCTGGATGATCTCGATCTGAACCCGCTGCTGATCACTGTCGATGGGGCACATAACATCGTCTACAACCGCGACAAAGAGCGCAACGCGGTGCCGGATACGCTGGACGCCGAAATCGTTCGCGATGCTGCCCGGTTCCTGAAGGATGGTGAAAAGATGCAGCTGTCTTATGCGGTGCAGAACACACACCGGACCGTTGGAACCCGTGTGTCCAGTCATATTGTGCAGAATTTCGGGATGCGGAACACCTTTCAGGACGACCATCTGCATGTGAAGCTGCAGGGCTCGGCCGGGCAATCTCTGGGAGCTTTTGCGGCCCCGGGTCTGAAGCTGGAAGTGTCGGGCGATGCCAATGACTATGTTGGTAAGGGCCTGTCCGGCGGCATGATCGTCGTACGCCCACCACAGGTCAGCCCGCTGAAAGCAGATGACAATACGATCATTGGCAATACGGTTCTTTATGGGGCCACCGACGGGTACCTGTTCGCGGCCGGTCGCGCCGGTGAACGGTTCGCGGTCCGGAACTCTGGCGCCAAGGTTGTTGTCGAGGGGTGCGGTTCCAACGGGTGTGAATACATGACCGGCGGTGTCGCCGTTATCCTTGGAGCGATCGGAGCCAACTTTGGTGCAGGCATGACAGGCGGAATGGCCTATCTGTATGATCCCGAAGGCAAGGCCGAGGCGCTGATGAACAGGGAAACGCTGGTCACTTGCCCGGTCACTGTGGACCACTGGGAAGAGCAATTGAAAACGCTCATCATGCGCCATGCTGCTGAATCGCAAAGCCGCAAGGCTGCTGATATTCTTCAGCACTGGGATGTGGAAAAAGGCAACTTCCTGCAGGTTTGCCCAAAGGAGATGCTGAACAAACTCAGCCACCCGCTGAGTGTTGAAGCCAAAGCAGTTCCGGCGGAGTAAGCCGAAGCCTTTTGTCTCTCAAGGCCCCGCGTGTCATTTGCACCACGCGGGGTTCGTATGTTAACGACGTTTCAGTGCAGGTCTTGCCCGTTTATCCGAAAATCGCCAATCTTTCTTCACACTCAGGCGACAATCATGGGCCGAACTAGGCACCAGATGATAAGCAGACAGGTGCAACCGGATGCCAACACCGTATCAGGATCAGTTTTATACTTTCGATCCAGCAAACCCGCCGCCTGCGGGAACGGCAGTCGCTGTTAGCAGTTTCACTTTAGTCGATGCTGATGATGACAACGAAATCGATGCGCCAAGTGGTGACACCGTCAACGGTCAGGACGTCACGAATTCCTGGCCAGGGGACACTGTTACCATCAACGTGGCGGGCGTCGGGAACGTAACCTATACAGGCACCACGTTTTATCTGGCTGACGGATCTCGGGTATTCACACCGACAGACGGTCAGGTCCTGCAGCCAGGAACATTTGTTTCAGCCACCTTCGTCAACACACAGGGGCCACTGAATGTCGGCAATCTGGGTCCACCCTGTTTCACGCCGGGCACCATGATAATGACCCCGGATGGGGAACGCGCGGTAGAAGATCTTGAAGTCGGTGATCTGGTCACCACAGTGGATCATGGCCCCCAGCCTTTGATCTGGGTTGGGCGTACAGTGGTGGCGGCCGAAGGAAAGCTGGCCCCAATCCGGTTTGAGGCCGGGGTGTTCGACCTGGATCGTCCGCTGCTTGTTTCGCCTCAGCATCGGATGCTGGTTGAAGACTGGCGGGCCTCGTACCTGTCCGGGCACGCTGAAGCGCTGATTCCCGCACATGCTCTGGTCAATGGAAAATCGGTGACCCGGGTGGAAGGTGGCCAGGTGGAGTATTTCCACCTTTTGTTCAAGCAGCACGAGATCGTCATTGCCAATGGTGGCAAAAGCGAAAGCTACTATCCGGGGCATGCGTTGTCGGCCTCGGACCGTGAAACGCAGAGCGAGGTCTTGCACTTGTTCCCTGAGTTGGCAGGTCATGATCCGATGTCAGTGGAAACCGCACGCCCGGTTGTTCACCCGCGCGAAGCGCGTGCCTTCGCGATTTAGGCCGTTTCAAACCCGGACCGCGCGTCGTATAGCTGAGGTATGGCGAAGAAAGCAGCCCGCAAATCAAGCGGTAAGAAAAACAAGGCATCCAACAGGAAATCACCAACGGTGCGCCAGATTCACCGTTGGCTGACGCGTGTGGTTGCGGCAACTGCCGGAGCTTTGCTTGCGATAATCCTGTTGTATTCGGTTGTTAACCCACCTGTAACACATACGATCTGGTCGGAATGGCGCCGATTGGGAAAGGTTGAGCGCGAATGGGTGCCGATCGAGGAAATGGCCCCGATCATGGCGCGTTCGGTCGTTGCAGCAGAGGATGCAAATTTCTGCCTGCACTGGGGATTTGACGTAGAGGCCATTCGCGATGCGCTTGAGGACGGCGGAAATCGCGGCGCCTCGACCATTACACAGCAAGTGGTAAAGAACGTATTTCTTTGGCAAGGGCGCAGTTGGATACGCAAGGCACTGGAAACTTCGATCACTCCTGTGGTCGAAATTTTCTGGAGCAAGCAGCGCATCCTTGAGGTCTATCTGAATGTTGCTGAGACCGGGAATGGCGTTTTTGGGGTCGAGGCTGCCGCGCAAAGGTATTTCAACACCAGTGCTTCAAAACTTACCTCGGTTCAGGCGGCGCGGATTGCCGCCATTCTGCCGTCACCGCGCAACAGATCGGTCACTGACCCGACGGCGCGAACGCGCAGGCGGGCGGCATCTATTCTGGATGGGGCGGCCACCATCCGCGCAGATGGTCGCGCAGATTGTTTCGAGGATTGAAACCCATCGCCTGCAAAGGCTAAATCTGTCGGGTACTCACTGGTTCGATTGGAAGCCCATGGCGCGTCTGTTTCATGTTCCCCTCTCTCCGTATTGCCGCAAGGTTCGGCTGTCCCTGGCGGAAAAGAAGATCGAGGTTGAGCTTGTCGAAGAGCGATACTGGGAGCAAGACCCCGACTTTTTGCGCCGAAACCCTGCGGGCAAAGTACCAGTATTGCGTCTGGACGGGCAAATGATGTCGGAAAGCGCGGCGATCTGCGAATATATCGAGGAAACCCGTCCCGAACCGCCATTAATGCCAAAAAGCCCCGAAGCCCGATACGAAGTGCGGCGCCTTGTCGGCTGGTTTGACGACAAATTCCACCAAGAGGTGACGTCGAAGCTGCTGTACGAACGGGTAAACAAAAAAGTGACGGGTCAGGGCTATCCGGACAGCAAGAATGTCAAACAGGGTGCCAAAGCGATCAAGTACCATCTGGATTATATGGCATGGCTGCTGGATCACCGCCGGTGGTTGGCCGGTGACCAGATGACACTGGCTGATTTCGCGGCGGCGGCGCACCTGTCTTCGCTGGACTATATCTCGGACGTGGATTGGAACCGAAGTCAGGTGGTCAAGGACTGGTATGCGAAAATCAAATCGCGCCCTGCGTTTCGCTCTATTCTGGCTGATCAGGTACCGGGTTTCCGGCCGCCGCCCCATTACGCTGATCTGGATTTCTGATAGAGTGCGCCAGGGGGGGCTGTCTGCCCCCCATCGCGCAGATGCGCGATTCCCCCCGAGGATATTTTTGGCCAGATGAAGAGCGGATCGGACTTGAAGGAAAAGCTGGTACAGCAGGCCCTTGAAGAGGGGTTTGTTGCGTGCCGTGTCTGCCGCCCGTGGGATGTTCCAAAGGTTCCCGAGCGTCTGGCGGCATTCCTGGACGCCGGGTATCATGGTCAGATGGGGTGGATGGCGGAGCGGACGCATTGGCGCGGTGATCCTGCGGCCCTTTGGCCCGAGGCGCGATCAGTGATCATGCTGGCAGAGAGTTACACGCCGGAACATGATCCGACGGACGTCTTGAAGCAACACGGCCACGGGGCGATTTCTGTCTATGCGCAGAACAAAGACTATCATGATCTGGTCAAAAAGCGACTGAAGCGCCTGGCGCGGTGGCTGATTGCCGTGGCGGGCGGCGAGGTTAAGGTGTTTGTTGACACTGCACCCGTGCCAGAGAAAGCCTTGGGGCAGGCTGCCGGGTTGGGCTGGCAGGGGAAACACACAAATCTTGTCAGCCGGGAGTGGGGTAATTGGGCCTTTATAGGGTCTGTTTTTTCAACTTTGGATATACCCGCAGATTCTGCTGAGATTGATCGCTGCGGTTCTTGTCGGGCCTGTTTGGACAGCTGTCCCACGGACGCCTTTCCGGGCCCGTATCAATTGGATGCACGACGGTGCATTTCCTATCTGACCATCGAGCAAAAAGGCCCTGTGGAGCCTGAACTTCGCGGAAAGCTGGGCAATCGTATCTACGGCTGTGACGATTGCCTGGCGGCTTGCCCGTGGAACAAGTTTGCGGTTGCCGCAAGTGACATACGCTATGCCGCGCGCGAAGATCTGGCAGCGCCTGCGCTGGAAGAGCTGGTGACGCTTGATGATACTTCTTTCCGAGCGAAGTTCTCTGGCTCACCCATCAAACGGATTGGACGCGACCGGTTTGTGCGCAACGTGCTTTACGCCATTGGAAACTCGGGGCACCCGAATTTGAGGGCTGCGGCCCAGAGTTTGACAGATGACCCGGATGAAACCGTAGCCGACGCAGCGCGCTGGGCGGTGGAACAACTTTCATAATTGCCGCAAACAGGCTGGACGTGTCGGCCCCAATCGCTACACCAATCTGCAGCGAACAGTAAGGAGAACCCGATGGCGCTGGCTTTGGGGGTGGATACGGGTGGAACCTATACCGATGCGGTACTGGTCCGGGATGAAAAAGAGGTGATAGCCTCGGCCAAGTCCCTGACCACACGCGCGGATTTGGCAATTGGTGTGGGCAAGGCGATTTCTGCCGTTCTGGAGCAGGCAAAAGTTGCGCCGGATCAGATTTCAATGGCGTCTTTGTCCACAACATTGGCGACTAATGCCTTGGTAGAAGGGCAGGGCGGGCGCGTTGCGTTGATCTACATCGGATTCAAAGACAGCGACCTTGAAAAGCACGGTTTGAAGGACGCGTTAAAAGGGGACCCGGCCCTGGTTATGTCTGGTGGGCATTCCCATTCTGGCAGCGAAGCTGCGCCATTGGATATTGCCGCGCTGGAGCAATTTTTAGGCTCTCATAAGGGCATTTCAGGCTTTGCCATAGCCGCTCAGTTTGCCACACGAAATCCCGCGCACGAGTTGGAAGCCGCACGGATCGTTTCGGAAAGAACCGGGGCTCCGGTCACATGTTCGCATCACTTGTCGGCAAAGCTGAACGGGCCGAAACGCGCCGTGACGGCCGTGTTGAATGCACGGCTGATCGGGATGATCGACCGTTTGATCGGGCGGGCGCAGGACCGGCTGCGCGAGTTGGGGATTATGGCGCCGATGATGGTTGTGCGCGGTGATGGGGCGTTGATGAGTGCTGAACAGGCGCGTGAACGCCCTATTGAAACGATCCTGAGCGGACCTGCCGCGTCAATTGTCGGCGCGCGCTGGTTGACCGGCGCAGAGAATGCGTTGGTGTCGGATATTGGCGGTACGACAACTGACGTGGCGTTGATCCGTGACGGCAAGCCCGCGATCGACTCGGCCGGGGCACAAGTAGGCGGGTTCCGCACCATGGTCGAGGCAGTTGCGATGCGCACCCATGGCCTTGGAGGTGACAGTCAGGTGCATGTCGTGACCGAGGGATTGCAGGGCGGTGTGTTTCTGGGGCCGCGCCGCGTTCTTCCGGTATCCTTGATCGCTTCGGAAGCGCCCGAGATCGTTCATGCCATTCTGGATGAGCAATTGCGGGCCACGACGGTGGGTGAGCACGATACGCGCTTTGCCCGTCGCGTGCCGGGAATACATGACGACGGTATAGATGTACGCGAAGAAGCCCTGCTAGACCGGTTGGGAGATCAGGTTCTGCCGATTGGTTCCTTGCTTCGGTCCCGAATGGAGAGCGGTGCATTGACCCGGTTGGTGGACCGCGGGATCATTCAGATCTCGGGCGTGACGCCGTCGGATGCCAGCCATGTACTGGGGCGGGTGGATGCCTGGGATGCGGACGCCGCCCGTAAGGCACTTGAACTGGTCGCACGCAAACGGGTCGGGTCCGGGGACATGTTGGCAAATTCCGCCGAAGCGCTGGCGCAGATGATCGTGGACCAGTTGACAGAACAAACCAGTTTGACCTTGTTAGAGGCGGCTTTTGATGAGGAACCGGACAGTTTCGGGCTGCCGTCACAGGAGCTGGCGCGGCATATCCTGACACAGCGCGGATTGGCGCAGCATCGCGGTTTGTTGTCGCTGACTGCAGCCTTGAACGTTGATGTGGTGGGGCTTGGAGCGTCAGCCCCCAGCTATTACCCGGCGGTCGGTGAACGGCTGCACTGCCGAATGATCCTGCCAGAACATGCGGGTGTAGCCAATGCGATTGGCGCCGTCGTGGGGCGGGTGACCTTACGGCGATCGGGCACGGTGACAAGTCCCGCCGAAGGGCGGTATCGTGTACATCTCGAGGGCGGGCCCAAGGATTTTTCCGCATCAGAAGATGCGCTGGCTTTGCTGGAAAATGTTCTGAGGTCGGAAGCTGAAGGCGCGGTGCGCGAAGCTGGTGCAGAAGATATCCGCGTGATTGTGGATCGCGACATCAAAACCGCGCGGGTCGAAGCCAATGATGTGTTTGTCGAGGCAATGATCACGGTCGAGGCTAGCGGGCGACCGCGGGTTGCGGCGGGCTAGCCCCTCTGACTTGTCCAGAGGGGCCGGGCAGGTGGTGCTTTATTCTGCGGCGCTGGCGCGTTTGGGAAGAACCCAGTCCTGGCGTGGGAAGTGGCAGGTATATCCGTTCGGGATGCGCTCAAGATAATCCTGATGCTCGGGTTCGGCCTCCCAGAAATCGCCGACGGGTTCGATTTCGGTTACGACTTTTCCCGGCCACAAGCCGCTGGCATTCACGTCTGCGATAGTATCCAAGGCGGTTGCTCTTTGGGCTTCGTCGACGTGGTAAATCGCTGAACGATAGCTCATTCCTCGGTCGTTGCCCTGCCGATTGACAGTGGTCGGGTCGTGAATCTGGAAGAAAAATTCCAGCAGGTCGCGGTAACTGATCAACAATGGGTCAAACCAGATCTCGATCCCTTCGGCGTGGGTGCCGTGGTTGCGATAGGTGGCGTTGGGCACATCGCCTCCGGTGTAGCCCACCCGGGTCCGCAAGACGCCTGGCAGCTTGCGGATCAGGTCCTGCATACCCCAAAAGCAGCCTCCGGCCAGTACAGCACGTTGTTCAGTCATTGGATTTCCTCCACGTGGATCAGGAATTCGGCGTAACCTTCAGCCTCCATCTCATCCCGATGGATGAACCTGAGCGAGGCCGAGTTAATGCAATACCGCAGGCCGCCATGTTCTCGCGGGCCGTCGGGGAAGACATGCCCCAGATGGCTGTCGCCGTGTTTCGATCGAACCTCGGTCCGGATCATACCATGTGTCGTGTCGCGAAACTCTTCCACATGCTCATGGATGATCGGCTTGGTAAAGCTGGGCCAGCCACATCCGGATTCGTATTTGTGGGTCGAAGCAAATAGCGGTTCGCCTGACACGATGTCCACGTAGATACCCGGTTCCTTGTTCTCCAAATACTTGCCTGTCCCCGGTCGTTCGGTGCCGTTGCGTTGGGTGACGTGAAATTCTTCGGGCGAAAGTGCCGCAATAACCGTGGGGTCTTTGGTGTAACGTGTCATGGATCCTCCGGCTGATTTGACGGTTGTGCCATTATCTGGGGGCTGCCGACTAGAAAGCAAAGCGATATTTCAAACAGCTCTCACAGACGTGCGGTCGGTCTGACGCAAACAGATAGGCCCTTGTGTTAGGCCGAAGTCGTTTTGCCGGCAGGTTGGCGTGACAGTTGAACAGCAAGAATACCCAGTGTCGTGACTGTAACGCCAATTGCATCCATCGCGCCCAGTTTCTCGCCCAGCAATATGGCCGCTATCGTGACACCGAATACCGGGTTCAAAAAGTGGAACGTGGCTGCGCGGATCGCGCCGATGCGATCCAGAAGAAGGAACCAGATCAGCGTGGCCAGCAGCCCAGGAAACAGGGTTGTGTAGGTGAACGCCAATGCCAGTGGCAGCGTCGGGTGGATGTAAATGGTCTCAAAGATCGGCGCGGCCACGAACAACGTCGCTGAGCCTACAAGCATCTGCAGACCCACGACCATCATGAAGTTACCGCCCGAAGTCGCGCCGCGAACCGCGAGGGTGGCAAAGGTCAGCGCCAAAGCTCCGATGCCGCATAGTGCGACGCCGAACATGTCGACACCAGCACTGATCCGGCTGCTCATGATCAGGGCGACGCCGGTGAATCCAGCAAACAACCCCAAAACTCCGAGAGGGCGCAGTTTCTCGCCAAAAATAAGCCACCCTGCCAGCGCCACCAGCAAGGGCATTGTGGACGCGATAATCGCCGCAACCGAAGCCTCGACCGTTTGCATCGCGTAAAAATTCAGACCCAAATACAGGGCATTTTGGCAGATACCGAAAAGAATTGTCGCCCGCCACTGGTTCCGGGTCAGGTGCCAGCTTTGCCCCATCGCCCGGGCAATCAGAACCCCCAAAACCCCTGAGATCAAAAACCGCAGGGCTAGCGAAAACAAAGGAGAGGCGTCTGCCACGATGATCCGCGCCGAGGTAAAGGCAGACGACCAGATCAGGGCAAATGTCAGCCCCATGGCTATGGCGCGCAGATCCATGGAGACCCCCTGTCACTTTGCGCGGACTGTCCCCGATTTTGTGATGGGTCGCAAGCGCTGCGCGTTAAAAAAGACACATCCGTGATGCAACGAAAGTCACGAGGATGTTTTTATTGATTGACTGAACAATTAAAGTTATCGGCTCCGGGATCTGACATATCAAGGGAGGGTTGTCGGTGCTTCTGGAGTACATTCTATCTTTTGGCGTCCTGCTGGCATTGGGCTTGGTCGCGTTCTTCGTCGTGAAATGGTGGAACCTGCGCTGCGTTGGCGTGACACCTGTTCACCTTTTCACATTCATCGCGATCCTGTTTACGTCCGGTCTGGATGTTGGCCTGATCATGTTCCCGCTGACGGAATTTGGTGGCTATGCCGAAGATCCGGCCTATGCCTTTGCCAACCCGCTGGCGATCGAATTTGGATTCTGGGGGTTTCTGATCTGGGCGTTTTACTTCCTGACAGCCTTCTATTTCTGCGTGATCGAACCGCGCGTGAACTTCTTTGAGATCCCGCTGGTCAAGCTGATCAACAACGTGGTCATCATCGGCACTTGCGCGTTCACTGCGAGCCTGTTCCTGATCTACCTGCCTGGATACCTGCCAGAGGTCGGAGATGGCGAATCTGTTGTTACCACCTTCTACGTCATCGTGTTTGTGGTCATTCTGGCGGCGGCGTACTCATCGACCGACCTGAAATATGTGCGCATCCTGTCGGTCGGTTCGACCTTCCTGTTCCTTGCGCTGATTCTGGGTATGTGGGCGGCAGCTGGCATGGGAATGACCGGGTTTATCGAAACCGGAAGTAACATTGGCGCCTATTTCACGAATGTGCACAAGTTTGTCCTGCCGCTGACCGATTATCATGCCTTCTACCTGTTCTGGTGGTTCGCATGGTCGATCATGATCGGACAGTTTACGTCGCGCTTTGTGGGTGGTCTGACCACGTGGCAGTTGCTGGCGGCGCTGTTGATCTTCCCGTCGATCCCACTGGGGATCTGGTTCATAGTTCTTTACTATTACCACCTGAACGGTATCAGCACCGCAGGCATCACCAATATCGCGATGGTAATCGTGGGTGTGACCTTTGTGATCAATTCGCTGGACTCGCTGATTAGGCTCTATACGGACAACCTGAACATGACCGCCGAACGGTTTGGCAAGGCGGCCTATGTCGCTGGCAACGTCGCGCTGCTGTTTGTCCTGACCCTGCTATTCCAGAGTCAGTGGTTGCAAATCCAGTGGATCGGAGCCGTCGTAGTCGGTCTCTACCTGGCTTGCGTGGCCTATATCCTTGTCACCAAACGCAAAGAGGTGATGAGTATCGACGCTATGCCGGAAGACCGTGATCTGGACTTCCACAAGGTTGAGACAATTCACTGATTGCTTGAATCTAGTGTACCAAATGCGGGTCTCGACATCGGGGCCCGCATCTCTTTTTGGGGGCTGCCCGATCCGGTCCTCATTCCTTGTCGTTCACTTCAGTTCGTGTCGAGACGATATTTGAGGAAGCTGTGGCCAGCGTAGTCTACTTGCCCAACAAAATACGCGCCGAGTTTGGTCATTGCGCGCAGTTTCGTGCGTGAAGGCGGCAGCAAGAACGTTACGAACGGGATACGATTGTCCTGCTTTGCGAATGCGATGGCCTGACGTGCAATTTTGGCACCCAGTCCAAATGCACTGGGTTTCAGGACCAATCCGAAATCCCACTCTTCACCTTCTTTTTGAAAACCACCCCATCCCACATATTGTCCGCGGTGCAATATTGCCCAATGACCAAGGCCGTCCAGCACCCAACACGACTCTTTCGCGCGAATGAAACTGGCGACTGTTTCCTCATCCCAGTCCTGCGTCAGGAGAGGCATGTGTTCGGCAATAATTGGATTCCTCATATGCGCCAGTATCTCAGGCGCTGAGACGAGGGGCAGTCGCGTGAAGGTAATATCCTGTTCCATAGAACTGGGATTTAGCGGGCCAAGCAGGAAATCAAAGGGTTGTCCTTTAAATTCGTGCCCGGGACATCCAGTGTTGGATAGTAGCCCATAGTTACAGACTAATGCCTCATAATATAGTTGCGCAGGCCGTAGGACGTAAAATTTAGGCACAAAAAAAGGGGCCGCGTAACCGCCACCCCTTTACATGGTTCCAAGCGCTTTGGATCAGCCGTTCACGCTGTCTTTCAGTGCTTTCGCGATGGTCATTTTAACAACCTTGTCGGCTTCTTTGGTAAAGGTTTCACCGGTTGCCGGGTTGCGGACCTGACGCTCGGGGCGTTCGCGGCAGTAGATTTTGCCGACGCCAGGCAGGGTTACTGCACCACCTGCGGAAACTTCGCGCGTGATCAGGCCGGTGATGGCCTCCAGCGCAGAGTTCGCGGATTTCTTATCGGTTCCCATTTCCTCAGCGAGAGCAGCAACCAGCTGAGTCTTTGTCATAGGTTTTGCCATTTCTTGGTCTCCTTAACGTGCCCGATCTATAGGGCCTCACCGCGTAACTGTAACGGTATATTGTGATCAAACACAACGAATAGTAGCGTAAAAACCCCTAAAAATATGGGGAAAACGTTGCTTTTTTGCGTCAGAGGAAGGCAGTTTCGTCGAAGGAACGCAATTTCCGGCTGTGCAGACGCTCCAACGGCATGCCGCGCAGGTGCTCCATGGCGCGTATCCCGATCATCAAATGACGGCTGACCTGGGTGGTATAAAAGGACGACGCCATGCCCGGCAGCTTCAGTTCACCGTGCAGGGGTTTGTCCGACACGCACAGCAAAGTGCCGTAAGGAACGCGGAAGCGATAGCCGTTCGCGGCGATGGTGGCGCTTTCCATATCCAGCGCGATCGCCCGCGACTGGCTGAGGCGCTGAACCGGCCCGGTTTGATCGCGCAGTTCCCAGTTGCGATTGTCAACCGATGCAACTGTTCCTGTCCGCATGATCCGCTTCAGTTCATACCCTTCAAGCTCGGTCACCTCGGCCACGGCGCGTTCCAGCGCGACCTGAACCTCGGCCAGGGGCGGGATGGGCACCCAGACCGGCAGGTCATCATCCAGAACCTTGTCATCCCGTAGATATGCATGTGCCAGAACGAAATCGCCCAATGCCTGTGTGTTGCGCAGCCCGGCGCAATGGCCAACCATCAGCCACGCGTGCGGGCGCAGAACCGCGATATGGTCGGTCGCTGTTTTGGCATTCGACGGGCCGACGCCGATGTTCACCAAAGTAAGACCCGAACCATCTTCACGCTTCAGATGATAGGTTGGCATCTGGGGCAGTTTCAGCGGTTGCTCGATTTCTGCGTCGGGCTGCGTGATCTCGACATTCCCGGTCGAGACAAAACTGATGTACCCGCTGCTGGGATCAGCCAACTGCTCGCGGGCGTAGTTTTCGAATTCCGAAACATAGAACTGATAGTTCGTGAAGAGAACGTGGTTCTGAAAATGCCGGGCATCTGTCGCTGTGTAATGTGCCAGTCGCGCAAGTGAATAATCGACGCGCTGGGCAGTGAACAATGACAAGGGTCCGACGGCATCTTCATTTTCATGCACACCGTTAACGATGTCGTCATTCGTGGTCGTCAGATCCGGCACGTCAAACACGTCGCGCAGGGTGAACGCAGCCGCGCCCTGATGCGGCACAACCAGATCTGATGTATGCGCCACGGCAAAATGCACCGGAATCGGTGTGTCCGATGCTGCAATCGTCACCGGTTGGTCGTGATTCTTGATCAACAGGGCAATCTGCTGGGTCAGGTAGGACCGGAATAAATCCGGGCGCGTAACGGTTGTAGCGTGAACACCGGGCTCCGCCACATGCCCAAAACTCAGGCGGCTGTCGACTTGAGCATAAGTCGAGGTCTTTATGCGAATCTCGGGGTAATAGGCTCTGTATCTGGCTATTGGTGCTCCATTTTGCAGCACCTTCGAGAAGCTGTGGCACAGAAATTCCGTTGCTTGAGTGTAAAGCTCCTCCAGTCGCGCAACTGCGGCTGCGGGATCGGTGAATTGTTTTGGCGAAAGGGCTTCAGGTGTCAGGAGTGTCGTCATGCCAAAGGTTCCAGAAGATCAATTTTTTCGAATGTGCGCACGTCAACCAGCCCGAGATCAGAGATCCTGAGTTCCGGTATGACGACCAACGCCAGCAGCGAATGTTGCATATACGCGTTGTTCAGATTGCAGCCACATTCCTGCATGGCCTGAACCATCCTGTCCGCCTTGGCCGCAACTTCGGCGGCCGGGCTGTCGGACATCAGACCGGCAATGGGAAGTTCGACCATCGCCAGTTCCTGGCCGTCCCTAAAGATCGTGATACCGCCACCCACCTCGGCCAGTCGATTCGCGGCCAGCGCCATCTGTTCACGGTCGGTGCCGACGACGATCATGTGGTGACTGTCATGTGCCACGGTCGAGGCCATGGCCATTTTCCCCTGATACCCAAACCCCGAGACAAAGGCGTTGGTGACGCCCCCTGTCGCCCGGTGTCGTTCGACCAGTGAGATCTGACATACGTCTCCTTCACCTTCAACAAGCCCGCCAATAATCGGCAATTCGGCTTTCAGCGCTTTTGTGGGGGCCTGGTTTTCTACCACGCCAATGACGTTGGCCCTTACCTTGTTTGCGCCCGTCGGCGCCGCGATCTCAAAATCGGTCGAGGTCAGTGCGTGCTTCAGATGAACGGTGCGACGTGCCTTGTCGGGCCAGTTCAGATGGGGGCAATCAACCTTGATCACCCCGTGTTCCGCAACAACCTGTCCGCGCGCTATGACCAGTTCGATCGGCAATTCAGTCAGGTCAGAGCTGAGGATGATATCCGCCCGTCGTCCCGGCGTGACCGATCCGATCTCGCGTTCCAGACCGAAATGCGTGGCGGTGTTGATCGTCGCCATCTGCAGGGCCACAAGCGGGTCACAACCACAGTCAATCGCGTGGCGCACGACGCGGTTCATATGCCCATCGTTGACCAGCGTGGCAGAGTGGCAGTCATCCGTGCACAGGATGAAATTGCGCGCATCCAGACCTTTTTCGGTGACTGCGGTAATCTGGCTTTCAATGTCATACCAGGCCGAGCCCAACCGCATCATCGACCGCATTCCCTGACGGACCCGTGCGATGGCATCCGCTTCGCAGGTGCCTTCGTGGTCATCGGCAGGTCCACCAGCCACATAAGCCGCGAAATCAGGCCCTAAATCAGGGGATGCGTAATGCCCGCCGACGACCTTGCCTGCCCGCTGCGTGGCCGCAATTTCGGCCAGCATTTTGGAATCTCCGTGAATCACGCCGGGGAAGTTCATCATTTCCCCCAAGCCGATGATCCCGGGCCAGTTCATCGCCTCGGCTACGTCTTCGGGGGTGATTTCATAGCCTGTCGTCTCTAACCCCGGCGCAGAGGGCGCGCAGGACGGCATCTGAGTGAAGATGTTGACCGGCTGCATCATTGCTTCGTCATGCATCATGCGCACACCGTCCAGCCCCAACACATTGGCGATCTCGTGTGGGTCGGTGAACATACTGGTTGTGCCATGGGGGATCACTGCGCGGGCAAACTCGGCAGGGGTCAGCATCCCCGACTCGATGTGCATATGCGCGTCGCACAAGCCGGGCAGGACAAAGCGGCCTTGCGCGTCGATAACCTGTGTCTCTGGCCCGGTACAATGCGAGGCGTCTGGACCGACAAATGCAATACGGCCTGCCGCGATTGCAACTGAATGGTTCGGCAGCAGTTCGCGGCTGTGCACATTTACCCAAGTCCCACCCTTTATTACCGTATCTGCTGCCTCACGTCCGGCAGCAACTGCGATCAATCGGGGGGCGACATCGGGCCAAGTTGGGAAGGGTGTGTTTTCCATGGCTCAACTTTCACGAATGCGCGCGCGGGTGCAACCCCGGTTCTTCACTACGGTCGGCGGATCACAATCCTGCAAATCTGCCCAGCCCGATCATTAAAAAGTCGGCATAGGCGTCGACAGCGCGCAAGAACCCGTCCGAGTTTAGGTTTCGGACCCGAATTCTCGCCGTATCCAGTTCGCAAACGTAACCGCCCCGGGCGTATCCTCAGCCTGCGGGGAGAGCAGCAGGTAATACGCCTCAGGCATCGGGGCGCGATGCTCAAATGGTGCGATCAGTCGTCCCTGATCAATCAGGTGACCCGCGATGGTATCATGGGCCAGGCACAGGCCACCTCCGGCCATCGCGGCTGATAAACAAACCAGATAGGTTGTCGCATAGGTAATAGGCGGATTCTGCCAATTCAGAGCCTGATCTTCCGCCCATGTCGCCCAGTTGGTCAACAGGTTGGAACAGTCGAACAGAGGTTTTTCCTGAAGGTCTTGCAGGCACACCTGATACCCCGGAGCGCAGACGGGGTAGTAATATTCAGAGCGCAGCATTTCTGTCCGGGTTGTATCCGAAGGTCGAAGGGAAAACCTGATCTCGACCGCTGCGCCTTCGGCCATCTCGCGCGGTTCCCACAGCTCGGTGAAGATGTTCAGCTGAACATCCGGGTGTTCCGCCCGAAATAACGGAAGGCGCGGGGCCAGCCAGTTCACTGCGAAACTGATGTTGCACTGCACCTGGACCGCATTCTGTTGCGCGCCAGTTACCGCCTGAGTGCCCCGTATCAGCGTCCGAAACGCCTCGCGCACCACCGGCAAATAGGTGATCCCGGCCTCTGTCAGCTCAAGCGCCTTCGGGCGTCGCAGGAACAATGGCTGACCCAGATGACCTTCCAGCGATTTGATCTGCTGACTAACCGCACTTTGCGTCATGTTCAGATCCCGCGCCGCGTCAGTGAATGACAGGTGGCGGGCTGCGGCTTCGAATGTGCGCAGCCAGCCAAGCGGGGGAAGCTTGTTTTGCATCGGCATAACTCCGGCATAAGTTCAGCTAATGGGATAGTTGCGTTTTTTTCGTTGGTCAAATTGCCGGACCAAATGCAGGCTTTGGTCATTCGAAGATATCAAAGGACGCATCACATGAGTCTCACCAACCTTCGTTCCAACATCGATCATTGGTCAGAACGTGTGGACATGGCCGCAACCTTTCGCTGGACAGCCCGGCTGAATATGCATGAAGCCGTTGCCAACCATTTCAGTCTTGCTGTGAACAAAGACGGGACGCAGTTCCTTATGAACCCCAATCAGGCGCATTTCTCGCGTATTCGCGCGTCTGATCTGTTGTTGTTGGACGCCAACGATCCGGATGTGATGTCCCAACCCGGTGCACCTGATCCCACGGCCTGGGGCCTGCACGGTTCGATCCATCGCCACTGCCCGCACGCGCGTTGCGTCATGCATGTGCATTCGATTTTCGCAACTGTTCTGGCCTCACTGGCCGACAGTACGCTTCCGCCAATCGATCAGAACACCGCGACCTTCTACAACCGCTACGTTGTTGACGAAGAATTTGGCGGGTTGGCTTTTGAAAGCGAAGGAGAGCGGTGCGCCGGGATGCTGGCTGATCCGAAGAAGAAGGTCATGATCATGGGCAACCACGGGGTTCTGATTACGGGTAGTGACCCTGCAGATACCTTTAACAGGCTCTACTATTTCGAGCGCGCTGCCGAAACATACATCCGGGCACTGCAAACAGGCCTGCCCCTGCGGGTGCTGTCGGATGAGATTGCAGAGAAAACAGCGCAGGAACTGGACGACTACCCCGATCAGGCGGAAGCGCATCTTCGAGCGATCAAGGAAATACTTGATGCAGAAGGCTCGGATTACGCAACCTGAATGCAAGACAGAGTGACCAACATGCGAGATACCGCTCAAGACCCCGAAGCTGCCCGCTGGCATTACCACCCCGACGGGCCAGTGGGCCTCAACCCGCTGTTCAGTTGGCCACCACGTCCGGCGGCCGTGCTAAAATGGTACAGCGGCGCATGGTTGCAAATCACCGCCCTGACCCTGTGCATGACCTTGGCCGTCATCGCCTATGCGTTCTTTTTCCCTGCATTAGAGACGATGAAAAGCTTTGCACCCGGGTGGATGTTCCGGATCTGGCTGCTGAACTTGGTACCGCAAACTCTGGTGGCAGGAAGCCTGCACTGGTGGCTGTACATGCGCAAAGGGCAGGGGATGTACAAAAAGTTTGATCGCAGGGACCTGACGCGGGACAACGGAACATTCACATTCCGCAATCAGGTCTGGGATAATATCTGGTGGACGCTGGGCAGCGCCATGACGGTGGCGACTGTTTACCAGTGGGTCATCTTTTGGTCGATGGCAAATGGCTGGGTTCCGACGATTACTTGGGCCAGCGCACCGGTGTGGTTCGTGGTTTGGATGCTGTTTATTCCCATGTGGTCCGGCCTGCATTTTTACTGGGTGCACCGGCTGGAACATCATCCCAGGCTTTATAAACACGTGCACGCGGTCCATCACCGCAATGTCAATACCGGGCCATGGTCAGGGATTTCGAATCACTGGTTTGAAAACATGCTGTATTTCACGACGTATTTCATCCACCTGATCGTGCCGTCCCATCCACTGCATGTGTTGTTTCATAGCTCGTTCCAGCAGGTCAGCCCGATACTGTCCCATTCTGGGTTCGAGAAGATAAAGGCCGGTGAGACCGAAGCCGCGCGGGCGGGCGACTTTTTTCACCAGCTCCACCACCGGTACTTCGAGTGCAACTACGGCACATCCGAAATTCCGTTCGACAAGTGGTTTGGCACCTATCACGATGGCTCGGCCGAGGCGACAACACGCACGCGGGCCTACAAAAAGCAGATGTACACCTGACGCGGCTGGCTCTGTCCGGGGCTAAACCCGTTCGAACAATGCAATAAAGGCCGTGTCATCCTTGTTTGGACCCGCGGCAAGATCACCGTAGATGCGAACCTCGGGCAGGGTCAGGTTGCGGATCTGATCCTGTTCCAGTTCGTGCAGCTTGCCCTTGAAGCCCATCTTTTCGAAATGGCGGGCGTTTATTGACAGGGCGAACGTCGCGCCTGACCGTGCGACGCGAAGCAGGGCGGGTAATACTTCGGGACCCAGATGGCCATGTGTGAATGTGCCAGATGACACGATGCCCGAGTAGCTGTCAGGCGGAACCGGGATGCCATGGGTCAGGTCAGCCTCGATCGCGTCCCGGTAGATATCCTTGCGCATAGCCTGTTCCAGCATCTCTGAACTGATATCCGTGGCATCAATCGGCCCAACACCAAGCCCAGACAACGCCGCGCCGCACAGGCCCGTTCCCGCACCGACATCCAGAACCGGCCCCTGACCGCCCGCGCCCACAAACGCCCGTGCGGTATGGATATGAAGCTGATAATCCTCACGCGCGGCAAAGCTGTCATCATAATCCCCGGCCCATTCCGCATAGAGGCGTTTGTTTTCGTCCGGAGAGCTCAGCGCGTAGGCAGAATGCAGGTCTGGTTTCTTTTTGCTCATATCCACAGAAAGGCGCATCGGAAGATTCGATTCAAGTGCGTCCATGCGGCGCTTGCATCCCGGTGCGCTGAAGCCCATCAACGGGGCATGACCAAGTCACTCTTCTCATTTGGCCACGGCTATTCTGCGCAGGCCCTTTCCCGAGTTCTTGCCCCGAAAGGCTGGCAGATTTTTGGCACCACACGAGATAGCGAAGGCACTGATGCAATACGTGCCTCTGGCGCGGACCCGCTGATCTGGCCCGGTGAGGTCCCAAATTTGGGTGGGGTAACGCATTTGCTGATCTCGACAGCACCGGGCGAGGCGGGCGATCCGGTACTGGCGGCGCTGGGCGATGAGATTCACAAACGGGCAAGTCAGTTCACTTGGGTGGGCTATTTATCGACAACGGCTGTTTATGGCGACCATCAGGGTGGCTGGGTTGACGAAGACACCCCGCCAACACCGACCGCCAAGCGTGGAAAGTGGCGTATGCTGGCTGAAGAGCAATGGGCGGCCGTTCCGGACCTGCCTGTTCACATCTTCCGTCTGGCAGGGATATACGGCCCGGGTCGTGGGCCGTTCTCCAAGCTCACACGCGGCGGGCTGCGGCGCATCATCAAGCCGGGGCAAGTGTTTTCGCGCATCCACGTGGATGACATTGCGCAGGTTCTGCAAGCCTCGATGACAAGGCCGAATCCGGGCAGTGTATATAACGTATGCGACGATGAGCCTGTCCCGCCACAGGATGTCATCGGGTATGCCGCCGAGTTGCAGGGGCTTCCTCTGCCCCCGGCGGTTTCATTTGACGAAGCTGACCTGACACCGATGGCGCGTAGTTTTTATAACGAGAACAAACGCGTCCGAAACGACCGGATCAAGGATGAATTGGGTGTCGAATTAATCTACCCAAACTACCGGGTGGGGTTGGAGGCGCTGATGAAGGACCGATAGGTTCTTTACTGCGCGGCTGCCTTAATCATGTCCGAGGCTTTTTCCGCGATCATTATTGTTGGTGCGTTTGTGTTTCCCGATACCAGCGTTGGCATCACCGACGCATCAACCACGCGCAGCCCCTCAATCCCCCGCACCCGAAGTTCGGGATCCACAACAGCCAAATCGTCGGTACCCATCTTGCAGGTGCCGACCGGGTGATAGATCGTATCGGCGCGGGCGCGGATATGCCCCTCCCAATCGGCGTCGGATTTCGCCATATCCGTTCCGAACATCTCTTTGTGCCGATATTTGGCCAAAGCCGGCGCTTGCAGGATGTCTCGAGTCATTCGCGCGCCTTTGATCATGGTGTCCAGATCGCGCGCATCTGAAAGAAACCCAGGGTCAATGACAGGCATTGCCATTGGGTCATCGCTGCTAAGGCCAACGGTTCCCCGACTTTCCGGACGAAGCTTGCAGATATGGCAGCTATACCCGTAACCGTAATGCAGTTTGCGCGCGTGATCATCGACCATTGCAATGGTGAAATGCAGCTGAATATCCGGGCGCTCCAGCCCGGGTGCGGTTTTCAGGAACGCCGCCCCTTCGGCAAACGGTGTGGCCGCCATTGACACGCCGGTCTTGCGCCACTGATGGATGTGCTTCAACAGTCGCACCGCTGCTGTCGCGCCGATCCCAAAGTTGTTTGTGTCTTTGGTCCGGTAGGTCAGCGTAAAGTCGAGGTGGTCCTGCAGGTTTTGTCCCACACCCGGTAGTTCATGCAGAACGGCGACCCCGTGCGGTTCAAGATCAGCGCTTGCTCCAACCCCTGAGACTTGCAGCAGTTGCGGTGTTTTCAAAGCACCCGCGCATAACAGAATTTCGCGCGTGGCAGTAACGGTTGTGTCTGCCTCTTTGCCTTTGACCGTGCAAACAACGCCGGTTGCGCGCTTACCCTGAAAGACCAGCCTTTTCGCATGGGCATGTGTAATGACCGTCAGGTTCGGGCGGTTGGCAATCGGGAACAGGTAGCCCGCAGCCGCTGAGCACCGCTCTCCATTCTTTGCCGGATCATGAAACTGCGTTACCTGATACAGCCCAACACCTTCGTTATCGCCTCGGTTGAAATCTTCAGTGTGGCGATGTTGGAGTTGCTGCACGGCTTCAATGAACGCGCGGGTGATCGGGCGAGGTTCTTTTTGCTGTGACACCTGTAACGGGCCCTTGTCACCATGCCAGCTGTCCGCGCCAAGCTCATTGTTCTCGGACCGTTTGAAATACGGCAATACACTGTCCCAATCCCAGCCGTCGCAGCCCTGATCGGCCCACCCATCGTAATCCTGCCGCTGACCTCGGACATAAAGCATCGCGTTGATCGCGCTCGAACCACCCAGTGCTTTACCGCGGGGTTGATACCCCCGGCGTCCGTTCAACCCGCGTTGCGGTATGGTTTCAAAAGCCCAGTTGTTGATTTTGGGTCGTCCCGGAAGGGCTGCCACGACAGCTGCCGGCACCCTGACAGTCAGGCCGTTTCCGTTCCCACCTGCTTCGAGCAGGCAAACGCGTGAAGCCGGGTTCTCGGTAAGGCGGTTTGCAAGAACGGATCCTGCCGACCCGCCGCCCACGATGATATAGTCGAACTGCATGTTGGCTTTCCTACTATCAGAACCATTACTGCGCCGGTCCGCTGTTCGCCATCCGAGCCAGGCTTTCCTGAGACTGCGTCAATTGAGTGAAAAAACAATTGTGACCTGAAGTCAGTTTCCAAGTGTACTTCGGCATTCAACGAAGCGGTTCACCCGCGCCGATCGAAAGACTCAAGATAGATATCGATGTCGTCGTTTGCTGTCGGGGTCGACGATTCCAGCCAAAGTGCAGATTTCACCCTCTTCTTCTGATGAGCCCTCACCTGAAATGGCCGACGAAAATCGCGAAACAACCACTAAATAACTGATTTATTTTATTTAATTGAATTCGTTGTGAGAAATGTGAAGTTTTTTCAAAATGGGGGTTGCAGGTCGGAAGCCTAATCCGTAAATACCCCTTCACCGGCGCTGCTGAGGCGGTGCTGACGGGTCGGAGAGACGGCCTGACGGACTGGAAAGACGGTTGAGACGCTCAGGAGAGACTGGGGGCATCTTGTGTTGAGGTTTAGGCGGTTGC
>NZ_JAEDOX010000006.1 GCF_017872555.1 Ruegeria sp. HKCCSA071
ACAGGTGCCCGAAGGTCTTCCTGTCAGCCATCGCCCTCGCAGCACTCGTCATCTACTGGCTATGAGTCCTGACCCTAGGCGCGACCAAAGCACTGTGTGCACTCAATTACTCTGGCATTCTCTCTGTCCTCCAGCTTTTGCCTTCCAGCCTAGCTGCTTGTTCCTTGCGGCTCCGAGTTTAGATCAAGCAGCCAGTTGGAGACTGAGCACAACGGTTGCGTGATTCTCCAAATTTGCATCGAACAGCTGCCTTTTTGAGAGCTGAGCTCTGGGTTTTGCACGCGAGTGTGCGGTTTGGGTTTTCTTTGTGGTTGGCTAGAGGCATCTTGCCGGTTTCCCTTGGAAACAACTCGATCTAACGCGATCTGAATGTCCACTCGCTATAGCCTGAATCCGCCAGAGCGCGATTGCTGAAAGTGTCTGTTTTCCGCCCTCCCGGTGGATGGCTTTGCGCTTGCAGTAGACTATTCGCACATGCAGCGAATGTCAGCTTGGTGGCCTTCCTGCCAAGTAGCCTGTGGCACGGCGATCGAGGGTCATCGGTCTGGATGCACGTTCTTAACGGGATTGGGCGGCAGTTTTATTGGGATTCAGGCGTCAATTCACTGAGAATACGCAGTTGAGCGCTAGGCTAGAACAACTTGGCCTATTTTGATCATTTTCGCATCGACCCCAAGTTCTGGTATCAAGTAGCCGTTTTTGGTCCTGAACACATTCCGCAAATACTGATTTCCGTCAGTGTCCATAAACAGACACCGTAAGTTGTAGCAATCGCCCCAAACCCCTGCAATTGCAACTAGTGGAATGCCTATCGGTAGCGAGTCGACTCTTTCAAATTCTCTGTAGTCAATCCCGCAGGCGCAGGATTGGCGGAAGCTCATGGTGAAGCGTTCGTGATGAGTGGGCATCGTCATTCCTTCAGATCAAAGATGGAAGCCGTAGTCTTGGTCTCGTTCAAGCAGCCCATGATTCAGCTCTCTTGCAGCAGAGTTTCGGCGGCTCTCGCTAGCTTCAAACTCGTCTGCAAGTTCTCTTCCAGCGTGGTGTAGTTCTGTTCTTCGGTCAGCAAGTCGGCCAATGTAGCTACGGACTTGAGATGTGATTTCATCAGCAGCTCGATGCACTGCGTTAAGCCATTTAGCCTGGCCTCGATCCCGGTCGTCGAGCGTTCTTCCAAATTGCGCAATTCCGAGGCGGAGGTCTCGCAAGCCGTCACCAACTGCTCGACGCACGCGAGCAAATCTCGCTCCAAGGCTGTCAGGGATTGGTCCATCTAGTTTGGCTCCACTCTGATGCAAGAAACCAATCGGCTCGCCACCGAACAGGTGCGCATGCTTGATGTTTCTGGCGGCAGGATCAAATAAGTCGCTCCCTCGTGAAGTACCGCCTGGATGCCCAACCTCTCTAGCTGCGTCGAGGCGGCTATCGTTGAGAGTTTCCAGCTCCACAGAAAAGTCAGTCCTAAGGTTGCTGCGATCAACACCATACAGGCCGTTATCACCGCCCAAGGTGAGATCTGAATCAGGAATTTGATCTTGTCGATGTGACTCTGCCAGGTCGTCCCGCTCCAATCCAAAAACGTGCGGGTATCGGCTTCGATTGTATTCCGCGCGAGTGTTACACATGCTTGAATATCGCTCCTGAAGCTCTGCAATTGAGAATCCATCAAGGCGGCGTGCTCTTTTCGGATCTTGTCCAAGTCCGCGTTCAATTTCTCGCTCAGCCGGGTCGGCTTGCCAGTCGTCATGGAAAATCTCTCCTTTCAATCGCCAGCGTTCGCCTGTGTCGGGGTCTTTGGCCGTGATGTAATTTTTGCTTACGCGGGGGATATCGAAACCTGCGTCGGTCAGGGCATCGACCATGCTTGCGCGGTCGGTGATGGTGCCGATGCTGATCTGGTCTAAGATCCATTCGTGGAGTTCTTCGCGGCCCTGTGCCCTAGTTGGGGCCTCAACGGTGGCTTGAACCTCCTGTGTGCGTTCCAGATCCATCGGATCGGCCCAGTCGTGCGTCTTGTTCATTAAGTCGCGCAGACTGTCATAGGCTGTCCGATAGCCAGGTGGCGCGATGTTGAGGCTTTTACCGGTTGTCAGCTCCAAACGCGGTGTACAGAAATGCAGCCCAACTCGGTCTTCGTGGCTGTGCCGGACCCAGAGCAAGTCGAATTGCTCACTGTCCATACCAGCGAATGCCAGTGCCTCGAAGGCGTTCATGACTTCGACCTGCTGGGCTTCGGTGGGTGCGTCCTCGCTGGCAAAGCTGATGACGCCCGCGCGGTAGGTCCACTGATTGCGACTGGCGTCGATCAGGGCCTCGGTGCGGGTGGAATCGCCGCGCAGCACTTCAGGCAAAGGATCGCGTATGACCGTCATGGGCTGGCCATCAGCATCGCGGATTAGATCGCGATTGGAGTCATAGGCCAAGACCTCACGCGTGACGAGATAGCCAACTGGACCAGCACCCGCGCCTTTGCCATTGGGAAAGAACTTGATCAGCATTGTCGTGCCTCATCAAGGATCTTGGTAAGCTGGCGTTCAATCACAACCAGTTGTCGGGCGACGGCCAGCGTATCCATGTCAACCCGACCAATCAGAAGCGCCCGATTCACAACCCGCGCAACCTGGTTGAGGTTACCGCCAATGCGCCCTAGTGCCAGGACCAGAGCGGGGTCGACGCGAGGCGCAGGCTTGCGACGACGTGCTTCCGTCAGACCCAAGGCTTCGCGCAAGAGGGTCGCGGCAGATACTCCGGCAGCTTCGGCTTTGGCGCGAAGCTCAGCCTTCTCAGCAACGCTACATCGAAAGACGAAGGTCTCGGTGAGCGGCGCTTTGGCGGGCGGCGTGCCTCCGCCGGTGGGGTTCGAAGGGGAGGCTTGCCACCCCTCGCAAGGTCCCGTGTCAGCAGCGCCAGCGTATGACATGGGTCGCCTTGCTCTTTGCTCAGACCGCATGGCACAGTTCCTGCTTCGATGGTGCAAACAGGGTCCAGCCTTCGGTGATGAGCCAGCTGCGCAACACGGGCCACTCGTTCTTGTTCGTTGGAGGGAACCTGCCGGGGAGCCAGTAGCCGCGCTCGTTGTTTTCGATGGCTTCAGGAAGTACCCGGTCGATCCAAGCACCAAACATTCGTTCGGTGAACTGCTCCCATTGGCGGCAGCCGAAAGATTGGCGCGAGACGAATTCGGGTTGCGCACTGCCCACGCGCGCCGAGTCGGATGGCCCACCATTCGGCAGATCCGGCTCAAGCGCGAGGTTTTGTTCTATGGATTGTTCTTTCTTTATATAGGAAAGATCACCCATGCGCCCTTTGTCTCTCACGGGCGAACCCTTTCGCCCTTCTGAAAGGCTCATCGGTGCATCCTTTTTCCTCCGGCGAAACGGGATGATTTTTGTTGGGGAGCGAAGGTCGTATTCTGTGTGATTGCCTGCGCCACGCCCTTCAGTTCGAAACAGCCAACCGAACTCGACAAGCTGTTTGAGGCAGCGTTTGATGGTTGCTAGCGACATTCCGACCAGGAACTCATCAAGCGTTTTTAGTGAGGGATTGAGTTGGCCGGTCCTGTCGTTGGCGAACTGTACCGAAAGCGCTGAGGCAACTACCTTAGTTGACGAGTTGAGGTCAGCGCATTGCAGAACGGCCTTGAGCCATTCAAAGCGATTGAGCCTAGACATATGCGCCTCCCGCGATTGCGGACCGGCTGCGAATTTGGTATTCCGTTCGTGCAGATAAATTTGCATTACCGTTGAGGTGGGTGGCCGCCCCCTCAGCGGTTTTTCTTTCACTTTTCTTCGGAAACCAGACCCTGAAAACAGAATAATCCGGACAAAATCCGGGTATGCTGCGGCGGCGGCGCAGTTCATTCGTATTTAACTGATTGATTTTATTGGTCGGAGTGAGAGGATTCGAACCTCCGACCCCTGCCTCCCGAAGACAGTGCTCTACCAGGCTGAGCTACACTCCGACCGTGGCGGGTGATCTATACGGGGCTATTCCGATGCGCAAGAGGATTTTGAGAAGCGGTCATCTGAATCTGCCGTCTTTGAACCGGTATCGGATGGGCTAGGCAGGTCACGCGACTCTCATGGCAGAGCGTCCGTTTTGTACAGGCGAATCTTGGTGCCTCCGTGGTCTACCACCGGACCGGGTGCCAGCAAAGGCAGGCGGGTCGCCCGAGCCAGGGCCGGGGCGCTGGTGACCACCCCGACACGCCATCTGCGAAAACGGGTCATCAAGGACTTTCCCAACGCTCCATAGACAGAGCGCAGAAGCTTTTCATCTCCAATCCGCGCCCCGTAGGGAGGGTTCACAATGATCAGCCCGGTTGGTCCCGCAGGGGGTTTGATGTCACTGACGGAAAGCTGTTGAAATTGCGTATTGGCGCTTACCTGCGCTCTCTCGGCATTGGCTGTTGCGGCTTCAATTGCCCCGGCGTTGCGGTCTGAGCCGCAGAAGGTGAGAGTACATTCCGCGACCTCAGCCTCGCTGCGCATGTCTTGCCAACGGTCAGGGTCGAAGCCAGCCAGGTTTTCGAACGCAAAGCTGCGGGTCCGACCGGGGTGCAGCCCCAGGGCAATCTCGGCGGCTTCGATCACGAAAGTACCCGAGCCGCACATTGGGTCCAACACCGGTTCATTGCCGCTAAACCCGCAGTCTCGAAGAAACATCGCTGCCATCGTTTCGCGCATTGGCGCTTTGGCAATTGCTTCTTTATGACCCCGCTTGTGCAAAAGCTCTCCCGAGCTGTCGACCGATATCGTACAGATGTCCTTCTCGATTCTCAGCAAGATCCTGACTTCGGCGTCGGAAGATATCGGAGCGCCCAGAGTTTCGGATATCGCTTCCTCAACTCTCTGCCGTGCGGCACCGGCATGATATATTCTGGATTTGCGGCTGGCGGCCTCAACTTTGACCGGAACATCGGAACGCAGGAACTCACCCCACGGAAATTTGCGCGCGCGTTTGTCCAATTGGGCCAAATGCACCGCAGGAAAACTGCCCAGACGGACCAGTACCTTGTTAGCACCGCGTAACGTCAGGTTGGCGCGCCAGACCTCGGACCACGAACCACGGCAGATGACACCCCCTGGAATCGTCTTGACCTGAGAGAACCCGTTGAATTGCGCCTCGGCAGCGAGGGGAGCTTCAAGGCCCGGGGTGGCAATCAGAAAAATTTCGAAGTCTGTGTCTTTTTCCATTCCGGTTGCTTACACTGGAAGTTCAGCGGGCGCGACACGCAATTTTGACCCGTATTTTTGGCCATATTGAGGGAAAACTCCAAGATTTTGCAGTTTGATCTTAACTTTTGGCGGTAACAGGTTTGCGTTTGCGGGCATCCGCGCGTAAAGGGTCCGTGATCAGAATTACGCCTGCGGATTTTGGACCCATTTCGACGCTTTTGCGAGGGGTGCCTGAAAAAAACCGCGTTATTGCATGACCCCATAGGGGTGTCGGCAGGGCTGGCGCAGGAAAGAGGCTTGGAAGAACGTAGCGGCATGCAAACTTTCAAACTTAAAAAAGGGTTGGACCTGCCGGTTGAAGGCGCTCCCGACCAAACCATTCATCCGGGTCCGGAATATTCGACCGTTGGCGTTCTGGGTGGGGATTACATTGGCCTGAAACCTAAGATGCTGGTGCAGGAAGGTGATAGTGTCGAGCGGGGTACGCCGCTCTTTTGTCACAAAGATGCGCCTGACGCGATGATGGTCGCACCGGTGAGTGGCAAGGTTATTGCCATCAACCGGGGTGCCCGCAGGGTGTTGCAAAGCGTCGTCATCGAAGTGTCCGACACCAATGACACGGGGTTGGATTTTTCGAACGTAGGCGACGCGGACAGCAACGAAGGCGTGACTGCCAAACTGTGCGCCGCTGGTCTGTGGACCTCATTTCGCACGCGACCTTATGCGAAAATGCCAGAACCCGGTGCCAAACCGAACGCGATCTTCGTGACAGCCATGGACAGTGACCCATTGGCGGCTGATGCCGCCACGATCATTGCCGAGGCGCCCGAAGCCTTTGCCGCTGGCTTGGCAGCAATCAGCAATCTGACCGAGGGCAAGACCTATCTTTGCCAGAAACAAGGTGACACGATCCCCGGCGCGGACGTGGCTGGTGTAGAGGCGGTGGCATTTTCCGGTCCACATCCGTCGGGTTTGGCGGGAACGCATATTCACTTCCTCGAACCGATTGCGGGCGAAAAGCAGGTCTGGACCATCGGTTATCAGGACACAATCGCGATCGGCCGTTTAATACAGACCGGGCATCTTGATCCGAACGTTGTGATTGCCTTGACAGGGCCCGGTGCGCGTCAGCCGCGTTTGATCCGCACCGTGATGGGCGCGTCCACGGGCGACTTGACACGGGATGAGGTAAGTGTGGACGGAACGCCTCGCATCATCTCGGGTTCGATCCTGTCGGGTCAACATGCCGACGGACCGACCGCATATCTGGGGCGGTTTGCCCGTCAAATCTGTATCATCCGAGAGGATCACGATCAGATTCCGATGGGCTGGATCCGACCAATGCCTTCCAAGTATTCCGTCCAGCCTGTATTGGGCTCGGCCTTTTCCAGAAAACTCTATGCTTTCACGTCCAACCTGAACGGTGGCCGCCGCGCAATGGTGCCGACAGGTGTGTTCGAAGAGCTGATGCCGCAGGATTACCTGCCCACACAATTGCTTCGGGCCTTGCTGGTGATGGATACGGATACAGCTCAGGCACTGGGTGCGCTTGAACTGGACGAAGAGGATCTGGGCCTTGTGGGCTTTGCCTGTCCGGCGAAATACGAATACGGGCTGGCGCTGCGCGACTGCCTGAACAAGATTGAAAAGGAGGGCTGATCCGAATGGGATTGCGTAACTTCTTTGACCGGATCGAGCCAAACTTTACCAAGGGCGGCAAGTACGAGAAGCTTTTTCCGATCTACGAGATGGTGGAAAGCTTCATCTACACTCCGAAAACCGTAACCACTGTTGCTCCTCATGCGCGGTCTTACGTGGATATGAAGCGGATCATGACATATGTCGTGATTGCCACAATTCCCTGCATCCTATGGGGAATGTGGAACACCGGTTATCAGGCAAATTCGGCCATTGCCGCGCTTGGCCCAGAGTCTGCGACCGGCTGGCGGATTGCAATTCTTCAGGTTTTTGGCATTTCGCTGAATCCGGACAGCATCTTTGCCAATGTCATGCACGGGCTCATGTACTTCCTGCCGATCTATGTCGTCACGTTGGTGGCAGGCGGTATTTTCGAGGTCATTTTCGCAACGGTCCGCGGCCACGAAGTGAATGAAGGCTTTCTTGTCACTTCGATGCTTTACGCCCTGATCATGCCTGCAACCACACCCCTGTGGCAGGTTGCCCTGGGGATTATCTTTGGTGTCGTGATCGGCAAAGAGGTATTCGGCGGCACTGGTAAGAATTTCCTCAACCCTGCCTTGGTGGGGCGGGCGTTTTTGTATTTTGCCTATCCCGCGCAGATGTCGGGCGATGCTGTCTGGACCCCGGTCGACGGGTTTTCCGGAGCGACGGCTCTGGCTGTGTCGGCTGCCGAAGGCTATCAGGCGCTGGCCGCTGACGGTATTACCTGGTGGAGCGCGTTTTATGGCACCATCCAAGGCAGTATTGGGGAAACCTCGACGCTGGCCTGCATCATCGGTCTAGCCTTCCTGCTGATCACCAAGATTGCCAACTATCGGCTGATTGTGGGATGTCTGGCGGGCACAATTGCGTTCACCTGGCTGCTGAACTTGATCGGGTCCGAGACGAACCCGATGTTCGCAATGCCATGGTACTGGCATGTTGTGTTGGGCGGTTATGCCTTTGGTCTGGCTTTCATGGTGACCGAGCCGGTCTCGGCAAGCCACACCAATGTCGGTCGCTATGTCTATGGGGCCCTGATTGGTGTCATGGTTGTGTTGATACGTGTGATCAACCCAGCCTTCCCCGAAGGTATGATGCTGGCCATACTGTTCGGCAACGTCTTTGCACCGCTGATCGATTATTTTGTCGTCCAGGCCAACATCAAACGGAGGGCGCGTCGCCATGTCTGATACGCAATCCCCTGAACGCAAGGGCGCGATTGCCCGTTTTCTGGCGGCCTCGCCAGATTCAGTTGGCAAAACAATCTTTATTGCTGTTGCGGTCTGTCTCGTTGCCTCGATGATCGTGTCGGCCGCCGCAGTCAGCTTGCGCCCGGTGCAAGAGTCTAACAAGCTGAAGGACAAACAGGTCAACATCCTGCAAGTAGCCGGGGTGTATGAACCCGGCGTCAATGTCACCGAAGCATTTGCCGCATTCGAACCTCATGTGCTGGATCTGGCAACGGGCGATTTTGTGGACGATCAGTTCGACCCGGCCACCTTTGACGATCTGGCCGCTGCCGGTGATCCGAACCTTAGCGTCGCGCTTGACGACGATCCCGCAGGCATTGGCCGCAAGGCAAAGTATCGGGTGATCTATTTGCTGCGCGACGACGCGGGGGCCTTGGACAAGGTAATTCTGCCACTGCATGGCTATGGGCTGTGGTCCACTCTGTACGGTTTCATCGCACTGGAGAAGAACGGCAACGATATCTACGGCTTGCAATTCTATCAGCATGGCGAGACGCCGGGTCTGGGTGCTGAGGTGGACAACCCGCGCTGGAAGACGTTGTGGAACGGTAAGAAGCTGCGCGACGACGCGGGAGTGTTGCAGATCACCGTCGCCAAGTCGCAGCCTGCGGCCGGGCCCGACTATTACATCGACGCCCTGGCAGGTGCGACCCTGACCACTGTCGGTGTCGACAACCTAGTGAGATTCTGGATGGGTGACGCGGGTTACGCGCCGTTCCTGGCCAAGCTGCAAGCAGGAGAGATTTGATGTCTCAGACCAAGAAAGAGCTGTTGGTCGACCCCCTTGTCGACAACAACCCAATCACCCTGCAGGTGCTGGGCATCTGTTCGGCTCTGGCGGTGACTTCGTCGTTGCAGGTGGCCTTTGTGATGGCGCTGGCGGTGACCTTTGTGACCGCGTTTTCGTCGATGTTCATTTCGATTTTGCGCAACCAGATTCCCGGTTCGATCCGAATCATCGTGCAGATGGTGATCATCGCCTCGCTTGTGATTTTGGTGGATCAGATCCTCAAGGCTTATGCCTTTCAGATTTCCAAGACTTTGTCTGTGTTCGTCGGTCTGATCATCACCAACTGTATCGTTATGGGCCGCGCCGAGGCATTCGCCATGAAAAACCCGCCGGTAGCATCGTTCATTGACGGTCTGGGCAACGGCATGGGCTATGGCCTGATCCTGATGCTGGTGGGCATCATCCGCGAACTGTTCGGTTCGGGCAGCCTGTTCGGGGTGACAATCCTGCAAACGGTCAACAATGGCGGGTGGTACGTGCCCAACGGCCTGTTGCTGCTGCCGCCGTCGGCGTTCTTTGTGATCGGCCTGCTAATCTGGGCTTTCCGCACGTGGAAGCCGAACCAGGTCGAAGAACGTGAATACAAAATCCAGCAGGTAGAGGCGCACTGATGGAAGGGCTTATCTCTCTGGCCGTGAAGGCCGTCTTTATCGAAAACCTCGCGCTCAGCTTTTTCCTTGGCATGTGTACCTTCATCGCCGTGTCGAAGAAGATTTCGACTGCCATAGGGCTGGGAATATCAGTCATGGTGGTGCAGGCCATCACCGTGCCCGCCAACAACCTGTTGCTGTCCTTCCTGCTGAAACCGGGTGCATTGGCATGGGCCGGGTTCCCGGATGTGGATCTGACCTTTCTCGGGCTGATTTCCTATATCGGCGTTATCGCAGCGATGGTTCAGATCCTCGAGATGATCCTCGATAAATATTTCCCGCCGCTCTACAACGCGCTGGGGATCTTCCTGCCTTTGATCACTGTGAACTGTGCCATTCTAGGTGGTTCGCTGTTCATGGTCGAACGCGACTATAATTTTGCCGAGGCGACCACCTATGGCATCTCATCCGGTTTCGGCTGGGCGCTGGCAATCACCGCGATGGCAGGCGTGCGCGAAAAGCTGAAATACTCGGATGTGCCGGACGGGCTTCAGGGGCTGGGCATCACCTTTATCACCGCCGGACTGATGGCGATGGCCTTTATGTCCTTCTCGGGCGTGAAACTGTAAGGGGGGCGTGAGAATGGAAACCTTTTCGCTCGGCGTTGTCCTATTCACCCTGATCGTTCTGGCGCTGGTGGCAATCATTATGGCTGCGCGTTCCAAGCTGGTGTCGACCGGCAACGTCAACATCACCATCAACGGTGAAAAGACTATTTCGGTTCCGGCGGGTGGCAAACTGCTGCAAACATTGGCGGCCGAAAAACTGTTTGTTCCATCAGCTTGCGGTGGTGGTGGTACCTGTGCCCAGTGCCGCGTGAAAGTGCATTCTGGTGGCGGTTCGATCCTGCCGACCGAAGAAAGTCACATCACAAAGCGCGAAGCATCCTGTGGCGACCGTCTATCCTGTCAGGTAGCGGTGAAACAGGACATGGAAATCGAGGTTCCAGAAGAGGTCTTTGGCGTCAAGAAATGGGAATGCACAGTTCGCTCGAACGACAACGTTGCGACCTTTATCAAGGCCCTTACTCTGGACCTGCCCGAAGGCGAGGATGTGAACTTCCGTGCCGGGGGCTACATCCAGATCGAAGCGCCTGCTCATCAGTTGAAATACACCGATTTCGACGTGCAGGAAGAATATCGCGAGGATTGGGATCGCTTCAATCTGTGGCAATACGAGTCGGTTGTGAACGAACCTATCGAGCGCGCCTATTCGATGGCCAACTATCCGGATGAAAAGGGCATGATCATGCTTAATGTTCGGGTTGCTTCACCGCCTCCGGGCTCAGAAGGAATTCCTCCGGGTCAGATGTCATCCTACATCTTTAACCTGAAGCCGGGCGACAAAGTCACAATCTCGGGTCCGTTTGGCGAGTTCTTCGCGCGTGAAACCAAGAAGGAAATGGTCTTCATCGGTGGTGGTGCCGGTATGGCACCGATGCGCAGCCACATCTTTGACCAGCTCAAACGCCTTGAGAACCGCGACCGCAAGATCAGCTTCTGGTACGGCGCACGGTCCAAGAAAGAGATGTTCTTTGTCGAGGATTTCGACCAACTGGCGGAAGAGTTCGACAATTTCGAATGGCATGTCGCTCTGTCGGATGCCCAGCCCGAGGATGAGTGGAAAGGCTATACCGGATTCATCCACAACGTTCTGTTCGAAGAATACCTCAAGAACCACCCGGCACCTGAAGATTGCGAATACTACATGTGTGGACCGCCAATCATGAACCAGTCGGTTATCAACATGCTGCTGGATCTGGGCGTGGATCGCGAAGACATCATGCTCGACGATTTTGGCGGGTAACTAATGAAACCGGCGCTGAGTGCGCCGGTTTTTTCATTCCGGCGCCAGGTCGACCTATTTTCCGTAATAGTCCCGGTACCAATCGACGAATTGGGCAATGCCGTCCTTCAGGTCGGTCTGCGGGCGATAATTCGTCAGTCGCTGCAGCAGCCGATTGTCAGCCCATGTGGCATGAACATCGCCCATCTGCATTGGCATAAAGTTTTTGACCGCTTTCTGGCCAACAGCCTCTTCGATGGCTTCTATGAAATCCATCAGACGCACCTTGTCTCCGTTGCCAATGTTGACGATGCGGTACGGTGCAACGGGCGACAAGCTATCACCATCTTCGATATCCGCGCGGCTGGTCGGGCGAACCGGCGGAACATCGATCAGCAACCTGATCCCACGCACAAGGTCTTCTACATGCGTGAAGTCGCGATACATGTCGCCATGATTGTAGATATCAATTGGCCTTCCATCCAGTATAGCGGCAACGAACTTGAAATAGGCCAGATCGGGGCGCCCCCAGGTACCGTAAACGGTAAAAAACCGAAACATGGTGGTCGGCAAATCCCACAGATGGGCATAGGAATGCCCCATCGCTTCATTCGCCTTCTTAGTGGCGGAGTAGATCGTCAGTTGGGTGTCGGCTTTTTCTGTTTCGATGAACGGCATGTCCTCGTTTGCACCATAGATTGATGAGGTCGACGCCATCAAAAGATGTTCCACTTTGTGCTGACGCGCGATTTCCATCACATTGAACGTACCCACGACGTTCGACTCGATATAGCTGCGGGGAAATTCAAGGCTGTGCCGCACGCCTGCCTGCGCGGCCAGATGTACGATGACATCGGGCTGAAAATTCTCTGCGACCTGCACAAGCCGGTCAAAGTTCTCCAAACGGTCTTCAGTTGACGTAAATCCCGGGGTTTGAAGCAGTATCTGATGTCGGCGTTGTTTCAGGGTTACATCATAGTAGTCGGTCATCCCGTCGTAGCCGTGTACTTGAAATCCTTCTGCCAAAAGCAATTTGGCCAGATGGAATCCGATGAACCCGGCAGAACCTGTAATCAAAACTCGTTTCATAAAACCCTCAGAACTCGCTGCAAATTCATCGCTGGCTGGAAGGCTGATCCTATCTTCAGATCAACGGCTTGCAAACATCCTGCGGGCCATATCGGACAATCTAAGGCTTGTGGTCAACACTTTGCCTATTCAAACAGTTGCTGATTGCGACCACTACGCATGGCGGGTAGGGATCAAATGCCATGATGAAAGACTGGATCAGACGGCGGTTCCAATCCGCGGCTCAGGAAAGCACCAATGCGATGCCATGCGACGTGGCACCCGCGGAAAAGGTGACAGCTGTCGGTGATATTCACGGCCGTCTTGATTTGCTTCAGGCGGTTTTGCCACGACTCGACGATCAAAGCCCACTGGTCTTTCTGGGCGATTACATCGACCGGGGGGCATACAGCGCGCAGGTACTGCGGCATTTGCATCACCTGAGTGAAGCGTCAGACGGGCGGGTGCAATGCTTGCTTGGCAATCACGAAGAGATGCTGCTGCAATTTGTAAACGACCCGGAACGTTACGCCAGGCTTTGGTTTCATAACGGCGGAGCGGAAACTCTGGTATCTTTCGGCCTCGTATGTCCCGACGAGTTGGATAGTGGAAAGCATCTGCCTGAACTGGCAGAGCGTCTGCGGCACAAGATGGGCGACAGCTTGCTGGACTGGCTTGCAAATCTGCCGCTGACCTGGACCAGCGGCAACGTCACCTTTGTCCACGCGGCACTTGATCCGCGGCTATCCATTCAATCCCAGGATCGCCAAATCTGTCTATGGGGGCATCCGATGTTTCCACGGCTTGCCCGCAGTGACGCGCAATGGGTTGTGCACGGTCATACAATTGTAAGCCAACCCCGGGTTAGAAACCGAGTTGTGTCGATTGATACCGGTGCCTTTGCCTCGGGCAGATTGACCGCCGCTGAAATAGACGGCGGCAGTGTTAGGTTTTTTTCAATCGGTTGAACCTAGCCAACGATCATCTGCTTCATACGAAGCGCTTCATACTCCAATTCCCTCAGGCGGAAATGCACAACATCTCCGATAGTGATGACACCGCACAAATTGCCATCCCGCAGGACCGGCATATGGCGGAATCGTCCTTCAGTCATGGTTTTCAGCACGTCATTCAGCGTATCCTCGGGCGTGCAGGCCTTTACTTCCCTTGTCATCAGGTCTTCGACCGACTGCGGCAGGGTCTGTCCGGGCGTATCGGCCATGCGACGCACGATGTCGCGTTCCGACAAAATCCCTTGCAATGCCCCGTTCTGATCTGTCACCAGAACTGCGCCAATCCGCTTTTCCTTGAGCGTGTTCACCACCGAATGGATGGTATCATTAGGCCGCACCGAAAACACCGCATCCCCTTTACCATCAAGCAGCTTGGCTACGGTCGTCTGCGAATGCGACAGGTTCGAATCCGCTGATTGGCTGTAGGTCGTCTTGTCGGCTTTGTCACCGCGCGACGGCGACTGGTAAGAGGTTGGAGCCATAGGCAATCTCCTTTTTGGTTCTTGCAAAGTCTTTCCCTTTCACCTTAGCGCAGCTAAACGACCTGTATAGGGTCCAATTGCAAGAGTTGATAAACCGTGGGTCGGGAAAGGGAGCCTAGTCTTTTGAATGAATTCTATCTTACGCCCCCGGTCGCCGCGCTGATCTTCTTTGCGGCTGTTGTGTGCGGTCACAACTTTCGCATGGCGTGGAAGCAACAACAGCCCGGGTGGCAGAAACGCGCGTGGCTGTTCGGTATTCCGGCCGGAACTGGTCTTTTGCTGTTGGGTTTCCTTCCGCTGAAACTGTAATGCCAATTTGACTCTGGCTGGGACCGCTGGCATATGCCGGGGCACAGAATGTCCCGGAGATAGCCCAATGCGTCTTTTACCCGTGCTGGCCTTTTTCACCCTTCTTTCAGGCTGTCTTTTTGACAAGGAACCCGAAGTGGTCCGTCTGTCTGGTGAGACAATGGGCACGACCTACAAAATCACCGCAATTGGCGAAGACCTTGACGAAGACGCACTGGCTTCTGCTGTCAGTGAAAAGCTGGCAGCCGTGAATGCCAAGATGTCCAACTGGGATCCGAACTCCGAGGTTTCCGTTTTTTCCGCGTCGTCCAGCACAGATCCAATGCCTATTTCCGACGAATTTGCGCTGGTTCTTTCGGCGGCGAACGAAGTGCACGCAAAATCCGGTGGCATTTTCGACGTAACCCTCGGCCCTTTGATCGAACTTTGGGGTTTTGGCCCACGCAAACCCGAGGACCCGGTGCCATCGGATGCCGATATCAACACCGCGCTGAGCGGTGTAGGTCAGGGCCGCCTGCTGAAGCTCGATACAGATGCTGGCACGCTTGCCAAGTCAAACGCCAGTGTGGGCATTAACCTTTCGGCGATTGCAAAAGGTTATGGAATTGACGCTGTTGCGGAAACCTTGCAGGCCGCTGGCATCGAAAACTATCTGGTTGAAATCGGCGGCGATCTTGTGACTAAGGGTAAGAATGACAAGGGCGAAGCGTGGCTCATTGGCATCGAAAAACCTGAAACGGGTTCGCAAACTATCCAGTTGATCGTTTCTCTGGATGACAGGGGTATGGCCAGCTCGGGCGATTACAGGAACTTCTTTGAAAAAGATGGTGTGCGCTATTCGCATATCATCGATCCGACAACAGGCCGCCCGATCACGCACCGCACCACTTCGGTCACCGTGCTGGCCGAAAACGCGATGATGGCCGATGCCTGGGCAACAGCCATGCTGGCCTTGGGTCAGGAAAAAGGTCTTGCTTTGGCGGAGAAACATAAACTTGCCGTGTATTTCATCTCGCGGGATGTGACAGGCGGCGAAGATGCCTATATCACTGCCCATAGCACGGCGTTCAAAGACGCGCTGGGATCGAACTAACTGTTGGAGCTGAGATGAGTACCTTTATTCTGGCCTTCATTCTTCTCGCTCTCGTCATGGTGGGCATGTCATTGGGTGTCATGCTGATGGGCAAGACCATCAAAGGCAGTTGCGGTGGCCTAAACGCGATCTCGGGCGCGGATAAATGCGTTGTCTGCCAAAAAGATGTCGACCCCGACAGCCCACTGCGCGACAAGCTGCAATGCAAACGCGCCCAAAAAATGCTGGAGCAAATGGACCGTCAGGCCTGACACAGGTTTTGCTTCGTTCTGCGGATAGAATTGGCTAACTAAATCCTCGAGACTTTTGGGGGAGGGTGTCAACTTGGCTAAGGCAAAAAACATCCTGTTCATCATGTTCGACCAGCTGCGCTGGGATTACCTGAGCTGTTACGGTCATCCTCATCTGCATACGCCAAATATCGATCGTCTGGCTGCCAAAGGCGTGCGCTTCAACCGCGCCTATATCCAATCGCCGATCTGCGGCAGCTCCCGCATGTCCACCTACACAGGGCGCTATGTGCATTCTCACGGCGCGTCGTGGAACGGAATTCCCTTGAAAGTCGGCGAGATTACGATGGGAGATCACCTGCGTAAGGCGGGGATGGATTGCTGGCTGGTCGGCAAAACCCATATGCGTGCAGACGCCGAAGGGATGGCGAGGTTGGGTTTGGAGCCCGACAGCCTAATCGGGGCCCGCGTCGCCGAATGCGGATTTGACGTGTACGAACGGGACGACGGTATGCTGCCCGAAGGTCCGGATGGGTTTTACGACCCCGACGGGGCAAAGGAATACAACAAGTTCCTGAAAGCCAAGGGGTATGAGAGTGACAACCCCTGGCATGACTTTGCCAATTCCGGGTTGGATGCGGATGGCAACGTTTTGTCTGGCTGGTTTCTGAAGAATTCACCCGAAGCCGCGAATATTGCCGAGGAAGACAGTGAAACACCCTATCTGACCGGTCGCGGGATCGAGTTCATGGAAACGCATGATGGCCCGTGGTGCTGTCATCTGAGTTTTATCAAGCCGCATTGGCCGTACATTGTACCAGAACCATACGCCTCGATGTATGGGCCGGAACATGTGCTGCCTGTGGTGCGATCCGACGCGGAACGTCAGAATGCGCATCCCGTGCTGAAAGCCTTCATGGACACAAAGATCGGCCAGACCTTTTCGCGGCAGGACGTGCGTGAGGCGGTTATCCCGGCCTATATGGGGCTGATCAAGCAAGCCGATGATCAGATGGGCCGCCTGTTGGACTGGATGGAGAGAACCGGGCGGATGGAAAACACGATGATCGTGGTGACATCAGATCATGGTGATTTTCTGGGCGATCACTGGATGGGGGAAAAGACCTTTTTTCACGATGCCTCGACCAGGGTACCGTTGATCATCTATGACCCGTCGCCCGAGGCCGATGCAACACGCGGCACTGTCTGCGATGCGCTTGTGGAATCCATCGACCTTGCACCGACCTTTGTAGATGCGGCTGGTGGCGAAGTAGCGACACATATTCTGGAAGGTCATTCACTGCTGCCCATCCTTTATGGGGAGGCGGACGCGTTGCCACGCGATGTGGTGATCTGCGAATATGACTACTCGGCTTCGCCAATCGCAAATGTTTTGGACGTGTCGGTCCGCGATGCGGTGATGTTCATGGCCGCAAGCAAGAAATGGAAACTGATCCATTGTGAAGGTGGGTACCGGCCAATTCTGTTCGACCTGGAGAACGACCCTGATGAGTTGAACGATCTGGGTGACAGCGCGGAACATGCCGGTGTGATTGCCGAGATGTACGAGTACCTGTTCGCCTGGACGCGGCGGGCGTCCCAGCGCACGACCCGGTCCGAGCAGCAATTGATCGACATGCGCACCAAAAGCCGGGGCAGGGGTGTTGTTCTGGGCGTCTATGATGAAAACGATGCGCCGCTGGACCTGACGATCAAATACCGCAATCGCAAGGCGCGCCCTTTCCAAAGCTACTTAAAAGACTAACCCCGCTGCATCGGTTAAAATTGTTCATCATTACGAAGGTGGTTCACCCGTCGAAGTCCAAAGGATAGAAGGTGACCCAAGAGCAGCAAACGGAGTACATCAATGGCCATCCCCAAACCTGTTGTCCTGTGCATTCTAGATGGTTGGGGTCTGTCCGAGGACACTAAAGCCAACGCACCCCATCTGGCAAACACGCCGACCTTTGACGCGATCATGTCTAATTGCCCGCATTCGACCCTGATCACCCACGGCCCGGATGTGGGTCTACCAAGCGGGCAGATGGGGAACTCAGAGGTCGGGCACACTAATATCGGTGCAGGGCGTGTGGTCGCCATGGACCTGGGCCAGATCGATCTTTCCATTGAAGACGGGACATTCTTTGAAAACGAAGCGCTGCAGGCTTTCATCACCAGCGTTAAGTCCGCTGGCGGCACTGCACATCTGATGGGGTTGATCTCGGATGGTGGGGTGCATGGTCATCTGAATCATATTCTTGCCGCAGCCACTGCCATAACGGATGCCGGTGTCCCGGTTGCGCTGCACGCAGTGACGGATGGGCGTGATGTCGCGCCAAGGTCAGCTCTGACTTACATTGCTGAGCTGGAAGAACGCCTGCCCGACAACGCACGCATCGTCACCGTGAGCGGGCGGTACTTTGCCATGGATCGCGACAATCGCTGGGAGCGTGTCAGTGAAGCGTATGCTGCAATGGTCAACGGGCAGGGCCGAACAGCAAGCAGTGCCCATGGCGCGGTTGATCACGCCTATGACCAGTCCGAATCTGACGAGTTTGTCACACCAACCGTATTAACGGGGTATGACGGTATTAACGATGGCGACGGTTTCTTTTGCCTGAACTTCCGTGCCGACCGTGCCCGTGAAATCCTGCGCGCCATCGGAGAGCCTGGGTTTTACGAGTTTGCGACAGGGCCGCGCCCGAAGCTTTCAGCACTGCTGGGCATGGTCGAGTATTCTGACGGGCATAATGCTTACATGACTACGGTTTTTCCAAAACGCGCGATTGTAAATACGCTGGGCGAATGGGTCGCCAAACAAGGGCTTCGGCAGTTTCGACTGGCTGAAACCGAGAAGTACCCGCATGTTACGTTTTTTTTGAATGGCGGTAAGGAGACGCCCGAACTAGGCGAGGATCGCTTTATGCCGAGCTCGCCGAAAGTGGCGACCTACGATCTACAGCCCGAAATGTCGGCCGCGGAGGTTACGGCGAAGTTTATCGAAGCCATCGAAGGCGGGTATGACCTGATTGTTACAAATTATGCCAACCCCGATATGGTTGGTCATACAGGTGATCTGAATGCCGCAATCAAAGCATGTGAAGCCGTCGATCAGGGGTTGGCGCAAGTCATTGCGGCTCTTGAAAAGGTCAAGGGGGCGATGATTATCACGGCCGATCACGGTAATTGCGAAGTCATGGTCGATCCTGTGACCGGTGGCCCGCATACGGCCCATACGCTCAATCCTGTTCCCGTAGCGCTGGTTGGCGGGCCAGAAGGCGCGAATTTGCGCCAAGGACGTTTGTCCGATCTCGCGCCGACCCTGCTTGATCTGATGGGTTTGCCGAAGCCGCCGGAAATGACCGGGGAAAGCCTGCTGTCATGAAACCGGCCGCTCTGGCAGTGTATCTGTTTTTGGCCTTACCGGCGCTGGCTCAGCCAGACGCTTCCAAGGCTGCTTTGGACGCAGCGCAGATGCTCGAACAGGCGTCCATCGCGTTATCCGAGGCCGAAACCGCCCGAGACCGGGTCCATGCTCTTACGGAGACGATCCATGCCTATGAGGCCGGGTTGGGCGCGATGCGGGTGGGATTGCGCCAAGCGGCTACCCGCGAGGCGCAACTGAGCGCCGAGTTGCGGGCGCGCGAAAAGGAAATCCGGCGATTGCTTGGTGTTCTGCAAACCATTGAAACGACCGAACCACCTGTCTTGATGTTACATCCGTCCGGCCCGTTGGGGGCGGCCCGTGCAGGTATTATGCTATCCGAGGTCACCCCTAGCCTGAACGCCAGTGCGCAGGAACTGGCGCAGGACCTGAATGAAGTGCAGACATTGCGTGTCTTGCAACAGAAGGCCTCGGAAACTTTGACAGAGGGTCTGACGGGCGTTCAGGAGGCCCGTACCCGCCTGAGCGAGGCAATTGCCGACCGCACGGATTTGCCCCGCCGTTTCGTGGAAGACCCGGTACGTACGGCCATCCTGATCTCGTCGACTGAAACACTGGATGGTTTTGCAAGTGGTCTGTCCGAGATCTCGGAAGGAGAGATCCTCGACAGCAATGACAGCGTTTTGGACAGGAAAGGCCGGATATCAATGCCGGTACAGGGTATCTTGCTGCACAAGGCCGGTGAAACGGACGCCGCTGGTGTCACGCGCCCCGGCCTGATTTTAGGTACACGCCCGCGCGCCTTGGTCACATCGCCAACCGCTGCGACAATTCGCTATCGCGGGCCGCTGCTGGACCTGGGGAACCTGATAATACTTGAACCTCAATCGGGACTTTTGTTCGTATTTTCCGGTTTGCAGGAGGTCTATGGCCAGACCGGTCAGGTGATCCCAGAGGGCACACCAGTTGGTCTGATGCCCGGTGAAATGCCGGAAATCGGCGCAATTTTGTCAACAAGCAGTGATGGCACTGGAACTGACCGCTCAGAAACGCTCTATATAGAGGTAAGAGAAGACAATCGCCCCGTGGACCCGGAATCGTGGTTTCGGACCGACAAGGATGGATAAACGCGTATGAAGAAATTTGTGGTGGCCGGTCTGGCTGGAACTGTGGCAGGTATTCTTGCAACAACTCAGATTGCAGGACCCCTGCTGGCGCAGGAGGCCGAGAACAAGGCAAGCGTCTATGAACAGCTGGATTTGTTCGGCGACATTTTCGAACGTATCCGCGCCCAGTATGTCGAAGAGGTTGAGCCCGAAGAACTGATCGAGGCGGCCATTGACGGCATGTTGACATCGCTTGATCCGCATTCGAGTTATCTTTCTCCTGACGACGCCGAACAGATGCGCGTGCAGACCCGGGGTGAGTTTGGTGGGTTGGGTATCGAAGTCACGCAGGAAGAAGGCTTTGTCAAAGTCGTCTCACCTATTGACGATACCCCCGCCGACGCAGCCGGAATCGAAGCCGGGGATTTCATTACCCATGTGGACGGCGAAAGTATTCTGGGCCTGACGCTGGACAAAGCGGTTGACCTGATGCGCGGCCCGGTCGGATCCGAAATTATCATCACCGTCGTACGCGAGGGTGAGCCTGATCCGTTCGATGTCACTATTATCCGTGATACAATCAAGTTGACCGCTGTGCGCGCACGGACCGAAGGCACCAGTGTCGTGCTGCGTGTAACCACGTTCAACGACCAGACCTTCCCGAACCTGCAGGAAGGATTGCAGGAACAGATTGCCGAAGCGGGTGGCATCGACAAGGTGAACGGTTTTGTTCTGGACCTGCGCAACAACCCAGGCGGCCTTTTGACTCAGGCGATCAAAGTCTCGGACGCGTTCCTGAACGAAGGCGAAATTGTTTCCACGCGCGGCCGCGACCCGAATGAGGGTGAGCGGTTCAACGCCACCCCCGGGGATCTGGCTGAAGGCAAGCCAATTGTGGTGCTGATCAATGGCGGCTCGGCCTCGGCATCCGAGATTGTGGCCGGTGCATTGCAGGATCATCGCCGCGCTATCGTTGTGGGCACCAAGAGCTTTGGCAAAGGATCCGTGCAGACGGTCATGCCGCTGCGCGGCGACGGCGCTATGCGCCTGACCACATCGCGCTATTACACGCCATCAGGACGATCAATCCAGGCCCTTGGCGTCAGCCCGGACATCATTGTTGAACAGCCTCGCCCTGCACCTGCAGAAGAAGAAGAAGAGAGCAACGGGCGTACCCGGTCCGAAGCTGACCTGCGCGGCAGTCTGAACAATGACAGCCTGAGCGAGGATGAAATCCGCCAGATCGAGGAAGATCGTGCAAGGGCCGAAGCAACCGCTGAGCTGAGGAAAGAGGATTATCAACTGGCATATGCCATAGACATCCTCAAAGGCTTGTCAGCGTTCACCCCGCACGGGCCGTCCCAATAACCAAACCAATGGGTCGCGTACAACGCGGCCCTTTTCTTTCTGTCTCGCGAGATTTCATTTCATCATCCAGCAGCGCAATCCGAAGGCGCCGCGCAGAGTGCGCATAACCGAATGGATGATCCGATTTCGCAAGCGTTTCAGCCGTCTCCGCGGCTTACCCGTCGGAACGCGCGTTTCAGCATATCCAGCTCCGCGCGCAAAAGGTCCACTTCCGCCCTGAGATCATCGGCGGCGGGCTCTCCTGCTATTATGGAGAAACTCCCAATTTTATCGACACTGCCTGCATCGACTATGACGAAGCTGTGCACGCCTTCGGACAGGACTGTGACGGGTACCGGAACATACAGATCCCATCCGTTGTCTGCGGGCGAAAGCTCAACACCCTCCAGAGTTTCCCCGAGATATCTAACCTCCAATCCCGGTTTCTGTTCGGCATCAACATGGCCGTGCCAAATACCGCTTTCGAACCGAATGAAGGTCAGGGATGGTTGTGTCATCTTTGATCGTCTCACAAGTCGGCGCGATGGAAGCGGCAAAACGTAAGGTCTCGTACACTCATACGGTTCATTTCGGGCTTCTCAAAAATAAGATCCAGCCAGATCTTTTCGATCCGACGTTCATTCAGGGGCAGGTGAGCCAGGTCAAACTCAACGGCGTTCACGGTGTCAGTAGGGTCTAGCTGCCGCAAAACCTGCTCCATGTTAGGGCCGTGCTGAACATTGAGGCGTGCAAACACGCCCGACGGTTTTTCGCAGTCAATCAGGGTTTCCAACCTGATCAGATGTTCGCGTGTCAGATCGCGAGCGACCTCGCGCGGCAAGTCGATTGATACCGATAGGAACGAGCCCGCGAAACCAAAGATCTCGATCTCCAGGCTGAACGGGGCCAGATCACTTGCCCCCCGGTTGCGGATTTGCCGCACCACGATTTCGGTCAATGGGCAGTCGTGAAACAAGCTGACCTGATCGTCCATGACCGTTTTGCGGGGAGCAGAGGCCATTCCGGATTGCAACAACGGCGCGCGCCACAGGCCGGGCCGCCAGCTCCAGTCGGTGCCGACAGGCCGGTGAAACTGAGTTGATCCTATTTTTGGGCGGAGCAAGCGCGCATCCGCCAGTTGGATCAGGCGATCCAGTTGCCCACGCAGACTGCGTGCCTGATCGCGTTTCAACCGCAACTCGGCTTGCGCCGAACCTGGCGCCTGCCGCACGGCCCGGCGCCAGCGGCCGAGCGTCCTGCGATGAATATAGCGATCCAGAATCCTGCGCATGGTCTCTTCGTCCGATAATGTCCTTCTTTAGTCAAAGAAATGAGTAGGAATAAACCCGCAATCACAAAAACACTACTTGAGCGCTACGTTTTCTGGTTGGTGGCCAAGCATAAAAAAGATAGGTGCCGGATTTGGAGCCTGACCCCGTCAATTCTTGCAATACGTCGGGTCAATGCTTACCGTCTGTTTCCTGAAAATGGGTTACCCCTGAACAGCCATACTTCAGTTCAGCTATCGATAAGGCCAGGCTATGGAGCCCACATTATTTTCTTTTATTTGGAAGCATTCAAAAAAACAGCAACTTGTCCTGTTGCTGTTAACGGTCCTGTCCTTCCCGTTTCTATATGCGTCGCTGGAGCTACCTAAGCAAATCATCAACGATGCCATCGGTGCGCCGGGCGACACGGTGACAATCTGGGGCATCACAGTGTCTCAGGTTCAGTACCTGATGATATTGTGCTTTGCATTTCTGGCTACTGTGATTGCCAGCGGATTGATGAAGATGCGCATCAACACGATGAAAGGCATTTTGTCTGAACGAATGCTGCGCCGACTGCGCTTTACGTTGATTCAACGCACAATGCGCTTTCCGAAATCCTATTTTGCAACCACCAGCCAAGGAGAGCTGGTCTCGATGATCACATCCGAGGCCGAGCCGATGGGCGGCCTGATGGGGGATGCGATTGCGCAACCGGTGTTTCAGTTCGGTCAGATGATGACAATCGTCACGTTTCTGTTCATGCAAAGCATCTGGTTCGGTTTGGCAAGCATTGCGCTGATCCCGCTTCAGGCCTGGTTGATCCCGAAGTTGCAACGCCAGATCAACTTGCTGAACAAGGACCGTATTCAGGAGGTCAGGCGTCTGAGCTCGGAAATCGGGGAAAGTGCGGCGGGCATCAGCGACCTGCGCACGAATGGCGGCTGGCGCTATCGTCTGGCGCAGTTCAGTCATAGGCTGGGGACCTTGTTCGAGATCCGGTTCAAGATCTACAACAAGAAATTCTTTATGAAATTCCTGAACAATCTGATCACTCAGATGACGCCGTTCCTGTTTTATTCGGTGGGCGGATACCTGGCGATCACGGGCGAGGTGACAGTAGGTGCATTGGTTGCCGCGTTGGGCGCGTACAAGGACCTAAGCGGGCCCTGGAAAGACCTTCTGACCTACTACAACCAGGTACAGGACATGTCCCTGCGGTGGGAGGTGGTCACCGAAAGATTTGCCCCGGACAACATGATCCCCGAAGAGCTGTTCGTAGGAGAGCCGGAAACCATCCCACATCTGACCGGTGATATCGAATTGCGAAATGTGACCGTTCGCGATGGCGACGGCAAAACCATTCTGGAAGACATTGATTTGACCATCCCGCGGGGCGCGCGTGTGGCGATTCAATCCGCCCATGCGTCGGAACGTAGTGCGTTGGGCCAGTTGCTGACCCGCGAGGTGCTACCTGTTCAGGGGGATGTGGTCATAGCTGGCCACAAGCTGGACGAATTGCACCAATCAGTTATCGCGGCCCGGATCGGGTATGCCTATTCACGCCCCTATCTGTTTGACGGAACTTTGGGCGATAATCTGATGATGCCGTTGCGCACCCATCCGCAGCACGAGGCAGATGCCATAAGAACCCCGTCCCGTCGTCAGATCGAGTCTGTTCGGGCGGGTAACCCACCGGATTCGCTGGAAGATGAGTGGATCGATCCGGGACTGGCCGGTCTGGACGATATCGATGGAATACGTGACTGGTGGTTCCAGCTGGTGGAAGCCATGGGGATTGACGAGTTCATGTTCCGGCGCACTCTGCGCACCCAGTTTGATCCAGAGATACACCCGATACTGGCACAGGAAATAGTCAGGCTGAGAGAAACCATCGCCGAACGGCTGAAGGCAAAAAGACTGGATCGGTATGTCTATCGGTTCGATCCAAACCAGTTCAACCCGGCCGTCCCGCTTGGGGGCAACTTGTTGTTCGCGGCACCGTCGCGTGACATATCTCCAGACATTCTGGCCGGAGACGCGCGGTTCGTGCAATTGCTCAGCACCCATGATTTGGCAGATGACGCGATCAGCATATCGAATGCTGTCATGGATACTCTTGGCAAGACATTTGGGCGGGACGGGGCCGACCATCCCCTGTTTCTGCGGCTTGGCATGTCCAAGGACATGTATCATCGGCTGCTCGACATCCAGGACCGGCGCAAAGCCAAAGGGAATGCTGCGCTGAGCGATCAGGAGCGTGCCTTGCTACTGACAGTGCCTTTCCTTCTGACAGCAGAACAGATCGGCCCGGATTTCCCAGAGGAATACAAGGAAAAAATCCTTGCTATCCGCAAGACCCAAGCCGAGCGGTTGCGCGGTGCAATGGACGGTTTGTTCATGTCTGTGGCGCCTGACATCTATGTGCCGCGCCTGACCGTGATGGAAAACGCAATCTACGGCCGGATATCGTTGATGGCGGGTGCGCATGCCGAAGATATCGAAGACATCGTTGCCGAGGCCATGAACGAAGCCGGTCTGCGCCGTCGGGCAGCGGCCATTATCTATGACCTGCCGTCCGGGTTGGGCGGCAACAACCTTCCAACCGTGTTTCAGGAGCGTGCCGCTTTTTCACGCGCAGGCATCAAACGCCCCGACGTCCTGATCCTGGACAAGGCGCTGGCCAGCCACGACTCGGAAAGCCGGTTGCGCACGCGCCTGAAACTGAGAGAGCTGCTGCCCGATTCCATCATGATATTCATGGAGGATCATTTTGCGCATCCCGAAGCCTATGACTTGTTTGTGGAAATCAAGGATGGACGGATCGACGGCGTCTCGCGGAGCAGACCAGCGCATGAGGCCAGAACTTCGGACGATCTGAGCCGTAAACTCGAGATTCTGTCTGCAACTCAGCTGTTTTCAGGCCTGGATGGCAGAAACCAGAGGCTGCTGGCGTTTTCGGCGCAATGGTACGAAGCCAGCGCCGAACAAGTCATCTTTTCCCGCGGTCAAGCGCCGGATGCGGCCTATTTGTGCATTTCAGGACAAGCCAAACTGGATTGGTCCAATGAGGATGGAACGAAACGCACAATCTCGATCATAGAACCCGGTCGGCTCATCGGAGACCTGTCCATCATTACCGGGGAACCAAGGCAACTGGATCTGGTCGCGACGGAAGATAGCAGCTTCTTGCGCATCGGCGCAGAAGAACTGCGTGCCGTTGTTGAAAGTGACGCTTCGGTCGCTATGCAGTTGCTTCAAACAGTTGCAGGGTATCTGACCACGCTTTCGAACAGAATCAGCGTGGCCCAGAACGCCGAAGACATGTTTCCACCCGTGACGGATGAAACGGCGCAGGAAGGTATTGGTAAGAATGCCTAGCGCGTATTCAGCTCATGCGCGCCTGGTCGAAACAGCCCGCGCCAAACCCGAAATCTGGCGTCTTTTGCTGGGGTTGGCATTGATAGCCGTGTTGGTCAGCGTTTCGAACTTGGTGTTTTTCACCGTGATCGCGGGGTTGGGTCCGGAGGAATGGGCACAGGAACTTTTGCAAGGCAACACACCTATAGCGCTGCTTCTGTTGCTGGCCAGTTTCGGGTTCATCATTCTTGGCGTGGCAGTTGCCGCACGTCAGCTTCAGCACCGATCCTTGCGATCAATTTTCGGCCAGCGCAGTCTGGTTGTGGCCCAATTTCTGAAAGTGCTGAAAGCCCTGCTTATCTTGGGCGCTGTCGGTGTCTTGCTGCCGCCCTACGGCTTGGGGGACTCTCTGTCAAAGAATCTGCCGTTTTCAACTTGGCTTTTGTTGCTTCCGGTCTCGGTATTGGTTGTCCTGATTCAGACCAGCGCCGAAGAAGTTCTGTTTCGGGGGTATATTCAGCAAGCGCTTGCAGCCAGGTTTCAGTCGCCCGTCGTTTGGATGGGGGTTCCGTCTGTTTTGTTTGCGGCTGGCCATTACACGCCGGAACTGGCAGGAGAAAATGCAATTCTGTTTGTGCTGTGGGCATTTGTTTTTGGGATGCTTGCATCCGATCTCACAGCGCGCTCAGGTACATTGGGGCCCGCTATCGCCTTGCATTTCTTCAATAACATCATCGCACTATTGTTCGTTTCCCTGCCGGATAATCTGAGCGGGCTGGCGCTTTTCTCGCTTCCGTTCGATGCATCTGACGCTGAACAGCTTCGCCCCTGGCTGGTGGTGGATTTGGCTGTGATGTTCGTATGCTGGCTGTCGTCGCGGCTTGCGCTCAGGCGTTGATTGCATTTCTTTCCGTGGCGTCTTATTTGACGTCAACACCGCACAAGCCAAGGTTCCGACATGAACTGGATCACAAACTACGTCCGCCCCCGGATCAACTCGATCTTCTCTCGCCGTGAAGTGCCCGAAAACCTCTGGCAAAAATGTGACGAGTGCGGAACGATGCTGTTTCATCGTGAACTTGCGGAAAATCAGAACGTCTGTACCCAATGTGACCATCACATGGCGATTACCCCACGCGAGCGGTTCAACCACCTGTTCGATGGCGGTATTTTCACCGAGGTCGCAGTGCCAGCGCCAAAAGAAGATCCGTTGCATTTCCGCGACCAGAAGAAATACCCCGAACGTATGCGAGCCGCGCAGAAAAAGACCGGTGAAAAAGAGGCGATGCTGGTTGCCAAAGGCGAAATCGGGCGCACGCCAATCGTTGCAGCAGCGCAAGATTTCTCCTTCATGGGCGGATCAATGGGCATGTATGTGGGCAACGCAATCATCGCGGCCGCTCAAGAAGCGGTTAAGCTAAAGCGCCCACTGATCCTGTTCTCGGCAGCTGGTGGTGCGCGGATGCAGGAAGGCATTCTCAGCCTGATGCAAATGCCGCGCACAACCGTGGCCGTCGAAATGCTGAAAGAAGCAAATCTGCCCTATATCGTTGTGCTGACCCATCCCACCACCGGTGGTGTGACGGCGTCATATGCGATGTTGGGCGATGTCCATATCTCTGAACCGAACGCGTTGATCTGCTTTGCCGGCCCCCGAGTTATCGAGCAAACGATTCGCGAAAAGTTGCCCGACGGCTTCCAGCGGGCCGAGTACCTTCTGGATCACGGGATGCTGGACCGTGTCACCAAACGCACCGAGATGCGCGACGAACTGATCACTATCACCCGGATGCTGATGAACCAACCGCCGGCGATCAAAGGTGATCTGCCAGCACCGACACCGGATGAAACGGCCAAGGTCGCGCAGGCCGAAGAGACCGGAAAAAATGAACACCAAGACATCTGACGCCATCCTCGACCGGATGATGGCGCTGCACCCCAAGATCATTGATTTGACCTTGGACCGCGTCTGGCGATTGCTGGCCGCTTTGGACAACCCGCAGCTCAAGCTGCCACCGGTTATCCATATTGCCGGAACCAATGGCAAAGGCTCGACCCAGGCCATGATCCGGGCGGGCTTGGAAGGGGCCGGGCGTTCCGTTCATGCCTACACCTCGCCCCATCTGGCGCGGTTTCACGAACGAATCCGGTTGGCGGGCGATCTGATTTCTGAACCCGACCTGACTGCGGTTCTGGATGAGTGTTACTTGGCAAATGGTGGCGAGAACATCACGTATTTCGAGATCACAACCTGCGCCGCCTTGCTGGCCTTCTCTCGCTGCAAAGCAGATTATACTCTGCTCGAGGTCGGTCTGGGTGGGCGGTTGGACGCGACAAATGTTGTAGATGAACCGGTGGTAACAGTCATTACGCCTGTTTCAATCGATCATGAACAGTATCTGGGCGACACCCTGGGAAAGATTGCTGCCGAAAAGGCGGGCATTATCAAACCCGGTGTGCCATGCATCGTCGGCCCGCAGGAAGATGAGGCGCTGGAGGTGATCGAGTACACAGCCGCCCGGTTGGGCGCACCGCTGCTTGTACATGGCCAGCATTGGCACGTTCATGAAGAAAACGGGCGCTTGATCTATCAGGACGAAACCGGGCTGCGTGATCTGCCGCTCCCCAACCTGCTGGGTGCACATCAGTTCCAGAATGCCGGTGCCGCCTTGTCGGTTCTGCGTCGCCTTTCAATGGGTGACACTGCCTACGAGGCTGCCGTGTCCAATGCCGATTGGCCCGCGCGTATGCAACGTCTCAAAACCGGCCCGCTGACCGAGCAAGCCCCCCAGGTCGAACTGTGGCTGGATGGAGGCCATAACGCGGCCGCAGGTACCGCGCTTGCCGATGTGCTGGCAAAGATGCCGCAACGCCCTACCCACATAATCTGCGGTATGCTCAACACGAAAGACGTGACTGGGTATCTCGCGCCACTGTCCAGACAGGTTGCAAGCCTGACCGCCGTCTCCATACCGGGCGAGGCGGCCACGCTCAGCGCCGAAGAAACCGCCGCCGCTGCCACCAAAGTTGGCTTGCCTTCTTCGGTCGCTGCAAGCGTTTCGGATGCGTTGAAGGCAATCACGGACAAAGACCCGCAGGCGCGTGTCCTGATCTGCGGCTCCCTTTATCTTGCCGGAAACATCCTGCGCGAAAACGGTTAAGCTTCATCTTTTCGCAAATACTCCGGGGGAGGCGCGCGCAGCGCGACGGGGGCAGAGCCCCTACTTCCCCCAGTTCTGGTCCTGCATTTCCCGCAGGCGCGACGCAGTACGCTCAAACTCGAAGGTGCCTTCTCCTTCAACATACAACATCTCGGGCTCTGCCGCAGCCGAGCAGATCAACCGAACTTTTGCCTCGTAGAGCGCATCAATCAGGATGACAAAGCGCTTGGCTTCATTGAAGTTATTTCTCGACAGACGGGGGATATCCTCAAGCACCAAAACTTTAATTGCTTCTGCGATAGCCAGATAGTCTGCCGGTCCCAGCATCCGGCCGCACAAGTCATAAAACGAAGCCCGTGCAACCCCGTTGCGAAATGCGGGCAATTCGACAGCGCGGCCTTTGACCTGCAATATCAACGGATCGGCAGGCCCTCCTGCAAGATCTTTCCAGACATCCCGAATTTTCTGCCGCGCCTCAGGCCCGATGGGCGTAAAATAGACCGGGGCACCCTCTAGTCTGTTCTGACGGTAATCCGTGGGCGATACTAGTTCCCATACCTGCAACTGGTCTTTGATATGGGCAATAAAAGGCAGGAACAATTGCCGGTTCAACCCATCCTTATACAGCTCGTCCGGATGCCTGTTCGACGTGGTCACAACGACAACACCACCTTCGTGCAGCAGGTCAAACAAGCGGCCGACGATCATCGCATCCGTAATGTCAGTGATCTGCATCTCGTCGAAGGCCAGCAGGCGGACGGATTTTACCACTTCTTTCGCCACAGGTGCCAGAGCATCTTCTACATTCTCTTTTCGGGCCTTGTGCATTCTGGCATGGATTTCCTGCATGAAGGCATGAAAGTGAACGCGCCGTGCGGGGATTTCACCCAGCGTGTCGACGAACATATCCATCAGCATCGATTTACCGCGTCCGACGCCACCCCACAGGTACAGGCCTTTGGGTGGCGGTGGAGCCTTGCGGAAAAACCCTCGTTTTACCGGCTCGGCCAGTGCCGCTCGGATGCGCTCAAACTGGGGCAAAACGGCCTCTTGAGCGTCGTCGCGCGTCAGAGTTCCATCCGAGACGCGGGCTTCATAGTGCGAAATCAGATCCGTCATGACCCAGAGCCTTACCCATGACCCAGCCCGTTGAAAAGAAGACATTTCCCTGACGTATCAAATTTGCTTATCCGTGACCGCAAATCTGTTGAATTGACGCGACTCGTAAATGCAGTACGGTCCGTCGGACCAAACTACCCGAGGTCGCAATGCCGCAACCCACCCGCATGTTGAACCCGATCCTGATCGTTGGATGCATCATCATCACGGTCAGCTTTGCCGTGCGCGCATCTTTCGGCGTGTTTCAGATTCCGATCGCCAGCGAATTTGGCTGGTTGCGCACGGATTTCTCACTGGCGATTGCAATCCAGAATCTGGCTTGGGGCATCGGCCAACCGATCTTTGCAGCTATCGCTGAGAAAGTAGGAGACCGAAAGGCCATTATCCTTGGCGCTTTGACCTACGCTGCCGGTATGGTGCTTTCAGCCTGGTCCGTCACACCTCTTGAACACCAAGTCTATGCGTGGCTGGTGGGGTTTGGCATTGCCGGAACCGGGTTCGGCGTGGTTTTGGCTGTGGTCGGTCGCGCGTCCTCTGATGAAAATCGGTCCATGTCGCTGGCCGTCGTTACAGCTGCGGGCAGTTTCGGACAGGTTCTGGGCGCTCCGACAGCTGAGTGGCTGTTGTCATTCTTGCCCTGGCAACAGGTCTTCGTCGTGTTTGCCGCTGCGATTCTAGCGCTTGTATTGACCCTGCCTTTCATGCGGTCGCCTCAACCAGCTTCAAAAGCAGAGTTGCAAGAAAGCATGGGAGAAATTCTGGGAAAGGCGTTCCGAGACCCTTCTTACGCTTTGATATTTATTGGGTTTTTCAGCTGCGGATACCAGCTTGGATTTATCACCGCTCATTTTCCGGCATTCGTAACCGAAATGTGCGGCCCGATCGAACCCGGCAGCGTGCTGTATTCCATCGGCATCACATCCACGTCCGCACTTGGCGCGGTATCGATTTCGCTGATTGGTTTGGCCAATATCGCCGGGACTCTTTTGGCAGGTTGGGCGGGTAATCATTTTCCTAAGAAATATCTGCTGGCCTCGGTCTATGCCGGTCGGACACTTGCTGCGGCGTTGTTCATCGTTTTCCCGATAACGCCGCTGTCCGTCATTACATTCTCGCTGGTGATGGGGTCGCTTTGGCTGGCCACCGTTCCGCTCACGTCGGGTCTTGTCGCGCACCTCTATGGTTTGCGTTACATGGGAACACTCTATGGCATAATCTTCTTCAGTCATCAGGTTGGCAGTTTCCTGGGAGTCTGGCTGGGGGGGCGTATGTATGACCAATATGGTGACTATGCCCTGGTCTGGTGGATCGGTGTGGCAATAGGGGCTTTCAGCGCCATCGTTCATCTACCGATCCGAGAGAACCGTCTGGCAGCCCCCGCCTGAAGTAACGTTTCACGCTCGACCAACGTGTGCGTGCCGGCGGTAATGCCGCGTGGGGTGTCAATCTAGCCAGCTCGGTCCGGAAACAATCCGGCAAGGCCTTCGGCCGAGGCGGCACAGACGCCACGCTCGGTGATAAGCCCCGTCACCAACCGGTTGGGTGTGACATCAAAGGCAGGATTGCCACCCTCCGTACCGTTCGGAGTGACGCGAACATCGGCAATATCCCCTTGGCCGTCCACGCCCATGACATGGGTCACTTCTTTTGTATCGCGTTCTTCGATCGGGATTTCCGACACTCCATCCCGAACCGTCCAGTCAATTGTGGGCGAGGGCAGGGCGACATAAAACGGAACCCCATTGTCCCGCGCCGCCAAGGCTTTCAGGTAGGTGCCGATTTTATTGCAGACGTCGCCTTGTGCCGTGGTCCGGTCTGTACCGGTGATGACGGCGTCAACCAAACCATGTTGCATCAGGTGACCGCCTGCATTGTCCACGATGTAACGATGGGGAATGCCGTGTTCACCAAGCTCCCAGGATGTCAGCGCCCCCTGATTTCGTGGCCGGGTCTCATCCACCCAGACATGAAGCGGAATGCCCGCGTCATGCGCGTGATACATCGGGCTTGTCGCCGTTCCCCAATCCACCGTTGCCAGCCAACCGGCATTGCAATGCGTCAATAGCCGCACCGGTTCACCTGCGGGCTTTCTGGCTGCAATTTCTTTGATCAGTTGCAGACCATGGCGACCTATCGAGGCATTGATCTCAACATCTTCGTCAGCAACCTCCTGTGCCATTGCCCAGGCCCGTTCGGCACGGTCACTTGGGGCAAGTGGCATCAGCGCGCCACGGCATCTGTCCAAGGCCCATCGCAGGTTGATTGCCGTTGGCCGGGTCGCGTGCAATAGGTCATATGCGGCATCGAACGAAGCGTCAGAGCTGTCACGGGACATCTGTTCGGCAATTCCAAACGCGGCTGTTGCACCAATCAGTGGCGCACCCCTGACCCACATATCACGGATCGCTGTCGCAAATTCATCCAGCGTTTTCAGGGTAACCACCCGAAAGTCATGGGGCAGCCATCGCTGGTCGATAATCCGAACCTCACCTGCCGATTTGTCCCACCAAATCGACCGGTAATGAGCACCCTGTACTTTCATAATTCGGTCTCCGTTTGCGAATAGCCTGATCAGAAGTCTTTCGCAGCCTGCGTTCTTTCTGCGGGCTTGTAAACGGGCGTTTCTGGTTGCAGGCTCGTATTTTAACTTGCCGATGATTGCACTTATCCTCGGGTCGCCACGCGAAGTTCCCGCTCTAAGGCGTCCAGAAACCTTGAACGATCGGCTTTGTTGAATGGTCGGCCGCCGCCTCCGGCCCCAAGCGGATTGGCGGCCCGAAGGTCAGCCATCAGATCACGCATTGCCAATTGCTGGCCTATGTTGGCTGCCGTAAAGGCCTCGCCGTTCGGGCGCAAAACTCGGGCACCCGCTTCGACGCATTTCGCAGCCAGAGGGATATCGGAGGTAACAACTACATCCCCTGCGCCGCAGCGTTCTGCTATCCATTTGTCGGCTTCGTCAGCGCCTTCCGAGACCACGACGACCTGAACCAACGGGTTTGCTGACGGTCGAAGACCGCCATTCGACACCAGTGCCATAGGCACCTTGTGTCGCGTTGCAACCCGTTCGGCCTCGGCCTTTACAGGGCAGGCATCGCCATCGACATAGAGCGTTGTCACGCCTTTTTGGCCTCTTTTTTCTCTGGTTCAGCAGGTTTTTTCCGCACCTTGAATTCGTCCGGGATCGGCATCCGGTTGAAAGCATCCAGCCCGGCGATCTTGTAAGCCTCGGCCAGAGTTGGATAGTTGAACGTATTCTGAACGAAGTAATCGACAGTGCCCTTCAGGTTAAGCACCGCCTGAGCGATGTGGATCAGTTCAGTCGCACCTTCGCCCACAATCTGCACACCCAAGACACGGCGGGTCTTCAGCGAAAACAGCATCTTCAGCATGCCGTGTTCCAGCCCCATGATATGCCCGCGCGAGGTTTCGCGGAATCGGGCCACGCCGACCTCATACGGAATGCCACGTTCCTGAAGTTCTTCCTCGGACATGCCGCAGGTGGAAATTTCGGGAACCGAGTAGATACCATATGGGTACCACGGGCTTTCCGGTAGTGTAGGTGTCTCGAGCGCATGGCAGGCAGCCACACGCCCTTGCTGTAATGAAGTCGAGGCCAGCGAAGGGTGACCGATCACATCCCCGGTCGCATAGATATGCGGAACCGCGGTCTGATATGTCTTGCGGTCTACCTTGATCCGATTGCGGTGATCGGTTTCCAGTCCAACTGAATCCAGATTGAGTTTCGATGTTGCGCCCATGCGCCCGGCTGCAAACAGCAGCATTTCCGCCCGCACGTGGCGCCCGTTTTCAAGGGTCACTTCCACATGCTCGCCCGCATCTTCAATCTTTTCGACAGCCGATCCCAACCTCAGATCAACACCGTTTTCGCGGATCTGATGGGTGAAATCATGAATCAAGCGGCTATCGATGAAGTCCAGAAACGTATCCCGCGGCTCGATCAGCGTCACCCGAACGTCCAGTGCCGAGAACATCGTGGCGTATTCGACCCCAATGACCCCGGCACCGATAACAACCAGTGAACGCGGGATTTCCGCCATTTCCAGAAACTCGTCGCCATCGACCACGGTCTTGCCGTTGAACGGAACATAATCGGGGCGGTAGGTCTTGGTTCCTGTCGCAATCAAAAACTTGGCGGCCGTTACACGTGTGGTCTCTCCGGCATCGGTGGCGACTTCCACTTCATGTGGCCCGACGAACTTGGCTAAACCGTCCAGAGTATCGACGTGGTTCCGGTTGAACTGATGTTCCAACACATCGACCTCGTGATCGAGGGTCATGTGCAGGCGGGCTTTCAGATCTTCGGCGCGGATCTGGTCTTTGACCCGATAGGAACGGCCATAAAAACTGCGCTCGCGCCAACCGGACAAATTCAGAACTGTTTCGCGCAATGTCTTGGATGGGATAGTGCCCGTGTGAACGGACACCCCACCAAAACGGTCTTTACGGTCGATCACCAGAACCCGTCGCTTGAGCTTGCCAGCCTGAATGGCTGCAGAACGCCCCGAAGGCCCGGAACCGATGATGACCAGATCATAATCGTATTTGCTCATACCTCAGTCTCCGTACAGCGCTTCGGCGTGGAAAACGATGTGATCTTCCATGAAGGTAGATACAAAGAAATATGAATGGTCGTACCCCGGCTGGAGGCGGATGGTTGCTTGCTGGCGACGCTCAGCGATGGCTTGGGCAAGCGCTTCGGGGCGCAGGAGGTCCATGAACTGATCATTGGTGCCCGTATCGATCAGGATGGGGCCGTCGAAACCGGTTTCTTTCATTAACAGGGAAGCATCGTGTTTGGCCCAAAGAGATTCATCATCCCCCAGATACGCGCCCAGCTGTTTGCGCCCCCAGTCAGCGCCCGTCGGGTTCGCGATGGGTGCGAAGGCCGAAACCGAGCGGTACCGTCCCGGAAGGTTCATGGCCAACGTCAATGCACCATGCCCGCCCATGGAATGACCCGTGATGGCCTGACGTTCGCTATCGATGGCAAAGTTTTCGAACAGCAGGGCGGGCAATTCGTCGGCAATGTAATCCCACATCCGAAAATGCGGTACCCAGGGCTCCTGCGCGGCGTTCACGTAGAACCCAGCGCCTTGACCCAAATCGTAGTCGTCGTGATCCGCAACACCTTCACCGCGTGGCGAAGTGTCGGGAAACACCACTGCAATTCCCTGTTCCGCAGCCCACGCCTGTGCGCCAGCTTTTGTCATCGCGTTTTCATGGGTGCAGGTCAGACCAGACAGATACCACAAGATCGGAACCGGGCCATCTTTCGCCTCCGCCGGAAGAAAAAGGCCAAACGTCATGTCGCATTGGCATGCCGACGAGGCGTGGCGATACACACCTTGCACTCCGCCAAAACAAGCATTTTCCGAAAGGGTTTCCATCAGGCATCGTCCTTATTCTAGAGTCGCAACATGGCTAACGATCCACGGACCCGGCGTAAAGTCCGAGTGCCTTTGGAGTGAGTATTTTTGAAAAGGTGAAGGTCAGGGGGTACCTAGTGCCGCAATAACAAGTGGTATGGTGACAATGCTGACGAGCGTCGACAACAAAATAGCAGCCGAGGCACGCTGTGGGGCAATGCCGTAATGCGCGGCCAGCATATAGACATTTCCTGCTACGGGCAGAGCGGACGCCGCAATTGCAACGCTTGCCGGGAATGTTTCGATCGGGATCAGCCAGATTAGGGCGATTGCTACGAAAAGCGGGTGGAGCACTAGTTTGCAGAAACTCAACCAGCCAGCGATTTGAATTCTTTCCGCGGATTTGCTTGCCAAGGAAGCACCGATGGCAAAAAGTGCTCCGGGGGTTGCGGCACCACCCAGAATGTCAAGAAAGCTGTTCAACGGATCGGGAACCGGGATTTGCAGGGATGACCAGACGAGCCCGGCAGAGATCGAGACAATCATCGGGTTCTTGAGCAGACCCATTCCAATCAGTTTGAATGTGGCTGGGGTCAGCCTTCCGTCGCGCCCACCGTTGATCAGGATCACGATCAGAGACGAGAATACCACCAGATCTACGGTCAGGACCAGCATGACCGGGCCAATAGCGGCTTCGGTGAACAGCAGCGCGAGCATTGGCAGGCCAAGAAAGCCAACGTTCCCAATAGCAGCGCATTGTGCCTCAACCGCCGAAGTAGGCACGTCAAGGCCGCGTATCCACGCTATGCAAGTTGCTATGCCATAAACAGCAGCGGTGCCTATGAGATAACCGAAGATCAGTCTTGCGTTGAAAATCTCGGCAAAGGGCAGGGTCGCTGCAAATCGAAACAACATTGCCGACAGCGCGAAGAAGAAGACGAACTTGGTTAGATATGCGGTTGCTTCAGCTGTATAGAACCGTGTGCACCCAGCCCAAAAGCCAAGGCCGATGATTGCAAAAAAGGGAAGTGTACGCAAAAAGATATCGGCCATGGGCCAAGTCCTAGCACGGTTTGAAGCCGTCGCAAGAGCCCTGGGCCACAATTAGAACATTGGCAGATATCAGCGGAATACGAGAATCCTTGTACCTGAACCGAACGGTTTATAAACTGTATCAGGTATCGCTTGAGGAGATGACATGACCCAGACCGCCACCATCCTGCGCACAGGCCGAAAGTTCGATCAGGTTTTGCGCGGGGCCCGAGAGGTTTTCATGGCGGATGGATTTGAGGGCGCAAGCGTGGATGATATTGCCCGCGCGGCTGGGGTGTCAAAAGCAACCTTGTACAGCTATTTCCCGGACAAGCGTCTTTTGTTCATGGAAGTTGCGCAAACAGAATGCTGCCTGATGGCTGAACGGGTCGTGGCGATGATCGACGAGACCAAACCCGCCCGCGAAGTACTGATGATCGCGGCGACGCAGCTGACGGCGTTTCTGGTTTCAGATTTCGCGCAGCAAGTATTCCGGATTTGTGTTGCCGAACGGGACCGGTTTCCGGAACTCGGCCGCGCATTTTACGAGGCGGGGCCACAAAACGGCCAGCGTCAAATGGCGGAATATCTTGAAAAGGCCGTGGCCAAAGGTGAGTTGGCGGTTGAAGATGTTCATATCGCGGCCGAGCAGTTTTCCGAGCTTTGCAAGGTAAGGATCTGGACCCGCGCGGCCTTTGGAATTCAGAATTCGTTCAGCAAAGAAGAAATCGCTGAAGTAGCGACACAAGCCGTTGATATGTTTCTTGCCCGTTATGGGGTCTGATCCGATTAAGAAATGGCCCATGTCCGGATCAGGGACACAGACCATTGCTCACACACCAGAACACTCGATGCAGTTCAGCTTACAGCGATAAGTCTTTTCAAACTCTTTATTTGTCAAACCGTCGGCGCGGCTTGGGACTCAACGTAGGCTGGAAAGAAAAGCAGATAAGCGTCCGAGTTTGTTGCCCAGTTTGGTGCGCTTTAGCTCGCTAGCAACAGGCCAAGCCAGAAAGAAAACCAGCACAGAGCAAGGCTGATCAGAATATTGCCTGCTGCCAAATACAATGTGCGTTCGCGGTGAAGTTCAAGCGATTGGTAGGCAAAGCTGGAGAAAGTCGTAAAACCGCCGCAAAACCCGAAAACAAGGCGTTTTTGGTCCTCGGGTATGTCTACAGGACCGCCCAGATACCCAACCCAGATCCCCAGCAGCAGGCTACCCAACACATTTACGAGCAAGGTCGCTAGTGGAAAGTCGTGCCGAATCTTCAGCGCCAGCCAATGGCGCATCACGGCCCCCAGACCTCCACCCAAAGCGAACATGGAATGAAGATACAATTCGTTCATGACGACAACGTTTTGGAATGAAAATGTCGACCAAGTCTTTCGCCAATCAGCGCGGCAGCAAGGCCAAATGAAACTTCCAGCCCGATTGCCAGGGACGTTACCCATAGGCCGCCATCGGCTATTCGTTCAAGATCAGCAACAAAAGATGAGAAGGTCGACAATCCACCGCAAAACCCGACAGCGCCAAGGTGCAGAACATGCGCGTGCACTTTATTGCGCACGGAATACAGCCAGCCCAGAACAAAACAGGCGACCACGTTGATGCCGAAGGTCGAGGTGAGAAAGCTTAGGCCGGGGATCTCTAGTGCAAACGCCTCACGCAACAACGACCCAAGCGCACCGCCTGAGAAGACGGACAGAAACATCACGCTTTTTCGGTCACGCCAGAGGTGGGATTGTGTGTTTGCCAAGGATTGGCCCTTTGTCGTCCGTTAAGCGTGATTTATCCGCCGGTTGCACCGGGTTCAACAGTTGGTCCGTTCGTAACATGATTTCACGTTTGCGTCCCTCAGCAGACATTTTTTCGCAGACACTTGAAATAAAAATTCAATCTGTTTCACGTTGAGTTCTGACAGCATGGCTCATCGGCCCGATAGAAACACAAGGAGTTTGGAACATGATTGTCCGCAGAATTTTCTTTTTTCTGAGCTGTGTCTGTCTGCCCTTGGTTCTGATCCTTGGGTTCTTCTGGTCGCCTGCGCATTGGCTTCTGCTCATTTTGTTGCCGTATGCGATCATCGGTCTTTATGATGTTCTGACGACCAAACATAACGTCCTGAACAATTATCCGGTTCTTGGGCATTTCCGGTACATGCTGGAATTTGTAAGTCCGGAAATTCGCCAATATTTCGTGGAAACCAACGAAAGTGGACGGCCTTTCAACAGGATTGTCCGAGGGTTGGTTTACTCTCGGGCCAAGGGGCAGGTGGACACACAGGCGTTCGGCACGCAATACGACATTACGGAAACCGGGTATCATCGTGCCAACCACTCACTAGCCCCCAAACATGTGGACAAGAGTGAAGAACGTGTAATGCTGGGCGGTCCACAATGTACGCAACCATACAGCGCCTCACGCCTCAACGTGTCTGCCATGAGCTTTGGCGCGCTCAGCGCCAACGCCATCCGCGCGCTGAACGGAGGAGCCAAGGATGGGGGGTTCGCGCATAACACCGGAGAGGGTGGGCTGTCACCGCATCATCTGGCCGAAGGTGGTGACATCATCTGGCAGATCGGGACGGGTTATTTCGGGTGCCGGACCCCTGCTGGTGGATTTGACAAGGACAAGTTTGCCGAAAAGGCAGGCAAGGACGTGGTCAAGGCCATTGAGATCAAGTTATCACAAGGTGCAAAACCTGCGCATGGCGGTGTTCTGCCTGCCGCCAAAGTCGATGCCGAGATTGCCGAGATACGGGGTGTGCCCGAACATCAGGATGTGATTTCTCCGCCTACCCACAGCGCATTCGATGGGCCCACAGGTTTGATGCATTTTGTCCAGCACTTGCGAGAGATGTCCGGCGGCAAACCTGTCGGTTTCAAGCTGTGCATCGGCAAGCCGTCTGAGTTTATGGCGATCTGCAAAGCAATGCTTGAAACGGGTATTCTGCCGGATTTCATCACGATTGACGGGGCAGAAGGGGGCACGGGCGCAGCCCCGGTCGAATTTACCAACCGGTTGGGTATGCCCCTGAACGAAGCCTTGATCTTAGTCAGCAACTGTTTGCGCGGTGTCGGGGTGCGTGACAAGATCCGTATCATCTGTTCCGGCAAAGTGGCGACCGGATATGACATGGTCGAGAAATTGGCGCTTGGCGCCGACATGTGCAACTCGGCGCGCGCGATGATGTTTGCGGTTGGTTGCATTCAGGCATTGCATTGCAACACAAACCGTTGTCCCTCAGGGGTGGCTACACAAGATCCCATCCGCGGGCGCGCTGTGAACGTGACGCAGAAACGTCAACGTGTTCATCGCTATCACGATGCCACACTGGAAAGTTTCCGCGAGCTTTTGGGTGCCATGGGCAAGGAAAAAGCATCCGAGTTACATCCCCGTGATATCCTGCGCCGAACTGCGGACGAGCATGAGCGTACCTATGCGGAGCTGTATACTTATCTTGAGGATGGTGCCTTTCTAAAGGACGACATTCCCGAAGAGTTTGCGGATGATTGGAAACGAGCTTCGGCCGCCCATTTCTGATATACGCATTCGGTAGGGAAATGCTTGGCCATGCGAAAGCGTACGCGTAGTTGCTCGCTCATTTCCCCTTCGTACACAGCTTCTGCTACCTGGGAATAGATCGCGGATTGTTTGCTGCATGGGTATTGATCTTGCGAATACTCCATTCAACAGAATCTCGCATCGCGCGCCCTAAAGCCAGATCAAATGCGCTGATCAGGTCGGGTGTCTGATCGCTGGTCGCCACAACGTTTTCCTGAAACGAGCTGGATGCAATGATTTTGTCTTCGTACTCGTCGATCACCTTGATATTCATGCGCACTTCAATACGAACTTTGGTTCCGTTCTCGGTGTCCGCGATCACAACCCCCTGAAACTCTCGAAGGTCGGGTACAATTATGTAATCGGCCCGCAGGCCTACGGTTGAGCGTCCAACGGCTGCAACTTTGCCCGAGTTCTCAAAGCTTTCGATCAAAAGGGTCTGAACGATCAAAGGTGCGCGATCCACCCAACGGGCGCGGGGCAGGTATTGCACCTGCAACGGAGTAGGTTGAATGGCAATCTGGTCCGTGTTCACTGCGGCGGTTGCCGACGGTTCCTGAACGACGATCTGCTTTTCAATCCTGGGCAGTGCCGAGGAAAACGTGCTTTTAGGTGTAAGCAGATACAAATCATTTGGTTTTGCCGCTTGTTGCAATGTGCCCAAACCAGCGCAGCCGCCAAACAAGACAACCATCAGCATTGCAAGTGCAGGCTTGATCATTGACGAAACTCCGATGCTTGGGTGCCCAACAGGAAACGTGCCGGATCGCGTTGAACTTTGTCTACGAGGCGATCCAGACCGATAACTAGACGCTGGGATTCTTCGATGAAACGAATAAATTGAGGCAACCCGACACGCAGGAAATCCGAAACTTGTCGGCGGTTGCTCTGAACAATGCCATCGATGGTTCCCAGTAGTTCGGACGCGGAATTTGACGCGCTCAGGACGTCGTCCGAGATCTGGTCGATCTTTTCCGTGATGTCCGCGACGGTTTCGGTCACCTGATTGGCCGCCTTCCGGACATCTTCCGCAACAGGTGCCACGTCTTCCTCCATGACACGATTTGCAGAGTCAAAAGCGGATTCTGCCGAAGCCAGCGCCCCCTTGGCGGACTCCATCGTCGTAGTAATCGAACCAAGCGTCGTATTGGCGTTCATCACTGTTTCGTTCACAATTCCAAGGGTAACGCTGCCTTCATCAGACAAAACGGTCAATCGTTCAGCCAGTTGCGAGCCTCGCTCGATGAAAGGCTTCACGTCTTGCTGCAAAATACGGTCCGCCGTCTGAATGGTTGTATTAGCTTCATCCAGCGCTGTCTTGGCGGACTCGGATGCCGTTTTGACAGCTTCCAGTGTTTCAGAGCCGGTCTTGAGCGTTGTTTGAGCGGTTTCGATCAGAGGGTCCAGCCGCTTTGAAAACGCGCCAATATCCTTCGCAGCGCTGCCGATGTCATTTGCGACGGATTCAAAACTTGTCAGTGTCTTGTCCAGTTTACCTGTAGCCGAAGCAAGATTGTCCAGAATACCGCTCACAGCTTCCCGGTTTTTATCATCGACGACTTTGTTCAGGTTTTCCAAAAGCGTCACGGCTTCGTCCAGAACTTTTGGCGCGCCTTCGAACAGGGATTGAATTGTGCTGCGTTTGCTCTTGATAATGCTCTTTTGTGGCAATCGTTCAGCGTTAGCTGATCCGCCGGTCAGTTCAACATAGCCGACACCGGTTACGCCAAGGGACTGAAGCTGTGCGATTGTCTCATCGGTTATCGGAATGTCTGCGTCCACTTCGATCCGCACCCGAACCTTTGACGGATCATTTTCGTCCAGCTGCAAGGAAACAACCTGCCCGACAGGTAAGCCGTTGAAGTTCACGCCGCCAGCTGCCGACAGACCTGCGACATTGTCAAATAGTACATCGTAATAAGCGTATTGGCGCGTGATCTCAAACTTGGCGAGCCACAGGAAAAAGCCGAATGCGCCCAGCAACCCCGCGAGGGTAAACGCGCCAATGAGGATATAGTTCGCCCGGGTTTCCATTGCCTTTACCTGTTTTGCCCCTTCTGCTGCGCCGCGCGGGCGCGGGGGCCTGTGAAGTATTCCTGTACCCAAGGATGGTCGACCTTGGTCATGTCCTCAATCGGACCTTCAACCAACACGCGCTTTTCCGCAAGCACTGCAACGCGGTCACAGATGGCGTAAAGGCTGTCCAGATCATGGGTGACCATAAAAACTGTCAACCCAAGTGCCTGCTGTAACTCGCCGATCAGTTCATCATATGCCGCTGCGCCGATAGGGTCCAATCCTGCGGTCGGTTCGTCCAGAAAAACGATCTCGGGGTCAAGGGCCAGCGCCCGGGCCAGCGCTGCGCGTTTGCGCATACCGCCCGATAATTCCGAGGGAAACTTACCGCAACTCAGCTGTGGCAGACCCACAAGGCTGATCTTCAATGCACCCAGAGACTCCATCAGTTTTTCGCTGAGACCTGTGTGTTCCCGCAACGGAGCCATCACATTTTGGAGCACGGTCAGCGACGAAAACAGTGCCCCGTCCTGAAAGGCAACGCCCCAGTGGCGTTCGATTCTGCGACGATCATCTTCCGGACCATTCAGAACATCGACGCCCAGAACTTCGATTTCTCCGGCGGCGGGTTTGTTCAGCCCTACGATAGTTCTGAGTAACACGGATTTACCGGTGCCCGACCCGCCGACGATTCCCAGAACCTCTCCCCGCCAGACGTCAAGATTCAGGCCTTCATGAACCACTTGCGTACCGAACTGAGTTCGGAGCCCGCGCACACGAATGACCGCCTCGCGGTCTGTGGTCGCGGCCAACGATGCCTGTTGTGTGTCATTGTTCATGTCATATTCCGATCTCTGAGAAGAAGATCGAAAACAAAGCATCGATTGCGATCACCATGAAAATGGATTGAACAACTGATGCTGTCGTACGTTGACCGACACTTTGGGCGGACCCTTTGACCTGCATTGCCTGCCAGCAGGCAACTACGCCGATGACGAGCGCAAAGAACGGTGCCTTGATCAGGCCGACCGCCAGTTGCCAGACGTCGGTGTTTTCCTTCAAACGAGTAAGAAACATGCCGGGGCTTACACCCAGGTCGATCCAGCTCATCAAGGCGCCGCCAAACAGGCCTGCCATATCGGCGACAAACCCCAATATGGGCAGCATGATCAACAAGGCCAATACGCGGGGAATGACCAAAACTTCGATCGGGTCCAGACCCAGTGTTCGCATTGCGTCAATTTCTTCCTGCACTTTCATCGAACCAATAGATGCGGTGAATGCAGAACCCGAGCGCCCGGCAACGATTATGGCCGTCAACAATATGCCCAATTCACGTAGAACCGAGATCGAGATCAGCTCGACCACGAATATCTCAGCTCCAAATTGCTTCAGTTGGGTCGCGCCCTGAAAGGCCAGTACGACACCGATCAGAAATCCCATAAGGGCCACGATTGGCAGTGCCTTGAACCCGGTTTCTTCCATGTGCGTGACCAGCGCTGCCTTGCGCAGTCGCCATGGCATGACAATGGTACGAAACAGCCTATGCAGTGTCAGACCCAGAAATTCGAGGATCGAAAGTGTGTCCCGCCAGGCACCTACCGTGATGTGGCCCATTTGGGCGATCAAATCTAGCAGACTTCGCGGTTTATCAAGCTCACCGGGTTCGTCGGGGATGCTGCGGGTTACAGTATCGATCAGAGTGGCATGTGCTGGTTTCACCCCTTGAAACTCAAGTGTTGCACCTTGCGACGTGAAGCGTCTGCCGAGATCCGCGATCAGCCAGGCACCGCCTGTATCAAGAGCTTCGACATCGGACAGATCAAGAACGACCCTGTCTCCGGTTAGGCGGACAGAGGCAAAACCCTGCTCAACGGTTTGCAGCGATTGCGTGAGCAGCTCTCCGGATATGCGTACACGAGTGCCGCTGGAATCGTATTCTGAGATTATCGTGGGCTGCGTCATGAGGTCATGTGAAGTGAAACACTCGAAGACCGCAACGGCTTTGTGCCATTGGACATCTTTTTGCCGCGCCGCATTGCCTTGGCGTCACGCCGGTCGCAGTATTGGACCGCCTTGAACTGATCCCCGCCAGATGTTTTCGCTCTGCGACTTTCGTGTGGATTATGTGCCCATGCACAACCCACAAATCGGTTGCGCATAAGCCGGAAGCAAGACACATTCCGCGTTGGTTATTACGGCGCGGAACAGGAGAAGTCGGTATGCATCAGACCAAGAACGTCTTGTTTGTCATCATCGATCAACTCAGAGCGGATTGCTTGTCCGGGGCCTTGGCAGATCATGTGAACCTTCCAAATTTACGGGCTTTTATGGATGAGGCTGTGACCTTTACCCGCCATTTTTCGGTCACCAATCCCTGCGGTCCCTCGCGCGCGTCGATCCTGACCGGCCAATATGCGATGAATCACCGGTCGGTAAGAAACGGCACGCCGTTACGACACGATACCCCGAACATCGCCACGGAAATGCGTAAGGCTGGTTACTTGCCAATGTTGTTTGGGTATACAGATACCTCCGCCGATCCGCGCGTCCATGATCCCAATGACCCAGATCTCAAGTCTTACGAGCAGTCGATGACAGGGTTTGTCGAAGTTGTCGAAATGCGCCTTGAAGAATCATATCCGTGGCAAGCGCATTTGATGAAAAAGGGGTACCAATTTGAAACGTACTGGGATGTCTACAAGCCCGTTTCGCCTGTTGGTGGACAGCCGCGATTGAACGATCCCGCGCTGTATCGGGCCGAAGACAGCGACACAGCCTTTTTGACCGATGCCTTCCTGGACGGAATCGCGCCGCATCGTGGAAAGGGTTGGTTCGCCCATTTGACCTATATCCGCCCTCATCCGCCATTGGTCGCACCGGCCCCTTACAATGATATGTATGACCCGGCGGGCATCCCTTTGCCGCATTGCTTGCCAAGCGCGGCAGCAGAAAAAGCACTGCACCCGTTTTTCGGACCAAAGCTGGATACCTATAGCGCGAAAAAATTCGTTCACGGTTTCGACGACGTTGAACCTACAGACAAAAACATTCGCACCTTGCGTGCTATATATCTGGGTCTGGCGACTGAGGTTGATCACCACATCGGTCGTGTTGTCCAGTACCTGAAGGACAGCGGGCAATATGACGATACACTTCTGGTTATCACCGCCGATCATGGTGAAATGCTGGGGGATCGACACAGCTGGGGCAAAATGACGGTCTACGACGCAGCGTATCACACACCGCTTATGATCCGTTTGCCAGGGAACGAAGCTGTGGCTGGAAGCAAGATCAAAGTACCAACCGAGTCCGTGGATGTCACTCCGACCATATTGGACTGGATAGGGCAGGCTGTTCCGAACGCTATGGATGGTCGGTCCTTGCTGCCATTGTTGCGGGGTAATATCCCAGACGATTGGCGCGATTATTCTTTCAGCGAACTTGATTTCTCAGAACCTGAAAACCCGACGTTATGGCAGCAAGAATTGGGGACCGGTAACAGCGACTCGTGTTTGGGAATATTGCGGGATGAACGGTTCACCCTGGTCGAGTTCGCTGCCGACCTGCCCCCGATCCTGTTCGACCATCAAGGTAAGGGCGAATTCGAGAACGTCGCGGAGAATCCAGATTTTGCAACGGATCTCGCACGGTTAAGCCGACAGATGTTGCGCCACAGGATGAGAAACATGGACCACACGTTGTCCTTGCACTCGATCACATCTGAAGGTGCAAAATCCCGTCCCAGATACTCATCTTGGAACGCGGATATTGTCCACCTTCATCGTTTCTAGCGCCGCCGGCGTATTGTTGCGGGCTGATTTGTCGACATATTTCACGTTGTGCATTCACGGATCGTCAAAAGCATTAAACCGAAGGCTGGGTCTGAAAATGCCTCCTCTCAATTCCACTACCCGCGCATGATTTCTGATGCTACGCATGAGCCGTGGAGAAGACCAACTTGAACATAACCGAAAAGCGTATCAAGGCGATGACGACTGCCGGGCTGAACCTGATCGGTCAGGCGCTTTCCATTTATGACAGCAAGTTGCAACTGGTGCTCAGCAATCGCCGCTTCCAGGAAATGTTCGGTTTGCCGGACGAGCTGGTTCAAAGGGGCGCTCTGTTTCGCGACACGATCCACTTTCTTGCCAGCCGCGGTGAGTATGGCGACGATGAAAGTGTCGATGAAATGGTCAATCTGCGTGTCCAGCAAGCCTTGGCGTTTGAGCCTCACTACATGGAGCGCGTGCGCCCCAATGGGCAGGTTGTTTCAATAGAAGGCGCGCCGCTGCCACAAGGCGGGTGGGTCGCGGTCTACACCGATATTACCGGCACACGGCGGGCGGAAAACCTGTTGCGCGCGCGGTCAGAGGAACTGTCGGAACAGTTGCTGAGCCACGCGGAAGAACTGTCCGCAACCAACCGCAAACTTGCGGCTACGATCGCAGCGCTGGAAGAGGCCAAGCGGGAATTGACCGAAATTGAAGCCCGCACTCGTATGGTGACCGAGATGATGCCGGCTCATATCGCGCATTTAGACAGCGACGGCCGTTACGATTACTCGAACCGTCGGCTGAGCGCCGTCATGCCTGGGCGTCCGTCCGATATTCTGGGGCTTCACATTTCTGAAGCGCTGGGTGCGACCGCCTTTGAACGGGTTCAGGCCCATTTGCTTAAGGCCTATAGCGGAGAGCCGTCGGTCTTTGAGTTCACTGAAGATCAGGATTCCCGCCGTATTCGGGTTTCATTTACGCCAGATGGGGCAGGGGGCGTGTACGTGATGTCGGTGGACATCACCGAAGAGACACAGGCACGCGTAGCATTACAGCAAACCCGCCGCCGGGCGATGGCGGCCCAGATGACCAGCGGGCTTGCCCATGACTTTTCCAACCTGCTTACTATCATCCTTGGGATGCAGTCCCGCCTCGACAAGATGGATTTGCCGGATGGTGCGCGGGAACTTGTGGCGGCAACTCAACAAACCGCGCGTCGGGGCGGGCAACTGCTGAACCGGATCGCCGACATGACTGGAAACCGAACGCCGCAACCGCAGGCAACTGACATCGGAGGTTTGTTGGAAGATCTGAGGATTCTGGCGACACCGTCACTGCCTCGCGGTGTAGGCCTGTCCGTCGTAAACACCTTGCCGAAACAGACATTGATGCTTGATCCGGGTATGGTTCAGGATGCGCTATTAAACTTGGTCCTAAATGCCCGGGACGCCTGCGGAAGCACGGGCCAGATCACGATCAGTGCACATGCCATAGGTGAGATCTGGATCGAAGTCACAGTTTCCGACACCGGGCCGGGGTTTTCACCCGAGGCGCTTGAAAAGGCGCTGAACCCGTTTTTTACAACAAAAGGGAGCGACGGTTCGGGTCTGGGGCTGCCGATGGTTTATGATACGGTCAAGCTTGCCGGTGGCGATCTGAATCTAAGAAATACGCCATCTGGGGCCTCAGTTGTCATGCGTTTGCCTTTTCGGCCCGCTCCTCCGGCGCAGGACGGGTTGGTACTGTTGGTTGAAGATAACGAAGACCTGCGCGGGCAGTTTAGGGACATGCTTGTGGATTTGGGCTTTACTGTCATTGAAGCAAATTCAGTTGATGAAGCACTGGCCTTGATATCAAGTGTGAAGGACATTTCGCTAGTCTTGTCGGATATCCGTCTGGAAGGACACGGTACAGGCTTGGACATCCTTGAACAGTTGAAGCCGGGGTTACCGTTTATCCTTATGACATCCCTGCCAATTTCAGATCCACTGCATCAACGGGCCCTTGCTTTGGCACCTGTTTTGCGTAAACCGTTCTCACAGGCTCAATTGTCCGCTCTCATCCAAACCGAGGCCGCCTGATGTCGCAACCACTGGTGACCATTCTCGACGACGAACCCGAGATACGGCGCATTCTGACGGATGCACTGGAGGATGCCGGTTTCCGGACGCAGAGCTTTTCTCGTGCCAGAGAGTTTGAAGCAGCCCTAAATCGAGTGACCCCGGATGTTTGCCTCGTGGACCTGTCTTTACCAGATACCGACGGGCTGGCGCTTGTTCATCGCTTGGCGCTGGAACAGGGTGCAGCTGTGATCATTATTTCCGGCCGGGCACAGGTTCAGGACCGTGTGACCGGGCTGGAGCTTGGCGCAGATGACTATATTACTAAGCCGTTTGACCCTACCGAGGTCGTAGCCCGGGTCCGGGCAAGGTTACGCGCACCGCGCGGGCGGACGTCACAATCGGATACGGCTGAATTCAACGGCTGGATTGCGCATTTTGATCGGTATGTTCTGGAAGACGGGTCAGGGTCTGAAACACCTTTCAGCCATGCTGAAGGCGAGGTTCTGCGTCTGTTTCTGGAAAGCCCCAAGCGGCTGATTAGCAGGGGGCAGATGCAGGAGTCCTTGGGCGGCGCGGCCGGCGACAGTTTTGATCGTGCTATGGATGTCAGAATCTCCAGATTGCGCACGAAACTTGGTGAAGATCCAAAGAATCCACGCCTGATCAAAACGATTTACGGTGCCGGGTATATTTTCCTGGGGGATGTCGACTGGAAATAGTGACGCTCTGGTAGTCGGATTGCGAACCTGAATTTCTATCGACCTTTGACCATCCAGTGTGACGGTGACTTGCTGACCATCTTCGACATTGGCGGTTGCCCCGCTTACGGCCAAACTTGATCCGGCTTCAGCAGCGTTGAGAACTGCGCCGACGGAAAGAGGAGATATCGAAATAGAGGGGCCGGTCAAGTCCACTGGTACAGTAACAAGAATCGGTGCGGCCGGGTTGCCAGCGACGTCCTCGACCGCCACAACAATTGCAGCAGGTGTTCCAGTGGACAGACTGCCGAGGTCGGAATTGGGGATCGTGACAGTCCAATTTCCGCCTGTCGCAATACCGGTGTACACCTGACCGTCGAACGTGACGATGATGGTTTGCCCGTCCTCGGCCGTGGTGGAACCCGTTAAGGTTAAGTCACCAGCCACATCAATCAGGTCAATTGATCCACCCGCAACGGGATCCAGAGAAACACTTGGAGCGGTGAAATCCGTATCAAAACTTCCGCTGGCCTGTAGGGCCGGGTTTCCAGCCGCGTCAGCGACGTCTGCCGTTACATTTACGATTGCACCGTCAGGCAAGGCGCTAAGGTCAGCCGCCGGGACGGTTACACTCCACTGTCCACCGGAAACCGTACCGGAATAGTTTTGCCCGTTCAGTGAAACCGTTACGGTTTGCCCGTCTTCTGCATCGGTTACGCCAGTGACAGTCAGGTCGGTCGCTTGCTCGGCTAGGTTGAGAACCGGTCCGTCAGAAAAACCGGTGATGGACAGGCTTGGTGGAACCGTATCGATGTCAAATTGAACGGATTGTGTTGACAATTCAGTACCCGACCCATCCAGGTTCGTGATGGTCACCGTCGATACCCCCTGTGGAAGTGCGCCGGCTTCGGCGGCTGTCAGAGAGATACTCCAGCTGCCATCGGGGTTGGGTGTCACGGTTTTGACCAGTGACCCTATTGTGACTTCAATGGTTGCCGTCCCTTCGGGAGGGATGGCGTTGGTGCTGATGTTGTTCAGCGCAGTAGATTGCAGATCAGCCAGGTTGAGGCTTGGGTATGTCGGGGCGGGTTCGGACACGACGGAGGTGGGCTCAGATACGACGGGGCTGTCACCGCCACCGCCGCCACCTCCTGCGGCCGCAGCCGCCCCTGCCAGACCCAATCCGCCCAACGCCGCGCCGGCGCCACTGATGCCACCTGCGGACGCGCCCGCGGAAACACTGGCTTCAACCGCGCTGAATTGGGCAATCTCCTGAACCGCATTCTCAGCGATCATGATGGCACCGCTGTCCAGGATCTGGACGTTTTCAGCGGTCACAATCATTGTGCGGCCATCGGCCATTTTTAGAAGAACATCGCCATTCTTCAACAGCTTGACAGAGCGAACGCCTGGAATGGTTTCCGCGAATTGAAAAGCATATAATTCTTCAATTGTGGCTTGTGACAACGCGGGCAAGGCCATCAAAGTTGAAATCAGCCCACCGGCCGCTCCGCGCCCTGCCCAGCGGCCAAGTTTTCCTTCGATCCACTGGCGAATGTGTTGCTTGCGGTCCGTTTCCGAAGGTTCAGCCGCCGGACGGTTGTTGAACTCTGGTGCTTTGGTCATCTTACCCTCACATGTGGTTTCCGCGATCACCGAAAAGGAAGACAGGTCGCGCTGATAACGGCTGGCTCATCTGTCTTTCCCACTGGTTACTGTTGCGATCGAAAGCAAAAAATTGAGTTAATCTGAAACCGAACTTCTCGTTTTCACCACAATTCCGCTTTTGTTTCGGTCCGTGCATCAGGTCATCTTTTGGTCAAGGCCAGGAGTGGCGCAGGAGGTGTTGGCTGTGATGCTTCAATTCGAAGGTGTGGTGGCAACGGGGAGCGCGGCGCTCGATTCAGGTATCGGCGATACGGCTTTAAAAACGTTTAACGGCACCACGTATCTTTATACCGTCACCGGACCGGGTGGCGGCGTCGCTGTCTGGCGGTTGGTCGAAGGTGCGTTACCGCAACTGGTCGACACGGAATATTACAGCGGAACAATCACGTTTCAGGTTGGTCGCAGTGGCACACCGATAACGCTGGCGGGAACCGAACAACTTGTACTGGATGTGAATATGGCGGTCGGGTTGGTCGGATATGACCTTAACGTAGACGGCACCCTGGACAGCCTTACGGAAACCGGATCTCTGACAGGAGGCGGAGATATCTCGGCCATTGTTCAAGTGTCGATTGGCCTGATGGATGTTCTTGCAATGGCTCATGAAGAAACGGGGCAAATCGGGACATACCTTGTCAATCAGGACGGAACGCTGAGCCTTGCTGGCCTTGTTTCTGGCACTGGTGACGCGATGCAGACGCTGCGCGCAGGGACTGACCATTTCCTGATCTCAAGTGATGCGGCCAGCAATACAGTCTCAACTTATCGGATCGACAGCATTTCCGGTCAGTTGACCGAAATTGACAACGGTTCGGCCCTCGGGACGCTCGGAATCTCAACTCCGACAGCCGTCGAAACGATCAATGCCTACGGCAAACCCTGGGTGATCGTGGCGGGTGCAGGCAGCAATTCGCTCAGTGTGCTTCAATTGAACGCTGACGGCAGCCTGAGCGCCACAGATCATATTCTGGATTCGCTCACGACCCGCTTCGAATCTGTGCAGGACCTTGAGGTCGTGGACATCAACGGGCGCGTATTCGTCGTGGCGGGTGGCGGTGACGATGGGCTTACATTGTTCACGCTGACACCTGAAGGCCAGTTGGTCTATCTGGATAGTTTCGCTGACACGTTGATTAGTGGATTACAGAACGTCGAATCGCTGAGCCTTGCCCATGTTGGTGACGAGTTGCAGGTTCTGGCTACGTCGCAACAAGGCGCCGGAGTGACTGTCATTACGGTTCCTGTCGATAATCTGGGGATCGTGGACAAAGGGTTTGGAGCAGTGTCGGGGACTGCCGCAGACGACATGCTGAGCGGTAGTATTCTGGATACCGCCCTGATGGGTGGCGATGGCGACGACATACTGATAGCAGGAACGGGTGCTACGACCATGTCAGGTGGGGCAGGGGCCGACATTTTCGTGATGCAGTCGGGCAGCAGTATGACGACGATCACGGATTTTCAGCCGGGTGTGGACCGTCTGGACTTGTTTGACTACCTGCTGTTGCGGTCCCCTCAGCAACTGACCTTTACCAGCACTACACAAGGGGCCCGGATAGAGTATCGGGGCGAGGTCGTGCAGGTTCAGTCCGCTTCGGGTGGAACGCTGACCAGCGCTGATATTTTCGGGGCCGGGTTCGATGGCCCCGATCACATTCCGGTTGATTTCGGTAATTTCGGCGGTTTGACGCCGGACAGTTCGGATGGCGTGCTTGGGTCAATCACAGTGGACAGCCAATCTGCTAATCCCGGATTGTCGGATGCAGAGATCAAGTTCACACCGGTCGGTGGTGGCACGGTATCCGTCACGGCTGACGATCAGGGACAATTTGACTTGGACCTTCCGGATGGCACTTTCCCCGGAAGACTGGACATCATCAAGCACTATTCGACAGCGAGCAAAGAGATTGACGCAATGGATGCTTTGCAAGTGTTACGCATTTCGGTTGGCCTCGATCCGACTTGGGGTCCCCCCGCTGCGGAAAACCTGATCGCGGCAGATATCAATCAAGATGGCACCATCAATGCCCTGGATGCACTGGCAATATTGCAGGTGGCCGTTGGACAGCCCACTGCGCATGAACCTCAATGGGTCTTTTTGGATTCAAATGCGGACTTGTCGGGAATTACAAAAAGCAACGTTGATTATCAGACTGGAATGGATGTTGTTGCCATAGACGGGGTGATAACCGCCGATATGACGTCCATATTGCTCGGCAACCTCGAAGCGGCATGAATTGAACGGTGCTGCAACTCAGTCATTGCAAGGCTTCCGCTTGGTCCGCAATGTTGGCCTTAGATACACAAACACAAAAGGACAGGCCATGAATCGTCTTTCGGAACGCAGAGATTTTGCCATCGCGGTCTGTGAAGAAGCTGGGGTGATTGCCGAGAAATACTTCTTGGACAGGAGTAATCTGGTCATTGATCAAAAAGGTGCTCAGGACTGGGTGAGTGAGGCGGACAAAAACGTCGAAACGTTCATTCGCCAAAAGATCATGGCTGCCTGGCCGCAAGACGGGATATTTGGCGAAGAACACGGCGCTGCCACCGGTGAGAGCGGTTTTGACTGGGTGATTGATCCAATTGATGGAACTACGAATTTCGTCAATGGCATACCGGTATGGACGATTGTTCTGGCCGGTGTCACCGAAGGGCGTACTGCGGTCGGTGTGATTCGGGATCCGAATATGGACGAGACCTTTGTGGCAACACGCGGAGAGGGCGCGACACTGAACGGTTCACCTATACGCGTGGCCTCTGGCGTGGCTCTTCAGGACGGGACGGTTTCTGTTGGGTATTCGAACCGGATCGAAACTCGCCACGTCGTGCCTGTGGTCGCAGAACTGATCGAGCGCGGTTCCATGTTTCACAGAAACGCCAGCGGGGCGTTGTCATTGGCCTATGTCGCAGCCGGGCGACTTCTGGGTTATGTGGAAGAACACATGAACGCTTGGGATTGTCTGGCCGGACAACTGCTGGTCGCGGAAGCGGGCGGAGTTGTCGAAGATCAAGACGCCGACGCGATGATCCGCGACGGTGGGCGCGTGATCGTCGGCACACCAGACGTATTTGAAAGCTTGCTGGAAATCGCAGAGAGCGCTTGGGGTGCTTAACGTCTAGGCCATTGGCAACCAAGTGGAAAAAGGTCGTAGAGTTGTCAGGCTAGCCTGCCAATAATGGCCTTGTGACGGTTGATCGTAATGGCGGTCAATCGGATTTCCGGAAAGCTCACACCACAACAATGTCCCGACCGCACCATGTGTAATGATAGCGAGGTCTCCGGTGCCATGAGCACGAATGATCTCCGACACTGTCCGACGAATGCGCCTCTGCGCGTCGGCCGCAGTTTCCCAACCGCGAAAGCTAATCTCCGGCTGGGCAAAGAATGCGTCGGAGGCCGCCTCGAACTTTTCCCGTGGCAGGAAACCAGTGGCACTCCGATCATTCTCACCAAGATCCGGGTGGATATTTAGAGGCAACCCCAAAGGTGCGGCCAAAATCTCACCAGTGTCGCGAGCCTTTCGTTCGCTGCTGGCCCAGACGTGGGTGACATTGGCCATAACTTCACTGGCGGCAAAGGCTGCGGCGCGCCGGCGACCTGTCGCGTTCAGACCCCATTCAGTAATGGGGGTATCCGGATCAATAACGACCTCGGGGTGAGTGATGATCAGTAAACTCGGCATCTAGTCAGGCAGAAGTACCGGTCCTTTGCCGGCAAACCCCATCGTGATTTCGGTACCCGGTGCAAGCGGTGCATCAACATCGTCGTGGACCGCAAAGACCTGACCAAATGCGCCGGTCAGTGTGTATTCCATCCGCACGCCAACATAGGTTGCCTTGGCCACTGTAGCGGCGATGCCGTCATCAGATCCAATTACAAGGCGCGAGGGTCGTACAGCGATGGTCGCGGGCCCATTGGTCAAACCGCGGCGCGGCAAAGTTTGGCGGTAACCTTCGATCTCGATTGTTGCAGTATCACCGTCGGTTGAAACGATCTGACAGTTGAGCAGGTTTGCCTCGCCTATGAAATCGGCAACAAACCGGTCATTCGGGGCGTCATAAAGCTCGCGAGGTGTACCCATCTGAGCGATCGCGGCGTTTCGCATCACGACGATCTCGTCAGAGACGGCCAAGGCCTCTTCCTGATCGTGGGTGACATAGACAACCGTCAGTCCAAGGTCTTGTTGGATGGCCCGGATATCCTCGCGTACCTGGCGTCGCAGCTTGGCATCGAGGTTGGACAGCGGTTCGTCAAACAGCAGAACCTGTGGTTCAAGAACCAGTGCACGCGCGACGGCGACACGTTGTTGCTGACCACCCGAGAGTTCGGAGGGAAGGCGATTGTCGAACCCCTTGAGCCCTACCAATTGCAAGCCATGCAGCGCGCGGCTCCGAGCCTCATCCTTGGCAAAGCCCGAGAACGTGAGGCCGTACATTACGTTCTCCAGCACACTCATGTGCGGAAACAGCGCGTATGATTGAAACACCATTGATACGTCGCGGTCTGTTGCGGGCAGTTTGGTGACGTCCCGGTCGCCAATCATAATCTTGCCAGAGCTTGCCATCTCTAACCCGGCGATCATGCGCAACGTTGTCGTTTTCCCACAGCCTGATGGGCCAAGCAGCGTGACCAGTTTTCCCGCTTCGACATGAAGGTTAATGTTATCAACAGCAACAACATTTTTGCCGAACACTTTCGACACGTTCTCAAATAATACCGGGGCGGCCTTGGAACCGATTTTGTTGTCGGTCATGAGGGTGTCTCCGTTGTGCTCTGTGTGCGCCGACCGATCTGGACCCGACCGACGAGAATTTGCAATAACCCGACCGCTGCCAGCATCACGAAGATCAGCGTCGTCGAATAAGCAATGGCGAGACCATAGTCGTTATTCTCGACCCGCCCGATGATATAGCTGGTTGCCATGTCGTATTCGGCGCTGACCAGAAAGATCACAGCCGAGATCGCCGTCATCGCGCGGACAAAGCTGTAAACAAGCGCGGCCAGTATCGCGGGGCGTAGCAGCGGCAGAATGATACGACGAAATGTCTGCCACGAGTTTGCGCCAAGGGTCAGCGATGATTCATCAAGACTGCGGTCAAGTTGCGACATGCTAGCGATGCCCGCACGGACCCCAACCGGCATGTTGCGGAATATGAAACTGACAACAAGGATAACGCCTGTGCCGGTTATTTCGATCGGCGGAACGTTGAAGGCAAGAATATAGCTGACACCAATCACCGTACCGGGGATAGCAAAGGACAGCATGGTTCCAAACTCGAAAGCATTCTTTCCTGCAAAGTTCTGCCGGGTCAACAGGTAAGCCGTTACCAGCCCAACCGCCGCCGTCAGAGGGGCAGCAATTGCCGCAATGGTTATGGTGGTCCAGAAGCTGTCCCAAGCGGCGCCGGTCCAACGAATGCCCTCTTCTTCAAATCGAACAGAGAATGCAGTGACATAGTGTTTTAGGGTCAGGGAGTTATTGACCCCCCAAAGCTCGACCACACTGCCGTAGATGATCATCGCATAGACAATGATCGTGAACACCGCCCAGCCAAGAGCGATTACCAGCACGGGAACTGAAAGACCTGTCGGCATCAAAGGGTGCACGCCTGCGTCACCTTTGCCTGTCACGGTGGTATAGCTTTTCTTGCCCAGCCAAACACGCTGCGCGTAAAAGGCCGAAAGGGTGAAAAACAGCAGTACCATGGCCAAAACGGCCGCCCGGCCTTGGTCGTATTGCGCACCGACGATGGCAAAGAAAATCTCGGTCGATAGAACGTCGAAATTCCCACCCAGAACAAGCGGGTTTCCGAAGTCGGCCATACTTTCGATGAAGCCCAAAAGAAATGCATTGGCAAGACCTGGGCGCATCAGGGGCAGGGACACTGTCCTGAACGTTTGCCATCTGCTGGCGCGGAGCGTCTGGGCCGCTTCCTCCATAGATGGCGAGACGCCTTCCACCACGCCGATAAGAACGAGGAATGCAATGGGTGTGAATGCAAGGGCCTGTGCGATGAATATGCCTGGCATTCCGTACAGCCAGCGCGTTGGCTGCATGCCAAACAGTTCTGCGACGAACCGTGTGACTGAGCCTGACAGGCCAAAAAGCAGGATCAGCGCGAGGCCAATCACAAATGGCGGGGTGATGATCGGAAGAACAGTCAAAGCCCGCAGCACGCGTTTGTAGCGGAAACCCGAGCGGGTCACAACCAGTGCAAAGCACAACCCCAGAACTGTCGTGACGAAGCCAACCAGGATGGCAAGAAACAGCGAGTTCCATGCTGCGCCGCATCTGGCACCAAAAAAACACCCCAACCCCCATAGCCGGGCATCAAAGAACTTTGAGAAGAAGACAGCAATGGAATATGCGCCATCTTCAGTGACGAAGGCAGCGAACAGCATCTTGGCGATCGGAAAAAAGACAAAGACAGTGACGATGGTAATCACACCGCCAATCGCACTGACGACAAAGACGTCACCGTTGATGGCACCTCTTGCCGCAATGCCTTGGGTCAACAGGAACAGAAGGCTTGAAGCGCAAATCATTGCACCATAGCCCATGCCGAATTGGCGATCACCAAGTTCGCCAAAATAGGCTTCCAACCAATTGAAATTGAATCCCCTGATGCCAATCCCGAAACCCTGCGCGATCAACCAGCCGAAGCCGAGTGCGCCGGAAAGGATCAGAACACGGGCATAGAGCGGGTCAGACTTGGCTCGCTTCAACACCAAAAGGGGTAAGGTCAGGGCGATCAACAGTGGGGCAAGCCAAAGCTTCTCACCCTGTGCGATCAGGAATGCAGCGGGGGCATAATCTTCGTCAAACGGGTAGCCGTCAAAAAGCCATTCGAATGACCACAGGCCGCCGTCGACCATGTACCACGGCAGCAGAAAGAATCCGACCCACCCGGCGATGATCCAGAAGATCAGAACCTGATGGGTCGTTTTTGAAGTCCGGTCAGTCATTTACTGCGGCAGAGTTGAAACCTCTTCGTCCCATTTCTGCAACAGGCGCTTTCGCTCGTCTGAGGAACCATATTTTTTGAAGTCATAGTCAATCAGCTTGATCTGACTCATGTCAGGCGCGCTATCCGACGTTTCTGCGCTCTTGTTCGAGGGCACCTGAAACGCGTTGACCTGAAGGGCAAGGTTCTGAGCCTCGGGCGACAGCGCCCAGTCATAGAACTTCTTAGCCTCTTCCTCGTTGCGGGCGCCTTCAATAATGGACATCGAGCCAATTTCGTATCCCGTGCCCTCGCATGGTGCGACGACCTTAATCGGGAAACCCGATACAGCCTGCTTTACCGCATCATGCATGAAGACGATGCCAATCGTGTTCTCGCCACGTCCGGCTGCTTTGATTGGTGCCGATCCGGATTTTGTATACTGATTGATATTCGAATGCAGGCCTTTCATGAACTCAAAACCTTCATCCTCGCCAAAGATCTGCACCATCGAGGCCAGCGTAGTGTAGGCCGTACCAGACGAGTTCGGGTTGGCCATCTGAACGTGACCCTTGTATTCAGGTTTTAGCAGGTCTTTCCAGCAGGCGGGTTCGGGCAGGTTATTGGCCGCTAGCAAGTCTGCGTTATAGCCATATCCAAGTGCGCCGGAATAGATACCGATTGTTCTGTTTCCGGCACTTTCGGCCTGGGAAATCGCCCAATCATGAAGCTGATCGCGCATTGGCGACATGTATTCCATTGTCAGGCCCTCTTCAGCGGCCTGCAAATGCGGATCACCCGTGCCGCCCCACCACACGTCTCCTTTTGGGTTCGAACTTTCGGCGCGGATTTGTGCAAAGGTTTCACCTGACGACTTACGCGTCATATTGACGTCGATGCCCGTCGCATCTTCGAAACTGCGCGCCATGAGTTGGCACCAGTCTTCCTGCGCCGAGCAATAGAGTGTCAGCTTGTCTGCCTGCGCTGCCGACACAGACGCGGCTATTGCAATCAGCGACCCGACGGCCGTGGATGTAATTTTTTTCATTATCCTTCCTCCCTTTGGTAATTGCGCGCCGAGTATCTTTGATTTTGTCAGGCGCTTTCTCATCCAGCTTTTCGTAGCTTGTTAATGACAGACTGGGCGTTCTGGTCGCTTGTCAGATTCTTCAAAAAACTTGAGAGATCTCTTTCTTCCACCAGCTTTGCCGCTTTCCCTGGTGAAAACCAGTGACGCGTCCGTTCGTCCCGTTCTTTCCAACGCCGTTTCAACTTTTCAACGACCATGGGATAGAGAGTAACGCGGCAGCGAACGCTACTCGCGCCCTCAAAGCGCTTGTCATAGAAAAAATGACCAATTGGCTGTTTCGAGATTGCCCCGACAGCACCTGCTTCTTCCAGTGCTTCAATTTCAGCGGCATGCCAGGGTTTCTTTCCTTCCATCAACCAACCTTTTGGGATGACCCACCGCCCTGTATCGCGCGAAGTCACCATCAGAACGTGCAGTTTTCCATCCCTGTCCCAGCGCATCGGAAGTGCTGCAATCTGGTCTGTTATGTCGCCGTCGCTCATGCTGCCCTCAATGACACGGTATCAAAAGCGCGCCCAGAATAACCTTCAGTCGTTAATGGTGGTCCTTAGGTTTTCACTTTGAACCGGTTCAATTCATCATTCTTGCTTTGCGCTTTGGACTCTTCCGAATTGTCACAACCTACTGAGGGTTATGCAACAAAAATTATTGCATTATGCCCGAAATCCCACAAAAGTGGGGTTTGAAACCTGATTGGGTTGTTGGATGTCCAAAACGAAAACACGTGCCAAAACGATTGAAAAGGGACGGGGTAGGGTAAAGAAATCCGACCGGCGCCAGCAAATACTGCTGGAGTTGAAGCTTCGCCCACACGTTCGCATCAATGAATTGGCCCAGCGTTTCAACGTCTCTAACGAGACGGTGCGCAGGGATTTCGACGCTCTGTCGAATGACGGCCTGATCGCACGCGCGCACGGAGGGGCATCTGCCCCGGCGCAAGGGCATTATCCAGGTCTGGACGAGCGGGCCAACGCGCGAATTGAGGAGCGCGAACGCATAGGAATCAGCGCGGCAGGGCTGGTGCGCGACGGTGAAACAGTCATGATCGATTCCGGTTCGACCACAATCGAGATGGCCCGTGCATTGGCTTATCTCGGCACTCCTTGCACAGTGATTACAAATTCTATTCCGGTGGCAATGACCCTCGGCCATGGGGCTGCCGAGGTTTTGCTTTGTCCAGGAGAATATCTGGCAACCGAATCTGCGACGATTGGAACCGAAACGCTGGAATTCCTGTCTCGGTTCAATGTCGACAGATGCATGATCGGCTCATCAGGTTTTTCGGCCGAAGGCCCTTCAGAAACCGTGCGCGGCTTTGCGGCTGTCAAAAGAATGATGCTGACGCGCGCAGCAAATCGACATCTTTTAATCGATTCAGGAAAATTTGGCCGTAAAGGCCTGTCTCAGGTCGGAGACCTGACCAACCTGGATTCCATAGTTTCCGACACGAAACCAACAGGAGAGTTGCTTAACGCGATCAACGGTGCCGAGGTCGATGTTCTCGTCGCCCCGTAAACACTGAAATGAATGACGAACAGCGGACTGCAAAAAGACCGCGCATAACTGGGAGAAAAACATGAAGATAGACATCAGATTATTGGTTGGGGCATCGGCATTTGCGCTCATGTCGCTTTCAGGCACAGCTTCGGCGCAAGATTGCCCGAGGGGTGATCTCGATGAGCGGTTTTGCGATGTCGACGGGGATTTGATTGCGGATATCCCCACAGATCCTTCCCAGCAAATTGATCCTGACACCCTGATTTTTGCCTATACACCGGTAGAAGACCCCGCCGTATACAAAACCGCATGGTCAGATTTTCTTGACCATTTGAAAGCGGAAACTGGCAAGGACGTTGTCTTTTTTCCCGTTCAAAACAACGCGGCCCAGATCGAGGCGATGCGTTCGGGGCGTTTGCATATTGCAGGCTTCAACACCGGGTCCAACCCACTTGCGGTAAACTGTGCCGGGTTCCGTCCGTTTACGATCATGGCCTCAAAAGACGGTAACTTCGGTTATGAAATGGAGATCATCACCTATCCAGGCTCGGGCATCGAAAAGGTCGAGGATATCAAAGGCAAGCAACTTGCGTTTACGTCGCCCACCTCCAACTCGGGCTTCAAAGCACCGTCGGCGATCCTGAAAAGTGACTTCGATCTTCTGCCCGATCGCGATTTCGAACCCGTCTATTCGGGCAAGCATGACAACTCGATCCTGGGTGTGGCAAACAAGGATTACTTGGCGGCCTCAATTGCGAACTCCGTTAAATCCCGGATGATCTCGCGCGATGTGATCAATGAAGATGATGTCGTTACGATCTACAAGTCGCAGACCTTCCCGACCACAGGGTTTGGGACCGTTTACAACCTGACGCCCGAATTGCAGGAGAAAATCCGCAATGCGTTTTTCAACTTCGAGTGGGAAGGGACGACGCTTGAAGCGGAGTTTTCCAAGTCGAACGAAGGCCAATTTCTTGAGATGACTTACCAGGAATTCTGGGACGTCATTCGCAAAATTGACGCGGCAAACGGCGTCTCCTACGCCTGCCAATAAGTCTTGCTTAATCCAGCGGGCCTGAAAAGGCCCGCTTATCACCCTAATCGGGGGCAATTTATGCTGCGTCTTCTAAAGCTGACGAAAACCTACAAGACCGGAGATCAGGCACTGAAGGCCATCGATCTTGAGGTACCCAAAGGGCAGGTGCTTGCACTGATCGGGCCCTCGGGTGCGGGAAAATCGACCATGATCCGTTGCATCAACCGCTTGGTTGAACCCACAAGCGGCGGTGTTCTTCTGGATGACATGGACCTGACCAAACTCGGGTCGGGTGCGTTGCGGAAAGCACGCCGCGAAATGGGTATGATCTTTCAGGAATATGCCCTGGTCGAACGCCTCACCGTGATGGAAAACGTATTGTCCGGTCGGTTGGGGTATGTCGGATTCTGGCGCAGTTTTTTACGGCGGTATCCGCAGTCGGATGTGGACGAGGCTTTCCGCCTGCTGGACCGGGTGGGGCTGTTGCATATGGCTGACAAACGCGCGGACGAGTTGTCGGGTGGTCAACGCCAAAGGGTCGGTATCTGCCGCGCCCTGATCCAGGACCCAAAGTTGTTGCTGGTCGATGAACCGACCGCGTCGCTGGATCCGAAGACCAGTCGACAGATCATGCGGCTGATCACCGAGTTGTGTCAGGAGCGCGGGCTGGCGGCCATCATCAACATCCATGACGTGGCTCTAGCCCAGATGTTCGTTCCGCGTGTCGTGGGCCTCCGCTTTGGCGAAATTGTGTTTGATGGTCTTCCAACAGGGCTCACCCCGGAAAAGCTGACCGAGATTTACGGCGAGGAAGACTGGGAAGCGACCATCGAAAAAGTGGATGAGGATGAAGATGTCGAGGCCGCAGAATGAGCCATCGAGAACTTGACGACATGCTGGGAAAAGGCTGGCGCAAACCGGCCTTTATCAAAAACACGTTGTTGCGCAGGGCATTGATACTGGGGTTCTTCGCTTACCTGATTGCGGCGTTCATGACCATCGATGTTGATTGGGGCAGGGTCTATGAGGGACTGGACAGGGGATGGGCGTTCGTCCTTGCCTTTACCAGCCCGGATTTCATTTCACGGTGGTCAGATATCTGGGCCGGCCTTCTGGAAAGCATTGTGATGACCGTGGCCGCGTCGGTTGTTGGTATCCTGATTTCGATCCCGATTGGATTGGGTGCTGCACGTAATATCGCCCCGTTGCCAATCTACATAATGTGTCGCGGCATTGTCGCGCTGAGCCGGGCATTGCAGGAAATTATCGTTGCCATTTTGCTTGTGGCCATCTTTGGCTTTGGCCCGCTGGCAGGATTTTTAACGCTGTCTTTCGCAACCATTGGGTTTCTTTCCAAGCTTTTGGCCGAAGATATCGAGGCGATGGACAAAGTTCAGGCTGAGGCGATCCAGGCCTCTGGTGCACGATGGCTGCAATGGATCAACTACGGGGTTCAGCCTCAGATCATGCCTAGGCTTGTGGGTCTGTCCATGTACCGGATCGATATCAATTTCCGGGAAAGCGCTATTCTCGGGTTGGTGGGGGCAGGCGGCATTGGCGCGACACTGAACACCGCGTTTGATCGATATGAATACGACACGGCAGCCGCCATTCTGATCCTTATCATCGGAATCGTCATGGCCCTCGAATACCTTTCGGGAATTATCCGCGCGAGGGTTCAGTAATGCCGGTTCTTGAACGCGACGATACACAAATCTGGCGCAGGCGGACGACGGGCCAAAGCCTGGTTCGCTGGTTTGGATGGCTTCTGGGTGTAGCGGTTTTTGTCTACTGTTGGCAGCTGATTTCGCAATCGACAACCTGGTTTTTCGTCTGGGATGCGCCCCGTATCGCCAACGATATCTGGACCCGCGCAACGCCGCCCAAATGGGACTATATCACCCAGCTGGGTCGCCCGATCTGGGATACCCTGAACATTGCTACTCTGGGCACGATCATCGCTCTGTGCATGGCTGTGCCGGTTGCCTTTTTGGCGGCCCGCAACACTACCCCGTCGGCGTTGTTCATCCGGCCCATTGCTTTGTTGGTCATTGTCTCGACCCGCTCAATCAACTCGCTGATCTGGGCGCTGCTATTGATCGCTATCATTGGACCAGGTGTGTTTGCCGGTGTCATAGCGATCGCCATCCGTTCAATCGGGTTCTGCGCCAAACTTCTTTATGAAGCGATTGAAGAGATTGATCACGGTCAGGTCGAGGCGATCACAGCCACCGGTGCTTCGCGGTGGCAAGTCATGGCGTATGGGATTATTCCGCAAATCCTGCCTGCTTTTGCCGGAATTGCAGTCTTTCGTTGGGACATCAACATTCGCGAGTCCACAGTTCTTGGGCTGGTTGGTGCCGGCGGTATCGGGTTGCAGCTTTCGGCCTCGCTTAATGTTCTGGCGTGGCCGCAAGTCAGCCTCATCCTGATTGTAATTCTTCTTGCAGTCATGATCAGCGAGTGGGTTTCGGCAAAAGTACGAGGAGCGATCATTTGACCGGATTCTCAGCGCAGGAGGCATTTAAGGCTTACGAAGCCGTCCGGCACCGCCTTCCAGATATTGAACCGAACGACGTGAATTATCGTCGGATCGAGACCCTTTCCGAAGTTATGGATGAGTTCGACGTGTTTCTGCTGGATGCGTTCGGGGTTCTCAATATCGGAGAAACGGCGATCCCCGATACGCCGGAACGGATCAAGTCACTAACGGCTGCGGGCAAACGTGTCCTGGTGGTGTCGAATGCCGCCGGGTTTCCCCACGCCACGCTGTTGGAGAAATACACAAGGCTGGGATATGACTTCGCTCCGCAGGATGTGATTACCAGTCGGGCTACGTTGCTGTCCGGGCTGAATGGTCAACATGGGCTGCATTGGGGTTTGATGGCGACACCCAGCGCCGGGCTTCGCGATTTGGAAGATTTGAAACTAACCTATCTGGAGGATGATCCGCAACCCTACGAAACTGTTGATGGTTTTCTGATGATCGGGTCAGCCGCCTGGACCGAAACCCGGCAGGCGATGTTGGAGGCGGCATTGCTAAGCCGACCCCGCCCGGTATTGGTTGGCAACCCGGACATCGTTGCCCCACGTGAGTACGGCTTTTCCAAAGAACCCGGTCTTTTCGCGCACCGTTTGGCCGACCGGACGGGCGTAACCCCGCAGTTTTATGGAAAGCCTTTCGGCAATATCTATGATCTTGCTTTTAAGCGACTTGGGCCTGTCGACAAATCCCGCGTTCTGATGGTGGGTGATAGTCTGCATACTGACATTCTGGGCGCGCGTCATGCCGGAGTGGCTTCGGCACTTGTCTCGGATTTTGGATTCTTCGCCGGGCATGATGTTGAGGAAGCTATCAAACAAGCAGCGATTGTGCCGGATTTTGTCGTGACCCGACCCTGAGATTTCGAACTAAGGCGTATTTTAGGAAGAGTGTACGGGCAGGTTGCCTTGCAGAAGATGCGTGTAATGATGATTATGTTGCTTTTGTGGAGGTGTATCCAGTAGGTGAATTTTCTAACGGCAAATACCCATAGTCTCAGAACCTCGAAACCGGTTATTTCGCATCCTAACAATCTGGAACTCAATGCTAAGGGTCACTTTCGAGAACTCAAGCCATCTCAGGCTGGAAACACCGCTGTTTTCTTGACTGTTCCATAGACAAAACTGGTGTCGATCGAAGCTATTCCGCCGATCGGGTGAATTCGGTTTCGAATAAAGTCCTCGTATGCTTCGAGGTCTGATACCAATACCCGCAACTGGTAATCCATTGCGCCGGTCAGCACGTGGCATTCTAGAACTTCATCGATCATCCGAACGCGTTTTTCGAATTTCTGCACATCTGTTTCATTGTGCCGCTCAAGCCGGATGCGGACAAAGACGGTAATTGCCATCCCGTATGCGGCAGCGTCCACATCGGCGCTGTATCCTTTGATGACACCGCTGGCCTCAAGGTTTTTGACCCGCCGCAGACACGGTGAAGGAGACAGGTTGACCTCATCAGCAAGATCCTGGTTCGTCATACGCCCGTCCCGCTGCAACGCTCGAATGATCTGCCTGTCTTTGGCGTCCATCTTCTCTCCACTTTTAGCATAAAATGCCAATATTAGTCCTCAATGTGGCATTATTCGCAACCCATTGCTCAAAGTAAAGGCGCAAAGTGATAACAACTTAGATCAGGAGCCCACCGTGACCCGCACAACCGGATTTGCCACTCGCGCCATTCATCATGCCTACAACCCGTTTGAAAACGATGGTGCGCTGACCCCGCCCCTCCACTTGACCTCAACTTTCTCCTTCGAAACCGCAGAGGCTGGCGGTGAAATGTTTGCCGGTGAGCGCGCAGGTCATATCTATAGCCGGATATCGAACCCGACATGTGACCTTCTTGAAAAGCGCATTGCTGTGCTGGAAGGTGCCGAGGCCGGGCTCGCTCTCTCCAGCGGGATGGGCGCAATTACCGCCGTACTTTGGACCCTGCTGTCACCAGGTGACGAAGTCATTGTCGACAAAACGCTCTACGGATGCACTTTCGCTTTCATGCGCCACGGGCTGGCAAAATGGGGTGTCACTATTACCCATGTCGACATGACGGACCCTGCAAACCTGAAAGCCGCTGTTTCCGAAAAAACCCGCGTTGTCTATTTTGAAACCCCAGCCAATCCAAACATGCGCTTGGTGGATATCGCTGCCAGTTCAGAAATTGCGCATTCTGTTGGTGCGCATGTTGTGGTCGACAATACATACGCCAGTCCATATCTGACCCGCCCGATCGAGCACGGCGCGGATATCGTCCTGCACTCCGCCACCAAATATCTGGGCGGGCATGGCGATGTGGTCGCGGGTCTTGTGGTCGGAACCGCCGAGCAGATTTCTGAGATCCGGCTGGTCGGCATGAAGGACATGACAGGCGCAGTGATGGCACCTTTTAACGCAATGCTGATCCTGCGTGGGTTGAAAACACTGAACCTGCGATTGGATCGTCACTGTGCGTCCGCCAAGGTGGTTGCCGATTACCTTCAGGCACACCCCGCCGTCAGTGAGGTTTATTTCCCGGGGCTTGAGAATTTTGCCCAGCACGATGTCGCACAACGCCAGATGTCGCAGCCGGGGGCCATGATCGCCTTTGAAATCAAGTCTGGCCTGTCCGGTGGCATCGAGTTCATGAACCGCCTGAACATGATCCAACGCGCCGTGTCCTTGGGGGATGCAGAAACCCTGATCCAGCACCCGGCATCCATGACTCATTCGACTTATACTGCGGAAGAACGGGCAGAACATGGGATCAGTGACGGTCTGATCCGTCTTTCCGTCGGGCTGGAAGACGTTGATGACATCCTTGCGGATTTGGAGCAAGCTCTGCCCTACCCTGCCCGCAGTGCCGCATGAACCCGGAGACCACCATGCCGTATGATCCCAAGCTGTTGAAAATCGTCGAACAGCGTTTGCTGTGGTTGTCGCATTGGATGATCCACCATGCCAACCATATCCGTCCCAAGGTGGATGGGATCAAGGTTGGTGGTCATCAAGCGTCGTCCGCGTCGATGGTTTCGATCATGACGGCGCTCTACTTCTCGGCTTTGCGCCCCGAAGATCGGGTTGCGGTCAAACCTCATGCGTCACCGGTTTTCCACGCGATGCAGTACCTCATGGGCAACCAGACCCGCGAGAAGATGGAGAACTTTCGCGGGTTTGGCGGCGTGCAAAGCTATCCCAGCCGGACAAAGGATATCGATGATGTCGACTTTTCGACAGGTTCGGTAGGTTTGGGTGTCGCGATCACCTCGTTTGCTTCGATCATTCAGGACTACGTCAAGGCCAAAAACTGGGGGGCAGATGCCCCGATGGGGCGCATGGTGGCTCTTGTAGGCGACGCTGAACTGGATGAAGGCAACGTATACGAAGCATTGCAGGAAGGCTGGAAAAACGGCCTGCGCAACACGTGGTGGATTATCGACTACAACCGGCAGTCGCTTGACGGCATCGTTCGTGAAGGTTTGTTCGAACGGATCGAAAAAATCTTTGATGCCTTCGGATGGGATGTCGTGCGGGTGAAGCACGGCGTGTTGCAGCGCGCGGCCTTCAAGGAACCTGGCGGTGATCGGCTGCGAGACTGGATTGATGCCTGCTCGAACCAGGAATACTCGGCCCTGACATTCATGGGTGGCGAGGTTTGGCGAAAGCGCCTCATGGACGATCTTGGGGATCAGGGGGATGTGACGGCGCTGATCGAACGGCGCACAGATGCCGAACTCGCTGCATTGATGGAAAACCTCGGCGGCAACTGCGTCGAGACCATGGCCCAAACCTTTGATGCAATCGAACATGACCGCCCTACCTGTTTCCTGGCCTACACTGTCAAGGGATGGGGCACGCCAATTGCGGGCCACAAGGACAACCACGGCGGACTGATGAACAACAGCCAGTTCGTCGCGTGGCAAGAACATATGGGCGTGCCTGCCGGCAAGGAATGGGAACCTCTCTCGGCAGTGCCGGACCCAGAGGCGCTGAAAGATTTTCTGTCGAAAGTTCCCTTCTTTGCAAAAGGTCCGCGACGCTATTTCGATGACAAGCTGGATGTTCCATCTATTGACATCGACACAAGCCGCGAAATCTCGACCCAAATGGCTTTCGGCAAGATTTTGGATGACTTGTCGAAGCGCGACAGCCAATTGGCCGAGCGTATCCTGACGACGTCCCCTGATGTCACAGGCACAACAAACCTTGGCCCTTGGGTAAACCGGCGCAAACTGTTTGCCCGATCCGAGCAAGCCGACGCTTTCATTGAACACCGTATCCCTTCGACGGCAAAATGGGAATTTACTCCCGAAGGGCAACATATCGAACTCGGTATCGCCGAGATGAATCTCATGTTGCTATTGGGCGCTGCGGGCCTTTCGCATTCCCTGTTTGGCAAGCGGCTCATCCCAATCGGTACGGTGTATGACCCCTTTGTCAGCCGCGGCCTCGATGCGCTCAATTACGCTTGTTATCAGGATGCGCGCTTTATGCTGGTCGGCACGCCTTCGGGCATAACGCTGGCACCAGAAGGCGGCGCGCATCAATCCATTGGCACACCGTTGATCGGGATGAGTCAGGACGGTCTGGCAGCCTTTGAGCCAGCCTTTGCCGATGAACTGGCGGTGATCATGGAATGGGCCTTTGATTACCTTCAGCGTGGCGGCGAAGGACAACCGGACGAACGCACCTGGCTGCGGGACGAAACAGGCGGTTCGGTCTATCTGCGCCTGACGACAAACCCGATTGAACAGCCTGGAAAGCGTGTGGACGATGAGTTCCGCCAAGGTGCCATTGATGGTGCATACTGGTTGCGGAAGCCGGGCCCGAATTGCGAGGTTGTAATCGCCTATCAGGGGGCCGTTGCACCCGAAGCGATCAAAGCCGCTGGCGTAATGGGCGAAGGACGCAAAGACATTGGCGTGTTGGCGGTGACTTCGGCAGACCGGCTAAACGCCGGGTGGACGGCAGCGCAACGGGCGCGTTCGCGGGGCAATCAGAAGGCTCGGTCCTACATTGAAGCTTTGATGTCCGGTCTGCCGCGGCACTGCAAGCTGGTTACCGTGATTGACGGACACCCCGCGACATTGTCTTGGCTGGGTGCGGTACAGGGACATCAGACCATCCCATTGGGGGTCGAACATTTTGGTCAGACAGGGACAATCGGCGACCTCTATCGGCACCATTGCATTGACGCGGAAGCCATCCTGGAGAAGGTGAATGGTCTGACTCATGGCAAGGCTTTGCTTCGCACATGAGCGGCGGTATTGGGCGTCACAGCTGAGGCACCTTAAGCTCCGGGTATTTGGGCCCTTTCTGCAGGCGCGCGCTTGGGTTGAAAGCCCGGAACGAAAGGCACCTTGTTCGAACCAAACTTTTGGGATCTGAGAATAATTGCCGTTTGGGACTAAAGGAGAATGAAGTGGTCCTACCTTTTTGGACAGTTTTGCAGCGTTAATAAGGTGTATCGGGTTTAGGTTTCATGCTGCTTTTTGCTCTTCCAAGCTGGTCCAATGTGCCTCGTCCGGCGTTCGCCGGCCAAGTGCGGAATGGGGTCGCTCTGTGTTGTAGAATGCCTTACCTTTGCACTCAGAAGTCTCGCCGAGATGATGGTCTTGGCTATCTTTTCTGGCGCTGATCTGGGATTTGTCATTACCCATCACCGGACACGGGTGTTTTGGTGATCATCGGTGCGCCGGTCACTACAAACCTTCTATTCCGCTGGAAGTGATCGCGGAAGTGATCCAGATGATCAAAGCGCTTTTTCACCCAGCTTGCCGTAATCTTAAAGTACCTACGATACGACGCCGACAATTGCCGTTGGTTTTACAGCTGCGGCTGAATAGCGCTTCTTTACGCTAAGGACCCGCGGTTTCTTGCCCAAAAAAAGATGTGCAAACTTGGCAAGGCTGATCTAACTTTTTAAATGCGGGGGCGCATCTCCGAATAATGTGGATTGAAAACATTGAAACCTGAACACCGCGTATCTGCGGCCCCCCGCCATGAACTGCGCAATGTGCGCAATCAGGGGATCGCGTTCCTTGCTTTGGCGTTCTTGTTCAGCATTTTTGTGAACCTGCTTATGCTGACGGGCCCATTGTTCATGTTGCAGGTGTATGACCGGGTATTGGGCTCACGTGCGGTGGAAACCCTGACAGCGCTGTTTTTGTTGGTGGCGTTGCTTTATGCGCTGATGGCGATGCTGGACTTTGCCCGCGGTCGCATCGTTGCCCGGTTCGGTGCACGGTTTCAGTCACAGTTGGATGAGCGCGTCTTCGAAGCAACGCTGCGACGTTCACTTCTGCCGCAAATTCGGTCGGCCCCGGCAACGGCTTTGCGCGATCTGGAATCCATTCGAAACCTGTGCTCGTCCCCTGTTTTGTTGGCGGTGATGGATATTCCGTGGACGCCGGTTTTTTTGGGTGCGATTTTCCTGTTTCATCCTTTGTTGGGTTGGCTGGCCGTGACAAGCGGTGCGTTGCTTGTCGTGATTGCATTGCTCAATCAGGCACTGACCAGCAGGAAAGTCGCCGAGGCACAATCTGCAGCAGCGCGGGCAAATGCTTTTGCCGAACATGCGCGACAAGCCGCAGAGGTTGTGCGCTCTCAAGGTATGCAGGCGGACGTGACAAAGCGATGGTTGGACCAGCGTTCGAATGCCTTGCGTCAAACCATCTCCGCCAGCGATTGGACGGGCAGTTTTACGTCTTTGACCAAGTCTTTACGACTGTTTCTTCAATCTGCAATGCTTGCCTTGGGCGCGTGGCTAGTTCTGCAAAATGAAATGACACCGGGCGCGATGATTGCGGGCTCAATCCTTTTGGGTCGGGCCCTCGCCCCGGTCGAACAAGCGGTTGGCCAATGGGGCATGATCGAGCGTGCGCGAACGGCCTGGACTTCCCTCAGCCGTTTTTTGGATCAGACCCCACCCGAGGAGCAGCGGATCCGCTTGCCTATCCCGAAAGCGCAGCTGGAAGCCAAATCTCTGACTGTTATTCCCCCTGGGGCAACAACGCCTACGTTGCGGAACGTGAATCTGAAGCTGCAACCGGGCAAGGCGCTGGGTGTCATCGGCAAAAGCGGGTCGGGAAAGACGACTCTGGCCAAAGCGTTGCTGGGGCTTTGGAATCCGGCAGCCGGGGAAATTCGGCTGGGTGGTGCCACTCTGGATCAATATGACTCCAACGATCTGGGCAGCCATATCGGATATTTGCCGCAGCAGGTTACCCTGTTTAACGGAACGGTGGCCGAGAACATCGCCCGGATGTCCGAGAACCCGGATTCCGAAGCGGTGGTGGCTGCGGCCAAAAAAGCCAATGCGCACGACCTTATCCTGTCTTTGGAGAAAGGTTATGGTACCTTCCTTGAAGGCAATGACAGCCAGTTGTCCGGCGGACAGAAACAGCGCATCGCGCTGGCCCGCGCCCTCTATGGCGACCCTGTTCTGCTTATTCTGGACGAACCAAACTCGGCACTGGACGCGGATGGAACCGAAGCCTTGAACGCGGCCGTGAGGGGGCTCAAGGCGGCAGGCAAAGCCGCCATCATCATGACACACCGCCCGCAGGCCATTTCGGAATGTGACGATCTGGCCGTTGTCGAAAAAGGACAAGTGGTCAGATTCGGCAGTCGTGACGAGGTTCTCAGCGCAATGGTGCAAAACGCGGGCGCGATTAAGCGCAAGCTTAGCCCCGTAGGTGAATAATGGCAAAAAAGACGACCAAGAAGCAGGCGCAGGCCTGGAGTATGAGAATTCCTGCCCTGGTGGGATTCGCCGCGCTTGCCATTCTGGTTGGCGGATTGGGTCTTTGGGCAGTTAAGACGCGCCTCGCCGGTGCCATCGTGTCCTCAGGCGTGATCGAAGTGCAAAGCAACCGTCAGGTGGTCGAACATCCTGATGGTGGCGTTGTTGGAGAGATCTTTGTTCGCGATGGTGATGTGGTCGCCTCGGGCGAGATGCTGTTACGGCTGGATGATACCTTCTTATCGTCCGAGCAGACGATCGTGGAAGCGCAGCTTTTTGAGCTGCTGACACGCCGTGTCCGTCTTCAGGCCGAACGCGACGGGCTTTCGCCGGATGAGCTGTCCACGCGGTTGCACGAGGTTCAGACGGAATACAACATCGATCTGGACCTGATCGAAGGTCAGCAAAACCTGTTCAACGCCCGGGTGGAAACCCTATCCAAACAGCAGGAACAGCTGAACAAGCAGTTGGTTCAGATCGAGAGTGAGATTGAAGGCACGCAGGCCCAACTCGTATCGCTGCGCCGTCAGGTTGAATTGATCGAGGATGAGTTGGAAGACCAGCAAAACCTGCTGAAACGTGGATTGACGCAAACCAGTCGTGTGCTGGCCCTACAACGGGAAGAAGCCAGCCTGACAGGTGAAATAGGCCGACTGGAAGCCGCAGTCGCCCGCCTCAAAGGGCAGATCGCTTCAACCGAGATCCAGATCGTTGAACTGACTGCAACCCGCCGCGAAGAGGCAATTACCACGTTGCGGGACGTTCAGGCACAAATTGCTGAACTGTCGGAACGCCGACTGTCCCTGACCGAGCGGCTGACACGTTTGGACATCCGCGCACCGGTCAGCGGAACAGTATATGGAAGTCAGGTTTTTGCCCTTCAATCGGTCGTTCAGCCGGGTGAACCCATGATGTATGTTGTTCCACAGGATACGCCGTTGCTTGTCGCCGCGCGCGTTGACGCGATCCATGTAGATCAGTTGCATGTGGGTCAACCTGTTGCCCTGCGGTTTCCAGCCTTCAATCAGCGTGAAACGCCTGAATTGGACGGGCAGGTCAAAAACGTATCAGCCGATACATTCACGGATGAAAAATCAGGCTTTACATTCTACCGCGCCGAAGTGGTTATGAATGATGGCGAGCTGGACCGTCTCAACGGTCAGGAGCTTTTGCCGGGTATGCCTGTTGAGACACTGATCAAAACCGATGAACGCACCCCGTTGTCCTATCTTGTCAAGCCGATGGCAGATTACTTCAACCGTGCCTTTAGGGAATAACGGCAAGGCTATCTCTGGATAACTGCGCTTTCCCATTCGGCCAGAAAACGGCGGCGTTTTAATCTGTCCAAAAACGTCATCAGCGCTGGATCCAGCCCGATCGTTTCACGTTCTTCGTCCGTTTCAAAAGGTGCCAAAGGCGGGAGGGTGTGGCTGCCGCCTGCCCGGCTGGATTGACTGGATACAAGGTGACGCACAAAAGACGCGGCAAATTCAGGTACGGGTGTACCTTCAAGCACCATCGCCGTGCGCATCATGGTTGTCTGAAAATCCGACGGCAGGATAACCTCAAGTGTATCCTTGTGCCCGGTGCGCGCGTCCGCATAGCTGCCAAGAACATTATAGGCGACGGCGATCTCACCTTTGACAAGATCATCAATCATGTCGCCGGAACAGCAGTAAAGGCGCACATCCAACCCGCCCATGACTTCCATCAGACGCCAGAACGTTTCTGACGCACGGGCATCCTGCGTCGCAAACAGATACCCTAGACCGGACTGACGGATGTCATAAGTTCCCACCCGGCCCCGAAAACTGTCCGGTCGCATTCGAAGAGCTTCAATCAGTTGCTGTCGGGTCTCTGGAATAGGCGCACCGGAAAAGGCGGCACGGTTAATCACGATGGTCGCGGGCTCGAACGTGAAGGCGAAAAGACTGCGATGCCACTGTGCCCAGGACGGCAGAGATATGTCATCTATCACGCGTCCATATCCGTCATTGGCCAGTTTCAGTTGCAGGTCCATGGCGCTGGAAATGACAATATCGAAATCTTCGGGTGCGGTGCGCACGATCCGATCGATGTCGGCAGTACCCGTCACCAAATACTCGACAGAAATGTCAGGGTTTTCCTTGATAAAGCTGGAAATCATAGGCTCAAACAAAAACGTATCCGTGCTTGAGATGACCCGAATATGAGCTTCGTCTGCTTCGGCGTTGAATACTTGCCGATCCTCCCAGACTTGCGCCTGTGTAATAGCGGGAAACCAAAGGAAGACTAAAGCGATAATGTAACGCATGCGCCGCCTCCCTGCCTGTTGGACAAGTCAAGCGCTCCACCATGCGCTGTTGCAACGTCCTGAACGATGGTCAGGCCCAGACCGGACCCGATGGTGCCGCTTGCGTTCTTACCCCGTTCAAAACGGCGCGTGAGAGTGTCAATTTCGTTTGAGGGGAACCCCGGGCCACGGTCTTTTACCCGGATTTGAACCCGAGGTTCTGAAGTGACTTCGATGCGAACAGAACTGTCAGCCGGAGCATATTTCAGTGCATTGTCGATCATGTTGCGCACGGCGTTTTGAATGAGGATGGGGTCACCAGAATACATAACCTGTGGGTCGCCACAAAGCGACAACGACAAGTCCTTCATCTCGGCAATTGGTGTCAGGCGCTGCACAAGGTCACTGACCAAAGCGTTCAGGTCAATGTCTTCCCGCTCAAGGTGGTCAGCCCGGAACGTGATCATCGCATGATCCAACAGCTGTCCGGCTGCACGAGAGCTTTCATCAATGGCGCGCACCATCGAACGCAGCGCCTCGCGGTTTTCTTCTTTTTCAACCCTTTGCAAAGTGGCGTCAGCATATGACCTGACCGTAGCAAGAGGGGTGCGAACACGGTGTGCCGCCTCGGCAATAAAGTCTTCTGACTGGCTGAGTGACTGATCAAGCCGACCCATCAATGAGTTCAGTGAAGCAACCAAAGGGGCCATTTCGCGGGGTACCGGCTTTTTGAACGGGCTCAGATCCTGCGGCCCACGGCGGGTGACAGAGGTTGTCAATCTTTTCAGCTGCCCGATGGTCGAGGACGTCGCCCAAAAGGAAAGAGCGGCAGCAAGGGCAAAGAACCCTACACCCAGAATAGCCGCATTGCGCGAAATCTGGTCCAGAGTTTCGGCCAACGCGTCTTGTGTTTGCCCCAGCGCGACCACGAGCTCGGTTTGTTTATCCAATCCCACCAATGTTCGGCTGGCGCTGACCTGACGTATAGTTTCACCCCGGATCTGACTGAATCTAAAAAGCGACTTGCCGTCACGCTGTCCAACGGTCGGAGGAAAATCCTCGTATCCGGACAGAAAAGACCCGTCCTGAAAGATTGAATAGAAGATCCGGTCATCCGCAGGGGTGCTTAGCATCGCGAAGGCGGCATATGGGATGTCGACCTCCAACACCCCTTCCCGCAAAGCGGCCGCATCGAGGATAGATGCCACTGATGCGCCAAGTATGTTGTCCTGCCCCTGTTGCGCGACCTGCGCAGCATAGTTTCGCACTGCGACAAACAGCAGGAACGCAAGTATGGCCGCGCCACCGATCAGTGTCAGAACCAGCCTGTTCCTCAGCGATCCTGACACATTGGGATCAGGAGGCATGGTCAAGTCTGTATCCCAGCCCACGCAACGTGGTGATCTTCAGGTTCGAGGGTTCCAGATGCTTGCGCAGGCGGCCCACATAAACTTCGATCGCGTTATCAGAGACATCATCATCATAAGAAAAAAGCCGGTCGGTTAGTTTTTGTTTCGAAAAAACCTGACCAGGTGCGCTGATGAACAATTCCAGCAGGCGCAGTTCACGATTCCGCAGCGACACGGTCTCGTCACCCACGGTAAGATGGCCCGCCAGGGGATCGAATACGATGCCACCGACTTCTATCGTTGTCTTCGTATTCCCGGATTTGCGACGCAGAACTGCGCGGCAGCGCGCTTCAAGCTCGGCATGATCAAACGGCTTGGTGACATAATCGTCAGCACCCAGATCAAGCGAGCCGATTCGATCCGAAACCTGACTGCGGGCCGTCAAAACGATCACCGGCGTGTCCAAATGGCTCGCGCGATGCCGCTTGAGGAAATCGCGACCGTCCCCGTCCGGCAGCATGATATCCAGCAGGATCAGATCGTATTCCTGCGATTCAACAAAGGCTGTCGCATCGTCCAGTTTTGAAGCGTGATCAACCACATGGCCGTCCAACCTCATGCGGGAACCGATCGCGTTTGCGAGGTCAAGATTGTCTTCGACAAGTAGAAATTTCATCGGGTCTTAACACTATTCTCGTGCATGACAGGTTGATGTCAGGTTGGTGTGTTTAAGTTTTTCCCAATCTGAGCCGCCATGCGGCCCGTTGTCAAATGGGAGGACATCATGACAACTTTCGCACTGGGCCGTCGCGCCCTGATCGCAGCTGTTGCTGCAGTCGGTCTTGCAGGACCTGTTCTGGCTGAAGAACAGGTAGTGGACAGCATCCACTTTCTGATCCCCGGCGGTGCCGGTGGTGGTTGGGACGGTACCGCTCGCGGCACCGGCGAAGCGCTGACGAACGCCGGCCTTGTGGGCACCGCATCTTATGAAAACATGTCAGGCGGTGGTGGCGGCAAAGCCATCGGCTATCTGATTGAAAACGCCGACAGCAACCACGGGACACTGATGGTGAACTCCACGCCAATTGTGATCCGTTCGTTGACTGGGGTGTTTCCTCATAACTTCCGCGACCTGACACTGGTGTCGGGTACGATCGGTGATTACGCAGCCATTGTCGTCGGTAAAGACAGCCCCATCAACTCTATGAGTGATCTGCTGGCTGCCTTCGACGCTGACCCGGGCAACACAGCCATCGGCGGCGGCTCGGTCCCCGGTGGCATGGACCACCTGGTTGCAGCCATGGTGATGGAAGCGGCTGGGAAGGATGCGCTTGGCGTGAAATACATTCCGTATGATGCGGGTGGCAAAGCCATGGCTGCCCTTCTGTCCGGCGAGATTGCAGCGCTGTCCACCGGTTTTTCGGAAGCCGTCGATCTGGCCAACGCAGGTGAAGTCAAGATCATTGGCGTCACATCGGCAGATCGTGTTGACGCCGCCCCAGACGCGATGACCATGAAAGAACAGGGCATCGACACCACATTTGTGAACTGGCGTGGCTTCTTTGCGGCCCCGGGTCTGCCCGAGGACAAGCTTGCAGCTTACCAGGCCGCGCTTGCAAAGATGTACGAGACCCCTGAATGGGAAGAGGTTCGTGCACGCAACGGTTGGGTGAACATCCACAACTCGGGCGATGATTTCCGGTCATTTCTTGAGCAGCAAGAACAACAGATTGGTGATCTGATGAAGAAGCTGGGCTTCCTCTGAATCCAACTTGGGCAGAGCGGTAACCCGCTCTGCCAACCCTGACGACTAAAAAAGGAGGGGGTCCCATGGCGCTGGATCGCTGGATCGCGCTCATTCTTCTGGGTGTTTGTTTAACATATGGCTACGCCGCTTGGTTCACGATGGACAGTAGCCTGCCCCCTTTCATGCAAAGAAACCCCATATGGCCAAGCACTTTCCCCAAAGTGCTGTCAATTTTGGGGATCATCACTGCCACGATCATTCTGCTGGGCTTTGAAAAGGCTGAACCCAGCGAACCTGAAATCGATTACCAGCGGTTGGGCGATTACCATCTTGATCAGGCGATCATGTTACTAGTTCTGATGGTCGTCTACGCGTTGTGCCTGCGCCCCGTAGGGTTCCTGATCTCAACTTCGGCCTTCCTGATCTTTGGGTCTTTTATCTTGGGTGAACGAAAATGGCATATCATGCTGCCCGTCGCCCTGATCGCCACCGGTACGGTCTGGTATCTGGTTCAGGAAGTCCTTGGCATCTACATGCGCCCTTTGCCCGGCATTTTCGGAGGCTGACATGCTTGAAGGACTTCTGATTGGCCTGCAAACGGCATTCTCACTGCAAAATCTGCTGATGGTCGTGGCGGGCTGTCTGATTGGCACATTCATCGGAATGCTTCCGGGTCTGGGCCCGATGTCGATTATCGCCATCATGATCCCGGTCGCAATTTCCATGGGCGACCCGTCCGCTGCACTGATCCTGCTGGCCGGCGTGTATTATGGCGCAATTTTTGGTGGTTCGACCTCTTCTATTCTGCTGAATGCGCCGGGGGTCGCGGGTACCGTCGCCTCCAGCTTTGACGGCTACCCGATGGCGCGTCAGGGCAAAGCGGGCAAGGCCCTGACCATTGCAGCAATCGCGAGTTTTGCAGGCGGAACGTTAGGCGCATTGCTTTTGATGATCTTCGCCCCTGCCCTGTCCTCTGTTGCGTTGCTTTTCCATTCAGCCGAGTATTTCGCGCTGATGGTTGTCGGCTTGTCGGCCATTGCCGCCTTTGCGGGAACAGGCCAGGTTGCCAAGGCTATCATAATGACAATCCTTGGATTGATTATGGCCACCGTCGGTGAAGGCGCACTGTTCAATTTGCCTCGTTTCACCATGGGCATCATGGATTTGCAGTCGGGCTTTGGCTTTATCACACTTGCAATGGCCATGTTCGCATTACCCGAGGCGCTGTTTCTTGTCCTCAAACCCAAGGACCTTAAGGGGGAAGAAGGCGAAATCAAGGACCTGCGCATAAGCAGGGAGGAAGCCAAATCCATTGCACCAGTGATTGGCCGCCAGTCTATACAGGGGTTTTTCATCGGCGTTCTGCCGGGTGCGGGCGCAACGATTGCCAGCTTTCTGGGCTACGCGGTCGAGCGTAACATCGCCCCAAAAGCCGAGCAGGACGAATTCGGCAAAGGGTCGATCAAAGGGCTGGCCGCGCCTGAAACGGCGAACAACGCCGCCTGTACAGGCTCGTTCGTGCCGCTGCTAACCCTGGGCATTCCCGGATCGGGAACGACGGCAATCCTGCTTGGGGCATTGATTGCTCTGAATGTGACACCGGGCCCACGCCTTATGCTGGACGACCCACAGATCTTTTGGGCGGTCATCATGTCCATGTTCATTGGCAACCTGGTGCTTCTGATCCTGAATCTGCCGCTGATTCCCTACATTGCCAAAGTACTCTCGGTGCCGCGCAACTATCTGATCCCCTTTATTTTGTTCTTTACTCTGATGGGGGCCTATATCGGGCAGAACAATGCAACCGAACTGCTGATACTGGTGGGTTTTGGGGTATGCGCAACGGCGTTGAAATTCGCTGATTACCCATTGGCACCACTGCTGATCGGTTTCATCCTCGGCGGCATGATGGAAGATAACTTCTCGCGGTCCATGCAGCTGTACGATGGCATCGCCTTTATATGGGAGCGCCCGATGACGCTGGGTTTGCTGGTTATCGCGGCGCTTCTGGTGCTCCTACCCAGCTACCGCGCGCGCCGTGCACAGGCCAGGTCGGAAGGGGTTGCCGAAGGTGACTGACCCGCTGGCGGGAATACGGGTTCTCGATCTGACCAATGTCCTCGCGGGTCCGTATTGCTGTTACCAACTGGCATTGATGGGTGCCGACGTGATCAAGGTCGAACGCCCTGATGGTGGCGACCTTGCTCGTGTTCTGGGTGCTGATCCCGCCAGAAACAAGGCGGGGATGGGGATCAGTTTTCTGGCGCAGAATGCCGGGAAAAAGTCTGCCACGCTGGACATGAAATCGGAAAAGGGCAAGGCGCTGCTGAAACGCCTTGTCCAGTCCGCTGATGTTCTGGTGGAAAACTTCCGGCCCGGAGTAATGGATCGTCTTGGTCTTGGTTATGAAGTTCTGCGCAACGTCAATCCCAACCTGATCTATTGCGCCATCAGCGGGTTCGGGCAGGATGGCCCCCGGCGCGATGATCCGGCTTACGACCAGATTGTGCAGGGTATCAGCGGCGTGATGTCAATCACCGGCGCCCCCGACACGGCACCGTATCGTGTCGGCTATCCGTTGGCGGACACGGTCGGGGGGATGACGGCTGCCTTTGCAGTCTCGGCGGCATTGAACGCCAACCCACGCGGCACCTATCTGGATGTTGCGATGTCCGAAGCCGTTATTTCGACAATGGGCTGGGTTGTATCAAATTATCTGGTGGGTGGGGTAACGCCCGGAGCGCATGGGAATGAGAACACAACCTCGGCCCCCTCAGGTACGTTTGCCACGCTGGACAGCCCGATCAACATCGCGGCCAATCGGGACGAGCAATGGCAGGCACTTGCCCGCTATCTGGGGCGGGATGACCTGCTGAACAACCCCGACTACGCAACGCGTGAAGACCGCAAAAGAAACCGCCACGCCTTACGCTCAGAACTGGAACGAACCCTAAGAACGAAGGCTGCGTCCGAATGGGTGATTGCACTAAATGCATTGGGAGTACCAGCCGGACAAGTTTTGACCGTGCCCGAAGCCCTTGCAGACCCGCAACTTTCCGATCGCGGTCTGATTGGCTCTTTACAGGTTCACGGCGAACAGATGCAGCTTGCAGGCAGTCCCGTCGTAATGGATGGCATCCGGCGAATGCCGCAAATCGCACCACCAAAGCTTGGGGCCGACAACAAAGCGGTGTGGTCCGAAATCGGATTGACCGACGCGGAAATCGACGCGCTAAGCAGAGAGGGGATCATATGAGCGATGTGGCAGATTGGTGGGCAACATCCATCATCGATATGGAACCTGGCCGGATAGACCTGCGCGGAGAGCCGATTCAAAACCTGATCGGACGTCTTGGTTTCGCGGAAATGATCTGGTTTATGGTACGTGGAGACCGCCCATCAAAAGCGCAGGCCAAATTGTTCGAAGCCGCGCTGGTCGCGGCAGTCGACCACGGTCCTCAGGCCCCATCGATTGCGACCGCGCGCATGGCGGTTACATGTGGCCTGCCCCTCAACAACGCGATGGCAAGCGCGGTGAACATGTTGGGCGACATTCATGGAGGGGCCGGCGAGCAGGCCGTGGAACTCTACCATTTTGTGGGCCACTACCCTGGTGCTTTGGAGCAGGCAATCGATGCGTGGATCGAAAGCCACGGAAAGATACTTCCGGGTTTTGGGCACAGGTTTCACACGCCTACAGACCCCCGTGCGCCGTGCCTGATGGACTTGGTCGCCGAAGCGGTGAAAACCGGTGCTTGCGATGGGCAATTCATGCGCATTGCGCAGCAGATCGAGGCAGAACTTGCGCGGCATAAGGGCAAACCTGTCCCGATGAACATCGATGGCGCAACCGCAGTTATTTATGCCGAGCTTGGGTTTGCGCCACCATTGGCGCGCGGCCTTTTCTGCCTGTCCCGATCAGTGGGTATTCTGGCACATGCATGGGAGCAGATGCAGCAAGGTGGTCGCAACAAAGGACCGACCCCGCCCTCATATCGCTGGACGTACCAGCCTAGCTAAGCGGTTTTCCGATGGGATCGATTTGCCAACTGATCGGCGGCCGCACGGGCAATAACCAACTCTTCATTTGTCGGAATAACCATGGCGACCACTCGGGACAGGTCTGTCGAGATGATCCTATCATTGTCCGCGTTGGCATCGGGATCCAGTTCAATCCCCAACCACCCCATTCCGGAACATACCCTGTCGCGCACAAGGCGCGAGTTTTCTCCGATACCACCTGTGAAGATCAGTGCGTCAATACCGCCCAGTATTGCTGCCATTGCCCCAAGTTCGCGGCGGATGCGGAACGTGAAATAGCTGATGGCCTGTCGACTTTCGCGGGTATCTGCTTTTTCAAGAGTGCGCATGTCGCTTGAAAGTCCGGACAGACCCAGCAAACCTGATTTGCGAAACAGAAGGTCGGAAATCTCAGAGGCGCTCAACCCTTCCTGATCCATAAGATACAACAAAACACCGGGATCAAGCTGACCGCAACGGGATCCCATCGGCAGCCCGTCCAACGACGAAAACCCCATGGTCGAACCGACGGACCGGCCCCCGATCATGGCACACATCGACGCCCCGTTACCCAAATGCGCAACCACAACCCGCCCCGCGTGCAAAAGCGGCGCGGTTTTGGCCAAATGGTCCGAAATGTACTCATAACTAAGCCCGTGAAAACCATAGCGCCGGACGCCTTTGTCGTAATACTCGCGCGGCAGGGCGAATACGTCGTTCTCCCAGGGGTGGTTGCGATGAAAGGCCGTGTCGAAACAGGCAATCTGGGCGGCATTTGGAAAGCGTTCCATAGCTGCCTTGACGCCAGCCAGGTTATGCGGTTGGTGCAGAGGTGCATACGGAGAGAGCTTGTCCAACTCCTCCAAAGCAGCGGCAGTCAACGGCAAAGGCGTATCGATCTCGGGTCCGCCATGAACAATACGATGCCCAACCGCGGTGACCTCGCAACTGGGGAAGGCCCGTGACAACAGATTCAGTACCCAGTCCAGGGCAGCAGCGTGGTCGTGAATATCGCCTGCAGTGCCATTCGCCAGAACTCCACCACCAGATGACCGCGCCTTGACGATTGGCTCAGGCTCACCGATCCGTTCGACCACACCGGTGCACACCATGACTGGATCGTCTTCTGTCAGTTCGAACAGGCCGAACTTCATCGAAGACGATCCGGCATTCAGTGTCACGACATGTGTCATGCATACCCTCTGGTTTGCGAAAAGGTTAAGTTCCTAAGGTTTACTGATCCGCTCTGGTACAAGGTTGAGTTTAAGACATTACCCAAGACTACGCGCCAGCCAACCGCTACAAACCCCGGTCTTTGCAAATCTCCATGGAAGAAAAGATCGTTCAGCCCAATTTTTTTCTGGGGCGCCAACATCACCTTCATTCCTGCCAACCTAGTCGTAATCATGGATTGGAGCACGTGCAAGGCACTAAGCTGACGCTGTCAAAACACGGTTTCCAGAGCACAGTGCACTTCATCCCCCGCGACGGTTTCCTCCACCCCCTTGTTTTCGCATGGTCAACCCAATGCGCTTTCGCGGGACATCAACATCGACGACACGTACTTTAACCACCTGCCCGGTCTTAACCACGTCATGCGGATCTTTGACAAACCGGTCTGCCAGCTGGCTGACATGAACAAGCCCATCCTGATGCACACCGATATCCACAAAAGCGCCGAAGGCGGCGACGTTGGTGACTGTGCCTTCCAAAACCATTCCGGGTTTCAGATCGGTGATGTCTTCAATGCCATCGGTGAAAGATGCGGTGACGAAACTGGGCCGGGGGTCGCGTCCGGGTTTTTCAAGTTCGGCAAAGATGTCACGAACGGTCGGCAAGCCGAAATCCTGAGTTACAAATTGTTCCGCTCGCAACCCCTTTAACGCGCCATCATGGCCCATGATGTTTCGGATGTCGCGACCGCAGGCGGCAACGACCCGGCGCGCAATGTCGTAGGCTTCGGGGTGCACTGAAGACGCATCTAAAGGCTCGGAACCTTCCCTGATGCGCAGGAAACCGGCGCATTGCTCGAACGCGCGCGGTCCAAGGCGGGCGACGGACAGCAAATCCTTCCGCGAAAGGAAGGGCCCGTTCAGGTCACGGTGGGTGACAATCGCTTCGGCCTGCGCCGGACCCAGTCCTGACACGCGTGACAGCAATGGCGCGGATGCTGTGTTCAGATCAACCCCGACAGCATTCACCACATCCTCGATCGCGGAATCCAGCGATTGTGACAGGCGATGCTGATCCACATCATGCTGATACTGGCCGACACCAATGGATTTTGGTTCGATTTTGACAAGCTCGGCCAAAGGGTCCTGCAATCGCCGCGCAATCGAGACCGCGCCGCGTAGCGAGACATCCAGATCCGGAAACTCGCGCGCAGCCAGTTCAGATGCGGAATATACCGAGGCCCCAGCTTCGGACACCACCACTTTTGTCGGTGCTTTCACCGTCTTGGGTAGTAGCGCAAGAGTGTCTGCAACCAATCTTTCGGTTTCGCGGCTGGCCGTCCCGTTCCCGATTGCGACCAGTTCGATCTGATGAGCAGATATCAGATTGAGGATACTGGCCTGTGCGCCATGCAAATCATTCTTCGGCTGAAACGGATACAAGGTATCAGTGGCTACAACCTTGCCGGTCGCATCAACGACAGCAGCCTTTACGCCCGTACGAATGCCCGGATCCAGACCCAAGGTCGCCTTGGCACCTGCCGGTGCGGCAAAAAGCAGGTCCTTGAGATTTCGCGAGAAGACCTGAATGGCTTCGTCCTGCGCCCGGCTGCGCAGGTCAGCCATCAGTTCGACCATCATGGACAGCGAAAGCTTTACCCGCCATGTCCAGCCCGCGACTTTGCGCAACCACGCGTCTGCCGGCCCAGTGCCGCGTGTCTGTAGATGAGCGGCGACAATCGTCTCGGCCCGCGCGGCACCAAATTCCGGTTCAGGCGCGATATCCAGTGTGACGACACCCTCTTTGGATGCCCGCAGCATTGCCAAAGCCCGATGTGAAGGCACGTCCGCCCACAATTCGGCGTGGTCAAAGTAGTCACTGAACTTGGCGCCGTCCTTTTCCTTGCCTTCGATGACCTTTGCGCTGAGCAAAGCCTCGCGCTGCATGAAGCTGCGCAATTCGCCCAGCAGTGCGGCGTTTTCTGTCAACCGCTCGGTCAAAATGTCCCGCGCGCCGTTCAAAGCATCCCGGGTCGTTGCTACCACCTCGGTGAGGTACGCCGCGGCTAGCGTTTCAGGATCGCAGTTGCGGTCCGTCAGAATAGCATCAACCAAAGGTTCCAGCCCATTTTCGCGCGCAATCATCGCCTTGGTGCGCCGTTTTGGCTTGTAAGGCAGATATATGTCTTCCAACTGCGCTTTGGTTTCCGCACGCGCTATGGATTTGTTCAGATCTTCCGTCAGTTTGCCCTGATCTTTGATCGAGTTCAGGATGGTTTCGCGCCGCGCTTCAAGCTCGCGCAGATAGGTCAGCCGCTCGGACAGCAGGCGCAACTGGGTGTCGTCCAATCCTCCGGTTGCTTCTTTCCGATACCGGGCGACAAATGGCACGGTTGCTCCGTCGTCCAGTAGCTTGATCGCGGCACCGACCTGCTCGGGACGTGCATTAATCTCGGTAGCGATGGTGCGGGCGATACGGTCCAATGGTGCCTCCTGAAACGACGCTGGAAGAACTTCTTAACCAGCTGTTTCGGCAAGGGGAAGACCCTTGGTTCAATCTGAACCGGTCGCGGATTGATGCCGCTCAGTCGCGGCGTGCAATCGACGATTCCAGCGTTGAGCGCAGAAGTTGCGCATCTAGCGGTTTGTAGAGCAAAGGCAGATTGGCGTGCTTGCAACGCTCGGCCAGTTCAGGTGATCGGTTCGCCGAAATAATGCAGCCGGGCAGAGGCCCAAACTCGTTCGTCAGGGCATGTATAGCGTCGATACCGGTTCTGTCGTGATTCAACTGAAAATCGGCAACTATTGCGTCGGGCAGAATGTCAATTTCGCGAAGTAGATTGATTGCTTCGTCTTCGCTTTCGCTCTCCAAAACCTCGACCCCCCAGGATTCGACGGTCATGGTCAGTGCGCTACGAAGATTTTCATCATTCTCAATCAACAATACGACCGTGTTACCAAGTATGTTGTAGCCCGGATCGTGGGCCGCAGGGGCACTGCCGCATGCAGTCTGCTCTTCCTGTGCCAACGGTACTTCGACCGAGAATCCAGTTCCTTTGCCTACTTCGGAATACAGCTGGATTGGATGTTGCAACAGCCCACAGGCGCGCTCTACGATTGCAAGGCCCAATCCCATACCTTCTGCGGCACTGGCATCAGAATGCAGGCGCTGAAATTCCTGAAAAACGAGGTCTCTTTGGTCTGACGCGATTCCGATGCCCGTATCCCAGACCTGCAGGGCAATTGCGCCTTCACGACGCCGCACACCGACCAGAACTTTTCCGGTCTCGGTATACCTGATCGCGTTCGACAGCAGGTTCTGCAAAATCCGACGCAAATAGCTGGCGTCGCTGGTCACACGCGCGTTTGTGTCAACAAATGACAGTTCAAGCCCTTTTGCCTGCGCAACCGGGCGAAATGCGTCTTCCATCTGAGAAAACAGCGCACTCACTGATATGGTGGACAAATGCGCGGTGGCCCGTCCTGAATCCAGCTTCGAGATATCCAGCAGCGCTTCCAGAATGTGTTCAACGCTGTTCAGCGCACTTTCAGCCTTGCCTGCAACGGTCCTTGCGTCGTCTTTGTCCAGGCCGCTGCCCAGCGATGCAACATAAAGCTTTGCCGCGGAAAGAGGTTGTAACAGGTCGTGGCTGGCCGCTGCCACAAATCGCGACTTGGACGCGTTTGCACGCTCGGCCTCGTTCAAAGCGTCAGCCAGTTCCATCGTGCGTGATGTTACGCGTTGTTCCAACAGCTCTTTGGCTTCGTATAAGGCCTGAGCGGACTTTCGTTCTGCGGTAACATCGGTGAAAGATATCACAAAACCCCTGTCGGGCATTTCCTGAGCAAACACAGAAAGTATTTTCGACCTTCCACGGTGCATCTGAAATTGCAGAGGACGGCGATAGGTTTGCCGCGTCACCCAATCCAGCAGATCGGCTTCCGTTATTCCCTTCTGAAACTTGATGTTCGCGCTGAGGCGGTTGGACAGCGATTCAAACCGGGTCCCCATCTGAAACTGCGCGATCGGAATGGCCAGCAACTCGCTGGCGCGGTTGTTCCACCCGATCAGACGGTGTTTGTTGTCAAAAATACAAACGCCCTGTTCGATATGTTCCAGCGTTGCGCGGATCAGCCTGGCCTTGTCATCCAGTATCCGGTCACGCTCCTGCCGTTCGATCCGCATGATATCGGTCACATCGGTTTGCAGAATAACAGTGCCGCCATCCGGCGTGCGGTGTTCGGATACTTGCGACCACCGATTGCCAACAAGCCGGACGTTGAACACCACATGATCGTCCGTGTGCCGATCCAGACGGCTTTTGGCCCAGTCTGTCGGGGTCATTGTTTCAGGCAGGGACAGAAACCCTGATCGGCTGACCAGTTCGACATATGCGGCAAAGCTCAATCCCGGGCTCAGCCGCTCCTGAATGTCGGGCATATGCAGACCAAAACGGCTGTTACACAGCACCAGTTTTTCGTCGCGATTGAAAAGGGCAAACCCCTCTTGCACCGTTTCGATTGCATTGGCCAGGTCCGCGCGTGCGGCTTCGGTGTCCTTGTTCGCCTGTGCCAATCTGGCATTGGAATCGTTCAGCAATTCAAGGGCGCGTTCCAGATCATTCGTCCGGGCGCGGACCTCTTGTTCAAGCACGGCCGCGCGCTGAAACTGCGCATAGGCTGCGCCTGACGCATCGGTGGATTCTTCTACCCGGCGCATCAGCGCTTCAGCGATCTTGCGAAGTTTCTCGTTCTGGCGGTCAACCGAGTCCGACGGGTCTGTAAGATGCTCGATCATGCGTTACTCTTTCTCGGGTGGATAAATAGCAACACCCGTCAGAGTTTGGTTCACGTGGATGGAATTGTACTGCTCTCCGTAGGTTGAAAATCCGACAACGTGATTGCGGGCCAGAATGTCCGAGATGTCGCGCGTCTTTTGCTTTTCCTGCGCTTCCAGTCGGCGGAGAATGCAGTCGCAACCCAGAATGGTGTCGGGTTGCCGTTTCTCGGTCAGAAGACCGATTTCTTCCTCAAGGTGCTCGACCATGTCCCTTGGTTCGGCCAGCGTCAGCACAAGCCCTTCATCAATGGCCGAGAAAAAAACGAGGTCCCCGTTGCCCGCCACCTGCTGAATGGCGCGGACGTGATGCTGTCCGCCAATCTGCACAACAACGGGGTGCGCCGCAAAGGTGAATGTCGTCAGTTGTTCCGGATCCTTGCCAAGGATACGGGCGTATTCGCGGGCGGCGGGCTCGGCGTTGATTTCCTGAACGATGCGTTTTGCCGGGTCCGCCTTGGTCACCACCATGCGCCGGTTCGTTGGTACCAGATGATCGGTTTTGAACACCTTGATCGGGCACCGCGTACGAACCTGAGCCAGAATGGCAGCATTGCTCAGCGCCTTGCCCTGATGCAGTACATAGGTACGCCCGAACCGGGTTCCATCACCGGCCGATCCGCCGAACAACGGCACCGGCCCCAGACCGACGGCCAACTCAGAGGTCAACGCATCCTCTTTGGTGGACAATCCGTCGATCATCAGGAACGTAAATTCATGGCTCCAGTCGGGCGCCGTGACCATCATGTTGTTTCGGTTGTGGATCATCTCGTTGATGATGCTTTCCGCCTCAAAATCGTTCAGATCGGAAACCAGGACCGTACGCGTGTCGAAATGGGATTGTGGCAGGCCAATCGCGACGATCTGATCCTCGCAATAACCGCTATCCGCAAGTTCTCCGGCAGTGGTACAGCCAACCACCGGAGTAGGCGCAAACACCTGCTCGGCATTGGTAATGACCGCAGCCGCGTCCGCGTTTGGACTGACAAAAAGTATCACCAGCGCAAGCGGTTCAGCCCCGAGTTGACGTACGAGCACCCCAAGCGCCTGCCCGGTGTCGTAACGCGCGAAAGCCGTTTTGACGATGCCTGTCGCACCGGTCCGGGCTGTCGCCCACCCGACTGCTTGGTCCATCGAGCCTCCTCCCTAAAGCGCGACGATGTAGTGAGAGTATGACGCTTAGCCGTGGTCTTGCAAGACGCTGGCAAATGAAGCTTTCTTTGCAATCAGAACGGCTTGCGTCCGGCTTTGCACACCCAGTTTCCGCATGATTGCGGTGACATGGGCCTTGACCGTGGGTTCCGCAATGGACAGGTCATAGGCAATCTGCTTGTTCAGCTTACCTTCGCAGATCAGTTGCAGAATGCGGGCCTGCTGATTTGTCAGTGTCGCAAGCCGATTGACCGCCTCGGCGTGTTCATCTTCTTCGACATTGAACAGAACGCACCCTTCGGGCACAAAAACTTTGCCGGAATGCACTGTCTCGAATGCCAGGCGAAACACATCGCGTTGGCTGTGCTTGGGTACATAACCCGATGCGCCCGCCTGAATCACCTGACTGACAACGCGATTATCCGTCATCGAGGACACCACGATAACCGGGGCGTTCGCAGCAGCCTTCAGACGGACAAGGCCGTCCAGCCCTTCCACATCCGGCAGGTTGAGGTCCAGCATGACCGCGTCCGGTTTCAGCCCCCCTGCCAGAAGTTCCATCGCGCCTTCCAATCGGTCCGCTGTATGGATTTCGCCGATCTGCGCCACGCTTTGCAAGGTCATCGACAGCGCGTCGCAAAACAGGGGGTGGTCATCGACGATCAGCACTTTCTCGAAGCCAGATCTTTCGACGGAGTCTGCAAGCATTTGGTATTGCCTTTTTTCAATCAGGTTGCCCCCAGTTTATCCAATCCTAACAACGAAAGTAATCTGCGCCTACTGGCCCAAAGTCGTACATAAGATCGGCTCGGCGACACCTACACCCAAGGTCTAATAGGCAGGGCAAAAAACACCACGTAGCGTAAGAAAAAACACCTGGAGAAGAGAAATGGAGCTTAGTGACAGCCGCGTCATTGCCGCGCCGCGATCCAAGGTCTGGGACGCGCTTTTGTCGGCTGAGGTTCTGAAAGAATGCGTTCCGGGATGTCAGGAAATGACGGGCTCGGTCGATGACGGATTCGAAGCGACGGTGGTGCAGAAAGTCGGCCCCGTCAAAGCGACCTTCAAAGGGGCCGTTACCCTTTCTGATATCGTAACGCTTGAAAGCGTGAAGCTCTCGGGTGAAGGTAAGGGTGGGGCTGCGGGTTTTGCCAAGGGTGCGGCCGATGTCAGTTTGTCTGACGTGCCCGAAGGTACACTGCTGACCTATATCGTCGACGCACGTGTCGGTGGCAAGCTGGCCCAGCTGGGCAGCCGGGTCATCGATGGCGTCGCCAGAAAAATGGCCGACCGGTTCTTTGAAAATTTTCAGAACGCGGTCGAACCCGAAAAAACACCCGATCCGGAAACCTCGGATCAGGTTCAAGCCGAACCTTCAGCCGAGGGTGAAGGCGGCGAAGCAAAAAAAGGTTGGTTCAAGCGCGTATTGGGCGGTTGAACCGTTGGAATTCAGGGAGGAGAAAGTCATGAAAATTTCCATGACCGTGAACGGCAAGGCCGTCAGCGGCGAAGTCGAGGGCCGGACATTACTGTCCGGCTTTCTGCGCGAGCAACTGTCATTGACGGGCACGCATGTCGGCTGTGATACGGCCCAGTGCGGTGCCTGCGTTGTACATGTGAACGGCCAGGCCGTGAAGTCGTGCAATATGCTGGCGGTCGAAGCTGACGGCGCTGACGTTGGCACAATCGAAGGTCAGGCAAATGCGGATGGTTCGCTGAATGTGATTCAGCAAGCCTTTCAGGATCATCACGGCCTTCAATGCGGGTTCTGTACTCCGGGTATGGTGATGAGCGCCGCTGCGCTGCTGAAAGACAACCCACGCCCATCTGAAGCCGAAATCAGGAAGTACCTGGAAGGCAACCTGTGCCGCTGCACAGGGTACCACAATATCGTCAAGGCGATCATGGCCGCCTCAGGTCAGGACGTCGGCAGTATAGCTGCGGAATGATGCCGCTGCGGGCGTAAACGTTGCGCCCGTGGGACAAGTGAAGGGTGCAGCAGCATCCGTTTATGGGAGGAGAACAAGCAATGCCCAAAGACAGTGGCATCGGAGCCAGTTCCAAGCGACGCGAGGACGTCCGCTTTCTGACCGGAGCAGGCAACTATACCGACGACATCAACGTACGTGGTCAGGCTTACGTATATTTCCTGCGGTCCGACATCGCGCATGGTCGGATCAATTCTGTAGATACATCAACCGCCGAAGGTATGCCCGGTGTGGTCAGAGTATTCACCGGCAAAGACTTTGAAGGCGTGGGCGGAATGCCCTGTGGCTGGGAAGTGACCGACAAGCACGGCGCGCCGATGCAGGAACCACCACACCCAATTCTGGCACAGGGCAAGGTGCGCCACGTGGGTGATCCAATCGTTGCCGTGGTGGCTGACAGCCTGGAACAGGCCCGTGACGCGGCCGAGGCTATTGATCTGGATATCGAGGAACTGCCCGCCGTGATCGACATGAAATCCGCGGCGCAGGAAGGCGCGACGCTGGTTCATGACGATCTGAAAAACAATATCTGCTATGACTGGCAGTTGGGTGAGGCCGACGACGCCAAGGTGAACGACGTCTTTGCCAATGCGGCGCATGTCACCACTTTGGATCTGGTGAACAACCGGTTGGTCGCCAACCCGATGGAGCCGCGCGTGGCTGTGGCCGAGTACAGCAGGGGCACGGATGAATATACGCTCTATACCACTTCGCAGAACCCGCATGTCATCCGCTTGTTGATGTGCGCGTTCGTTCTGGGTCTGCCGGAACACAAAGTCCGCGTCGTGGCCCCGGATGTGGGCGGTGGTTTTGGCACAAAGATTTTCCACTATGCGGAAGAAGCATTCTGCACCTTTGCCGCCAAGGCCTGCAACCGGCCCGTCAAGTGGACAGCCAGCCGGTCCGAGGCATTCATGTCGGATGCGCAGGGTCGTGACCATGTCAGCACGATTGAACTGGCTCTGGATGCGGATAACAACTTCATCGGCCTGCGGACCAACACCTATGCCAATCTGGGCGCCTATCTGTCGACCTTCTCCAGCTCGGTTCCGACATGGCTGCACGGGACGCTGATGGCAGGCAACTATAAGACCCCGGTCATTCAAGTGAATGTGAAGGCGATGTTCACAAACACGGTGCCGGTGGACGCCTATCGCGGCGCTGGTCGACCGGAAGCAACCTTCCAGCTGGAGCGTGTCATCGACAAGGCTGCGCGCGAGTTAGGTGTCGATCCGATCGCCCTGCGTCGCCAGAATTTTGTCACGCAGTTCCCCTATGACACGCCAGTCGCGCTGACCTATGACACCGGGGATTATAACGGGACCATGGACAAGCTTGAGGCCGCTGCTGATCTTGCGGGCTTTGCCGCACGACGCGCGCAGAGTGAGGCCAAAGGCAAGCTGCGCGGTCTCGGCGTCAATTGCTATATCGAGGCTTGTGGTATCGCGCCTTCGAATATCGTCGGCATGTTGGGAGCCCGTGCAGGTCTTTACGACGCGGCGACAGTTCGGGTGAACGCCACTGGTTCGATCAGTGTTATGGTCGGCGCACACAGCCACGGGCAGGGGCATGAGACCGCCTTTCCGCAGGTTGTGGCGGACATGATTGGCATCGACGAGTCGATGGTCGAGATCGTGCACGGGGATACCTCGAAGATCCCGTTTGGCATGGGCACCTACGGCTCACGCTCGCTGGCGGTTTGCGGCTCGGCTATGGTCAAGGCCACCGAAAAGGTGATCGACAAGGCCAAAAAGATCGCAGCCCATTTGCTGGAAGCGTCCGAGGCGGATATCGAACTTAAGGACGGTCAGTTCAGCGTTGCGGGGACCGACAAGTCTGTAGCTTGGGGGGATGTGACCCTCACGGCTTATGTCCCGCACAACTATCCGCTGGAAGTTGAACCGGGACTGGAGGAAACCGCGTTCTATGACCCGGCCAACTTTACTTTCCCGGCAGGGGCTTATGCCTGTGAGGTCGAGGTTGATCCGGACACAGGTCAGGTCACGATTGAGAAGTTCACGGCTGCGGATGACTTTGGCAATATCGTCAATCCAATGATCGTTGACGGACAAGTGCATGGCGGTATTGGTCAGGGCATCGGTCAGGCCCTGCTTGAGAACTGTGCCTATGACGAGAACGGCCAATTGCTGAGCGCGTCGTTCATGGACTATGCGATGCCACGCGCCGATGACGTCCCGTTCTACGGCGTGGATCATTCCAGCCAGACGCCCTGTACGCACAATCCGCTTGGTGTGAAGGGTTGCGGCGAGGCCGGAGCGATCGGCTCACCGCCAGCGGTGGTCAACGCGGTGCTGGATGCGTTGAACTCGGGTGGAAGGGCTGTTGATCATATCGACATGCCGATGAGCCCGTCACGCGTTTGGACGGCGATGCATGGTTGAGAGGTTGGGGTGCGAGGGGCCAGCCCCTCGCGCTCCCCGGGATATTTATAGCCAGATGAAGGGCGGATCAGCGCCTTTCGGAAAGGAAGAACGAAATGTACAATTTCGAGTTTGAGAAGCCCTCGACCATTGCTGACGCAGTTGCAGCATTGGCAACAGAGGATGCGCAGGCGTTGGGAGGCGGGCAAACCCTGATCCCGACATTGAAACAGCGATTGGCGGCACCGTCCAAACTGGTGTCGATGGGCGGCATTGCCGAGATGCAAGGTGTTTGCGTTGATGATGACGGCTCGGTCTCTGTTGGGGGTGCAACACCTCACGTTGCCGTTGCTCGCGACGCTGCGGGGTCTTATCCCGCGTTGGCGGCATTGGCTGGACAAATTGGCGACCCGGCAGTGCGCAATCGTGGAACCATCGGTGGTTCGGTTGCGAACAATGACCCGGCAGCCTGTTATCCGGCGGGCGTGCTAGGATCCGGCGCAACCGTGGTGACCAATGCGCGTCAAATTGCGGCAGATGACTTTTTTCAGGGTATGTTCACTACAGCCCTGGATGAAGGAGAGATCATCACCTCGATCCGCTTTCCGGTTCCGCAGGCGGCAAGCTATCAAAAATTTCTGCAGCCAGCGTCGCGGTTTGCACTTGTTGGGGTATATCTGGCCCGTTTCACGGACGGTGTGCGTGTGGCGGTGACCGGGGCAAGTGAGGATGGCGTCTTCCGTTGGAGCGAAGCAGAGCAGGCGCTGAACAAGGAGTTCCGCCCGGACGCCTTGATGGACCTTCGGATTAACCCTGCCAACATGATCGCTGATTTACATGGCAGCAAGGAATACCGGGCGCATCTTGTGTCGGTCATGACCAAACGCGCCGTTGAAGCCTGCATGTAGACATTTCTCGACAAGATGCTCTGAAGCCCCGGTTTTTGCCGGGGCTTTTTCGTTGAGATATGGTTTTTAGTGTTTCGCCAAGGTCGGGCTGGCCAGCACCTTTTCGCTGTTTGAGGGTTGTGGCCAGTCTCTGCGCAAAAAAAATAAGGCCACCCAATTCCGGGCGGCCTGATCAAGTCATAAGCTAAGCTTTCGCTTTATTCGGCGGATTGTGCACCAGTAGCGGCGTGTTTGTCCCGCTGGCTGTCGCGGAACAAAGCTTTGGCCAGGGCAATACACATCAGACCCATTACAGCAGTAAAGGGCAATGCACCGATGATCATTGCGTTTCGCAGCGCGTCCATCGGGTTGTTTTCGCCCGCTGCGAGGATCAGCGCGCCGATCACAGCCGTCAGGATGACACCCCAGATGATGCGGTGCTTGATGCCCGTCTCCTGGCTGCCGCCCGACATGATGGTATTCATCACCAGAATGCCCGAGTCTGCCGACGTGACTAGGAATGTCATGATCAGGATCACACACATCACGTTCAGCATTGACAGCAGACCACCGTCAATCATGTAAGACAGGGTCACGAACAGCTTGTTGGTGTTCGATGCACCGATGATTGCACCTTCTGCAGCGCCTGCCAGTTCCAGATCAATCGCAGTTCCACCCAGAACAGTCATCCATGCAAAGCAAACCAACGCCGGTGCGAGCACACAGCCTACGATGAACTCGCGGACAGAGCGCCCTTTCGAAATACGGGCAAGGAACAGGCCCACGAAAGGCGAGAACGCGATCCACCAGGCCCAGTAGAACGTGGTCCAGCCCGACTGCCAGCCGAACTGACGCCCCTGCTCACCCGCCGCATAAACGGCTGCCAGGGTTGCTTCATCCAACTCGGCTGCTGCCCCTTCCAAGCCGCTCTTGAAACCGTCAAAGCTGCCCCACGCATTGGTGGCCCCACCCATCAGATCATTGGCATGGGCTTGTGCTTCGGCGGGCAAAGCCGCAGCGAAGGCTTCAACTGACAACGGGCCATAGGCGTTAAAGCTGAGCGACAGGATATGAAGGATGTAGTCGACCATTGCTGTGCCATAAGTGGTCATGGCAAAGACGAACGAGCCGAAGACGATAAATGTGCCCAACAGGATGATCGACAATACGAGGTTCAGGTTCGACAGGTATTTAACACCACGACCAACGCCCGATACTGCGGAAATAATCGACAGGCACATAATGACAACCAGACCGGTGATCAGACCCACTTTGCTGGGGGTTGGAACTTCGCCACCCAGATCCATGACCCACTCCATACCGGTGATGGCAAAAAGCCCGTCGATGAACTGGCTGACACCATAGCCGATGGTGACAGAAACACCAAGGATCGTTGCAACAACGCCAAGTACGTCAACCACATGGCCGAAGAAGCCATTGACGAAGCGGCCAAACAGGGGCGTCAGCGCCGAACGGATGGTGAGAGGCATGTCACGGGTATAAGCGTAATATGCCAGCGACAAACCGGTCACCACATAGATGGCCCACGCGTGAAATCCGTAGTGCAAGAAGGTATAGCGGTAAGCCGACTGCAGTGCTTCGGGGGTATTTCCCACGACCGCTTCGGACACGACTTCGGGGTTCGAACCCCACAGCCCTAATGGTTCTGCGGTTGCAAAAACCATCAGACCAACACCCAGGCCGGCGCCGAACATCATGGAGAACCAAGAGAAGTTCGAAAACTCGGGCTTTTCACCGGGTGTTCCCATCACACGGCGACCCGTGGACGGAATAGCGGCGACAACGGCCAGAAAAACAAGGAACAACCCGACAATGACAATGTAGAAGCTGTTGAAAAGCTCGAGCAACCGCCCGTTCAGGCTGCCAAGCGTTCCGTTTGCGTTTGCAGGGAATACCAATGCCCACAGAACCAGAGCGACCATAATGGCCTTGCTGATCAGGGCAATTGGGACGCTGTAGTTTTCATAAAAACCGGCATCCGCCGTTTTTATCTCAACGTCTGTGAATGGTTCGGGTATCGACATGTTGGGTTTTCCTCCGTGTGTTCGCAGTTTTTTTGTTCTTTTGAGTTCCGTTTGGGATGCAGCGTGCCGGACGGCGTAAACAAACATGCACAATGCACCAAACAGTGAGTGGGTAGTGTTCAGATCAACTGAGATTTGCGGCAAGTCCATACGCGCAAGTGGCGTCTCCTACCGCTCTTTTCCTCCCGGATTTTTGCCGCCTGCAAAATCTGTTTGTCCTTAGTGACCTATCAGTTTGCCGTTGAACCTGCTTGCAGCTTCGCAAGAAGTGGTTGCGCCCTTCAATTCGAGAAAACCTATATCGGAGGTTGGGGCTGCTCGCCCGAGAATCCGACCCTTATGCGACTCGAAACGACCATCTTGATGGCTCTTATAACATGTTAGCGACAACAGATGGAGGGCGTGATTGTAACTCCATTTACAGTTTCAGAACCAGTATGTCGGACTTTGCCCGCGAAACGCATGTGCACAGGAACTCATGCGTTTCCTGCTCTTGTGGGGTGAGTATACCGTCGCGATGATCAACTTCGCCGGATACGACATCAACGATACAGGTTCCGCAAAGCCCTTCCGAGCAGCCGAAATCAACCTGCACACCATTGGCCTGCAAAACCTCCAGAATGGATTGGTCCTTGCCAACGGGATAGACCGCTCCGGTCGACTGGATCTTGATCTGGAAATCGGCGTTCGGGGCATGCTCAATGTCCGACGCAGCGGCGAACCGTTCAAAGTGTATCGCGCCGCCGCGCAGCAAGGCACCAGCTTCCAGTACCGCGTTCAACATCGGTTCAGGGCCGCAGGTATAAACGTCTGCGCCCATCGGCATCGATTGCATGACCGATCTCAGATCGAATACCCCGTCTGTGTTATCACAATGCAAATGATACCATTCATCCAGACCAAGTGCCCGGAATTGTGCATCCATCGCCGCGTATTCTTTTGATCGAACAAGATAATAGACACGAAAATCCTGCCCTCGGTTCAGCAGCTCACGTGCCATTGCAACCAGTGGTGTGGCCCCAATACCGCCAGCGATCAAAGTGACGTGCCGATCATGACTTTCGAGTTTGAAGTGGTTGCGGGGACCGCCGATTTCGACGGTCGCGCCCTCTTGCAGGTCATGCATCGCCAGTGACCCGCCCCGCCCTTCGTCTTCACGTTTTACGGCCACGTTGATCAGGCGCCCATCCTGACTCCAGCTCCACAGCGAGTATTGCCGTATCAGACCGTCTTCAAGATGGATGTCCACATGCGCCCCGGGCTCGAGGCTGGTGAAGCGCCCGCTTTCGATCTCGAAGCAGAAATCAGTGGTGTCGGGGCTGAGCGATGTTTTTCGCACAAGGCGGGCGACTTGAGTATCCATCACTTGTCCTGTTCGGTCTCACGTGGCGTACATTCTGCGTCGTTCAGCAAACAACAGGAAAAAAGATAGATTTCAATTGCAAAATTTCTAACATTCGGGTGAATTGAGCTCACCCAGAGTTCGAAAGCCAACAAACCTCCATGTCTCGACGCCACTACAACCTTCCCCCACTTACGACATTATCGGCCTTTGAAGCCGCCGCACGGCATCTCAGTTTCAAGGAAGCCGCAAGCGAGCTTTCCGTGACGCCAGGTGCCGTCAGTCATCAGATCAAGGCGTTGGAAGGTGAGCTGGGCGCGGCACTTTTTGTCCGGAAACACCGCGGCGTGGAACTGACCGAGGATGGGCAAGACCTGTTTGAGGCACTCAGCGCTTCGTTCCGCCAGATTTCAAAGGTGCTTGAGAAGATTCGCAGCAATGATTCCGAAAACCACGTAACCGTTGGGTCAACTACTGCCGTCGCCGCACTTTGGCTGTCGCCGTCTGTCATCCGGTTCTGGCAGGATTATCCGCACGTAAAAGTGAACCAGATGGCACAGGACAAGGCGTTCACGGACCGGCCGGATATCGACTTGTTCATCCGCTATGGCCGGGACGCGAACGCGCAACTCACGCACACGAAACTGTACCGCGATATCCTTACACCCGTTTGCAGCCCCCAGATGGCCGCGGACCTTAAAGGGGCCAGTCTTGAAGACCTCGTGCAGCGGCGTTTGATCCATCTTGAAACGCAGGACAGCACCTGGACGACCTGGTCATCCTGGTTCCATGACCTCGGGTTTTCCGGGGTTGTTCCTGTGGGATCGCGGGTGAACAGCTATGCGCTTGCCCTTCAGGTCGCGCGTAAAGGCGCGGGTCTTGCGTTGGGGTGGAAACGTCTGGTCCAGCCCATGCTCGCATCGGGGAAACTCGTAGCATTAGAGGAGTTTAGCCTGCCCGCCCCGGACAATTTCTATCTTGTCGGTCGCCCGGACGATCAGCTCTCGGAAGGGGCGCTGGCTCTCAAGAATTGGTTGCTTAACGAACTGTCTCAGGGCTCGGTTTAGCCTGCCTCAATTTGCCATTAGGATTTTTAGTATTGAACGTGGACGGCCTCAGCCGCCAATGGATGCAGCGATAAACTCATTCAAAATCACTCAGGAGTGGCCGATGAACAAGCACGCACCGCTTTCGTCTGTTCTGACACCGGTAAACACCGCAAAGGGTCTGCCGAACGAGCATTATATTGATCCCGCAGTTTTTGCCGAAGAACGGGATGCGGTCTTGTTTGCGAACTGGTCCGGCATCGGCTTTGGCAAAGACATTCCGGAGGCGGGCGACGCGTATCCGATAGATTTCCTGGGTGTGCCGCTCTTGATGGTTCGAGATCGCGACGGTCAGATCGGTGTGTTCCAGAACACCTGCCGCCATCGCGGCATGATTTTGGTCGACAAGCCGCAAAAGATCCGCGGCGCGATCCGCTGCCCCTATCACAGCTGGTGCTATGGCCTGAATGGTGAACTGCGGACCGCCCCTCATGTCGGTGGCCCCGGGCAAAATACCCATGAGGATATGGATTTTGCCGAGTTGGGCCTTATCCGTATCCGCTCTTATGTCTGGCGGGATGTTGTCTTTGTCAATGTCAGCGGCGACGCGCCGGAATTCGAAGATGTCCATGGCGAGTTGATGGAACGCTGGAAAGAATTCGATCAACCGATGTATCACGGTGGCGCTGGCGCATCGGTTTATCTTGAGTTGAACTCGAACTGGAAACTGGCTGTTGAGAACTACTGCGAAAGCTATCACCTGCCCTGGGTTCATCCCGGCCTAAACAGCTATTCGCGTCTGGAAGATCACTACAACATAAACGAGTTGGGCAAATATTCGGGTCAGGGCACCTATGTCTACCGCCAGTTCGAAGGTCACGATGGCGAAAAGCTGGATGATTTCGAGAATCTGAGTGAGCAGTGGAATGACGGCGCGGAATATATCGTCGTTTACCCGAATACCCTGCTGGGTGTTCAGCGCGATCACGGCTTTGCCTTCCTCATCGATCCGATTACCCATGAGCGTTCGAACGAACGGATTGAGCTCTACTACGCCAAAAAACCGGAAGACACTCCAGAACACGAGGCACTGCGCGCCAAGAATGCGCAACTGTGGAAAACGGTGTTCGAGGAAGACGTCTTTGTGGTTGAAGGCATGCAGAAAGGCCGTCACGGTGTGAAATTCGATGGCGGTCGTTTCTCGCCCGCGATGGACGGCCCGACCCATTGTTTTCATCATTGGGTGGCAACTCAGATCGAAAAAGCCCGGGCTGAAGTGTAAGCAATCCTGAAAATGTTGATCTGGTCAGGCCCTTCTGGCCAGATCGCGGATCGGTTGTAACAACAGCAGACGGGACCGCGTTGCAGTCTTTTGTCTCCTAGAGGACAGCCGGTGTGAATTCACCGAAAGGGTCACAGTGGATCTGGACGAACTCGACAAACAACTCTTGCAGGCCCATGCGGAAAAAGATGTACCCGCATTGATCCGGCTGTATCACCAAGCGGCGATTCTGGCCGAAGAGCGCCAGCATCATGAAGCCTCGTGTTTCTATCTGACCCACGCATTTGTGTTTGCTTTGGAATACGGCGCGCCGGAAGCAGATGAGTTGAACCTAAAGCTGTTTGAACGTGGCCGTGCACACCGATTGTCGTTCTGACCAATTCGTTTGCATAAGCGTATCGCGCCGTTAGGCAATTCCCAAAAGTTTGAGTTTAGTTGACTTCATTCGATCTCGAATTTTGTCGACATTGTCGATGGGCCCGTCTTCATGAAAGAACAAGCGCGAACGAAAACGCGCGAGATAGCCAAAATGCGAAACGAAGCTCAGGCCGTGGTCATCGGCGGAGGAGTGATCGGGTGCTCGATCCTGTATCATTTGACCAAACTGGGATGGTCGGATGTTGTTCTGTTGGAGCGGGACGAGCTGACCTCGGGGTCAACCTGGCACGCAGCCGCAAACATTCACGGATTGCACGACAGTACCAATATCAGCCGCATCCAGCATTACACGATGAGCCTGTATAAAGCGCTGGAAGCTGAAACCGGTCAAAGCTGCGGAGTATTCCAGCCCGGCTCGCTATACCTGGCCCAGACGGAAGAGCGCGAACATCAGCTGAAGCTACAGGCCGCAAAGGCCAAGCTGTATGGCATGAATTTTTATGAGATCAGCATCGAGGAAGCCCAGAAGCTGAACCCGCTGGTCAATTACGACGGCATCCGTTGCGTGATGTTCGAACCTGATGGCGGCAATGTGGACCCGTCGGGCGTGACCAACGCCTATGCGGTCGGCGCACGTCAACGCGGGGCGCAGATTCACCGTTTCACTCCGGTCACCGCAACCGAGCAGCAGGAGGATGGCAGCTGGATCGTCAGAACGCCAAAAGGTGACATCAGGACACGCTGGGTGGTGAACGCAGCGGGCTTGTGGGGGCGCGAGGTTGCTGCACTGGCTGGAATCGAGCTGCCGCTGCAACCTACAGAGCACCAGTATTTCGTAACCGAAACCATGGCGGATGTGAAAAGCCACGGCACCCGCCTGCCATCTGTGTCAGACCGGGATGGCGAGTATTACTTGCGTCAGGAAGGCAACGGCCTGCTGGTCGGCGCTTATGAGAAAGACATGAGGTTCTGGGCCGAAGAAGGCACGCCGCTGGATTTTGCCCACGACCTGTTCCCTGATGATCTGGAACGGATCGAAGAGAACATGATGAACGCGATCGAACGCCTGCCTGCGGTCGGTGAAGCCGGGATCAAGCGTGTCATCAACGGCCCGATGATCTGGTCTCCGGATTCGAACGTTCTGATGGGGCCGGTGCCCGAGGTCGACGGCTATTTCTGCTGCAATGGTATCATCCCCGGCTTCTCGCAATCGGGTGGCATGGGCCTGATGGCAGCGCAATGGATCATCGAGGGTGAAACGGAATACGACATGTTCGCCTGGGATCTGGCGCGTTTTGACAGCTGGGCCACCAAGGCGTTCACCAAAGCGCGCGTGGCAGATCAGTACAGTCATCGGTTCGCGATCCATTTCCCCAATGAAGAACGAAGCGCCGGTCGTCCGGCACGGGTTCGCCCGATCTATGAGGCGCAGAAAGCCATCGGTGCGGTTTTTGGCCTGAACGCCGGTTGGGAACATCCGCTGTGGTTTGCTGCAACGCCCGGCACCAAAGACACGAATGGCTTTACCCGTCAGAACTGGTGGGGACCGGTGGGCGAGGAATGCAGGATGCTGCGCGACCGTGCCGGGATCATCGATATCTCGAACTTCGCCAAATATGTCTGCAAGGGTCCGGGTGCGGCAGACTGGCTGAACGCCGTCTTTGCAAACACCATGCCCAAAACCGTTGGTCGGTCCTGTCTGACCCCACTGATTTCAAAGCGCGGCGGTATTGCAGGCGACTTTACCGTCGCCCGCGTGGCTGATGACGAGTTCTGGGTGATCGGCTCGGGCATGGCAGAGCGGTATCACAAGCGCTTTTTCAAACAGGTTTCGCTGCCTGAGAGCACCACTTTCGAAAGTAAAACCGAAGTGATGTGCGGTTTTAACGTGGCCGGACCCAACTCCCGTGACATCCTGCAACGGCTGACCAACACATCGCTGGCAACCGAAGATTTCCCCTTCATGCGGTCCGCCAAGATCGAGCTGGCGGGGGTTCAGGTTCTTGCCCTGCGCGTCTCCTTTACCGGCGATCTGGGATGGGAGCTGCATTGCGCCACCCAAGATCAGGCACGGCTCTACAATGCCTTGCTTGAGGCAGGCAAAGAGTTCGGGGCTGGCCCTGTTGGTAGCCGGGCGCTGATGTCTATGCGGGTCGAAAAGGGCTATGGGTCTTGGAGCCGAGAATACAGCCCGGAATATTGGCCACATGAAGTGGGTCTTGATCGCCTCTGCAAGTTTGAAAAGGACTTCCTCAACAAGGCAGCTGCGCAGAAAGTGTTGCGGAACCCGGCTCGGGAACACCTGGTGATCCTGCACCTGAACGAAGCGGATGTGACAGCGTCCAACGCGGATGCAACAGGTGGTGAGCCGATCTTCAAGAACGGCGAAGGGATCGGCCGGGTGACCTCGGGCACCTATGGCTACACCGTCGGAATGTCGTTGGCCTTGGGATATGTAAAAAACGCCCAGCGAGGTGATGAGGTCGAGGTTATGGTTCTGGGGCGTCCACACAGGGCCACAATCCTGCATGAACCGCCCTTTGATGCCGCGGGAAAAGCACTCAGGGCTTAAAACTGCAATAGCTCAAGGCGTTGCCCTTCGGGATATTCCGTCACCTCTGCCGGGATGATCGCCAATCCATCCGCTTGTGCAAGCAAAGCAACACGACCACTGTAGGACGGCTCCATCAGACGCAATCGGGGCCGTCCGTCCGGTGTGTGACCGTCAATCTGAACCGGGCGATATTCCTGACGGCCCGCGGTGCGGTGCAAAGGTTCCGACAGAACTGCTTGTACGGCTGCCTGTGGGGCGTCGAGCAAACCAGCACGGCGCGCCATCATCTGCGATCCGATAATCTGCCAGGTCACAAAAGCAGAAACCGGGTTACCCGGCAGACCGATGTAAAGAGCACGGCCACGCCGACCGAACATGATCGGCTTGCCCGGTTTCATTGTGACTTTCATCACATCCGTTTCGCCACCGATCTCGGCGAACAAACGCGGCATATGATCTTCATCGCCGACAGATACGCCACCGGTCGTGATGATCAGGTCAGAGGTCTCAGTCGTATCCAGCAGGACCTGTTTCAAAAGTTCGGGGTCATCTTCAACCTGCCCCCGGTCCGTTAGGTCAATCCAGGGCTTCTGCAACAGCGCTAGCAGCATGTAACGGTTCGAGTTATAGATCTGCCCCGGTCCAAGGAGCTCACCCGGTTGGCACAACTCACTTCCGGTTGAAAAGATCGAAACCTTCAGCTTGCGAAGCACCACGACCTCGCCATACCCGGCGGATGCAAGGGCTGCCACCTCGCGCGGGCCAATCTCGCAGCCGCGCCGCAGGATCGGCGCTCCGGCATGAAGGTCTTCACCGGCACGCCGGATATGTTGCCCGGGCTTTGGACGGCGGCTGAAGCGAATTTGTCCCTCCACAACATCACAATCTTCCTGCATGACGATGGCGTCGTAATCAGAGGGAACGGGCGCTCCGGTAAAAATCCTCAGCGCGCTACCCACAGGTGCAGCATGAGATCCGCTGTCCCCCGCCGCGATGCGACCCGCAACAGCCATCTGGAACAGGGCGGCATCGCCAAGATCGGCGGTTCGAACCGCATAGCCATCCATTGCCGAATTGTCGAAAGCGGGCATATCGACCTTGCTGAAACAGTCGCAGGCCAGAATTCGCCCTATTGCTGCGGCCAAAGGCAGCGTTTCCGTTTCTGTGATCGGATCAGCAGCGGACCGGCCCCGGCACAGGGCCTCATCCACGCTCAGATACATATGCGCGTGTCGATCACAGCCGCATCCATCAGCCATATCCAGCCTCCAACTCTGCGAACATGTCTCCACCTATTCTAAGGTGGGCTAGGCTCGCTCAACCGACACGACGTCCGCGGTGCTGTCATTGACATAGGTCACGTGTCACCGCGTGGTGCTTCGAAACGACGGGATGGCGAGCTAAGCGCGACTTCTACTACAGTGGCTTCTCGGATGGCTCTCAGACCGGGATCAGTTCTTCCTGATAAGCGAACAGCGCCGGTTGCCCACCCGTATGCAACAGCACAACTTTCTGGCCCTGTTGAATGGTGCCGTTTTCACGTAATTCCAACAAACCTGCAAAGGTTTTGGCCGAGTAGACCGGATCCAGAAAAATACCCTCGGCGCGCGCCATCAGTGCAAGCGCCTTCCGTGTGGACGGGCTTATCCGCCCGTATCCAGGGGGTAATGCGCCGTCCCATGTGAGGATGTCTTTCATGACCAGAGCCGGGTCAAACATCATCATACCGGACAACCGTTCCAATATCTTTTGCAACCGCGCATGTTGCTGGTGGCGGTCGCGGCGAACGCAGATGCCAATAGCAGGCGCCGTGTTGCCAGCCAGACGCAGCCCGGCCAGAAACCCGCCATGGGTCGAACCGCTGCCGGATGGCACCACCGCCACGTCGAAATCGGCGATCTGATCCAGTAGTTCGGCGGCCCCGGCCACATAGCCTAACGCCCCCAAGGGCGGATGATCGATGCCCAAGTGAATTACATATGGCCTTCCGCCCTCAGCGATCAGCTGATCTGCCCGAACGTGAAGGGCATTGTCGGCCCCGGCCTCGTCTTCTCCGGTGTGGTAGTGCATGTGCTCGGCACCCAGAAGCCGGGCCAGAAGAACATTTCCCGAGGAATAATATTGTTCTCCCATATCCGGTACGCGCTCTTCCAGTTGAAGCACGGCGTCCATCCCAAGCTTCGATGCAGCCATGGCAGCCGTGCGTACGAAATTGGACTGCACAGCGCCGGTGATCAGAATGGTATCTGCCCCCTGTTTCTGTGCTTCACCCATATAGAATTCAAGCTGTCGGGTCTTGTTGCCGCCAAAGCTCAACCCTGTCAGATCATCCCGTTTGATCCACAGATCCAGACCAAGCTGGTCGGACAGACGATCAAGCCGTTCGACCGGCGTAGCAGTTGTCATCAGTCTCGCGCGGGGGAAACCGGCCAATTTCTGTTCAATCGTCATATCTGCGGTCCATCAACTCACCCACTCAGCATCGCACCGGAAAGGGCATATCCGGTAAGAATAGTAACGAAGGTGATTGTGAGAAAGATCGCGGATCGGACTTGGCCTGTTCTCTGCCCCGAGAAATAGCCAGGTGGCTCTATTTCTCGCTCGGGTCGCTTTCCGCGTAATTCCGCAATACATCCATGTCTGCAATTTCCGCGTGGTTTCGGTTGATCCTCACCCCGACTGGTTTCAACCTCGAAAACGCGCGGCTCAGGCTTTCGGGTTTCATCCCCAGACGCCCGGCGATCAGCATCTTGTCATACGGCAATTCAACTTCGCACTGGCCGGCATCGCTATCACACAGATTCAGCAGGAATTCCGCGACGCGCTGCGCACCGGTCTGGGCCTTGAGCTGTTCGAGCTGCGCCACCAGGGAATGCAGATGCGTGAATGTGGCCGCCAGGATTGATACGCAAATTTCCGGGTCCTGCTTCATCAGCGATAGCAGCACCGGACTTGGAATGTGCATGATCTCACAGGGTGATACCGCCTCGGCCGACACCGGATAGGGCACATTGCGCAGTGCAACGGCTTCGCCAAAGCTTTCACCGCGCGTGAAAACGCTCACCACGGCTTCGGCACCGGTCGGGGATATGCGGAACAACTTGACCCAACCAGCCAGTACAACATGTACGGCCTTGGCCTCTTCCTCTTGCAGAAAGATCGTCTCGCCCCGATCATATTGCCGCCAGACGGCCTGACGCAGCAGAGTATCGACATGTTGCTCTGGCAGGCTTCGCAAGAGCAGTGACTGCCGCGCAACTATCTTTTGTGCCTCGTGTGACAAGAAGGCAGCCCCTTATTCGTCCGTTCCGGGAACATCCCCGGATGATCAACCCCGTGACATGCTATGCCAAAGCCAGCGCGGGGGTGCCACCCTTTTCTCGATCTCCAACTTGACTATTGTCATGTAAGGGCGCGCGCCACTGGCATAGGTTCAACAAGATTTCAATTATCCGGGGAGCACGCCAGATGGACTTCGAGCAATTTTTCAGCCAGAGCCTCGACACTTTGAAAGACGAAGGCAACTACCGGATATTCATCGACTTGCAACGCCGTCGCGGTGCGTTTCCGAACGCGCGTCAAACTGACGGACCGGTCCAGCGGGATGTGCGGATCTGGTGCTCGAATGATTATCTGGGCATGGGGCAGCACCCTTCGGTGATCTCTGCCATGCACGACGCACTGGATCGCTGCGGCGCAGGCGCTGGCGGTACACGCAATATCTCGGGCACCACGCATGATCACGTTCTGCTTGAGGCTGAGCTGGCCGATCTGCATGGGAAAGAAGCCGCGTTGCTGTTCACCTCGGGATATGTGTCGAACTGGGCTGCTTTGGGGACATTGGCAGCGCGAATTCCCGGGCTGATCGTGTTTTCTGACGCGCTCAACCACGCCTCGATGATCGAAGGTATCCGGCATTCGCGTGCCCAGAAGGTGATCTGGAAACATAACGACCTGGCGGATTTGGACGCCAAACTGGCCGCAGCGGATCCCGACGCACCCAAGATGATCGCATTTGAATCGGTTTACTCTATGGATGGCGACATCGCTCCCATCAAGGAAATCTGCGAACTGGCCGACAAATACGGCGCGATGACCTATCTGGACGAGGTTCATGCCGTCGGCCTTTACGGCCCGCGCGGTGGCGGGATTGCTGAACGCGATGGATTGATGGATCGCCTGACGGTCATCGAAGGTACATTGGGCAAAGCGTTCGGCGTGGTTGGTGGTTATATCGCGGCCTCAGCCGCGCTGTGTGATTTTGTCCGCAGCTTTGCCAGTGGTTTCATCTTCACCACTGCCCTACCCCCATCGATCGCAGCCGGCGCCGCCGCATCGATCCGGCATTTGAAACATTCAAGTGCAGAGCGTGACTTGCAAAAGACCCGCGTGGCGCAGGTGCGCGCCCGTTTGGATGCCGAGGGCATTCCGCATTTACCCAACCCCAGCCATATCATCCCGGTGATGGTTGGCGACCCGGTGAAGTGTAAATTCATTTCGGACACCCTGCTTGAGGAGTTTGGCATCTACATTCAGCCGATCAACTACCCAACAGTTCCAAAAGGAACCGAGCGCCTGCGGATCACGCCGTCACCCGTTCATACGGATGAGGATATCGATCATCTGGTGGGCGCCCTGTCGGCGCTGTGGCAGCGCTGTCAGATCGCGCGGATGCCAATGGCCGCACAGTAACCTAAGCGTCCCTTTGCTTGGAAACCTGCCGCCCCTTTTGGGGGCGGCTTTTTTCAGATCAGGTACAGTGCGAAGATCACCACAGAGAACCCCGTGAGAACCATGGTGAAGCCACGCAGCCAGCCCGGGCTTTCAGTCAGGTCCAGATATCGGGCCAGAATCACACGGGCTTTGATCAGTGCAAGGAGCAGGATACCGCCTGCAATGAGTACGTCAGGCGTTTTCATCAGGGTCAAAAGCGTTGAGGCCAGACTGAGCGCCAAAAGCACCATCCACGCGCTGGTGAGTGAGTTCGGACGCCTCCGGCGGGAGTATTTAGCAAAAGATGAAATTGCCGGCATCTTGTTTATCCCAGAAGATAAATCACAGGAAACAGCAGGATCCAAACCAGATCGACCATGTGCCAAAACTGTGCGCCCGCTTCGATGTTACGAGGATCATCGCGCCACGCGACAAGCAGCAGGATACCCACCCCGGCCAGAACATGCGCCGCGTGAAACCCCGTCAGCAGGTAGTAGAACATGAAGAACGGGTGGGTTTCATAGGAAATGCCCTGCCCCGCCTTTCCAGCATATTCCACGCTTTTGATAACCAGGAATGCGATTCCAAGTACGGCCGCGCCTGTCAGGGCAAGCCTGGCCTTGAACCGGAATGCTGCGCGGCGCCAGTTCAGGGCCTGCGCGGCCAGATATCCAGATGTGACCAGTATTGCGGTGTTAAAGGCTGCACCTGTTCGATAAAGATGCGATTGCGCCTCGGCAAAGCCTGCGGGGTCGGTCAGGCGAACACCCATGAACGCGATCAGCCCGGCACCAAAAACCAGCAACTCACTGATAATCAGAACCCACATCAGCAATTCGCCCGGCAGCTCGTCGATGAAAGAGGTTTCGCTCATGCTCCGACCAGTTGGCGGTAGATCTGCGGTAGGGCCATGGTCAGGCGGTGCGGGTCTGGGATAACAGCGAAACCGCCCTGTCCGAACATGCGGGGGAACCAGCTTTTGCCGGTTTTGTCGATGGTGACGCCAAAAACCGATTGCCCGGCGCGGCGAGCTTCGCGCACGGCCATGCAGGTGTCTTCTATCCCGTGGCGCCCTTCGTAATGGTCAAGATCATTGGGTTTGCCATCGGTGATCACCAGCAACAGGCGGCGCTTGCGGGATTGACTTGCCAAATCCTTTGAACAGTGACGGATCGCGGCCCCAAGCCGCGTGTAATGGCCTGGTCGCAGCGACGCGATACGTTGTTCAACTTTGGCACCCATCGGCTCATCAAACCGTTTGCATCGCTGGATATAGACGCGCTGGCGTTTCAGCGAACTGAAGGCATGAATGGCGAAATCGTCACCGCAGGCATTCAGGCCCCAGGCCAAAGCGGCCAGAGCTTCACGTTCAATGTCGATCACGGCGCGGCCGGTTACGGCACTTTCGGTGGAACGGCTGACATCCAGCAGGATCGAGACTGCCAGGTCGCGCGCCTCGGGACGGGATTGTTGCCAAATGCGGTCGTTGCTTTCGCCGCTGGCCATGCGGTCGGTTTCGGCACGCACGGCGGCTTCGATATCCAGCTGGTCACCGTCCAGATGGCCGCGTGTCATCACACGACCGGGGCGCAGCGCCTCGAACTGGCGTTTGACCGCGCGGATGCGGCGGGCGGTGGCAGGGTCCTTGCCGAAGGCGGCAGCGTCGTCGCGGATATCCGCATCCGACAGCAGGACGTTGACGTGATCTGGCAGATACCGACCCGATCGCACGTCCCATTCGGGATAGAGGATGCGGCCGGACAGACGCTCGCGGTTCACATCCTCGGGTGCCAGATCAAGGTGCAGCTTCAGCCGCGTTGGGGGGGCCTTTGATATCTGACCCAGGCCAATCTCTTCCTGATCATCGGCCGCTTTCTTGGCGTTGTCGGGATCGTCATCGTCGATGCGGCGGTTGATGTTCAGGAACTCGGCCCAGCTGAGGATGGCTTCGAACTTATGCAGAATGAAACTGTCGCTGCGCTCGGCCTGATCCGATCTACGGCGCCGGGCACGGTGCGTCTTTTCGCCGGATTCCTCTGGCGGGCCTTCGGTATCGGGGTTTTCCACCTCGTTATGTTCGGAAAAGCCAACCGCGCGCAGTTCGGGCCACAAGGGAACCGGGCGCATAGGCTGATAGCCGCGGGGGGCGATCAGGTTATCGTCCAGTGTCAGAAGCTGCTCGGCTTTCACCGACAGCTGTTGAGAGTCGCCCAACTTATGGCGGATCAGCTCTTCGACTGCGTCCTCAACCGGTGGCAGATTGGGAATATCGCGCTGATGCAACACTCCCTTGCAAAGTTCGGTATAAAGTGGGCGCAGGCCGGGGGCGTCGTCCAGGGTCGCATCAACCATGCCCTGTGCGGCAATCAGCGATCGCAGGTCGGCGCGCAGCGGGTCGTCTTCATCAATTCGCGTTCCGGCATGGGCAGCCGCGGCGGCCAGCCAGACATACAGCGCGCCGTTGGCTTCGCGGGCAGGAAAAACCGCCAGCCGGTCCGGTAGGCGCAGAACTTCACCGTCAAACGAGGCGCGTGGCATCAGTTCTGCCTCTGTTGCCAGACGACGACGCCAACCCAGACGGTGGTGTGAAACCTCGGGCGAGACCGGGCGCAATTCTACGCCCGGACCACCGCCCAGCCCTCGAAAGAGGACGGCCAGCCGCCCCGCGACCTCAGAAAGGTCGACCGCGGCTCCATCGTGCACCTGTGGTGCATCGAGGCGGCTGGCAAGGGAGTGCCACAGTTTCCCGATCGTTTCTTCGGGTTCCCATGGCTCAAAATCGATCTTGACCATCGGCCGGCCTCACCCAAAGACAGCCGTAACAAGATCGAGGAGCCCGCGTTTGATATCCTCGTCATCCGTCAGAGGTTCGATCATGGCGGCAAGGATGGCGCGGTCGGTGGACATGCCCTGTGCGATCAGTGTTGCGGCATAAACAACCAGTCGGGTGGAAACGCCTTCCTCAAGATCCTGACCCTTGAGCCCGCGCAGCTTACCTGCCAGCCGCACCAGCGGCTTGCAGCGTTCCAGCGGCAGGCCGCTTTCCTGCGCGACCACTTCGGCTTCCTTCTGAGGCGAGGGAAAGTCGAACTCCAGCGAGATGAACCGTTGCCGGGTCGAGGGTTTGAGGGTTTTCAGGATATTCTGATAGCCGGGGTTGTAGGACGCCACCAGCATGAAACCGGGCGCGGCCTCCAGCTCTTCTCCGGTGCGGTCGATCGGCAGGATGCGCCGGTCGTCGGTCAGCGGGTGCAGCACCACGGTCACGTCCTTGCGCGCCTCGACCACCTCGTCGAGATAGCAGATCGCACCTTCGCGCACCGCGCGGGTCAGGGGGCCATCAACCCAGACGGTTTCCCCACCTTTCAGCAGATAGCGCCCAATCAGGTCGGCGGCGGCCAGATCGTCATGGCAGGCTACTGTATAAAGCGGGCGGCCAAGTTTTGCGGCCATGTGGGCGACAAAGCGGGTTTTGCCGCAGCCCGTCGGACCTTTCAGAAGAACTGGCAAATCGTTGTTATACGCTGCGGTAAATACATCGCATTCGTCGCCTTGGGGCAGGTAGAAGGGGGCGTTTGCCGCCCCCTCATTCAGTTTCATGGAGCCGTCCATATCCATCACTCCGCAGGGGTTTCAGCTGCGCCGGGTTCAATGACTTCTTTCCGGGGAACCCAGATCGAGTAGATGAACAGCAGCGCACCAAGGACTACGACGATACCGGAACCCAGACGCATCCAGTAGAAGATTGCGATCTGGTCCTGCACGTCCATGAAGTAGTCTCCGACCACGCGCTGCATGTGTGTCTGTACGGTTCCGCCGAAGGTCAGCACGAAGGTCATAAAGACCATACCGCTGGTCATCAGCCAGAACGAGCCCATGTTCAGCACCTGATTGTAAGGATCACGGTTCTTCAGGATCGGCATCGCGTAGCTGAAGATCGCCAGGTTGAGGCAAACATAAGCACCGTAGAAGGCCAGGTGACCGTGGGCCGCAGTGATTTGCGTACCGTGTGTATAATAGTTCACCCCGTGCAGCGTATGCAGGAAGCCCCAGACACCGGCACCAAAGAAGGCAAGCGTTGCACAACCCAGCGACCACAGCAGAGCGGCCTTGTTGGGGTGGTCACGACGGCCCTTCCAGACCATGACGAAGGCAAAGGCCATCATCGCGAAGAACGGGATCACCTCGAGGCTTGAGAAGATCGAACCGATCCACTGCCAGTAACCGGGGGTACCGATCCAATAGTAGTGGTGACCTGTTCCAAGAATGCCCGAGAACAGCGCGGCGGCGACGATGACGTATAGCCATTTTTCGACCACCTCACGGTCCACACCGGTCAGCTTGAGCATCAGGTAGGCCAGGATCGACGCCATGATCAGTTCCCACACACCTTCGACCCACAGGTGGACAACATACCACCAGTATTGCTTGTCCAGAGACAGGTTGCCCGGGTTGTAGAAGGCGAACAGGAACAGCAGCGCCAAACCCCACAGACCCAACAACAGGATGTTGGTGATGGCAGTCTTCTTGCCCTTCAGAACGGTCATCGACACGTTGTAAAGGAAGATCAGCGCGGCAACGACGATACCGGCCTTGACCCATTTGGGTTGCTCAAGGAACTCGCGCCCCTCTTTGCCCAGCAGCCAGTTTCCTTCGAACAGGTTGAAGACATAGGTCAAAACCACGCCCAACGTACCGACCACAAGAATGATCAGCTGCAAATAGGCCAGCTTGGGCGAGTGGATTTCACGCTCGGCCTCTTCCGGGATCAGGAAATAGGCCGCCCCGAAAAAGCCCAGTATCAGCCAGACGATCAACGAGTTGGTGTGCAGCATCCGCACGATATTGAACGGCAGAAGCTCGCTCAGGAAGTTAGGCGACACATAGATCAGACCGGCCAGCAGGCCGCCGATCACCTGGATCGCGAACAACGCCATGGCTACCGCAAAGTAGGCATAGGCGATTTTTTGGGATTCGTATTTCATTGCTCCATTCCCCTTCTCAGCCAGCCTCGTTGGGCGGCCAGTCCTGAGCGTCGATATTGTCCGTCCAGATCAGGAAGTTGCTCAGATCCCGGATCTCTTCATCGCTGAGGTTGAATTGCGGCATCTGCCGACGACCGGGAATGCCGGTGGGTTGTGCCTCCATCCAGCCCTTGAGGGATTCAAAGGCCGATTCCGGGTCGTCCAACACGCCCCAACGTGTCATCACATTGCCGACCTCAGGGGCAAAGTACGCCCCTTCGCCAAGGATCGTGTGGCAGTTGATACAGGCGTGTTTTTCCCAAACATGTTTGCCCCGAACCACACTTTCGTCGAGCTTCGCGGCATTTTCGGAATTGACGATATACAGATGTGAATGGGCTGATAGAGCCAGAAAGATGAGGATGAAGAACAGTGACCCGCCATAGAATATGTTGCGAGCCATGCTCTTTGTCATGACTTCTCGCATCGCGCTCTCCTTTGCGCAGATTAGCTAGTGCAGGCAACATGACGTGCGGGTCACAGGGCTGCCTTAACGAAAGTCAAGACTTCTAAAGTATCCTCAGGAACGAGATCAGAGATCCGCAAACAGCGAGAATAACGAAATGACCTTAGGGTCGCCTTGAAATCTGAGGCAATTGTGAACACTTTCGCGTCGACTTCTTGATATACCGGACGTAATCAACCACCTGAGAAAAGGTGAAAATTCCGCTGCAAAGATTGATGGGCAAAAATGGCGAACTATTCCTATATCGGTTATACACCCGGTGTCATCACGGTGAATACGATTGGGCCGGACACGGTTACGTTGGATGTCAATTTTGATCCCGACACGGATCGTCGTTTGTTCAGCGTGACTGACGCAGCCGGTGGTTTTATTCAAAACGGCGGCGGACCACCTATCCCCGATACAGGGGATGTTTTCAACGGTGACCGCTTTGACAACGAAGACGGTGATGACCTGACGCAGACCGGTACTATCACCACCCTCGATGGTTCGACCACCTTTCTAAGCGGCCCAATATACCTGGAAGAATCCTACGTTCTGTCCAAACCAGGCGGGGGCACATTTACTGTATATCGCGTCGAAGTTGACGGCGTATTGGGCGGCTATATTACCTCTGAACCTCTTGTGCCCGGTACGACCTACTCGATGAACATCGTGAACGTCACGCCGACCAATGCGCCCGACACAACTGACCCGGCTGCCATCATTGACGTGCCGTGCTTTACTGCCGGAACACTTATCATGACGCCAGAAGGTCCGATGCCCATCGAGGATCTGAAGGTGGGTGACATGGTCGTGACTGCCGACAACGGACCGCAACACATACGTTGGATCGGAACGCGAAACCTATCGCATGAGGAGCTGGTGAAAAAACCCAAGCTGCTTCCAATCCTCATCAAGGCCGGGGCCTTGGGGTGTGACTTGCCAAAACGCGACCTGCTTGTTTCGCCACAGCACCGTATGTTGGTTCGATCCCGGATCGCCGTCAGAATGTTTGACGCAGAGGAAATCCTGGTCCCCGCGCGCATTCTTACCGCCAGCCCTGGTATCAGCGTTGCAAAAGACACCCTGTCAGTCACGTATTACCATCTATTGTTCGACCGCCACGAAATCGTCTTCGCAGAAGGTGCCCCGTCAGAAAGCCTTTTTGTCGGCGCACAGGCTCTGTCCAGCGTTCCCCCAGAAGCAAGGGCAGAAATCTTCGACCTGTTTCCGGAACTAGAGACCCCTTGGCACGTTCCTCAGTCTGCGCGGCACATACCTGAAAACGGAAGACGCGCTCATGCGCTCGTGTCCCGCCACGTAAAGAACGAACGCCCCTTGATATTCTGAACTGCAATCCGCGCTTAAGGTTCCGTGTCAGCCGTGCTTTGCTGCGCGCGGACCCGTCAGCGCTGGCCACATGGAAAACAGATACAACCCGATTGCGGCAATCCATAACCCGTCAGCCGTCAGCATGGCCGTCATATATCCACCTGCCAGCCCGGACCCCAGCCAGCGAACCAAAGCCGCTGCCGCCATAAGCCCGTATCCGACCGCCATGGGCGACGGTGCAACAAGGGGGCGGCCACTGTGGCCAAGGGCAGCGCGGCTCATGACGGCAAGGGTCATGCCACCAACGCACCCAATCCCCAAAATGTGCAGCGCGCCGATCTCATTACCATATCCGATGACGGCAGACCCCCACAGCAACAACCCGAGGGCCAGCATCATCAAGCCTAAGTGCAGAGCAATCAGGATCGGCTGCCGCAGCGCCCAACCCGCTCTCCACCGTGCCATGCGCATCAGCTGGGCGCCGCCCAGCAGCAGCGCGCAGATACCCGCCAACGAAACACTGCCCAAGGTCAGCACCAACAACGGCAGCACAAGGGCGAGCGCCATCACGGCCTTTTCCAGCGCCGCATTTGAAACCGGCCACAGGGCTTCGGGTACACCGTCGCGTTTCATTGCATTGCGCGTAAAGGCTGGTGTGATCCGTCCCCCCAGTATCGCTATCATAGAACACAAGGTCAGCAGCCCTGCGCGCACCCCGGTATTCAACGTGTCTGTGGTGATACCAATCCATTCCAGATGAACCATCAGGTTGGCCACCCATACCAAACTCAGGAGATACAGAAATACCATGTTCTGTGGCTTGGGCCTGCGTATCAGCTGGCTGGCAATTTTCAGGACAAGAATTGGAACAAAGCTCAGATCGATAATTGCGACGGTAGTCGGAGAGAGCGACCCTGATAACCACACAGCCAGCCGCCCCGCCATCCAGATCAGCGCTACGACCGTGACAAATCGCGCCCGCACTTCGGGCGTCCCGGTCCAGTTCGGAACTGCAGTCAGAAAGAACCCACCCAGTGCCGCCGTTGCATAGCCAAAAATCATCTCATGGGCATGCCACATGACCGGGGGCATTCCATAACTTTGCTCGTCATAAGGTAAAAGCCCATCCAATGAGGCCAGCCAAATACCCCAGGCGACACCGGCAAACACACCATAAAGACCGGCGGAAAGGAAAAATATCCGAAACCCTTCGCTGAAAATGCGCGATATTGCAGATGACATGCCTGCTCTCCATGGCCCATCTCGTCATTCAATAAGCAGTACCGTCCGACGGGATTGGGGCACTTAACCGAAATCAAGACGCCAAAAACATGTGTGAAAAAAACAGGTTTTATTGGTGAAATCTGAACCTGGTTTTTGTCCAAAGAACGAAGTTAGCGCCGCGCCCGTTGACTTTGGTCAAGGATGACAATCCCGTGATGGATCAGTCTCTGCATTGCCTCACCACGCAAATGGAGAGTGATCATGTCACTTGGAATCAGCTACAACAAGACCGGCCGCGCTTTTGGGGTCGGATTGGCAATGTTGTTGGGCAGCGTCGCTGCTCCAGCTTTTGCCGACGAGCCAACGCTTAGCGACGAAGCCTTTGAAGCTTCGAAACAACTGTACTTTGAACAATGTGCAGGCTGCCACGGGGTTTTGCGCAAAGGCGCAACCGGTAAAAACCTGGAACCGCATTGGAAAAAGACCGCAGCTGACGGCACCGTAACCGAAGGCGGCACCCTGAAACTGGGTCAGGAACGCCTTGAGAAAATCATCGCCTGGGGAACTGAAGGCGGGATGAACAACTTCTCGGACATCATGTCCGAGCAGGAAATCAAGGATATGGCGACCTACATCATGATGGAGGCCCCAAAGCCGCCTGAAATGTCGCTGGAACAGATGAAGGCAACCCGCAAGGTTTATGTCGAAGAAGCGGATTATCCGACCGAGCCGCTGCACGGCCGCAACTGGGAAAACTTCTTTGTCGTCATCGAACGCGATGTGGGCAAGGTTGCCGTCATCGACGGTGACACGAAAGAAGTGCTGACGCATATTCCGACTGGCTACGCCGTGCACGTCCTGAAAGCTTCAGAGCATCACAACATCACCGAACCCGAAACGCCCGGACGTTTCTGGTACACAATGGGCCGTGACGGCAAGATGACCAAGATCGACCTCTGGCAAACGCCGGACAAGATGCTGGTTTCAGAAGTCAAGATTGCCTATGACGCGCGAGATGTTGCCGTGTCGGGTGACGGTAAATACGTCATCGGTGGGGGATACTGGCCGCCGCATTTCGCAATCGTTGACGCGCAGACCATGGAACCGCTGAAAGTCGTTTCGACGCGCGGAACCAACGTGGACGGTGAATATGTGGAAGAAAGCCGTGTGGCCGCCATCTACACCACACCGAATGAACCCACATGGATTGTTGCCGTGAAAGAGCTGGGTCAGCTCTGGCAGGTTGACTACACCGACCTCGACAATTTGCGGATCGACAAGATCGACAGCGCCAAGTTCCTGCATGACGGGTTCTTCGACCCGACAGGCCGGTACTTCCAGATCGCGGCAAACGCATCGAACAAGATGGTCGTTGTCGATACCGAAACGCACAAGCTTGAGGCGATGATCGACACCGCTGCCCTGCCGCACCCCGGTCCGGGCGCCAACTGGATTGACCCGAACTGCGGACCTGTGGCGGGTACAACCCACCTGGGCGTCGGCACCGTGACAGTCTGGGGCAACGACCCAGAAGGTCACCCGGATCAGGCCTGGAAAACCTGTTACGAGGTGGAAACCGACGGCCCCGGCCTGTTTGTCCGTACCCATCCGAAATCGGACTACATCTGGGCTGACCAGACCAAACACCCCGAGCCGGAAATTCAGCAATCGGTTCAGGTCATCTCGAAAGAGACCGGTGAGATCGTGAAAACCATTCAGATCACCGAAGACGAAGGCAGCGCCGCTGTTCACTTCGAATTCAACGCCGATGGCACCGAGGTTTGGGTTTCCAAGTGGAACCTGTCGGATTCGAAAGAACCCAATGGCCAGATCGTGATCTTCGACGCCAAGACATTGGAAGAGATCGGTCGGATTGACGGGCTTTACGCCCCGACCGGCAAATTCAATGTCCACAACCGGTCGAACCACGTCACCTGACGGGTTCGCAACCTAAACCGGAAAGGGCGGGCCCCTCGCCCGCCCTTTCCTCGTTTGACAGATCCGCCAAACTCACCGGCCTGCCACCAAAGGCCAGATAAGACAGCCAAAACGGAGCCCGGATATGACTTCCGAACCGGATAAGAAAAAACCGATCTGGCGCCGGTATTTCCTGTGGGGAATGCCCGTGGCCGGCATTGCTGCGGCCTTTGCCGCCGGCATCATCTTCTGGGGTGGGTTCAACACCGCCATGGAAGCCACAAATACCAAGGAATTCTGTGTCTCGTGCCACGAGATGCGGGATTTTGTTTATGCGGAATACCAGGGCACGATCCACGACGTGAACCGTTCGGGCGTTGGTGCGGTCTGCTCGGACTGTCACGTACCCAAGGACTGGACCCACAAGATCATCCGCAAAATAAAGGCCTCGAAAGAGCTTTATGGAAAGGTGGTCGGTACCATCAACACCCGCGAGAAATTCGAAGCCAAGCGCATTCATCTTGCCATGAATGAGTGGGAGCGGATGAAAGCAACGGACTCGCGCGAGTGTCGAAACTGCCATGACTTTGAATCGATGATGCCCGAATTCCAGCGTCCCCGTGCGCGTCAGCAGCACCTGAACGCAATGGAAACCGGTCAGACTTGTATCGACTGCCACAAGGGCATAGCCCACTCGAACATCCGAGACCGCGCAACCGACGAGTATCTGGAAGAGCTTGAAGCACCAAACCCGGCCTTCATCCGGCCAGTTCCGCCAGAATACCTTGCCAGCCTTGAGCGGATCGAAGCCAAGGAAGCTGCCGACGCCGAGGCCGAAAAAGCTGCAAAGAAAGCCCAGCAGGAGGCCGTTCAGGCCCAGATTGCGGCAGCAGTTGACGCGGCCGTCGCGGAAGAGCGGGCAACGGCTGCAACCGATGGGTCTGCAACACCTGCCAGCAGTGAAAGCGGCGATGTTGGTGCCAACATCGACTGGAATGCGGTGGCCAGTGCGGACCTGAAACTGTTCTACCCAGGCCAGGCGTCATTTGAATGGGTGCAGAACGGAAAAACCCATGGCGGGGCCCGTCCGCTGACCAAAGGTGGTGATCAATGTTCGACCTGTCATGCCAAAGAACTGGATGCGATTGGTAACAAGATCGTTGCCGGTGGCGAGCTGGAGCCCACTCCTATCCCCGGCAAACGCGGTGTGATCGACGCAACCGTTCAGGCGGCGCATGATGACGAAAACCTGTACATCCGCCTGCAATGGCCGGATGCGGGGCATAACCCTGCTCCGTTTGCCGATGGCGGCAAAATGGATCCCGAAAACCAGATCAAGGTCGCTATGATGATCACCGGAACCGGCATCGAGTTGGGCGATCAGGTCGGGTGCTGGGCGTCGTGCCACGCCGACAACACCTATATGCCCTTTGCGCCTGAGGCGGATACAATTGCTGCGAAAGGGGATGTTTCCGGTCGCCTGACCGCTCAGGACACCGTGACCAAATACATCAGCGAAAGCCGCACCGAGATCGAGATCAAAGGCAGGGGTGGCAAGGCTTTGGGCGGTTGGGACAAGCTGCAGGCCGCTGAACAAATCGAGCAGTATCTGGCTGATGGCACCTATCTTGACCTGATGCGTGTCTACGCGGACGGCAGCGCCACAAATGGTTATCTGCTGGAACAGCGGGTGGTCAATGATGGTGAGATTGCAGCCTCGGCAAACCTGTCAGGTAGCATGTGGACGGTCGTCTTCACACGTCCACTGAACTCAGGTGCACCCGGCGATGTCCCTCTGGAGGCCGGTCAAACCTATACGGTCGGTTTTGCAATCCATGATGACTTTGCCGCCGCTCGTTTCCACCACGTAACGCTGGATACCAGCCTGGCGCTGGACGACGACAGCGCATTTATCAACGTGGTCAAGCAATAACAGTTTGGGGCCGGTTCTCTCGGCCCCAATCACTTTGGAAAGGAGACATGGACCATGAAACCCCACCGCCTTCTTCCCGCGCTGCTGCTTCTTGCCGCGCCAGCCTGGTCAGATGAAACCGCCGAAATCTGTGCTGAAGCCGAAGAGCGTTATGTCGAGCTGTTCGGCCACCCCTCGGCCTCGGTCGAGGACGCCAAGGTGGTTTTGATGTACAACTACAAATTCTGCCCGTTCGAGCTGACCGTAAAGGCAGGTACAACTGTCCGATGGGTGAATGTCGACAAGCGCACCAGCCACAGTGTGTTGCTGAAAGATGGCAGCGAACCCGAAAGCGACCGGCTGTTCCCGGAAGAAACGGTTGAAATGACCTTCCTGACACCGGGCCCTCAGGATTATCTCTGCGGGCCCCATTGGGAGACACAGAACATGATCGGGATGATCACTGTCGAGCCCTGATTTTGGGTGTACTTACAGGCTGAATTAAGGGGCGCGGGCGCAAATCCCGCGCTCCTTAACTTATGTCAAGGAGGTTGGTTTTCGATTGCGCCAATCTGCCTTCATGACACGCCCGGCCTACCCAGCAACGTCCCGCAAAAGCTTTGGATTCGCGCAGGAATACCCGGGTTTCGAAGACATTCAGACCCAGCGAGTTTGAACATGAGCGGTAAGGTTTTTCTGATTGGTGCAGGCCCCGGCGACCCCGAACTGATGACGCTGCGTGCCCTGCGAATGCTGCAGGAAGCGGATGTAGTTGTCTATGACAGGCTAGTGTCTGCCGACATCCTGAATCTACACGCCGAAGGCGCGCGGCTGATCCCTGTCGGGAAAGCGCCCAAATGCCATACTGTCCCACAGGACCGGATCAACGAAATCCTTCTGGAAGAGGCCAGGGCAGGTCACACGGTCGCCCGTCTGAAAGGTGGCGATCCGTTGATCTTTGGCCGCGGCTCGGAAGAAGCCGCTTATCTGATGGCCCATGGCGTGGCGGTAGAATACGCACCGGGGATCACCGCGGCGCAGGGCGCGTCCTGTTCGACCGGCGTGCCGCTGACCCATCGCGGGCTGGCGACCTCGGTTCAATATGTCACCGGACACCGGCAGGCAGACAAAGTGCTGGACCTGGACTGGAAACGCCTGGCCGACCCGGACACGACACTGGTGGTTTACATGGGTGTGGCCAATATCGGCCAGATCGCCATGGGTTTGATGACCGAAAACCTACCAGGATCAACACCGGTTCTGGCCATCGGAAATGCGACGACACCTGATGAACGCCGGCTGGTGTCACGGCTGGACCAATTGGCCAACGACGTGCGCACCTCCGGGCTGAAGGCGCCAACGCTTTTCTTCATCGGCAAAGTTGTCTCACTTTACGCCGAACAGCCCATGGCGGACATTCTGGAACGGGCCCATGGCTAAGCTGGGGTGCAGAAATCGTGTGCCGTGTCCCGCGCCGAACGGAAATGTGCCCGGCCGTGCGGGGTGGGTTGCCCGAACTTTTCTGACAACTGCGGTTCTGGCTGCAACGTCCGCCTTTGCTGCCGATGTCATTGATCCCAACGCACTGAAAAGACTTGTGCATCAGGACTGCGGCTCGTGCCACGGACTGTCGCTGAAAGGCGGCCTGGGGCCCGATCTGCGCTCGAATACACTGAAGCATTACGACGCCGAGGTTTTGACCGGTGTCATCCTTGACGGCATCCCCGATACGGCGATGCCCCCGTGGCGGCCCCTGATCAGTGAAGAAGAGGCCGAATGGATTGCCCGATACCTGCTGGAACAGGAGGCACGATGAAACACCTTATCCTCAGCCTTGCGGCGACATTGATGATGACCACGGCCCAAGCCGAGCCAATGGCGACTGGAGACCTTGGGCTGGTGATCGAACGTGCCAGCGGATCGGTCCTGCTGGTGGACCAGTCCGACCGCGCTGCTCTGGCCCGGATAGAAGGACTGGGCGATCTGTCCCACGCCTCGCTGGTCTATTCACCGGATGAACGTTTTGCCTATGTCTTTGGCCGAGACGGAGGCCTGACCAAGGTTGACATTGTCACCCGTCAGATCGTGAACCGCGTTGTTCAGTCCGGAAACGCCATTGGCGGCGCCATCTCGGACGATGGTACGCTTGTGGCGGTATCGAATTACGAACCCGGCGGTGTGCGCGTGTTTGATGCGCAAACGCTGGAGATGGTGGCTGACATTCCCACCGGCAGCAAAACGATTGGTCTGGTCGACGCGCCGGGCCGCCGTTTCGTTTTCACCATGTGGGACACCGGTGAAACATGGATCGCGGATTTCGCAAAGGGCACGCCCGAGGTCACCAGAATCCCCGATATCGGCAAGAACCCCTACGATGCGCTGATCACTGCCAATGGCCGCACCTATATCACCGGCCTGTTTGGAGAGGATGGTCTGACGGCGCTTGATCTGTGGTCCGACAACCCAGAACCGATCCGCGTTCTACCCGGCTATGGCCGTGGTCAGGAGGAAATGCCGGTCTACAAGATGCCCCATCTGGAAGGTTGGGCGCTGACAGGGTCCGAATTCGTCTTGCCCGCCGTTGGTCACCACGAAGTTTTGTGGATTGACGCCACCACCCTGACCGAGACCGGACGCACACAAACCCACGGACAGCCGGTCTTTGCCATGGCGCGCCCGGACGGTCGGCAGGTCTGGGTTAACTTTGCCCACCCGCTGAACGATACCATTCAGGTCATCGATACCGTCAGCAAACAGATCATCCACGAATTCAAGCCCGGCCCTGCCGTTTTGCACATGGAATTCACACCGCGCGGGCACGAGGTTTGGATCAGTGTGCGCGATGCGAACAAGGTCATGGTTTATGACACGCATAGTTTCGAAAAACTGCGCGAGATCGAGGCCGAAAGCCCTTCGGGTATCTTTTTTACCGCGCGTGCGCACAAGACGGGTCTGTAAGTCATGCAACACATTACAGACCCGATCGACCGCCGCTTGCTGGATGAATTTCAGCGCGATTTCCCGGTAACCGAACGCCCGTTTCAGGTTCTTGGAAACGCACTTGGACTTGACGAAAGCGAAGTCATCCACCGCCTTTCAAGAATGCGCACTACGGGTCGCATCACGCGGGTTGGCGCAACCATCACGCCCGGCGCGGTGACGGCCAGTACGCTGGCGGCTGTGTCCGTCCCGGAGGAGCAGCTGGAAGAGGTCGCCGCCCTGATCGACGCCGAACCGGGTGTAAACCACAATTATCAGCGCGAGGACGCCTGGAACCTCTGGTTTGTTGCAACCGGCCCGGATCGGGCGCATGTGAATGCTACCCTAGCGCGGATCAGCCGGGTCACCGGGCTGCGGGTGCTGGATTTGCGGCTGGTGCGCCCTTTCAACGTTGATCTTGGGTTCCGCATGATCGGCGGGGTCAAAACCGTGCCTACAGCACGCCAGGTGGATGCAACTGCGATGCGCGAGGGTGATCGGTATCTACTGCAGACGCTGAGTTCGGGACTGTCTCTGGTCGCTGAACCCTATGCAGATTTGGCACATTCACTGAACCGGGACGTTGATGATGTGATGGCGCGAGTCATCGCGTTGCATTCGGCCGGTATCATCTCGCGGCTGGGCGTCATCGTACGTCACCGGGCGCTTGGCTGGTCGGCCAATGCGATGGTTGTCTGGGACCTGCCAGCGGAGCAGGTCGATACAGCCGGCCCCGCTTTGGCGGCTTTCCCCGGTGTGACCTTGTGTTACGAGCGCAACCCGGTGCCCGGTGTGTGGCCATATCGCCTGTATTCCATGATCCACGCGCGATCCCGCAGCGAGGCTTTGGACGTGCTGACCCGTGCGACGGCCCTGCCAGAACTGACGGGTGCACGGAACAAGGTTCTGTTCTCAACCCGCTGCTTCAAGCAGACCGGCGCGCTGATTCAAACCAAGGAGGTCGCCGCATGATGCTGGACCAAACTGACCGTGCGATCCTGAACCGGATGCAAGACGATCTGCCACTGGTTTCACATCCTTACGCAACAGTCGCCAAAGAACTTGGCCTGTCCGAGGCCGAACTGCTGGCGCGCCTGACGCGCATGACAGAGGCCCGTGTCATCACACGTTTTGGGCCGTTTTTCGATGCCGCGGCGATAGGCGGTGCCTTTTGCCTCTGTGCGATGGCCGTTCCAGCTGGGGAATTTGAAGCCGTCCTGACCAAAGTCAATGCACATCCCGAGGTCGCCCATAATTATGAACGCACGCACCGGCTGAACATGTGGTTCGTACTGGCTACGGAAACGCCCGAAGGGATCGAGGCCGCGGCCGATGCAATTGAACGGGAAACGGGGATCGAGGTTCTTTGTTTCCCCAAACTTCAGGAATTCTACATCGGCTTTCGGGTAGCGGCATGATCGACGAAACAGACAGACAGATTATCCAAGCACTACAGGGCGGATTGCCTCTGGTTTCCGCCCCATATGCTCAGGTTGCTGATGATCTGGGGATGCCGGAAGCCGATTTGCTTGAGAGACTGTCAGCCCTCAAGGCGCGCGGCGTAATCCGCCGCATCGCGGCCGCCCCTAACCACTACAAGCTGGGCATGACCTCGAACGGCATGACTGTCTGGGATGTCGAAGATGACCGCATCGCCGAATTGGGCACTCAGATCGGTGCCCTACCCTTTGTCACCCATTGCTATGAACGTCCCCGCGCGTTGCCCGACTGGCCCTTTAACCTGTTTGCCATGGTTCATGGATCGGATCGGGATGAAGTCGAAGAAAAGCGAGCCGAGATCGCCGCAATTCTGGGTGACGCCTGCCGGGCCAAGGATATCCTCTATTCCACGCGCATCCTGAAAAAGACCGGTTTGCGCCTGAAAAAGAAAGGCTGAGACGATGTTTCGCCTGACCGAATACATACACCAGCTGGTCAAGCCGACCCCGGTGCGTAAACACCGCCCCGGCCCTGTGAAACCGGTGGTGATCTGGAACCTGACGCGGCGCTGCAATCTGAAGTGCCGCCATTGCTACACCGTCTCAGCGGATGTTGCGTTCCCGGGCGAACTCAGCCACGAGCAAGCCATGGTGACCCTTGAGGATCTGGGCCAGTTTCGCGTCCCGGCCCTGATCCTCTCGGGTGGGGAACCACTGGACAGGTTCGATTTCTTCGACATTGCCAAACGTGCCCGCGACCTTGTGCCGATGCTGGCGCTGTCGACCAACGGGACACGCATTCATGATGAGACCGCCGACATGATTGCCGATGTCGGATTCAACTACGTTGGTATCTCGTTGGATGGGATCGGGGCCACGAATGACTGGTTCCGCGGTGTTGAAGGGGCTTTTGCCGACGCCCTGCGCGGTGTGCGCGAATGCAAGAAGCGCGGCATCAAAGTCGGCTTGCGGTTTTGCCTGACCGAAGGCACGCAGCATCACCTGCCGGACCTGCTTCAGCTATGCGACGACGAGGGCGTCGACAAGTTCTACCTGTCGCACCTGGTTTATGCCGGGCGCGGTGACAAGAACCGCGGCGAGGATGCTGAGCATCAGCGCACCCGCAAGGGAATGGATCTGCTGTTGGAGCGCGCGTGGGAGGCTGCCTCGGGCGGTCGCCCGCTGGATATCGTGACCGGCAACAATGATGCAGACGCGGGGTACTTTCTGAACTGGATTCGTGCGCATTTCGACGCTGACAAGGTTGCGCATGTCCGCGAGCATCTGGCCGCTTGGGGAGGAAATTCCAGCGGTTTGGGTGTGGCCAATATCGACAATCTGGGCCGGGTCCATCCTGACACCTACTGGTCCGATTACACAGTAGGCAACGTTAAGACTAATCCGTTTTCCGAGCTTTGGACCAGCGACGATCCGATGCTGGCCATGCTGCGCACGCGTCCGCGCCCGCTTAGGGGTCGATGTGGGGCCTGCGAGCTAAAGGATGTCTGCGGTGGCAACACCCGCATCCGGGCCCTGCAACTGACCGGTGATCCCTGGGCCGAAGATCCGGCCTGTTACCTGACAAACGAAGAAATCGGTGTTGACGACGCAGGCGAGCGTCTGCGGGTTACGCCATTCCGGGGGAAAAGCCATGATCCGGCGCATCAATTCTTTTAATCCCGTCTGCTCTGAGCCTTCGACATGGGTGCCAGAGACACCCAAGGGAGCCTCCGGCGGGAGTATTTTTGAAAAGATGAAGCTCGTGGTGATGTGTTCCGTGCTGACCGCAGGTGCAGCCTGGGCAGACGCGCCAACGGATTATGCTGAACATTGTGCGTCCTGCCACGGTGAAAACCGTCTGGGCGGCGTCGGCCCGGCCTTGATCCCCGAGACGCTCCAGCGCATGCGCGGGCCCCGCATCGCAGCGGTGATAGCCGAAGGGCGCGCGGCGACGCAGATGCCTGCTTTCTCGCACAAACTTGACGCTTTGCAGATTGAAGAGCTGGCAGGCTGGCTAAAATCACCGCTGGAAACCGACCCCGAATGGGGCGAGGCCCATATCATGGACAGCCGCACGCTGGATGACGGTTATATCCCGGTTGATGCGCCAGTGTGGTCCAGCGATCCGATGAACATCACTCTGGTGGTAGAAACCGGGGACCATCACGTCAGTGTGCTGGATGGTGACACGTTTGAGGTTCTGGACCGGTTCGAGACACCTTTTGCGGTTCACGGCGGGCCGAAGTTCAGCCCGGATGGGCGTTACGTTTTCATCATGTCCCGGGATGGCTGGGTTCAGAAATACGACATTTGGGCCCTGCAACAGGTGGGGCGCGTACGGGCGGGGCTTAACAGCCGAAACATCGCAATGTCCGGCGACGGCAAGTGGCTGGCCGTCGCGAATTATTTGCCCAACAGTCTGACCTTGCTGTCGACCGAAGACCTGTCGGTGGCAAAAGTCATTGCAATCAAAGGAAAAGCGGGGAAATCAAGTCGTGTATCCGCGGTGTATCAGGCCCCCCCGCGTGAGAGCTTTGTTCTGGCACTCAAGGATGTTCCCGAAATCTGGGAGGTCTTTTACGGAGCCAACCCGCCGCAATCCGGGTTGGGTCACGACTTTCGCATCGAAGGGCAGTTCAAGAACCCCGACCCCTTCCCGGTGCGCAAGATCACCACGCCCGACTATCTGGACGATTTCTTTTTCGATCAGAGCTATGAATACGTGATGGGTGCCGCACGCGATGGAAAGGGCGGACAGGTGATCGACCTTGTTATTGGGCACAAGGTGGCCGATCTGGACTTGCCGGGGATGCCGCATCTGGGCTCGGGGATTACGTGGAAGCATGGCGATACGACCGTCATGGCCACACCGCATCTGACCGACGGCACGGTGTCGGTGATCGACATGGGGACTTGGGAAACTATCAAGCGGATAAAGACCGAAGGGCCGGGCTTCTTCATGCGGAGCCACGAGAATTCGCCTTACGTCTGGGCCGATGTCTTCTTTGGTCCCAACAAGGACGCCATGCATGTGATCGACAAGCAAAGTCTTGAAATCGTGAAAACTTTGCGCCCCGCCCCGGGCAAGACCGTGGCCCATGTCGAATTCACAAAGGATGGCCGCCACGCGCTGGTCTCGATCTGGGAAGATGACGGAGCGGTGATCGTTTATGATGCGCAGACGCTGGAAGAAGTACGCCGCTTGCCGATGCGTAAACCGTCTGGGAAGTACAATGTCTGGAACAAAATCACCTTCTCGGAAGGCACCAGCCACTGAGGGCAAATGGCCGGTCTGGAAACTGGCCATTCTGCTTTATCCAGCCACCATGTTGACCGTGGCCATCAACCTGTTTCTGGCCGGGCTGATCCTGCACAGCGCCGGTTTCGGGGTGATTGGACCGGTTCCGGCGATCCTTTGGTCAATACCTTTGGGCATACCCGCGTCCTGGTTGGCGGGGCGATGGGTGCGTGGGTTGATGGACGAAGCGGACGGCTGAAGGGAAATTCCAAAGGCCTGACGAAAGTCAAGTATCGGACAGGGAAAACCGCCTACGACTCGGGAAAGAATACCGAGTTGGATTCTCCATGCCTGCCTTTAACTCCTTCCACAACCTCCCTGATCGCGCGTTACGTGCGGCGTGTGGACTGGCAGGTATTTTCCTTCTGTTGTTGCAAATGCTTGGCCCGGTGCTGGCGAGTCCCGGTGAGAGCATGTGGGTGGAGATCTGCTCGGAGGCGGGCGCGGTCTGGGTTCAAGTTGACCTTGAAGAAGGCGACGATGATCCAACCGCGCCCTGCCCGAAATGCGCGGACTGTGCGCTTTGTGCGGTGACGGCGTCAGCACCGATGCCGGGCGCTTTGCTGTGCGCAAGCGTCGGAAATGTTCAAAATGTACGCTTTGAACATGGGGAGCAGTGCATTTTGTACAGCCCCAAACACCTGTGGCCCGAAACCCGGGGGCCCCCGTTTGCGACCCAAGAAGAATCTGAACGCGCCCCGCGCGCGTCCATGGCGTCCACCCAATTGATCGGAGGTGCGCCGTGGTCGTAAGTCGCGCAATCCATTTCCTTCTGGCCCTCGTTCTGTCCTGCAGTGTTGCAATCAGTGCACGCGCCGACAGTCTTGCCAGCTTTCTTCCCGACATTGATCCGGCTGACCTGGCACCGGGCGCCGACGCGTTTGGCCCGGTACGCAGCGACGTGAAGGTTGCCCCGGTCCTTCGGGGTGGCGAAACCATCGCGTGGGCTTTTCTGACTTCGGACTTTGTCGGTACGACCGGCTATTCCGGCAAACCCATTCACGTGGTTGCCGCCATCGACGCAGACGCTGTTTTGACCGGTGTTCAGCTGGTCAAGCATTCCGAACCCATCGTGCTGATCGGCATTCCCAATTCCCGGATGGTCGAACTGACCGAAGGCTATGCGGGCCTTGACCTGAAACGAGAGGCCGAAACCGGGGGTGAGGGGCATGACCTCGACATTATCTCGGGCGCGACCGTGACGATCATGGTGATCGATGACAGCCTTGTGCGCGGAGGGATCAAAGTGGCCCGCGCGCTGGGGCTGGGCGGATTGTCTCCGGTGCAGGCTGGAGGTCCGAAGCGCGAAGTCGATATGGCGCAGGATGCGGTTTACGACTGGCCCACATTGTCGGGAGACGGCTCGGTCCGGCGCATGACGCTGGATGTCGGGCAGGTCAATGCCGCCTTTGAAGCCACCGGGGATCAGCGCGCGATCAAGCGACCCGAACCGGGCGAGCCGGATGACACCTTCATCGACATGCACATGGCGCTGGTCTCGGTCCCGTCCATCGGCAAGTCGCTGCTGGGTGAAGCCGAATACCAGAACCTGACCAACTGGCTGGACGAAGGTGAACAGGCCATTCTGGTACTGGGGCGCGGGTCCTATAGTTTCAAGGGATCGGGCTATGTCCGGGGTGGGATATTTGACCGGATTCAGCTGATCCAGGGCGACAGCTCGGTGCGGTTCTTCGACAAGCAGCAGCGCCGTCTGGGTGAGGTTGCAGCGCCGGATGCCCCCAGCTTTACCGAACTGGATATCTTCAAGATCCCGGCGGATGCCGAGTTTGACCCGGCCGAGCCGTTCCGCCTGCAATTGCTGGTGCAGCGTGCCGTCGGGGCAGTGGAAAAGACCTTTCTGACCTTCGATCTGGGATACAAACTGCCGGAACAGTACCTGTTGCCGGTCACCGCACCATCGGTCGTGGATGATGCAACGGGCGAAGCGGCCGCCAAGGCCGCCCTGTGGCAGCGCATCTGGAAGGATCGCACTGTCGAGATCGCCGGGCTTGGTGTCATGCTGCTGGTGCTGACGGCAACGTTCTTCTTCCAGTTCCACGCCACGATGAATGCGCGCGTCTTCTACTGGTTCCGCATCGGGTACCTGACGATAACCCTGTTCTTCATCGGCTGGTATGCCAATGCACAGCTGAGCGTGGTGAACCTGATGGCACTGGCGGGCAGTTTGCGCACCGGGTTCTCGTGGGATGCGTTCCTGCTGGATCCGCTGGTCTTTATCCAGTGGTTTGCCGTGGCCGCCGCCCTGCTGTTCTGGGGTCGTGGGGCCTATTGCGGCTGGCTGTGCCCGTTTGGCGCGCTTCAGGAGCTGACCAACAAGATCGCACGGGCGTTCAAAGTGCCGCAATGGACTTTGCCCTGGGGTCTGAACGAGCGGCTGTGGCCTGCGAAATACATGATCTTTCTGGGTCTTTTTGGCCTGAGTTTCGTGTCGATCCCGCTGGCCGAGCAATATGCCGAGATCGAACCGTTCAAGACCGCGATCATTCTGAAATTCATGCGCGACTGGCCGTTTGTGGTCTTTGCGCTGGTCCTGCTGGGGATCGGGCTGTTCGTTGAGCGGTTCTATTGCCGCTATCTTTGCCCGCTGGGCGGAGCGCTGGCGATCCCTGCCCGTATCCGCATGTTCGACTGGCTGCGCCGCTACAACGATTGTGGCACGCCCTGTCAGACCTGCGCCAATGAATGCCCCGTTCAGGCGATCCACCCCACCGGTGAGATCAATCCGAACGAGTGCGTCACCTGCCTGCATTGTCAGGTGCTCTATCAGTCCGAGGACAAATGTCCCGTCGTTATCCGCCAACTGAAACGGCGGGCCAAGACCGGGTCGGTCACACCTAAGACCCCCCTCGGGCAACCACCGGCGAACCATCCGAACGCCAAACTGAAAACCGTTTTCTAAAAGGAGGAACGACCATGTCGGACCAAGAAAACAAACTGAACATCACGCGCCGCGGTATGCTGGGGGCCACTGCCACTGGTGCCGTCATCGCCGGGACCGGTCTGGGATCGACCCTGATGACCGCGAAAGAGGCCAGCGCTGCCGCCAAGCAGCATCTGGAGCCGGGCGAGCTGGACGAATATTACGGCTTCTGGTCGTCGGGCCAGACCGGCGAGCTGCGTATTCTGGGCGTGCCGTCCATGCGCGAGCTGATGCGGGTGCCGGTGTTCAACCGCTGTTCGGCCACGGGCTGGGGCCAGACCAACGAGTCGCTTAAGGTTCTGACCGAAGGCCTGCTGCCTGAAACCAAGGAATTCCTGGCTGCAAACGGCAAGGTCACCTATGACAACGGCGACCTGCACCACCCGCATATGTCTTTCACCGATGGCACCTATGATGGCCGTTATCTGTTCATGAACGACAAGGCCAACACCCGCGTGGCCCGTGTGCGTTGTGACGTGATGAAATGCGACAAGATCATCGAGATCCCGAACGCGCATGACATCCACGGCCTGCGTCCGCAGAAATTCCCGCGCACCGGCTATGTCTTTGCCAATGGTGAGCACGAGGCCCCGCTGGTCAATGACGGCCAGATCCTTGATGACCCGTCGCAATATGTGAACATCTTTACTGCCATCGACGGCGACAGCATGGAAATTGCGTGGCAGGTGATGGTGTCGGGCAACCTCGACAACACCGACTGCGACTATCAGGGCAAATACGCGTTCTCGACCTCGTACAACTCGGAAATGGGTATGAACCTGGCCGAGATGACCGAGAACGAGCTGGACCACGTGGTCGTGTTCAACCTCAAGGGCATCGAGGATGCGATTGCCGCGGGTAACTATCAGGAGCTGAACGGCGTCAAGGTCGTGGACGGGCGTAAAGAGGCGGGTGGAAACCTGACCCGGTACATCCCGATCCCGAACTCGCCGCACGGTGTGAACGCGGCCCCCGACAAGAAACACATCATGATCAACGGCAAGCTGTCGCCGACCGTGTCCGTGATCGATGTGGAAAAGGTCGATGCGCTGTTCAGCGAAAACGCCGATCCGCGTTCCGCTGTTGTCGCCGAGCCGCAGCTGGGTCTTGGCCCGCTTCACACGGCATTCGACGGCAAGGGCAACGCCTATACCACCCTGTTCCTGGACAGCCAGGTGGTGAAGTGGGACATTGCCAAGGCGATCGAGGCCTATGCGGGTGCCGATGTTGACCCGATCGTCGACAAGGTCGACGTGCATTACCAGCCGGGCCACAACTCGACCTCGATGGGTGAAACTGCCGAAGCCGATGGCAAGTGGCTGATTTCGATGAACAAGTTCTCGAAAGACCGCTTCCTGAACGTGGGTCCCCTGAAGCCCGAGAATGAGCAGCTGATCGATATTTCCGGCGACAAGATGAAGGTGGTCCATGACGGCCCGACCTTTGCCGAGCCGCATGACTCGATCATTGTTCACCGGTCCAAGGTGAATCCGGTCAACGTCTGGGACCGCAACGACCCGATGTGGGAGGAGGCGCGCGCGCAGGCTGCTGCTGACGGTGTCGATCTGGACGAAGGTGCCGAGGAACCGATTCGGGATGGCAACAAGGTACGGGTCTACATGACCTCGACCGCGCCCGTGTTCAGCATGGAGAAGTTCACCGTCAAACAGGGTGACGAAGTGACAGTCTATGTCACCAACCTCGATGACGTGGATGATGTGACCCACGGCTTCTGCCTGTCGAACTTCGGTATCGCGATGGAAGTTGCACCGCAGGCCACCGCCTCGGTCACGTTCATTGCCGACCGTCCGGGCGTGCACTGGTTCTATTGCCAGTGGTTCTGCCACGCGCTGCACATGGAGATGCGCGGCCGAATGTTTGTTGAGCCGCGGAGCGCATAAACATGCGTTGGCCCCTGCTCATACCGCTCCTGCTCGGCTCGCCCCTTTGGGCGGCGGATTGGGATGTGCCCAATCGGGCGGGGGCCATCAACGAGATACTGGCGCAGGCGGCGGATGGGGACACCCTTCGCCTGAGCCCCGGCGTTTATGTCGAGCAGTTGGTTCTGGACCGGCCCGTGACCCTCGACGGGCTGGGACATGCCACCATCGACGGCCAAGGCCAAGGCAGCGTGATCACAGTGACCGGGCCGGGCGTGACCCTGCGCGGGCTGACGGTGATCGGATCAGGCTCGGACCATGACGGCATCGACAGCGGTATCCAGCTGACCAAGACGGCGCGCGCGCCGGTGGTCGAGGACAACGTGCTGCTGGGTAATCTTTACGGCATCGACATCCACGGTGCGAAGGACAGCATCGTGCGACGCAACCGGATTGAAGGGCGGCAGGATCGCCACATGAACGGGCGCGGCAATGGTGTCTATGTCTGGAACGCGCCAGGTGCGGTGGTTGAAGGCAATGACATCCGCTATGGGCGCGACGGGATCTTTGTGAACTCGTCCAAGAAGAACACCTTTACCGGCAACCTGTTTCGCGATCTGCGGTTTGCCGTTCACTACATGTATGCCGACGACTCGGTCGTCAGCGACAATGTCTCGATCGGCAACGATCTGGGCTATGCGGTGATGTTCACGACCAATGTGCGGGTCGCCAACAATGTCTCGATCGGGGACCGCGAACATGGCGTGATGCTGAACTATGCCAACAAGAGCGTCATCACCGGCAATGTCGTGAAAGGTGCCAAGGAAAAATGCACATTCCTGTATAACTCGAACAAGAACGAATTCACCGACAACTGGTTCGAGGGATGTGGCATCGGCATCCACTTTACCGCCGGCAGTGAACGCAACCGCATCGTTGGCAACTCATTCATCGGCAACCGGACGCAGGTGAAATATGTCTCGACCAAGTGGGTCGAGTGGTCAGAGGACGGGCGCGGCAACTACTGGTCCGATTTTGCCGCCTATGATGTGGATGGCAACGGCATCGCCGATGTCCCCTATCGACCCAATGACAGTATGGACCATGTGCTGTGGACCCAACCCGCAGCCAAATTGCTGCTCGGCTCCCCCGCCGTGCAGCTGGTGCGCTGGTCGCAATCAGCCTTCCCGGCTTTGTTGCCGGGGGGTGTGATGGACAGCAACCCATTGATGCAAGCCCCTGAACCCCCAGCTATGAAAAAGGTGCCTCATGACGGATAAGGCCCTGTCAATTGACCATGTCAGCAAGAACCGGGGGAAAACCTGCGTTCTTGACGATATCACCCTGTCCCTTGCCCCCGGTCAGCGCGTGGCGCTGCTGGGCCATAACGGCGCGGGCAAGTCGACCCTGATCAAATCCATCCTTGGCCTGACGCCCATTCGGGACGGAGCCATTCGGATCGGGAACGCCACCCCCGGCAGCGCGCAGGCACGACGGGATACGGCCTATCTGCCCGAGGCGGTCTCGTTTCACCCGGCGTTGACAGGGCGCGAGCAGCTGACGCTGTTTGCGAAACTTTCCGGGTCGAAAGCCGATGTGCCCGGTCTGCTGGAACGCGTCGGCCTGAGCGACGCTTTGGACCGCCGGATCGGTGCCTATTCCAAGGGGATGCGGCAACGACTGGGGCTGGCGCAGGTGCTGCTGGGACAGCCGAAAGTGGCGCTGCTGGATGAGCCAACATCGGGCTTGGACCCGATCTCGCGGCAGGACCTCTATGCCATTATCGACGAATTGGCCGCGCAGGGTACTGCGGTGCTGATTGCCAGCCATGCGTTGACCGAGGTTGAGGCCCGCACCGACCGGATCGCCATCATGCGCAAGGGTCGGATGGTGGCCGATGACACGCTGAACAACCTCTCGGCGCTGGCCGGGCTGCCGATCCGCCTTAAGGTGCGGGCCAGCGCCAATGCGGATGCCTTGGCCGCCGAACTGGGTGGCAACCGGATCAACGGCGCGTCCGTTGAGCTGCTCTGCACACCCGAAGACAAGATGGAGGCCCTGCGCCGGATCGCCAGACTGGGCGACGCAGTGGCGGATGTGGAAATGACACCGCCCAAGCTGGAGGATCTTTATCGCCACTACGCACAAGAGGAGAGGACATGACCCGCTTCCTTGCCATCACCCGAACTGAAATGCTGATCCTGCGCCGCAACCGCTGGCTGCTGGTTGCCACGCTGATCATGGTGCTGTTCGCCTTGGCGCTGACCTTTGCGGGCAGTGCACCCACCGGCACTTTGGGTGTTGATATGCTGACCGTCTCGGTCGCGTCGATGACCACATTGTCGGTTTACCTTGCGCCTTTGCTGGCGCTGATGATTTCCTTTGACGCCATCGCGGGCGATGTGGACCGGGGCAGCCTGTCGCTGCTGCTGTCCTATCCGGCTGGACGCGGGGAAATCCTGTTGGGCAAGTTCTGCGCCCATCTGGCCGCGCTGGCCTTTGCCATGACCGTGGGTTTTGGCACCGCAGGTGCGGTAGCCGCGTTCTTTGGTGGTGCCGGGCCGGAAAGCCTGATGGCGCTGGTGCGACTTATCCTGACCTCGATCCTACTGGGCGCCGTGTTTCTGGCGCTTGGATACCTGCTGTCCGCTTTGGCGAGGGGCGCCACGGCGGCTGCGGGTCTGTCGGCCGGGCTTTGGCTGGTTTTTGTCGTCCTTTATGATCTGGGCCTGTTGGGGGCCGTCGTCATGGACAAGGGCGGCGCATTCACCCAATCCGTCTTTCCATGGGTGATGGTAGCCAACCCGGCCGACGCGTTCCGTTTGTGGAACATCGCCGCGACGGAAGGCGTGGCCATGGCCTCGGGCATGACCGGGGCCGCACAGGCCCTGCCGGTCTGGGCTGCGCCCGCGTCGCTGCTGATCTGGCCGGTGCTGGGCTTTGCCCTCGCCCGGCTGGCTTTCCGGAGGGTTGAGCCATGAGACGTCTTGCCCTGATCGCATTGCTCGTACTGGCGGCCTGCAAGGAAGAGCTGGCCGAGGCCCCCGATCCGGTCGATCTGACACCGGATGCGCTGAGCTATTTCTGTCAAATGAATGTCGCCGAGCATGGCGGGCCCAAGGGGCAGATTCATCTGAAAGGCTATCCGGCCCCGCTGTTCTTTGCACAGGTGCGGGACATGGTGGCCTATCTGAAAAGCCCCGAGCGCGATGCGGATATCACTGCCATCTATGTCAGCGATATGGGCGTCGCGCCAAGCTGGCGGCATCCGGGGATTTCGAACTGGATCGCTGCGGATGGTGCGACTTTTGTGGTTGGTGCCGATGTGGCCGGCGGCATGGGGGCGCGCGAAGTGGTGCCCTTTGCCGATCCTGCCGATGCCCAGGTTTTCGCGGAGACCTATGGCGGGACCGCGATGCGCCTGCCCGACATTCCCGATGCCGAAGTGCTGGGCCCTGTCGATCTTGATCTGACATTGGAGACCCCCGTATGACCGCCCTGTCCCGTCGCCGTTTTCTGATCATTTCCGCCGCCTGTGCGGCCACTCCGGCCATGGCTTCGGACACGCACTGGCGCGGAACCGCCCTTGGGGCTGCGGCCAGCCTGCGGCTGGTCGGGCTGACGGATGCCGAGGCCGCACCGATCATCGCCGCCGTCGAGGGTGAGGTGACCCGGCAGGAGGATATCTTCAGCCTGTACCGTCCGCAGTCACAGCTGAGCCGCCTGAACCGCGACGGTGTTTTGACCGCACCTGCGCCTGAACTGTTGAAGGTGCTGAGCCTGAGCAGCGCGCTGCATCAGGCATCCGGCGGCGCATTCGACCCCAGCATTCAACCCCTGTGGTCTGCTTTGGCAACGCGCGCAGGCCCCGGAGATCTGGCTACCGCCCGCGCTGCTGTGGGCTGGGAACGGGTGTCTTTCGATGCCGCGTCGGTGCGGCTGCCGGTGCCGGGCCAGTCGGCCCTGACGCTGAACGGTATCGCCCAAGGGGCCATCACGGATCGGATTGCCGCGCTGCTGCGGGGCTTTGGTTTGCGTGATGTTCTGGTCGATATGGGAGAGGTTGCCGCCATGGGTACACGAGGCGACGGCGCCCCGTGGAAAGTCGGGTTGGCCGCGCCGGATCAGCGGGTTCTGAAGCGGGTCGCGCTGCGTGACCGCGCGGTCGCAACATCATCGTCGCTGGGGACGCGGCTGGGACGAGGTTTCGGTCACATCATCACCTTGGATGGGCCTGCAAACCGGGACAGAACGGTCTCGGTTTCTACCCCTGACGCGGTGGTGGCAGATGGTCTGTCCACAGCAATTTGCGCGGCATCAGACAGCCAAGCCGCTGAAATAGCGCGCCATTTCCCGCAAGCCCGTGTCGAGCTGAATGTTTAGAAAAGTACCGCGAACCGCAGAACGAGCAACAAAATCAGAAAAAATATGATATAGGTCAAGTCCTGCACTGTTTCACACAGCTAGGAAGTAAGGACGCGAACCAATCTATCCAAACTCGAGTCGCCAGCCATGAGCCAGTTGACCAGCAGACGCGCTTTTCTGAGCGCACGTATCCTACGGGAGGATCCTGATGCGATCCGACCGCCGGGTGCGGGCGTGACAGGATTTGCCGATCTGTGCACCGGCTGCGAAGACTGCGCCGGGGCCTGCCCGGAAGACATCATCACATTCGACAACAGCGGCTTTCCGGTTCTGGATCTTTCCGCAGGCGGCTGCACCTTATGCGGTGCATGTGCCGAGGTTTGTCCGACCCCGGCGCTGTTGCCCGAGCGTGTGGCCGAGTGGCCGTGGCGCGCACGGATCGAGGCCGCAAGCTGCCTGTCGATGAACGGGGTGAGCTGCCGCCTGTGCCAGGACACTTGTGAACAGGAAGCCATCCGCTTTCGCCTGCAACTGGGCGGGCGGGCTGAACCGGCGCTTGAAACCGAAACCTGCATCGGATGCGGCACATGTTCTGCCGCCTGCCCTGCCGGGGCCATCACGATGCACCGCCCCACCCCTTTGCACCCGGAGGTGACCCAATGAATATCTGTGGCTGTCTTGTCCACATCGCCCCCGATCACACCGACGCCGCGCGCGCGGCGATGACCGGCACCGATGGCGTCGAGCTTCATGCCGAGGCCGGGGATGGCCGGTTCGTCGTGGTTGTCGAGGATACAGCCGACCGGCTGGCCTCGGAAACCATCATGGATCTGCACCAGATCCCCGGCGTGATCTCATTGTCGCTGACCTATCACCATTTCGAAGATCCCGCGGAGGCTGCTCCGCGTCCTGATGCTCCAAGCCAACCGTCCAGCAGGAGGCCCATGCAATGACCATCTCTGAATCCCGTCGTACATTCCTGAAAGCGTCCGCAGCGGCTGCCACGGCCTCGGCTGCCGGCATCCCGCTGGCCGCTGGTTCGGCCAGCGCTCAGGCCGCTGCGCCTGATATCCGCTGGGACAAGGCCGCCTGCCGGTTCTGCGGCACAGGCTGTTCGGTTCTGGTGGGCACCAAGGATGGCCGCGTAGTCGCCACGCAGGGCGACCCTGATGCGCCGGTCAACCGGGGTCTGAACTGTATCAAGGGCTATTTCCTGTCCAAAATCATGTATGGCAAGGACCGCCTGACCACGCCGCTTTTGCGCAAAACCAACGGCGAATATGACAAGAACGGTGAGTTTGAGCCGGTCAGCTGGGACGAAGCCTTTGACGTCATGGCTGCCAAGTGGAAAGAGGCGCTGGCCAAGAAAGGCCCGACCAGCGTGGGCATGTTCGGTTCCGGTCAGTGGACCGTCTGGGAAGGTTATGCGGCGGCCAAGATGATGAAGGCCGGATTCCGGTCGAACAACATCGACCCTAACGCGCGTCACTGCATGGCGTCGGCCGTGGTCGGCTTTATCCGCACCTTCGGCATCGACGAGCCAATGGGCTGCTATGACGACCTTGAACACGCGGATACGTTTGTTCTGTGGGGGTCGAACATGGCCGAGATGCACCCGATCCTGTGGTCGCGCCTGACCGATACGCGCCTGACCAAGCCGGGATGCGAAGTGCATGTTCTGTCGACCTTCGAGCACCGCTCGTTCGAGCTGGCCGACAATGGCATGGTGTTCAACCCGCAGACCGATCTGGCGATCCTGAACTATATCGCCAATTACATCATCCAGAATGGCGCGGTGAACGAAGAGTTCGTCAAGAACCACGTCAACATCACCAAGACCGCCACCGATATCGGTTATGGCCTGCGCGACAATCATCCGCTGCAACAAGAGGCCGCGAACCCCAATGTCGGCAAGATGGAACCGATCAGCTTTGAGGAATATGCCGAGGCGGTATCGGCATACACGCTGGAATACACTTCGGAGTTGTCCGGTGTTCCGGCGGACAAGCTGGAGCGTCTGGCCCAGCAATATGCCGACCCGAACCGCAAGGTCATGAGCCTGTGGACCATGGGGTTCAACCAGCATACCCGCGGGTCGTGGGTGAATTCGTTGATGTATAATGTGCACCTGCTGGTGGGCAAGATTTCCGAGCCCGGAAACTCGCCCTTCTCGCTGACGGGTCAGCCGTCGGCCTGCGGAACCGCGCGTGAGGTTGGCACCTTTGCCCACCGTCTGCCTGCCGACATGGTTGTCATGAATGACGAGCACCGCGAGATTTGCGAAACCGCCTGGAATGTGCCTGCGGGTACCATTCCGGCCAAGCCCGGCTTTCACGCCGTACTGCAACACCGCAAGCTGAAGGATGGCGATCTGAACGCCTATTGGGTGCAGTGCAACAACAACATGCAGGCCGCACCGAATATCAACGAAGAAGGTTATCCCGGGTATCGCAACCCCGAGAACTTTATCACCGTTTCAGACCCCTACCCGACCGTCACGGCCGTGTCCGCCGACCTGATCCTGCCCACCGCCATGTGGGTCGAGAAGGAAGGCGCCTATGGCAACGCCGAGCGCCGTACCCAGTTCTGGCGGCAGCAGGTCAAGGCACCGGGCGAGGCCAAGTCGGACGTGTGGCAGGTGATGGAATTCTCGAAACGTTTCACCGTTGAAGAGGTCTGGGGCGAAGAGTTGCTGGCCACCATGCCGGAGCATCGCGGCAAGACCATGTACGAGGTTCTGTTTGCCAATGGCAGCGTCGACAAGTTCCCGCTGTCGGAAACCGCCGAGGGCTTTGACAACGACGAATCCGAGCATTTCGGGTTCTACGTTCAGAAGGGTCTGTTCGAGGAATATGCCAATTTCGGACGCGGCCACGCGCACGATCTGGCACCGTTTGAAACCTATCACCAAGCCCGTGGCCTGCGCTGGCCGGTCGTGGATGGCAAGGAAACGCTGTATCGTTTCCGCGAAGGCTATGACCCTTATGTGCCCGAAGGTGCGGGCGTGAAGTTCTATGGCAAGAAGGATGGCAAGGCGAGCATCATCTTTGCGCCTTACGAGCCTGCGGCCGAGGAGCCGGATGCAGAATATGATCTGTGGCTGTGCACCGGTCGTGTTCTGGAACACTGGCATTCTGGGTCGATGACGCGCCGTGTGCCAGAACTGCACCGCGCCTACCCGGCGGCTGTGGTTTACATGCATCCGCAGGACGCCAAGGATCGGGACCTGCGCCGGGGTCAGGAGATTGTTCTGTCTACCCGTCGAGGCGAGGTCATCAGCCGGGTCGAGACCCGTGGGCGCAACAAAGTGCCGCGCGGTCTGGTGTTCATGCCGTGGTTCGACGAAGGCCAGTTGACCAACAAGCTGACGCTGGACGCGACCTGCCCGCTGTCGAAAGAGACCGACTTCAAGAAATGCGCCTGCAAGGTCGAGCGCGCATAGGCAACAAGGATCGTACGGGTAAATCCTCATGTCTTTTGCCGACAAACCCCTTTCACCGCAGCGGCGCCGGTTCCTGCAGGATTCGGCGCGGGCGGCGGGCGGCTGCGTGGTCGCCGGGACGGTGCTGGCCTATCTGGCCCGCGACGCCCGCGCCCTGCCGGCCGAGGCTTTGCGCCCGCCCGGCGCGCTGCCGGAAAAGGAGTTTCTGTCAGCCTGTATCCGCTGCGGATTATGCGTGCGGGATTGCCCATATGATACTTTGAAAATGGCCGAGTTGGGCTCGGACGCGGTGGCGACGGGAACACCCTTTTTCACCGCGCGGGATATTCCCTGTGAGATGTGCGACGACATCCCATGTGTCACCGCTTGTCCGACCGGGGCACTGGACCCGGCGTTGGACAATATCGACGATGCGAAGATGGGGGTCGCGGTTCTGGTCGACCAGGAGAACTGCCTGAACTTCCTCGGGTTGCGCTGCGATGTCTGTTACCGCGTCTGCCCCGTCATCGACGAGGCGATCACGCTGGACACCACGCACAACACGCGGTCGGGTCATCACGCGATGTTCATCCCGACCGTCCACGCCGACCGCTGCACCGGCTGCGGCATGTGCGAGAAAAGCTGTGTTCTGCCCGAGGCCGCCATCAAGGTGCTGCCTGCCCGGCTGGCGCGGGGCAGTTCGGCAGAGCATTACCGCAAGGGTTGGGAAGAAAAGGCCGCGAAAGGCGCGCCGGTGGTCGAGGGGATCATCGACCTGCCGGACCGTTTGCCCGGACCGGGCACGGACAATCTGGCCACGCCCGGCGGCTTTGCGCCGGGATATGATCTGCCGGGGCTGGGACAATGAGCGCCCGCACAGATATGCCCACAGGTCACGAGGCCATCGCCAGCAAGGGCTGGATCGGCGCGCACCGCTATCTGCTGCTGCGCCGTGCAAGCCAGCTGTTCTTTCTGGTTCTGTTTCTGCTGGGCCCATGGTTCGGCATCTGGATCGTTCAGGGCACGCTGGCCGGGTCGCTGACGCTGGGCGTGCTGCCTTTGACCGATCCGTTCATCCTGTTGCAGAGCATGGTTGCGGGCCACTGGCCCGAAATGACCGCGCTGATCGGTGGGCTGATCGTTCTGGTGGTCTATGCCTTGATTGGTGGCCGTGTTTATTGTTCCTGGGTCTGCCCCATAAACCCGGTGACGGACGCGGCCAACTGGGTGCACCGCAAGCTGGACCTGCCGAAAGGCTGGCAGCCCAAGCGCGGCACGCGCCTGTGGATTCTGGCAACCGTCCTGCTTGTTTCGGGTCTGAGCGGCATGATCGCGTGGGAGTTGATCAACCCGATCACCATGCTGCATCGCGGGCTGGTTTTTGGAATGGGCTTTGTCTGGGCGCTGATCGCCGCCATCTTTGTCTTTGACGTCTTCGTCTCGCGCCACGGATGGTGCGGACACCTGTGCCCGGTGGGTGCGTTCTATGGCCTGATCGGAGCAAAAAGCCTGCTGCGGATCAGCGCCACAAACCGCGCCGCCTGCGATGACTGCATGGATTGTTACGCGGTCTGCCCGGAAAATCAGGTGATCTCGCCCGCACTGAAGGGCAAACCGGGAAGTACCCCGCTGATCCTGTCACCCGACTGCACGAATTGTGGCCGCTGCATCGATGTCTGCGCGGTCGACGTTTTTACCTTTACTCACCGGTTCGACGACCACGTCGTCCAACCTTCCGATCCAGTTGCCGCGCCCGAGCCGCGCGCCGCCAGACCTATCTAGGGGAGTGCCAAGATGAAAAAATCTATCGTTACAGGCGGAATTGCCCTTCTACCCGTATTATTGCTGAGCGGATGGGCCCTCGCGCAATCTGCTCAGGTTGAATCCCTGCGCGGTGCGGACGTGGATGAGCCGGTGCCGCTGGACCAGATCCACCGCAATGTCGAAGGGCGCCAGCAGCGCAATTACCGTCAGCAGCCGCCAGTCATCCCGCATTCGGTCGAACAGTACCAGATCGACATCCGTACCAACCAGTGCCTGTCCTGCCATGACTGGACCAAAGCCGGTGACCGCAACGCGCCGACGCTGTCGATGACTCATTACCTGGACCGTGAAGGCCGCGAACTGGATCGGATCGCCGGAACCCGGTATTTCTGCAACCAGTGCCACGTACCGCAGGCCGACGCCCCGCCGCTGGTCGACAACGTGTTCCAGCCCTCCGCCGGCAATTGATCCAACGCAAGACTGAAAGGAGCACCGATATGGCCGACTCTCCTGAAAACCGCGGCTTGCTTGGTCGCCTCTGGAACGCGATCTGGACGCCGACGGTGCTGTTCAGTTCAGGCTTTCTTGTCCTGGCCGGATTTCTGGCCGGTATCCTGTTCTGGGGTGGATTTCACTGGACCCTTGAGCTGACGAATACCGAAGAATTCTGTACCTCGTGCCACACAATGGAAACCAACCTGGGCGAGTATCGCGAAACGATCCATTACAACAACCATTCCGGCGTTCGTGCGATCTGTTCCGACTGCCACGTGCCGGATGAATGGAGCCACAAGATCAAAGCCAAGATCATGGCCGTCAAAGACGTCTATCATGAGCTGGCCGGAACCATCAGCACACCCGAGCAGTACGAGGCGCATCGCCTGAGCATGGCTTCGGCCGTGTGGAAGAAGATGAAGGAGTCGGACAGTCGTGAATGCCGCAACTGTCACAACTTTGACTACATGGACTTTACCATTCAGGAAACCCGCGCCGCGTCGGAACACCAGCGCGCCATCGACACCGGCATGACATGCATCGACTGCCATCAGGGCATCGCGCATAATCTGCCCGCGAACTATCTGGAACAGTACCAGAAGATAAGCGAGGCCGTGGAGGGCGAGGTTCTTCAGGAACATGCATCCGCCTCGGGCAGCGACATCCGCGCGTTTCTGAACAACAGTTCGAATTAGAGTGGGGGCAGACATGTTAGACTTACTTGGAACAATCGGCGCCAATGTCCTGGGCCTGCCCGGCATACTTGGGCTGGCGCTTGGAATGATGACCCGCAAGCTATGGCTGGGTGCGGTACTGGGGGCCGTTGTCGGCATTCTGGAAACGCTGGTTTTTGCGGGCTTTCAGTTTGCCCATGTGGAAGCGCTGGAACTTGGTATCTCGGTTCTGGTCGGGCTTTGCGCGGGCAGCCTTGGTACTGCCATCCGCCTGAAAGGCGCAACCGTCTGAAGAAGAAACCGGTTCTGCCCGTTTGGTGGAACCGGTATCCTGCCGAGTCACGTTTCCCGCGCCAAAGCGGACGCTTGTGCCGCGCGCGACGCGTCTATTGACGTAACGGAAGCGTTTAAAGAGCGCGGCAGCAACGAAAATCGGCAGGGTGTGATTTTCGCATTTCCACAACTTCGATGAAAGCGCACGAGGCCCTAGAGCCTAGGGAGAAACACCCATTCCCATTCCGTGCGGCAAGGCAGCAGGCCCGGCCCAGATTTGCGCGTGAAAAATCAATATGAAACCGAAAGCCAATGACTTGACAAGAAAAATTCAAAGTGGAGTGGAAATTCGAAACGACATCTGTCACAGCAGATAACAAGTTAATAATGGTGTCCCTGCGTCATGTGGATAGAACGTAAATTCCTCTCTATTTTTGCTTATACAAATACAATATGTTTTGAGGGGAGTAAGGGGGGAAGGAAAATGGGCGGGGGCGCAGAACGATGACGGGGGTCCTTGAGGCATCGCCGCGTATCTCTAAAGTTCTTCAACTGGCTGATCTGGAAAACCATGCCACGCTGTTTCGGCAGGAAGGCGTGGATGATGATATTCTGGACGAGCTGACAGATCCCGAACTGCGTGATTTGGGGTTGACGGTTGGCGAAAGAAAGCGGTTTCGCAAGGCGCAGGCGCGTCTGAAATCTGAGGAAGCTTCGACCCGGCAGGAGCTTAGGTCCGAAGCCGAACGGCGGCAGCTTACGCTGGTTTTCTGCGATCTCGTGGGGTCCACGCAGCTGGCCCAGCGGTATGACCCGGAAGACCTGATGCAGATCATGAACCTGTATCTGGATACGGCGATCGGGACCCTGAAACAGCATGGCTGTCACTTGGCCTACAGGCAGGGCGACGGGATCATGGTCTATTTCGGATATCCCAAAGCCATGGAGGACGATGCCGAACGCGCCGTTCGCGCCGTGCTGGAGACCATCGAAGCCGTACAAAACCTTGAAAACAGGTTTGGCGAAAAACTGGATCTGCGCGCGGGAATTGCCACCGGTATGGTTGTTGTAGGGGTGGTTTCGTCGACAAGTCTTGGGTCGCAGGACTTTCTGGTCGGTGAAACCGCGAACCTTGCATCCCGCCTGCAAGGTCTGGCCGAGCCGGGTGAGGTGATCGTTTCCGCAGAGACGTGGCGATTGACACAAGGCGCATTCGAGTTCGAGCCCCGTGGCAGCCACAACCTGAAAGGATTTGACAATCAGCGCACCGTCTATCGCGCCATTTCCGAAAGCGTTGCGACCAGCCGGTTCGATGCGCGTGTCGGACAGTCAGCTGTTGATCTTGTCGCCCGGGGCGACGACCTTTCGGTCCTGACCCAGCTTTGGAAAGATGCACAGGCGGGCTCCGGCAGGTTCGCGTTTGTCGGCGGCGCCGCAGGTATCGGCAAGTCGCGGCTGATCAAATCGCTGTCCGAAACAATTGGCGTCAAACCCTTTACGTTGCAGTGCATTCCGCATCTGGCCAGCCTTCCGCTTCACCCGATCGTGGGAGAGTTGAGGCGGGTTTCAGGCGACAAATCCGATGACAGCATCAGGGCCGCGATTTCCGATTTTGTTCAGGCTGCCTCTCGTCTGAGCGACGCGGACTTGCCTGTTCTTCTCGATATGGCCGGGGTCGAAACGGGCGCAGCGCCGGATCCAGACCCCCTGAAGAAGGCCCGCAAGTCGCTGGACGTGTTGTTGCGCAGCCTTGGCAGCCTGTGTGACAGGCGCGGCACCTTGCTGCTGGTGGTGGAAGACGTGCACTGGGCTGACGCAACCACGCTGGACGTGCTGGAGGCGCTGGCATCGGGTCTGGACGGGTTCCCGATACTGGTGGTCCTGTCGCATCGCCCTGAATACGAGCCGCCTGAGCATTACGAGGGCCGCGCGGCGCGCATCGATCTGACACCTCTGGCCAGCAGTGAAGCCTCGGAACTGGTCCGGCGCGTGGCCGAGCCATACAGTTTGCCGGTCATCCTGATCAGGCAGATTGTCGAGAAAGCCGATGGCGTGCCGCTTTACATCGAAGAGATGACCAAGGCGGTTCTGGATCAGCTGCCGCAAGATGCGCCGATCAACGCCGAGGTTCTGGATGCCCTGAGTATCCCCGCGACCCTTCAGGATTCGTTGATGTCGCGTCTTGACCGGATGGAAAACGCCAAGCCCATTGCGCAGCTTGGGTCTGTTATCGGGCGCAGTTTCACCTCGGCGATGATCCAGGCGGTTGCGCAGGAAGACATGGATGTGGAAAGCGCGCTGATGCAGCTGATGGCGGCTGGCGTTGTGCTGATCACGGGCGAAGCCGGAACGGCCACCTATACGTTCAACCACGCGCTGGTTCAGGATACGGCCTATAACTCGCTGCTGCGCGAAGACCGGCAGAAGGTTCATCTTAAAATCGCACGGGCCTTGCTGGCCGGACATAACGCATTCGGAAACCCCGCCCCCGATACCGTGGCGCATCACTGCGACCATGGCGGGTTGAAGGATGAGGCGGTGTCCAACTGGTTTACGGCAGGCGAACAAGCCCTGTCGCGGTTGGCGAACCTGCCTGCGATCTCGGCGTTTCGCGCGGCACTGCGCAATATCGGAACGATGCCCGCCAATGCCGAGCGTGACGGGTTCGAGCTTCGGGTGCAGATGAATATCCTTCCGGCTTACATGGCGATCTATGGATGGTCCTCCGATCAGGTCGGAGAGACAGCCGCCCGCGCGATGGAGCTTGCCCATGCCTTGGGCGATGGCGAAACCCTTTTCGCGGCCACCTTCTGCCGCTGGACCAATTTCTTTGTCGCGGGCCAGATGAACCGGGCAATGGAGATGGGGCAGGCTCTGGACGCGATGGCCGGTATGAGTGGCGATCCTGTCGCCAACGTGCTGGCAGCCCGCGCGCTGAGTTTCACGCATTACTTTCGCGGGGAATTCGCGGATTGCGAGCAGCAGCTTGACCGTGCCTTTGCGCTGATCACGCCCGAGCTGGACATGGCCATGATGCCGATGACCCAGTCCTCGACCACGGCGTCGTTGCTGGCCATTCAGGGGTGCCTTCTGTGGCAGCAGGGCAAGTTTGATGAGGCGGAGGCCGCACGTCTGAAAGCCATCGACGTCAGCCGGGCACTGAACCACGCACCCAATCTTGTCTATGTCATGGGCGCGTGCAGCATGTTCCTGCCCTACGCGGGCGAATGGGACCGGCTGGACGTCACTATGAAAGAAGCCCGCAAGATCGCCGATGAGGAAGGGTTCCTGTATCTTCACGCCATGCAGGATATCTACATGGGTCTTGCGCAGGCGGGAAAAGGTGACATCGAGGGCGTCCCGGCCCATATCGAGGCCTGCATGAACCTGATCTCAAAGTCTGGTGGAAACTTTACTTTTCCGCAGAATCAGATTGTTCTGTCTGAGTTGATGATCGATCACGGGGATATTGATCAGGCCCTGGACCGGCTTGAAACCGTGTGTACCCCCGGTTGGGAACGAGGAGAAACGCTGAACAAACCGGAATATCACCGCGTGCGGGCCAAAGCCTTTGCTGCCAAAGGTGATCGGGACAGCGCGATTGCCGAGGGTGAACTGGCATTGGCGCTTGCCCGCGAATGTGGTGCCGTTGTTCAGGAACAGCGCGCCGAGGCACTTCTGGACAGTTTGACGAAAGCCGAATGAACGAGACGGACTGCCCGGCCAAACAGGGCAGCATCACCAAGAGGGATTTACAATGACCGACGCATTGGATTGGAACACCGAACAGTGGAATGCCGTTAACAAGGCCGTCCATGATGAAGCGCTGCGTGCGCGGGTGGCTGCGAGCTTTCTGCCGCTTTATGGGCCGCTGCCTGCGGACACGCAATCTGTTCCCCTGAACAAGCTGGGTCTGGTCGACAACGCATCAGGCGCGGCCAAGCGTCTGGAAGTGAATGATTATGACACCCTGCGGCTGACGACGGTTTCCGTCAACGTCTACCTGAAAGGCGCGCAGGTGGCTGATCCGGAACTGGCCGCGGCCATGATCATGTTCCGCCGGGCCGCCGCCGTCGTGGCCAAGGTCGAGGATGACATCGTTTTCAACGGCCAGCCAGGCAGCAGCGAAGCGCCCAAACATGCCGGTGGCGCACCTGCCGATCTGCCGCCTATCTATACCGTCAGCGGGGGCGGCAAATACCCGGGGCTGCTGGAGGCTGGCGAAGGTCAGTCCATATCGATCAACGGGAAGAAAAAACCCTGTTCCGGCCCCGAGGTTTTCGAGGCCGTGGTCGCGGGCATCAACAAGCTGGAAGCGCATGGATACCTTGGGCCTTTTGCCTGTGTGATGGGCAATGGGCTGTTTCAGGCCGTGACCACGCCGATCGAAAACTCGATGGTGCTGCCGCGTGACAGTATTCTTCCGTTCCTTGACGGCCCGCTGCTGCGATCGGGCACCCTGCCCGCAAACAAGGCAGCACTTGTATCGCTGCAAGGTGCGCCGGTCGAGATTGTCGTGCCTTCGGATATCGCGGTGAAGTATCTGCAAACCTCGTCTGACGGTGAGCACATCTTCCGCGTGCAGCAGAAGTTCCACCTGAGGATCAAGGAAGCACAGGCGATCTGCACCATCACGTGCTGACCGGAGAACTGGTCATGCGAGAATTCACAGACCGGGGTGTGACATTGCGTTGGTCCGAATTGATCAACGAAAATGGGTTAAATCGGGTGCTGATCGAAGCCGGACCCGCCGTGTCTTCGCATGACGTGGTGCGTGTGATCTTTTCTGAAGATGGCGGCCCCGAACGCGCCATTCGCGGCTGGCCCTTGCGTTGCGACCCCATGACGGGGTTTCAGCAGTTTGCAGCCATGCTGCCATCTGTGACCCAGAAAAAGGCATTGACCTGGCGACCGGTGCTGACGACCGGTGGTCGCGAATATGATCCCGGCCCCGGAAAGGCCCCCGAACCTGCGCCGCCAAACCTGGCAAAGCCAGTCACGCAAGTGCCCGCGCTTGAACACGTTGGCAGGTTTGTGGTGCCGTTCACCGACGAGTTCTATCCGTCGGGGGAAACACCGGACGGCATCTGGCTGCATTTCGGGATCAAAGAGGGCGGAACGGTTGAAGGGCCTCATCTGAAGGGGACGATCGATCCGCTGGGGGGCGACTGGATGCGCGTGCGATCCGACGGAGTTGGGCTTTTGCACGCCCGAGCGCTTATCCAACCCGTTGAAGGGGGTGCGCCGATCCTGTTTGAAGATACCGGCGTGTGTGACTTTGGCCCGGATGGGTATGCCGGGCTGGCGAAGGGCACTCTGCCCGCCTCGGCCCCGGTCCGGCTGGCACCGCGATACCTGACGTCAAACCCGAATTATGCCTGGATGAACAGGTTGCAGGGGTTCGGCATCGGCGAAGCCAGCCTGTCCGATATCACCCTGCGCTTTGACGTCTATTCCGCGAAAGGAACATCCGATGGCTGAAAAGGTTGTCATACTGGGCGGTGGCGTGGCCGGAATGAGCGCCGCGCATGAGCTGATCGAGCGCGGGTACGAGGTCGAGATTCACGAGCGCCAGCTGATCCCCGGCGGTAAGGCACGCAGCATCCCCGTGATGAAGGGCGAAGGCGATCACGGGTCCAAGGCGAAACACATCAAGGCGCTTGAACAATGGGCCGAGATGGACGGCGCCAGTTATCCTCCCGGTGTGAAACGCCCCTGGCTGCCCGGCGAGCATGGGTTCCGGTTCTTTCCGAATTTCTACCGCCATATCACTGATACGATGGCGCGCACGCCCTATTACGGCAAAGGCACCTGTTACGATAATCTGGTGTCCACCACTCAGGTTCTGGTCAGCCAGTTCGACGACCCAGGCATCATTGTTCCCGAACGGTTTCCCCGCACGCTGAAAGACGTGGCCGATGCGCTCAAGACGGTTGCATTCACGCTCTCGCCCCGTGACCAGATCGCCTATGAGGATGTCGAACATTTCATCGCCTGCATGTGGCGCATCGCAACATCCTGCAAGGAACGCCGGTTCGATGAATATGAGCGCATCGGGTGGTGGGATTTCATCGGTGCCGAACAACGCTCGGAAGCGTATCAGAAGTTTCTGGCCATTGGCCTGACCCGTTCGCTGGTGGCCGCGAAGGCGACAACTGCCAGTACAAAGACCGTGGGCGACATCGCGGTTCAGCTTCAGCTGGGTATCGCGACGCCCGAGCCGCATGGCAACCGGCTGTTGAACGGCCCCACTAACCTTGTCTGGATACAGCCGTGGCTGGATTACCTCAAAAGCAAGGGGGTCGTGTACAAGTTCAACTCAAAGGTTACGGGCATCGACTGCCAGGAGGGCCGCATCGTCAGCGCGACGGTTGAACAGGATGGCGAGGAAAAGCAGGTCACCGGGGATTGGTTCATCAGTGCGATGCCGATCGAACGGATCGCGCCGCTGATCACCCCTGCGATGACGGCACTTGACCCGTCTCTGGCCAAGCTGCCGCTGCTGGCCGAAGACGTGCAATGGATGAACGGAATTCAGTTCTATCTGACAAAGGATGTTGAACTGACGCACGGCCATGTCATTTTCATTGACAGCCCATGGGCCCTGACAGCGGTTTCACAAAAACAGTTCTGGTCGGCCATCAACTTTGAAAACTGGGCAGAAGGCAAGACCAAGGGTTTGCTTTCAATAGATATCTCGGAATGGGACAAGCCGGGGCTGAACGGAAAAACCGCGCGTGATTGCAGCCGTGAGGAGATTGCGCAAGAGGTTTGGGAACAGCTCAAGCGGAGCGTCAACGTGGATGGCCAGACCGTCCTGCGCGACGAGGATATGCATTACTGGTTCCTTGATCCGGATATTGTGCAGGATCCCAACGACCCCAAGCGCCAAACCAATGTGGAGCCGCTTTTGGTCAATCGCATCAACAGCTGGCGGTTGCGCCCCGAGGCGGCCACGTTGATCCCGAACTTCATGCTGGCGTCGGATTATGTGCGCACCTACACCGATCTTGCCACCATGGAAGGGGCGAACGAAGCGGCGCGCCGGGCGGTCAATGCCATCCTGCAACGCGGCGGATCAAAAGCTGAGCCCTGCCAGATCTGGGACCTGCACGAGCCGGATATCCTGAAACCGCTGCGCGCCTATGATTTTGCCCGCTATCAGGCCGGCCTGCCCTGGGACAACCGGTTTGCGGTTGCAGTCGAAGCCGCGCTGAGGATGGGACAGGATTCCGTGGGTGTTGAGCGTGGCGGTGAAGGGCCGCTGGCCGTCATCGGGGAACCGGCGGCTGAGTATTCAAAACCCGGCGGGATTACCGAAGACCCTGCTATTGCGGACGCGTTGCGCATGATCTGCCCTCCGAAAGAACTGTTTGACCTGATGGCGGCCTACGAGCCGACCGCTGATCTTCCGATCCCGGGAGAGGAGATTGCAGAGGATGTTGCCTTTGATCTGGGCCGGGACAGCGGCCAGTCGGGGGTGTTGTCCAAAGCCTTGCCGCTGACGGATTCACCTTTGTCGACAACCGGAACCAACCTTGCGGAGACGGGCAGGAACGAGACCAAAACCCGTGTGATCATCACCCAGAAGGGATGACCCTGTGGCCACTGGCACAGCACATCTGGATCCTGCGGCACAGCAGGATTTTCTGAAAACGTTGACCTCATACGGGGATCGCGCCCGAGAGACGCTTTTGCAGCTGTTGCCGACGGGCGAGCCGCAGGCTTATCTGTACGGGCCGATGCGGGATTACATCGAAACCTCGGGCAAGGGGTTGCGGCCCGCGCTGTTGCTGGCCACCTGCGAGGCTTTCGGCGGTGACAGCGAAAACGCACGGGTGTCTGCCGCCGTTCTTGAACTGCTGCACAACGCATTTCTGATCCATGACGATATCGAGGATCAAAGCGATTTCAGGCGCGGGCGCGAATGTATGCACAAGCGGCTTGGGGTTCCTCTGGCGATCAATACCGGCGACGGGATGCAATCGCTGGCCCTGCGCCTGTTGCGCCAGAACCTTGGGCCGCTGGGCCCTGAAACGGGTATACGCGTGGTGGACGAGTTCGATCACCTTTTGCAGCAGTCCATTGAAGGTCAGGCGCTGGAGCTTGGCTGGATACGGGACAACCGGCTGAACGTGGATGCATCGGATTATCTGACGATGTGTCTGAAAAAGACCTGCTGGTACAGTTTCATTCACCCCATGCGCATCGGGGCGCTGATTGCCCGGCCACATGATGTGGCGTCAGGCGCGCTTAATCTGGACGATTTCAACGCGTTTGGGTTTTTTCTGGGGGCCGCGTTTCAGATACAGGATGATGTTCTGAACCTCGTGGGCTCGCAGGACAAATATGGCAAAGAGATCGGCGGGGACATTTACGAAGGCAAACGCACGCTGATGCTGGGGCGGCTTAGCTTGCAGGCGGATGAGCCCGAAAAAGCGCGCCTGTCGGAGATGCTGTCAAACCCGCGTGACAACCGCTCGACGCAGGATGTCAGCTGGGTTCTGGATCGCATGGATCACTATGGCTGCATCAGATATGCACAGGACGCGGCCAATGACCTTCTGGCCTCGGCCCGTCAGGAGTTTGCGCAGGTTTTTGCGGCCACCGAAGAAGTGCCGCGCGCGTTTCTGGGTCATTTCATGGACTATCTCGTAACCCGTCAGGTTTGAGCGCCCACCACCTCATACATCACGATGATCGAGGTTTGCACTGTGCCTGTGCAGGCGATCCGGCCGTGATATTCGCCGGGATCGGCAAGATCCGGCACGGTTACAATGACGGCAACATCTGTTGACTCGCCGGGGTTTAACTGGATTTGCGGGGGGACAACATTGACCCGGTTTGCCGGAAGAGTGTCGCCGTTCCGGTTGATCAGGTCACCCGGTTCGAACTGTAGTGCGACAGGCCCGCCGCCACTTGGCGCATCAAAGGACAGCAATATGGTCGCGGTGCCGCCGGGGTGGCAGGTTTTGCGGCACGCAAATGGCCCCTCAAGCGGCTGTTGCGTGTCCCGTTCAGCCCCAAGCACGCGGCGGGCGATATCCGAGATCGGTTGCGCATCCGGCTGCGGAGCGATCGGGCTGACCGGAAGCGGCGTGCTAACGTATGGTTTTCGTTCGAAATAAGGCATACCCAACTGTGCACCTGTGACGCGGATCAGTAAATGGGAAATTTACCGGATCCGCGCGACAAACACACCGCGTTATTATTTGCCTTTCCAGACCGGATCACGTTTTTCAGCAAATGCACGCGCGCCTTCAAGCTGGTCCTCGCTGGAATAGAGGACATCCACGCTGCGCAGTTGCCGCTTGGTGATGCGGTTCATGGCGTCCTGAAACTTGGCGTCTTCGGCATCGCGCACGATCTCTTTGATGGCCGCGTAGACCAGCGGTGGCCCTGACGCCAGCAGGCGGGCAAGGTCCCACGCGCGGTCCATCAGCTGATCAGCGGCGACAATTTCGTTCACCAACCCCCAGCGGTTGGCTTCTTCGGCATCAAACCAGCGGCCTGTCAGCAGCATTTCCATCGCGATGTGATAGGGGATGCGCTTGGGCAGTTTGACGCTGGCAGCATCCGCAACGGTGCCCGAGCGGATTTCCGGCAAGGCAAACGTGGCGTGGTCAGCTGCAAGGATCATGTCTGCTGACAAGGCCAACTCTAGCCCGCCGCCGCAGGCGATACCGTTGACGGCGGCAATCACGGGCTTGTTCAGATCGCGCAGCTCTTGCAGGCCTCCGAACCCGCCGACGCCGTAATCTCCGTCCACCGCGTCGCCGTCGGCGGCAGCTTTCAGATCCCAGCCGGGGCAAAAGAATTTTTCGCCCGCACCGGTCAGGATGGCCACGCGCAGGTCCGGGTCGTCGCGGAATTCAGCAAAGACTTCGCCCATTCTGCGGCTGGTGATCAGATCAATCGCGTTTGCCTTGGGGCGGTCCAGCGTAACCTCGAGGATCGAGCCATCGCGGCGGGTTTTGATCGGGTCCATGTTTCAGGCCTTTCTTATCAGGGCGTCCACGGCAACGGCCTTGTCCGGCGTGCACAGGAGCGGGTTAATCTCGACCTCGCCAAGCGTGTCGGCATTTTGCATGACATAGGTCTGAACGGCCTCGACCGCGGCAACAATCGCATCCATATCAGCCGCCGGTTGACCGCGATAGCCCGCCAGCAGCGGGGCGATCTTCAATTGGCTAAGGGCGGAGCGGACGTCTTCGGGCGGGCTGGGCACCAGCAAGGATACCGTATCGCGCAGCAGTTCGGTCAGCACGCCCCCTGCCCCAAGGGTCAGAACAAACCCATGCGCAGGGTCACGCACCACGCCAATCAGAAGCTCGGCAACGGGTCCGGTGACCATCTCCTCGATCAGGATGTCTTCGGTGCCGATATCAGCCGTGACAGCCGCGACGTCCTGGGCCCGGATGCCCAGCCGAACGGCGCTGTGTTCGGATTTATGCGCAAGCCCGACACCTTTGACGGCAAAGGGGCCTTCCATCTGGTCCGCTGCGGCACGGGCAGCTTCCGCGCCCCGCACCGTCCGGTTTTGCGGGATGCGCAGGCCGCATTCCGCCAGCGCCGCCTTCGAGGCGCCTTCGGTCAGGATTTGGGTTGGTTCCATCATGCCCGGTTGCAATACGGGCGCAGCGGATGGGGCCTTGACCTGCCCTGCGGCGCGGGTCGCAGACAGCGCCTCGCGCAGGCCCATGAAGGGCACAACACCCCCGGCCATCAGCTGTTGTGCGATGTCTTCCGGCAAAAGTTCCGGCAAGGTGGCGACAATCGCAAACCGGGCACCGGTTTCTGCCCGTACGTTCAGCGCTGCCTGCGTTGCGCAGGCCCAATCGGTAGAGTCGGTGGTCGGGTAGTCGACGATCGAGAATGTCATGTCGATATCGTCGCCCGTCATGCCCGACCAGGCCCGCGTCATCGCCAGCTCGTCACGCCAGATATAGGTGTGATAATCCAGCGGGTTGTTCAGCGCGACCATGGGCCCGAGCGCGTCACGCAGGCGTGTCAGTTTTTCATCGTTCAGCCTTGGAAATTGCAGCCCCGTGCCGACAGCCATATCGGCAATCAGGCTCGCCTCGCCCCCCGAACAGCTGATCGAGGCGATGTTGCCCCCCGGCAGCGGTCCGTAGCAGTGCAGCAGTTTGAGTGTTTCAAGGAAGTCGGGCAGTGCCGGAAGGCGTGGAATGCCAAGCCGGTCAAGCAGCGCCTGCGCCCCGGCATCGCTGCCCGCCAGCGACGCGGTATGGGAAACTGTTGCCGCCTGCGCCTGTTCCGATGCGCCGACCTTGAGGGCAACCAGCGGGACGCCCTTTGCATGGGCTTTGGCGGCCAGCGCCTCCCACTCACGGATGTTCTTGAAGCCTTCGATATGCAGGCCCACGGCAGTCACGCGCGGGTCATCGATCAGGGCCGAGGCGATCTGCGCCTGACTGGTCTGAGCCATATTTCCGCAGGTCACCATATAGGCAATCGGCAACCCGCGTTTCTGCATGGTCAGGTTGATCGAGATGTTCGAGCTTTGCGTCAGGATCGCCACGCCCTTGTCGACGGGCATAACCCCGTGCTGATCCGGCCACAACAATGCCCCGTCCAGCGCGTTGATGAAGCCATAGCAGTTCGGGCCCAGAATGGGCATGTCACCGGCCGCGGCGATCAGTTGATCCTGCAAATCCCCGCCGGTGTCGTCCTCGGCCACGGCCTCGGAAAAGCCCGAGGCGAAGCAGACAGCGCCACCTGCACCCATGCTGGACAGGACTTGAACCGCTTCAATCGTGGCATGGCGGTTGATGCCGATAAAAACCGCGTCAGGTGCATTGGGCAGGTCTTCGATATGGCCATAAACCTTGTGGCCTGCAATGTCCGAAGCCTTGGGGTGGACCGGCCAGATCTGACCGGCATATCCCATGCGTTCGGATTGCAGAATAACCTGTTGGCACCATGCACCGCCGCCAATGACAGCGATGCTTTTCGGGCGCAGCAGCCGGGTCAGGTCTTTGGTCATGGTCAGGCGCCCAGCGGACGCAGAAGATCGCGGCTGATGATGTGGCGCTGAATCTCGCTGGTGCCGTCCCAGATCCGTTCGACCCGGGCGTCGCGCCAAAACCGTTCTATCGGGAAATCATCCATCAGGCCCATGCCGCCGAAGATTTGCAGCGTCGTGTCGGTGACCCGCGCCAATGCCTCGGAGGCATAGAGCTTGGCCGAGGCGATCTCGCGGTTTGCGGGCAGGTTCTGATCCAGACGCCAAGCGGCGGCAAGGGTCAGCCAGTCGGCGGCGTCAATCTCGGTAATCATGTCGGCGATCTGGAAGCCGACGCCCTGAAACTTGCCGATGGGCTGGCCGAATTGCTTGCGCTCGGCGGCGTAATTCAGCGCATAGTCAAAGCAGCGCCGCGCGCGCCCGACCGAGAAGGCCGCAACCGTCAGCCGGGTCGCGTAGAGCCATTCGTTCATCACCGCAAAACCGCCATCGACCTCGCCCAGAACCTGCGCATCGGACAGGCGGCAATTGTCGAAATACAGGATACAGTTTTTATAGCCCCTGTGGCTGACGGATCTGTAGCCGTCGCGCACTTCAAAGCCCGGTGTGCCGCGATCCACTAGGAAGGTGGTGATGCGTTTTTTGGGGCCTTTGGGGGTCTCATCCACGCCGGTGGCAACGAAGACAATGAAGAAATCCGCGTGTTCGGCGCCCGAGATGAAGTGTTTCGATCCGTTGACGACCCAGTCGCCACCGTCGCGCACCGCCTGACATTTCATGCCGCGCACGTCCGATCCGGCATCCGGTTCAGTCATCGCCAGCGCGTCCATCTTCTCCCCGCGCACTGCGGGCAGCAGATAGCGTTCGCGCTGTTCGTCGTTGCAGGCCATGAGGATGTTTTGCGGGCGGCCAAAGAAATGCGTCAGCGCCATCGACCCACGGCCCAGTTCACGCTCGACCAGTGTAAAATCCAGATGCGACAGGCCCGCGCCGCCCACTTCTTCGGGGAAGTTGCAGGCATAGAACCCCAGATCGATACATTTCTGCTTGATCTCGTTGCCAAGCTCCGGCGGGACCGTTCCGCTGCGTTCCACCGCGTCTTCATGCGGGTAGATTTCTTTTTCTACAAAGCTGCGGACCGTCGAGACGATCATGTCCTGTTCTTCTGTCAGACCAAACTGCATGGCGCGTGTTCCCTGGATCGGTGGTTGACCAACCAAACGCCATCGCTCATGGTCGCGACATGCAGAGATAGATCATTTTCATGCCGAGTTCGAAAATATTATCGCAGCAGTACAATGTCCTTTTGTTCGACGGGTTCTCGAACCATTGCCTTGCGAACATGGTCGAACCGTTGCGGGCGGCAAACACCCTGTCGCGGCAGGCGTTATATGCATGGCGCTTCTGTTCGCTTGACGGCAACCCTGTTCAAAGCTCCAGCGGCCTTGTCGTGACCCCGAACGGGGCCATCGGCGATCAACAGGGGGATTTTCTTGTTGTCATGCCGTCATATGGATACCTGAAGCTGGATACGCGGTCGACCATGCGTGCCGTGCTGGCAGCGGCCAAGAAACACAAGCACCTGGCCGGGCTGGACACGGGAAGCTGGCTGCTGGCCAGCGCGGGATTGCTGGATGACCACAGGGCGACCATTCATTGGGACGAGTTTTCGCGGTTCGAGGAAAGGTTTCCGGCGGTGGAGGCCGTGCAGGAACGGTTTGTCATCGATGGCAACCGGCTGACCTGTTCCGGGGCCATGGCCGCCTTTGATCTGGCCTTGACCCTGATCCGCCGGGATCACGGCCCGCTGCTGGCGATGGAGGTCGAGCACCTGTTCATGAGCCGGAACGGGCGCGGCCATTATGACCTGCCTCTGAAATCCGAGGACACGCTGGTCAATCGCGCGCTGACTGTCATGCAGGCGCATCTTGAAGCACCGCTGTCAGTCCGGAGTGTGGCCCGGAAAATCGGGTGTTCGCAAAAACGGCTTGAAACGCGTGTTCAGGCGGAACTGAAAACAACTCCGCATGCGCTGTACCGGCGTCTGCGCCTGAACCGCGCACGCAATCTGACCGAGGATACGGAACAATCCATCGCCGAGATCGCGGGGCGCTGTGGATACGAAAATGCCAGCGCCATGACGCGTGCGTTCAAGGCCGAGTTCGGTCAGACGCCGACCGCATTTCGGAACGGAAACCTGTCGGGGCGATAAGCCGGGACTGGCGGGAAGCCGGATTCAGGTGTCGAACTCGGAAACAAACCGCGCTTTTGTCGTGGCGATTTACGTTAGCGCCGTGGTCCACCCGTCAAAGCGCCAGAGAATATGCGTGGACAATGCGCCCACGCAGCTCAGGTTTGGTGCGGGCGTTCAGGCTGCGGCGATCTGGCTTGCCTTTTCGACCAGAACTTCGGCCTGACGGATCGAGGCATAGTCGATCAGACGACCATCCAGTGAAACGGCGCCCATTCCATCCGCCTCGGCCTCGGCCATCGCGACCAGAATGCGCCGTGCCTTGGTGACTTCGGCATCCGAGGGCGACATCACCTCGTTGGCAAGTGCGATCTGGCTGGGGTGGATGGCCCATTTCCCCTCGCACCCCAAAACAGCGGCGCGTTTGGCCGCGGCCTTATAGCCTTCGGGGTCCTGAAAATCTCCGAACGGCCCATCAATCGGACGCAGCCCGTTGGCGCGCGCCGCAACCACCATGCGAGCAAGGGCGTAGTGCCACATGTCGCCCCAGTGGGTCAGGCGGCCTCCGTCGGCATCCGGGTCGGTCAGTACCGAATAGTCCGGGTTCACGCCCCCGATGATTGTGGTTCGCGCCCGGGTCGAGGCGGCATAATCCGCGACACCAAAATGAAGGCTTTCATTGCGCTTTGATGCCGCCGCGATCGCGCTGACATTCTGCATACCAAGCGCGGTTTCGATGATGTGTTCGAACCCGATCCGTTTCTTGTATCCCTTGGCGTCTTCGATCTGGGTCACCAGCATGTCGACCGCGTACACATCTGCAGCTGTCCCGACCTTGGGGATCATGATCAGGTCCAGACGCTGGCCCGCCTGTTCGACAACATCCACGACGTCCCGATACATGTAATGGGTGTCCAGACCATTGATCCGCACCGACATGGTCTTGTTGCCCCAGTCGATATCGTTCAGCGCCTGAATGATATTCCTGCGCGCCTGTTCCTTTTCATCGGGCGCAACAGCGTCTTCCAGATCGAGGAAGATGACATCCACGTCCGATTTCGCGGCCTTCTCAAACATTCCGGGCTGGCTGCCGGGCACGGCAAGCTCGCTGCGGTTCAGGCGGGCGGGGGCTTGTTCAATTGGATGAAAGCTCATGGTTGGGACCTTTCGGCTTACAGGTTTGGGTATATGGGGAAACGGTTGCAGAGGTCAGCGACCTGGGCGCGGACGCGGGCTTCGACTTCGGC
>NZ_JAEDOX010000007.1 GCF_017872555.1 Ruegeria sp. HKCCSA071
CTTTCGGCTGAATTACACCGGCAGCTATTCACTCTCTGTGTTCTTGAGCGTCAATGGTCAAAGTTTGCAACAGATCCGTGTGGTCCACCGAAACACCGCGCTCACCCATGATTTCCTCCAGGTCACGGTATGAAACACAATATCGAACGTAAAAGAACACCGCGAATAGGATCACATCTTTCGGATATTGCGCACCCTTGAAGGAAATCATGAGCTGACTTTCGGCTGAATTACACCGGCAGCTATTCACTCTCTGTGTTCTTGAGCGTCAATGGTCAAAGTTTGCAACAGATCCAACCCGCCGCCACCAAATTCTTCGCCCGGACGCTGGAGGTCAACGGCCTTCCGAGAAAGATTGTCATCGACAAAAGCGGAGCTAACACGGCTGGCATCAAGGCCATAAACAAGATGTTGAAGGGCTTTGGTTGCCCAGTCCAAATTGAGATGGTCAGGCGGAAATACTTGAACAACATTGTGGAACAGGACCACCGTTTCATCAAAAGACGAACCCGCCCAATGCTGGGATTCAAAGCCTTCGCATCAGCAGCGGCAACGCTGGACGGAATTGAAGTGGCGCACATGATCCGCAAGGGTCAAATCACGCCCGGACTCTGTCCATTTCGCCAGTTCGCGGAACTCGCTTCTTAAACCCGCTGCCACAGCCCGTTCTCTTCTTCCCACCGAAACTTCGCAACAGAGCCGACGATACTCTCTCAGCTTGATGCGCGCGCGACATCTTGACGGCTGGCGGCGGAACTCTGACCCAAGGAACCATCGGTAGGCTTAGGGCCAAGGGCGCCTGGATCGCTCCGGTTCCAGGTGCAGGCTGTCAAAAAGATCGAGGGACTCGTGGAAGAACTCTCATTCGGAGCATGTCATGCGGCGGATCGAAGTCCTGATTACTTAAAAGCTGGAAGACACGCCGGACAGGGTGCGTTGACAGAATACCCAAAGCGGAAGTTACGATACCGCAAAAAGTCCCGCACTGATGAGTTTAGCTCAATGAATGTAACATCAACTGAAAACACCAACGGCACAGTGTTGTCAGAACATTATGTTATTCAAATAGCCTGAAAATTAGACACTTCTTCCCAAGGCAGCATCCAACCAAGCCAGATTGACTTGAAAATTCTGACCTATGCGCGAAACTTAAAGCATGAGTGATTATTTTGATGAAATGTTCAACGGCGATGGATCACTCAGAGGTCCATATGAAGAGATCGGCCGCTGGTTCAATGCTGAAGACGCATCAAGACTTCGAGCGAAACAGCGCGAAGCCGAAGAAGTTTTTAGGCTGACAGGGATCACTTTTAACGTTTACGGCAAAGCCGAGGCCGAGGAACGGTTGATACCGTTTGATATTGTGCCACGAGTGATTTCAGCGCGGGAATGGCAGCGGCTGGAACGCGGCATCGAACAGCGGGTCCGCGCAATCAATGCTTTTCTCCACGACATTTACCATCGTCAGGAAATTGTCCGTGCCGGGCGTGTGCCAGCTGAGATGATTGCCGGAAACGAAGCGTTCCTGCCGCAGATGCTTGGTGTCTCACCACCCGGTCAGGTTTATACGCACATTGTTGGTGTCGATTTGGTGCGTACCGGTCCGGATGAGTTTTTCGTGCTGGAAGACAATGCCCGCACGCCGTCAGGGGTGAGCTACATGCTCGAGAACCGGGAAACGATGCTGAAGATGTTTCCCGAACTCTTTGGCGCCACAAACGTTCGGAACGTTTCCGACTACCCGCGCAGTCTCAGGCGGTCTTTGGCTGCCTGCGCTCCCACCTGCGCAGAGGGTGAACCCACTGTCGCTGTCCTGACACCCGGCATATACAACTCGGCCTATTACGAGCACGCGTTTCTCGCGGATCACATGGCTGTCGAGTTGGTCGAAGGGCATGATCTGCGAGTTGTCGACGGGCGCGTCTGTATGCGCACTACGAAAGGTTACAAGCCTATCGACGTTCTCTATCGTAGGGTTGATGACGACTTCCTGGACCCACTGAACTTTAACCCCGATAGTGCCTTGGGTGTGCCGGGCATTCTGGACGTTTATCGCGCAGGCGGCATTACGATTACGAACGCACCGGGAACGGGCATAGCCGATGACAAGGCGATCTATTCCTACATGCCCGAGATCGTTGAGTTCTACACAGGTGAAAAGCCTCTGCTACAAAATGTTCCTACGTGGCGTTGCAGCGACCCCGAATCTTTGTCCTACGTACTGGACAATCTGTCCGACCTGGTTGTGAAAGAAGTGCACGGGTCTGGCGGCTATGGGATGTTGATCGGCCCGACTGCCAGCAAGAAAGAGATTTCAGCTTTCCGTGACAAGCTCAAATCGCGGCCAGCAAACTATATTGCTCAGCCGACATTGTCGCTTTCAACGGTTCCGATCTTCGCGCGTTCGGGGTTGGCCCCCAGGCATGTCGATCTGCGTCCTTTCGTTTTGGTGTCACCCGAAGGGATCAAGATCACACCCGGCGGCCTGACACGCGTGGCTCTAAAGAAGGGGTCACTGGTCGTAAACTCGAGCCAGGGCGGTGGGACCAAAGACACTTGGGTTCTGGAGGACTGACCATGCTGGGAAAAACTGCTGGTGGGTTGTTCTGGATGTTCCGGTACCTAGAACGAGCGGAAAACACGGCTAGGTTGCTTGAAACAGGTCAGAGGATGGCGTTGACCCGGACTAAGAACTCCGCTGAGGAGTGGGGCTCGGTTCTGAAAACGGCCGGAGTTCTGGATGGATACCACGCCAAGTACGATGAAATTTCTAAGGACAACGCTGTTGATTGGGTGCTGCGGGATGCGGACAATCCATCCTCGATCAAGTCGGTCATCAAACAGGCAAGAGACAATGCGCGCCTTGTTCGGACCGCACTGACCCACGATGTTTGGAGCGCCGTAAACGCAACTTGGATGCAAATCGATGAGGTAATGAAGCGCCGCGTGAATGAGCGGGACTTGCCTGCGACGCTGGAGCTTATTCGCCAACAGGCGGCTCTGGTGCGCGGTGCTACATTGGGGACCATGCTACGCAATGACATTTTCGACTTCACCCGCATTGGCACATTCGTCGAGCGAGCCGACAATACCGGGCGTATTTTGGACGTGAAGTACTACGTTCTCCTACCCACAGCCTTCTCGGTCGGCTCGTCGCTGGACAACATCCAATGGGAAAGCATCCTCCGTTCTGTCGGCGCTGGTGGAGGGTATCGAATGACCCATGGTGAGAAAACACGGCCGTCTGATATCGCGCAATTTCTGATCTTGGATCAGCGGATGCCTCGCAGCCTTCGCTTTTGCTGCAGAAAGATTCAAGAAAACCTGTCTTACCTGAAGAAAGATTATGGCTTTGCCGGGCCTTCGTGCGAGGCATCAAATGCTCTCTATGAAAAATATCTGGATCAGAAGATCTCCGATATTTTTGAGTTCGGTCTTCATGAGTACATTCAGGATTTTCTAACCGACCTCGGCAACTTAAGCTGTCAGATCGAGATTGATTACCGATTCTACGAGTAGATAATGAAACTGCACATTCGACACGAGACACGATACGATTTCGACGCACCAGTTTCCTTCGGGTTGCAACAACTGAGGAAGACACCAAAGTCATTTCGCAATCAAAGAATTGAAAGTTGGAACACCGAAATCACCGGCGGGCACAAAGAGCTGACATTTGAAGACTACCATCGCAACACCGTGGAATTGATCAGTTTCGAAGCAAAAACCCAAAGTATCTCGTTGACCTCCGAAGGTGTTGTTGAGGTGGAAGACACCCACGGCGTCTTGGGGCGTCACGAAGGGTCATCGCCCTTGTGGCTGTTCATAAGGGGCACCGCGCAGACAACGCCGGGGAAAGGAGTTGCTGAACTGATAGGCGCGTTGCCCAAAGGCGAACCGCTGGAACAGATGCATTCTCTGTCTGAAAGAATTCGCACTCAGGTCGCGTACGAGATCGGAAGTTCGCACCCAGGCTGGAGTGCAGAAGATGCCCTCAAAGCTGGGCGCGGTGTGTGTCAGGACCACACTCATATCTTCATTACCTGCGCACGACAGATTGGAATGCCAGCACGCTATGTATCGGGTTACTTGATGATGAACGAAACGGAACTTCAGGACGCGACCCATGCCTGGGCCGAAGTGCATTTGAACGGGCTTGGCTGGGTAGGGTTTGACATCTCAAATGGGATTTCACCAGACGATCGATACGTACGGGTCGCAACCGGGCTGGACTATGCCCAAGCCGCACCGGTAATAGGGAATAGAATTGGGACAGCGGGCGAGCGATTGACAGTGCAGTTGCAAATCGCACAGCAGTGACGGAGAGTTAAATGACCTACGCTGTGGGCATGCGGCTGAATCGCGGGCTGGTGTTCATGTCCGATACACGCACGAATGCAGGTGTGGACAACGTTTCGACCTTCAACAAGATGTTCAACTGGGCAGTCGAAGGGGACCGGTCGATCACAATCCTAACGGCCGGAAACCTTGCCACTACTCAGGCCACGATAAGTCTTCTGGAAGAGCGCACAAAAGCGCCCGCAGATCGTTCGCCGTCGATCTTAGAAGCACCTACAATGTTCCAAGTCGCGCAACTGGTCGCGGCTACGCTGAACGACGTCATTCAGGAGCATGCCCGGTCCGGTCAGCAAGCTGACAGTGCCTTTCACGCGACGCTTATTCTGGGTGGTCAGATCAAAGGCGGCCCGTCTCGCCTGTTTTTGATCTACCCCGAAGGCAACTTTATCGAGGCTGGCGACGATACCCCGTTCTTTCAGATCGGTGAGACAAAATATGGTCGCCCAATTCTGGTGCGGGCCTATGATCCGGAAATGAGTTTTTCGGAAACCGTAAAACTCCTGCTGGTCAGCTTCGACTCCACGATTAAGGCCAATCTATCTGTCGGAGCTCCACTTGACCTATTTCTCTACGACGAAGACAGCTTTGAAGGCGGTACGCGGTCAAGATTCGAAACCGACGATCAATACTTTCGCATTGTTTCCAATAGATGGGGTGACGCGTTGAAATCGGCCTTGGCCAAACTTCCAGAATACAAATTGGGGCGAAAATCAAACGATTGAGCGTCCGCTTCCGTCCACAAACTGTGAATTCGCCAGCTCCTGATTTCGCAGCGGTAGCGAAAGCCCGGTTCGGCGAAGCTGCAATGCGGCTGGCCACATCGATGCATGTCTCATGTGGGCCGCCAACGCCTGTTAACGTGCGTCAGTCGGCCGCCTCTAGCGCACGGTCTTGCCTGGGTGCTCTTCCGAACTTACGCGAATATTCCCGCGAGAACTGCGCGGAGCTTTCATAGCCTACAGCGAATGCTACTTCGGAGATCTTGGCACGGCTCGTCCGCAGGTCGTCTCTGGCCTTCAACAAGCGCAGGTCCTTTTGGTATTGGAGCGGTGAAGTGCCGGTCACGGCTTTGAACTGCTCGAAAAACGCGGAATTGCTCATCCCGATCCTCGCGGCCAGATCCCCGACGGTGATGGATTCCGACAGGTTTGCCTGTATTTCCCGCGTCGCAAGAAAAATACGGCTGGCCGCGCTTTCATGCCAGAGAAGTCTTTGCAGGATCTGTGCGTGTCGCCCGATCAGAAGCCGTGCATGGATTTCGCGGGATGTGATCGGTGCCAACAGTTGCCTCGCCTCCTCGTCCTCGCACTGAAGGAAATAGCGGTGAAGCGCGTCTGTCAGATCTGGATCGGTGTCACACAAGCAGATCGAGAATGGATCGGAAGACGGCGCGTTCAACACGGGTCGCACAGCGGGGGACAATGACCTGAGAAGGTCAAGATCAAGTGGAAAGACCAAAGCCGTGTAGGGGGCCTCGCGCGACGCCTCTGTAATCCGTGAAATAACTGGGAGTGTATGGCTCACGATGAGGGATTGTCCAGAGCCCACCGTTAGTTTTCGGGTGCTGGACCCCACCTGCTTTGCGCCTTGCAGGATCAGACAAAGAAGTGGTCGATAAACGGTCGCATTCAGGTCGGTCGCTGCGTGATGCCGCAGGAGGTGGGTGCCGCTCTGCGTATGATGAAATGCGCCTTCAGCGACGCCTGCTTGATCAAGCAGCGCTGCAATACGTGATAACAGTTTTTCGTTCTTCACGGCGTTGGCCTCCCAAAGGTCGCCTATCAATAGCATCATCACAAAATATGGCATAACAAATACACGCATTTGTGGAGGAATAGGCAAGTATTTTGGCCAATCGGAAAATATTGAAACGGCTGATGCGACTAACGTGATCAAGACACAACAAAGGAGGCCGACATGCAAAAGGTCATGATCACCGGCATCGCCGGCGGGTTTGGAAAGCCTACGGCCCTCGCACTTCTCGAAAGGGGCTATCAGGTTGCAGGAAGTGTCCGAACCCGCGAGGGAAAGAACGCCGGTACAGTTGCCGCACTTGAGGCGGCTGGGGCATCCATTGTCGAAATGGATGCAAAAGACACGACCAGTTCTGAGCGGGCGATCGCAGATGCGATCACACATCTAGGTGGCCTCGACGTCTTGTTCAACAATGCCGGGATTGGCTCCTACGGCATTCAGGAATTAATGTCGCCCGACGACATGGCACACGTTTTCGACGTGAACGTCTTGGGTGTCCAGCGCGTCATGCGCGCGGCGCTGCCACATATGCGGGCGCGGGGGCAGGGGACGGTTCTCTACACCTCCAGTCTGATCGGCCGGATCGCGACGCCTTTCTACGGGACCTATTCCGCCTCGAAATGGGCGCTGGAAGCTATTGTAGAATGCTATCGGACGGAGTTGTCAGACTTCGGGATTGAGTCCTGCATCATCGAACCCGGCGCCATGCCGACGGCCTTTTTCGATGGCATGGTTGCGCCCAAAGACCCGGACCGCGAGGCACAATATGGAGAGTTTGCAGCTGTCCCGGCAATGTCTGCCGCCGGGTTGGCCCAGATGCTTGAAGCAACACCCGATCAACGCCCGGAGCGGATTGCGGAGGCGGTCGTCGCTCTTCTGGACAAGCCCTTCGGGCAGAAACCATTCCGCACTGTTGTCGATCACGTTGGCGTTGGCCCGCAGATCGAACGTTACAACAATGTGCTGCACGATGTGACGCGCAACGTCATGACCAGCTTCGGTATCGAAGACATGTTGAAACTCAACGCCTGACGGAGACTTTCCATGAAAACTATTCTGATCACCGGCGCCTCCTCGGGCATAGGAGAGGCCACCGTGAGACATTTCCAAGCCAACGGGTGGAGCGTGGTCGCCACCATGCGCAACCCCGACAACGCGGGTGACCTGGCTGGTTTGGAAAACGTCCATGTGGCGCAGCTCGATGTGACTGACCCGAGTTCGATCACCGAAGCTGTCACCGCTGGTATCGACCGGTTCGGGAAGATCGACGTGTTGCTCAATAATGCGGGCTATGGTGCCTATGGCGCGCTGGAGGCCTTTTCGATGGAACGCATCCGGCGGCAGTTCGACACCAATGTGATTGGCTTGATGGAGGTCACAAAGGCCGTGCTGCCGCATATGCGAGCGAACCGCACGGGCGCGATCATCAACATCTCGTCCATTGGCGGTCAGATCACCTTCCCGCTTGGCACGCTCTATCACGGTACAAAGTTCGCGGTCGAAGGTCTGTCGGAAGCGCTCCATTACGAGCTTGAACCGCTTGGTATCCATGTCCGTATTGTCGAACCTGGAATGATCAAGACAAACTTTGGTGGAAGCTCGTTTGACTTCGCCATGGACGAAGACCTTGCGGACTACGCGCCGATGGCCGAAGCCATGGGGCGGGTCTTTGGAACATTGGCGTCCAACCCGTCAGAGCCCGAAACCGTTGCAGAGGTTATCTGGGACGCGGCCAATGAAACCGGTCACCGCCTCCGTTACCGGGCAGGTTCAGATGCAGTGAAATTGTTGGACAATCGCAAGGCACAGGACGACGCGACATTCATCGGCGGGATCAAACAGCTGATGAAGGCGTAAGGACTTGCGGAATCACAGCGACAGCAATCCGCTTTCGGGCAGCTGCGCTGCGGCATCGCTTGTAACGACGAAAGCCCGGATTGGGCCGTCCGTGAAGACGGCCCGGTACGGTTAGATTTCAATCGTCTCAGCAATCGCTGTCGCCGCTTGATCATCTACTGGCTTTGAGTCCTGAGCCTAGAAAACTGGAAATAGCTTGAATTGCAGCGCCCATATCATCGTCAGTTGCGAATTCTTCGGGCTTATGGCTAAGCCCATCTTTGCATCGGACGAACAGCATGGCAGTCGGGCAGAGATCGGCCATAGCCGATGCGTCATGAGTGGCGCCAGACGGAAGGCGTGTCGCGGTCTGGCCGATCGTGGCAATGGCAGCCTCCAAGTCGTCAACCATTTTGCTATCACACGGTACGGCGGGCTGTTCGTAGGTTCGTTCCATTGTAAACTCCACACGGCGCAGCCCCGAAATCCTGTCACCTGCCGACCACGCCAATCTTGCGAAGTTGTCTCGAACGGTGTCGTCCAGAGCCCGGATTTCAAGGGTCAGTTCCACGTCCCTCGGGATGGCGTTTACCACGTTGGGATGCAGGGACAACGCGCCAACGGTTGCACGCAGATTGGTTATCTTCAACGCCGCGTTATGGATTGCAGAGATGAAGTCAGAGGCCGCCACCAGCGCATCGCGGCGGCTGTCCATGGGCACTGTCCCAGCATGGCCCGTGTCACCGGTAAATGTGACTGTGTTTCGTTCAATCCCGCAAATTCCTGTGACGACCCCGAGTGCGGCATCCGCCGCCTGCAGAACCGGGCCCTGCTCGATGTGGATTTCCAGATATCCCACTGTGGTGGAAGGATCGCGCGCGAGAGCCTCAACTCCGTCCGGATCGCCACCAAAGTCGGCAAGTGCGCGGCGCAGAGACACCCCATCGTTATCCTTCATGGCCAGAACAGCCGGGTCAAACGTGCCGGCCAAAGCGCGCGGCCCCATCAGAGCGGTCGGGAAGCGGACGCCTTCCTCGTCGGCAAAGGCGAGGACTTCGACAGAAAAGGGCAGTTCGACTCCGTTTGCCGCAAGTTTCTCAAGTGCGAGACATCCCAGAACAACCCCCATGATCCCGTCGTATCGTCCACCATTCTTCACAGAATCCTGGTGTGAACCGATCAGGAACGTTGGAGCCCCCAATGGCCCTTCCCTGCGACCGATGAGTGTGCCAGCGGCGTCCATGTGGACCTTCAGACCGGCCTGTGTCATCCATGACCGAATAACACTTAATGCAGCCTTGTGCTCGGGCGTAAACGGAAACCGTGTGACTCCGGTTTCATCGACACTGCATTTTGCTATTTCCGACAGACGATCCTGAGCGCACTGTCCCCAGTTCATCACTTTCCTCATTTATCATGATAAATTATCCTCTACACATAGGGCGCCTAGGTGTCTATGTTTTTATCATGATAAAATATGAGGTGCAGAATGGACGGCAGCGGGACCCCATCGACCAAGCCAAGACGATCGCGACCAGTTCTGGTTGCCGACGAAATCAAACAATGGGTGGTGGAGCGCGATCTGAAGGCGGGTGACAAGCTGCCAAATGAAGGCGAGATGATCGAGCAGTTCGGCGTGTCGAAAGGGACAGTTCGCGAAGCGCTGCGCATTCTTGAGGCTCAGGGCCTGATCGTGACCAAGACCGGTCCCGGTGGCGGCAGCATCGTAGGTCAGGTCTCGACCGAACGCGCCCGGTCCCTGTTGGCCAATTTTTTCTACTTTCAAGACCTGTCTGTCGCCGACATCTATCAGATGCGAAAGGTCCTGGAACCTGAACTGGCGGCCAGCCTGGCAGGCCATCTAAGCGAGAACCAGTTGGAAGAGTTGCACGATCTCGCGCTGCGCCACCCCGAACCGGCAACATCGGCCGAAGAAGAGAAAGTGCAGCACATCACCTCGCTGGACTTTCATGCCCGGCTGTCGGATTTCGCGGGCAATCGGCTGCTTGGCTTTGTCATTGGGTTTATGGCGCAGGCGCTGACCGACTTGACAGTCTATCGCAGGCTCTATGATCCGCCGAACGTGGAACTTTGGCGTAAAGGGAGAGCGCATCAATTGCAACTGGTTGAGGCGTTGCGGCAAGGCGAGCCGGAACGAGCCCGCAGCATCATGTATTCGCACATGCAGATCGCCGAAGAGTTGATGAGCGTTCAGGAAGCCCATCTGTTGCGTCGCTTTCTCGGAGAATAAAGTGGTCCTGACAGAGCGCATTCTGCAAGATATCCATGATGAGATTTTTCGTCTGGACGATTGGGGAACTCCTGCCCAATACATCCCGGAACTGGCCTGTATTCCACCGCGTCAATTCGCGATAAGTGTTTGCTTGGCAAACGGCGACTGCCTGAACGCGGGGGCCTCGGATCGCCCCTTCTCAATACAAAGTGTGTCCAAGGTTTTTTCCCTCGCGGCGACGCTGGGGCGGTTTGGTGACCAACTCTGGAGCCGTGTCGGGCGCGAGCCATCGGGCACGTCATTTGACTCCGTGGTCCTGTTGGAACGAGAGAATGGTCGCCCGCGTAATCCCTTCGTGAACGCGGGGGCCATTGTCACTACTGATGTCCTTCTTGCTGGGCGGCAGCCCAAACAGGCCCTCGCCGAGGTTCTTGGACTGATCCGTGCGATGGCGGAAACCGATGATATCCACATCAACGACAAGGTCGCAACATCGGAAAGGTTGACGGGTGCGCGGAACAAGGCGTTGGCACATTACTTGCAATCGCATGGCAATCTGCAAAATGAACCAGACCTGACCCTTGGCACCTATTTTCATCAATGTGCAATCGAGATGACCACGCGGCAGCTTGCTCTTGCCGGAAGATCGCTTGCCCGCCTTCGAGCCGGCCCAAACGTGATTTCTCCGCGACATGCCCGACGCATCAATGCGCTCATGATGACATGTGGTCACTATGATGGGTCAGGCGAGTTTGCCTATCAGGTCGGGCTGCCTGGCAAGAGCGGGGTCGGTGGTGGCATACTGGTGATTGCACCGAGGGTCGCTTCGATCGCTATCTGGTCACCGGGGCTGAACCTCTATGGAAACTCACATGCTGGCACCCGCGCCGCAGCGATGCTGGCCCAGACAACGTGTTGGTCGGTCTTCTAAGGTCAAATGTTACTGCGGGGCGCAGACTTTGTTTTCGAGCACTGGGACTTCGGCAAGCCAATCAAAGTATGGTGATGTTCGGGTCCTGAGATAGAGCTTTTCAAGGTCCGCTATCGGATCGTCACTGTAATCGATGCGCAGGTCTAATGGTGGGCGATCGGGCGCAAGGACCAACATGGCCGCAGATAACAGCCCGCGGCTGTCGCCGCCCGCCAGCCGGGCAGTATTCAAAACTTGGAGCATTTTCCGATCCGGCCCATCCGTGCAGGTTTGCGCTGCTGTCACCATCGCCGCAAGAACCTCAGGTCCCTCGAGCATGTTTCCTGCAACCGCTAACCTTTGTTGCGTTAAGTGACCGGCATACGGCACGCTGTTCGCTCCAGTGAACCCGTGAGTTGCGCCGCTGCGATCCAGGGCAATCAGTTGCCTATGCCCCTTCCCGGGATCATCTGACGTCACCGCCTCGACAGCATTACGGGCGGTCTGGCCGCGGTACATCGCGCGCACTGCATCGTCTCGCCAAAAGGTGCTGGGGGCGGTGCCCTGTGATGCCACAAGGCCCGATTCGATGTCACCCCGCAGGACCCAGCCACCCACGCAGAGACTTCCCGTTGCGGCGGCAGCGGCAAAAACGCCTGTTTTATTGTCGAAAGACAGAATCGAGAAGGTCATTCTACTGCCCTAACACATTTTTCTTGAATTTATCATGATAATTTGCATGAATGCAATTCATCATAATAAATAACAGGGAGACACCTCATGAAACTGCTGAAACTGTCCCGCCGGGCAATGCTGGCTGCAGGTGCAGCCACGGCACTTGCTCTCTCTCCACTTTTGGCCCAGGCACAGACGCCCGAAGATGTTCTGATCGTTGGGCAGATTGCTGAACCCAAGGCGCTTGACCCTGCGGCCGTAACCGCTGTTAACGACTTCCGAATTTTGATGAACGTCTATGACGGACTGGTCCGCTACAAGGACGGGACGCTTGAAGTTGAGCCTTCGCTGGCAAATTCCTGGGACATCAGTGAGGACGGAACAGTCTACACCTTCTCCCTGCGGGACGACGTGACGTTCCACGACGGAAGCGCCTTCAACGCTGATGCGGTCAAGTTCAACTTTGACCGGATGCTGGATGAAAACCATCCCTATCACAACACTGGCCCCTTCCCGCTGTCCTTCTTCTTCTCGGCTGTAGAGAACGTTGAGGTTGTGAATGACCTAACTGTGCGCTTTACGCTGAACGCGCCCTATGCACCATTCCTGTCCAACCTGGCTTATCCCACCGGGCTGATCGTTTCGCCCGCTGCGGTGGAACAGCACGGGGCTGAGTTTGGGCGCAACCCGTCCGGCACCGGCGCATTCAAATTCGCTGAATGGCGGTCCAACGAGGCCGTGGTCATCGAAGCCAACGCCGATTACTGGGACGGCGCACCGGAGTTGCAGGCCGTTGTGTTTCGCCCAATCACGGACGCAAACACCCGCACCGCCGAGATGCTGGCAGGCGGTATCGACCTGATGGTCGAGGTTCCCCCGGTCGCGCTGAGCGAATTCCAAGGCGATACCTACACCATTCATGAACAGGCTGGTCCACACGTCTGGTTCCTCATCTTGAACGCCAAAGAAGGCCCGTTCGCTGACGTGCGTGTCCGCCAAGCGGCAAACTATGCCATCAACAAGGAAGCCATCGTCAACGACGTTCTGGAAGGTACGGCAGCTGTCGCTGCCGGTCCGACACCGCCGGCATTCGCCTGGGCCTATAACGAAAGCCTGGAGCCTTACCCCTACGACCCCGACAAGGCGCGCGAACTGCTTGCCGAAGCAGGTGCCGAAGGCGCCGAGCTGACTTTTTATGTCACCGAGGGCGGTTCCGGGATGCTTGATCCCGTGGCGATGGGTACCGCGATCCAAGCCGATCTTCAGTCCGTTGGCCTGACCGTCAACATCGAGACCTATGAATGGAACACCTTCCTTGGCGAAGTGAACCCGGGCCTTGAAGGCAAGGCAGACATGGCCGAAATGGCCTGGATGACCAACGATCCGGACACGCTTCCGTTCCTCGCGCTGCGCACAGCTTCATGGCCGGATCAGGGCGGGTTCAACTCGGGCTACTACTCCAACCCGAAGGTTGACGAACTTCTGGAAGCCGCCCGCGCAGCAACCGATCAGACAGAACGCGCGCGTCTCTATCAGGAGATGCAGGTCATCGTGCAGGAAGACGCGCCTTGGGTCTTCGTTGCCAACTGGAAGCAGAATGCGGTTACCTCCGACCGTGTCGAAAACTTCTCGCTCCAGCCGTCGTTCTTCCTGCTGCTGGATGACGTGGTCAAGAACTAGAACGACTCGTGCAGCCGTGTGCATGGTGCGGCTGCACAATTCCGGGTGGGGGCAATGACAGGGTACATACTCAAAAGACTGGTTTCCGCGATTCCGGTTCTGTTCGGGATATCGATTATTGTGTTTGTCATCATGGCGATGATCCCCGGCGATCCGGCCACTGCGATCCTGGGGTCCTATGCAACCCCTGATAACGTAGAAAAGCTCAACCGCGACCTTGGCTTGGACAAGCCGATGGTGCAGCGATATTTCATCTGGCTCGGGAACATGCTTCAGGGTGATTTCGGGCGCAGTTTCTCTCTCAACCGTGCCGTTCTGGACGAGGTGCTTGACCGTTTCGGGGCGACTTTGGTCCTTGCGGGTACGGCATTTGTCCTGTGCTCGCTCCTTGGTGTCGCGGCCGGGGTCGTATCCGCCGCCCGGCAATACGGTCTGGCTGACAAGGCCATCACCTTTGCGGTTCTTCTGGGAATTTCCATTCCGTCCTTTTTCCTTGGCATGATGATGATCCTCATCTTTGCAGTGAAACTGCGCTGGTTTCCGGTGTCCGGCATGTGGCCCATCTATGGCGCGCGGGACCTGTCAGCGCTGATCAGCCACCTGACCTTACCCGCGCTGGCGCTGGCGGTGGTGGCAACCGGGGTCATTGCACGCTTGTCGCGCTCTGCCATGCTCGAGGTGCTGCGTCAGGATTTCATCCGTACCGCCCGCGCCAAGGGCGTTCATGAGCGTTCGGTTGTCTGGCGCCATGCCTTGCGCGCGGCCATGGTCAGCATCATTCCGGTCTTGGGGGTGCAGGCCGGGTTTGTTCTGTCAGGTGCGGTCTATATCGAGATGGTGTTCCAGTGGCCTGGCGTCGGGCGCATGCTGGTCGATGCCATCCTGAAACGGGACATCCTGCTGGTGCAGGGCGGCGTCGTCTTTGTCGCGGCCTGCTACGTCATGTTCAATATCGCGGTCGACGTCGCGCAAAGCCTGCTCGACCCGAGGATCAAGACATGAAGAACTTCCTTATGCTTTTGGCGCGCAACCGGCTGGCGCTTGGCGGGTTGGTCGTGATGGGCCTGGTGGTTCTTCTGGCCTTGGTGACGCCACTTCTGCCGTTAGCGGATCCGGACGTGACCGATACAGCAAACCGGTTCAAGCGGCCATTTTCAGAGGGTGCCCTGCTGGGAACCGATCACCTTGGGCGCGATCTTCTCAGTCGTCTGCTCTGGGGCACACGCCTGTCGCTGGCCGTGGGATTTGCAGCGGCAATCATCGCGGCGACCCTGGGCGCGGCCATCGGCATCATCGCTGGCTACTACGGTGGGCGCACGGACAACATCATCATGCGCGGCGTCGATATGCTGATGGCTTTTCCCTACATTCTTTTGGCACTTGCGATTGTCGCGGCTCTCGGGCCAGGTCTTATGAACGCGCTGATCGCAGTGGCTGCCGTCAACATCCCCTTCTTTGCCCGTAACATCCGGGGCATCACAGTTGGCATTGCACATAAGGAATTCGTCGACGCGGCACGGTTATCGGGCATGACGGATGCCCGCATCATCCTGACCGAAGTGCTTCCGAACGTGATCCCAGTGATCGTGATCGCCATGTCGACAACCATCGGATGGATGATCCTGGAGACCGCCGGGCTCAGCTTTCTCGGGCTGGGATCGCAGCCGCCGCAGGCCGATCTGGGTTCGATGCTGGGCGAAGCTCGCTCGGCCTTGATCACCAATCCGCATACCTCGATCGTACCGGGCGCAATGATCCTGATCATCGTCATGGCGATCAACCTACTGGGCGACGGGGTGCGCGATGCGCTGGACCCTCGGCTGAAATCCGGCGCGCTCTCACGCCCGATGCCGGCCACCATGGTCCAGCGCGCCGGTCCGGTTCCTACCTCAGAAGGCGACACATTGCTGGCGTTACGCGGGCTGAAGACTCAGTTCCACGTCGAGGACCGTGTTTACAAGGCCGTTGGTGGTGTCGATCTACAGGTCAACCCAGGTGAATGCCTTGGGGTGATTGGTGAAAGCGGTTCCGGAAAATCGGTGACGGCGCTCAGCATCATGGGTTTGGTGGCTTCACCTCCGGGCGTTATCACGGGTGGCGCAGTTCACTACAAGGGTGAGGATCTGATCGGTGCACCCTATGAAAAACTGCGATCACTTAGGGGAGACCGGATCGCCTATATCTTCCAGGATCCGCTGGCCACGTTGCACCCCCTTTACACGGTCGGTGACCAGCTGATCGAGGCCGTACGAGCGCATCACCTTTTTGACAGGAAAAAGGCCCGTGCCCATGCTATCGAGCTGCTGACATCGGTCCGCATTCCCAATGCCGAACAGCGCGTTGACAGTTACCCGCATGAGATGTCGGGTGGAATGCGACAGCGCGTAGGGATCGCTATGGCGCTGGCCAACGATCCGGAGGTTATCATCGCGGATGAACCGACCACGGCCTTGGATGTGACCGTGCAGGCGCAGATCCTGTCCTTGCTCGATGACCTGCGGCGTGAACGGGGATTGGCCATCATTTTCATCACGCATGATTTTGGTGTGGTCGCACAGCTATGTGACCGGGTCGCGGTGATGTATGCGGGCCGAATTGTCGAAGAGGGCCCGACAAAGACCATCCTGGATGCCCCGGCCCACCCCTATACCGCGCGCCTTATGGCCTGCGTACCTGAACTTGGGCAGGGCCGACGCGAATTGGCGGCCATACCCGGCCTCCCGCCAGTGGTAGACAGACTGCCCGAGGGTTGCGCCTTTGCGGATCGATGCCATAAGGCGGGCGATACTTGTCGGCAGGGGAACATAGAACTGGTCCGGCACGGTGCCGAGAGCTTGGTCCGTTGCGTTGCTCCAGAAACGCCACCGCAGGAGGCATGCTGATGATCACCGCTCTCAAACTGACCGAACTCAGCAAGGTCTTCCCCGTCGGCAAGCGCATGTTTGGCCCACCACGGGCGCTGGTGCGTGCTGTTCAACCGCTGTCGCTGACCGTCGAAGAGGGCGAAACACTTGGGATAGTTGGTGAATCCGGCTGTGGAAAATCCACGCTCGCGCGAATGCTTGTTGGTCTCCTGCCACCCAGCACCGGAACAATTGAAATCAATGGGGAGCCGCTCGACAATGCCGATCCGGCCTTGTTTGGCCGCAAGATCCAGTATGTGTTTCAGGACCCGATCAGCAGCCTCAACCCGCGTAAAACCATCCGGCAGATCATGGAAGCGCCGCTTAAGCACTTGCACGATATGCCCGCGGCTGCCCGCGCGGACCGCATACGGGAGATTTTTGCCGCGGTGAACCTGCGCGAAGAGTTTCTGGATCGCTATCCGCATGAGTTTTCGGGCGGGCAAGCACAGCGGATCGGGATCGCGCGAGCCTTGGCGGCAGAAGCGCGTATCCTCGTTCTCGATGAACCCGTTTCGGCACTGGATGTGTCTGTGCAGGCGCAGGTTCTGAACCTGCTGGCCGACTTGAAGGAGCAGTTTGGGCTGACCTATCTGTTCATCAGCCACGATCTTGCTGTCGTCGAAGCTGTCAGTGACCGGGTCGCGGTGCTGTATTTTGGTTCAGTGGTTGAGGTGGGTCCAGCCGATGAGGTTTTTGCCTATCCCAAACATCCGTACACCAAACTTCTGGCTAACAGTGCGCCGGTGGTTGGGCGTCCGTTGACTGCACCAGAGGGACGTGAAACCGAATTGCCCGATCCGCTAAACCCGCCGCAGGGATGTGCATTCCGCGCGCGCTGCGCATACGCCAGTGATCAATGTGGGAGTGAGGCGCCACGTCTTGAGAAATGGTCGGATGGTGTGGGGGTAGCCTGCCACCACCCGATTGCCTACGCATTTTAGATAACAAGTGTCTCGGAACCTCTATTGGATGTGTCTCAAACTTTTGGAACGACCATAGGCACTCAATTACTGGACACACCTATCCTGCGATCTCGGCAAACATCCGAAAGCCCAAGGTCGTAGCGCTGGGGCGTTGCTTTTTTTTGGATCATTTTGGCCACCTCAATGCTATCCAATGTGGCTGAGGCGGATTCGAAGGCTTACATCCACACATATGCCGAACACGCCGTTTTATGACCTGATGATCATGTTGTTCCGATACTTGGACCTGATTGTCTGTACTTTGGCGGGGCATCCAAACCACCTTAGAAATCTGTTCAATTTTCGAGTACCTGCCGCATTAGCGCCGCTTTTATCGATGACAATCCTACTCGGGATTGCATTTGTCGACAGCGTTTTGGTAACAAACCTAGCTACTGCCGGACGGTTCATTCGCTCAGGCAGGAAGAATTCAATGGTGTTTCCTGCCATTTCGACTGCACGATAAAGATACTCCTATTTGCCGCGAACCCGTATGAAGGTTCTTTAATTGAGCAGCAGCTCTCGGTGACTTTTTTCCAGTATCGACCACCTGCAAGGTTCTTTCCGACGTCATCCTGTTGGAGCTCCATCTTGGCGTTCAAGGCACCACCCCCCAAAGGTCTAATACGCGGTTTGGTTCAAAGAGCCGCAAGTAGATCTCACGGGTTCGGTCGACAGCCTGCCGTGTTGGTCGGTACGGCAACTCGTGTTCGGTTAATCCACGTTACTCTGATTGTGCCTCAATCATTTGAAAGGTTGTTCTGTTGGAATACTACTTCCTGTCCGGCGACCTGGAACGTGAGATCGGCGTCTTAGTTGACCACTACAACAACCACGGCTACCACGAGAGCTTGGACAACCTGACCCCCGCCGACGTCTATCACGGCCGCGGGGCAAAGGTCCTGAAGATGAGAGAGGAGATCAAGAAACAGACAATCAGAAAACGCCGGTTGCAGCACCAAGCCGCGGCTGCCTAGACAGAAACAGAAACCGAACCAGAGCCTCCGTTATTGTTCAGCCTCAACTCTCCGAAAAACCCTGACGACGGACAATCTACAGCCTCGTCAATCCGGTCCCAAAGTTAGCGACACATCCATTTTTTGCCTCAACCTCGTCTAGACAATAGGAGTTTGTGTTACGATTTGATGCGGTCCATTTTGGGATCGTAAAGCGGTTGAAGTGTCACGTCGCAGGGGACACGTTGGGTCGCAACCTCCAACTCAAACGTGCCGGACGTAACAAATTCCGCGTCGACGCCGCCCTGATTTCGAACATAGCCGTAACCGATGGATTTGCCGGTCGTGTAACCATAGCCTCCCGACGTTAGCCAACCCACACGTTCTCCATTCCGGTATATTGTTTCGCGGCCCAACAACACCACATCGGGGTCGACAGTGAAGCAGGCCAGCATCTTTTTGACACCCTCGGCCTTTTGCTTTTCGCTTGCCACGCGGCCCTTGAAGTTTATGTTTTTGCGCAGCTTCACAGCCCATCCCAGACCGCATTCAAACGGTGTGTGATCGGGCCCGATATCAGACCCCCAGGCCCGGTAGCCCTTTTCTAACCGAAGAGATTCAATTGCGCGGTAGCCTGCATTTACCAGTCCTTGCGGCTGCCCTGCTTGCATCAGCGCAGAATAGACTGTTTGCGCGTATTCAACAGGCAAGTGCAGTTCCCAGCCAAGCTCGCCCACATATGTCACCCGCAGTGCCCTGACAGGGCAACCGGCGATGCCGATTGTCCGGATCGTGCCAAACTTGAACCCGTCATTTGACACATCGTCGCGGGTAACTGCCGCCAGAATATCTCGTGCTTTCGGCCCCATCAGCGACAATACTGCGTTTGAGGAGGTGATATCGAACAGCTGGCAGTTCAGCCCGTCCGGAATATTGCGGCTGATCCAGTCGAAGTCGTGGGTGGCAAAGCCGGTGCCGGTGACAATGTAGAATTCATCATGCGCTACGCGGCCCACGGTCAGGTCGCATTCAATTCCGCCCTTATCATTCAGCATCTGGGTATAGACCAGAGTGCCTACCGGTTTATCCACATCGTTGGCACATATCCAGTTCATCGCCGTCAGGGCGTCGGGGCCTTTCAGCGCGAATTTGGCAAACGACGTTTGATCGAACAGCACCGCTGCTTCTCGGGCCGCTTTGTGTTCGCGGCCAACGGCGGCAAACCAGTTCTGGCGGCCAAAGCTGTATTCGTCCTTGGGTGCCTCGCCCAGCGATGCGTCGGCAAACCAGTTCGGGCGCTCCCAACCCAGTTTTTCACCAAAGCAAGCACCCTGATCCTTAAGCAAATCGTACAGCGGTGACTTGCGGCAGGGGCGGCCGGATTCGTGTTCTTCGTGTGGCCAGGCCATGGTGTAGTGTTTGCCATATGCTTCGACTGTGCGGGTGCGAACCCAATCGGTGTCGAAATGCGGGCGGCCAAAACGGCGAATGTCGGCAGACCACAAGTCAAAGGGCGGCTCGCCCTTGGCGGCCCATTCTGCCAACACCATTCCGGCGCCACCGCCAGAGGCGATGCCAAAGGCGTTGAAACCAGCACCAACAAAGAAATTCTTCAGCTCTGGTGCTTCACCCACAATGAAGTTGCCATCCGGAGTAAAGCTTTCTGGGCCGTTCGTCAGTGTCTTAATCCCCGCGGTTTCCAACGCCGGCACCCGGCCCAGCGACAGCTCCATAATCTGTTCGAAATGGTCGAAATTACTGTCAAGCAAGGTGTAGTGGAAACCTTTTGGTATTCCATTCACTGCCCATGGGATAGGGTTCGGCTCATAGCCTCCCATGACGAGTCCACCGACCTCTTCTTTGTAATAGGTCAGCCGATCGGGATCCCGTAGGGTTGGCAGGTCGCCGGGCACGCCAAATGGTTCTGTGACCATGTACTGGTGTTCCATAGGCACCAGCGGCACATTCACGCCGAACTTGGCGGCAAAGTCGCGCGTCCACTGACCGGCACACACGATCACCTTTTCGCATTCGATACGGCCATGTTCAGTGATTACGGCGCGGATCTTGCCGTTCTCGATCTCAAGATCGGTGGCCTTGGTATCTTCGAATATCTTCGCGCCTGCCATGCGCGCACCCTTGGCCAGCGCCTGGGTAATGTCCGAGGGGTTTGCTTGACCATCGGTGGGCAGGAACGCCGCACCGATGACGTCACCGATATCCATCAGCGGCCAAAGATCCTGCGCTTCCTTCGGAGTCAGCAACTGCATGTCCAGACCAAAGGAATGGGCTGTGGTGGCCTGCCGTTTGACCTCGGTCCAGCGTTCCTCGTTGCAGGCAAGGCGCAAACCACCATTCATTTTCCAGCCCGTTCCCAGACCGGTTTCTTCTTCAATCTTGTTGTACAGATCGACTGAATATCCCAGCAGCTGAGTGATATTGGCGTTCGAACGCAGCTGCCCCACCAGGCCCGCCGCGTGGAATGTGGTGCCCGAAGTCAGCTTTTTGCGTTCCAGCAGCACCGTGTCGGTCCAACCCAGCTTAGCAAGGTGATAGGCGGTCGAGCAGCCGATGATGCCGCCGCCGATGATGACGGCTTTGGCTGTATTTGGAAGGTCGGTCATATCTGTCCTCAGGTGTTTTTGTAGTCGGTCAGGGCCGTGCGAAACCGTGCGAGATTTTCGCTTGTGTAGGCTGCGTAGTCGAAGTCGATTTCCGAGGTGATCTCGGACACCATGCTCCACATGGTTTCACGAAGCAGCGAGGCACATTTCATCGCCGTATAGCGATGACGTAATTGGTTGGTGACGGGTGCCTGGAAATAGGTTTCCAGAACCCAGTCCTCTTGTTCATTGGAAAGAGAGTTGTTCGAGGCCAGCCCCCCCAAGTCAAATAATGGCGAGTTGAATCCCGCGTAGTCGAAATCGATCAGCCACAGGCGGGTGCCATCGTCCAGAAAGTTGCCGCAAAGCAGGTCGTTATGGCCAAACACGATGTCGAACGGCCCGGCCTCGGCTTCCAGGTCATTTCCAATTCGAACAAGTTCCGGGATCAGGTCCGTGTGCGAACTTCCACGCTCGGTGAGAGTGGCGGCATAGTCGCGGATGACGTGAAAGACCCAGAATACCAGCGACGGACCGCGCAGGTGCTTGGGCACCTCAAGGTGGCAGGCTTTCACGAGTTCCAGCACCCGAGGCAGCATACTGGGGTCGCGTACGTCTTCTTCGGTCAGAGTGCGGCTTTCGACGAATTCCAGCACTGTTAGTTCGTTGGACGAAAATACTACAGCGGGTGACAGACCTGCAGCATGGGCGGCCTTACTGGCGGCCAGTTCGTTAAAGCGCATCACCTGGTGCAAAGGGATGTCGTCACCGACACGCACCACATAGGATCCACTGCTGTCAGTGACCTTGTAGTTCACATTTGTAATCCCACCCGTCAACGGGGTGGCTTTGATCTCGCCCTGCCAGATCGGTAGCTTGCGAATGCGGGTCATCAGGTCGGATTGGGTCATATCAACTCTCCATTCCAAAGCGGATGCGTGCCTGACGAGCGCTTGCGTTGATCAGCCTATCAGCGATGATGGCAATGAATGCGATGGACAGCCCTGCCACCAGACCTCGACCAGTGTCAGCCTTTGTCAGGGCAATGTAGACTTCCTGCCCCAGATCGCGGGTGCCAACGAGGGCAGTGATAACCAGCATGGACAGCGCCAGCATGATGGTCTGGTTAATACCCAAAAGGATTTCGGGCAGGGCCATGGGCAAGCGAATATGGCGCAGGAGTTGCGTGCGTGTGCACCCAGAGACCAATCCGGCCTCGATCAATTCCTCACTGACCGAGCGCACGCCATGGGCCGCATAACGTACGGCCGGGGCCAGTGCGTAAAGGACTATGGCAATCAGCGCAGTGAAATCGCCGACGCGAAACAGCATCACAACCGGGATCAGATAAACAAAGCTGGGCAAAGTCTGCAACGTATCAATCAACAGGTTGATCACCGTCCCGGCGCGTTTGTTCAGTGCAGCCACAACACCCAGTGGAACACCGATCAGAGTCGCAAGAAACACAGAGGCTCCGCAGAGATAAACTGTCACCATTGCCTTGGCCCACAGTCCTGAAATGAGGATCAGAGACGCCAGTCCTCCGCACAGCAGTGCCAGCCGCCAGCCCCCTGCATGCCAACCCAGCAAGGTCAGCATGGCAATGGCCCAAGGCCATGGAATTCCCAGCAAGACCGTTTTGATCGGGATCATGAACCACGTCAGAAAGAAGATCTTGATCGCCTCGAACGTGTCGAAATAGTTGATGTTCAGGTATTTGACCGTGTCATCCCAGAACCCGCCAGTGGTGATCGTCTGACTTTCAGGATATTCCAGCAACAGGGGTGAGAACTGCCCCAGAACCCAGGTCAAAATCAGCAGGATCAATACCAGAATTGTCCGGCGATGGCGGGTGAGCCACGAGCCGGGGAGCTCGTGATGGACCTGCCCCATACGCTCGGCGAAAGCCTGACTTAGGCGATCAACCGCAATGGCCAGAACGACAATGGCAATACCGGCCTCGAACCCTGCACCGATATCCAGTCTGCGCAGCGCGGCAAGGACGTCGAACCCCAATCCTCCGGCCCCGATCATCGAGGCGATGATGACCATGTTCAGCGTCAGCATGATCACCTGATTGACACCCACCATCAGACTGTGGCTGGCGGAAGGAACCAAAACGCGCCACATCAACTGTTTTTGCGTCGTGCCTGCCATGCGCCCGAAGTCCAAAATCTCGGGGTCGACGGCTCTCAAGGCAAGCGTGGTGATCCGCACCATAGGCGGCGTCGCATAGATGATCGTGGCGACCAGCGCCGAAATCGGTCCAAAGCCGAACATGAACAGAATTGGTACCAGATAGGCAAAGATCGGGATTGTCTGCATCAAGTCCAGAATGGGCGAGATGATGCGATCGAAAGTCAGGTGGCGATAGGCCAATATCCCCAACAACAGCCCACCGCCCGCGCCAATGGGCACCGCAATCAGGACCGAGGCAAGCGTAACCATCGCGCTGTCCCATTGGCCAAAGACGGCCAGATAGGTAAAGCAGCCGCCGACCAACGCCGCGAGCCCCCAGTCCCGGCAATACTGTCCCAAAGCTACTACGGCGGTGATCACTACAATCCAGCTGATCGCAGGTAGAATGACTTGCGCATCATTGCCTTGCCCGGTGACAAAACCTTCGGCCAGCAGAGACAAAACAAGGTCATAGGGCTGTTCTATCAACCAAGCAGCAGCGCGGGTAACGTCGGTGAACGAAACTGGGCCGATTGCAGCATCCTCGATCAGCCAGGACATTGCGGATGAGATATAAGTTTTGAACGGGACGACCCAAGCCGACGGGAATTTGGTGATCCAGCGCGCATCGAGCGCTTTTCCCAGGTTACTGCCGAAATACCCCAGCAGGATCGTGAGTCCGACAAGCAGCAGAATGACAAGTTGGCTGCGGGACAGGCGGCTCATACCGCGTCCCCTTCACCGAATAGCACATGGGCCACAGCCTTGCGATCAATGGCGCCAATAACCAGACCTTTGCCGTCTGTCACGGGAATTGGTGCATCTGCGGTGATGATCCGTTCCGCCACGGCCGAGACGCGGGTGGATTGCACAATGGGCTCACCTTCACCCGCAGCGCCGACGGTCATTACACCACCAACCGTCAAAACCTTGGAGCGCGGAATATGGCGCGTGAATTCAGCAACATAGTCGGTCGCAGGATTCATCACCAGTTCCTCCGGGGTGGCAATCTGGATGACTTCACCGTCCTTCATAATTGCGATGCGGTCGGCCAAGCGAACAGCTTCTTCAAAGTCGTGCGTGATAAAGACAATTGTTTTATGCAACCGTTCCTGTAGTCGCAGAAACTCGTCCTGCATTTCGCGACGGATCAGCGGATCGAGGGCCGAAAAAGGTTCGTCCAGAAACCACAGATCGGGCTCTGTCACCAATGATCGGGCAATCCCCACACGCTGTTGCTGACCACCTGAGAGCTCTCGTGGATAGTAGTCCTCGCGCCCCTTCAGGCCGACCAGTTCCACCACGTCTCTCGCTTTTGCTTCGGCCTCGTGTTTGGGCGTAGCCTGAATGGTCAAGGGGAACATCACATTCTGCAACACGCTCAGGTGCGGCAGCAGGGCAAAATGCTGAAACACCATGCCCATCTTGTGCCGGCGGATTTCAATCATTTCTTTCTCGCTGGCGCGCAGCAGATCGGCGTCGTCGAACAGAACCTCACCGCTTGTGGGTTCGATCAACCTGGACAGACAACGAACCAGGGTTGATTTGCCTGAACCGGACAGGCCCATGATGATGAAGATTTCTCCTTCAACGATCTCAATATTGGCGTTGCGTACCGCTCCGATCACACCCGCATTTCGAATGTCATCTGCCGATGGGTTCGGGTTTTGCGCCAGAAGGGTCTCGGCGTTTGGACCGTATAGCTTCCAAACGTTTCGGCAGGACAGTTTTGTTGTGGGGGTCATCTGTAGTGTCCGGTACTAAGACGGAAAAAGACCGAAGCGGCAGAGGAGAGCGGGGTAACCGCTTCGGTCAAGCAGATTATTTAGAGATCCAACCGGACCAACGGTCTTTGTTCGTCTCCATCCAATCCGCGACAACTGCATCAATTTCAACACCGTCCAGATCGGCTTTGCCGACCATAGCGCTCATCTCGTCGTTATTGATGTTGTAGGCTTCGATGATGTCATACGCGCCCGGCCACTTCTCTTGCAGGCCAGACCAAGCAGCCTTCCAGATCGGACCGCGCGGTTTTCCGCAGTCATAGGCCAAATCCGGGTTCACACCGACTGACGGGTCGCTGTAGCATTCGGCCGAAAATGGCGGAAACTCCACGAATTCGCCGTCATATTTGGCCGGGGCCCAGTGCGGAACATAGACCCACAGCATGATTGGATCTTCGCGCTGATATGCGGATTCCAGCTCAGCAAAAAGCGCAGCATCCGTGCCTGCGTGGACAACTTCAAACTCCAATTCTAACGCTTCGACACGTTCTTCGTCGAAACCGCCCCAGGTCACGGGCCCGCCGACATAGCGCCCATTTGGCGAGGTTTCAGCGGTGGCGAATTCCCCTGCACAGTCTTTCAGAGCTTCCCAGTTTGGCAGGCCGGGGCAGCGCTCTTTCATATAAGTCGGGTACCACCATTCTTCGATCGCCATCAGACCGGTTTCACCAACGTTCACCACATTGCCAGAGGCGGTGGCTTCGTCCAGTGCTTCACGCCCGGTGGTTTCCCAGATTTCCATTGCCAGATGTAGATCACCTGTCTTCAGGCCCGCAAACTGAGCGATATAGTCCGCCTGAACATATTCAACGTTGTACCCTGCCTCTTGCAGGATTGATCCCATTATCTTGGTGTTGATCAGCTGTCCTGACCAATCATGCAACGTCAGTTTGATTGGGTCCGTCGATTCGGCGGCCCAAGAAGCCGAAGCAGTTACGCCAGCGACTAATGCCATTGCGTGTAGTGCATTGAATTTCCTGATCATGTTGCGCTCCCTGAATGTGGCTTTTTGAGTGTTTTTCTTTTATTACACTTCCATGCTGCGCCAATCTGACGAGTACGTCAATAAAAACCACACTTCGCCACGAATAATGGTTATAATTCACACAAAAAGCCCCGATCAGAACTGAATTGGGCGCAATATTGTTTTATTGGGATGACTGCCGTATCCCCCCTTTCAGGAGGTCGCATGCTAAAGCCACGAAAAACCACAAATCAGCGCGAGGAAGAAATCCTTCGCGAACTGCAACATGCGGGCGGGTCGTGCAGAGTCAGCCTCTTGGCTCAAAAACTGAATGTTTCCAATGAAACGATCCGTCGCAACGTCAAGGCGCTGGAAGAGCGCAAGATCGTGCGGAAGGTTCATGGCGGCGTACACCTTAGCGAAGACGCAATAGAACCACCTTTTGAAAACCGCTTGGGAACGCAAGCGCATGCGAAAGAAGCAATAGCCCGGGCAGTCGCAAACACTATAAGCGACGGGGATTCCTTATTTCTGGATATTGGTTCGACAACCGCTTACGTCGCGCTTGCACTGCGGAAACACAAAGACCTGTTTGTTGTCACAAATTCGGTTTTCGTCGCTTACACATTGTCAAAGCACAACAACAACCGGGTGTTTCTGGCGGGTGGAGAACTGCGCGCCCATGATGGGGGTGCTTTCGGTGCAGAGGCATTGGATCTTGTAAAGCGTTTCAACGTACAGCTGGCAGTGTTCTCGGTTGGAGCCGTGAATGGCGACTTGGGTTTCATGCTTCATGATCTTGAAGAAGCCAATATCGCACGTGCGGCGGCAGAAAATGCGCAGGTGCGCATCGTCGTCGCCGACAGCGGAAAATTCAACAAGCGGGCTCCGATATCTCTGCACAACATGGCTGGAATTGATGTTTTTTTTACCGATCGCCTTCCTCCTGCAAACATCCAGGACATGCTCAACAAAAATGATATCGAAGTTGTTGTCGCAGGGTCGGACTAAAGCGTTTTGTGCTTAGTCAGAGACCTGTTCGTTAGCCTTGAGGAAGGTCAGACAGCCGTACCGTGCTACCTGCGGATTTGGCCACCTTACATGGCTTCCAAGGTGTGGGCGAGGCCATTTCTGATGTGATCTTCCAACAGTTTCTTGGCTGTATCAGCGTCTTTGGCCAACGCGGCATCGAACATGCGTTTGTGTTCTTGGGCTGCAACCTCACCTCGGTAGGTCAGTACGAGCATCTGATAACGAAGGTACTTGTCATAAATGATTGAGTGAAGAGATAAGAGGTTCTTGGAATTACAGGCTGCAATCATCGCTTGATGGAACTCTGAATCGTACCTCTTCCAGGTTTCCTTCTCAGAGTCATCTCCCTTGAGAAGCCGTTGCTCCATCAAATGCAGCTTATGATGCGCAGCGACCAGGTTGCCTTCCCAATCCGTGTCGCCATTCGCAATGGACAACTCCAGCGCGTGGCATTCCAGCAGAACGCGCAGCTCTGAAATCTCGGTCAGGTCTTCTCGTGAAACTGGGGTGACCAGGAAACCCCGTTGCTCAGGAGCTTCGACAAATCCGTCGCTGGCGAGCCTGTTTAGCGTTTCACGAAGTGTCGAAAGGCTTGCCGAGTAGCGTTCCTTCAAGGCGTCCAGCTTCAGTTTGGAGCCGGGCTGCAGCTCCCCGAAGATGATGTCCCGCTTGATGCGCTGATAGGTGCTTGCACCTATCGTAGACGGCTGTTTCGCCATGCGTTTCACCCGATATTTTCAGTTTCCTCGTTCAATTAGCATTTTTCAGAGACATCAGCAATCCAAACTGATGTATGGTAAAAATAAAAATATCATACATTATTGCGGAATCGCGAAAACCCCAATACGGTCGTGGCCAAGTTGGGCAAGCAGCCCGATCGCAATCATCGGTTTCGGGATTCGCCGGGCCCTCCAGAAGGAAGCAAAGTGTCTAAGAACTTTCGCATTGCCATTGTCGGCATTGGTCTTGTTGGACGCCGCCACGCAGACGCTATCCGAGCGTTGCGCCATGTTGATCTCGTCGCGGTAGTCGACCCCAGCGATGAAGGTCGCGCCTACGCCGTTGAGCACGGGGTCGCATGCTACGAGACCCTCGAGAAAATGTTTGCCAATCAGACGCCGGACGGAGCTGTTCTTGCGACCCCGACCACGCTTCATGTTGAACAAGGCCTAACGTGTGTTCGACATGGTTGTCCTGTTCTTGTCGAAAAACCGATCGCCGTAGAAGCCACCGCTGCACTTGAGCTTGTTCAAGCTGCGGAGAAGGACAATGTGCCACTGATGGTCGGACATCATCGTCGACACAATCCTTTGATCCGGTCGGCTAAAGAAGCCATTGTCGATGGAAAGATTGGAGATGTGCGCGCTGTCCATGCGAATTGCTGGTTTTATAAGCCAGACGAGTATTTTGATGCTGCGCCTTGGAGAAAGAAACCCGGTGCAGGGCCCATCTCGGTCAATCTTGTCCACGATGTGGATCTGCTGAGGTACCTGGCCGGAGAAGTTGTGACCGTGCAGGCTCAGTCGGCTGCATCGCAGCGGGGTTACGACAACGAAGATGTTGCCGGTGCTCTGTTGACGTTCGAAAGCGGGGCGATAGGGACCATAAGTGTGTCCGACAGCATCGTTGCTCCATGGAGCTGGGAGATGACGTCTCAGGAATATCCAATCTATCCTTCAACCACAGAGAGTAGCTATATGATAGGTGGCTCTCATGGTTCGTTGTCCGTTCCCGATCTTCGCCTGTGGAGTTACCAGAGTAAGCTACGGGACTGGTGGACGCCTATCTCATCGACCGCGCTGAAGAAGGGTGCGTCTGACCCTTTGGTCAATCAGCTCAGGCACTTTGTTGAAGTAGCTCGGCACGAAGCAGAGCCGATTGTGTCTGGATGGGAAGGTCTCAGAACGCTTCAAGTTATTGAAGCTATTCAGAGTTCCTGCAGAACAGGTGAAACAGTCAGGATCAAAAACTTGCAAAAAACACCAATGGTAGATATGGCGGCAGTAAAAAATATCTGATATTTTGCAAAAAATCTTGCAAAAATTCCAAAATAGGTCAAAACTCTGAATCGCAAAAAAGAAGCATCATGATGTCTCAGGGAGGAGCAAAGTGATTACCAAACTTACCCGCCGGGCTGCTGTATCAGCCCTTGTTGCAACCGGTGTTCTGTTTGGCGCAACAAGCGGTGCGCTGGCGGAAGACAAAGTCCAACTTCGTCTCGCAACATCAGGATCGGAGACCGACCAACGCTCGGTCGCTATGGCAGAAGTTTTTGCGCCGATGGTCGCCGATTTCGCAAGTTATGAGCCCAGCTACAATGGCACCATCTTCGCACAGGGAACGGAGTTGGATGCCATCAGTCGCGGCAATCTGGAAATGTCGATCACCTCGGCGCAGGAACTGGCGCAGTTCTTCCCCGAGTTTTCGATCTTTACTGCAGGCTATGTCCACCAGGATGCCGCGCATCAGGTGGCAGTCTTCAACGATCCCTTGATGGATGCCTTTAAGCAGAAGGCCGAAGAAGAACTAGGCGTCAAACTGCTGTCGGTCATGTATCTGGGCCGTCGTCAGGTGAACCTGCGCCAACCCAAGGACGAACTGACCGTCAGAACTCCGGCTGATCTGGAGGGTGTGAACCTGCGGATGCCGGGCACCGATGCGTGGCAGTTCCTTGGCAAAGCGCTAGGTGCTGCCCCGACACCAATGGCGTTCTCAGAGGTTTACACAGCTCTGTCGACCGGTGCCGTTGACGGTCAGGACAACCCATTGCCGACCGTGGTTGATGCCAAGTTCTATGAAGTGACCAATCAGATCATCCTGACATCGCACTTGGTCGACTTGAACTATATCGCAATCAGCAAAGAGGTTTGGGACGGGCTGACACCGGAACAGCAAGCCAAGGTTCAGGAAGCTGCGGACGCAGCAGCTGAATCAGGCCGTCAGAAGCAACTTCAGAAAGAAGAGGATCTTGTCAGCTTCCTGAAAGAGCAGGGCATGGATATTTACGAACCCGATCTCGCTGCGTTCCGCGATCAGGTACAGTCTATGTATCTGGACAGCGAGTTCGCTGGCTCATGGCCCGAAGGCGTTCTGGATCAGATCAACGCTCTGGGCAACTGAACCCAGTAAGACACGGGAGGGAGAACCATAATGAAAGCCTTTATCAAGGGGTTTTCCCGACTGACCGAAGCGATTGCCGGCGGGATGCTGGCGGCAATCTTCCTGATCTTCCTATTGCAAATTCTCTTGCGCTACTTCTTTACCCCCGCCGGATGGACACTTGAACTCATCGGCATTCTGTGGGTCTGGGTGATTTTCTTCAGCTGCGCTTTCATCGTGCGCGAACGGGATCACGTGAAGTTCGACATCATCTATCTTTCGGTGCCGATGCGCGTGCGGCAGGTCTTTGCGATGCTGGCGGCCGCAGCGATCGTAGTCGGTATGCTCTACAGCTTCTTTCCGACGTGGGACTACATAGACTGGATGAAAATCCGCAAGACATCGACTGTCCGCAATCCGTTCTCCGGTGAGAAGATACCGCTGCGCACAGTATTCTCGATTTACGCGGTATTCATGCTGGTCGTAGCAGCGCGGTACGCGTGGCTATTCTTCGACGTCATGCGCAATGGCCCACCAAAGACAGAGTTGGAACTGGTCGTTGGGTACAACGTGGTTGACGATCATCCCCGTGTCGACGTCGAAGAGAACGAGGAAGTTAAGAAATGAGTTTTGAACTTCTTTCCTGCCTGCTCGCTCTGTTTCTTCTGGCAGGCATCGGGACACCTATCGGCTATTCCATCCTCCTGGCCTCATTAGTGTACCTGGGCACGGCCGGACTGGACGTCGCCCTCGCGGGCGAGAAGATCCTGCAAGGCTTCTACAAAAGCACGATCCTGCTTGCCGTGCCTTTGTTCATCGTCGCCGCGAATATCATGAACGCAGGGTCGATCACGGACCGGCTGCTGAACTTCTGCGTCGCTGCTGTCGGTCGTTTCAAAGGCGGCCTCGGGCACGTAAACGTGGTAGCGTCACTGATCTTTTCGGGTATGTCCGGCTCGGCCGTCGCGGATGCTGCGGGGATTGGGAAGATCATAATTGAAATGATGACCAAGGATGGCCGCTACAGCCGAGGCTACGCAGCTGCAATCACGGCGGCGTCGGCAACGATCGGCCCTATTATTCCGCCTTCTATCCCGATGGTTTTGTACGCGCTCGTTTCCAAGGCCTCCATCGGGTCGCTGTTCCTCGCCGGTATTCTGCCGGGCCTGATCATGGGCGTCGTCCTCATGGCGATAAACTACTATCTGGCCGGAAAGCGGAACTTTGCATTGGAAGAACCTGTTCCACTGCGCGAATTGCCGGCTAAAACCGCCAACGCATTTCCGGCTCTGCTGATGCCCGCAATCCTGCTCTACGGCATATATGGGGGTGTCACTACTCCGACAGAGGCCGCCGCAGTTGCTGCATTCTACGCCCTGCTACTGGCAGCTCTGTTCTACCGCGCGCTGACCTTCCGTGGCCTTTATCAAGTGTTCGTCGACAGCGCGCGCTCTTCCGCAGCCGTCGGGGTTGTCATTGGCGGCGCGTTCATTCTGAACTTCATCGTCATTCAGGAGCAAATACCTCAGTCGATCTCGGCACTGCTGGAGGGTTCAGATGTTAGTCCGATTGTTTTCCTGATCCTGGTTAACCTGCTGATCCTCGCGCTGGGTTGCGTGTTGGACGCGACAACGATCATTCTTGTGATCGTGCCCCTGTTCATTCCAACCTGCGAAGCGCTTGGGATTGATCTGGTGCATTTCGGAGTGCTGGTCGTCGTGAACTCGATGATCGGTTTGATCACGCCGCCCTATGGCATTCTACTCTTTGTGATCAACGCCGTGACGGACATTCCGCTGCGTGAAATCATTTCGGAAATCTGGGCCTTCCTCGCGGTTCTGATCGTCGCCTTGGTGATCATGATACTGATGCCGGATTTGGTCCTGTGGTTGCCGCGTATGTTTGGATATCAGGGATAATGTGCCTTTCGGTTTCGACAACGTCGATCCCCGGTGATCTGGCCGAAAAGCTGAGTGCTATCGCTGACGCAGGATTCGGGGGTGTCGAATTACACGAACCGGATTTGACCGCTTTTGACGGACCGCCATCGCAAGTCCGAGAAATTGCATCGGACCTCGGCCTGAAGATTTGCCTGCTACAACCTTTCCATAACCTTGAAGGCCAGCCAGAAGCCGGACGTGAGCGCGCCTTTGATCGACTGAAGCGCAAACTCGACCTGATGAGTGAGTTGGGAACAGAATTGCTGCTTATCGGATCTGCCGTTGATGTAGATGTCGCCCCGACCGAAGAACAGGTGATCGCAGATCTTGGCGAGGCGGCCGAGATAGCAAAGGTAATGGGGCTGCGTCTGGCCTATATGGGCTTGCCATGGTCGGATCTTATTCACTCGGATGAACAGGCGTTAAGCGTCGTTGAAGCTATCGACAACCCTCATTTGGGGTTGGCCTTGAATTCCTTCTTTTCGCTTGCCGACGGGTCCAAACCAGCGCGCCTTCGGGACATTCCCGGAGAGCGGCTGTTCCATGTGCAACTGTCCGATGCACCCCGGCTTGAGATGGATATACGTCGGCTCAAACGGCACTTTGGACTTCTGCCGGGGCTTGGGTCGCTGAACCTTACTGGCTTCGTACGCGTGTTGTCCCGCGCTGGGTACAAGGGGCCTTGGTCCATTGCGCGCGTCAACGAAGCAGCTCCTCAACCCGGCGGCCGAAATCTGGCCCGAGACAGTTACAGGTCGCTGGTGAACCTCCTAGATGAGGTATCCCGGACCGAGCCGGGAACCGATTTCGGCATCCCGGACCTGCCGGAACGCGTCTATGCGTCAGGCTTCGAATTCATAGAATTTACAGCCGACGAAACAAGCGGCGCGCAGTTGGCAGATATGCTGTCAGCAATGTGTTTTCGAATGGAGCGAAAACATGTCACCAAATCTGTCGAGCTGTGGCGGCAGGGCGCGATAAACATTGTTGTGAACACCGAAAAAGAAGGTTTTGCCCATTCGGCGTTCCTGGGTCACGGTCCCTCCGTTTGTGACATGGGGTTGCGTGTCAAAGATGCGGATCAGACGGTTCAGCGAGCGACCGCGTTGGGCGCGCCGAATTTCTCACAGCCGGTAGGGACCGGGGAACTGGACATCCCGGCCATTCGAGGTGTTGGTGGAAATGTTGTCCACTTCATAGATGAGAAATCCGATCTGCATCGGGTTTGGGACATCGAGTTTGAGCCAGTCGCCAAAACCAAAGCGATCCAGCCTGCCGGTCTGCGCCGCATCGACCATCTGGCGCAGACGATGCGTAACGATGAGATGCAAAGCTGGCTGCTCTATTACATTTCGACTTTTGAAATGGCAAAATCCCCGATCGTGAACGTTGCCGACCCATCGGGTGTTGTGCAAAGCCAAGCCATCGAAAGCCCCGAGGGCGAAGTGCGTTTAAACCTGAATGGTGCAGTTGGGCATCGAACACTGGCGGCTTCATTCCTTGAAGACGGTTTTGGCGCCGGTGTTCAGCACATAGCCTTCCAGTCGGACGACATATTTGAAACCTCAGCCCAAATGCGGAAGTCCGGCTTTCCCAGCCTATCCATCCCAGAAAACTACTACGCTGATCTGCAAGCGACATTCGGGTTAAGTGAAGACCTGATCGACCAAATGCGCAGGGATAACATTCTCTACGACCGCGCAGCGGGTGCCGAGTATTTTCAGATCTACAGCCGACCAATCTTTAACGGCTTCTTCTTTGAAATTGTTGAGCGCCGATCTGGCTATTCCGGCTATGGCGCGCGCAATGCTGCGTTCCGATTGGCGGCCCAAGCGCGACACCACATGGCGGAAGGAACAACCTAATATGAAGGCCGCACTAATCGGACAAGGGATTTCTGGCTCCATGACGCCTGAGATGCACGAGGCAGAAGGTCGGGCGCAGGGCATCGATCTGAGCTACGGTAGGATCGACACTGCAAAAGAGCCATTTCGTGGAATGTCGGTCGCTGATTTACTGCATTATTCAGTTGAATTGGGCTGTGCGGCGGTCAACGTGACACATCCCTACAAAGCATCAGTCATTGATCATCTTGATGAGCTTTCCAAGACTGCTGAGGAGCTTCAAGCTGTCAACGCGGTGGTTTTTTGTAATGACCGAATGGTTGGCCACAACACTGATTACATTGGCTTCCACGGTGCCTTCGGAGAATTTTTAGGATCATCGAAGACTGAAACGGTTCTCATGTTTGGTGCTGGTGGCGCGGGCAGTGCAGTCTCTTTGGCTTTGCTTGATTCAGGTGTTCGAGATCTGGAGATCATTGATCCTGACTTCCACCGAGCGCAGGCGCTGGTCAGTCGACTAGAGGTCTTGCGCCCTTATGCAAAGATTCAGGGTTCCCCTTCGATTTCGTTGGATCGGATCGAACTTGTGGACGGAGTGGTCAACGCAACACCACTTGGAATGGACAAGTACCCCGGAACAGTCATTGAACCATCCCTGTTGCGGGCCGATGCATGGGTGGCAGATATCGTATATTTCCCGCTTGAGACACACCTACTGAGCAGTGCCCGCACAACTGGGTTGAAAGTGATGAATGGTGCTGGAATGGCCGTTCATCAGGCTGCAGCGTCTTTTGAAATCTTCACCGGCTGCACCGCCTCAATCAGTCGCCTTCAAAACGTTTTCGATTCACTTCGTCAGCAGCGCATGCGCGAGTTTAGAGGTGCAACGGTATGACAAACGACGAGCAAGCAATCCGCCAATGGTGGCGTACCTCAATCATCGACATGAAACCCGGCAAGATCGCGTTTCGTGGCAACGCCATAGAGGACCTGATCGGGAAAGTATCTTTCCCGCAAATGATCTGGCTGATGGTGCGGGGCGAATTGCCCAGTGATGCGCAAGCACGCTTGTTCGAGGCTGCTCTGGTCGCAGGTGTGGATCACGGCCCGCAGGCCCCCTCGATCGCGGCGGCGCGCATGGCTGCCACCTGCGGGGTGGGTCTCAATAATGCGATGGCGACTGCGGTGAACATGCTGGGCGATGTGCACGGTGGAGCAGGTGAACAATGCGCAGAGCTGTATTATGATATCGCGGTCCGCATGGATGCGGGAGCTTCGCTGAATGACGCTGTTCGGGATGGCTTGGACAGCTGGCACGAGACGTATGGCAAGATCGTATCTGGCTTTGGCCACCGTTTTCACAAGCCTGTCGACCCACGCGCACCACGATTGATGCAACTTGTTCGTGATGCGGCGACAGAAGGTACAGTTTCTGGCTGCTTTGCCGATATCGGAGAAGAGGTTCAGTCCGAACTCGGTCGTCAACGCGGTGGTCGGCCCATTGCCATGAATATCGACGGCGCAACAGCTGTGATCTTCTGCGAGCTTGGCTTTCCCGCGCCCTTGTCGCGGGGGCTGTTCTGCCTGTCCCGCTCGGTCGGAATACTCGCCCACGCTTGGGAACAGATGAACCAAGGTGGCCGCAACAAAGGGCCCATGCCCCCGAATTACTTACCCCTCTACGAAGACAGGAATGATGACACGTGAGACATCGAAATCCTTCCGGGTCGGCCTTATCGGTTGTGGTCGTATCAGCGATATCTATTTAAAAACAATATCTAAATTCTCAAGTGTCGAGGTCGTGGCTTGTGCAAGCCTTGATCCTTCGGAAAGCCGCGCCAAAGCGGATCAATACGGCATCGCCAAGGCCTGCACGCCAGATGAAGTGTTTGACGATCCAACGATAGACTGCGTTCTGAATCTGACAATTCCGGCGGCGCATGCGGAAATCAGTTTGCGCGCGTTGGAGGCGGGCAAGCATGTCTATTCCGAGAAGCCGCTGGTTATGAATCGAACGGATGGTAAGGCGATCCTGCACATGGCCTCTGAAAAGGGGCTCCTGGTCGGTTGCGCGCCCGACACATTTCTGGGCGGTCGCTGGCAGACCGTTCGGCGCTTGATCGAAGAGGGTGCCATTGGCAAACCGACAGGGGTTTTTGCCCATGTCGGGACCCACGGGACGGAGCGCCACCATCCCAACCCGGATTTCTACTATAAGGCGGGTGGTGGGCCATTGCTGGACTTGGGCCCCTATTACCTGACCGCGATGATTTTTTGCCTTGGGCAAATTGACCGGGTCGCCGGAATGGCGCGGCGCACGTTCGACAAAAGGATGATCGAAAACGGCCCTCGCAGCGGCGAATGGATAGATGTCGAGGTGGACACGCACTCTCTAAGCCTGCTGCAGTTCTCTTCCGGAGCAATAGGGTCGATGACCATGAGCTTCGACGTCTGGGACAGCGAAACCCCACGGTTCGAAATCTACGGTGAAACCGGCACCATCAGTATCCCTGACCCTGACCCGGTTCACGGAGCCAACATCTTTCAGGGGGATGTCTGCTTGAAGACGCGGGACACCTCGCGCTGGTCTCATCAGCCTCGTCCAACTGGTCGCGAAGACTGGCAGGTGGTCGAAAACAAACACGGGTTCAATGAAGACAGCCGCGGGCTCGGCCTTTTGGATCTGGCCCTGGCGGCGCAAGAAGGACGCCAACCGCGCGCAAGTGGTTCGCTGGCCTACCATGTTTTCGAGGTGATGGACGCGATTGAGCGGGCACCGAAATTCGGGGCCTATCAGACAATAGAAAGTCGTTGCGCGGCTCCGGAGCCTTTGCCGGTCGATTTTCTGAACGGTGAGAGGAAGGAGTCGGCCCATGCCGATTGAGACACTCGACTTTGCCCAGCCATTCTTTCGCGTGCAGCACATAACTGACGAGCGCAGAATTTCTATCGAGGGTCGCGCCATCGTCCTTAACCTTGGGGGACGAAATCTCTCTGTCGAGGATCAGACCATTGCACCGCTTTCGTCTGTGATCGTGCAAGACAGCGCGTTTGACGGCGTGGAACGTGCAGTCATTGTCCACGGTTTCGACGCCCATGCCGATGACAACGAGTTGTTCGCAAAGGTGAAAGATACGTGGCCATCTGCTTTTGATATCCGCCAAGAGGAGCGTCTGCGCGGTGTCAGCCATTACATGTCGCCAAAAGTCTTTGTGGGTAATGTTGGACTGACCATGTACCATTCCGGCTCGGTCCCTTTGAATGTCGGATTGCATAAGGATCATCCGTTCTGCCCGGTACCGGGGTTTCGCGAAGTGCATACTCAAATCGTAGGCTTCGGCAAAATGCAGCAATGCCGTGAGCGGGATGTTGAAACCCTTTACCTCGAAGAATTCATGGCCCCTGGCACGACGCACAAACCGATGTATGACGCCGAAGGCAACTATCCCTGGCATCAGTACGAGACGATTACCCCCAGCATTTTCATGGCGGTAGAAATACTACCCGAGGGGGTATGGGTCCCGAAAATGGAGGTTCAGAATGGCTGAGAGACTATTACCAGAAAACCTGAACTTTGATGGTCCTTTCCCCCGCTTGTCTCGCCGTTTGCGGTTAGGCGTTGTTGGCGGAGGACGTATCTCTGTCACGCAAGCAACGGCCGCGCGGATGACCGACCGGTGGGAGGTCGTCGCAGGAGCGCTCAGTTCTGACGCAGCTCGCAGTAAGGCGCGTGGGGCCGAGTGGTTCCTGCCGGCCGACCGGTGCTACGCGTCGTTCGAAGAGATGGCACAGGCCGAGGCGGCACGTACGGATGGCGTAGATGCCGTCATGATCACTACCCCGAACCACGTTCATTTTGAAGGTTCCAAAGCGTTTATGGAGGCAGGTATTGATGTACTGTGCGACAAGCCCCTGACCAACGAAGTTGCCGAGGCCGAGGGGCTTGAGGAGATCGCCGCGCGCACGGGACAGGTCTTTGCCGTCGGATATGCGATGTCGTGCTTTCCAGTGATCCGGCAAGCCAAGCAAATCGTGGCCGACGGAGCTATCGGTAAAATAAACCAAATCCACGTCGAGTTCATGCAAGACTGGATGACGCCCGAAGATGTGGCTGATGCGCCTCATGTAAAGTGGCGGCTGGACCCCAAGATTTCTGGTCCAACCAGCTGTGTCGGCGATATCGGCACCCATGCCGCGCATCTCGCCAGTTTTGTCTCGGGCTTGCCCTTGACCGACCTGCGGGCCGAGTTTCATGTCTGCGGCGCGCCAAAGCCTTTGGAAGACACGGTGTTGATGTTCACTCGTTACCAAAATGAGGTTCCGGGAACTTTGATGGCAACACGACTTGCCCCCGGAAATCGGGGTGGGTTGCGGTTGCGGATCTTCGGGAGCGAAGGAGGTCTGGAGTGGGACTTGGAGAATTCAGAACAGCTGAAATTCAATCGGTTTGGTGAGCCGGATCGTATCATCAGCCGAGGTCACGGGCACGGTATGGGACCCGGTGCGGAACGTCTGATTCGTACCGCGCGCGGCTTTCCTGAAGGGATTATTGAAGCTTGGGCTAATCTTTATACTGAGTTCGCAATGGCCGTAGCCGCGCGTCGGGATGGCGTAACCGTTCCGACCGATTGGCTTGCTTATCCCAGTGTCGAACAAGGCGCAGACGGTGTCCGATTCATTGACGCCTCTGTGCGCTCTCACCAGTCCGGAGGGGGCTGGGTCACTCTCTAAGGCTCTGCCTACACGAATGTAAAACACGCCCGGGCCGTTGCCCGGGCGTTTTCATTTCCTTCCTAGCATTAAAAGTTGATATTTTATAAAATACCAGATATTTTTAATAACGTGTGATGAAATAAGATTCGCAGGCACGTGGAGCTGTCGTTCATGGTGAAACCCGAAGAGGCAGGCGCAAGCCCCTCTCTCTATTCTTTGGCGCATCTGACGCTGATTGGCTGTACGCCGCCCGAGTTGGTCTATATCGCCGCACGGGCCGGTTACGATGCCGTCAGTCCCCGATTTATTCCGATGCATGTGCCCGGTGAATTCAGTCAATCCCCAATCGACAAGGCACAGGTGCAGGCTACCAAAACTGCTCTCACTACCACCGGTTTGAAAGTCCTTGATGTCGAGCTTGCGCGCATCACCGAAGATGTCGATCCGCGCAGTTTTGAGCCTTCGTTGGAGATCGGTGGGAAACTCGGCGCCAAACGTATGATCATGAGCGCGTGGACCAACACCCGCGATGATCGTGATTTCCTGATCGACGTATATTCCGAGACCTGCGAACTGGCGGCGCCGTATGGTCTAACTGTGGACCTAGAATTTCCAAGCTTCTCTCGCTTGCGCACTCTGGATGAGGCGCTGGACATAGTCCGCGCCTCTGATCAGCCGAATGGAGGTATTCTGGTCGATACGCTTTATCTGCACCTCAGCCGTGTGGATTTGGGAGAGCTCTTGCACGTCCCCTCAGACCTGTTTCACTTCCTGCATATCTCTGATTGCCTGCCCGGCATCGCCGATACGCGTGAGGGCATGATCCAACTGGCCCGTGATGCGCGGCTATATCCCGGTGAGGGATGGATCGATTTCACCGGCATCATCGAACGGATGCCACCCGTCGACTATTCAATTGAACTGCCCAACCAAAGCCGCGTGGCCGAGTTGGGATATGAAGAACACGCGCGTCGCTGTCTCAGCCACGCCAAGCGAACATTCGGCGAGGCGCGGTCACAGCGTCGTATGCCCGATGCTGCAATTCCAAAACACCAAGAGGATCATCATGGGCAAAGAGCTCACTGAAAACGACTGCAACATGGCGGCCGACATGCTGGCACGCGCCCGCGCCGCCATGGCCGAGATCGAGGGTTGGGATCAGGGCAGGTTGGACCGCCTGTCCCAAGCAATCGCGTGGTATGCGGGGAACGAGAAAACCTTCACGCGCCTGGCCCAGCAAGGCGTGGACGAAAGCGGCATCGGAGATCGCGAAGGGCGTCCAGCGAAACGGTTCAAAATCCACATGGTACTGCGTGATGTCTTGCGCACGCCCTCGACGGGGATCGTCGAAGTCGACGAAGAAAAGGGGCTCGTGAAATACGCCAAACCTGCCGGTGTGATCGCATCCTTGATTCCCATGACTAACCCTGCGATGACACCGCCAGTGACCGGCGTGTCCGCCGCGAACGCCCGGAATGCGGTCATCTTCAGCCCGCACCCGCGAACCGCCCATACCACCTTTGAGATGGTCGAGGTCATGCGCGCAGCCTGCCGCGCCGCCGGTGCCCCCGAAGACCTATTCCAGTCGATCCGCAAACCATCGATCCCGTTAACACAGCACCTCATGGAGATTTGTGACCTGACACTGGCGACGGGTGGCAAGCCCATGGTCAAAGCGGCATATAGTTCAGGGCGTCCAGCCTATGGCGTCGGCGCGGGCAATTCATCCATTGTCATCGATGAGACAGCCGACTTGGACATCGCCGCTCAGAACACACGCATTTCAAAGACCTCCGACTTTGGGTCGGGCTGCTCGGCCGACGGCAACATCATTATCCAGCGTTCGGTTTACGACGATATGGTCAAGGCGCTGGAGGCCGAAGGTGGATACCTGTGTTCGGACGAAGAGAAGGCCATGCTCGAAGAGGTCATGTGGGACGAAAAGGGCAACCGCACGTTCCCGACCATCGCCTGTCCGCCTCAGCAAACGGCCAAGGTAGCCGGGTTCTCGATCCCAGAAGATCGCAAATTCCTGATGGTTGAAAATCAGGGGCAAATCGGGCCTCAGCACAAGTTTTCGAAGGAAAAACTGACCACGCTGATGGCGCTATATCACTTCGACACATTCGATGACGCGCTGGAAACGGTCAGCCAGATCTACAACACTGGGGGCAAGGGCCATTCCTGCGGCATCTACAGCCACAATGACGATCACATCGACCGGTTGGCGCGCCTGGCTCCAGTCAGCCGCATGATGGTTCGACAGCCTCAGTCCAAGGCCAATGCGGGTGCCTGGACTAACGGTATGCCTATGACCAGCAGCCTTGGTTGCGGCATCTGGGGCGGAAACATCACCAATGAAAATGTCACCATGAAACACATGATGAACTACACCTGGGTCAGCCGTCCGATCCCCGAGGATCGCCCCTCGGAGCAGGACCTGTTCGGTGAGTTCTACGGACAGGAGGTCGCGTGATGGACGGAGCGAAACTGGACGGCAAAACCGTTGCCGAACATATCGTTGACTTTCTCGAACGCCGTGAGGTCAAGCACGTTTTCGGCCTGTGCGGGCACACGAACATTGCGGTTCTGGCTGCGCTGGCGGAAAGTTCCATCGATTTCGTCACAGTACGACACGAACAAATCGCCAGCCATGCGGCGGACGCTTATGCCCGCGTGACGGGCAAGGCCTCGGTGGTCTTGTCCCACCTCTCCCCGGGGCTGACTAACTGCGCCACCGGGGTCGCCAACGCGGCACTGGACTGTATCCCGATGGTGGTGATCGCAGGCGATATTCCCACGCATTACTACGGCAAACATCCGCATCAAGAGGTGAACCTGCACGCAGACGCTGCCCAGTGGGAGATCTATCGCCCCTTTGTCAAACGCGCTTGGCGGGTAGATCGGGCAGACCTGATGGCCGAGATTCTGGAAAAGGCGTTTCACCTCGCCGAAAGCGGCCAGCCCGGGCCGGTGCTTGTCAATGTGCCGATGGACATCTTCTCCGAGGTGATCCCCTCGGACAGCTTCGACCGTATCCGAGATAACACGCGCGTGCTCAAAAAACCGTCGATTGACGATGAAACAGCGCGAGAGATTGTCGAAGCGTTGGCTACAGCCGAAAACCCGGTTGCTTACGTCGGCGGTGGTATCCTTCTGGCGAAAGCCAGTCAGGAGTTGCGCGAGTTCGTTGAACATTTGGGCTTGCCCGTCGCACATTCCCTGATGGGCAAAGGTGCGCTGCGGGACGACCACCCACTTGTGCTAGGAATGACTGGGTTTTGGGGCACCGAATTGGTAAACCAATCCTGCCTGAATGCGGACTACATCTTTGCCGTGGGAACACGGTTTAAAGAGGCAGATTGTTCCAGCTGGTATCCTGGCTATACGTTCAACATCCCCGGGTCCAAGGTCATTCATATCGACATTGAACCGCAGGAGATTGGTCGGAACTATCCCACCGAGATCGGAGTCGTTGCTGACGCCAAGGCCGCGTTACGTGTCCTCAATCGGGTCGCCCGCGAGATGTATCCGGACGGTTTCAACCGCCCCGCGCTGGAACAGAAGATCGCAGACTTCCGAACGGACTTCAAAGCGCGCAACGTGGACATGGCGACCTCATCGGCCTTTCCGATGATGCCCGAGCGCATTCTGGCAGATACCCGCAAGGCACTGCCCGAGGATGCCATCATCACCACGGACGTTGGGTGGAACAAGAACGGTGTCGGACAGCAATTTAATATCCTGACCCCCGGTTCAATCCTGACCCCGGGCGGGTTCGCGACGATGGGCTTTGGCCCTCCGGGAGCGATCGGCGCAAAACTGGCAGCCCCTGACCGTGTGGTGATAAGTCTTGTTGGCGATGGGGGGTTCGGTCAGAACCCGTCGATGCTGGCAACCGCGGTCGAGCTTGATCTGGGCATTATCTGGCTGGTTATGAACAACAACGCCTTCGGCACTATCGCGGGCCTTCAAAAGGCGCATTACGGTCTGACATATGGGACCACGTTCCCCGGATCAGCCGCAGCTCCTGCAAACGGACCGGGTTATGCAGACATTGCACGAGCTTATGGTGCAGAAGGGCACAGGCTTAGTGCTGCTGATGAATTGTTGCCCGCATTGGAAGCGGCAATCGCCAGCGGCAAACCAACCGTTCTTGATGTCCCAATGATCAACAATCCAACACCAACGACCGGGCACTGGAACATCTTGGACATTTACTCACCCGACAAAGAGATCTCTCACGTGGCGACCTGAAGATGCTGGGCGCGGCCAACCGCGCCCAACACTTGGAGTTAAAATGTGTCGCAGACTTTGGGCTAGGAATGACGAGAGTGCCTACTCTGAGCCTCTGGTCGACAGAGTAAGCTTGATCAGGCATTAAAATAGTCTTTTTCAAACGTCCGCACTTCCTGAACTAAGAAACCATGTAAGCCGTATACTTTTTTAGCGAAGTTCCTCTCTGACCGAAGCAGGGTCCTGTTCATCCAGTTCTTTTTTGCCGTTTACAGTATCCTGTTCTCTGAAATCGGGTCGAGCGCGAAGGTCTTTTCAATACTCGCTTGCATCATTCGTCAATTGCTTTGTCACACACGTGGCAGTTAACACCGTGGCTCAGGCAGCGTTGGATCATGCGGTGCAAAATGAATGGCCAACTACCGCCATTGTCGTTCATCCGCGCAGGTACTTGGTGCACTTGGTTTATCGGGTGCCGCTGGTCCTGACAGCATTCAGTGCGTCCCGGCAGGTCTGACAGAGATCATTCTGAGTTATGAGTGAAAAATACGCACTACCGACTTGAACGACATTGGCGAATGAAAGCACCGCATCTGCATTGCGTACTTTAAAGCGGTCTGTTGTTTCGTCGATCCGATAGCTCAATCCCTTGTAACTTGATGATACCGCTCAAGATACGCAACCGCCAGTTCCTTGGCTTGCGCGATGAAACGTGCATTTCGGGTTTGTGTCGGATCTTCGTCTGCGCGCGTGATATTCCAGCCCACATAGGTCGCGGCGCGAAGAGCGAGAAACAGCAGAAGGTGGTTTGTGTTCATTGGGCGAGTACGCGTATATCCGTCGATCATCGCAGCTTTGAAAGCCGGATAACCTGGGTCCCAGCGATGTTTCAGCAGCGCCGTGGCCAGTTCAAACACGCGGAAACCGAAGCCGCCATCGTCAAAGTCGATGAGATGCAATGCGTCGGCCGAGCACATAACATTGCCAGGCACGAGATCAGCGTGGATGAGACCATAATCCAACGTTGCAGAAAGCCGCGTCAGATGATCCCGGGCTTTGGTTCTAAAGGCGAGGAAAAGCGCTTTCTCGTCAGGTGTGAGCCCTGGATTGTCCCAAAACCTGCCCCACATGGGATCTTTGCCGACAAGTCCATCAATATCCCAATGCGGTCTGTCACATCCCTTAGCGCTCGGCCAATGGTCACTAGTGTCATGAAGTTGAGCCATGGTCTGACCGAGGCGAAAGAAGAGGTCACATTGTTGGGATAACGGCAAGGACAACAAAGCTACATCAAGAGTTTTACCATCCAGCCATGTCAGGATGTCGACTTGTGTCCCTGAGACAAACTGTAAATTTGGACCGGCAAGACTTGGAACCGGGGCGGGTACTGAGAGGCCTGCGTGATCCAGCCAAGCCATCCAAGCAAGTTCCGCTTGCAGCTGTGCGTCTGTTCGATAGCCTCGGCGGTGGAGTCGGAGGACATACCGATCCAACGGTGTATCAACGCGGTAGATGGCGTTTTCCCGTTCTGCGATGAGCGTCGTTTCTGTGTTCTCGAGACCCCAGAGAGATAATGCGAGTTCAACATTGGTCATGGGTGCAGCGGCACCTCGTTCAGGACCAAGTCCAGCGTATCGACCAACAAATCGGCGTTCTCTTTGGAAAATGGCATTGGCGGTCGTATCTTCAGTGTGTTCTTATAGCGCCCTAATCTGGACAACAGAATTCCATGTTGTCGCATCGCATTGATAACGCGGTCTGTGAATTCGGTCGCAGGTGTCTTGCTGTCGCGATCCATGACCATCTCGGTTCCGAAAATCAGGCCGGACCCACGGACGTCCCCGATGACATCATGCCGTTTGGCTAACGCCCACAACCTTTCGTGGGCATAGTCCCCGACACGTTTTGCGTTTTCAATAAGTGCCCTATTCTCGATCTCTTCGAGTACGGCCATCGCAGCGGCACAAGAGACGGGGTTTCCGCCGAAGGTGTTGAAATAACGATAACCCTTTCGGAAAGCCGCGACTGTATCTGCATTCGCAACCACGCCCCCAACCGGATGACCATTGGCCATCGGTTTTCCCATGGTCACAATGTCAGGGATGACACCCATCTTTTCATGGGCCCACATATGCGTGCCTGTGCGGCCAAAGCCCGACTGAACTTCGTCACATATCAACATGCCCCCTGCGTTACGCACAATGTCCGCCACGGGTTTCAGCCAGCCATCCGGATTGTTGGGAAAACCCTCGTTCAGGAAGTAGGGGCAAACGACAAGGGCCGCAAAACCGGTACCGTCAGCTTTCAGCTGTGCAATCTGGGCCGCTACTGTGTTGGCGAAGTGAACCCCGTTGGCGTCAGGTGAACGGTAACTGTCCGGGGCATCGACAAAGCGGAAGTACTTTTCCAGACCAAAGCTCACAGAGGGCAAGTTAGACTTACTGAGCTGGCTAACGAGTGAGGTATTTCCATGATAAGTGGCATCCGTGGCGATGATACCGCGTTTGCCGGTGACGGCCTCGGCCACCCGCAAGGCGATGTCATTGGCCTCGGACCCGGTGCAGGTCAAGATTGCCGTATCCAACGTAGCGGCCATCGTTCCAGTCAGACGCTCGATATACTCAAGGATTCCCTCGTGCAGATAGCGTGTGTGGGTGTTCAATGTGCTGGCTTGCTGACAAATCGCTTCGACCACCCGGGGGTTACAATGCCCGACATGCGGCACGTTGTTATAGCAATCCAGGTACTTGCGGCCGCCCGCATCCCAGAGCCACACCCCGTCGCCTTTCACAATGTGGACGGGTTCCTCATAGAATGTCGAAACATTTGGCCCCATCAGCCGCCTGCGCGCGGCCACCAGATCTGCTGTACTGCGGGTCAAAGCTTAATCCCCATTCCGTCATGACCTGAGCTCAACGACGATGTTGTGGCCGTTGATCGCACGTGAGGTTTTTGGCGCATCGCGGTTCCGGCCCGGATCGCAGGTCTGCTATTTGCCCCCGGAAAGGCAATGCCGGTCTCGGGCACGCTTAGCGTTCCATTGCGGCTGTGAAACCGGCGTCAAGCGCGGCCAGGATTAAGCTGGCATCGCCCTCGGTCAGCACCAAAGGCGGTGAAAGGATCAAGTTGGGTCCCGAGACCCGTACCATTGCTCCGTTCTGATAGGCCACCTCCTGAACGGTTGACGCGGTTGGTGCGTCTATCGGTTTTTGGGTGTTACGGTCGCTGACCATTTCGACTGCAGTCATCAGGCCGTAGCCACCACGCACATCCCCGATGATGTCGTATTTCTTCATCAGTGCGATGCAACCCTCATAAAGCTGGGTGCCGCGTGCCGCTGCGTTTTCGACCACGTTGAGCCGTTTGGTTTCCGCAAGGCAAGCAAGCGCAGCGGCAGCCCCGACTGGATGGCCGGAATAGGTGTAACCATGGCCAATCTTGGCGTCAGGGTTGTTTTCGAAGGCCTCGACCATCCGGTCGCCAAGCATCACCGCACCAAACGGGAAGTATCCGTTGGTAATCGCCTTCGCTGTGGCCATCATGTCTGGCTGGATGCCCCAAAGGCGGGCACCAGACCATGCGCCGGTACGGCCATAGGCTGTGATGACTTCGTCCGTGATCAGCAGGATCCCGTTTCGGTTACAAATCTCTTGCACTGCAGGAGCGAAGGACGGATGCGGCGGGATCACGCCACCCGCCCCAAGGATTGGTTCCATGATCATGGCTGCGATTGTGTTGGCTCCCTGAAACGCAATCTCGTCTTCCAATGCCTGTAGGCATAGCTGTGCCAGCTTCTCGGGGTCTGTTTCGTTGAAAGGGTTGCGATATGTGTAAGGCGCCGGGATGTGGAAACAGCCAGGCAACAAAGGCTCGTAAGCGTTGCGAAAATTCGCGTTTCCGTTGACAGAGGCCCCGCCGACATGCGTTCCGTGGTATCCTTTCTTTAGGCTGAGGAATTTTGTGCGCCCGGCCTCACCCCGAAGCTTGTGGTATTGCCGCGCGAGGCGCAAAGTCGTCTCGACGCTGTCCGAACCGCCCGAGGTGAAGAACGCACGCGAAAGGCCGTCGGGTGCAAAGAATGCGTTTAGCTCAAACGAGAGCTCGATGGCGACGTCATTCGAAGTGCCGCGAAACGTGGAATAATAGGGGAGGGTGTCAAGCTGGGCAGCAATTGCATCTTTGACGGGTTGGCAAGAATAGCCGAGATTGACGTTCCAGAGACCGCCAACACCGTCGACCACCCGATGCCCGTCGACGTCAATAATTGATACACCTTCTGAACCGGTTATAATCTTCGGCGGATGGTCTGCACTGTCCTTCGGAGAGGTCATCGGGTGCCACATCAGACGACCGTTGTGTTCTTTCAGGAAATTTGAGTCTTTCATGATGCAGGTTCCATTGCATTCGATTTCTTGACGGAGAGAGCCCAGGCCGCCTCGACATGGGCGGGAATTACTCCGCCCCAGTTTCGGGTAATCTCGCGTGCGGCGATGATCAGCTCTGCCAGGATCGTCTGCTCTAACTTCGGGGTGAAGCGCGTGGCGACAGAAGCAACAGCCACCGCGCCGGCGAATTGACCTGTTTGGTCAAAGACCGGGGCTGACAGCCCATAGGTTTCTTCCGCATAACTTTTATATGCGCGCCCAATTCCGGTTGCGCGGGCGGCGTCAACCAATGAGGTCAGGCCATCGGTATCAGTTGGTGTGTTCGCGGTGAATCTTTCAAGATCCTGTGCCGCGACACAGAGAAGATCTTCTGGCCCAAACGCCAGTGCGCACAGGCCGGATGCAGTCGCATGAAGGGGAAAGGTGTTCAGATCAATGACGGCACGGATCGCGTGGCGAGGGGATTCGCATTCGCATAGTCCATAAAGGGTTTGCCCGGAGAGTACCGTGGCATGCGCAGTCTCGCCCGTCGCATCCGCGAGGGCGGTAAGAGCGTGGCGTGCGCCTTCTTTACGGGGAACCGTGGCCTCGCGTATCTGCGCAAGTTGCATGACTGCGGGACCTAAGCGGTACTGCTTGGTAAGCGCATTTTGTTCAATAAACCCTGCATTTTCAAGGGATTGAAGATGTCGATATGTTGTCGCCTTGTCTCTTTTTGCAATCCGGCACAGCTGCGACAACCCGATTTCTGGGCGAGAGATCGAGAAGTAAGACAGCAGTTCAAGAGCTTTCTTTGCCGACGACATTGAGAACCTTTCAATTGCGGGGTGCAAAAAAAGTTTGACAGAAGTTCATTAACAAGGCAACCTTTTTTATAAAACAACGGTTCGTTATATGAACCACCAACTGGGAGCGCGAAATGTTGAAACTAACCAAATCCGCAACGGCCATGGCGATTGCGATTTCAGCGGTTGCTGGAGCAGCGCAGGCAGAATATCCGGAAAAACCCGTTGAGTTTGTTGTTCCATGGCCTCCGGGCGACCTGGAAGATGTCTTGACGCGTATGATCGCCGAGGACTTCTCAGAGGCTTATGGCGTTCCCACCGCTGTCGTGAACAAGCCCGGTGGCGGCGGTGGTCCATTCCCCGGTGCGATTGAAGTCGCAAATGCCCCCGCTGATGGCTATACGATTGGGTCATTCATCATCGCCATCCCGGTTGTGGGCCCGCAAATCGGTATCCCAGAGCTGAACCCCGACCCTTTCGTGCCGCTTGGCAACTTTCTAACCTATCCTTTTGTGATCGCGACGAGCGGTGACTCGGGCTATACGACTATGGAAGAACTGGCGGCCTACGCACAGGACAACGACGTTGTGCTCGGTCACTTCGGCGCGCCATTGGTTCCGACGCAGGTGACGCTTGGGCTGGCCAAGGAGATGGGTTTCTCCTACGCCTCTGACGCCGCTTTTGACGCGCTTGACTGCAACACTCTGGCGTCGGGCGACGTCGATGTCATCAACACTACGCTGCAGCTGATCCTGCCCTGCCTCGAAGATGTGAGCGTTCTGGCATCCATCGGGTCCGAGCGCATCAATTTGACGCCGGACACTCCGACTGTGGCAGAACTTGCACCTACTCTGGACGTGTCTCTCTGGAATGGACTTTTTGTCCGTGCCGACACTCCTCAGGGCGTGCAGGACAAAATCATCGCAGTCGCGGAAAAGACCGTGATGTCCGACCGCGCCCAAGCGCTGGCTGCCGAGACTGGCGCATTGGTTTACTGGCAGCCTGCAGCGGACGTAGTCTCGCAAATTGAGAAGGATACGCAGACTCTGGCCGGAATCGAATCCATGCTGTCCGAATAGGGCTGGACCTGCCTGCTGGGCAGCATTGGACTGCCCAGCCATCCACCTGCTTTCTCCTGGAACGGATAAATCCATGTCGCGCGTCAAAACGCTCCAGTCGCTCTTCAAGCGCTACCGCAGGCCCGGCGATATTGTCTTCGCGTGGCTAGTTCTAGTCGTCTCGGTCTTTCTTCTGTCGCAACTGATGGACCAAACCGCGTGGCGCAATGGCGGGAAACTGTTTGCGCAACCCCGGTTCTGGCCAGCGGTGTCGCTGAGCGGTATGGTCATCTTTGCCGCGTTTCACCTTTTGGGATCCGCCTTGTCCGAGCGCTTAGATGGCCGCTGGCAAGAAGTTCAGCTCTGGCTCGCGTCGTTGGAATATGCAGGCTGGTTTGTCCTGTATGCTCTGGTCGTTCCGTATTTGGGCTATCTGCCGTCCACCGTCTTGTTCGCTTTGGCATTGTCCTTGCGTGCCGGTTACCGAAAGGTTTCTACCCTGATCGCTGCGACCTTTTCGGCGGTGGTGATCGTGCTTCTGTTCAAGACCTTTCTGAAAGTCAATCTGCCGTCAGGGCTGATCTACGAGAGCTTGCCCGAGGGTCTGCGGCAGATCATGCTGACGCATTTCTAGAGGCCGCAAAATATGGAAAACCTGATTGCCGGACTGGAAATGCTTGCGCGCTGGGATGTCATGCTGGCCTTGCTCGTGGGTTCAATCGGCGGCGTGATTATCGGAGCAATTCCCGGCGTCGGACCGGCTGTCGCTATTGCGATTTTGCTACCGGCGACATTCTCCCTAGATCCAATCGTTGGTCTTACGATGCTGTTGGGAATTTACGGATCGTCAATGTACGGAGGTGCTATTCCAGCAGTTCTGATCAACACGCCAGGCACGGCGGTAAACGCCCTGACCTCGTATGATGGCTATCCGATGACAGAACGGGGTGAGGCACACCGTGCGGTATCACTCGCATATTCAGCATCGTTCTGGGGTGGCATATTTGGCATTCTGTGTCTGATCCTGCTGTCTCCGGTGCTTGCTTTAATCGCGCCAATGTTTGGTAGCCGAGAAATCTTTCTTGCCGCTTTGTTAGGCATCATTCTAGTGATCCTTGCGCATCGGGGGCAGATCTTTGCAGCAGGTTTGTTGGCGATGTTCGGAATCTTCCTGCAGACCATTGGCCTTGACGCAGTGACATACACACAACGCTACACGTTTGGGCTATCGTTCTTATCGTCGGGGGTGAACCTTATTGTGGTGGTGTTGGGTCTCTTCGCGCTCAGCCAAGCTTTTTTTCTATTAACAACACCCGACAGCAGCCCCGACGCCCAGCCAGTTACCGGCCGGATGGGGGCCGGTATTAAGGAACTGCTGGGCCACAAGCGCGTAGCAACTGTTGCGTCGAGCTTTGGTGTCCTGTTGGGGATGATCCCTGGCACGGGCGAGTTCACAGCCCAGTTCATGTCCTACACTTATGCGCAAAAAACTTCGAAAGATCCGGATAGTTTCGGCAAAGGATCACCGGAAGGTCTGATTGCTTCGGAGGCGGCCAACAATGCCGTTCCAGCTGCGGCAATGATACCGCTGCTTGCGCTTGGCATTCCGGGTGAGGCGCTGACAGCGATGATGCTGTCGGTCTTTTATGTTCACAATGTTATCCCGGGACCGCAGCTGTTCCAGAACAATATTGATCTGGTCTACGGCCTCTACTTTGCGCTGATCGCTCTGAACGTCATCGTTATGGTCTTTCTGCTGTTTTCGACAAACCTTATGACCAGGATTATCCGCGTACCGACTCGCTTTCTGGGTGTGATGATCTTGTTGTTGTCCTTTGTGGGTGTCTATTCGCTCCGCAATTCACTGACCGACTGCATGATCTCGGCAGGCTTTGGCGTGTTGGGCCTTGTTCTAAAGCGACTGAATTTGCCGATTGTCCCAATCATTCTGGGCATGGTCCTTGGTGGAATCATGGAGGTAAAGCTGCGCTCGGCTCTGCCGCGGTTGAAGACGCCACTGGACATGATCGACCGACCGATTGCGGCAATAATATTCGGTCTGATCGTCATTGTTCTGGCGCTGCACTTACGGACGCTGATCAAGGAATGGCGCGCTCATCAGCCGGAAGAAGACCACGACATGCACGACAGCCATACGAGGTAACTTGATGGATCAGTCCAAGATTGATGCCCTGCGGGCCCGACCGGTGGCCGCGTTTGATCACTTGATCGACGGCAGGCATGTCGCCGCTTCCGATGGTGGGCGGATGGAGATAATCTCGCCAATCGACGGGACGGCCCTGACCACGGTAGCGGCTGGTACACCTGCCGACATGGAAGCAGCAATCGCATCAGCCCGCGCCGCTTTCGACGATGGCCGCTGGGCGGGTCAACCACCAACCGCTCGCAAGAAAGTGCTGTTGAAATGGGCCGATCTGATCGAGGTCAATGCCTTGGAACTGGCTGTCCTTGGTGTGCGCGACAATGGAACCGAAATCAGCATGGCGCTGAAGGCCGAGCCCCTCTCTGCCGCCGCGACGATCCGGTACTACGCAGAAGCCCTCGACAAGATTTATGGCGAGATCGCTCCGACGCCTGGCGACATCCTCGGCATGATCTATAAAGAGCCTGTGGGTGTCGTGGGGGCAATCATCCCTTGGAACTTTCCGCTGATGATCGGTGCGTGGAAGCTGGGACCTGCTTTGGCGGTGGGCAATTCTGTGGTCCTAAAACCGGCCGAAACCGCGTCGCTGTCGTTAATGCGGATGGCGGACCTGGCGCTAGAAGCCGGACTGCCACCCGGTGTCCTTAACGCAGTCACTGGCAAGGGCCATGTCGTAGGCGAGACATTGGGCTTGTCGATGGATGTGGATGTCCTTGTTTTTACTGGCTCGGGGATGACGGGGCGGCGGCTGATGGAATATTCAGCGCGGTCCAATTTGAAACGGGTGTATCTGGAGTTGGGCGGCAAGTCCCCCAACATAGTCTTTGCCGACGCCCCAGATCTGGATGAAGCCGCCAAGGTTACGGCCGCCGGGATCTTCCGTAATGCAGGTCAAGTTTGCGTGGCTGGGTCGCGTCTGCTGGTTGAGGATGCGATCCATGACGATTTTGTCGCCGCTGTCGTAAAGGTGTCCGAAGCAATGCGTGTGGGTGATCCGTTGAGGATCGACACTCAAATCGGGGCTGTAAATTCAGAAGCGCAGTTGCAAGCGAACCTTGCTTTCGTTGACACCGCAACACGGGAAGGTGGGCGGGTTGTCATGGGTGGATCCCGTGTTTTGCAAGACACGGGCGGCTACTACATGGCCCCGACAATCGTGACCGGTGTGACCCGCGACGCGACTTTGGCACAAAAGGAAGTGTTCGGTCCGGTTCTGGGCGTTATCTCGTTCGCAACAGAGGAAGAAGCAATCTCATTGGCTAATTCCACAGTTTTCGGGCTTGCCGGGGCGGCATGGACCAGCAACCTCAGCCGCGCTCACCACATGGTAAAGTCCGTTCGAACCGGGGTCATGCATATCAACACATATGGCGGGGCCGATGGTACGGTGCCATTGGGTGGTGTAGGGCAATCCGGAAATGGATCCGATAAGTCTTTGCATGCCATCGAGAAATACGTGAATCTTAAAACCGCGTGGATAAAGCTATGAATGACGCAAAAACAATTCTGGTCATTGGCACTTTTGACACCAAAGATGATGAGCTTGGCTTTCTTTCGGGGGTGATCTGCGACCAGGGCGGCAAAGTCCTGACGATGGATGTCTCAGTACTTGGAGACCCGTCAAAACCTACGGACTACTCGAAACATGATGTCGCCGCAGAAGGTGGCAGCACGATACAGGCCGCTATCGATAGCGGTGATGAAAACCACGCGATGCAAATCATGGCCCGAGGTGCCAGTCTGCTGGCGGCGCGCCTTCACGCCGAAGGACAATTTGACGGCATGATTGTGCTGGGCGGTACGATGGGTACGGATCTTGCGCTGGACGTGGCCTCGGCTCTGCCACTCGGCACCCCAAAATACATCGTCTCTACGGTATCCTTTTCGCCACTGATCCCTGCCGAAAGACTAGCTGCTGACACGCAGATGATCCTCTGGGCTGGTGGGCTGTACGGTTTGAACTCGGTCTGCAAGGCCTCCCTCAGTCAGGCTGCGGGCGCTGTACTAGGTGCTGCCAAGGCGGCGCAGAGGCCAAACCCTGACAAGCCGCTTGTTGGAATGACGTCACTTGGCACCTCTGCACTGAAATACGTGATCCCGCTGAAACCCGCGCTAGAGGCGCGCGGTTTCGAAGTGGCTGTATTCCATGCGACCGGCATGGGCGGGCGCGCCTTTGAAAGCCTCGCAGCACAAGGAGCCTTTGCCTGTGTGTTCGATTTCTGCACGCAGGAGTTGGGCAACCATGTCAACGGATCAAACATCTCGGCTGGTGCGGATCGATTGACAAATGCCGGGTTGACCGGAACGCCACAGATCGTATCTCCCGGGTGCTATGATCTGGTCGATGTGGTTGGCTGGCAGCCTGTTGAAACAAAGTGGGACAGTCACCTCAAGCACGCCCACAACCGCCTGATTACTTCGGTCGTTCTGCAAGCCGCCGAAACGAAACTGGTGGCGCTGGCCCACTGTGATCAACTCACCAAGGCGAAGGGGCCCACAGCGATCATTCTGCCTGAGCATGGCCTGGGGGAGTGGGATCGCGAGGGCGCGGACCTCCATAATCCAGATGGCCTTAAGGCGTTTCTAACAGGAATTGAAGCCAACTTGCCCAAGACGGTCGAGGCACACAGGCTGGCCTGTCATATCAACGACAAGGCATTCTCGGACAAGGCGCTGGAGATTTTCGACGGCTGGCGGGCCGATGGGACAATCTCTGTCTAGTTGCACGCCGACCCTTAGAAGGCCAGAAGATCGATCGGTGCGGTATCGGTGGCCAAGGTTCTAGAATGCGCCTGCGGTGGCGGAACCTGAAGGTCGCAATCCAAATCCCCACACGCGCCTGAAGGGTTTCCGTTTTCCAAACTCGGTTAATCCCTATGCGATTCAGTTGCTTGACTGCTGATCCCCTCGTCTTCGCGACTATGGGGACCAGGTCAGCAGCTTCAGATATTGGGCCGCTACACCTTCCTTCGCTTACCTGTGACAGGTGACGATCCTGCTGCAATGGACCGCAGATTATCTGCGCTGAACCCTTCCGGATCGTCTTACGAAAAATTTAATGTCCGACATTATAGTTTATTTTGTCGGACATTAAATGTATCAATGATTGGACCATGATTCGGAGCAGTGGCACGTGGAAACAAGAACACCTCCACAAGAAACGGCTGAGAGTGTCGGCAATTCCCTGAAGCCGCTGCCGCCTGGCAGTAGTAGCCGGGACGTTCTGGATGCTCTCTCTGGAATGATCGAACTGGAAGGTTTGAAAGTAGGCGATCGCCTGCCGCCAGAGATCGAAATTGCAAATCAGCTTGGGATCGGACGGGCGAAGGTTCGCGAGGCCCTGACAAGCTGGCAGAACATGGGCATCGTTGTGCGGAACAAGAAAGCCGGGACGCGATTGGCGGCCGAGGTATCTGCCAACACGATCCACCTTCCATTCACGCTGAAGCTCGAAGCCGAAAGCCTTTTGCGGACGCACGCCGTGCGTCGGCCACTGGAAATTGAGGCAGCAAGGTTGGCAGCACTGAATTGCTCAGACTCGCAGCGGCTTTTGATTTCGGCCCGCGTTGCAGAACTCATAGCTGTTCATTCTGCGGGTGAGGACTGGCGTCAGGCAGACTACCGGTTTCACGCTTCACTGCACGAAGCCTGCGGAAACCCATTGTTCGGGCAGCTAATCCGGCAGATTCAAGAAGCCTTTAACGAAGTATACGAAGCACCATTCGGCCAGCCGCACTTGGGTCAGGCCACAATCCCAATGCACACGCAACTTGCCGAAGCAGTCGTCGCTGGCAGAGCAGAAGAAGCCGCAAGGATTGTCGGTGAGATCATGGACATGGTCGAAGCAGAAGTCCTGGAAATCATGGAAAGTCAGAATGTCTGATTACAAAGACCTTGCAACGCGTCTTGCAGCAATCTTCCCGGACGCGGCAGGTTCGGTCACGCCGCCTATTGTTCAAACCTCACTATTCACTTTCGACAATTATCAGAGTTTTGAAGACCGGATGGCGGGAAGATCAGAAACAGCCATCTACACGCGCGTGGAAAACCCGACCGTCGCCGCGTTTGAAACGCTCATGGCTGAAGCCGAACAAGGTCAGACAGCCGTTGCATTTGCTTCCGGGATGGCCGCAATTTCTTCGACGCTGCTGGCATTTGTCAAACCCGGTGACCGGATTGCCTGCGTCGAACATGTCTATCCGGACACATTCCGGTTTATGGAGCGCATCCTGCGCCCGTTCGGGGTGCATATCGACTATCACGTGCCGGAGCGTTTCGAAAACGACCCCGAACTGCTTGCCGATGTAACGCTAGCCTATCTGGAGAGTCCCGGTTCCGTCGTTTTTGAGGCGATGGATCTGCGCCGCGTCGCAGAGCATGCCAGACGCCACAATGTGCTGACGATGATCGATAATTCATGGGCAAGCCCGGTATTCCAACGCCCCCTCACACTGGGCATCGATATCGTCATCCACTCAGCCTCGAAATATATCTCGGGGCACTCGGACACGGTTGCGGGCGTGGTGGTTGCCTCCAAAAACCATATCGCCCGCATCCGTGATCTGACACTTCCTTTGCTTGGTGCTAAACTGGCACCTTTTGAAGCGTTCCTGTTGACGCGCGGCCTGCGTACTTTGCATGCGCGCATGATGCAGCATCAGGCGACTGCCAACATCTTCGTCGATCGCCTGGCCACTGCTTCGCAGGTGAGGCGAGTCAACTCACCCGGGGCCAACGACGTTCCCGGGTTGACGGGGCGGTCCGGACTTATGTCGGTTGAGTTTGATGACAGTGTCGACATCGCAAAGTTTTCTGATGCTTTGAACCTATTCCGCCTCGGCGTGAGCTGGGGCGGCTTCGAAAGTCTGATTCTGCCTGCGCGCGTTGGGCTTGCTCAGGCTGGCGAACAGAACTCAATGCAGAAATTTGGGGTCTCACCCAATCTGGTGCGCCTGAGTTTGGGGCTCGAGTCGGCAGAAGATCTATGGGCCGATTTTGCTTCGGCTCTCGCCGAAAGTACGGCTTAGAACTGTTCGCTCAATAAAATCAACAGGAGGAAAACATGAAAAAACTACTATCAGGAATGACGGCTGCGGCCGTGTTCATGGGTTCGGCATCTTATGCCGAGACCACACTGAAACTGGTCGAGGTTATTACGAGCCCCGAGCGTACAGAGGTGCTTCAGGGGCTGGTTGATGAATTTGAAGCCAATAATCCCGACGTCACTGTCGAGATTGTATCGCTGCCGTGGGGCAACGCGTTCGAAAAGCTGGCGACAATGGTGGCAGGTGGCGACATCCCGGATGTGGTTGAAATGCCCGATACCTGGCAGGCTCTTTATGCCGGGTCCGATCAGCTGGTCAGCCTCAAGGACCATGTTGCTGGATGGGAACACGGGGTAACGCTGACAGACAAGACCGTTGCCATGGGCAGCCAGGCGGGTGATCTCTATATGATCCCGTACGGCTTCTACCTGCGGGCGATGTTCTACAACAAAAAACTGCTGGCCGAAGCCGGTATCGACACCCCTCCGACTACGATGGAAGAGTTCAAGGCTGCCTCTGCCGCGGTGTCCGAGCTTGACGGCAAGTACGGATACTGTCTGCGCGGTGGCCCCGGTGGAACAAATGGCTGGATCATGTTCGCCGCAGCCATGAACGGCACCAACGAGTTTTTCACAAAAGACGGTGTCAGCCGCATCAACGAGCCCGGTTCAGTCGAAGGCATCCAGTTCATGATCGACATGTATCAGAACGGATATGCTCCCAAGGATGCCGTCAGTTGGGGCTTTAACGAGATTGTGGCTGGTTTTTATTCCGGCACCTGTGCGTTCCTCGATCAGGACCCGGACGCACTGATCGCTATTGCCGAGCGGATGCCTGCCGAAGATTTCGCGGTCATTCCGATGCCTGTTGGACCTTCGGGCAAAGCTTTCCCGACCATTGGGTTCGCAGGCTGGTCGATCTTCAATGCAACTGAACATGAAGACGAAGCATTTGATCTGGTTGCGGCCCTGTCGACGCCCGAAGCCAACGCCACGTGGGCAAAGCGTGTTGGCGTCATTCCGATCCACAAAGGCGCCGATCAGGATCCTCATTTCCAGACCGAGCAATTCAAAGGCTGGTTCGAAGAACTGAACGGTGAGCAATATGTGCCGACAACAATGCCAACCAACCTGGAGCAGTGGGGCTATTTTGGCAGCACACTTCTGCTGGAAACCAGTCAGGAAGCCCTGTTGGGACAGCGCAGTGCGCAGGACGTCGCGGATGAGTGGGCAGAGTTCCTCACCGACGAGCATGCCAAGTGGAAGGCAAAACAGTGATTTCGCGCATTCAGAAAACTGTCAGGCCCGGGGAAACCCGGGCACGACGCTCGCTCTACCTGCAATACATGGTCGAGCCTTTTTTCTATTTGTCGCCCGCAATTCTTTTGATCGGTGCGGTGATCATGGTTCCGCTAATCATCGGAATCTCATATTCGTTCCAATCCATTGAGCTGTTAAAGCCTTTTGCGTCTGGTTGGATCGGGTTTGAAAACTACGTTGACCTGTGGCGAGACCGCAAGTTCTGGATCGCGATGGAGAACACGCTGTTCTGGACCTTTTGGTCGATAACGTTCCAGTTTCTGCTTGGCCTTGGCCTTGCCATGCTTTTGAACACGCAGTTCTTTGGAAAGAAGCTTTTTCAGGCGCTTGTTTTCCTACCCTGGGCTGTCCCGACCTTCCTTTCCGCGCTGACTTGGGCGTGGCTTTTTAACCCTGTCATCGGCCCGCTGCCGCATTGGCTGGCCGCGCTTGGCATTCTGTCAGAGCCCTACAATATCCTTGGCGACCCCAAGCTTGCCATGTGGGGTCCGATCACGGCAAATATCTGGTTTGGCGTGCCGTTCTTTGCGATCACGCTGCTGGCGGCTTTGCAATCAATACCCGATGAGCTTTATGAGGCCGCAGAAGTCGATGGCGCGACCCCCTGGCAGACCTTCACCAAGATCACCTTGCCGTTTCTTGCTCCGATGATCGCGATCACCGTGATGCTGCGGACAATCTGGATCGCCAATTTTGCCGACCTGATCTATGTGATGACCGGTGGCGGGCCTGCGAATTCGACGCAAATCCTGTCGACCTATATCTTCACCACCGCTTTTCGAAAACTGGACTTCGGCTACGCGTCTACCATTGCTGTGGCGCTGCTGCTGATCCTTCTGATCTATGCCGTTATCCTGCTCTGGCTTCGCAAGAAGCTGGTCAAGATTTGAGGAGTTGGCCATGTCAGCTGTCAGGAAACCCAACCCCCTGCTGGTTGTGGGCAAATACGCGGCACTTGCGTTCTATCTGATCTTTGCGTTGTTCCCGCTTTACTGGTTGCTCAAGATCGGGTTGACCCCGGACGCGCTGATCTTTTCAGAGGGCACCCGGCTGTTTCCAAGCGAGGTCACCTTTTCAAATTTCAAGACGGTCATTTTTCAGACCGACTTTGTGGCCTATTTCCGGAACTCTCTTGTGGTGTCGCTGGGGGCTGCGTTCTTTACGACTCTGTTTGCGGCTGGGGCGGGATATGCCTTTTCGCGCTTCGTTTTCGCGGGCAAACGCATCATCATTGCCTTGATGCTTATCACCCAGATGTTCCCGCTTCTGATGATCATTGCACCGATCTATAAGATCGTTGCCGACCTCGGACTGCTGAATTCGCTGACAAGTCTGATCGTTGTCTACACTGCGTTCAACATCCCCTTTGCAACATTCCTGATGCAGTCATTCTTTGACGGCATTCCCAAAGATCTTGAAGACGCGGCGATGATGGATGGCTGTACGCGGTTTCAGGCGCTGCGCAAAGTGGTGTTCCCACTGACATTGCCCGGTCTCGGGGCGACGCTTGGATTTGTCTTTACTGCCGCATGGTCCGAGCTGTTGTTTGCGTTGATGCTGATTTCAAAGAACGACGCAATGACATTCCCGGTTGGCTTGTTGACATTTGTTTCCAAATTCTCGGTCGATTGGGGGCAAATGATGGCGGCCGGCGTGCTGGCTCTGATCCCCAGTTGCCTCTTTTTCATCTTCATTCAACGCTATCTCGTGCAGGGCCTCACGTCCGGCGCGGTCAAAGGATAGGAGGCCAGATCATGGCACGTATCGAACTTCGTGATGTTGCAAAACGCTATGGATCCGTCGAGGTCCTGCGCAACATCAACCTTGAGATACAGGATGGTGAGTTCATCGTTCTGGTCGGCCCGTCAGGCTGCGGCAAGTCCACTTTGCTGCGTATGGTTGCTGGTCTTGAACCGATATCAAGCGGCGACTTTCTGATTGATGGTGAGTGTATGAACGATGTGAGGCCAAGAGATCGGGACATCGCGATGGTGTTCCAGTCCTACGCTCTCTATCCGCATATGGATGTCGCGCGAAACATGGGTTTCTCGATGGAAATCCGCAAAGCTCCGGTGGCTGAACGCATATCAAAGGTCGCCCAGGCGGCAGAGACGCTGGGGTTGACCAAATTGACGGATCGCTTGCCCAAGGCCCTTTCGGGTGGTCAACGTCAGCGGGTTGCCATGGGGCGGGCCATCATCCGGGACCCACGCGCCTTTCTGTTTGACGAGCCTTTGTCAAACCTTGACGCGGCTTTGCGTGTTGAGATGCGGCTGGAAATTGCGCGGCTGCATCAAAAACTAGGTGCGACCATGATCTATGTGACCCATGATCAAGTCGAAGCGTTGACGCTGGCAGATCGGATCGTTGTTCTGAACGCAGGCGATATCCAGCAAGTCGGCAGCCCGCTCGAGCTTTATGAAAGACCGGCCAACAAGTTTGTTGCTCAATTTATCGGCTCACCCACCATGAATGTTGTGCCCGTTCTGGGAACCGAAACAGGTGTGAATGTCGGGAATGGGGTTGAAATCAGGATGCTCGATCAACCCCTTACCGCCCAGGCGAAAGAACTAGGTGTAAGGCCGGAACATATCGATGTTTTGGACAACGGTGCCGGTGATCTGTCGGCTGTGGCGGATGTTGTTGAACATCTGGGGTCGGACACGAACATCTACGTCAATGCTGAGGGGATCGGCCCCATGATGGTGCGCAAGCATGGCAATATCCCCGTGAAATCCGGGGACCGTCTCGGTTTGCGCATTCAAGCGCAGAATGCACATCTGTTTGCTTCGGATGGTACAGCGTTGCGACGGGCTTGCTGAGATGGTGGATAATTTGGAAGATCGGGCTTCGTCGCATGCGACAGAACTCCATCCGCGGGATCTTTAGATGAACGAAAACCAGCTGTTGCTACCTGGGTCGCAGTCCGAAGCCGGGTTTTGGATTGAAACGCCAAGACATCGCGATTGGTTGATGAACGAGGCCAAGCGGCAACTTACGTTCTTCAGCGCGAGTTGCCGGGATGAGCCCGGGTTCTATACACTTGGTCACGATGGCAGCCCGCTGCTCGGCAAGCTGCAGGAGCTGCACACGACAACCCGGTTGATTCATTCATATGCATTAGGACATCTGTCTGGTTTTCAAAGTGCTGAACGGATCATTGATTACGGCATGACATATCTCGAAAGCCATCACCGAGATCGCGACCACGGCGGATATCTCTGGGCGTTGGATGGGGATCAGATCAAGGATGACCGCAAGCTTGCTTATGGGCATGTCTTTGTCCTTCTTGCTTCGGCAAGTGCGAAACTGGCGGGTCACCCCGATGCAGACAAGCTAATGACAGATGTCCGAAGTGTTCTGGAAAAACACTTCTGGGACGAAGAAGCAGGCCTGTTTCGCGATGAATGGAACAGGGATTGGACGCTGTTTTCCACATATCGTGGAATGAATGCGAATATGCACGGCGTTGAGGCGATGCTGGCGGCCTTTGAGGCCACAGGGGACGAGATTTATCTGTTCCGGGCTGGTCGCATTCTGGACTTCTTCATTGGTAAAATAGCACCCGGTGAAAACTGGCGGCTTCCTGAACACTATTCGTCTGATTGGCAGATCAACCGGGATTATGCGGGTGACCCGATGTTCAGACCTTCCGGAACAACGCCGGGGCATTCGTTCGAACTGGGGCGGCTTCAGCTTCAGCATTGGGATTTGTCGGGCCGAACCGACCCCAATGCTCTGGATAGGGCGCGCCGCTTGATTGCGCAGGCTTTGAATGATGCGTGGCTGCCTGGCGGCGGTTTGGCCTATACACTCGATTTTGATGGCCGCGTTGCCAATGCATCGCGGTTCTGGTGGCCCATCACCGAAGCCATTGGGGCGGTTGCCGCTCTGATCGCGCTGGAAAGAAGGCCAGAAGACGAGGAGTGGTACAGAAAGCTCTGGACCTATGCGAATGGAACATTTGTGGATCATCAGCATGGCGGCTGGTTTCCAGCAGTGGATGGGGCAGGCGCTGTAGTGACATCTATTTTTGACGGCAAGCCGGACATCTATCACTCGTTGCAAGCCTGTCTGTTTCCGCTGTCAGGACGTCTGTCGAGGATGATGCCGCTTGAGAATCCGGAATACTCCGACAAGCCTCAGACGCCGTTTTCTTAGTCTGCTCAAAGGTTCACTTTGCGGGGTCTGTTGTGGTGAAACACACAGAATTGCCAAGAGCTTTGGTGGTGGTTGATCAATACATAACACCGCGTATGCCGGTTAGTGACCGGTTTTGGCAATCAAAAGGAGCGCGACATGACAGACACGTATCAGTGATGCACGCGGCTGGAATGCAGGCTGTCGTCTTCCAGACCTGCCGGGGTTGATTTTGCCTTGTAAGGAGCGCTTCTTTCACACCTTGAGTTAGATGCCCTTCATCACCCGATCTGCCACAGCTTTTCGCAGCGTCCCGTCTCATCTTCTAACCATGCTATGATGCGCCGAAGCGTTCTCGTTTATTCGAACTCTTCAAACGTCTCTCGCACAGCATCGTCAACGGCCCCGGCCAGCAACCTGCCACCATCGTTGTCGCAGGCGTCTTCAAGCTCTTCGACGAACTCGGTCTTGAGATCGCCCAGATATTCTTCGGGGACGGTGGCCACGACATCGATCTGACGGTTGTAGAGCGACACCATCGCCATCAGACGCACGATCTGGTTTACCTGATCGGGGTCATCCTCATGCTCTGCAAGAACACTGGCGCAGCTAAGATGCATGAACGGTGCAGCTGTGGCGATGATTTCGTCCATCTCCGCATCGGCAGAGGCAGTGCTCGCCAGCGCGGTCATGCATATCCCAAAAATGGCCGAATGGGGAACAAGTTTCATGTGATCTACCTCATTTGTCTAATAGCGTTCGGCACGTGCAGCGTGGCCCTAGCGTTTTTTACGATAGCCGGCGATGGCTCCGACGACGGCTCCGGCCTTTGCCCCGTCACTGCCGGAAACAAGATAACCAACACCAGCCCCCACGACCGCACCGCCAACTGTGTTCTTTGTTCGTTTTGACTGGGCCTCTGCTGGTAGTGGTAAGGCCAGGATTGCAGCCATCAGCAAGGCGAGTGCGGTGGCCTGTGACTTTGTTGAAAACGGCATATCTCGGTCTCCTTATCGGTTCAGTTGACTCGTTCGGCCGATGGAAAGGTCCAAGTTCCATCCAGAATTTCGGCGCGCGGCTGGTACAGGCGGACGGTGTAGTTCCAGTTTGGCGGGGTCGGGATACAGTTGTTCCGGCCATCGTTACATGCGCCGAAATTGATAGTGTATGACCCGTCCTCGTTGGGCTTGGCTGAAACGTTGTTGTAACTGTTGCGGCCAAGCTCGTTCGGCTCAAGATAGCCGTCGGCATTGTAAACTGTGATCGACCAAAACGCGTCGACCGGGACGTCGCTGACCGTAATCGCATGGGGTGTTTCGCCATCATTTGCATCGACACTGGCGATAACGGCCGATGCCGTGCTCGCCGGTTGCCCGGCCCAACCAGCGATGGCGCCGACCAGGTGATCGATCGGGTCGACCTCGTCCTTGCGGCCAAAGGCATTGGCAGCATCAAAGCCGACCGCGCTTGCCAAATCGTTCACCGCCTTGCGCGCTTCGACCAGGCTTTCCATATCCCAGTCCGGAGCCTCGAACGGGCCGTTGCCACCGCCGCTGAGCACGATTCCATCCTGCGCCGCATGTGCCTTGGTCAGATCTTCTGCGTCAGCAGCATCAACAAATGTCCGGAATAGGATAAACGCAAAGCGTGTGCCGACATTTTCCTCGGTCAGGTCATAGGTGCCCGGCGTTGCCTCGACAAAGGCATAGTGATCCTGGCTGATAGCTAGCATCGACTGAAAGCGACCATCGCTTTCGGGCAAAGTGATTTGAACCGGCTGGGATAGGTCTAGGATCACTGCGGAATAAAGCGTGTCCTGATTTGCGCGGATGATCGGCTGCGGAGCATCCGCTGAAACCAGCGCACGTTCGTGCACGATTTCGCCCACGCCTACCCCATAGGCGGCAAGATTTGCCCGGATCATCGTGTCAGATTCCGCTCGTACAAGGTTGTGGATGCGCACCTGTTCAGACACGGCAACAGAGGGCGCGCAAAGCGCAAGGGCAAAAAGAAGACGTCGCATGAGAAATCCTTTCCGTTAATTCAAAAGGCGGGCCGGGGGGAAGCTCCACGTCCCATCCAGAACCTCGGGCCCGGGCTGATACATACGCACGGTATAGTTCCAGCCCTCCATGATCGGCAGGCAGTTGACCCGCCCATCTATACACCTGCCCAGGTGAATGGTCATTGATCCATCACCATTGCGCGCACCTGTCACCGAATTGACGTTATAGGCGCCTTGTGCGTTGGGCTGGAAAAAGCCCCTGGCGTTATAAAGGCTGACAGACCAGAAGGCCCCGACCGGCACCTCGGCGGGGACATCGATGCGATACTCGGCCACTGGCAGATTGGGCTCGACACTGACGTAATAGGCCTCATGTTCGGGCAGCCCGCCCCAACCGCCAGCGGTGCCGATCAGATGCCGGACCGCCTGAACCTGATCACGCGCGCCGAACATATGGGAACTGTCCGGCACATAGGGGCCAAGGGCTAAAATGCTTTTTAACAGCCCCTCAAAACTGGCTTCGTCATAATTAGGAAGGATGAACGGACGGGCCGATCCGGCCTCGACCAGCATCTGGTCCTGCAACGCGTTGACGGCGGCCACATCCGAAGGATCAGCGGCATCGACCAGCACGCGCATGAAGACGACGACATAGGGCGTTCCGAAAGTCTCGACATCCAGCGCATATGTACCACCGCCGTGAAACACCTCTTCGATGTAGTGATCCTGATTGAGGACCATTGCGGTCATATAGCGGCCATCTGCATTTGGCAGCGTCAGGGTTGCGCCTTCGCTGATGTCGATAACAGCGGTGCTGTACAGCGTGTCGCGGTTCATCCGGATTGTTGGTTGATCATCCACCGGGGTCGGCTCGCGAAAGTGAAAGAACCTGTTCACGCCTCCGGCCAGAGACACATATTTGCCCAGCTCAAGATCAGTCGCGGCGCGGATGAAATTGTCGATGGTAATCGGGATCTCGCGGCTGTCACTTAAACTGTCGACGGTTGTATCCATTTCCTGCGCGTACGCCGCCTGAATCCAGATCGTGGCCAGCAACGTCAGCGACAGACTGATTGAGACGGGGGAAGACTTACTCACAAACATGTCCCTTATGAAATCAGAGGTTTCGTCGGTGATAACGGGTTCGGGGAATGGCGGTGTAACCCGTTGTCGCAGAGCGATTGTGCAGCGCCCTGATGGGTTGTGTCACCGGACAATTCCCGACAAACTAACCCAATGCGTCGAAACATGGTTACAATTCGCGAGTTGGCCCATGTCGTGGAACTGCTTGAAGATTTCGCAGGGGCAAGCACCGTCACTGACGCACTTCAAGCGGCCGGCCTGGACCGTTCTGTTTTATCTCTGAAAGCGGGTTTTGCACCCTACGCATCAGAGGGCATTCTGGTCGAAACGGTGGCCCGAGCGATGGGCGACAGGCTTCTTGGTGCCCGGATTGGCCGCATATTCGATTACGCGCGCTATGGTGCGTATTCCAGTTTTGTGCTGAGCGCGCCTGACCTGGCTACCGCGCTGGCGCGTGGGGCACGTGCGTTCTTGCTGATACACCCAGGTTCAGAGATCGTATTCCGTCAGACCGAGACACATGTCGTGGTCGGGCGCAGCGCGGTCGGGCTGACGGTCATGGGTCACAGACACCTGGACGAAGGCTCGGTGTTTGTCCTCGTCACCGTTATTCGCCATTTTCTGGGCAAAGGCTGGCACCCGGACTGGATTGAACTGCCACATGAGGCGCGCGTCGATGTCCCGCAGATCGAAGAGATGATTGGGGCCTCAGTGCGTCTTCGGGACAGCCCGCCTAGTATTGCCATCCGACTGAGAGATTTGCAAACGCGCAACTGTTCGCCCCGCAGTCTGGATGCGAACATCGACCTTGATGATCTGGCGGCGTTGATGGGCGTTAATCCTGTACAGACCATTGGGGATGCAGTGGAACAGATATTGCAGATCACTGTCGCAAACGCGGACATGTCCGAGGAAACCGTAGCAAGCCATCTTGCGATAGGGCCGCGAACCCTGCAGCGCGCGCTGCGTCAGGAAGGTACGTCCTTCAATGCCGTCCAATCCCGCTTTGCAAAAAGCAAGGCACAGCATCTGCTGACTCACACCGACAGGTCAATTGACCAGATCGCCAGTACGCTTGGTTATAAAGACCCCCGCAGCTTCCGACGCGCTTTCAACCGCTGGACAGGCGTTTCGCCCTCTCTCTACCGAACCCAGCGGCGCACAGGATCTGACCCAGTTCTGGCGGACTAGACCCATTGAGGTCGCGCCAGGTGCGGGCGCCGGGCATCGAAACCGCACCCCTTTTGCGACTGATACCTATGGTCGCGTGTGGCAATAAACGTTTGCCAATGTCGTACTACTTGCAAAAGAAATGTGTGAAATCTTGTGCCGCGAATTCACAAAGCGGCGGGAACATCCGGAGCGAAAAGGGTCTGATGCATAGGTTTTGGTGGCTATTGATCTGTGTCGCCCTGACAGGGTGTACGGCGAAAACCTACAATGAAATTGACATCATGCCTTCGCCAACGGTCTTTGCCAATGGCTCGCTCGACCCGTTCGGGGATGTGACCGAGGGCAATTTTGAGGCGCGGACGCGTCTGTTTTACGCAACCGACCGCCAGCCTGCGGAACCGGACGACCCACAGAAAAGCTACAATAACGCACGGGGGCACGTGTTGCGGGCGGGTGTCGCGCAGATTGCGTCGGACCCGCCGCTTGAAAGCTGGGAAAACGCAAGGCGCATCACGCTCGCCGCGGCGCGGGATCGGGATTATAGGCTGCGTGTGGCGGGTGTGACCGAGACCGGCATTCTGCCATTCAGCGCAATCAAATACATGGATACGCCACCCAGCCGTGCCGAAGTCGAATCTGCTGGTCGCCGTTTTGCGTCACAAATCAATGCGCAATTGGCGCAATCGGCCAACAACGACATTTTCATTTACATCCACGGCTATAATGTGGATTTCGACTATTCCACCCTGGTCTCAAGCCAGTTGCAGCATTTCCTGGGCTATCAGGGCGCTTTCATAAGTTACAATTGGACAGCAACCCCAAGTACGCTGGCCTATTTCCGCGATCAGGAATCGGCGCTGGCCTCGCGACGCTATCTGCGCGAGCTGATTGCCTTTCTTTCGACCCATACCGATGCCCGTCGCATTCACCTGATCGGCTACAGCGCCGGGACTAGGCTGGCCTTTGATGCCGCTTATCAAATCGCGTTGGGAGCCGAAGAAAACGCGCGGTTGGGCAAACTCATCCTGATCGGCAGCGACCTGGACCGCGCTTATTTCCTTCATGCTATCGAGGACGGTCTTCTCGATGCGGTTACGGACCTGACGATCTATCAGTCGCAAACGGATTCCGCGCTGGCGATGTCTAGGTTTGTCTTTGGCCGCAAGCGCGTCGGAGAGACCTCGCCGCCCGGCGAAGCAGTGCCTGCGGTGCAAGCGGAACTGGCCCGGACCCCAAGGCTGCATGTCATCGACGTGACGGATGCCGAAGAGGCGGGCACCGGCAACGGGCATTGGTATTTCAGATCTTCGCCATGGGCCAGCAGCGATCTTTTCCTGTCATTGTTGACCGACAAAGACCCAGCCGCGCGCGGCCTGGTGCGCGCATCCGGAGAGATCATCTGGCGATTTCCAGAAGACTATCCGCAAAGGATCAAGGAACTGGGGCGCTTTTACTGAAGGAAAGGAACCGTCAGGTTTTCCCGGCTGCATAGCGCTTTAGACCGTCTGATCTTGACCCGCGTAGTCGGAATTCCTGAGTGTTGGCCGCCGCAGTATAGCGTTTTCTCCCGCCCCGAAGCACGGCAGTTTCAGCGGATACAGGGTTAACCTCGGGACAGCGTAATCAACAGGATTCCCAATGCGATCAGGCTGGCCCAGCCGATACGGTGCAGAAAACGGGATTCCTTGAGGATGATCGCCGCGAGGGTAACCGAAACCGGGATTGATGCTTGCCGGACCGCACTAACTGTGGCGGTCTCAGCCCCAAGTTGAAAAGCGGTCAGGATGAACAGGTAAGACAGGTAGGAAACGATCCCGGCAAATTCGATCCGCACCGGTGCCTGTGCCCAGCCCCGCACGACCCCCATGAACGGGGCTGACAAGTGGCGATCTTCCCACGCCCTGATGCCAGCAAGCAGCGGTGTCACCAGAGTATAGGTGAAAAACAGGAAAGGTGCCGGATTGGTCAGTTTCATGGCGTGGGCATCGCTTAGCGAATAAGCAGCCGATCCCAGCATCGCCATACTTGCCAGCGCGAATGCTCTGTGATCGTGCAGCAGCCCGCCGGGCAACTTCTGGATCATCAGGCTGCCTAGAAGGACCAGCGCGATTCCCACCAATGTGAACCACGAATAATGCTGATCAAGAGCCAGCCAGCTGAAGGCGACAATGGCAATCGGTGACGAACGGATGATCGGGTAATAGACCGACAGGTTCCCACGTCTCAGGGCCGACAACGTGCCGTAGTAATAGATGGTTAGTCCAAGGGCCGAAATCGCGACAAAGGGCCAGACCTCATAAGGTAAGCTCAGATCATGTCCCATGACCAGCGTATGAACCGCAGCCATGATCACCCAGGTCAGAGACACTCCGACATAGCACGACACCGGATGCGCAACCCCTTTCAGCACAAGGTCGCGCAGCGGGTGGGTTGCCGCCGAAACGAGAACCAATGCGATCCAGTAGGTCTCCATACCTCAGGTCTGATGCAATGGGTTGCGGTGCAGGAAAGTGTTGAAATGCACTGTCAGCTGATCCTCGGCAATCTGTACGACGCCGTAGGCCGGAGGTTCGTCGCAGAACTCGCCATCTACACTGGCCGCATTCAACGGAATCTGGTGGTTGAGGCTGGGCAGGCTGGTGAATGGAAAGCCGCGCCAATTCACATAGGTCATGCGGTGTACATGGCCGTAAAATACATGCCGAATATTGCGCCCGTGTTTGAGGGCGTCAGCAAAGGCGTCCGCCTCGACCAGCCTGATTTCGTCCACAAGGGGAATACCAAGGTCAAAGGGTGGGTGGTGCAGAAACACATAGGTTGGCTTGTCCTCGGCTAGGGTCAGTTGCTGCCTGAGCCAGTCCAGCCGGGCAGGGCAAAGCTGCCCTTCATGCATATCGCGCCCGTCTTTGGTTGAATCGAGAAACAAGAAAACACCCTCATCCGTTTCGAACCGGTGCTGGACAAACCCATTGGCATCCTTTGGATGTTCCGGGAAGACCGATTGGAAAACAGCTCGATCGTCGTGATTTCCCATCAGCAGAAAAGAGCGGAGCGGAAAGGCCGTCAGTCTCGTCTTGAGCGCCCGATAGGCCTCTTCCTCGGCAAATTCAGCCAAATCGCCAGAGATGACACAGAACGCCGCATCGGAATGCCACCGAGTGATATCGTCCAAACAGGCGTCCAGCCGCTGAGACGGAAAGCCGCCATTTAGCGGACCGGAGTCGCGGACGAGGTGAATGTCAGTGATGTGAATGAACTTCATCCGCTATTTTCCCCGATTATTGTAAGAAACAAGGTATCGACGAAGCTTGCCGATCGCACGGATATAGTAAGAAATTCCCTGGGATCACTCGCACATACGCGACAAGTTTGGTAGTCGAATTTGAGTGCCGCCATCACCTAACGCTCAAATCTTCCGGGAAAGAGTCCGCATAAAAACCTTCGAACAAGGTTGACAGAGCGGCGGCGTGAAAATCCCTGCATGTCGGTTAGGTAATTCACCCACATCCCCTCCAGCAAGGCCAGCGTTCCGCTGGTTGCGTCATCTACCAGGTTTGGGTCACGCCCGTTTTGTGGGGCTATCTCTGTGAACGCGGACCGCAAGGCTTCGACAAGTTTGTCATCCTGCGTGCTGCTGTATCGGGCGATACCTGGATGAGAGCTTGCGATACCCCGAAACGCATGCCAGATTTTAGTACTGCGGGGATTGAGCAGTGCTTCTGACAGGTCGGCCTCAATCACTGCCATAACACGATCTTCGGGCTTTGCGCTCGCGCCCAGATCCGTTCTTCTGTCCATCTCGGCATAGTACTCGGTGCTGAAATGCTGGGCGGCTGCGGTCAGTAAATTGTCCTTACCCCCGAAATGCAAATGGATCATTCCGCGCGACAGGCCGGAACGCTCGCAGATTCGGCTGACCGAGGTATCGGTAACCCCAATATCGGCAATCGTGTCCAGAGTCGCGTCGATCAGTAGCTGTTTGTTGGCTTCCGGATCCCGCTTCGAACCACGTTTTTGTTCCTTGGTGCTTTGCACTTTATTCAATGTTACCAACCGCTTGTGAATGTTCTATAGAGGTAGCTTACAGGAATATTGACACGAAAGACCTTTCTGGCGCAACATTTAATGGACGATCGTCCATTAGTAACTCGTGAATTGCGGGAAGGGAGGTTGGGTGATCTTTCGTAGTGAAGCGTCCCGGGGATATACCCTCAGCGCGCCAGCCACGGCTTACGTGGGCTTTCTGGTCGCGGCGCCATTGGTGATCCTGATTGCATATTCCTTCTGGACCCAAACCTATGTGACGCTCGACAAGACACCGACGCTGAAGAATTACAGCGATGCGTTTGCGGATCCGCTGGTCCGACACCTGATGCTTCGGTCGATCTGGATTGCCGGAGCGGTGACCATAGTCACCGTCGCGCTGGCCTATCCCATCGCGTATTTTATCGCGATGAAGGCCCAGAAAAAGACCATCTGGTTATTACTGATCACAATTCCATTTTGGTCCAGCTATTTGCTGCGCGTATTTGCCTGGAAACTCATTTTGGGTTTCAACGGCGTTATGAACTCTGCGCTTCTGGCGCTGGGTCTGATCAACGAGCCTCTCGACTTCCTGCTCTACAACGAATTCGCTGTCGTGCTGACGCTCGCTCATGCCTGGGCACCATTTGCGATCCTGCCGATCTATGTCTCACTGCAAAAGATCGATCCCAGTCTGCTTGAGGCTGCAACAGATCTTGGAAACAGCCCCATTCAACGTTTTATGCGGGTGACGCTGCCGCTGACGATCCCAGGTATCATTGCTGCTTGCCTGATCATCTTCATCCCTACAGTCGGTGATTATGTGACCCCGGCTCTGGTTGGTGGTTCAGATGGGAAGATGATCGCCAATCTTATTCAGGTGCAGTTCGGGGCCGCCAACAACTGGCCACTTGGGGCTACGCTATCGTTAATCGCAATGCTGTCGGTGGGCTTTGTGGCCATCGTGTTTGTCATGTCCGCCACACGGTTGGGGAGGCGGATCAGATGAGACGTCCTACGACCCTGACAGCCTATGCGTTCCTGTATCTGCTGTTTCTGTACCTGCCGGTTTTGTTCCTGCCTTTGTTCTCTTTCAACAGCGGCACAATCGTTGCGTTCCCGATTAAGGGCTGGACACTGGACTGGTATCGGAAGCTGGACGAGCAGGACACGTTGATCCAGGCCCTTTGGAATTCGCTTGCTGTCGGCACTGTTGTTGCCCTTCTGTCGACCGCCATGGGATTGTTCGCCGCCCGTGCCTTTGTTCGGTACCGTTTTCGGGGTCAACGCGCGGCAGAAGGTCTTGTTATGCTGCCTTTGGTGATCCCGGGCATAATCGTCGCCTCTTCAATGCTGGTCCTGTTTCTGTTCCTCGGTCTCAAGCCGTCTTTGCTGACCGTCATTCTGGGCCATACGTTTCTCGCGCTGCCGTTCTCTGTCTCGATCCTGAAATCCGCCTTTGATGACTTTGACGCATCCCTGGAGGAAGCATCTTACGATCTGGGCGTTGGAGTGTTTGAAACCTTCCGTCGCGTGACGCTTCCGGTCGTCGCTCCCGGTATCGTAGCCAGTGTTTTGGTCACGTTCACCGTCAGTTTCGATGAATTCGTCCTCGCCTTTTTCCTGTCGGGCAACCAGCCAACCCTGCCGGTTTACATCTGGAGCCAGATACGCTTCCCCGCCAAGCTTCCAAACGTTTTGGCACTGGGATCGATCCTGTTGCTAACCTCGGTCCTTCGGGATGCGGTAAGACCACGGTTTTACGTATGATCGCGGGCTTTCAGGAACCCACCAGGGGAAAGGTGCTGATTGACGGTCAGGATATGGAAGGGGTGCCCGCCAACAACCGCCCAACGAATATGGTTTTCCAAAGCTACGCAATCTTCCCGCATCTCAATGTCGGGAACAACGTTGCCTACGGGTTGCGGGGCAAAGCGCCCAAGGCCGAGATCGACCAGCGCGTCGCCGAAGCCTTGGAAATGGTCGAACTGGGTGGTCTTCAGGATCGCGGTGCAAGCGAGTTGTCGGGCGGGCAGCGTCAAAGGGTGGCGCTTGCCCGCGCGCTGATCATGCGGCCAAAGGTGTTACTTCTGGATGAACCCCTGTCAGCGCTCGACAAGAAGCTGCGCGAACAGATGCAGTTCGAAATGCGCAATCTGCAACAGTCGCTTGGCATTACCTTTGTGATGGTCACGCATGATCAGTACGAGGCGATGACCATGTCCGACCGTATCGGCGTAATGTTCAATGGACAACTCAAACAGGTGGACACGCCAACAACGCTTTATGCCCGACCCTGCGACCAGCAAGTGGCCAACTTCATCGGTGAGATGAACATATTGCCAGCCCAATTGCTGGGTGAAAGCGATGACACGTTGTCAATCGATGCGGCTGCTTTCGGGCGGATGGATATCGAGAGAAATCCCAATGTGGCGACCAGCGCCAGAAACATGAATATCGGTATTCGGCCGGAACAGCTGGAGATTGCTGTAGACCGGCCTGAAGACTACCCATCAACGGTTCAGGGTACTGTCAGCAACGTCGCCTTCTACGGTGAGAATATTCACTACCACATTCAGGTGGCTGGGGCCGAGAAACCAATCTCGGTCTCGGTTCCAAACTATTTTCATACGGTCGATTTCAAACGCGGCGACGCTGTTTGGCTTGGGCTTCAGGCGGCCAGTGTGATCGATCTTGGTACGAACTCGGAATAAAACAGAGGGAGGATAGAATGAAACTTCAGGGAATTGCGGCCTTCGCATGTGCGACGGCGTTAACGACAGGCAGTGCCAGTGCAGGCGGTGCCGATCTGACGGTTTTTGACTGGTCGGGATATGAAGATCCCGGGTTCTTTGCCAGTTACATGGAAAAATACGGGGACGAAGCGCCAAGCTACTCCTATTTCGGAAGCCAGGAAGAAGCCTTTACCAAGCTGAGCTCCGGCTTTACTGCTGATCTGGCGCATCCTTGTTCCGACGCGGTCAGAAAATGGGTCGCAGCCGATCTGATTCAGCCTTTGGATGAAAGCAAGCTGACCAACTGGGTGGATGTGCTGCCCGAGATCAAAGAGGTCGACGCCATCGTTCTGGACGGCCAGCTTTACATGCTGCCGTTCGAATGGGGGAACACGGGCCTTATCTATCGCACCGACAAGATCTCGGGGGATGATATCTCGCTGCAACTGATGGCGGACCCGGCCTATGCGGGCAAAATCGCCATCCCGGATGCCGCATCGTCAGCTTATGCCCTGGCCGCGCTGGCCACCGGAAACGCGGATGACTACACCGACCTGAGTGATGAGCAATTCAAGGAAGCATCGGATTTCCTGCGCTCGATCCACCCGAATATGCGCTTTTACTGGTCCGACGCGGGTCAGTTTGACCAGGCCATGACCAGTGGCGAGATCGAAATGGGGTGGGCCTGGAACCAGTCCGAACTGAACCTGATCTGGAACGAAGTGCCCGCCGCCATGATGCGTGATGTGGACAAAGGCATTGCGACCTGGGCGTGTGGCTATGTGCATCTGAAATCGTCCACGACACCGGTCGATCAGGTCTATGACCTTTTGAACGCGCTTACGGACCCTGCCAGTGGTCAGTACATCATCGACAACTGGGGCTATCCGCATTCCAACGCAAAAGCGTTCGAAATCGCCGATCAGGCCAATATCGATGCTTATGGTTTCTCCGATCCCAAAAGCTTTTTCGAAGGCAGCTTGTTCTTTGACGCTGTGAACCCCGAGCTTGAGGCAAAGATGCTGGCCGAATTCGAGCGGATCAAAGCCGGCTTCTAACACAACCCATCATCCGGGGCCTAAGGGCTCCGGAATCCAACAACAGGAAAACGCGTGATTATGTCGAACGCGAACCCATATGCTCTGCTTTTCGAACCGGTCCAGATCGGGCCGGTGACAGCCAGAAACCGCTTTTATCAGGTGCCGCATTGCACCGGGATGGGGCATCTCAGACCGCGGGCGGACGCTGCCGTACGGGGAATGAAAGCAGAAGGTGGCTGGGCCGTGGTGTCCAATCAGGAGACCGAGATTCATCCAACCTCGGACTTGTCCCCGTTCCCCGAAGGGCGATTGTGGGACGCACGCGATGTGCCTGCGCTGCGGCTGATGACGGATGCAGTGCATGCACATGGCGCGCTGGCGGCCATACAGTTGGTTCATAACGGCAACCACGCGCAAAACCTGCTAACCCGCGCTCCGGTTCTTGCACCGTCCGAAATGTCTGTGGATACGACGCAACCAAAGCACGCGCAGGCCATGGACAAGGCCGATATCCGGGAGCTCCGCCGTTGGCACCGCGACGCGGCCCTGCGCGCGAAAGAGGCCGGGTTTGACATCGTTTATGTCTATGCCGGGCACAACATGACATTGGCGCAGCATTTCATGCTGCCCCATATGAACCAGCGCAGCGATGAATATGGGGGGGCGCTTGAAAATCGTGTGCGGCTGACCCGTGAGTTGCTGGAAGATACCCACGATGCCATAGGCGACAGCTGTGCCGTCGCGTTCCGCTTTGCCATTGACGAGATGATGGGCGCCGACGGTATGCAGGCGGCAGAAGAAGGCCGCTCTGTTGTCGAGCTATTGGCCGATCTTCCCGATCTGTGGGACGTGAATGTGGCGGATTGGTCCAATGACAGCGCAACGACCCGTTTCCAACCGGAAGATGGCTATCAGAACGCGTTTCTGTCCCACGTCAAACAGATCACCCGAAAACCTGTTGTTGGCGTTGGCCGACTGACGTCCCCGGACATGATGCTGTCGATGGTCAAAAAGGGAATTGTCGACCTCATCGGTGCCGCGCGGCCATCCATTGCGGACCCTTTCATACCAAAAAAGATCGAGGAAGGCAGGATCGACGAAATCCGCGAATGCATCGGCTGCAATATCTGCGTGTCGTCGGACAATCTGGGTATTCCGATCCGCTGCACACAAAACCCAACGATGGGCGAGGAATGGCGCCGTGGCTGGCACCCCGAGATCATCGCGCCGAAAAAAAGCGAGGCCGAAGTGCTGGTCATCGGCGGCGGACCTGCGGGGTTGGAATGCACTATGCAATTGGCACGGCGCGGGTATCAGGTGACACTGGCCGAGGCCTCGGCCGAACTTGGTGGACGGGTTGGAAGGGAAAGTAGACTTCCCGGCCTCGCCGCTTGGTCGCGGGTGGTTGACTATCGCCTGAACGATCTGAAACAGCGGGCCAATGTTCAGTTATTCACTGACAGCAAGCTCGAAGCCAGACAAGTCGCCGAGCTTGGCATCGAACATGTCTTTGTTGCAACCGGCAGCCATTGGCGTGCCGATGGAGTGGGTCGCAATACGCAACGCCGCCTGCCTAGGGTCACGCCGGATGCCAAGGTGTTGACGCCTGATGACATCATGAAAGGCGTTCTGCCCCCGGACGGCCCGGTGATGATCTATGATGATGATCACATCTATCTGGCGGGGGTGATTGCCGAGAAATTGGCGACAGCCGGATATCAGGTCATTTTTGCCACGCCAGAGAGTTTGGTTTCAGCCTACGCCGTTCATACTTTGGAACAGTCCCGCATTCAGGCCCGAATGATCGAACTGGGGGTGGATATCCGCTGCAATCAGGTGCTTGCGGCGGTTCAGGGCGACGCGGTGCGGATCGGCTGTGTCTTTTCTGGTCGCGAAACTGAAATCCCGTGCGCCTCAACTGTTCTGGTGACCGAGCGCCAGCGTGAAACCGCCCTTTTCGACAGCCTGAAGGGCGCCGGTTTGAAGACGCTTGACCTCATTGGTGATGCCGCGTCGCCGGGATTGATCGCAGACGCGGTTTTTGCCGGCCATCGCGCCGCCCGCGACTTCGAGCGCCCAAAGGCCGATGCAGACAAAGACTGGTTTCGCCGTGAGATTATTGATTTGGCAGAGGATGCGACATGAACAGCACCAATGAAACAACCCGTTCACGTCGTCGCGGGGGCGGCGGGCGCGCAGCGCGTCTGAAGGTACAAGAGACGACCACGGGTAACGAAGCCGTACGTGGGGGTCTGAGCGGCGGACGCTATAAACCTCTGAGTCAAATCGACATGGAGAACATCCATCATGCAGCCCTGACCGTCCTGGAACAAACCGGCATTACCGATCATTTTCCGGAGTTGCTTGATCTGGTGCTTCCCAAAGGTGCAGTGCTGAGTGACCTGAACCGGCTGTGCTTTCCACGCGCCTTGATGGAAGACATCCTGGCAGGCGCCGCCAAGGAGTTTTACGTCTATGCCCGAGGGGAACGCGAAGGCAAGGACGACATGCATTGCACGGCAGAAAGCGTCTATTTCGCCAATTCCGGCACCGCGGTGACAACATTCGATTCCAAAACCAAAACCTATCGTCCGTCGGTTCTGCGTGATGTTTATGATTTCACCCGCCTGGTCGACCGTTTGGAAAACATCCACATGCTGGGCGACACGGTTCTGGCGACGGATGTGACCGATGATTTCACCCATGACATGAACACCATTTATGCCATGCTTGCAGGCAGCCAAAAGCCCGCCTGCCTAACGTTCCGCGACCGCAGCCACATCCCACATGCCATCCGCATGTTTGACCTGGCTCAGGGCGGCGAGGGGGCTTTCCTGAAAAAGCCAAGCGTCATATTTGGCGGCTGCCCCATTGTTTCCCCTCTGCGGATCGGCAAGGAAAACATGGAAATCCTGATCGATACTGCCAAGCTGGGCCTGACTGTCGATCTGGCCGTGCCGCCTCAAGCCGGGGCCACGGCTCCGGCGACGCTTGCGGGAACGCTGGTTCAGACCGTGGCCGAAACACTTGCCTGTGTCGCCATCGTCAACCTGATTACGCCGGGTTGCCCCATCTGCTTTGCGGCCTGGCCCTTCATTACGGACCTGCGCAGCGGGTCTTTTACTGGCGGCAGCGGCGAACAGGCGCTGATCGGTGCCGCAGCAATTCAGATGGGCAACTTCTACGGCCTTCCTACCTCGGTGGGTGCAGGTATGACCGATGCAAAAATACCTGATGCGCAATACGGGCTGGAAAAGGCGCTGACCTTTACCCTTGCAGCGCATGCCGGTGCCAATCGCCTGTGCGAGTTTGGTGGCATGATCGGTAGTCTTATGGGGTGCAGCTTTGAAAGCATGGTCATCGATGACGAAGCGGGCGGTATGATTCTGCGATCGTTACGCGGGATAGAGGTTACTGATGAAACCATGGCGGTGGATGTGATCCACCAATGTGCCATAGATCCGGGTCATTTCCTCGGCAATCCTCACACGCTGAGCTATATGAACAGCGAATTCGTCTACCCTCAGCTGATGGACCGTGAGCGCACGGATACTTGGGAGAATGAGGGGAAAACTGATCTGTTGGACCGCGCCCGCGACAAGGCGAATTCCATCCTCGACAGCCATTTCCCGAACTATTTTGGCGCCTTGGACGCTCGGGTGCGCGAAGAATTCCCCATTATACTTAGCGCAGAAAGTATGGCCCGCCATGGATAACTCAAACGCCAAGCAATGGGACAATGATCACTTCCTGCATCCGTGGGAAGGGATGGAGGCTTTGGGTGAAAACGACCGCACGTTTATCGAAGGAGCCAGCGGCATTCATCTGATAAACGAAAAGGGCGAACGCCTGATCGACGGACCGGGGGGTATGTGGTGTACTCAGATCGGGTATGGGCGCGCGGAAATGGCCGAAGCAATGGCCGAGCAAGCCCGGAACCTTGCCTATTTCTCACCCTTCAACAACACCAACTCGACTGCGGCACATTTTGCCCGCGAAATCGCCAAACGCGCGCCGGGCGACCTGAATAATGTCTTCTTTACAACCGGCGGTTCGACTGCGGTTGATACAGCCATCCGGTTTGTTCATTTCCGCAACAACCTTGTGGGTCGGCCGGAGAAAAAGAAAATCATTTCAAGGCAAAAAGCCTATCACGGAAGCACATATCTGGCAGCCAGCGTCAGTGGGAAGGAACGTGACAGGCTCTGGCTCGACAAGGCCGACGACCTGGCGCATTTCCTGCCGAACGTGAACCCACTTTACCGCACGCCCGGTCAAAGCGATGAAAATTTTCTGAACGAGAAAGTTGCTGATCTCGAAAACGCCATTGTGGCACTTGGCCCGGAAAACGTTGCCGCTTTTATCGCTGAGCCGGTTTTGGCCTCGGGCGGCGTCATTGTGCCACCAATTGGGTATCACGCACGCTGCCTGAACATCTGCAGGAAGTATGATGTTCTGTATATTTCCGACGAGGTCGTTACGGCTTTCGGGCGATTGGGTCATTGGTTCGCCTCCGAGGCTGTCTTTGGCATTCAACCTGACATAATTACCTGCGCCAAGGGGATGACATCCGGGTATGCGCCGATGGGGGCCGCGATTATCTCAGACCGGTTGATTGCGGATGTTGCGGGAAAAGATGCCACCTTTTCGAATGGATATACCTATTCGGGCCATCCGGTCAGCGCGGCAGCCGGGTTGAAAAACATCGAGATTATCGAGCGGGAAAAGATACTCGAACACGTTCGAGAAGTCGGTCCGGTTTTTCAGGATCAACTTCAGCAGTTACGTCAGATTGACATCGTGGCTGATGCGCGTGGGATGGGATTGATGGGGTGTGTTCAGTGCTCAGTCGATGGCGATCCCCAAAGCGAGCTGGGGCGCGACTATGAGATTGGCAGCCGTATCGATATGGAATGCCAAAAACGCGGTCTGCTTGTACGGCCCGTGATCAACATGTGTGTTCTTTCACCGCCCCTCATCATTTCAAAAAGCGAAATCGAACATATGTTTGCTATTCTGCGAGAAGGGCTAGAAGCGACATCCGAATGGCTCGGCAAGATTAGTAACCGGTGAATGGTGCGGGCAATTTGGCGCTAGATTTTGCAGAACTGGATGGACAGACATTTTGTACTCACCCACTACCAGTGTAAATGGTGGTGGGTGAGATTATCTAAGCAGCAAGCCGGTTAGATCAAAGTTTAATGCGGAAGGCTGCGAAACCGTCTGCGCCTTCCCCTGCGTCCTCGATTGTCACACCTTTGACATCGCCCATATAGTCGCGGGCTTTTGGACCGGTCTCGAACAACACAGTGGTGTCCGCCAGCGGCGAAAACGACCAGTTGGCATCCGCTTTGGGATCGATTGTGCCCTGTTCGACAATGTAGCGCACAATGACGTCGCGGTTGGTGTCCGGTGCTTCGAACACGATCGTGTCGCCCAATGCGCCCGGGAACGCGCCGCCGCCTGATGCGCGGTAATTGTTGGTGGCAATGATGAATTCCATGTCGTCCGTGACAGGGGCCCCATTGAAGGCAAGGTTCACGATCCGGGCCGCATCGGGGTTCACCTCTTCACCCTTTGGTCCAAAGCGCGACGGCTGTGACAGGTCAATCTGATAGGTCACGCCGTCCATCACGTCGAAATTGTACGACGGGAACTCGGGGTTCAGAAGGATCGCATCCTTGGATCCGGCCTCGACCTGATTGAACATTCCGGCCGAGCGTTCCAGCCAGCCACGCACCTGCGCTCCGTTCACGCGAACAGCGCGGACCGTGTTTGGATAGAGGTACAGATCGGCCACGTTCTTGATGGCAACGTCCCCGACCGGGACATCGGTGTAATACTCCGGACCGCCTCGGCCGCCAGCCTTGAACGGTGCCGCTGCAGACAGGATCGGCAGCCCTTCATGCTCGGTGCCTTTCAGCATGTCTTCGACATACCATTTCTGCGCGATCGAGACGATCTGCACAGACGGATCATCCGCGACCAATGCGAAATAGCTGTGCAGAGGAGCCGAGGTCTTGCCGACCGCGCGCCGAACATAGGCGAGCGTTTCGTCATGAGCTTTCGCAACCGAATCCAGAACCTTCTGATCATCTTCGACCAGAGCGGTGATCGAGCGGTCTTCGTTGCGTTTGGAAATCGGTCGCGCCTCGGAGGTTGTGGTAACGACGCGCCATTCATTGCCGTCCCGTTCCAAAAGCAGGTCCAGCAGGCCAAGATGCGACCCCCAGAAACCGCCCATGACGGCAGGTTTGCCCATCAGCGTGCCTTTTTCCACATCGATCCCTGGGCGGTCAGCAAATGTCGGTGACGGGAAAACCAGGTGATTGTGGCCGGTGACCAGCGCGTCAATCCCGTCGACACCTGCCAGAACCACCGATGCGTTTTCCATGCCGTCTTCATGATCGGCACCCCCGATCCCCGAATGCGACAGGGCGATGATCAGGTCACATCCCTGTTCCTTCATCTCGGGCACATAGGCCTGAGCCGTCTCGACGATATCGCGGGCTTGAACATTACCCTCCAGGTGCCTGCGGTCCCAATTCACGATTTGTGGTGGGGTAAAGCCGATGACACCGATCCTGATAGGATGTTTGGTGCCGTCGCCCATCTCGATGTCACGGTCGAGAATAGCATAGGCCTGAACAAGGGTCTTGTCGTCACGCGGGTTTGCACCTTTTTCCTTGGCGACGTTGGCCAGAACAACAGGGAATTCGGCACCGGCCAAAGCCTTGTTCAGGAATTCCAGACCGTAGTTGAACTCGTGATTGCCCAGCGTCGCGGCATCATACCCGACCGTATTGAAGGACGTGATGATGGGATGGCTGTCGCCGTCCTTCATGCCGCGCTCATAAGCGATGTAGTCACCCATCGGGTTGCCTTGCAGGAAATCGCCGTTGTCCACCAAGAGCGAGTTTTTCGCCTCAGACCGGATTTCGTTGATGATCGACGCTGTGCGGGACAGGCCCACCGTGTCACGGGGTTTGTCCGAATAGTAATCGTAAGGGAACACATGGACATGGATGTCGGTGGTTTCCATGATGCGCAGATGTGCCTGATTATTGGCCGCCGCCACCGAAAACGGGTGCAGGGTAATTGCCGCCGCACCAGCGGTTGTCGTGGCGAGGAACCGGCGTCGCGAAATTGTAGAACGGCTGGAGAAAGACATGGGTCACCTTTCAGGTTTGTTGGTCAACGCGCCTTCTTGCCGGAGATTCGAAACAACCGTATGAACGGGGTGCCAGCGCGTCTGACGCGTCATGTGTAGGCGGTATTGTTTGGTACAATACCCCAACTTCCCGTACATGATAAGGCGTGGCAGAAGGGGAACCGGGGCTAGCGATTGCTGGATCCAGCCAGAACCGGGAAGGTCCGGACCGATGAACGGTAACTCAGAGTCATAGAACATAGAAAAGCAGGCCTTGGGCAACACACTAATGTTGGCACAACACCACATCGCGCTCCTCGTCTCGGAGGCCTTCCGGGGCGATCTTGGCGTATACCTCGGAGGAGTGAGATACCTCCAGTTTCCGAGCCACCTGCCTTGGTCAATTTGTGTTGTCAGATTTCGACGTCAGCGGGCGACAGCAGGCCAAGATTACAGCTGCAAAAACTCACGGCGAATAACTGGCGGGGCACTCCAGAAAGGGTAGGGGGCGTCTGCACCCCTTCCAACAACAGCGACGTTGATGCCGCACAAAACGCGGTCCGCGTCAAACTGAAATTTGAAGGGACTTCATAACTTTTCCATGCCCGCCGGCCATAAGGCCGGTGATCGCGCCGTCACAAACTTCGAGTTCAACCTGAATCAAACTAGGCGAGGGGGTGTCCATGAACATGCCCTGTTCAATCAGAAATCCGTGCTGACGGCGGTGGCCCAGGTCGTGCAGGACACAGGCCAGCGGCCCTGCGGCCATTCCCGTCGCGGCCTCTTCATCGATTGCGTAACGGGGGGCAAACATGCGTGCGGTAGCGTCGCGTCCGTCCAAGCATTGGGCCGTTGTGAACACGTAATATCCGATCAGGTCCAGACGGTCGCTGATCGTTTTGATCTGCTCGAAATCGGGTTTGATCGAAGCCAGGGTTTCCCTGTCGGCAACTCCGATCACGACAAAACTGTTGCCGGTATTTACCAGGACGGGCGGCATTTCTTGATCCAGATTGCTCGGGGACAACCCCAGAGAACCCAAAACGTCCTGCAAACTGACACACTGAGAGGTCCAATCTTCAGGCGTTTCATATCTAGGGGCCAATTGTTCCATAAACGCGGCACCATCCTTGATCATGATCCGGCGGGGGCCGTCTACAGTTTCTTTTGAGGTTTCGGGATCAGGAATACGCCCAAGTGCATCCAGATGGGAAAAAGCGGCAATGGTCGCATGACCGCAATGCGCGATCCTGCGGTTCGGGGTGAAGAAGTCCAGTTTGAAACCCTCGGTCGCAGATTGCGAGACAAAGGCGGTTTCGGAAAGGCCAACCTGTGACGCGATCTTCAGCATCTGCGCTTCTGTTAACCCGTCGGCGTCCAGGACAACCCCGGCAGGGTTGCCGCCTACTCCGTTGTCCACAAAACCGTGCACGATCTGAACAGTCACGTTATGGTCGATGGCTTGGCTTGTATTCATGGCGTTTCTCCCATTTCTTGCGGGCGCTTTTGCTTTGTTAAAGTGTCTTCGCCTGAGACGTAGTGTGTTTCAACAGTCAGCAGAATAATGGTATGTTTGAATTTGTTATTTACAATTTTGGAATAATGCATGGACAAGTTTCGCGCGCTTCTGGTCTTTTCGAAAGTAGCCGACCTGGGTGGCTTTGCTGCTGCTGCGCGCAACCTGAACATGTCGCCGCCGGCTGTGACGCGCACTATCTCGATGCTGGAGCGGGATCTTGGCATCCGGTTGTTCGTAAGAACGACGCGATCTGTCATGTTGACCGAGAGCGGGCGCAGATTTCTGGAAGATGCCAAGCGTATTCTCGTTGATCTGGAACAGGCGGAAAACGCTGCGGTCGGGACCTATTCGGAACCCAAAGGATTGCTCAATCTCACTTCGTCCGTATTGTTTGGCAAATTGTTCATCACGCCAATTCTTGCGGATTTTCTGGAGCGCTATCCAAAAATCGAGGCGCAAACACTTTATGTAGACCGGGTCGTGAATTTAATCGACGAAGGTGTGGATGTTGGTGTCAGGATTGGTCCGCTCGCGGATTCCAGCCTTATGGCAGTGCGTTGTGGTTCAGTCAGACAGGTCGTTTTTGCAGCACCCGAATACCTTGAACGGGCAGGTGAACCCGAAAGACCGGAAGATCTGAACGGTCATGTACTGATCAATTCTCAGCCCCTGTCACCGTCGGGCCAATGGCAGTTTGATCAACTGGGCAAACCGAAACTTGTGCGTGTTCATCCACGGGTCAGCATGAATACCAACGATGCCGTGATCGAGATGGCGCTTCGCGGTCAGGGTCTGGCCCGGCTTTTGTCTTATCAAATCGCACCGTATCTGGCGGACGGACGACTCAGTGCTGTGTTATCTGATTTCGAACCGGCTCCTGCGCCGGTTCACATCGTGCACCACGAAGGGCGGATGGTGTCCGCAAAAGTTCGCGCGTTTGTCGAATTTGCCGCAAGTCGCCTGAAGCGTGAGGCAGCATTGGAATACTGAAGCATCGCATCTCGACCCACCACTCTTACCGTTTTTCGAGGAAATTGCTGTGTCGGCAGGCGAATGAAAGTGTCATCTTTTTTCTTGAGACGTTTGTGTAATTATAGGAATGTCTTCGAAAAATTTGATCGTAGAAAAAGGGAGTTGACGTCAAATGGCTGGAAAGTTCGAACTATACAAAGATAAGGCCGGTGAATTTCGGTTTCGCCTGAAAGCGGGGAATGGTGAAACCATTCTGGCCAGTGAAGGATATGTTCAGAGGGCAAGTGCCACGAACGGGATCGAGTCTGTTAAGAAAAACGCGCCGGATGACAGTCGGTATGAACGCAAGGAAACCAAGTCCGGCGGCCATATGTTCAACTTGAAGGCAAGCAATGGTCAGGTCATCGGCACCAGTGAAAGCTATACCAGCGCTTCAGGGCGGGATAACGGGATCGATTCCGTCAAACGGAATGCACCAGACGCACGTGTCGACGATCTGACCTGACTTGACGCGGCTGCTCTGCGTAGTTTCTGAATGTGCGGGCTGCGGCGGCGAAGTGCGATAGTGCAGCTCGCCGCCCAAAAGCCAAGACGCCTGTTGGCCGGCATAGTTATTACCTACACGCGTCACATCAGGGAATGCTCACTTACCCTTGACCTCATAGGCTGACTTTCACGAACACTTGAGGATCGTGAAAGATCGTCAAACTGGGCCAAAACTTTCGGTGTGAATTTGGTCTGCAGGGACGCCCCGGCGTTCCAGACCTGCCTGTATCTCGGCCATAAAATTGACAGGGCCGCATAGAAAATAATGCGCGCTGGCATCGTCGATCAGGTGCGCCACAAGTGCCCCGTCGACACGGCCATGCGTGTCATAGTTCACTCCGAACTCATCCTCTGACGTTGGTTGGCTGTAGGCCACATGCGACGTGATCCCCGACCGCCTGGACGCCAGATCGTGAACTTCACCGGCCATAGGATGGTGTTGACCGTCCCGAGCACCGTGGATGAACCAGACAGGGCGATTGCCACGCTCGCCTGCAACCTTATTCAGAATGCTTAACATCGGTGTGATACCAACACCTGCGCTGACCAGAACCAATGGGCACCGGTCGCATGTCATTGCGAAATTACCCGCAGGCCGACGGCTATTGATGATTGCGCCTGGCTCTAAATGATCGTGCAGAAATTGCGAGGCTATCCCCTGTGGCTCACGCTTGACCGTGATCCGATAGCGATGCTTGTTCGGTCCGTTGCTGAGCGAATAGGTACGGCGCACCGGTTCGGCGATCCCTGGAACTTTAAGCTCGATTGGCAGGTGTTGGCCGGGCTCGAACCCGGCTAGCGGGCCACCATCGCGGGCTTTGAAAACGAATGAGGTGACATCGACGCTTTCACGGGTCTTTTCGATCAGGCGGAGCGACCGGACTGAATCTGCATCCGAAGTCCATCTGAGGGTGACTGCCGCACGCGTTTCCACTACTTCGTCAATCTCCAGCGTCACCAGACGGCGCGCGCCAGGGACCTGTGTAACTTCGTCACTGTCCCAGTCGATTGTGGCAGTGCCGGTCAGTTGCAGCAAGCTGCCGCTTTCGAAATCGACGAACAGAAATCCTGCCTTTGGGTCGAGCAACAGGTTGCCGATTGTGTTGAAGTGGTTATTGCCGGCATAGTCGGGAAACCGCAGTCGCCGGTTGTCCAGAACCTGCACGAAACCGCGGTCGCCACCGCGATGGGACGCATCCATTCCATAGGTCGGGCTTTCGCCCTCTTTGCGGTAGCCGCTGGCGATAAAGAAAGTGTCGGCTGTTTCGACCCACCGGACCTGATCCGACGTCAAATATTGGTTGCGCGACATTGGTCCGGGCCTAGAATCTTCAACCCGGTGCCACGCACGTTCGCGGATGTATTGAGGGCAGTTGCCAAAGGTCTGGTCAACGTGAAAGTCAAAACCTGTTGGAGTGACGCGTCCGGCGCGACCATTGATACGGTTGCGCCGACGCGTGGCCAACTCAATACCCAGGATGCCAATATCACTTTTGGGGTGAATGGTACCGTGCAACGCGTCACCTTGGGTCGGCAAGGCGGTTATGGAAAGCGTTTTGTTGTCTGGTGCAGTGACGAATCCGTCTGGCCCTTCCAATAGCGTGACCCATGGTCGACCTTGCGCATCACGCGCGGCCATCACAAGAAACGGCAGGGCGGTATGAAAATCCCGATGCTGTTCGGGCATGTGGTCGCGGACAACTTTCCGCGCCCAGTGTTCAATATCGCGGACACCCATCCGCGCCTGCGCCATGTATTCGCCCCGATGAAAAGGGGAGGTGCTGCTATCGCTGGGTTCGATGGGTGACATGGGATCTCTCTTCTGATGCGGTGCATGGAAGTGCATCGCGCGCCCGGCCGTCAGGGCCGGGCGCGCGTTGGTGTCAGGCGGCGAGGCCGACCTTGGTGCTTTGCATGGCCACAAAGCCGGGCAACGCCTCAACCCGGGCCAGTAGGGCGCGGATATTGGGATAATCATCCAGTGAAACATTCCCCTCAGGCGCATGGGCCGTATAGCTGTAGATCGCGACATCAGCGATGGATGGGCTGGTTCCGACCAGCCAGTCGCGTCCGTTCAAATGCGCCTCAAGCCGGTCAAAGGCGGATTTGGCGATGGCCTTGGCACGTTCTGCATCCAGTTGAGCACCAAAGACGGTGATCAATCGCGCTGCCGCTGGGCCGTAGGCGATGTCGCCGGCGGCCAGCGACAAGAACTTCTGAACCTCCGCCTCGCGCACCGGGTCAGTCGGTAACCAGTCAGGCGCGTATTTCCGCGCAAGGTACACGAGTATAGAATTGGAGTCGGCGATCACAATTTCACCGTCCTCAATCACCGGCACCTGCCCGGCAGGGTTCAGGGAAAGAAACGGCTCTTTCTTGTGTTCGCCAGACAGCAGGTCGACATCGATCAAATCGTGATTGATGCCGCCAAGTTTGGCGAATAGTTCCACCCGGTGTGAATGCCCGGACAATGGATGACGGTGGATTCGGATGGCGTTTGGCATGTCTGCTTCCTTTCGGAGGAGTTTCTTGGGAGTGAACTGACGATGTGGGTCAGCGATCACTGGCTAGAACATGGCAAAACCATTTCCGGTTATAATCCTGCATTTCATTCAGTAACTATGAACGAATTGGGTATAATAGGGCGTACATCAACCTGACGAAGGAGCGCTGCGTTGGATACAATTGACACGATGCGGGCATTTATGGCCGTCGCTCATGACGGCTCGTTCACTGCCGCGGGGCGGCGGCTGGGCCTGTCTACAAGACTGGTCAGCAAGTATGTTGCCCAGTTGGAGGCAAAGCTATCGACGCAGTTGTTCAACCGGACAACCAGAAGCGTTTCGTTGACGGACGTCGGTATCGCGTACCTTGAACGCTGTCGTCCGATCGTGGAACAAATCGACGAACTGGAGGACCTTGTTCAGGAACGGCAATCGGCGCTGGCCGGGCCGATCCGAATAACCGCACCAACCGGGTTCGGCAGCATCAACCTGACACAGGCTTTGGCCTTGTTCCTGCGGGCGCATCCCAAGGTCGATATTGACCTTAAACTGTCGGACTCGCGCGTGGCACTTGTTGAAGAGGGGTTCGATCTTGCCATTCGGATCGGAGTGTTGCGGGATTCGACCCTGATTGCACGGAAGCTGTCGGATATGCCGCTGATCGTTTGCGCGTCGCCTGATTATCTGGCGGAGAGGGGCCGTCCGGGTGATCCGATGGCACTGGCTACACATAACTGCCTGATTGACGAAAACCCGGCCGACGCAACAGCATGGAGGTTTCGGGCCGGGACAAGGGATATTGCGGTCAAGGTGGCCGGGATGTTTCATGCCAATGCCCCGGCGGCGATTGCCAACATGGCGATTGCCGGGCTGGGTATCGCGCGTTGCCCGCACTATGTGATTGCCCGCAGTCTGGAAGAGGGTACCCTGGAGCACTTGTTTCAGGACTATGAAACGGAAAACTTCGGCCTCTATGCGCTCTATCCACCCAATCGTCATCTGACGACCCGGGTGCGCGCGTTGATTGATTTTCTGGCGCAGCATTTTCGTTCAGGCTGAGGCTTCGCACCTGAACCAGGAGGTAAAACCCAGTTACAAAACTCGCGCTGCGCTCCCAGCAGGTTGCGTTGTTTGTGTCTGCACTTATTCTGAATGCAGCAAGTTTCGGTTCACTGTTTTTGAGGCTGGTTACCGCGCGGGCACCTGCAACTCTATGTGCCGGAACAGCAGAGAAATGAGGCCCGCGATGATCAGGTAAATTAGCGCCAACAGCAAAAGCGGCTCGTATACCACGAACGTATCCGCTCGAACTCTGGAAGACACGGCGTAAATTTCAACCACGGTAATGGTCGCGACCAGCGGGGTTGCCTTTAGCTGCAGGATGGTCTCGCCACCGAGGGTCGGCAATACACTGCGAATAGCTTGAGGAAGCCAGATCCTGCGAAACATCGTAAAGCGCGGCATGCCAAAGGACTGCGCCGCTTCAAGCTGGCCTTTTTTTACACTGGCGAATGCGCCGCGCATGATCTCGCCCTCATAGCCTGCGTAAGATAGGGTAAGAGCCAAAACTGCATAGGGCCAGGCCTGCCTTAGATAGGGCCACAGTTCGCTGCCGCGTATCCACGGGACTTGAGGGAAGAGTGATCCAAGCCCGTAGTACAAAAGCCAAATTTGTAAGAGGATCGGCGTGCCTCGAATGATGGTGCAAAACACGCGCGCCGGGACCGACAGATACCAGGGCCCAATCGCCTGCGCGAGGCCAAGCGGGATCGCCAGTAGAAACCCGAGCACTGTGGTGACGACAAGCAGCCAGATGGTTCTCCACAACCCTTCCAGTGCCAGCGGTGCATAGGTCGGAATCCAATCCCATCGTAACGAGAGAGCGCACCAGATTACGAACGCCGCAAACAGGGCCATCAGCACGATCCGGTGCGGTTGCATGAGTGCCCGCCAGTTCATCATCGGCTTGCTCCCTTCAACGAAGGTTGCCCGCGGCGGGCCCATTTCTCGATCCGGCCAAACACGACGCCGGAACACAGGGTGACGATCAAATAAAGCGCACCGGCAGCAAGGAAGAACGTGAAATATGCGCGAGTGCTTGCAGCGGCCTGGCGTGTTTCCAGCGTTAGTTCGCTGAAACCAACGATGGCAAGCAAAGCAGTGTCTTTAGTGGCGATCAGCCAAAGATTGGCCAGCCCCGGTGTGGCAAAGGACATCATCGCGGGGATCGTGACACGCCGCATAAGCTTGAATGGCGGCATACCAAAGGATCGCGCCGCCTCAATCTGCCCTGAGGGTACCGCCTGGATAGCCCCACGCAACACTTCGGTCGCATAAGCCCCCTGAACGATGCCCAATACCCAGATACCAGCTACAACGCCGCTGATTTCAACCCGGCCATAACCCATTGCCTGTGCGGCCTGATTGATCAGGTCGGTCCCTACATAGTAGAGGATCAGGATAAGCACCAGTTCAGGTACGGCGCGCATCACGGTTGTGTATATGGCGAGAAGGTCACGGGTGACCGGTCCGCCATATAGTTTCCCATAGGCCCCGAAAAGCCCGATGATCAGTCCGAAACCGAACGCGCCAAGTGCGATCTGCAACGAGTGAACGAGGCCACGCAGGAGATTACCGCCCCAACCCGGAGGGGTTAGGGACAGCAGCTCCAAGCTTTGGGCAAGCCCCAGGCTTTCGAGGAGCGCTTCCACGACGAAGCTTATTCGCTGTAGATGCTGGTCGTGAAATAGCGCGAGGTAATTTCCTCATGCGTACCGTCGGCAAGAATTGCCGCGATTCCCGCATTCAGTTTTTCACGCAGCGCGTCGTCACCCTTGCGAACACCGGCGCCGACGCCACGGCCCAGAATTGCCACGTCGTTCGCAACCGGGCCCTTGATTTCGCAGCAGGCACCGGTGTCGGTTGCGACAAAGTCAGCCATGGCAATGCTGTCCGCTTGAATCGCGTCGATCCGACCGGCGAACAAGTCCTGATTGGCCTCGTCCTGGGTTTGGTAAACTCGGATTTCTGCGGCATCTTTGAAGTGTTCGTTCGCATAGGCCTGGTGGATGGTTGATGCCTGCACGCCGATGATCTTGCCAGCCAGAGATTCCGGCGTTGGTTCGATGTCCATCGACTTGTCGGCGACGATCACTGCCGGTGTGTTGTAGTAGGGATCGCTGAAATCGATGGTTTTCAGGCGCTCTTCGGTGATCGACATCGACGCCATCAGAGCGTCGATTTGCTGACCGGTCAGCGACGGGATGATGCCGTCCCAGGCAACCGGTGTGATCACGCAGTCAAGCTCGGCCGCGGAACAAACCGCGTCAATCACCTCGATTTCCCAGCCGACCCAGGTGCCCGAGGAATCGAGTGAGGCAAATGGGGGGTAGGGTTCGGCGGCGATCCCGATTTTAACTTCTTCTGCACTGACCGTTCCGGCGCTGAGCATTGTCGCAGCCACACCTGCTGCAATAAGGTTTCTTTTTATCATTTTAGTCTCCCTGTCATGATTTTGTTTACTCAGCCGACTGATTTCAGGAATTGCTTCAGCCGAGCGGATTTAGGATTATCAAAAAGCTCGTCAGGTGGCCCCTGTTCCTCGATTTTTCCTTCGAAAAGATACACAACGTGGGTCGCAACCTCACGCGCAAACTTCATCTCATGGGTCACTATCAACATGGTCCGGCCTTCGGCGGCGAGACCCCGAATGACGGTCAAAACCTCGCCGACCAGTTCGGGATCCAGCGCGCTGGTGGGTTCGTCAAACAACATCACACTGGGATCGACCGCCAGCGCGCGCGCAATCGCTGCACGTTGTTGCTGACCACCTGAAAGGAACGAAGGGAAGGTGTCGGCCTTGTCGCCCAAACCCACGCGCTCCAGCAGTTGATGCGCCCGTTTGATTGCCTGGTCACGCGGCACTTTCAAAACGTGAACGGGCACTTCGATGACGTTTTCCAACAAGGTGCGATGAGTCCAGAGGTTGAAGGCCTGGAATACCATCGCCAGCCGCGTGCGGATACGCTCAAGCTGACGCCGGTCTTTGGGCAACCCGTCAGGGCGCATCGCGATCGTTTCACCGTTTACAACGATCTCGCCAGAGCTAGGCGTTTCGAGGAAGTTGATGCAACGAAGGAACGTGGATTTTCCGGAACCGCTGCCTCCGATGATGGCGACGACATCGCCCTGATGGGCAGTGAGCGAAACGCCCTTGAGAACCTCAAGCGAGCCAAAAGACTTGTGCAAGTCAATGACCCGAATGGCCTCATCCGGCTTGGTCTCGGGGTCAACGTTCATTTGTTGTTTCCATCCCTATCCACCATTTTTTCCTTGCAGCTTTATCGATTCCCCACAATTATGCAACTGTATAATTATAATATCTGGAAAGAATAATGCCGGATCACGTAACAAAATTTAGGCGCGAACCAGCAGAGCAGCGTAAAGAGTCGTTGATTGAGGCTACGTTGTCTTTGATTGCCGAGCAGGGTTTGCAAGGGGCAACCGTTCGGGCGATTGCTGATCGGGCGAATGTGACTCAGGGTCTGATCCGGCATCATTTTTCTTCGAAAGAAGACCTGATTACAGCAGCTTACGACTATCATATGCGGCGAATGACCGCCATGACTGCCGCGCAGAGTGCTGAACCAAATGACTCCGCCAGATCACGGCTGGCGACGTTTGTAGTGACCGGGTTGACCCATCCCGTGGTCGACCCGGACTGGGTTTGTCTGTGGGCGGGGTTTCTGAATAAAACGCGCAAAGATACCAAAATGCAGGAAATCCACGAGCAGACCTACCGTGATTTCCGTGATCGGCTAGAGGCGCATATTTCAGATGCTCTGCAAGAGGCGGGTATGCCCCCAAAAAGCTGCCACCTAAGACGAATGGCCATCGCTTGCAACGCGGTGATCGACGGACTGTGGATGGAAGGTGGCGCCCTGCCAAGCGCTTTCAAAGCGGGCGAATTGCCAGAGATTGGGCTCGACTCAGTCGGATCAATCATCGGTTTGGACTTAACGGTTATTGAGTAGGATCGAAGATGAAAGAAACAGCGATAACCGAACGCCTGTCCGGGTTGGGTGGCGCAAAGTGGGAAGTGCATCTTGCAGCTCAACGCCGTGTTGCAGAAGGGCAGGACATCATCGAATTGACGATCGGTGAGCCTGACGTTCCAGCACCTACCAGACTTGTGGACGCGGCTGTGAACGCCCTGCATCAGGGTCGAACGACCTACTCGAGTGGACGCGGTGAAGCCGGGCTGCGTGCAGCATTGGCAGAGCGCTACTCCGATAGGTCCGGCCGGGCGATTTCCGATTTGCAAGTGTTGTGTTTCCCGGGGACCCAAACTGCGCTTTATGCCGTACTAATGGGTGTTGCGGAAACCGGTTGTGAAGTGCTGGTAGGTGATCCGATGTATGCGACCTATCAAGGTGTAATCCGCGCCAGTGGGGCGGACGTCGTGCCTGTTCCTCTGCGACCGGAGAATGGCTTTCGGATTGCTGCCGATGACATCGCCGCTCGCATCACCCCGAATACCTCTGCCATTTTGCTCACAACGCCACACAACCCGACGGGTTCGATCCTAACCAAGGCAGATCTGAATGCTATCGGGCAGCTGGCCATCGATCATGATCTCTGGATCATTTCAGATGAGGTCTATGAAGAGTTGGTTTTCGACGGAAACGAATTTGTTTCGCCCCTGTCCCTGCCAGAGTTGTCTGATCGGGTCATTGTGGTGTCATCCATATCAAAATCGCATGCCGCCCCTGGATTCCGCAGCGGATGGTGTATCGGCCCCGAGGCGTTTGCAGAACGCCTTTTGCCTCTGTCTGAAACCATGCTTTTCGGCAATCAACCCTTCATCGCGGACATGACCGAAATGGCCATTCGCGAGGGATCGGATGTCGCGGCAGGAATGGCGCAACGCTTTGCCAATCGCGCGCGCATCTTGCAGGACAGGTTGTCGACTGAAACGCGGCTGCGTGTTCATCGTCCTCAGGCCGGCATGTTCGCGATGATCGACGTTTCGGCGACCGGACTGAACGGCAACGATTACGCATTTCACCTGCTGGAACATGGCAAAGTGGCTGTAATGCCGGGCACATCGTTTGGCGACACAGTGGATGACTGGGTGCGTATCGCACTGACGGTGGATGACGCGGACTTTGCCACGGCTTGTGACCGGATCATCAATCACGTGAACCAGTTGCAGTTGGAGAACGCATGACAAGCATTGGTGAGGCGTTGGTGTCCCAACTGGTTGCGCGCGACGTAGATACTGTCTTTGGTATTCCTGGCGTACATACGGTCGAGCTGTATCGGGGGCTTGCATCCTCTGGTATCCGCCACGTCACCCCCCGGCACGAACAGGGCGCGGGGTTTATGGCGGATGGGTATGCCAGGGTGTCCGGTAAGCCCGGCGTTGCATTTGTTATCACTGGTCCAGGTTTGACAAATACACTTACTGCGATGGGGCAGGCCAGGGCAGATAGTGTTCCGATGCTTGTGGTCTCTGGGGTGAATACGCTGTCCAGCCTTGGTAAAGGTTTAGGACACTTACATGAGCTGCCGGATCAGAGGGCGATGGCGCGGACAGTCGCGTTGTGGTCCGAGCGTGTTGAGGGCTCGGATGATTTGCTTCCGGCCATGGATCGGGCCTTTCGGCCGTTCCAATCGGGACGCCCGGGGCCGACGCATATCGAAATTCCCTTGGATATTGCTGGGGATCAGTATGTTGAAACAACGGTAACGCCCGGATATCTGACCGAAAAACCAGAAGACATGGCGCTTATTGACAAAGCTGTCAGCCGATTGGCCGCAGCCAAGACTCCGGTGCTGTTAGTCGGTGGCGGTGCGTGTCGGGAAAGCGCGGCAATACGTTTTCTGGCCGAACGTTTGGATGCGCCGGTCGTGCAGACCGTAAATGCGCGCGGGCTGATGTATGGTCATCCACTCAGTGTGCCGGCAAGCCCAAGCCTTCAGGCTGTACGCGATTTGATTGAAGGATCAGACGCGGTACTGGCGCTGGGAACTGAGCTGGGGCAAACGGACTTTGACATGTACGCAACCGGAAACATGGCCAGTATGTCGTCCCTGATCCGGGTCGACCTCTGCCCCGACCAAATGCGTCGCCACGAAGCCGAAGTGGCAATTGTTGGCGATGCAGGCGTTGTAGCCGCTGCGATATTGGAAGCTTTGGGTCCTGCGACCGCATCCTTGAACGGTGCACGACGTGCCGAAGCGGCACGCCGCGGTGCTTTTGAGGAAATCGGTGCGGATATGCGCGCGCTTCACGACATTCTCGTTGCGATGCGCAGGGCCGTTCCAGACGCGATCATGGTAGGCGATTCCACTTATCCGATCTACGCGGGCAATCTCTACTATGACCATGATCGTCCTGGTGGTTGGTTCAATGCGTCGACCGGGTTTGGCGCACTTGGATACGGCATACCCGCAGCGATCGGCGCGGCGCTGGCAGCGCCGAATGCATCTGTGCTCTGTATCTCTGGCGATGGTGGGGCACAGTTCAGCCTGCCCGAGTTGATGACCGCAGTTGATGAAAACCTGCCGATTACTTTCGTTATTTGGAACAATCATGGCTATCAGGAAATTGCGACCTCGATGCAAGCTGTCGGGGTGACCGTTCTCGGGTGCGAACCAACGCCGCCTGACTTTGAAGGCGTGGCCCGCTCCTGCGGGATGCCGTTCTGGCGGATCGGGCCGGATGCAGCAGAGGTGGCGCAAGCTTTGACTGCTGCGCAGTCCCATGAAGGCCCACGACTTGTTGAAATCCGCGCACCTAATCAATCACACTCCTCATAAAAAGCGAGAACGGAAATGACTGACCCGACTTTTCAGTTTACGCGGGCGATTACGCGCCGCCCGGCTGCATCCATCACCATGGGTTTGCGTGCAGAAGATATCGGTACACCAGATTTGGACGGGATGCTGGCGGCACACGCACACTATGTAGCAACGCTGAAGAGCACCGGCGCCGAGGTGATTGAACTGTCTCCGCTGGATACGTTCCCGGATGCAGTGTTTGTCGAGGATACAACCCTTTGTCTGCCCCTGGGCGCCGTTATGATGCGCCCAGGGGCACCCAGCCGCATGGGGGAAGTGGCCGAGATGGAACCAACTATTCGCTCGGTTTACGACGAAGTGCACCGTATCAAAGGACCGGGTCATATTGAAGGCGGGGATATCCTGGTCACTGGCCGCGAAATCCTAGTTGGGCGTTCGGATCGCACGGACGCGGCTGGTGTTGCCGAACTGACCGACATCGTTTCGAAATGGGGCCACACCGTGCGTGAAGTGTTCACACCGCCGGGTGTACTGCATTTCAAAACGGATTGTTCTCTGTTGGATGGGGAAACCATCCTTTCAACCAAGCGTCTGGACGATTCAGGATGTTTCGAAGGGTACCGCGTTTTGCACGTAGCCGAAGGTGAGGAAGCAGCGGCGAACTCGATCCGGTTCAACGAGCTTGTGCTGGCCCCGGCTGGGTTCCCACGTACAGTAGAAATGTTGCGGAAAAACGGCTACGAGGTCGTAGAAATCAACAACACCGAATGTGCAAAACTGGATGGCGGAATGTCATGCCTATCTCTTAGATTCTGAAGGCTTTGCACGTTACTTTATCCTATGGCGATCGCAATTGTTGGTCCTGACAAAAAAGTCAGGGCCATCGGTTCAGAATTGAGTCATCTGATTTATTCGGCAACTACATCAAGTAGGCGTAAATCGCGTTCAGCTCCGAACACTTGGGATATAGTGGTCTTCCGGGATGTTTGTGGCGGAACCAATCTTGCCCATTCACGCTTCTGCTCACGCTCCCCCGCAAAACCTTGTCTGGTCTCTTTGAAATTCACAGTCAAATTGATCCATAGGGCTGGCTTATGGTTTTGAAGGTATAATCGATTTTTCTTGACACCTTATTCTGTCAAAATGCCAATGCTAAAATGTGAATGTAACGCCGCACAAGAATGGCGAACCTGCCGAACAATTCACCAACAGAGGAAAACAATGAAACACACCACATCATTTCTCGCAGCTTTGGCCGTCGGCGCACTGACGGCGACGGTAGCGGCATCGGAAACAGAATTGACAGTTTACACCGCCGTTGAGGCGGAGGATCTGGCACGATATGCCGAGACGTTCAATCAGAGTAACCCGGATATCAAGATCAACTGGGTTCGTGACTCGACCGGGATTATCACGGCGAAACTGCTGGCCGAGCGGGACAACCCTCAGGCGGATGTCATTTGGGGATTGGCAGCGACCTCTCTTCTGCTGCTGAAATCCGAAGGCATGCTGGAGCCTTATGCCCCGGCTGGCGTAGACAAGCTGGATGCGAAATTCGTCGATGGTGACAACCCACCTGCCTGGGTTGGCATGGACGCCTGGGTTGCCTCGGTCTGTTACAACACGGTTGAGGCGGAAAAGGCTGGGCTTAAGCCGCCCACCTCGTGGAAGGACCTGACTGATCCGATGTACAAGGATCAGGTCATCATGCCGAACCCGAATTCGTCTGGCACGGGTTTCCTTGATGTGTCCAGCTGGCTTCAAATGTTTGGCGAAGAAGGCGGCTGGGAATACATGGATGCGCTGCACGAGAATATTGCGCGCTACACCCATTCCGGCTCTAAGCCTTGCAAACTGGCCGCGGCAGGCGAGATCCCGATTGGCATTTCTTTTGCATTCCGTGGGGCGAAATCCAAAGCTGATGGTGCACCACTAGAGATCATTGTGCCTTCGGAAGGCGTAGGCTGGGACATGGAGGCAACCGCAATCGTTGCCGGTACCGCAAATCTGGAAGCCGCGCAGAAGCTGGTGGATTTCACTGTCACCAAAGAGGCCAACGAGATGTACAATACCGGCTATGCAGTCGTGGCGTATCCCGGCGTTGCAAAACCGGTTGAGCACTTCCCAGAGGGTCTTCTGGATGCGATGATCAACAATGATTTCGAGTATGCCGCCAACAATCGCGCGGCAATCCTGAAGGAATGGCAGTCTCGCTATGACGGAAAGTCTGAAGCGAAATAAACCCATTGGCAGGAGGGGCTTTTGTGCCTCTCCTGCAAGCCACTCTCTTGTTCCCACCAACAACACCAACTCACCCGGCGCGAACCGGCCAGGATCGGTCGTGCCCGAGGTGCAGATGTGAGGACCTCTCCCGTGCTTCAGAAAACACCACCCGGTGAACTGTATCTCAGCATCCAGAATTTGTGGAAAGCGTTCGGCAGCTTTCTGGCACTCAAGGACATCTCTCTTGAAATCAAAGAAGGTGAATTCATTTGTTTCCTTGGCCCGTCCGGCTGCGGCAAGACCACCTTGTTGCGGGCGATTGCCGGGCTGGATCTGCAGACCAAGGGTACGGTTATGCAGGATGGCAAAGACGTCTCCAACCTGCCTCCGTCCGAGCGCGATTTCGGGATTGTGTTCCAGTCCTATGCGCTGTTCCCGAACCTGACGATCGAAAAGAACATCGCATTTGGCCTTGAAAACACGGGCCGCAGCAAGTCGGATATCGCAGTTCGGGTGAGCGAGCTGTTGAACCTTGTTGGTCTGCCGGATCAGGGCAGGAAATACCCGGCACAATTGTCCGGTGGCCAGCAGCAGAGGATTGCGCTGGCCCGCGCCATTGCAACCAATCCCGGTTTGCTGCTGCTGGACGAACCCCTGTCGGCGCTGGACGCCAAGGTGCGCGTTCACCTGCGGCATGAGATCAAGGAATTGCAGCGCAAGCTGGGTGTGACCACCGTGATGGTGACGCACGATCAGGAAGAAGCGCTGGCCATGGCCGACCGCATCGTGGTGATGAACCACGGGGTGATTGAACAAGTTGGATCGCCCACGGAGATCTACCGCGAACCGGCCAACCTGTTCGTAGCCGACTTTATTGGTGAAATGAACCAGATCCAGTCGCAGGTCACCAAAGGCGGGCGGTTGAGCGTCGGGGAAAAGACCTTTGCCTGCCTCAGCCACACGTTCAATGATGGAACCCCGGTCATCGCGGCCATTCGCCCCGAAGACATCATCCCTCATGAAGCCGGTTATCTTGACACGGGCGGCAATCGGAACTGCATCGAGGTCACGCTCGATGAAATGGAGTTTCTGGGCTCATTCTGGCGCTGCCGCCTGAACAACGAGCGGTTCGGATCATCGGAACTGATCGCGGATTTTTCGATCAACGCCGTGCGTCGCCTTGAGTTGGAAGAAGGTCGCAGCATGGTGATCGAGCTTCCCGAGAACCGCCTGATGGCGTTTGACATTCCGGAGGCCGGGGCATGAGCACGATGTCGACCAATCAGGACACGTTGCCAGCTGGGCCGGATATCAGGCCTAGGCTCAGCCGCGATGACATCTTGATGCGCGGAAGCATGATGGTGATCGCGCTCTATCTGATTGTGACACTGGCGCTGCCACTTTACACGATGCTCTCCAAGTCCTTCTCGACCTACCGGGTCGAGCTGTCCCAGTATGAGTTTCAGGTCAGTGATGAAGCGGGTGTGTTTGACGGCACGATCCTGACGGCTGACGAACTGAACAGGCAATTGGGGGTGTATTCCGACACCGATCTGACAACCGGCTCGGACGGGCGTTTGCCGGTGACCGGGTTCTTTCCGGATTTCAGCTTTCGCAGCCCGGTCATGTACCAGATGCGGAACACGACGGAGGCCGGGCGCTTTCTGGTCGGGTCGACTTTGAACGAAGGCACCGATTGGGTCGAGCTTGATTCCAATACGTTCCGCCGGGTACAGATGCGACCGGTTCAAGCGCGGGGTCTGGGCAACTTCATCAACTACTTCTCAACCCCGGCCCTGTTCAACTCGATCAAGAATTCCCTTTGGATTTCGGTTGTCAGCACAATCGTTACGGTGACGCTGGCGTTCTGGTTTGCCTATGCGCTGAACCGAAGCTGCATGCGGTTCAAGGGGGCCTTTCGCCTGATTGCGATGGCGCCGATTCTGGTTCCCTCGCTGCTGCCGGGCATCGCGCTGGTCTACCTGTTCGGCAATCAGGGGATGATCAAGGAGTTGCTATTCGGCGCCAGTATCTATGGCCCCATAGGCATCGTGATCGGATCGGTCTTCTTTACCTTTCCACACGCGTTCCTGATCATATCGACCGCGCTCGCGATATCGGATGCGCGGTTGTACGAGGCCGCTGTCAGCTTGCGCTCTACCCCCTGGCGGACATTCTGGACCGTCACCATACCTGGCGCGCGCTATGGCCTGATTTCAGCAGCCTTTGTCGTGTTCAACCTGGTGATCACCGATTTCGGCCTGCCAAAGGTGATCGGCGGCCAGTTCAACGTGCTTGCCGTGGATATCTACAAACAGGTGATCGGCCAGCAGAATTTTGAGATGGGCGCCGTGGTCTCGGTGGTTCTGGTGATCCCCGCAATTCTGGCTTTTGGCATCGACCGGATGGTTCAGTCCAAGCAGGTGGCGCTGCTTTCTGCGCGTTCGGTTCCATATCAGGCAACGCCAAACCCGAAAACCGATCGCATATTCCTGATTTACTGCAGCTTGATCGGCCTGTTCATCGTTGGTCTTCTGGCCGTGTGTCAGTTTGCGGCGCTGATCAAATTCTGGCCCTACGATCTGAGCCTGAGCCTCAAGAACTACCAGTTCAACAAGATGGATGGCGGCGGCTGGGGGTCGTATTTCAACTCGATCAAACTGGCCTTCCTGACGGCGGTGATCGGCACAACGGTTGTCTTCTTCGGTGCGTATCTGGTGGAAAAATCGAACGGTTTCAAAACCGGGCGGTCGATCTTTCAGATGTTCGCCATGCTGCCGATGGCCATCCCGGGCATGGTTCTGGGGCTGTCGTATATCTTTTTCTTCAACAACCCGTCCAATCCGTTCAATGCGATCTACGGCACCATGGCGATCCTGGTGATTTGCACGGTGACGCATTTCTATACCGTATCGCACCTGACGGCGGTCACCGCTCTCAAGCAGATGGATAAAGAGTTCGAGTCGGTGTCAGCCTCTCTCAAACAGCCAACAATGAAGCTGTTTGCCCGTGTGACGGTGCCGGTCTGCCTGCCTGCGGTGCTGGACATCTCAATCTATCTGTTTGTCAACGCGATGACGACTGTGTCGGCGGTTGTGTTCCTCTACTCACCCAAAACCACACTCGCGTCCATCGCGGTGCTGAACATGGATGATGCCGGGGACATCGCACCCGCAGCTGCGATGGGCATGATGATCTTCTATACCAACGCAGCCGCCCGGATTGTCCACCTGATTGCGTCAAAAGGCATTTTGGCCCGCACACAGGCCTGGCGCAGCAGGTAAGCCCCACAAAACTCAAGTCCCCGCAGGTCACATATCAGCGGGGGTTTCTTTCTCCTTAAGCACCCGCTCAGCAAAGTCCATAAACGCCCGTATGATCTTGACGTCGCAACGCTGGGAAAGTGAGATCATGCTTTCACCCATTTGCAAGTTCACACCCTTCAATTTGATTTGCTGCAATCGATCATCGTGCCCGTATTCCGCCTGAGATACAAAACCGATACCCGCACCCGAGGCAACAAGCTCGCGAACGGCCTCTCGGCCTTCTGCAACGATCGCCGGGTTTAATCTGATGCCGTGTTTCTCGGCTGCATCCTCTAGTTTCTCGCGTGTTTTTGACCCGTGCTCTCTGAAAATCAGGGGCAATTCGGCCAACTCTTCCAGGGATAAGGTTGGTTTGGATGCCAAAAGCACGCCCTGGGCAGCAAAGGCCACAATTTCAGTGGACCCCAAATTCAATACGTCCATGTCCTTGCCAGGAGACAGGCTGCCTACAACACCGATTTCCGCATTGTAAGACCGAAGCTCCTCCAGGATTTCTTCGGTGTTGCCGGATCGTACGGTGATCGTGATTTTCGGATATTTCTTTTGGAATGCACCTAGAAAAGATGTCATGTGATGCGCTGAATCGGCAATGATCCTTAATTCTCCATCAATCGCGGCTTTGGTTTCAGAGAGATAATCCTCAATCTGATCTTCGATCTCGAAATACTGTTTCGTGAATCGATAAAGCTGTTCGCCTTCGGGCGTTAAGTTCACGCGTTTTCGTTCACGCTGGAACAACAACAGGTCGTGATCCTGTTCCAGTTTTCGAACCTGTTCGGAAATCGCTGGCTGGGTCAGATACAAAGCCTCTGCCGCACGGGAAAATCCACCATGTTTGGCCACGTAATGAAAAGCTTTCAACTGGCTGTGTCGCATAGCGGTTTCCTGAATATGAATGCATAGGCTGCGCTTATTAATGGATTGATAATTGCAATTTCACATATAGCAACCGTTACTGCAAATGTGTTCCTGAAAACGCTGTTCTGGAGCCTGGTAATGACGCCATCCATACCCAAAATTGAGCAACCGCGCCTTGGCGAACCCTACCTTCTGACACCCGGTCCTTTGACAACGTCCTACGCGGTCAAAGAGGCCATGCTACGCGATTGGGGAAGCTGGGATGACGATTTCCGCGCCATGACGCGGGAGGTGCGATCAAGCCTGCTGAACCTGCTTGGTGAAGGCGCTGACGAATTTGATTGTGTGCCGATGCAGGGCAGCGGATCGTTTTCTGTCGAGGCGATGCTGGCATCCTTTATTCCGCGGGACGGAAAGGCGCTGGTGTTGGCCAATGGTGCTTATGGGCAGCGTTCGGCCCAGACGTTGCAGTATCTGGGTCGTTATCATGTCGTATTGGACAAGGGCGATTACCTGCCTCCGAGGGGTGACGAGGTGGCGCGCATTCTCGCGGATGACCCGGACATCACGCATGTCGTCGCCATTCATTGCGAAACCAGTTCGGGCATCCTGAACCCAGTCGAGGAGATTTCAGAGGTCACATATGCCGCCGGGCGCAAGCTTTTGATCGACTCGATGTCCGCATTTGGAGCGATTGAGCTCAAACCCACTGAAATCCGATACGAGGCGATGGTGTCTTCGGCGAACAAATGCATCGAGGGCGTTCCGGGCTTTGGGTTCATCGTGGCGCGCAAATCCGAGCTGGAAGCCGCAAAAGGTAACAGTCATTCGCTGTCTCTGGATGTGCATGCCCAGTGGGCGCACATGAATAAAACGGGCCAGTGGCGGTTTACCCCACCAACGCATGTGGTCGCCGCCTTCATCGAGGCGCTTCGGGCGCACACCGCCGAAGGAGGTGTTGCAGGTCGCGGCGCCCGCTATACCCGCAACCGGGACGTCATGGTCGCCGGTATGCGTGAACTGGGTTTCGAGACGCTGCTGGATAATCGTTGGCTCAGCCCGATCATCGTCACGTTCTTCTGCCCGGCTGATGAGAAGTTCGTATTCGATCAGTTCTACAAACTGATGAAGGACAAGGGGTTCATTATCTACCCGGGCAAGCTGACCGTCGTTGACAGTTTCCGCGTCGGTTGCATCGGTCAGATGGACGAAGATGTCATGCGTAAAGTTGTGATCGCTGCAAAAGAATCTCTGGAAGAAATGGGCGTGACAAGCGCTGCTCCCCCTCTCCGGGCACTGGAAGAACGCGCCAAGTTGGCTGCATAAACATCAAGGAAAACACAGATGACCATTCAAACCCCTGTCGAAGCAAATGAGCGTGTCTACCCGACGCCGAAGGTGCCCGCTATTGCCATCTGCCTTGATGGATGTGAACCAGAATACCTCGACGTGGCGATTGCGAAAGGGCTGATGCCCAACCTCAAACGAATGCGGGAGGAAGGTACGGACCGTCTGGCGCATTCTGTTATCCCGTCGTTCACCAACCCCAACAATCTTTCGATTGCCACCGGGCGTCCGCCGATCGTGCATGGAATCTGCGGCAACTACCTTATCGATCCCGATACTGGTGAAGAGGTGATGATGAACGATGTCCGCTTCTTGCGCGCGCCGACCATCTTCTCGCAGTTCTATGATGCAGGTTTCCGAGTGGCGATGGTAACCGCCAAGGACAAGCTTCGCGCGCTGCTTGGTGCTGGGCTGAAGTTTGACGAGGGCAGGGCGGTTGCATTCTCTTCTGAGCGTTCGGGTGAAACGACGCTTGAGGAACATGGCATCGACAATGCCAGCAAGTGGCTGGGCATGGATGTGCCCGAGGTATACTCGGCCGAGCTGTCGGAATTCGTTTTTGCTGCTGGCGTCAAGCTGCTGAAAGAGTTCAAGCCCGACGTCATGTATTTGTCGACCACCGACTATATCCAGCACAAGTTTGCACCCGATCAAAAGGGCGCATTGGATTTTTACGCCATGTTTGACCGCTATCTGGGCGAGTTGAACGCATTGGGGGCCGCCATCGTGGTGACGGCTGATCACGGCATGAAGCCAAAGCACTTGGCAGATGGATCCCCTTCGGTCGTCTATGTGCAGGATCTGATGGACGAATGGCTGGGCAAGGATGCGGCACGAGTCATCCTTCCGATCACTGACCCCTATGTCGTGCATCATGGTGCACTGGGTTCGTTCGCGACCGCTTATCTGCCGGATGGCGCGGATCAGGGCGACATCATTGCCAAACTCAAGGCGACCAGCGGCATCACTCATGTTATGACCAAGGCCGAGGCGATCGAGCAATTCGAATTGCCGGGCGACCGCATTGGCGACATTGTTATGGTTTCTGGTGAAAACATCTGCATCGGCACGTCCGAGCACCGCCATGACCTTGCGGCCCTGAAGGAACCGCTGCGCAGCCATGGTGGTTTGACGGAACAAGAAGTTCCCTTCATCGTGAACCGTGTCATCGACCTGCCGAACCAACCCGTGCTGCGCAACTTTGATGCCTTTTTCTACGCAACTACAGCGGCGGCACAGTAAGCCATGAAAGACCAGACCATGTCGAAAATCGAAGTTCGTAACGAAGGAATGCGGATCGGTGGCGAGATCGTCTTTACCGATGAAACCATTCCCGTTCTCTACCCGTACACAAACGAAGTTGTGGGTCATGTTCCCGCCGGCGCCGCAGAACATGCACGCAGGGCTTTCGAAATCGCGGCGAATTACAAACCTAAACTGACCCGGTACGAGCGCAGCCAGATTCTGCAGCGCGCAGGCGAGCTGATCGGCGAGAAACGCGATTACCTTGCGAAATGGCTCACGTTGGAGTTGGGCATTTGCCACCAGCATGCGATCTACGAAACCAAGCGCGCGCAGGACGTGTATCAATTCGCGGCGGCCGAGGCATTGAAGGATGATGGTGAGATCTTCTCCTGCGACCTGACCCACAACGGCAAGGCCCGCAAGATTTTCACCACCCGAGAGCCGGTGAAAGCAATCAGTGCGATTACGCCGTTCAATCACCCGTTGAACATGGTCAGCCACAAGATCGCGCCGTCGATTGCCACCAACAATTGCATGGTTTGCAAACCGACCGAGCTGACGCCGCTGACCGCGCTGACACTAGCTGACATACTTTATGAAGCAGGCCTGCCACACGAGATGTTCCAGGTGGTGACCGGCTGGCCGGCTGACATTGGCGATGAGATGATCACCAATGAACATATCGACATCATCACCTTCACAGGGGGTGTGCCGGTGGGCAAGATGATCGCCGAAAAAGGCGTCTACAAGCGTCAGGCGCTGGAACTTGGCGGCAACGACCCTTTGATCGTTCTGAATGACCTCAGCGATGCGGATTTGGACAAGGCGGCAGCCATTGCGGTGGCGGGGGCTACCGGAAATTCCGGCCAGCGGTGCACGGCGGTCAAGCGCATTCTCGTGCAGGAAAGTGTGGCCGACAAGTTCGTGCCGCTGGTTCTGGAGAAGGCCAAGAAGATCAAATTCGGCGATCCGCAGGACCCCGAGACCGAGCTGGGGTGCGTGATCCACGACAAAGCCGCAGAGATATTCGAGAACCGCGTTCTTCAGGCTGAAAAAGAGGGTGCAGAAATCCTGTATCATCCGGGCCGTCAGGGCGCATTGCTGCCGCCTATCGTCGTCGACAAGGTTCCCCATGACAGCGAGCTGGTGATGGAAGAAACTTTCGGTCCTATCGTGCCAATCGTACGCGTGCCAGACAACGATGAAGAGGTGATGGCGATCTCGAATTCGACCGAGTTCGGCCTGTCTTCGGGGGTATGCACCAATGACCTGAACCGGGCCATCGCCTTTATCAACGGATTGAATGTCGGCACCTGCAACATCTGGGAACAGCCGGGTTACCGCATTGAAATGTCACCCTTTGGCGGCATCAAGGACAGCGGAAACGGGGTGAAAGAGGGCGTTATCGAGGCGATGAAGTTCTTCACCAACGTCAAAACCTATTCGCTGCCCTGGCCCAACTAAACCTTGCGTCCTTTCCCCACAAACGGGAAGGGCGCCTCAATTCCTCCCTGATACTGGCGGGTCTTTTGGGGCCCGCATCTTTTGATGACAGAAACGAGGAGCGGACATGCCACAGATTGTCCACACGGAAGGGGAATCAAACACATCCGAAGCGCGCAAGGCATGGTTGCGAAAGTCCATGGGACCGAAGTCGACACCTCTGCTCAAACGCGATGCGGATGTGTTCCTGCATCAATCTCTGTCATCACCCTGCGTTAGCACTATTGCAAAGGCCGAGGGGATCTGGATCGAGGATATGGAGGGTCGCCGGTACATGGATTTCCATGGCAACTCGGTGCATCACATAGGCTACGGGCACCCGCGTCTGGTAGCCGCAATCAAGGCACAGCTTGACGATCTTCCTTTCGCGCCCCGCCGTTTTACCAATGATCCGGCAGTGGATTTGGCGGAAAAACTGGCAGATATCGTGCCTGGCGATCTTGGGAAAATGCTCTTTACCACCGGCGGTTCTGACGCCAACGAGGTTGCCCTCAAGATCGCGCGCGCCGCTACCGGTCGGTTCAAAACGATCAGCTTCTGGGATGCCTTCCATGGTGCGGGTTTCGGCGCGGCAAGCGTCGGTGGCGAGGCGACGTTCCGCAGCCATATAGCGGGGCCCCTCTTGTCAGGTACTGAACATGTCGCGCCTTTCGCCTGTTATCGGTGCCCCTACAATCACGCGGGACCGGAAACCTGCGGGTTGGCCTGCGCGAAAATGGTCGAATATGTCCTGGAGCGTGAAGGAGATGTGGCGGCGGTCATAGCTGAACCCATGCGTGCGGTGCCCTATGTGCCACCACCGGGGTTTTGGAGATCCGTGCGCGAGGCGTGCAATCGTCACGGCGCGCTATTGATCATGGATGAAATCCCGACCGGCCTTGGCAAGACCGGCAGGATGTTCGCCTTTGAACATGACGAGATCATTCCCGATATTGTGACGCTTGGAAAAGCGCTTGGCGGTGGCATCCTGCCAATTGCCGCCTGTGTTGCCCGCAAACAGCTGGACGTCTGCGGAGATTTTGCCATAGGTCATTACACACACGAAAAGAACCCGGTCACCGCACGGGCCGCTTTGACAACACTTCAGATCATCGAAGATGAGGGGTTGGTTCATCGGTCGGCCACGCTGGGGGAGCACGCAATTAGCCGTCTTATGGACGAACTTCAGAACGTTCCCACCGTCGGAGACATCCGGGGAAGGGGTTTGATGTTCGGGGTCGAAATCGTCGATGATCGCGCCGACAAAACGCCGGGTAATGCGCGTGCTGAACGGATTTACTATGCCTGTCTGGAGGCCGGTTTGAGTTATAAGATCAGTCAGGGATGCGTTCTGACATTGTCGCCGCCGCTGACCATCTCGCAATCGGATCTGGACCACGCAATCGACATTGTGGTTGCTGCGATCAAGGCCGAGAGTTGACGCGTCGGAACAGTCAGTCTCAGCTGTTGTGAAACGGGGCTAGCCGGGACAGCATCGAAGGTTCCAAAGTACGGTTTGCGAATACGAGTTCGATGGTGCTCGGCGTACAACGGATTTTGGGTTTGGCCGATGGCGTTGTAATATCCAAATGCACTTAGCCCTCAAACGCCGACAAAGCGACGGAGAAAGGCAGAAACTTCAATTCGGACATTGGCGCAACTGAAACAGACCAAACTGGCGGAATTTCAGAAACTCAATATCAACAGAGCGGGGTCTTTCATGGTACCGAATGTATTTCAGAAGCTGAAGGACCTTTTGTTACTGCGCTCTATAGACAGCAGGCCGTCGTCTTTGCAAAAAAATGTAAAAAACTATGCAGATCAACAGGCGACTACATTCTACCTGCCATAGGTAATTCGGACTGCCTATGTCGGCAAAGTCATTAGGCTGCCTGTCAGTCTGGCCCTGTTGCATAAACCAGATGATGGGCGCGTTTGGCCCTTCCTCGGACAGACGTATCCCACAGCCTCGTGGCCGGGATGCCGAGCGCGGTGTAGCGTTCAGGACGGCGATGCGGTCCTGGATCTCGGCGACCTGACGGTCGACATGCCTTGCCATGCGCCGTTGGCCCAGCAGTTTCACACACTGCATCTTCGCCTCGACACGGCTCCCACGATGGTATCCACTCCATCGTCGTCACAGGGCGCGGCCGAGGTATTTGACGTGCAGGGTTTTGTTGCGGGCCACGGCTCCAAAAGTGATCGTCTTCCAGGGCTTCGCGTTCTAGCCGGGTGGGATGACGGCAAGGGTACCGCTATCTGCAATCGCATCGAGCTACTTGCGCGGGTCGAAGGCACCATCTGCCGTGACTCCCCGGTGATCCAGACCGCTCGGATTTCAGCGTTTCCTCATCGATCCGAAGGTGGTTCTTGCGCCAGACCCGCCGTTTGGGGCCACGATGCTTACGGGAGTGCAACTCGCCTTCACCTTCGACCTTGATCCCGGTGCTGTTGATCAGCAGGTGCAGCGGCCCGTTGGATCTGTGATACGGGATGTTCATGGTCAGGGTCTTCCGGCGGCAATATTCCAAGCATGGCAGCGGCTTCGGTCACCGTCCCGGTCGAAACCACCGCTCGAAATGCCTCAACTTGTTTGAACGTGTCCTCCATGAGGTGTTGGTTTCTTTGACCTTGTGTTGGAACGATCGTTCTTCGCGCATTTCTGCGGGCGTGGCGACACGGTGATGACCTCAACTTCTTCGGAACATATCTCGGTGTAATCATGCGCCAGCATTGCATCGAAGCTCAAAGAGTCGCTGACCCCCAGAACAAAATCATCAGCTCTGCATTGATGCACGGCTCCGCCCCGGATCACGTACAGAAAGCCCTATCCTTCGCGTTGGTATCTTGGCAGTGATTTGGATTGGTCGCGGGGCAATCGCGATATTGCTCATTGAAACATGCCGCCAGGCCCACCGTGCTTGCCAGCAAACGGTCGTCATGCGTGTAACTCTTTGTGACGCGTTGCGAAGGTAATCCTTCGCCTGTCTTAACGTGATGAACAACCGCCGATACATCGGTAAGGACGAAGAGGGCCATCAACGGGACTTCCAAAGCGGCAGACAGTGACTGGAGCGTGGCAAGCGATGGTGACACTGATCCGCTTCCGACCCGGCCGAATGTACTGGCCGTTTGCCGCATGGGTTGATGGTTAAGTCGCAGGGACAATACAGTGCTCAAACGCTCCAATACTCAAAACGATAGTGCTGTCACTCCACCGGGCCGATCCGGTCAATCTGTTGCAGTAATGTATGGCAGCTGATCAGAGCCTGTCCCGTTGCCAGGATCATCTGGGGCAGGATCATCCATTCCAGCGTCCAGGCGGCACCGGATCTTTCCTGCTCGTGCACCAGTGCCTGATGCATTCCCGACAGTTGGATTGCGTTGAAACGGGCCAGAGCGACCAGCAGTTCCGCGCGGACCGGGTTGCGCTTGTGAGGCATCGCCGAAGATCCGCCGCCACCTGTCAGCGAAACCTCGTCCACCCCCTGCTGAGCCATGAGCGACACGTCCTGACCGATCTTTCCCAGCGCGCCCGTTATCAATGACAGCCATGAGGCAAATTCTGCAAGATTGTCCCGGCGGGTATGCCAGTTTGCATCGCAACTGATCAGGCCAAGCCTATGGGCCATATGATCTGCGATTGCCTGTCCGGATCCGTGCATCCCGGCGCGGTCGCCAACGGCGCCGCCAAGTTGCAGCACAAGCAATCTGGGCTGCAATTCGGTCAGGCGTTTCTGGTGATCGGCCAATGGCAACCGCCAGTTTTGCAGGCGCGTGGCAACTGTAATCTGCAATGCCGCCTGCATTCGGGTTCGCCCCATCATCACGCATTCGCCGTGTGCCTGTTCCAGCGCCACAAGCGCATCCGTCAGGTCTGAAAGACGGGCCGAAAACAACTCCAGAATGTCCTTGATTGACATAACCAGAGCGGTGTCGACAACATCCTGCGACGTCATCCCCTTATGCAGCGCCACGTGGCAATGATCAGGCAATGCTGCTTTGAGCGACCGCACCAGCGCGGGCACCACCACGCCATCCAATGCCGTCCCGTCGCGCAGCGCCTGCATGTCGGGACGGTGTTGTCGGATAAGTTTTGCCGCGGTATCCGCCACCTCTGCTGGTACGGAGCCGACGGCCGCCAAAGCCTCAGAATAAGCGGCCTCGACGGACAGCATGTGTCGCAGCTGAGCCTCTGTACCCAGCATCTCTGAGGTCTGTGGGTCCTCAAACAGCCCGCTGAGCCAGGGATGAGTGGAAAGCTGTTCCATCCTATTTGTGGCCTTTGAACTGAAGAGGGCGGATATCAATCGTCATGGCGCCATTCCTCCCTGCGCTCAAAGAGCCAAAATTTCGCGGGCCTGTTGCCAGGTGGCGACCGGACGTTCGTGCTTTGCGCATAGCTCGGTCACGCGATTGACCAGCGCAGCGTTCGAAGGCGCTAGTGTATTCCGATCCAGCCGGACATTGTCTTCCAAACCTGTCCGCGTGTGTCCGCCCGCAGCAATGGCCCATTCATTTACCACAATCTGGTTTGGACCGATCCCGGCGGCACACCATTCGGCATCCGGTGCGCGATCCTGCATGGATTTTACGTAGAAGTCGAACACGGCCCTGTCGACCGGCATCGCGTTTTTGACACCCATGACAAATTGAACATACAGCTTGCCATACAGCTTGCCTTCCTTGTGCAATCTGATCGCTTGCAGGATGTGGGACAGGTCAAACGCCTCGATCTCGGGTGTGACTTTGTATTTTTGCATCTCGGCTGATAGCCAGTCCACCAGATCGGGTGGATTTTCATAAACCCGGGTGGGAAAGTTGTTCGATCCAACCGACAGCGACGCCATGTCAGGTGACAGGGGCAGCATTCCGCCCCTGGCCTGGCCGGCGCCTGACCGCCCACCGGTGGAAAACTGGATGATCATTCCGGGGCAGTGTTTTTGCAAACCCTCTTTCAGGAGAGCGAATTTTTCGGGGTCGCTGCAGGGCGTCTGATCATCGTTGCGAACATGGGCGTGGACGATGCTGGCCCCGGCCTCGAACGCCTCTTGCGTGCTTTCGACCTGTTCCGCAACCGAGATCGGCACCGCGGGGTTGTTCTTCTTGGTGGGCAGGGAACCGGTGATAGCCACGCAGATGATGCAGGGTTTGGTCATGGTGATTTCCTGAATTAAGTGCTGCCTTGGAAAGACAGCACCAAGTAGTCAGATATCAAAAAAGACGGTCTCATCTTCGCCTTGTATCTTGATATCGAAGCGATAGACAACTTGACCGTCCCGATTGTTCCGTTTGGCCAGCAGCGTTGCGCGGCGGCGTTCCCATTCGATGAGATTAAGGACCGGGTCCTTGCTATTGGCCTCTGCCTCGTCCTCGAAATAGATACGCGTATTCAGGCCGACATTGATACCCCGGGCAACAACCCAAAGGTTGATATGAGGCGCTTGCTGGCCCACGTTTCGTCCCGGTGTCGGACCGGGTTTGACTGTGTCGAACGCCCATTCGCCGGTTTCAAAGTTGGTGATGACGCGTCCCCAGCCGCGAAAGCCGTCTTCGACATCGCCGCCGCCCTCAGGATGGGCATAGACGCCCCTGGCATTTGCCTGCCAAGCCTCAAGCAAAACATCCTTGATGGGCGATCCTGCCCCGTCCACGACCAGCCCTTCGACCCGAATACGCTCACCCTCGGCATTTGGTCCGGCTATGTCCCAGCCCAATTCCTGCCTGTAGATTTCGAATCCGGCAGCCCCGGGTGCCAGGCCGATATGGACGTAAGGCCCAGCTGTTTGCGAGGGGGTTTCCTTCAGATAATTAAGCTGTTGCATCTTCAGTTCCCCTCCAGACGGTTTTCAAACAGGGTCGAGCGCCGACCGCGCAAGACCACGTCTAATTTATAGGCGATGGTATCCAGTGGGATCGTTGAATTCATGTCGAGCCGTGAAATCAGGCGGCTGATCGCATCGGCGTCAGGAATAGTTTTCACGATCGGACACCTGTCGATCAGCGGGTCGCCTTCGAAATAGCATTGTGTGATCAGGCGTTGCGCAAAACCTGTTCCGAATATCGACATGTGGATATGGGCGGGACGCCAGCTGTTCACCCAATTGCGCCAGGGGTAGGCCCCGGGTTTTACGGTGCGGAAGAAATAATACCCGTTTTCATCTGTCAGGGTGCGGCCGCAACCACCGAAATTGGGATCGATCGGTGCCAGATAGGTATCTTTCTTGTGACGATAGCGCCCACCTGCATTCGCCTGCCAGATCTCCACCAACGTGTTTGGCACCGCACGTCCGTTTTCATCCAGCACCCTGCCGTGCAGAATGATACGCTCGCCAATCGGGCTTTCGCCGGGTTGCGCATAGTTCGAGATCAGGTCGTTATCCAGAGGGTCAACATCGTTGTGACCAAAAACCGGGCCGGTGACCTCACTGATCGAGTTTTGCAGCGAGATCAGCGAATATTGCGGTGAACGGGTCACGCTGGTCTTGTAGTCGGGCGTCAGCGCAGGTGGGTGCCACTCTCGGTCACGCTGGTAGAATTCACCTTGTTTCAACATTGTTGGATCACACTTCCTTTTTGTCTGACTCGGGTTTCTGCGCGTTTCCCATTCAGTCCTGTTCCATTTGATCATAGGTCAGTTTTGCCAGTTTGAGGGCCTGATTGGCGCGTGGCACGCCCGCGTAAATTGCGACGTGCTGAAACGCTTCAAGTACATCCCGCTTGCTGGCGCCGGTACGGGCTGTGGCGCGGATATGCATCGGGATTTCTTCGAAATTTCCCAACGCAGCCAGCAAAGCCAGCGTTAGCATGGATCTCTCTCGGTCACTGATCCCGTCCGAGGCCCAGACGGTACCCCACGCGCCTTCGGTGATAAGTGCCTGAAATGGATCGTCCAGATCAGACTTGGCGTCTTCGGCGCGATCCACATGGGCGTCGCCCAGAATTCTGCGGCGCACTCGCATACCGGACTCGTATTTGTCACTCATTGCGGTTCTCCATCAGGAAGGCGGACAAGTGTTCAGCATAGGTGGCGGGGGCTTCCACGCATGGCAGGTGCCCGGTGTTGGGTATTTCGGCATAGCGCGCCCCGGGGATCATAGCACAGGTCTGCCGGACCAGTTCGGGTGGGCAGGCGCGGTCATCTGATCCGGCGATGGCCAGAACTGGCAATCGCAGCGCCCGGGTCATGGGTTCGAGATCAGCATTTGCAATCGCGTTGCAGCATCCCAGGTACCCAGAAACAGGGGTACGTACCAGCATGTTGCGCCAAAGCAGCACGTTATCGGTTGCCCTGAAATCCGCTGCAAACCAACGGTCCAGAATTGCGTCAGCCACAGACTCGATGCCGGACGATCGGATTGCGCCCATCCGGTCACGCCACATCTGGGCCGTCCCCATTTTTGCGGCGGTGTTGGAAAGAACAAGGGCGCGGATCAGGTCTGGTCGGCGCGAAGCCAGCGCCTGACCGATCATGCCGCCATTCGACAGGCCGACAAACACCGTGTCGCGAACCCCGATATGGTCAAGAAACGCCTCGGCGTCATCTGTCAGCTCAGCCAAGCTGTAAAGCGCCTGAGGGCATTCCGACAGGCCGTGACCACGCAGATCGAACCGGATCAGGCGCAGCCTCTTGGGCAGCAAGGGCAAAACCTTGTCCCAAAGGCGCAGGTCAGTTCCCAGCGAGTTGGCAAACACCACAGGCGTGCCATCTGGATCGCCATCCTCACGCCAATGCAGGTGAATGTTATCCAGCGCCGCAATCTGCATCAGTAGGGCAGCCCGACGTAATTTTGTGCAAACACCGATTGGGCCTCTTTGTTTTCGCGCAGGAAATCAATGTCAGCCTTCTGCATTTTCAGGTCAAAGCCGTTCTGTTCCGGAAAACGGTGCAACAGGTTGGTCGTGGACCAGCTGAACCGCTCGGCTTTCCAGATCCGGGCCAGCGCTTTTTCGGAATAGCGGTCGATGCCTTCGCTGTCGTGGTCTTCATAGAATTGCAGCAGTGCGTTGTGCAGATAGTGGATGTCGCTTGCCGCTGTGTTAAGCCCCTTGGCCCCGGTGGGGGGCACGATATGCGCGGCATCCCCACACAGGAACAAACGGCCCCAGCGCATTGGTTCGGTCACGAAAGACCGCAGCGCCGCAATTGATTTTTCGACCGATGGCCCGGTGATCAGTGTCTCAGCATATTGCGCGGGGATCCTGCGTTTCAGTTCCTGCCAGAAGGCTTGATCAGTCCAGTCATCGGCACTGTCAGACAGCGAGCATTGAATGTAGTACCGGCTGAGGTTCTCATTGCGCATGGAACAAAGCGCAAAACCGCGTTCCGATCCGGCATATATCAGTTCGTCATGGACCGGGGGTGTTTCGGACAAAACGCCTAGCCAGCCAAATGGATAGACCTTTTCATATTCCCGGCGCACGGTCAGCGGGATGGTTTGACGCGACACCCCATGAAACCCGTCGCACCCGGCGACAAAATCGCAATCAATCCGGTGTCTGGTTCCATCCGCTTGATGCGTCACATAAGGCGTATCGCTGTCAGCCCCGTGAATCTGAACATCATCGGCGTTGAAAACGATCTTGCCGCCCATCGCATCGCGCGCATCATACAGATCACGGGTTACTTCCGTTTGTCCGTAAACAACCACGTGGCTGCCGGTCAGCTCTTTAAAGTTAATGCCGAATTCGATATCGCCGTATGAGATCACTGTGCCGTCATGGACAAAACACTCCTTGTCCATCCGCTCTGCTACACCGGCCTCGCGCATCAGTTCCACAAAACCGGTTTCCAGAATGCCGGCGCGAATGCGGCCCAGAACATATTCTCTGGTTTTGCGCTCTAACACGATGGTGTCTATGCCTTTGCGGTGCAACAACTGGCTGAGCAAAAGACCTGAAGGTCCACCGCCGATGATCGCGACCTGAACGCGCATGTTGGCTCTCCTGATTTCGCGTATCTAATAATTGAACGCCATTTCTCGATATGTAAAATGAGTTCTGCTGGGACTTAGTTGCCGGAATTGGAAAGTAATGATAGATCGCCGCATCAAAGTTAGGCATATTCAATGTTTTATTGAGATATGTCGCGAGAAAAGCCTGAAAGTTGCGGCAGAGAAGCTGTTTCTCACGCAACCGGCGATATCCAAGACGCTCAAGGAGCTTGAGGATATTCTGGGCACTGTGCTGTTGTCCCGTAACCGGTCCGGTGTTTCTCTGACACGGCAGGGCGAAGTGTTTCTGCATTTCGCAGAAATGTCGCTGGCCGCTTTGCAGCAAGGCTTTTCTGGTGTGGAGCAGATCGAGGCGCGGGGCAGAGCCAGTCTCCGGGTCGGGGTGCTGCCTTCGGCTGCGGCTCGCTTGATGCCAGCCGTTGCCACCGAATTTTCCGAACTTGCGGGCAATGCCCGACTGAGCGTTTTCGACGGTCCACATGGCCATTTGATGGAGCGTCTTCGTCTGGGAGATCTGGAGCTTGTTATCGGGCGTTTGGGTCGCCCTGAAACCATGCAGGGCATTTCCTTTACCCAGCTTTATGAGGAGAAGGTCGTCTTTGTCGTGCGCGCGGATCACCCACTGCTGAAAGCCCCCGATCTCAGGCGGATTACCGAGTGGCAAGTGCTTTACCCGCCTGAAGGATCGGCAATTCGGCCCTTGGTGGATCGCCTCATGATCGCGCATGGGATTGGTGAAATCGAAGATCGTCTGGAAACTGTCTCGGGTGCTTTCGGGCGGGTGTATACCCGGCAGACCGATGCGATCTGGATCATCTCGGCGGGGGTGGTTGCCAATGAAATCAGCGATGGCCACCTTGTGGCGTTGCCGTTTGATACGTCGATAACGCGCGGACCCGTTGGGCTGATGCGTCGGCCAGACCAGGTCCTGTCACCTCAGGCGCAGGTTTTCGGGTTGGCTTTGGACAATGCAATTGCAAGGTTGGGCTTGTCGGCTGATGGTGCGACCTCTGATAACTAAAGCTGGTCCATTCTGCCGGGGTGGCGCGAGGACAGGAGCACAAGATGGATGACAAGGAACGCAGAGTCCGCGAGGCGATTATCGAGAAATGCCTTTTTCTGAATTCCAGTGGTCTTAGCCAAGGCACATCCGGCAATATCTCGGCCCGATACGAGAACCGGATGCTGATCACACCCTCGGCGACGCCATATGACAAGCTGAACCCCGAGATGATCGTCTCAATGCCATTTGATGGAGAGTATGGGACCTGGGATGGCCCGCTCAAACCTTCGACCGAATGGCGGTTCCACTTCGACATTCTCAAGACCCGACCCGATATGGGCGCGGTGGTCCATGCACATCCGACCTATTGCACGGCGCTGGCGATTGCACACAAGGAAATTCCGGCAGCGCATTACATGGTTGCGGCCTTCGGTGGTACTAATGTTCGCTGCGCACCCTTTGCGCGCTTTGGAACGCCCGAGCTGTCGGAGCTGGCGATCGAAGCGCTGCAAGACCGAACCGCCTGCCTGCTTGGCAATCATGGGTCCATCGCCATGGGTGAGGATTTGGACAAGGCCATGTGGCGCGCGGTCGAACTGGAAACCATAGCCCGGCAGTATTACCTTTCTCTGGCCCTCGGTCCGGTGATCCTGACCGATGAACAGATTTCCGAAACGCTATCCGGTTTCGCTTCTTACGGTGTTCAGGGCGACTACAAGGATGTCGCAGCAGGTACTGCGCAGGAACAAGTTCCGTCTGAACAGACCTGACTGCCAAGTTGGCTGCGCTTAGGGGCGGTATATTGGGCTCAAGTCCAAAACGTCGCGACGTGATCAGGAGGTTTTCGCCTGTTCGCCGTTGGTGCCACGCATCTGGCCATTCGCGCGGATACGGCTGCCTATTGATTTATTGGCGCGCGTAAAGAAAATGTAAGGTCAAAGCAAAAGAGTTCCGCAAGCGGGTAGGTATGGCAAAAATAAGAAATATGGAGGAGTTCGCGGCCCTGAGCGGGATTTCTCGGCCAACGGTTTCCAAATATTTCCACGACCCGGAAAGCGTTCGTTCCTCTACGCGGGCGCGTATCGAAGAAGCTTTGGAAAAGTTCGATTACCGCCCCAACATCTATGCGGTGAACCAGAACCGAAAGCTGACCAAGAATATCGGCATCGTTGTTCCCTATCTAGCCGATCCTTTTTTTGCCGAGATGGCCAGATACCTTGAGCAGAGCTGTATTGCTGCCGGGTATCGTCCATCTCTTTTCAGCTCGCACGGTGAGCAGAAGCTGGAGAATGAAATTCTCGATAGTTTGCGCTCTCTGAAACCGGCGGGCGTGCTGTTTGCCCCATTAGGGCGTGCCTCGGACCGCGCTCACATCGAGAAGTTTTGCGCCGAGGTGCCGACGGTTCTGTTTGACAGCAACCTTGAAGGGTTGGGGGCCGCATTTATTGGATCGGACAATTTCAGTTTTGTGTCCCAAACCGTGGAATACATGACCCGGACGGGTGAACCTCCATCTTTCTTTGAAATGCGCACGCCAGCAAACCCAAACGCCAACAAGCGACGCAAGGCATATATCGAGGTAATGGAACGTCTGGGGTTCGAGCCCCATGTCATTAAAATCGATGGTGAAGGCTGGGCGTTTGAAGAGATCGGGCATCAAGGTGCTTTGAGGGTGTTGGAGAAAGGCGCTCTCAGGACGAATTCGGTTTTGTGCAGCAATGACCGCCTTGCGATCGGATTTCTGGCTGCTTGTTATGAGCAGGGGATTCGGGTTGGGCGAACGGAAGAATGCTCATTCCGTGTCGCATCAAATGACGACCACCCTTTTGCAAAATTTACGTGCCCATCGCTGACAACAGCTGCGCATGATTATGACAACGTGGCAGGATGCAGTGTGGACACCTTGTTTGAACTCATTGAAAGCGGGGGAAAATTTGATGATCGAACGGAAACTCTGTTTCCGGCACGGCTTGTTTTAAGAGAATCTGCGTGAATTAAAACTTAACGCGCGTAAAGTTATTATTGACGCCGCGACAATTTATAAACTAGGGTCTCTGTACAGCATCCAAGCTCAGGGAGGACAGGGATGTATTTGAAGAACGCACTTCGTGCGGCGACTGCGTTGACTTTCGTCGCTACGGCAGCAGCCCAAGCGGAAACCATCACGATCGCGACCGTCAACAATGGCGACATGATCCGGATGCAGGGCTACACAGACAACTTCACCAATGCGACCGGCATTGATGTCGAATGGGTGACGTTGGAAGAAAACGTTTTGCGTCAGCGCGTCACGACCGACATCACCACCAAAGGCGGTCAGTTCGACATCATGACCATCGGCATGTACGAAACCCCGATCTGGGGTGCGAACGGCTGGCTGGTACCGCTGGACGGTTTGTCCGATGAATATGATGTTGGCGATCTGCTGCCTGCGATGGCAGGAGGGTTGAGCCATGATGGCACGCTTTATGCTGCGCCGTTTTATGGCGAAAGCTCGATGATCATGTACCGCACCGACCTGATGGAAAAGGCCGGTCTGGAAATGCCCGAAGCACCCACATGGCAATTCATCCGTGAAGCTGCGGCTGCAATGACCGATCGCGACAACGACATCAACGGCATCTGCCTGCGTGGCAAGGCGGGCTGGGGTGAAGGTGGTGCCTTTATCACCGTAACCGGCAATTCTTTCGGTGCGCGCTGGTTCGATGAAAACTGGAAGCCGCAGTTCGATCAGCCCGAGTGGAAAGAGGCGCTGACGTTCTTCGTCGACATGATGAGTGAATCCGGCCCGGCTGGCTATGCAACAAACGGTTTCAACGAGAACCTGTCTTTGTTCCAGCAAGGCAAGTGCGGCATGTGGATTGACGCCACCGTCGCCGCGTCTTTTGTGACCAATCCGGACGACTCAACCGTAGCTGACAAGGTTGGTTTCGCACTTGCACCAAATTCGGAAGGCGTCGACAAGCGCGCCAATTGGCTTTGGGCTTGGGCGCTGGCGATCCCGGCGGGAACTCAGCAGGAAGATGCGGCCAAGCAGTTCATCGAATGGGCAACCTCGAAAGACTACATCGAGCTGGTGGCTGAAAACGAAGGTTGGGCCAATGTGCCTCCGGGCGCGCGGACCTCGCTTTATGAGAATGACAACTACAAGGAAGTCCCATTCGCAAAAATGACTCTGGAATCGATCCTGATGGCTGACCCGCAGAATTGCTGTGTGCAGCCGACGCCCTATACCGGTGTCCAGTTCGTGGCCATTCCGGAATTTGCAGGGATTGCCACACAGGTTAGTCAGGAATTCTCGGCCGTTTACGCCGGGCAGCAAACAGTGGATGAGGCGCTTGCCAAAGCGCAGGCCTTCACAGCAGAAGAGATGGAAGCCGCAGGGTACTGAGGCAACCTTCCCAGCAGGGGGCAGACGTTCTGTCCCCTGCTCCCACTTCCACAATTCGTGTTTTTCTCGCAGGCTGCCTTACGCCTGAACAGAGAGGTCTTGCACAATGGCAACCCAACATTCCAGATCAGTTGCACGCCTGATGATGGCACCCGCAGTGGTGCTGCTGCTTGGCTGGATGCTCGTGCCGCTGACGATGACCCTGTATTTTTCCTTCAAGAAGTATCTTCCCCTGCGAGGCGGTGATCTCGGATGGGTGGGTTTCGACAACTATATCCGATTTGTTTCGTCCAGCTCGTTCTGGCCCGCGGTACAGGCAACGCTTGTCATTGTGATCGGCGTGTTGGCGATTACGGTCATTCTGGGCATCCTGCTGGCGATGCTTTTAGATCAACCAATGTGGGGCCAGGGGGTGGTGCGCATCCTCGTTATTGCACCATTCTTTGTTATGCCGACTGTGTCGGCTCTGGTCTGGAAAAACATGTTCATGGACCCGGTCAACGGGTTGCTGGCCCATCTGTGGCGCTTTTTCGGGGCTGAACCGGTCTCGTGGTTGTCCGAAGCTTCAATGACCTCGATTGTCATGATCGTGTCGTGGCAATGGTTGCCATTTGCGACACTGATCCTTTTGACCGCAATTCAGTCACTGGACAGTGAGCAACTGGAAGCCGCTGAAATGGACGGCGCTCCGCCACTCAAGCGGTTCTACCACATCATTCTACCGCACCTGAGCCGTGCCATCACAATCGTAATCTTGATCCAGACAATCTTTCTGCTTTCGATCTTTGCCGAGATTTTCGTCACCACCGGCGGCGCATTCGGCACCCGTACACTCACCTACCTGATCTTCCAGCGCGTTTTGGAAAGCCAGAATGTCGGTCTCGGATCAGCCGGAGGTGTCTATGCCATCATTCTCGCCAATATCGTTGCGGTCTTCCTGATGCGCATCGTCGGCAAGAACCTGGACGCGTGAGGAGGTAAAACCATGGCCCGCACCGTCACAATCCAACGCAAGTCGCTGAACACTGCCCTGGCCTGGGCCGTCGGTCTGCTGATCTTTTTCCCGATCCTCTGGACCATCCTGACCAGCTTCAAAACCGAAGCACAGGCCATCGCAAGCCCGCCACTGTTCCTGAACTTCGACTGGACGCTTGAGAACTATGCTGTCGTGCAGGAACGCTCGAACTACATGCGTTTCCTTTGGAACTCGGTCATCATCGCAGGCGGGTCAACCCTGTTGGGTGTGATAATTGCTGTACCGGCAGCATGGGCAATGGCGTTTGTTCCTTCGAAACGTACAAAGGACATTCTGCTTTGGATGCTCTCGACTAAGATGTTGCCGGCGGTCGGTGTCCTTTACCCGATCTACCTGCTGTTCATTCGTCTGGGGCTACTTGATACACGAGGTGGGCTGGTCGTCGTGTTGATGCTGATCAACTTGCCGATCATTGTCTGGATGCTTTACACCTATTTCCGCGAAATTCCCGGGGAAATCCTTGAAGCCGCGCGGATGGATGGAGCGACACTGAAAGAGGAAATCCTGCACATCCTGACACCCATGGCTGTGCCGGGCATCGCTTCGACTGTTCTGCTGAACTTCATTCTTGCCTGGAACGAGGCATTCTGGACCCTCAACCTGACAGCCGTAGACGCGGCCCCGCTGACCGCATTTATCGCCAGCTATTCCAGCCCCGAGGGCCTGTTCTTTGCCAAGCTCAGCGCGGCTTCGACAATGGCGATTGCACCGATCCTGATCCTTGGCTGGTTTAGCCAGAAACAACTTGTCCGCGGCCTGACTTTTGGCGCTGTGAAATAAGGAAAACTTCTCATGGGACGTATTCAACTCAAGTCCGTGACCAAAAGCTTTGGCGACGTGCAGGTTATCCCGCCACTGGATCTGACCATCGAAGACGGAGAGTTCACGGTGTTTGTCGGACCATCGGGTTGCGGCAAGTCTACTTTGCTGCGCCTGATTGCGGGGTTGGAGGACATCACCTCGGGTTCCATCGACATTGACGGGGCCGACGCAACAAACGTACCACCCGCAAAACGCGGTTTGGCAATGGTGTTCCAGTCTTATGCCTTGTATCCGCATATGTCTGTTCGCAAGAACATCGCCTTTCCGTTGCGCATGGCAAAACTGGATCAGGCCGAAATCGACAAACGTGTGGAAGGGGCCGCGCAGGTTCTGAACCTGACCGACTATCTGGATCGCCGCCCCGGTCAGCTGTCCGGTGGCCAGCGCCAGCGTGTGGCCATCGGGCGTGCCATTGTCCGCGAACCCGCAGCGTTCCTGTTCGATGAGCCGCTGTCCAACCTGGACGCCGCGCTGCGCGTTGGCATGCGGTTGGAGATCAGCGAGTTGCACGAACGGCTGGCGACCACCATGATCTATGTGACCCATGATCAGGTCGAAGCGATGACGATGGCCGACAAGATCGTCGTGCTACAGGCAGGTGTGATCGAGCAGGTCGGAAGCCCGCTGGACCTGTATCGTACACCGCGGAACCTTTTTGTCGCCGGGTTCATCGGCTCGCCCAAGATGAACTTTATCGAAGGCGAAGAGGCTGCAAAACACGGCGCGCATACAATCGGTATCCGCCCCGAACATATTGCTGTGTCCGAGAGCGACGGAACCTGGAGCGGTGTTGTAGGCGTGTCCGAGCATCTCGGATCAGATACGTTTTTTCACATACATGAAACCGGTCTGGCGGAAACAATCACGGTGCGCGCGGACGGAGAGGTTGGATTTCGGCATGGCGACCACATCTACCTGACACCACGTGCCGACGTGCTTCATCGCTTTGACGCCCAAGGGCTACGGATCGAATGAAGCGACTGGACGGAAAAACCGCGCTCATCACTGGGGCTGCGCGCGGAATCGGGCTGGCCTTCGCAAAAGCTTACGTCGCCGAAGGCGCGCGTGTGGCCATTGCTGACATTGATATCGCGCGGGCGCAATCCGCAGCCTCGGAAATTGGTGACGCTGCAATAGCGGTCGAAATGAATGTCGCTGATCAGGACAGCATCGACAATGCTGTTGCATGCACTGTGGATCAATTCGGTCAGATTGATATTCTCATCAACAATGCCGCCGTTTTTTCAGCAGCGCCCATCACCGAAATCGATCGCGCCGATTACCAGCGTGTTTTCGATATCAATGTCTCTGGCACCCTGTTTACACTGCAGGCCGTTGCGCGACACATGATCGACGCCAATGTCAAAGGCCGGATCATCAATCTGGCCTCACAGGCCGGTCGGCGTGGCGAACCACTGGTCGCCGTTTACTGCGCCAGCAAGGCCGCCGTAATCTCTTTGACGCAGTCTGCGGGGCTCAATCTGATCGCCCACGGGATAAATGTGAATGCGATCGCACCCGGTGTTGTGGATGGAGAGCATTGGGACGGTGTGGACGCCTTCTTTGCGAAGTACGAAAACAAAAAACCCGGACAGAAGAAGCGCGAAGTTGCATCAGCGGTACCGTTCGGCCGTATGGGACGGGCCGAGGACTTGACCGGGATGGCTGTGTTTCTGGCGTCTGATGAAGCGGAATACATCGTGGCCCAGACTTACAATGTCGACGGCGGAAACTGGATGAGCTGATGACCCCTTTGGCGGACATAACACCGGTAGAGCTGCGCCTCGACCACCTTGGGGCGCTTCCGGCAGATATCAAGAAACCCGGATACCGACGTGAAGACCTGACCCCTGGAATTGTTCATATCGGACTTGGGAATTTTCACCGTGCGCATCAGGCATGGTACATACACAGGCTGATGCAAAAAGGGTTGGCCCTCGACTGGGCGATCATCGGGGCCGGTGTTCGGGCCTATGACGCGGACATGCGCGAAAAGCTGATTGGGCAGGACTGTTTGACAACTTTGATTGAGCTTGACCCGTCCGGTGTTTCGGCCGAAGTCATCGGCCCGTTGATCGACTATCTGCCCATTGAACCCCGAAATGCACCCCTGATCAGGAAAATGTCCGATCCCGCCATTCGGATCGTGTCCCTTACCGTTACTGAAGGCGGCTATTTTCTGGATGCCAAGTCGGGTGCTTTCGACACAGATCACGATGATATTCGACACGACGTGCAAAACCCGCAACAGCCTCGCACGGTCTTTGGTGCCATTGTGGCGGCACTTGGCAATCGCCGTGCCGCCGGGCATCTGCCCTTTACGGCATTAAGTTGTGACAACCTTCAGGGCAACGGTACCATCCTGCGCAATTGCGTTGTTGAACTGGCGCGCCTTACGGACCCTGATCTTGCGAATTGGATCGATCAGAACGGGGCGTTCCCGAATTCGATGGTGGATTGCATTGTTCCCGCCACCACTGATCATGTCCGATCCCAGACCCGCGCCCTGGGAATTGAAGACTGCGTTCCGGTTTCACACGAGAACTTTCGCCAATGGGTAATTGAAGATGATTTCTGCGCCGGGCGGCCGATGTTGGAAAAAGTCGGCGTAACGATCACCAAAGACGTGCACGCATTTGAAACCCTGAAACTGCGTATTCTGAACGGCGGGCACCAAATACTGGCGAATGTGGGCGAGGTTCTGAACATACCCACAATTTCGGACTGCATGAACGACCGGGAAATTTCGGCATTCTTTCTGAAAGTCCAGACCGAAGAAATTCTCCCTCATGCCAGTGCGGTTCCCGGGATGACGCCTGAACAGTATCTGGATCTGGTCAAACGCAGGTTTTCGAATACGGCTATTCATGACACGACGCGGCGCGTAGCCTTTGACGGGTCTGCACGCCACCCCGGATTCTTGCTTCCGTCCATTCGCGATGCTCTGGCCTCGGATACCACTGTTACTGGGCTGGCACTGGTTGAAGCTTTCTGGTGCCGGATGTGCGCCGGTCTGCGTGAGGACGGATCAGAGATTGCGCCCAATGATCCCATCTGGAGCGATTTGCAGAGTGCGGCCCTTGCCGCCAGGGAGCAACCCAAAAAGTGGCTTGAGGCAGCAAACCTGTACGGGAATACGGGATGTGAAACGCAGTTCGCAGAAGCCTTCGCACGCTGGTTGCCACGGATCTGGCAGCACGGATGCAGGACGGCGATCAAAAGCTATCTGAATGTGCTTTCCTGAGGGTTGTGATCTCGGTTCAGGTGGTTTCCATCGCTTCGATGGTCATGGTGATGGGAAGGAAACATCACGGCAATAAAGACCGAGTATTGCACTGCGCCAGCCAGCATCGGGTCATTTCGAGGGATCACGCCGCAGGGCAGGGCAGAACACCGCCAACAGCGGCAGAAGACACAGACCAGCCAAACCATAACGGATCGCAAGCATGGTCATTGGTTCCACAAAGGGCAACCCCAGCTTGGCAATACTGTAGCCACCCGCCCAGAACAACACGAACAGCACCGATGCACCCAACCAGAATATCGATACCGCGCGGGCCGAGGTCTTCATCTACGCCAGCTTCGAAGATATACGCCGAAGCATATCAAGGCATTGGGCCATCTGGTCGACCGAGACGTATTCATCGGGTTTATGCGCTTGATCGATTGATCCGGGGCCGCAGACAACGACGCTCATCCCCAACTGCTGGAATATCCCGGCCTCGGTGCCGAAGGGTACAACGTCCGCTCGGTTTGCCCCTGTCAGTTCCATCACAAGGTCACGCGCCTCGTTCTCGTCCATCGGCTCCAGCCCGTCGACCTCACCGATTATTTCGGTCTTGATACCGGCATCGGGGTGAACAGCCTGCATTGCCGGGATCAGGGATTGCGCGCAAAACCGGTGTAGTTCGTCTTTGACGTAATCCGCATCCGCCTTGTGCACTGGTCGCATCTCCCAATCGACCCGCGCCTTACCGGGGATTACATTATGGGCCACCCCACCCACCAGCGAACCGGTGTTGATTGTTGTCCATGGCGGGTCGAACGGGCTGTTTGCCGGTGCTCTCCCTTGCAAATCAGCTTTCAGCGCAAGCAGTTTCGACACGTATTGCACTGCGTATTCGACTGCGTTTACACCGCGCTCGGGGGCCGAGCCATGGCCTTCGAACCCGGTAAAATGCGCTGTATATTCATAGCAGCCCTTATGGCCTTCGATGATGCGCATCGAGGTGGGTTCCCCGATGATGACCACAGCGGGTTTGATCGCTTTCTCCCGCAGGGTCTTGGCCAAAGCCTGCGCGCCAAAACAGCCGATTTCCTCGTCATAGGTAAAGGCGAAATGCACCGGGCGCTGAAGGTCCAGCTTTGCGTAATACGGGGCCATGATGACTGCCGCCGCGATAAACCCTTTCATATCGCAGGTGCCGCGACCAAACCACTTGCCGTCCCGCTCCTCCATCACGAACGGGTCCGAGGACCAGTCCTGATCGGCAACAGGCACTACATCGGAATGGCCTGAGAGAACGATACCACCGTCGCGCTTGGGGCCCAATGAAGCAAAAAGATTGGCTTTCGTACCGGTTTCGTCATGCCATATTTCCACCTCTGCACCGCAATCGCTCAACCGGTCCGCGAGGTGCTTGATCATGTCCAGGTTGCTGTCTGACGAAACCGTGGGGAAGCCGATCAGTTCGCCCAGCAGGGTCTTGGCGTCTTCGAGGGTGCTCAAGGCTTAGTCTTTCACAAAGAGCTTTCGCTCGATATTGCATAGGGCTTCGGCTGGGGCGTTTTCGGTGATAAGAATGGTTTCCGTGGTCTCAAGGCCCCAGCTGTCCATCCACAGCGCAGGCATGAAATGGAAAACCATACCTGGTTGCAGAATGGTCTCGTCTTCGGCGCGGATCGACGCTGTCCGTTCGCCCCAATCTGGCGGATAGCTCAGGCCGATAGGATATCCCATGCGCCCCTCCCGTTCGAGTCCGTGACGGGCAAGAACCTTTAGAAAAGCGTTTGCAATGTCGCTGGTCCGATTGCCAGCCCGGGCAGCCTCTAGACCCGCCGCTATCCCTTCGATCTGCGCGCGTTCCGCGTCCCGCATTTCTGGCGGCGGAGTGCCAAGAAATACTGTGCGGCAAAGCGGAGCGTGATAGCGCCGATAGCAGCCGGACAGTTCGAAAAATGTTGCTTCACCCTTCTTCATCGGTGCGCCATTCCATGTCAGGTGCGCGGCAGTGGCATCCAGCCCCGAGGGTGTCAAAGGGACAATGGCCGGGTAATCCCCCCAATCATCCTCAACCCCGGTAATCCCGGCATGAAAGATATCTGCGACAAGGTCGTTCTTGCGCACGCCCACTGCGGCGCGATCAATGGCCGTTTGGATTACTTTTTCCGAAATCCGGGCCGCCTTGCGAATAAAGACAATTTCTTCTTCCGACTTGATCAGGCGCTGCCAGTTAACCAGTGCCGTCGCATCCACCAGCGTTGCTTCTGGCAATTCCTTGCCCAAAACCTCGTGTGCCTTTGCGGAATAGTAATAGTTCTCCATCTCAACGCCGATACGGGCCGCGTCCAGCCCAAGCGCGCGAATGTGGCCAGCCAGATCCTGCATGGGATGGCGTATGGTTGATTGAACGTAGTGGTCAACATAGCCGCGAATGTTGTCCTTGGACATCCAGCATGTGCGCAACCCACCCAATGCATCCATCTGGCGTCCCCACCAAATCGGCTCTCCTTCCATGCCGAGCAATACGCCCTGATGCACATAAAAGGACCAACCATCATAGCCAGTCAGCCAAGCCTGGTTCGACGGGTCGGTGACAAACAGCAGTTCTAACCCCGCTTTTTCCATAGCACTTCGGGTTTTGGCGATCCTGCGGTCATATTCCGCTTGGCTGAAAGGGGCGTGTTCAATCGGCATGGCATCCTCGGCGGCTGGATATGACATGTACTTGAGCGCAATCTTACCAATTTGTACACAGATGAACTTGTGAGTGATACCTGAACCGCGACTCCTGTTAGAAGCCAATTGGTTGTTTGATGATACGATCACGCTGTGGGCACAGGGTATTCGCACTCGGCATCGAAAGACGCCGTAGAATAGAGCGTTGGAAGCACGCAAGGGTCCCAGTTCGGCGGACGGCGCGATTCCGAAAACCGCGCCAAAAACCATGAGCCCCCGAGGGTCGCGAAAAGCTCCTCGGACATCATCTGATCGCGGTTATCACGGGTCTCTCGGTTGCTTGTGCGGTTTTATGCTGCGCCAGAGCGAGGATCGGCATTTCTCCGCTGGATATGATTGCAATACGGCAACGGTGGCGCCTGATCTCGTGGGTGGCATGGTGCGTGGAGTAGGTGTCCTGAGGCACAGTGAAGGCTCGCCGCCAAACCCCAGATGTCCAAGGACTCAACCAATGTTACACACTGCGCCCACCTGTCGAGAGGCGTCCCCTTGTTTCGATGCAAGTCGATCCAGCGCGCTCGACACCAACGGCATTCTCAATTCAACGGGTGCCGCGTCTCCTGTGGTGAACGAGGCAGAGTGCCAGAACTTGCGCAACTCCATCGGTCAAGGGAAAGCGCGCAATCTTTGGGGAATGGTTGCGTGGGGTTTGTTGGTGATTGTCCAAATCGCTGCGTACGCCGCCATGTTTTACGGAGTGTTGGTTATGCAAATCTCGCTGCTTCCCTACGTATTTCTGGTCGCACTGACCGTGTTACTTTGGCTGGGTTACGATTGCATTCGCGATATGCGCAAGGATACTTCATCAGCTACCAGTCAGAGATAGATATCCATTCTTACCTGAATGACTTAGGGTCAACGACAGTCGATACCTGTGGCCATACTGCCGGACCTTGTGGAATGTAAGTGTCGCCCTTCGCGATTTTCCTGGGGCAGGGCGCTTTCGATTTCAAGACACTTCCTGGCAACGGGCATCTTTCACGAAAGTCAGTGACAGAGCCGGTTGACAACAGGTTTTGTATTTTGGATACATTTGTCAGGGATATCGCAACGACCCGTATTGTCACTGAACGCTCTGACGACAAAGAGCCCTGCGATTGTCTTGCAAAGTCCATTTCTGGGAGAAAATCATGAAACTCAATCTTCTGGCCGCAACCACGGCAATCGCCCTGTCGGGTGCCGTGGCACAGGCAAATACCCTTGTGTATTGTTCCGAAGGTTCACCCGAGGGGTTTGACCCTGCTCTGTTTACCGCAGGAACAACCTTTGATGCCTCATCGCATCCTATTTATAACCGGTTGCTGGAATTCGAAACCGGTACGACCAATGTGATCCCCGGCTTGGCTGAAAGTGTCGAGGCCAGTGATGATGGCCTGGAATACACGTTCAAGCTGCGCCAGGGTGTCAAATTCCATTCGAATGACGAATTCACCCCGACCCGCGACTTCAATGCCGATGACGTAATCTTCTCGTTCATGCGCCAAAAGGACGAGAACCACCCCTATAACCAAGTGTCTGGCGGCACGTGGGAATACTTCCAGGGCATGGGGATGCCGGATCTGGTCTCTTCTATCGAAAAGATTGATGACTACACGGTGAAATTCACCCTGTCCAAGCCAGAGGCGCCCTTTGTTGCGAATATGGCGATGGACTTTGCATCGATCATGTCAGCCGAATATGGCGACGCTATGCTGGCTGCCGGCACGCCTGAAAAACTGAATACCGCGCCCATCGGGACCGGGCCTTTCTCGTTCGTGGCCTACCAGAAAGACGCGGTGATCCGCTATGCGGCTAATGGCGATTATTGGAAAGAACCGGCGCAGGTCGAAAACCTGATCTTTGCCATTACGCCGGACGCGTCTGTTCGCTTTCAGAAGCTGAAAGCTGGCGAGTGCCATGTGATGCCTTACCCGAACCCGGCTGACATTCAGGCGATGAAGGATGATGCAGACATCAACATGATGGAGCAGGAAGGGCTGAACGTCGGGTATCTGGCTTACAACACCACGATGGCGCCGTTCGACAACCCCAAGGTTCGCAAAGCGCTGAACATGGCGATCGACAAGCAGGCGATCATCGACGTGGTTTTCCAGGGTTCAGGCCAGGCTGCCAAGAACCCGATCCCGCCAACCATGTGGAGCTATAACGACGCTATCGTGGACGATCCATACGATCCCGAAGCGGCCAAGGCTATGCTTGATGCCGAAGGTGTCACAGACCTGTCGATGAAGATCTGGGCGATGCCGGTTCAGCGCCCCTACAACCCCAATGCCCGCCGCATGGCCGAGCTGATCCAGGCTGATTTTGCCAAGGTTGGTGTGGGCGTCGAAATTGTCTCGTACGAATGGGGCGAATACCTGTCACGCTCGAAAGAACTGAACCGCGATGGTGCTGTTTTGCTGGGCTGGACCGGTGATAACGGCGATCCGGACAACTTCCTGGCCGTTCTGCTGGGCTGCGACGGTGTCGAGGCATCAAACCGTGCGCAATGGTGCCACCAGCCGTTCGAGGATCTGATCCTGAAAGCCAAGCAAAGCACCGATCAGGCAGAGCGGACCAAGCTGTATGAAGAAGCGCAGGTCGTGTTCAAAGAGCAGGCCCCATGGGCAACCATTGCTCACTCGGTTGTATTCATGCCGATGAGCAACAAGGTGCAAGGCTACAAAGTGCACCCGCTGGGCGGCCACATCTTCTATGGTGTGAGCGTCGAGTAAGCCACCACTCACTCACCGGAGCTGCCTGTTTGGCGGCTCCGGCTTTTTATTGAGGAGGTCGGCCTGAATGCCGGATCTGTCCGAATATCGTCAACTGGCACGGGACATGTCGGTCGACGCTGTAGCTCTTGTACCTGGCCCGAATTTCACACGCGCTTTGGGAAAAGCTTTCATGAGCCACGAACGGCCCTTCGTGGTCGTTGTCCCGGCTGAGGGACAGGCCGCGGCGATTGTGCCCAATCTGGAACTGGCCTCATGGGGTCTTGTCGGGTTCGAGGGCGCTGTTTTCGATTGGCGCGATCAGACCGGTTATGACGATGCGTTTACCGCATTGGCCGCGCATATCCCGATCCGCTCGCTGGCGGTGGAAGGTCAGGTGATGCGGGTTTTTGTCTCTGCCGCATTTACCCTTGCTTTGCCGGACTTGAGGATCGTCGACGGTGAACGCGAAATCTCGGGCCTGCGCAGCATCAAGACCGATGAAGACATTGCTGCGTTGCAGGCGGCCATCGATATCTCGGAACGCGCGTTGGTGCGTGTGATTGCAGATGTGCGTGTCGGCCAGACCGAAAAACAGGTCGAACAGGCCTTGATACAGGCGCTTTTTGCAGAAGGGGCCGAGTCTCTGGCGTTTTCGCCCATCGTGGCGGCTGGCGACAACTCGGCACGGCCGCATGGGAAAGCGCGCAACGACTACCAGATCAGGACAGGCGACGCTTTACTGTTCGATTTCGGTGCCCGCAAAGATGGTTTCGCCGCCGACATCACGCGAACCTTCTTTGTTCAGGACGTGTCGGACGAGGGCAGGGAAGTCTATGATACTGTTCTGCGCGCCAACAAAATCGGGTTCGAAGCCTGCCGCCCGGGTGTTACGGCCCATGACATCGACGATGCGGTCACAAGCGTGCTCGAAGCCTCGCCATTTGCGGATCGTATTCGCACCAAAACAGGTCACGGGCTGGGCCGGGATGTGCACGAGGCACCATATATCATGCGTGGGAATCATCAGAAAATCCTGCCGGGTATGGTCTGGACCAATGAACCAGGTCTGTATGCGCTCGACAGTTTTGGCGTTCGCATCGAAGATGACGTGCTTGTCACTGCGGATGGTTGCCGGTCGCTGACCCATTTTCCCAAAGAGCTTACAATCATAGGTCGCTGATGTTTGGTTACTTACTCACCCGCATTGGCCTGTTCGTCCCGACCTTTCTGGGCGTGACGTTGATCTCATTCATGTTCATCCGGGTGCTACCGGGTGATCCGATCATCGTCATGGCTGGCGAGCGCGGTATGACTGAAGAACGCTATCAGGAAATGGTAGAAAAGTTGGGTTTCGACAAACCGGTGTTGCAGCAATACTGGGAATACCTTGCCGGGGTTTTGCAGGGCGATCTTGGCGAAAGCTTTGTCACCAAAAAACCGGTCTGGGAGGAGTTCTTTTCGCTGTTCCCCGCGACAATGGAACTTTCGCTCTGCGCCATGATATTCGCCATCGCATTGGGTCTGCCTGCCGGGGTGATTGCGGCGGTGAATCGGGGGAAGTTTTTTGACAGGGCGCTGATGTCTTCGGCATTGGTCGGATATTCGATGCCGATCTTCTGGTGGGCGCTGCTGCTGATCATCGTGTTCTCGGGCAATCTTGGCTGGACGCCGGTCTCGGGCCGGATCGACCTGCTTTATTACTTTCCAAATGTCACTGGCTTTATGCTGATCGACAGTCTTTTGTCCGGGCAGGAAGGCGCATTCGCGTCGGCTGTTCGTCATCTGATCCTACCGACAATTGTGCTGGGAACCGTTCCGCTGGCCGTGATTGCGCGACAGACCCGGTCGGCGATGCTGGAGGTTCTGGGTGAGGATTATATCCGCACTGCGCGTGCCAAAGGGCTGTCGCCCACGCGTATCAACGGGCTGCATGCGCTACGTAACGCGCTGATCCCTGTTGTCACGGTTATTGGATTGTCGGTCGGTTCATTGTTGGCGGGGGCAATTCTTACCGAAACCATCTTCAGCTGGCCGGGCATCGGCAAGTGGATGGTCGACAGTATTTTCCGCAGGGATTACCCGGTGGTGCAAGGGGGTTTGCTGATGATCGCGGTGATCGTGATGCTGGTGAACCTGCTGGTCGATGTCCTGTACGGCATCATCAACCCAAAAATCCGGAGACGATGATGACCGAGCTTTCGTCGACCCAGCCCGTAACTGAAAATCGTCCCAGCGCACTGCGAGAGTTCTGGTATTACTTCAGCGAAAACCGCGGTGCCGTGATTGGGTTGTGGGTCTTTGCAGGTTTTGTGTTCTGTGCGGCCTTTGCCCCTTTGCTGGCCCCCTACGATCCGACCGAACAATTCCGGGACCATATCCTGCAACCCCCTGCCTGGCAGGAAGGCGGAAGCTGGGCCTTTCCGTTGGGTACCGATCCTTTGGGCAGGGATATGCTGTCGCGGCTGATCATGGGGTCACGCTATTCCTTCTTTGTGGGGATCGTTGTGGTCTGTGTTGCCGTAACGGGTGGCGTAATGGTCGGCCTTCTGTCGGGTTTTGCGCCCAAATGGGTTGATACATTGATCATGCGGGTGATGGACATCGTCCTGGCTTTCCCGTCTTTGCTGCTTGCCCTTGTTCTGGTCGCCATTCTGGGCCCATCACTGACCAACGCGATGATCGCCATCGCCATCGTGTTTCAGCCGCATTACGTGCGCCTGACCCGAGCGTCGGTTCTGGCGGAACGGCAGAAAGACTATGTAACCTCGGCCCGTGTGGCTGGTGCGGGCAAGTCACGCCTGATGTTCATCACGGTGTTGCCCAATTGCCTGGCGCCAATCATCGTTCAGGCGGCCCTGTCTTTTTCCACTGCCATTCTGGACGCGGCGGCCCTTGGGTTTCTGGGCATGGGCGCGCAGCCCCCCACGCCGGAATGGGGCACCATGCTGGCTGAAGCGCGCGAGTTCATCCTGCGCGCATGGTGGGTTGTCACCTTCCCCGGTCTCGCAATTCTGGTCACCGTGCTTGCCATCAACCTGATGGGCGACGGGTTGCGCGATGCGCTGGACCCGAAACTGAAACGGAGCTGATCGCATGAGCCTTTTGCAGATCCGTAACCTGACTGTCGAATTCGCCACATCTTCGGGCAGTTTCCGCGCCGTGGACGGTGTCGATCTGTCGGTCGACAAAGGCGAATTGCTGGCCATCGTTGGCGAAAGCGGTTCGGGCAAGTCTGTGTCGATGCTGGCACTGATGGGCTTGCTGCCCTGGACCGCCACGATCACCGCCGATGAGATGAGCTTTGAAGGCCGTGACCTGTCCGGTATCTCGGCCCGTGAACGGCGCAAGATCATAGGCAAGGACATGGCGATGATCTTTCAGGAGCCGATGTCTTCGCTGAACCCCTGTTTTACTGTCGGGTTCCAGATCAAAGAGGCATTGCGCATCCACCTTGGCCTGAACCGAAAAGAGCGTCACGAGCGTGCGGTCGAATTGTTCGATCAGGTTGGCATTCCCGCGCCTGAAAGCCGCCTGAATACCTTTCCGCATCAGATGTCAGGGGGCATGAACCAACGGGTTGTGATCGCGATGGCCATTGCCTGCAAGCCCAAGCTGCTGATCGCGGATGAACCGACCACGGCACTGGACGTGACCATTCAGGCGCAGATTCTGGATCTGCTGATCCGGTTGCGTGATGAGCATGACATGGGCCTTGTTCTGATCACCCATGACATGGGTGTTGTTGCGGAAACCGCCGAGCGGGTTCAGGTGCAATATGCCGGGCAAAAGGTTGAAGAACAGCCTGTCAGGGATTTGTTCCGAACTCCCCGTCATCCCTATACCACGGCTCTGCTCAGTGCTTTGCCGGAACGGGCGACGTCCAAGATTCTGCCGACGATACCAGGTGTTGTTCCGGGGCAATTCGACCGGCCAAAAGGATGCCTTTTCAGCCCACGGTGCCGCTTTGCCGACGCGACCTGCGCCCAGACCCCGCCGACCCCTCATGCCGAGGGATTTGGCAAGGCGCGCTGTCACCATGTTGAAAAGATTGCCGCCGGAGAGCTGGTATGACTACACCTATCGTTCAGGCCAAAGACCTGGCCCGGTTTTACACGGTCAAGGGCGGGTTGTTGTCCAAACCTGCAACCGTAAAGGCGCTGTCGGGGGTGGATTTCGACCTGCAACCGGGAAAAACACTTGCCATTGTCGGAGAGTCAGGCTGTGGCAAGTCTACGCTGGCCAGACTGATCACAATGATCGAAGAACCAACCTCGGGCAGCCTGACGATCAACGGGGTCGACATCATCCCTTCGCAATGGAGCAAGATGCGAGAGACGGTGCAGATCGTCTTTCAAGACCCATATAGCTCGTTGAATCCGCGTCAGCGCATCGGCCAGATCCTGCAAGAACCGCTGATCATCAACCGGCCACAGATGACGGCCGCCGACCGTGAAACGCAGGCACGCAAGATGATCGAGATGGTAGGCCTGCGCCCCGAACATTATGACCGCTATCCGCATATGTTCTCGGGTGGGCAACGCCAGCGGATCGCTATTGCAAGGGCGCTTATGCTGGACCCCAAGGTGCTGGTTCTGGATGAACCTGTTTCGGCGCTGGATGTTTCGATTCAATCGCAGATCCTGAACCTGCTGGTCGATCTGCAGGAGCGGCTGAACCTGGCCTACCTGTTCATTTCACATGACTTGTCGGTTGTCCGGCATTTCGCCGATGATGTGATTGTTATGTATCTGGGGCGCGCGGTTGAAAAAGGCCCGAAAGAGCAGCTGTTCGCGGCACCCCGACATCCGTACTCCAAGGCGTTGCTGTCCACGACGCCCCGCGCCGACCCGGATGCCCGCAAAGAACGGATCAAGCTGGAAGGCGAGTTGCCGTCACCCATGAACATCCCGAAAGGGTGCGCTTTTGCGCAACGATGCTGGCTTGTGACTGATCAGTGCAGGCAAACATTGCCTGAACTGGATGATGAAACCCATCAGGTCGCGTGTCTGCATCCTCTTTTCTGAAGAACCAGATGGCAGACGAAAACGCCCGGGCCAAGGCACCGGGCGTTTGGAAAATTGCATATCCTTGATGGCGTCAGAGCCCCCATTTCTCGCGGTTTGCTTCAAAAAAGCCTTCCGCTCTTTTTACTTCGATCCAGTTGTTCACATAGTTGATCCAGATCTGATCGCCTTGTGGCAGGATCATCGCAATCGGCGAAGGTGACCGGGGACCGGCGTTTTTCACGCGGATAACAGGAAACTTCTCCTCAAGGGTCGAGCCCTCGATGTTCGACGTTATGAATACATCAGCACGACCGGCGATTACTTCCTGATACCCGCGGGCCGGGGCCTCGACCACCTTGATCTCGGCGTTTGGGAACCATTCACGGACCCGTTTTTCGAATGTGGTGCCCAAAGTCGTCGCGACCTTCACACCAGCCTGATTGATCGAGTCATACCCGTCGAACTTGTCGGCCTTGTCCTTGGTGGTGTAGGGGAAGAGTTCCACCGAGATATAGCTGTCGGAAAAACCGGCAACTTTCATGCGCGGTGGTGAAATCGATGCAGACCCGGTCAGGTGGTACTTGCCTGCCACCACACCGTTGACCAGTGTTTTCCAGTCCGTGGGGACAAATTCGACCTCAACCCCAAGATCGGCGGCCAATGCATTCATGATGTCGATGTCGTATCCTTTGTAGCTGTTGGTTGCCGGGTCGCGCAGTGTCATAGGGTTCCAGTCACCTGTGGTCCCAACCTTGAGCACGCCGGAATCCAGCACCTCGTTCAGCGCAGATTGCGCCTGTGCGGAACCTGACAATACAAGCCCCAACACGGCGACCGCCGCGGCTTTCCAAAAAACGCTCATAGGTATCTCCCGTTGGTGGCGTTACGACCTTGTGATTGCAATCCTCATTGATTTCAGTCCAAAGGGAAAGATAACCTCAAGAAAATATTACAATGGGGCAAAAACGGGGGCAGTTCAGCATATGCCAGGCGCTGCAATCGAGCTTGTGGGCGTGAATAAGTGGTATGACACGTTTCATGTTCTCAAGGACATTAACCTGACGGTCAGCAGCGGCGAAAAGGTGGTGATTTGCGGGCCTTCAGGGTCAGGCAAATCCACCGTCGTTCGATGTATCAACCGGTTGGAAAAACACCAGAAAGGTATCATTCGGTTAGATGGGGTTGACCTGACGGATGACGCAGAGTCAACGGCAACCATCCGGTCCGATGTCGGGATGGTCTTCCAGCAATTCAATCTGTTTCCGCATTTGACCGTTTTGGAAAACCTGACTTTGGGTCCGATCAAAGCGCGCGGCCTGAGCCGGAAGGACGCGGAAGAAAAAGCGCGCCATTATCTGGATCGTGTACATATTCCCGATCAGGCGGACAAAAAGCCCATGCAGTTGTCCGGAGGTCAGCAGCAACGTGTGGCGATTGCACGATCCTTATGCATGGAACCGCGCGTGCTGCTGTTCGATGAACCCACGTCGGCGCTGGACCCCGAGATGATCTCGGAAGTGTTGGAAGTTATGGTTGAACTGGCGAATGAGGGCATGACCATGGTGGTCGTGACCCACGAGATGGGGTTTGCCCGCAAAGTGGCTGACAAGATGATCTTCATGGATGCTGGTGAAATCGTCGAAGAAGGCAAGCCGGAACATTTCTTCACCAACCCTCAGTCTGACCGCTGTCGCAAATTCCTGTCTCAGATACTGCAGCACTGAGAGGGGCCGATGAAAAAACTTCTACTAATTGTACCTTTGCTGCTGCTGGCAGGCTGTTCGTCTTCCCAGACCTGGGGTTGGTATGTGATCGACCCGACCACAGCATCGGGTTGGGTCAATGTGAAATTTCTGATCTCGGGGATGGGGGCGACGATCCAGATTTCACTGATCGCAGCGGCGATGTCGATCGTCATCGGATTGTTGGTGGCCCTGCCGGGGTTGTCCGAGAAACGCGGCTGGCGGCTGGTTAACCGTGTTTACGTTGAATTTATTCGCGCAATTCCTCTGCTGCCGATGCTGTTCTGGGTCTTTTATGGCTTGCCCATCGTGTTCAAGTCGATGGGCATGAATGTCCCCATCGATCCCTTTTGGGGTGCGATCATCACATTGGCGATTTCTGACAGCGCCTTCACTGCCGAGATTTACCGCGCAGGCATCCAATCCATCGCGCGTGGTCAAAGCGAAGCGGCGCAGACCATCGGGCTGAACTATGTGCAGACCATGCGTTACGTGATCCTGCCGCAGGCAATCCGGCGCATTCTGCCGCCCTTGGCAAACCAGTTCATCTACATCGTCAAGATGAGCGCATTCGCCAGCGTCATCGGGATGCAGGAACTGACCCGGCGCGCGAATGAGCTGGTGGTCACGGAATACCGCCCGCTGGAAATATATACCCTGCTGGTCTTTGAATACCTGATCCTGGTTCTGATCATCAGTGCGGGTGTGCGCTGGCTGGAGCGTCGCATGGGCGCGGACGAGCGCGGATAAGGAGAATGGATATGGACTGGAAAGCTTTCATGGCCGAGACCGAGGCCAATATCGGAACTTTTTCGAAGGAAGTGCCCGAAACCGTGCGCGGCTTTGGCATCATGGGCAAGGCCGCCAAGACCAATGGCGCACTGAGTGAGAAGACCAAGGAATTCATGGCCCTTGGCATCGCCATTGCGACCCGCTGCGACAGCTGCATAGGGTTTCACGTGCGTTCCCTTGTCCGGCTGGGTGCCACCCGAGACGAGGTGTGCGAGGCATTGGCGATGGCGACCTATATGGGGGGCGGTCCGTCTTACGCCTACAGCGCCAAAGCGCTGAAGGCTTATGATGTGTTTTCCGGGTAATTGCCGCGCATAGCATTAAAGCGGGTTGTGATCAGGCGTTTGGTTCCGGTTTCATTTGCCCCATGCCTCCCGCGTTTTCTTCTGCGGTTTTGCGAATAATTGCACCGATTTTCAGAAGGTTTTCGCCCAGCGGGTTGGTCTTTCGCCAGATCAGGCCGATGGTTCGGGTTGGTGGGGTGTCCTGAAAGCGGGCGATGGACACATCGGCAGACCGGGTTTCCAGCCCCACGGCCATTTCTGGTATCAGCGTTACACCGATGCCCGCCCCGACCATCTGCACCAGTGTGGACAGAGAACTGCCCTCCATAATGTGCTGCGGTTCGATGTTGCGGATCGAACAGAAGGAAAGCGCCTGATCCCTGAAACAGTGCCCTTCTTCCAGCAACAGCAGCCGCATCGTTCTGAGCTGTGACGAACTTGGCATTGGCAACCCTGCGTCCCGCGCCGGGCGAACCAGCAGAAAGTCTTCGTTGAACAACGAAAATTCCCGAAGGCTGGGTTCCGAGACAGGCAAAGCGACAACAGCAAAATCCAGCCTGGAGTCCAATATTTCGCCGATCAGGGTTTGGGTGATGGTCTCTTTGGGCTCGATCGTCAGCTGTGGGAATCGTTGCGACAGTGCCTTGATGATTGATGGCAGCAAGTAAGGCGCGACCGTGGGGATGACCCCGATTCTGATGCGACCCGACAAGGGACCGGCGGAAGATTGCACAAGATTCCTCAAATCCTCGACCCGTGTCAGGATTTCGCGGCCATGTTTTAGGACATCTTCGCCAAGCGCGGTCAGGCGCGTCTCGCGCGCTGCGCGTTCGACCAAGGGTCCACCCATGATGGCCTCCAGCTCTTTGATTTGTATGGAAAGCGCGGGCTGCGATATCGCGCTGGCCGCCGCCGCCTTTCCAAAGTGGCCGTGGGTGGCAAGTGCTTCGAAGTAGCGCAGGTGTTTAAGTGTGAGTGACTTCATAGGAAAAACTAATCGCAACGATAGTAATTACAAATTTCCAATTATCGAAACCGTAAGGTACGAGTCAAGACATCTGAACCCCTCGGTAAATACTCAGGAGATTTACAATGGACGGTAATCCCCACAATCACCAATCCGGCGGCTGCCCAGTCTTGCATGGCGGCAACACGGGTACGGGCAACTCTGTCACCAAATGGTGGCCGGATGCGCTGAACCTGGACATTCTGAGCCAGCATGACACGCGCACCAACCCGATGGACACGGATTACAACCACCGCGAAGCCGTCAAAGGGCTGGATTTCAGCGCTGTCCGCGCCGATGTCGAAGCGTTGCTGACCGACAGTCAGGACTGGTGGCCTGCCGATTGGGGCCATTATGGCGGTCTGATGATCCGACTGGCGTGGCACTCTGCCGGGTCGTACCGCTTGGGGGATGGTCGCGGCGGCGCTGGTTCGGGCAACATCCGGTTCGCGCCGCTGAACTCATGGCCGGACAATGCAAGCCTGGATAAAGCCCGCCGTCTGCTGTGGCCGGTGAAAAAGAAATACGGCAATGCGCTGTCCTGGGCAGACCTGATTGTTCTGTCAGGGACGGTGGCCTATGAATCCATGGGTCTGAAGACCTTTGGCTTTGGCTTTGGTCGCGAAGACATCTGGGGCCCCGAAAAAGATGTTTACTGGGGTTCTGAAAATCAGTGGCTGGCACCGTCCGAGAACCGTTATGGCGATTTGGAAACCCCCGGCACGCTGGAAAACCCTCTGGGTGCGGTGCATATGGGCCTGATTTATGTGAACCCCGAAGGCGTGAACGGTAACCCGGACCCGGCGAAAACAGCGCTGCACATCCGTGAAACCTTTGCCCGCATGGCAATGAACGACGAAGAGACGGCGGCGCTGACCTGTGGTGGTCACACAGTCGGCAAAGCGCATGGCGCGATGGCGGGCGATCATATCGGCGCCGAACCCGAAGCCTGCCCGGTCTCCGGTCAGGGTCTGGGATGGGACAACCCCGATCAGAACGGCAAGGCAACCAACGCATTCACGTCTGGTATCGAGGGTGCGTGGACGAAAAACCCGACCAAATTCGACATGGGCTTTTTCGATTACCTGTTCGGATATGAGTGGGAATTGGGAAAATCGCCCGCGGGTGCCAACCAGTGGCAGCCTGTCGACATGCCGGAAGATGAAAAGCCGGTCGACCCGACCGATCCTTCTATTCGCCGTATGCCGATGATGACCGATGCGGACATGGCAATGAAGATCGATCCGACATACAACGCGATCTGTCAGAAGTTCATGGCCGACCCGGATTACTTTGCTGACACCTTTGCCCGCGCGTGGTTCAAGCTGACCCACCGCGACATGGGGCCACGCGTCAATTACTATGGCCCAGACGTCCCGACAGAAGAGCTGATCTGGCAGGACCCTATCCCTGCCGGTTCGACCGGGTATGACGTCGATGCCGTCAAGGCAAAGATCGCCGACAGTGGTCTGACCGCGGTCGAGATGATCACCACCGCATGGGACAGCGCCCGTACCTTCCGTGGCTCGGACAAACGCGGCGGCGCAAACGGTGCGCGTATCCGTCTGGCACCTCAGAAAGACTGGGCAGGGAACGAGCCCGAGCGTCTGGCAAAAGTGCTGGGCGTTCTGGAGCCGATTGCAGCGGAAACCGGGGCCTCGATCGCCGACGTAATCGTTCTGGCGGGTAACGTCGGTCTGGAACAGTCGATCAAAGCCGCAGGCTTTGACATGACGGTTCCGTTCTCGGCTGGTCGCGGCGACGCAACAGATGAGCAGACCGATGCGGACAGCTTCTCGGTGCTGGAGCCGCTGGCGGACGGGTTCAGAAACTGGCAGCTGAAGGAATACGCGGTATCACCCGAGGCGATGATGCTGGACCGTGCGCAACTGCTGGGTCTGACCGCTGCGGAAATGACGGTTCTGGTTGGTGGCCTGCGTGTGCTGGGTGCCAATCACGGCGGATCGGCGCACGGGGTCTTCACGGATCGCGTGGGTCAGTTGACCACCGACTTCTTCGTCAACCTGACGGATATGTCGCTTAGCTGGCACCCGGTTGACGGTGGCACATATGAGCTGCGTGATCGTGCCTCGGGTGAGGTCAGGTTCACCGCAACCAGCGCGGATCTGGTTTTCGGCTCGAACTCGATCCTGCGTGGTTACGCCGAGGTCTACGCCCAGGACGATAATGCCCAGAAGTTCGTGCGCGACTTCGTGGCGGCCTGGACCAAGATCATGAACAACGACCGGTTCGATCTGGTAGCCTAAGTCAAAAATTTTCAGGCGAGGGAAACCTCGCCTGATTTTGTGTTTGGGCAGACATCTGGTAGCGCCCGATTATCCCGCGATCACATTCTGTTTTTGAATGCCCAGACCTTCGATGCCCAGCTCCATCGTGTCGCCGGGTTTCAGATAGACTTGCGGGTTTTGCCCCATGCCCACGCCCGGCGGAGTTCCGGTCGAGATCACATCGCCCGGCTGCAGGGACATGAATTGCGACAGGTGTGAGATCACAGTTGCCACCCCGAAATGCATCGTCCGGGTCGAGCCGTCCTGATAACGGTGGCCGTTGACCTCAAGATACATCGGTAGATTCTGTGGATCTGCAATCTCGTCCCGCGTCACCAGCCATGGACCAATGGGGCCGAATGTGTCTGCCGACTTGCCCTTGACCCACTGCCCCGAGCGGTGAAGCTGAAAATCACGTTCTGACAGGTCATTGACCACACAATAACCTGCGACGTGATCCATAGCTTCGGCCTCGGAGATGTATTTTGCTTCCTTGCCGATCACCACGCCCAACTCGACCTCCCAGTCGGTCTTGACGGACCCCCGCGGGATTTCCACCGTGTCGTTCGGACCGATAATGGCCGATGTCGCCTTGAAAAAGATCACAGGTTCCTGCGGCAATTCCATACCGCTTTCTGCCGCGTGGTCGGCATAGTTCAGGCCGATGCAAATGAACTTGCCCACATGGCCGACACACGCCCCTAAACGGGTGTTGCCTTCAACAATCGGCAAATCCTGTGGATCCAGCGTGCGCAGTCGCGCCAACCCTTCGTCGCTGAGAACATCACCCGATATATCGTCGATGACGCCTGACAGGTCGCGAATTGTGCCATCGTCGTGCAGCAGCCCGGGCTTTTCGGCACCAAAGGCGCCAAACCGCAGTAGTTTCATATTGTGATCCTTTTCAGCTTAAATCGCCCATCCGCCATCAATGGCAAAGGGCTGACCTGTGGTAAATGCGCTGCTGTCACTCGCAAGGTAGAGCGCCAGATCAGCAATCTCATCCGCGGTCCCGATGCGCCCCATCGGCTGGCGGGCGATGAAATCCGTCATCGCTTTTTCGTAGTCGCCCGTCGCCCTCAAACGCTCGTGCAGGCTGGGGCTGTCAACGGTGCCGGGGCAGATAGCATTGCACCGGATGCCCTGCGTGACGAAATCGGCGGCGATCGACTTGGTCAGGCCAATTACGGCAGCCTTTGATGCGCAATATACAAATCGGTTTGGAACGCCCTTCATCGACGAGGCGACCGAGGACATATTGATGATCGATCCTCCGCCGTTTCTTAACATCGCGGGCAGGGTCAGACGGATCAGGCGATACATGGCCTTCACATTAAGATCGAAACTGAAATCCCAGTCGTCCTCTTCGCACTCAAGAATGGTCCCGTTTGCCACGTAACCCGCGCAATTGAACAGGATATCCAGCGGTGGCAATTCAGCCACGGCACGTTTCACGGCATGCGCGTCTGTCACGTCGAGATGGATCGGAGAGATCCTGTCGATCTCCGAAAGCTCGGCCAAAGTGGTTTCGTTGATGTCGCTGGCAAAGACATGCGCGCCTTCGGCTGCGAACAGTTCGGCCGTGGCACGTCCGATACCCTGTCCAGCCGCGCTGATGAATGCGGTTTTGCCTTTTAGTCGGTCAGAAGGCTGATGGGATGTCATTCTGGTCCTCATGATTTCCCGAAACCGGGTAGTGTGTTGGGGATAACTGCCCTGTTGTTCGCGTCTCAGGGATAACATTTGGCTGGATCAGCGGGCCCAAAGCAGTGCGTATTTGGGGTTCGGTGCAGCACCGTCAAATCCTGACGTGATAAGCCTTGGCCGCATTCCCTCCGAGGATGGCCGCACGGTCATTGGTGGAAAGTTCGCTTAGCAGTTCATCGGTTGCATCTATCCAGCGTTCATAGCTGCCTGCCAATGTGCAGACCGGCCAGTCGCTGCCCCAGATCAACCGCGATGGCCCGAACGTGTTCAGTAGGTGATCCACATAGGGGTACAGGTCCCGAACCGTCCAGTCAGGCGCAGCTTCGGTGACAAAACCGGACAGTTTGCAGAACGCGTTGGTGCCCTGCGCGATGGCGGCCATGTCTTCGGCCCATCCGCCAAGTACGCCGTCACGGATCAGAGGTTTCGAGCCATGGTCAATCACAACCCGCATGTCCGGGTGCCGCGCCAGAAGTTGACGCAACGGCCCCAGGTGTTGGGGCAGGGTGAGAGCATCAAAAGTCAGATCGTTAGACTGGATGGCCTCAAAGGCAGGCGTCAATGCCGCGCCGAGCATCCAGTTCGGATCAGCGATATCCTGAATCATTGGCCGCAGACCAACCAAAGCGGGATGAGCGGCAAGCTTGGCGATTTGCGCGCTCGCATCCGGAGCGTCAAAATCGACCCAGCCAACCACACCTTTGATAAAGGGTGTTTTGTCCGCCAGGGACAACAGGTACTCCGTCTCGGCGACGGTCGGCGCTGCCTGAACCAGAATTGTCCCGTCGATGCCCTGTGCTTGCAACAATGGCGCAAGATCATCTGGCCCGAAGTCCCGGTAAATCTGGCTCAAGTCCGGTGTCAGCCACCCATAGTCACCACGCGCCAGTGCCCAAAAATGCTGATGGGCGTCGATCTTCATGCGATCACGCCTTTCTTCAGGATGATGTTACCGTACAGCCTGCGCTCGCCGGTCTGAATGATGGCAAATGCTGATGCCGCGCGTTGGTAGAAGGCGAACCGATCCAGACCCTGAATTTGTGCGGGGTTGTCAGCCTGCGCGTCGATGATCTTTTGGAAATCTGCGACGGCCTCGGGCACGGCTTCGGGATCACCGACAACCTGCATGGTCAGCGCGGGGTCGGGCACGAATGTATCCAGCGGCATGACAGACAAAACGGCGCCAAGCAGGTCGCTTGCCATTGAACCATCCGCACGGATACAGTCAGGCCCAAGGCTGGAGCCCGGGAAATTGGCATCTGCAATAACGATGTCATCGCCATGGCCCATGGCACGCAGGGCATACAGCAACTCAGGTGACAACAGCGGGTCGAGGTTACGCAACATTGACAGATTCCTTGGGCAAGGGGGCATCTGGCCGGATCAGGCCTTCGGTCCGCAGGTCTGACCAAAGCTGGGCGGGGATGGTCCGTTCCATTAGGGCGACATTGGCTTGAACCTCGACCGCGTTAACAGCGCCCGGAACAACCGTTTTCACGGCGGGGTGTCCCAGAACAAATTGCAGCGCGGCTGCGATCAACGGTGTGTCATGGGCCGCACAGACGGCTTCGATCCTGCGCACCCGTTCAAGAATATCCTCAGGCGCATCGGAATAGTTATACTTGGCCCCTGGCACCGCTCCGGCAGCGAGGATGCCCGAGTTATACGGCCCGCCCAGAATGATACCCACATCACGCTTTTCGCAAAGCGGCAGAAAACTGTTCAAGGCTTCCTGCTCCAAAAGCGTATACCGACCTGCCAGCAGGAACCCGTCGAAATCGCCAAGGCCCAGCAGTTTTTCGCAAACCTGCCATTCGTTTACGCCCGCGCCAATCGCGGCGATTTCACCGGCATCGCGCAGTTCAACCAGCGCTTTGTAGCCGCCGCCATCGAACAACTCGCGCACTTTGGCGTCTGACATTTCCTGACTGCCCTGACTGAAAGCGCAGACGTCATGCACCAGAAGAATGTCTGCATTGGCAACACCGATCCGGTCTCGGCTTGCCTCGTATGACCGCATGACGCCGTCATAGGTATAGTCGAACACAATGCGTTTCTGCGGAACGTCCACAAACGCTTCGGGCGTCACCTCATGTGGTTCGCAATCCAGCAGCAGACGACCGATTTTGGTTGATAGCTTGATGTTCTCACGCCCAAACCGCCTGATCGCTTCGCCAAAGCGATACTCGGACCGCCCCAACCCGTATTGCGGCGCGGTGTCAAAAAACCGGATGCCCGAGTCAAATGCGGATTGCAAAGCAGCCTGCGCATCAGCTTCCGAGACTTTGCGATAAAGATTGCCCAAGGGCGCGCCGCCAAACCCCATACGGGTCAGCGGTACAGGCCGGGACGTCCTGTTGTTCAGAAGGGCGGTTTGCGAAACGCTCATCCTGCCTCTCGGGTGTTTTGGGGGTTTAAATTGAACAGTTGCGGTCTTTCCTGTTGCAGCCGTTCGATCCGAGGCATCAGTTGCCCAAGGTGATGGCGCATGGCGTCTTGTGCCGCACGTTCGTCATGGGCGCTGATGGCGTCGAATATCGCCCGGTGTTCGGCAAGTGTTTCCGCGATGCGGCCGGGTGTCGGCAACAGCAACATCCGCGCGCGGCTGACCTGTAACGACACGGTCTGTGCCACGTCCGGGAGGCGAAGCATCCCGGTGAATGCCATCAACAGGGCGTGGAATTCCTCATCTGCGTGATAGAACCCGGCAATGTCTTCATCTTCGATCAACAGCTCTTGCAGGCGCACATTGCGGCTCAGCTTTTTGCGCTGATCTTCGGTCAGGTCACGCGCTACCTTGGCCACTGTTGCCAGCTCCAGGGCCTCTCGCAGAAAGGCCCCTTCGCGAATTTCATCCATCGAGAAATAGGACACGCGTGTACCCGATTGCGGCACCACATCCACCAGCCCTTCGGCGGCAAGCCTAGTTATGGCGTCCGCGACAGGTGCGCGGGACACACCCAACTGAGCGCAGATCGGCGCCTTCCGAAGGTTAGCGCCGGGGGGGAAATCCAATGCCAGGATCGCCTGTTTGATGGATTGGTAAACGCGCTGCGCGAGCGACCCCTCAAATGTTGAAATGTCGGGCAGGCGGGTAGCGTCAATGTCGTATGGGTGGTTCATAAATCAGAACTATCATACTAACATGCTAGTTGACAACAGCAGATTATCCCCGTAGCTCTGTGGCGAACAAGCGGGGATTCCATGCACCCAGTTTCCAAGAACAAAACCCCAGGCGGCCCGGCCCGTGACACAATCCGGTTGAACCCGGATGACAACGTGATCATCGCGTTGCGCGACCTGAAGGCCGGCGCGCAACCGGACGGGCTATCGCTGCAGCTTCCCACGGAAATCGCGCGCGGGCACAAGATCGCCACCGTCCCGATTGCGGCAGGTGAGAATGTGATCCGCTACGGACAGATCATAGGTCAGGCCAAAGCGGATATCGCCATGGGCGAGCATGTTCATGTCCATAATCTGGGTATGGGGGCGCATCAGCAGGACTACGCATATGCAAGCGCGAACACGCCACTGCCCGAGATTTCAGGCGACCGTATCTTCCAGGGTTTCCACCGCGCCGATGGCAGGGTCGGTACGCGCAACTACATCGGCATTTTGACAACGGTGAATTGCTCCGGCTCCGTGGCGCGGTTCATAGCCGAAGCCGCCGAGAAACGGGGCTTGTTGGACGCGTACCCGAATGTGGATGGCATTGTCCCGATCGTTCATGGCACAGGGTGTGGCATGTCCGGAAAAGATGAAGGCTATGCCACACTGTTTCGGACATTGGCTGGGTATTCCCAGCACCCGAATTTCGCCGGTATCCTGCTGATCGGTTTGGGGTGCGAGGTGATGCAGGTGGCCGATCTGGTTGGGGGTCGTCCGATCCGTCCTGATGGCGTGCTGCGTTATATGACCATACAGAGTGAGGGCGGCACACGCCGTACCATTGAACGTGGATTGGACGAACTGCGCGGGATTGCCGACCTCGCGAACAAGGCCGAACGCGAACCTGCGCCGATCAGTGCGATAACGGTTGGAATGCAATGTGGCGGGTCGGATGGGTATTCCGGGATCACCGCCAATCCCGCTTTGGGTTATGCGTCGGATCTGCTTGTGCGGCATGGCGGGACGACGATCCTGTCCGAAACCTCGGAAATCTACGGCGCGGAGCATCTTTTGACCCGGCGGGCCGAGACCGTTGAAGTCGGGGAAAAGCTGATCGAACGCATACGCTGGTGGGAGGGGTATACTCAGCGCAACGGCGGTGAGATGAACAATAACCCAAGCCCCGGCAACAAGCGCGGCGGGTTGACGACCATTCTCGAGAAATCGCTTGGCGCTGTCGCCAAGGGCGGCACCGCGCCCTTGCGTGGTGTTTACAAGTTTGGCGAGAAAATTGACAGGACCGGGTTTGTTTTCATGGATAGCCCCGGTTTTGACCCATGCTCGGTCACGGGGCAGGTGGCATCAGGTGCGAACCTGATCGTGTTCACCACCGGGCGGGGCTCGGTTTCGGGATATCAACCAACACCCTGCATCAAGCTGGCAACCAATTCCGAAATGTATGCCCGGATGTCGGAAGACATGGATCTGAACTGCGGGGACATCGTCACAGACGGCGTGAGCATCGAGGTAAAAGGCGAAGAGCTGTTCGAAATGCTGATCCGTGTCGCATCTGGCGAACAAACAAAAAGTGAAGAACTTGGCTTTGGCGGGGTCGAATTCGTGCCCTGGCAAATCGGTGCGGTGATGTAGGCCGCACCACCCCTTGGGGAGAGGGGTGTTTGGGAGGATAAATGACAAAACTGGTCGACATGTCGGGGATCGAGAAACACTTTCCCGGAGTCCATGCGCTGAAATCAGTGCAGTTCGATCTGGTGCCCGGCGAAGTTCACGCGCTGATGGGCGAGAACGGTGCAGGCAAAAGCACGCTGATGAAAATCCTCTCGGGGATCTATCAGCGTGACGGCGGCACACTGCAAATCGAAGGGCGTGATGCAAACCCAACCTCGCCACGCGAGGCGCAGGCCTTGGGTATCGGCATCATTCATCAGGAACTGAGCCTGATGAATGATCTGACGGTGGCGCAGAATATCTTTATCGGCCGCGAACCTCGTAAACGGTTTGGGCGGCTGAACGATGTCGCGTTGAATGCACAGACGGCCGAGATTTTTGCGTCCATGAACCTAAGCCTCGACCCCAGGGCGCAGGTCGGCAGTCTGACCATTGCGAAACAACAGATGGTCGAGATCGCCAAGGCATTGTCTTTCCGGTCCAGGGTTCTGATCATGGATGAACCGACCGCGGCCCTGAACGATGCTGAAATTGCCGAGCTGTTCGTGATCATCCGCCGCCTGAAGGCCGAAGGCGTGGGCATTGTCTATATCAGCCACAAAATGGATGAGCTGAAGCAGATTGCTGACCGGGTTACGGTGATGCGCGACGGAGAATACGTTGGCACCGTTGACGCGGCAGCAACGCCGATCAGCCAGATTATCGCGATGATGGTAGGTCGCGAAGTCAAGGAAGAGCCGCTGGTCCCCCCCGATCTGAGCGATGCCGAGGTTTCGCTGGAAGTGACCGGGCTGTGTCGGGGTCACGAAATCCGCGATGTCAGCTTTTCGGTCCTGAAGGGTGAGATCCTGGGCTTTGCCGGGCTGATGGGGGCCGGACGTACCGAAGTTGCGCGGGCAATCTTCGGGGCTGATCCCAAAGATAGCGGAGAAATCCGGGTGCATGGGCAGGTGGTCTCGATCAGGACACCATCCGATGCCGTCAAGGCGGGCATCGGCTATCTTTCCGAGGATCGCAAGCATTTCGGCCTCGCCACAGGGATGAGTGTTCGTGACAATGTTGCCTTGGCTTCGATGGATATGTTCACCGGACGTGTCGGTGTTCTGAACGATGGTGAAATCAGTACGACAGCCAAGGGTTACATCACACAGTTGGGTATTCGCACGCCTTCGGACACGCAGGAGGTGCGTCTTTTGTCCGGCGGCAATCAGCAGAAAGTTGTCATTGCCAAATGGCTGCTGCGGGATTGCGATATCCTGATTTTCGATGAACCCACGCGGGGCATCGATGTCGGCGCAAAATCTGAAATCTACAAGCTGCTGGAAGAACTGGCCGGGCAGGGCAAGACGATCATCGTGATTTCGTCGGAACTGCCCGAGATCATGCGCCTAAGCCATCGCATTGCAGTGATGTGCGAAGGCCGACTGACCGGCATTCTGGCGGGCGGCAAATACACCACTCAGGAAGACATCATGCATCTGGCGACCCAGCGGGTGGCGGCGATGCAGGTTACAGGAACAGCGCAATGACCTCAGCAACGGATATCGAAAAGAAAACCCCGCTGGCGGGTCTCTCCGAAAGCGGCGCCTATCAAAAGCTGCTGGCCTTCGCCAGCTTGATTGCCTTGCTGATCGGGTTTTCAATCGCGTCGCCGAATTTCATGCAAACCTCGAACATGATCGCCATTTTGCAGGCGACATCTGTCAATGGGGTGCTGGCGGTTGCTGCAACGCTGGTCATCATTACCGGCGGGATCGACCTGTCCGTGGGAACTCTGATGACGTTCTGTGCCGTCATCGCCGGTGTCGTGCTGACCTATCTCGGTATGCCGCTGTTGCTGGGGGTTGCGGCAGCGATTGTGGCGGGTGCGTTCTGCGGGCTGTGTTCGGGTACCTTTGTCGCCAAGATGAAAATCCCGCCTTTCATTGCCACGCTGGGTATGATGCTGATCCTAAAAGGGTTGTCGCTGGTGATCTCGGGCACGCGGCCCATCTACTTCAATGACACGCCGGGCTTTGACCAGATTTCGCGCGGGTCGCTGATCGGAGAGGTTTTCCCTGCTTTGCCGATCCCCAATGGCGTGCTGATCCTTTTCCTTGTTGCCATTGCAGCTTCGTACATTCTGGGAAGAACGGTTCTGGGCAGATACACCTTTGCGCTGGGATCAAACGAAGAGGCGGTGCGACTTTCGGGAGTGAACACTGATCTTTGGAAGATGCGCATTTACGCTCTGGCAGGCGGGATCTGTGGCATTGGCGGTATCCTGATCGCGTCGCGCCTGAATTCGGCACAGCCCGCGCTGGGGCTTGGCTATGAGCTGGAAGCCATCGCTGCAGTCGTGATCGGGGGCACGTCCCTGTCCGGTGGGCGCGGTACGATCCTTGGCACCCTGATCGGTGCCCTGATCATGGCAGTTCTGACCAATGGTTTGCGGGTGCTGTCCGTGGCGCAGGAATGGCAGACCGTTGTCACCGGCGCGATCATCATTCTGGCCGTTTACGCCGATATGGCGCGGCGCAGGAAGACAGGTTGAACAGTCACAAAATCAGAAACGAAGACCAACTGGAGGAGAAGACATGCTAACACGTCGTTTCATTTTGGGAGCCCTGAGTGCGGCCAGCCTTTCGATACCTGCAACTATGTCATCAGCGGAAGACATATATATTCCGCTGGTGTCCAAAGGGTTTCAGCACCAGTTCTGGCAGGCGGTAAAGTCCGGCGCGGAACAGGCCGCCGAGGAATATGGTGTCACGATCACCTTTGAAGGCCCGGACAACGAAACCATGGTGGATCGTCAGATCGACATGCTGGCGGCAGCCCTGGCCAATAACCCCAAGGCCATCGGTTTTGCCGCTCTGGACAGCCAGGCCGCTATTCCTCTGTTGAAGCAAGCTGATGAAAAGGGCATTCCGATCATTGCCTTTGACAGTGGAGTTGACAGCGACATTCCGGTTTCTACGGCAACAACAGACAATCAGGCCGCGGCTGCGCTGGCTGCGGACAAGATGGCCGAGATGATCGGCGGCAAAGGCAAAGTGGCCGTTGTTGCGCATGACCAGACCAGCCGCACAGGCATCGACCGGCGCGACGGCTTCGTCAATCGCATTGCCGAAAAATACCCGGACATCGAAGTTGTCACGGTTCAATACGGTCAGGGTGACCACCTGAAGTCGACCGAGGTGACCAAAGCGATCCTGACGGCGAATCCCGATCTGAATGGCATCTTCGGCACCAACGAGGGCTCGGCCATCGGAGTGGTGAATGGGGTGCAGGAACTGGGGACCGAGGGGCTGGTCATCATCGGGTATGACAGCGGCAAGGCCCAGAAAGATGCGATCAAAAGCGGGCTGATGGCGGGTGCAATCACTCAGAATCCCGTGGGCATCGGGTATGAAACCGTCAAGGCTGCCGTGGCCGCGATGAAGGGCGAAGAAGTTCCTGCCCTGATTGATACCGGGTTCTACTACTACGACGCATCCAACATCGACGATCCAAAGATCGCGGCTGTTCTGTACGATTGATTTTCATTGTCAAACATGTTCCTGGCTCTTGGTTCTCCAAGAGCCAGAAGCTTGTCAGAATCCCTGCATTAGCATGTCGATGCCGGCGGTGATCTGCGCAAAGTGGTCATCAAGGTCGTCGACAGGCGATTTTAGAATGCCCACCGGAACCGCAGCCATGAATTGGGTCGCCATTACAAACGGTTTGCCCTGGATATCAAAGACGGGATTGAGCCGGGTGGCTGGGATCGGTGCCGTCGCTTCGGGAAGCAGGGGCACGACGACGCGTGTGTTCAACCCGCTCAGCAGATCGCTCTGGATGTCCAGAAGATACCCGTCACCTGACGGGTTGGGGAACACGTCGTATTTTGGCATCAGAACTGTCGGTAGGTGTCCAGCGGTAAGCCATTACGCTCGACATACGCGTTGGAACTCTCAAGTGCGGCCTTGTTTTCGGCTTTCCAGCGTTCAGCTTTTGCGCTGGCGACTGCGGCCCGAATGCCGTCTTCGGCTGCGCGGGACAGGTTGATCTTCAGATCCCGCGCCTCGGACAGCATATCGCCATCCAGTGATAGATTTGTCGGTCTACGAGATGGAGCATTCATTTGACTACCCTCTGAACTGCGCCATTTTACCATCACACGATATGCGCGTCAAACATGCGCATATTGCGTGAAGCGCAGAAGCTCTCTGGTCAACGGCACGTGGCAATCACGAAGTTTTGGCCTAAAAAGAGCTTTGCGCTCAGTTTTCCAATCCCTCCCAATTATTCTGCGACATTTTGTTTGTGTTTATTGAACTGTTGGTCGAAGAGGTTTTTGAAGGGGCCGTTTTTTTGCATGAGTTGGTCGAGGTTTCCCTGTTCGGCGATGGTGCCGTCCTGGATGACGATGATCTTGTCTGCCTCCAGCACGGTTGACAGGCGGTGGGCGATGACGATGACGGTGACAT
>NZ_JAEDOX010000008.1 GCF_017872555.1 Ruegeria sp. HKCCSA071
GCCTCTGGGCAAAGGACACGCAGCGCCGCCAGCCAATCATCGACAAACTGGCTGGAAACCGTGGAAAGGATCGTTGGCGTGACATTGGTCATAACGCCTCAGGAGGTATCACCAATTCCGGTCGATATGAAACGCAGGCTTGCAGATGGCGGCCTTCGCAGATGACAGAATGTCAATGTCTCAACCAGATAACGCTCTGCTTGAACTCATTTCAGTGGGGTCAGGCGACTTCGAACAACGCTGTGGCCCCCATGCCTCCGCCAACACACATGGAGGTCACCACGTATTTTACGCCACGACGCCTCCCCTCAAGCAGAGCGTGCCCGACTTGTCTCGCACCTGTCATGCCGTAGGGATGGCCAATCGATATCGCACCGCCGTTCGCGTTGTAGATTTCGGGATCGATCCCAAGGTGGTCGCGGCAATAGAGAACCTGGCAGGCAAAGGCTTCGTTAAGCTCCCAAAGGCCGATGTCTTCGATGCGAAGACCTGCATTCTTAAGCAGCTTTGGAATGGCATAGATTGGGCCGACCCCCATCTCTTCCGGTGCGTTTCCTGCAACAGCCATGCCGCGATAGATACCTAGCGGTGTGAGGCCCCGCTGCTCAGCCATTTTGCCTTCCATGAGCACACAAGCCGAGGCACCGTCAGAAAGCTGGCTTGCGTTTCCGGCAGTGATCACGCCTCCTTCGACAACCGGGTTCAGCTGGCCAAGTGTTTCGGCCGTCGTACCCGGCCTGTTGCCTTCGTCTTTTGACAAGGTCACTTCTTCCAGGGTTTCCTCTCCGGTTTCGCGATTCTTGACCCGCTTTATCGCAGTGATCGGGACAATCTCGTCATCAAAGGCGCCAGCAGCCTGAGCCCGGGCCGTCCGACCTTGGGAAAGTGCAGCATATTCATCCTGGGCGTCACGACTGATCCCATATGCCTGCGCCACATTTTCCGCCGTCATCAGCATCGGCATATAGGCATGTTCAGATTGGGCGATAACGTTTGGATCTTTCTCATCGCCCGCCCATTTCAGATAGGCATTCTGCAGGGCGGAAATATTTTCCTGCCCGCCCGCCACGGCAACGTTCTGACCATCCACAATGACCTGCTTTGCAGCCGTCGCAATGGCCATCAACCCGGAGGAACATTGCCTGTCGATCGTCTGTCCTGCCACCGTATTGGGAAGGCCCGCCGCCAGCGCCGACAAACGGGCGACATTCATGCCTGCTGTCCCCGCCGTAAGGACCGATCCGATGACGACATCTTCGATCGTACCGGGGTCCACGCCTGCACGTTCAACCGCGTGCTGAATGGCGTGCCCCATCATGGTAGGGGATTTGATGTTGTTCAGCGCACCTTTGAAGGCAACCCCGATCGGGGTTCGCGCGGTTGAGACGATAACGGCTTCTCTCATGATTTTTCCTTTTTGACATCAAAATGCGCGGCAAGTGTCGCGCCCGAAGTTGCGAGTTCTTCCAACAAAGGCGCAGGCGTGAACCACATCTCGCCATAGGCGCCAAGCGACTGCCGATAGTGGTTCATGCGTTCCAGAATCTGGCTCAATCCAATCTCGTCGGCGTAGTGCATCGGGCCGCCGCGCCAGTTTGGAAAGCCATAACCATTGACCCAGATCAGGTCGCAATCACCCGGGCGCGTTGCAATGCCCTCTTCAAGGATGAGAAAGCCCTCGTTGATTAAGGGATAGAGGGATCGCTCAAGGATTTCCTGATCGTCGATGTCCCGGGGCGTCACTCCATGTAAGTCTGCTAACTCGGCGCTGATTTGAACAACCTCGGGATCTTCAACTCGTGTCCGGCCGTCGTAGACATAGCTTCCTCGCCCGGTTTTCTGACCCAGTCGGCCCAACTCAAACAGTTTGTCCTGCACAGCCTGGTAAGTAGGGTCATGTGCGATTTCACTTCGCCGTTCCTGGCGTACGCGTGCGCCCACATCGACCCCGGCCAGATCTGCCATCGCGTGAATGCCCATGGCCATGCCGAAGTTCTCAAGGACGTCATCCACCTGTTTCGGCGTCGCCCCCTCAAGAAGCAGACGAGAACCTTCGCGGAAGTATGGCTCGAGCATCCGGTTTCCAACAAAGCCGTAGCACACGCCAACCGTGACAGGGAGCTTTCGGATCTTCTTTGCGACTGTGATTGCTGTTGCAATGACATCCGGAGCGGTCTTGGCGCCGCGCACCACCTCCAGCAAGCGCATGATATTGGCCGGGCTGAAGAAATGGAGACCAATCACATCCTCCGGGCGGGATGTGACCGCGGCGATTTCATCAAGATCCAACGTCGATGTGTTTGAGGCCAGTATCGCGCCGGGTTTGGCGTGCTGGCCCAACGCTTCGAAAATCTGGCGTTTGACATTCATGCTTTCAAACGCCGCTTCAATGATTAGGTCGGCCTCTGCGAGGTCGCCGTAGCTGAGCGTCCCGGTGGCGTTGGATGCGAAGGCCTCTGCCCGATCGGCACTGAGCCGCCCTTTTTGGGCCGCACGCTGGAAATGCTCCCGGACCTTTTCCAGCCCCTGTTCAAGCGCACTTTGCGTGGTTTCCAGAAACGTGACCCGATACCCCGCCTGAAGAAAGGCGATGGCAATGCCGCGCCCCATTGTTCCGGCACCGATCACTGCGACTGATGAAATGTCACGTGGTTGGTCAGCACGGGTAACGCCCGGAACCTTGGTGCATTCACGCTCTGCAAAGAACAGATGCCGCCCCGCGCGCGATTGAGGTGTGTCGAGCAGTTCAGCGAAACCCGCCTTCTCTTGTGCCAACCCCTCGGCCAGCGGCATTTCGCACGCGGTCTCGATGGACACCAAACATCGTTCAGGGGCGACAAGGTTTTTGGACGTGTGCGCTATCTGGTCTCGGAAACCCGTCAGATATCCCTTCGGATCAGGGTGTGTGACGGTCATATCCGCGCAACTGCGTTTCGGATCGCCCTCATGGCTGACACGGGTGGCAAAACCCAAAACATGCGCGCGAAAATCCTGGTTGTTCTCAAACAGTGCGTCGACCAGCCCGCAAGACAGGGCATATTCGCCTTTCACGGGATCACCCGAGAGGATCATTTGCGTTGCCGCTTCCAGCCCGGCAATCCGGGGTAGTCGCTGGGTGCCGCCGGCACCAGGCAGCAGCCCCAGTTTGATCTCAGGTAGGCCCATCACCGCATCCGGCGTGGCGACACGGTAATCACAGGCAAGCGCAATCTCCAGAGCGCCACCCATAGCGGGACCTGCTATCGCGGCGATAATAGGTTTCTTGCTGGTTTCAATCGTTACACACAGGTCTGGCAGGTCCGGCTTGTCCCAGACTGCCCCTGTACGAAACTCAGCGATGTCAGCGCCGCCGCAAAAGAGCGGCAGAGCCGAGCATAGAACGATAGCTTTGACCTGTTCATCGGCGTCCAACTCGTGGATGGCCGAAGAAAGCGCCTGCCGCATCTTCAGGCCAAGAGCGTTCACTGGCGGGGCATTCAGCTCAATGAAAGCGACACCCTCGGCGTGTTTAATGGAAATCATGTTTGGAAACCTCAATTGGACTGTTTGGCAAGATCTTGTTCGATCTCTGCCCAATCGTCGAAGTGGATTACATTGCAGGGTGAATTCACGTTCTCGAGCCAGACAAAGACGGAGATGAATGGCTGGTCATAGACCCGGGTGGCGTGGGGATCGCCCGCCGCGTTCCAGATGAGTGATCCAGCCGGATAATCCTGCCAGTCACGGCTGCCAAACCGCCAACCAGATTTCTCGGACAGGTTCAGGTACAGTTCTGGCGCGTCGTGGTTGTGGTCGCGATACAGCGTCCTTGGTCCCAGCATGAAAATGCCAAGGTTGAAATCGAGATGGTGATATCCACATGCATCCGGCCCGATCAGCAGAGTATGCAGGTTGCACCTTGTGTATCCCTCTCCCAAATCGGCACCGGGGGGATAGAATTGGGCGTTGTCTTCGCGCCAGATCAGATCATCCTTGGCCGCTTTCAGACAGCCTGCGATTTCCTGCAATTCCGGGGCTGCAATCCCGGCGACAGCGTTCTTCAGAACCTCATCATGCCGGGTTCCTTGGGGAGGTAAGTCAATGAGCTTCTCATCGGACAGGTCCATGGCTGCCAGCTTGTCCAACGTCAGATCAACGCCGCGCGTGGCAGCTCTGTGAGCCTGCAGATAGGTGACAATGGATTGAATAAGCGCCTGAATACGGCGTTGTTTGTCTGTCATGATTTTAAGTCCGAGCGCGTTGAAATATCTTGCCGCACGAGTTTCTTGTCGAGTTTGCCGACGCTGGTTTTAGGTAGGCGGTCGACAAAGATTAATTCGTCTGGAACTGCCCATTTTGAGATCTCGCCTGCGTCAACCCGCGACTGGATTTCTTCCATGACTCTCAAGCGCACAAGATCCGGGTCGGCATCCTTTGCGGCTTGAGCAACCAACACTGGCCTTTCGCCCCATTTCGCGTGCGGTAGCCCGATTGCTGCGACGTCCTCAATGCCGCTGCAAGACGATGCTATGTTTTCCAGTGCCAGTGAGGATATCCATTCGCCGCCGGTCTTAATCACATCCTTGAGGCGGTCAGTAATCTGCAACGATCCATTCTCGCGGATATACCCAACATCCCCGGTATGCAGATACCCACCGTCCCAAAGCTCATCCGAGGCATGCGCATTATCCAGATAGCTTTGTGTCAACCAGGGAGCCCGAGCAACCACTTCGCCGGTTGTTTCGCCGTCATGTGGGACGTCCTGCATATCCGGTGTCACAACACGAAGGTCGACAAGAGGGCCGGGAAAGCCGGTTTGCGCCTGCATCTCGGGGTCATTGCTGGACAAATCGGCCACCGTCAGAAACGGACAGGTTTCGGACATCCCATAGGCCGCATGCAAGGATATGCCTGCCGCCGCGGCGCGGTCCTGCAGGCCTCGCGGCAAAGCGGCCCCGCCAATGATCACTTTCCATCTGTCCAGGTCAATTTGTGGGCAGCCCGGATGGTCGAGCACCATTGACAGAACCGTGGGCACGCAGTGTGAAAAGGTGACGTTTTCGTCTGCAATCAATCGCAAGATTGTGTCAGGGTCATATCGACCGGGATAGACCTGACGCAGCCCCAGCATCGTTGCGGCATATGGAAATCCCCAGCCGTGGACGTGAAACAAGGGCGTCAGCGGCATGTAGACGTCGCCGCGATGAAATCCGGCATTCCCGGGCCATGCGCCGAAACCTGCGATCAAGCCCAATGTGTGAAGGACCAACTGCCGATGTGAATAGCTCACCCCTTTGGGATTGCCGGTGGTCCCGGTTGTATAAAACAAGGTTGCCGTTTGGTTTTCATCGAAGTCCGGGAAGTCAAAGCTGCCTGGGGCTTTGCCTATCCACTCTTCATATCCTTCTCCGTCTCCAATCGGCACGATGGTGATGTCCCGATCAAAGCCCGATTTGATACCCTCAATGAGCGGCATGAAATCGCGGTGCACGATGATCAGATCCGGTTGCCCATGGTTGATCGTGTAAAGAACCTGAGCAGGAGATAGTCGCACGTTGATCGTGAAAAGGGATGCACCCATCATCGGGATCGCGAAAAAACACTCAAGATAGCGGTGGGTATCCCAATCCATGACACCGACGCGCATACCCTCATGTATCTCGCTCGCCTTTAGAGAATTGGCAAGTTGGCGCACGCGTTTGCCCAAGTCCGCGTAGCTCAGTCGCATTTCGGTGCCGCTGACGATCTCTTGGCTGGCTGACGCGAGCTGGGATCCGGCCAGCAAGTGTTTAATCAGCAACGGATAGCCATATGCATTTGGCGAAGGTGAAAGTGGTGGCATGAAGGTGGAATCCCATAAATTCTCTATCTGCTAATCTGGCATTTCTCACCCAGTTGAAGAATTGAAAGAAATTTCCTTTCATCAAGAAATTCTAACCGATCACATCGCACCGCGAATTGCGTGCTACCCCCTGACAGGTTAAGAAAAAGAGTATCAATACCCTGCTTTATTCGCGCCCGTCGTCGGATAACTCTGCTTGAGGGTAAGCAGAATTGATTTCATCGAGGAGATGCAGCAATGACCACTCACATGCCCACGCTGGTTTCACTGCGCGCGTTTGAGGCGGTGGCGCGTCACAAGAGTTTCCGAAAGGCCGCTGACGAGATTTGTGTGACGCATGCGGCAGTCAGCCACCAGGTCAAAGCATTAGAAACAACAATCGGCGTTAAACTACTGGAACGCACAAGCCGTTCGGTCGAGCTAACACCGGCTGGCGAGCAATATTACCCGCCAATACGCGAACACATTCAGGGAATCATCAAAGCCACTCGGCGCATCCAGACACCTGAGGAACCGGACGTGTTGCTCGTTCAGTCCTACGCAAGTTTCAATACAATGTGGTTACAGCCCAGATTGGCAGACTTTCTTCAGGATAATCCGGACACACGCGTGCGCATCGTCTCTACCTTTGAAGACGGTGATTATGACATGCACCGGTTCGATGTGGGCGTGTTCAACGCGCCACCATTTGACAAACGGTTTGACTATAGCCCCTTGTTCGAAACGGATATCTACCCGGTATGTGCTCCGGAGGCCTTGAAAACCGCAAGCGGTGGAATGCCGCTGGAAGAGCTAAGAAATTTCCTGTTGCTAAGTGTCCCAAACACATGGAATGAGCCGGATGACTGGGACTGCTGGTTGGATGCGGCGGGCTTAGATCGCGAAACGATGAAATTTGGCTCTGTTTTCGACAATTACCCGCTGGTCCGTGAAGCTGTTCTAAAAAATCACGGTATCAGCGTCGCAAGAGCACCGTTTTGCACGCGTGACCTTGAAAGGGGGCGTCTGGTCAAACCGTTTGACATTTCAGTGCCCGAGCCAGGCAGCTGGTATCTGGCGACGCAAAAAGAACGTGCACCCAACCCAAAGCTCGATACGTTTGTTGACTGGCTGTTCGAACAGATCGAAGCCGACCCAACCATGCGGCTATTTCGGGCCTGATCTGATGAATTCCAGCTCTGCCGTCAGCGCGCGTCAGGACTGACGTGCGCCTGCTTCGGATGCGACGCGAGGGACGAGTGCGCGAACCAGTTCAGTCATATCCAGTGAGCCGACTGTCTTCTCCCCATCCTTGACAACATAGGCGTGTGACGTATCCCCGCCGGACCGCGCGATCATGCTTTCGAGCGTGTCATTCACGTCCACTTCGCCATGGGCATCTTCTGGCACTTGGCCACCGTCCAGCGGGGTCATGATCGAGCGGACCCGCAGAACCCGTGCTCGGTTGATGTCGCTCACGAAGTCTTCGATGTAAGGATCGTTGGGGTTCAACAGAATATGCTGCGGCTCGCCCTGCTGCACGACAAAGCCGTCTTTAAGGATCACAAGGTGATCGGCCAGCTTCAACGCCTCATCTAGATCGTGAGTGATGAAGATGATGGTCTTGTGCAGCTCTTTTTGCAGCTCGAGCAGCAGGTCCTGCATGTCGGTTCGGATCAGTGGGTCAAGAGCCGAGAAAGCCTCGTCCATCAGCATGATCGGTGTGTTCGCGGTCAGCGCCCGGGCAATGCCCACACGCTGTTGCATCCCACCGGACAATTGCGCTGGATAATGGTTCTCGAACCCGCTCAGACCCACGCGATCCAGCCACTTGGCGGCTTCACGGTCGCAAGTCGCCTCGTCCTCGCCGCGCACCGAGAGCGGCATGCCTGCGTTCTTCAGCACGGTTTTGTGCGGCAAAAGCGCGAACTTCTGGAACACCATCGACATCTTTTCCTGTCGAGCATGGCGCAACCCGTCCTCGGACAATTGCATCACGTCCTCACCCTGCACGATGATCTCGCCCGCAGTGGGTTCGATCAACCGGTTCAGGTGGCGGATCAGAGTAGATTTCCCAGAGCCGGACAGGCCCATGACCACTGTGATTTCCCCCGCCTGCATATCGACGTTGATGTTGTTGAGCCCCAACACGTGCCCGTGCTGCGCCAGCAATTCTTCCTTGCCCATGCCTCCTTTGGCATGCTGCAACACGTCCTTGTCGCGGGCGCCAAAGATTTTATAGAGCCCGGACAGGCGGACCATTGGTTGTGTCATTGAACCGGCTCCTTAATGTTTGACTTGGGTCTTATCGACCCGTGTGAGAGCTGCCTTGGACACGCGGTCAAGGATCACGGCCAGCAGAACAATGCCGATGCCCGCGACGATGCCCACACCCAGTTCAAGGTTTCGGATACCGCGCAACACGTTCACGCCAAGGCCAGGGGCCGAAACAAGAGAGGCGATCACGACCATGGCAAGGCTCATCATGATGGTCTGGTTGATTCCGGCCATGATATTGGGCAGCGCTAAAGGGAGTTGCACCCGCATCAGTTTCTGGCGGTCCTTCATGCCAAAGGCATTGGCCGCCTCGATCACATCCCTGTCGACAAGCCGGATGCCAAGGTCGGTCAAACGGATCACCGGCACAATCGCGTAAAGGATGATCGCAATCCCGTACAGTTTGGATTCCGTGACCGAGAACAAGAAAATCAGAGGGATCAGGTACACGAAGGTCGGCAGGGTCTGCAGCAGGTCGAGCAACGGAACGACGCCTTTTTGCAATCGGTCGGATTTCGACATGGCAATTCCAATGGGCACACCGAACAGCACCGAAATCGTCGTACACACAAAGACGATCGACAGGGTTTGCATCGCCACATCGTAGTGGTCTACGAGGGCCAGCATCATAATCGAGGCGGCCACGAAGATCGTCACAGGTCGCGAACGTGACGCGTACCAGGAAATCGCCACCAGAAGCGGTACCATGATGAACCATGGCGTCGCTTCAAACAGCCAAAGTGCGCCATCCAATATCCAGCTCAATGGCTGCGTGATCGGGTCCAGAACGGTTTTCAGGACCGGTTTGGCTGCCAGAAACCCTTCTTCGATCCCGTTGGTTACATCGCGCGACTGCCATATGCGGTTGCAGCTTTCGTGCAGATTATCAAACGAGGGAATTGGAATGAGCGGCTCAGAGGCCTCTTCTCCTACTGCTTGCGCCGCAAGATCCGCCAGCGAAAGAGGCGCTTTGTCATCGGACGTGCCACACCATTCGCTCAAACCCAATGCGCTGAATAACTTGTCATAGAAGGCCATTTATCCCACTTTCCGATCTACTTCAGTGCGTTAGGGGCATCGCTGAGGATGCCCCTGTCCATGCAGTTTACTGCAGCAAGGCGGAAAGTTTTTCGCGCGCAGCATCGTTAAGCCACGCCCCCCAGACATCCTTGTAGGTTGTTAGGAAATGCGCCGCGCCTTCATCGTAGGAGGCATTGTTGTCTTCAACCCATGCCAGCGTTTCGCCCATCTGTGCGTTGGTGAAGGACAGATTTGTCATCAGGTCAGACACTGCTGCGTTTTCGGCCATGAATTCTTTCGACAGAACTGTAACGACTTCACTGCGGGGGAAGGCGCTCATTTCTGGCGTCGCGCATTCCGCTGTGATGTTGCAGGCGTGCTTTTCAGGGTCATGGGGGCCCATATCGACCAGAGTCATTGGGTATTTGCCCAGTACCGATGTTGGTGCCCAATAAAAGCCGAACCATGGCTCTTTGTTTTCGTAGGCGGCAGCGATCGAAGCCGCAAGGGTTTCGCCTGATCCATGCACGAAGTTTTCAATGCCTGCATCAATCAGCCCGCCTGCCTTCATCAGGTTGGTGCTGACATTTAGACAGGTCCATCCCTCGGGGCAGTTGTGAAAGCGATTTCCGACGAGTTCGGGGTTGGCTGCGATGCCTTCAATTGTTGCCAGTTCCGGATGCTCTTCCACAAGGTAGTTCGGAACAAAGAACCCTTCGACACCGCCATCTGACAAAACTTCGGTCACAGGAATGATCGCACCTGAATCAACCAGCCCTTGGTAAGCCGGCGCGCCGTTTGTCCAGATTTCAGTCAGAATATCGGGCTCTCCGGTCTCGGATACGGATGCCAGCGCAGGGTTGCTCGAGAGCGGAACCGTGGTCACTTCGCAACCATAGCCTTGCTCCATCAGAAACTTCGAGACCGCGGTCACAATTTGCGCTGACCCCCAATCGGCCTGCATCAGTGATACTTCACCGCATTCGTTTGCCTGGGCCGCCGAAGCGGTGATTGCCGCAGCAAATACGCACCCGAGACCCGCTGAAATCTTGAACATTTCTTTCCTCCTTGTCATCGGCGAAACAGGGGCAGAGTAACGATCCAAGCCAAAATTCGCCTTGTTTGTAGTGATGATTTGTACCGACAGGCCTAATAGCAAAAAACTGAAAAGAATTTTGGATCATGTACAATTGTTTACAGGTGGAGAGTTGAAGCCAGGCTTGAATTTAGTGACCTCCGTTCCAACGAAAGCTTCTTAGATGTAAATCCATAGGTGGCTTATGCGTGTGTATTATTGCCTCTTCTCAGGAGTCGGCAGGAGGAGTGATCAAACCCGGGGACGTCCGTTCTGGGCTCGAAGCGGCCATTCTCCGCAGCTTGCATGTTTGGCAGGTCCAGCCCGAAGCAGGCATTCACAGTCAAGCTTTTCAGTTTTGCACCAAACCGTTCACTAGGACATGCGCGACGTTCAGGAAATCATGTTGCCTTTTCCAAGCAGCGTAATTTGCGTTACCAATAGACATGAATGGAGACCGCAGACTTTCCGCAGTACTCTCGGCAGATGTAGTAAACTACTCAGGCCAGATTAAGGCAGTGTCCGTCGTCAGGGATTTTGGGACAGATGGCGACCTGAGCTTAGAGAGGATCTGGCGCATCTGGTTGGATTGATTATGCGGCGGATTTGCGGTGAAGCAAGCGCCTGGTTTCGATTGTCTTTTGTTTGATCCTTTCTCGTTGTTTTAGAATGGTCTGCCCGCGTCCGAAGTAGACATCAGCGGGCGTGAGGTTCTGTAAGCTTTCGTGGTAGCGCCGGTGATTGTAGTGATCGACGAAAGCATTGATCTGCTGCTGAAGGTCACCGGGCAGATAGTAGTTTTCCAATAAGATGTGGTTCTTGAGAGTCTGGTGCCAGCGCTCGATCTTTCCCTGAGTTTGCGGATGGTATGGCGCCCCGCGAACATGATCCATTTTCTGATCTTCCAGCCATTCGGCAAGCTCACCAGAGATGTAGCTGGACCCGTTGTCGCTGAGCAGGCGTGGTTTGTGCAGCACCGTTGCCTGATCACAGCCTGAGGCGTGCAAGGCGAGGTCCAGTGTGTCGGTCACATCCTCGGCCTTCATCGTCGTACAAAGTTTCCAGGCGATGATGTATCGGCTGTAGTCGTCCAGGATCGTGCTGAGATAGAACCAGCCCCAGCCGATCACCTTCAGATAGGTAAAGTCGGTCTGCCAAAGCTGGTTTGGCCGAGTGGTTTTGTCGTGGAACTCGTCGGCCGCCGATAGAACCACATAGGCCGGGCTGGTGATCAGGTCGTAGGATTTGAGGATGCGATAGACCGAAGCCTCTGAGACAAAGTACTTTTCTGTGTCGGTGAACTGCACGGCCAACTCACGCGGCGACAGATCGCTTTCCTTCAAAGCCAGGTCCTTGATCTTCTCACGCATCGGCTGCGGAATGCGGTTCCAGACCCGTGAGGGCTTGGGACTGCGATCCTCAAGCGCCTCAGGACCACCCGACAGATACAGGCCATACCAGCGATAGAAGGTGGTCTTCGGGATGCCCAGCTTTTCCAAAGTGCGCTTGGTCGGCAGATGCGAGCCTTCGACCAGACGGATGATCTCCAGCTTTTCAGATGCAGGGTATCTCATTCGCCGTCGTCCCCATCCGCAATCATGCTTTTTTTGAGCAGGCGCAATTCCAGGGCCTGTTCGGCAACCACCTCCTTCAGATCACGGGCTTCCCGTCTCAGATCCTTCACTTCGGTGGAAGTTGCCGCGCGGGCCGTGTCGCCTGCCAGACGTTTCTTGCCGGCTTCCAGGAATTCCTTGGACCAGCTGTAATAAAGGCTCTGCGCGATGCCCTCACGACGGCACAGCTCTGCAATGCGGTCCTCACCTTTTAGGCCGTCCAGCACGATCCTGATCTTCTCTTCTGCGGAGTACTGTTTGCGGGTCGCACGGCGAATGTCTTTTACGACCTTCTCACCGTGGCTCTGCTTGGTTCCGGGTTTCTTTCTCATCTCCACTCCTTGGCGGTTACGATGAGCCAGAAACCCTCTCTTATCAAATCGACCTAAACTGTCCCATTGGCGCTGACGTCAGACAAGTTTTTTTGATGTTCTTTGCGAAGGAGGTTTTTTTGTGGGAGACAACCCATTTCTGCTCATAGGAAAGCAAATTTTTTCCATCTTCGGCGCTGCTCTTGACTCAATATCTGAGCTTCAGGAATTCCGCGATAAACAAGACCATCGGGCACACTATCGTGAAGTCCAATCCTTGCTTCGAAAGGTAAACTATACCTCTGGTATGAGGGGAGACCTCAGCTATAATCTTGATAGATTGCTTCAAGAAGAAGACCAGAGGCGAGATGTTGATTTTGCAGCGTCCTTGTGTGGTCGCTTACTTGAAGACACAATCGAGACGCTGTCCATCGTGCAAAGCACAGCACGGTCTGAAAAAATACTGAGCGTTGCCCCTAAGCTTGGTACCCAGATCGCAAACCTCGCTCAAGAAGCTGAAGCCGCCTATAAACTTCTAAAGGATGCCCCTAATCAGCGCGAAGTGTACCTCCGCCACGCCCCTGTGTTCCGACAAATACCAGAAATGTTCGATAATCTTGCTCGCGAGCTCGCAAACGTTCTAAGGGAAATGGGCGAAGACAAAATATACTAGGCATCCCAGGCACCGGCCAAAACCCATACGTTTCTGTCACGGGCAAAAACGACCGTTTTGACGCTTTAGGTGTGTGAGGCCTTGGACTGGGAGGTCGGAGGAGCGCACTCGAATAAATATCCAGACAAGTTCACCGCCCTTCCCTGTGCCAGAACCCATCGCTCAACCGATGGCGGTCGTGTTGACTCACCGGACCGGGACCGTCTCGGCTTGCGTGGCGGGGCGATCAGCGTGACACTCGGACCGTGTCTGGTTAGAGATGTGTTATGGTTCTGAAACACGCCCTCATCACGCTGGCCTTGGTGGCGCTTCCGACGGGGGCGGCGGCGCAGCAGCAACGCGCCTTTTGCACCGCGCTCGAAGCGGCGGACTCGCAGGCGCCCTTCGACACGGTTGCCGGGCTTCTGGACGGGGACTCCGAGCTGGCCACGCTGATGCTGACGGCTCGCGTCTGCCATGACCTCGACACGCTCGCCGGCGCGCGCGCCGATGCCCGGAGCGCGGAGCTTCTCAAGTATGTCTTTCGGGAAAGCGACCGACTCAACCTCTTCGCCACGCTCCAGATTCTGGACAACTTCTTCTACGGCTACGCTCCGGCCGCGTTCGTTGACCACGCGGTGCTACGAGACGCGCTGACCCGAAACTCGAGAGAAACCCTGATCCAATTTCGTAAGAACATGAGCCCCGAGGTGGTCGAGAAGGTCGCTGCCGTCTGCGAACTGACCTACGGCACGCTTCTGACTGGGATCATCGCGACGGAGAACAATGACGACAAAAAGTTGATTACCGCCTACGACCGGTTCAAAGCCTTGTTCCGCGCTGCCGAGCCCGTCGACGGATACCTGCCGGACGAGCTCGCCAAGCGGGTCGCGGCCTACGACTTCGCGCTGCGGCGCTTCACGCCGGAATATTTCGACCGCGAGATCGACGAGATGTCCTACATGGGTTCGATCCGGAAAGAATGCGACACGACCAGACAGCGCGACAGGTTCGTCGACGAATACATCCCGTCCCGCACCGTCAAGCTGCAATGCCGCCGGTTCGGCGAGCTTCTGAGCAGCGTTACCTTCCTGACCCGTCACTACTGGCTGAGTGAGAGTGGCGCGCGCTACGGCGGGATCGGTTCGGCCGAACGCGGGCGGGACGGCTACGGTGCCGAAAAGATCCCAAACCCGCCGATCTCTGACGCCAGCTGCAAGACCAGCTGGTCCGAGCATTCCGCGGACCTCTCGCGCGTTACACTGGGGTGCCATGTCGCCGTTCCGATGGTCAACACAAGCGAAGCTGAGATCGAGCGGCTGATGGTCGATTTCGGACGCGATGTGACCAAGTGCCTCTCCGACCACCGCGCGCGTCTTGCGGTTCCGGGTCAGAAACCCTTCGTCGAGATTGGCAATGCTTGGAACCTCGCTGAGTTCGCCGCCGGCTACGGGTCCGGCCTGACCACGGTCACGGCCAAGGGGATTGAGCACGACCGGACCGGCGACACGCCCTCGGCGAAGCATTGGCAATCCTGGGGCAAGGGCGTCGACCGGAGCCGTGCGTTGCAGGTGTCGTTCCAGTATGCCGACGAATACGCGTTGGGGTTTCTGAGATTCGGCTTCGTCTTTCTGGAAAAGACCACGTCGCTCGGGCCGAATGGCTTGCCGCCGAGCCCCTAGCACCCGCGCCGCATCACGCCTCACCTGATTCGAGGTCTATGTTTTGCCTTCATTCAGTTCCCACCCGGTCGGCCCGCGCGGCGCCAGCCATGATGTAATCCACGGCCTTCTGCGCCTCGGACGCGGCGCGGAGGATCGCGCGGCTGTCTACCTTTAAAGCGTTCCGCCGAAAACCTGAATCGCAGGGATTCCCATCTTGCTGATTTTGTGTAATCCATCACGCACCGGTTTTTCACCCGCAAAGAAAGAAGCATGGCGCAAGACGACAGAGGTGGTTCAAGTCCTTGCATGGCTCACATGTTGGTGAACGGGCAACTGGTTGACCCCGATACCCTGCGAGATGTCGCTCGATTCCGGAGAGGCGAACGTGTTCGATTGCTGGATGCGCGGCGGCATGTATCCACATCGGAACGGGCCGTCATGACGCAAACGCTTTCTAGGGCGCTTGATACACTTATCGCACCACAGAAAGGCATGAAGATTGCCGTATACTGGCCAATTCGCGGCGAACCGGATTTACGTGACTGGATGGCCCGCGTCCAGGCCGCAGGCGCAACTGTTCTATTGCCAGTGGTCCTAGAAAAAAACGCACCGCTGGTTTTCCGACCTTGGTTTCCGGGATGTAAGATGGTTCGTGGCATATGGAATATTCCGGTTCCTACGAACGGACCAGATTTGATCCCGGACGTTGTAGTCACGCCATTGCTGGGGGTTGACGATGCCTGCTTTCGCCTTGGCAACGGCGGTGGTTACTATGACCGTACACTAGCTCAGTTTGATCTCTTACCACGAGTGGTAGGGGTCGGGTTTGCCGACTGTCGCATTCCGACAATATTCCCGATGCCTTGGGATATCCCCATGGAGGACGTCATCCTCACTGATGGATCGGTTCAACATCGGCTCTGAAGCCACTCGAAAAACCTTCTGGCAAGAGCATTTAACAGGGGATCCCTCTGTAGCTGCAACAATTCGATAGCACTTCCCTCCAATCAGCTCCAATCAACACAAGACCCCAAAAAAACTGACTACTGCGATGATCAGCTATCCTTTCAAAGGCCCCCTGATGAATGCGTACTGCGCGGACCTCGGCGCAGCGCGGCCCAACATTCAACCGAAGCATGTTCCTTTTCTTGCTCGCAACAGCAGCCTTACAGAAACGCAAGCTCGCGAAGCCGACCGACTCCGCAAAATGAAAGATCGTATTCCCGATACCGAGGCAGTCTCCCTTGGTAGTAAGAAGATGCGGGCTTTCTTTACACAGCTCCTGGATCATTGGGCCGATCGGGCCGACCGAAAAGAAGCAAAAAGATTCAACCTCGCCGACCTTGATGCCTCTCTCAATACCTTCCAAGAGAAGTACGCTTTGTCCTTCGACGAGTTCGCAAAATGGTGCGGCGGACCAACTTCACTTCTTTTGGGTATGGAAGTCAGCCGTTCTGGTACATCGGCTCCAGGCTCGAACACGTCGCGAGCTTTATTTGCCTCGTTCATCGAAGCTTTTTCTGAGCCGGAGCGGAACGGCATCGCTTTGGAACAAGGCAAGATCCCCGAAAAGGATCTGATAAAGACTTGCCTGAAAGGATTGCCCGAAGGAACAGCTCTGCAAAGGTATGTGGAACGCGAAACAAGCCTCGATGCGGAACGATTGGGGCGATTGGCGTTTCAGACCGGTATGATGTGGCAACTGGCACTCGTTTCGGCGGCAGCGGCCGCGCCTGGCGAGGAGGACAACCCAATTCTGAACCCGACACCTCAGCCGACTGAAAATGGCGGGCAGAGATGGTCGAGTGGGCCCGCCTGGATCGCCGCCGTCGCTGAATTTGAGCGAGTTCACCATGGTGCTCCGCGAACGGGCAGTCGAGGCCCGACCAGCGTTGCCCGCCAGATCCACAACCTTTTGGCAAAACACCCGGACCGCGCCAATGGAAGCGAATATGATGTTCGAAAGTTGAACGGGATTCTGTCGGGCCAGAAGCCGCTTACATTCAAAGCAGTTGAAGACATTTGCCGAACGATCGAAGTCGCGAAGGATTCACGACCAGATGGGACATTGCAGAGTGCATTGTCAGACGATGAGGATGTGCCGTGGGAAAATGAGCTTCTTCGGCTGCGAATCTACGGACACATCGCTGGGTTCATGAGTTACATTGAGCGTGTGTGGGAATACGCAAGTTGCAAGCTCAACAATCTGACAATGCTTCAAGACTTGCACGATGTTTGGCAGGATTGGCCGCTGATCTACGATAGCGCATTGGACAACCATAGGAAGCGCCTTGCCGAATTTGGCCTCTGATCCCAATTCAGCAAGGCTGTGCTCAAGTCATAGCATCAGGGCTGACGTGCCGGTTGCTTCGGGCGGCCGTGGGCAACCGTTTTTCGGGCGCGGTCTACAAATCCACTGTCGGACGTCTTGCTCTGTTCGATGCGCCGGACAGCTTCCGTTGTCATCGGCACCCGCGGGGCTTTCCCGGACTTGGGAGATTTGTTGTCGCGGTTCTTTCCGGACTTCATGCCATGTTTCTTCGAGGGCAGACCAGCGAGGTTTTTCGTTTTGGCGTTCATGATTTGCTCCATTATTGAGTGTTAGAACACCAGTTTTCTCCCACAATCCCACCAAAAAACTCTGTCGTACCGTGGGACAAAATGAAGGCGCTGGTATCGGCCCATGTCCGCTTGATCCCACAGCGCGTTATCTGACCGGCTGGGATTAGATTCCCCACGAAGACTAACAAGACAACAGTTATTCGACCGCACCGCCCAGAGTGACCAAAAGGCCCAATGTGTCATCGGCTTTGACCAGACCTGATCGTATAGATCATCGCGTGACACTTCGAGCTTGGCGGCTTGTGTTGAATTATCGTTCATGGAGTGCATTTACTATTTGGGGTCGATTCAGGCTGAGTGCAGAATAGGGCGGTCTCAAGCAAGAATTGCGACCAGCTTCTTTTGGATTGCGGCGCGACGCACCTCATACAACCTGTCAAAATCCTGAATTCCGGGCGCTACGTCGACAAGGTCATGACGGTCAAGATAGGCACTTCGCGTTTTCGAATTTCCCGGTTCGTCACTACTGCCAAACCGGGTTTCCAGCCAGTCATGAGGCCACTTGGCTGCCTTTTCGATATTCGGTCCGCCTTCAAGCAGTTGGAGATTGGCGACCTCATCAACTTGGCTACGTAGTCGTTCGAGATCCCCATCTGGGACACCCTCCGCCTTCAGCCTGGCAACTGTGAAGCGGCTTCGCGGGTAGAAGTGATCGATGTGGAAGTTGTTGCGGGTATCGACGAAATCGTAAAGCAAGGTGAGAAGGCAGAAGAGCCGGCGATCGCCGTAGCGCATGGCACACAGCTCTTCGACTTCCTCGTCTGAGAAGGCGAGTCCTTTCCCGCGCCGGGCCATCTCGGCCTCAATAGCTGCAACAGGGAAACCGTCCGCTGCCGACTCACGGACAATGGTTCGCAGCGCCGTCAAGAGCGTGTCGAGCCCGCTCCCCCAGATCCCGGACGGCTTGAGAAACGATCGCATTAGCCAGCGCCGGATGTGCTCTCGGTCTTCATGTTCAGCCTGCGCGTAGAGATAGGTTTGCCGCAGGCCCCGGCGATGTATGTAGTAGGCGATGGGGAGGAGAGCGCTGTCTGCTCGCAGGTTCGTGTCGTCGAATCCAAAATCGGAGACGAGTTGCACGGAACGGACCAGGGCTTCGCGCACGCCATCCCAGTTTGCTTCCAGCAGTTCCATGTTGCTGCGGTTGAAGTTCTCGACTTTGAACCCAACGCTTTGCACGTCAAGCAGCATTAGCCCGGCCTTGAGGACCAGATCTTTGTCGAATCGAAAGCCGTTGCCGACATTGTTCATGTCGTCGACGAGGGACTGGACTTCCTTCCGCGCGTCTCTATTCGTCCATTGCGCCGTGGCAATGCTCAGGAGCAGGTCGGAATAGGACAGGACAATTCCGCCCGAGTTCATCCGGATGAAGATCTGGAGGACCCGGTCGATATCTTGCCGTTCCTCGACGAAGTAGGCAATGTGTTTCTCTGTGTTGATGACATCGTAGAGGCAATCGAGGCGGGAGAAGGCCCGGTTTAGGTCCTCGCCACCCAGCCCCTGCGACTGCAACCACGACAGCATGGGAACGCCTTTTGTCAGGCTGAGCAACTTTGGCACCGGAAACCAGATGTCGTCTCCCTCTGGCGGCCGTTCATGAAACCTGAAATGAAATGTCTCGCCTTCTTCGTCGTCTTCTGGCGCATCAGTGAGATTGAAATACAACGTCGTGGCCGGAAACGCGTTGTCGCTGGTCCATCGCATCCGCGGCTTTTTCATGGACATTGAACCCTGCAGACCGATGTTTAGTGCGGTCAAACGCTGCTGTCCGTCAAGGATCGCCGTGACATCCTGGTCGTGGATGACAGGCAACTCGGGGCAGGTCCGGTTGTCCCTTTCGTGGTAGTCCCGCATGAAACCGTAGAACCGCAGCGTGCCGCTGTACTCGGCTTCGACGTTCCAAAAAAGCAGCGATCCCACCGGAAAGCCCTGCATCAGGCTGTCGAAGAGCTTACAAATTCGCTCCGGCCCCCATACAAATTCACGTTGGATTGCCGGCAAGACGAACTTGTTCGCATTGATTTGCTTGAGAGCCTGGGCAATCGTCATTTCATTAAAGGGCACGGCTGCAAGATCCTTCCGAAGTGCAAGAGACAGAGAAGACAACACCTGTCGATCAATTTCGTCTCAAGAGGCCACGCGACATCAGTGAAGGTCAAGTTCACCTAGGTCAGTACCGTAACCTTTCGGTGAGTTTTGGATTCGTTTACCAAAGGCAGTAGATTTGAATGCGCTAAATATTGTGTCTTGTGTGAATTTAGTCTGCCGCTATTTGCCAACTAACTCGCTAAGAATCTGTCGATATTTTTCTTCGGCCAAATCGACCTGCTGCACGGAGAATAACGCGTCCTCACCATCGTTTTTGTTTTGCGTTCCGACTAGGATCTTTTCTACCCGAAGATATGCCTGATCACCTGGGGAATCTTGCAACCAAGCCAAAGCAGCTCGCCACTTCTCATTATTCTTATATGAAATGTAGACGTCGACGTGCTTGCGACCTGCGATCATGTCCCCTCCGGTCTTTACACCGTTTTTAACTTCATTGCCGGATAGGTCGAACTCTGAAGCGGTTCTAAGAAATATCTGTTCGAGGCATTCTCGGGCCGCAGAATCCTTAGGCCCAAACACCTTTGTGGCTACACCAGGCGAGATACTTCGAAGCCGTTCTTCAATTGTTTCTATGAGGTCTTCACGCTGAACTTCATCAATGCCTTTGAAACGCTCGACATTCTCATGAAATCGAACCAGAGCCTTCGCATCAGTTAGGGACCTGATGCGTTCCTTGGCTGTCTTAACCTGTCTATCGATTTGCTTTTTGTTCAAAGTCAACTGAGCCACCTTCAGATAATGAACTTCACCATGCTAAGTTGTCATTTGCCCGCTGCGTGACAATCAATACGCACATCGAGAAACCAGGCAATCAACTGTTCGGAAATACCACATGTTCAGATGTTTTCTTCCTGATTTCGGCGAGTGTCGCCTTCAATCGGTTGAGTTCGGAGTGTTGGGCAATCTGTTCAGGAGCATATCTCGCAATCAGGTATTCTCTTTTCTCCGTCATCGCCACAAGGTGGCTGGCGGTTTTTTTCTAAGTCTGAGCGTCGTAACAAATGCATCGTCAGCCAAATTATGCACCCGAGCGCGAATTTGACTGGCCTCTGTACCCGTATGCCGTAGGAACGCGTTCAAGAACAGTTCGATGGCATGGATTGAGCACAGTCTTGCAGGGGCATAACTCAAAGGTTGCCCTTTCTTCGCGCGATCAAAAAGTACTTCTGCAGCATCTCTATAGGAAATAGCCAGATCCATTATCTGAAAGACGTCAGCGTGGGTTCCTGGATACGGTCGTTCTTCAGTCAATAGAGCTAACTCCATTCGCTCTTTCATTTTTTTGTTTTGATACCATCGAATGTCATAAATTCGAGATTTCCCAGCTTCCAAGCCTTCATCTTTGCGGCACGTGTGCAATACCCGTTCGCGGCTTACTGCACCTCGTGTCAGCTCGGTTTACTGTCAAAGAGAACCACTTTTATGCCGTCTGAATCTTCGGCAAGAGCAACGAGAACAAAGGGCGCGGCAGACCCTTCTGTTTCGTAGAGGCACCGATATTTCAGCGCCCCGTCAACCGGATCGCTGACCTGATCATATCGACAGTTGAAACTGATATCGTCCCTGACCCAGATTTCGACGCCTTCGCGTGTCACCATCGGCAACGGATCTCCATTCAGTAGCAGGTCAGTAGCAGGGTTTCTCCCACAAAACTGTCATTCTTTCCCATATGTATTCTCCATTTCGAATCTTACTCATAACCTAACCGGCCGAAGCTACAGGCTGTGCCCTTCTCCACGATCTACCTCTCTGTCGGTTTCACGCTCGTGCTCCTGTTCATCGTCGCGATTCCGCTCGACATCACTCTCCAATGTCTCACGCGGCTTGTTCAACACACCTTCCAGCCGATCCCGGATTGACGACTTGTCCGCGCCATCATCGCCCTCATCCAGTCCAACCTCTTCTGACCGGCCCAGGGTTTCACGCAGCCGCTCATTGACGTGCCGCAGGTCCGAGGGTTCTTCGACACTCTGCCCACCGACCTCCGGTTCTTCCCTCCCGACGATACGCGCCAACCGGTCTCGAATATCACCGCCGCCACGATCTGCACCCCGATCCTTGCTGGCCGCTGCCCTCAGTGCCGCCAGACCGGCTGACACACGCCCCTGCCCGGCCTCGCGCTCGGCCCCATAGGTGTCCCGCGCCAGCTCCAGGCGTTCTCGCATCTCCGCAAAGAGCGCCCGCGCCTGGCGAGTAGCATGCACCGCCCTGCCCCGCTCGGTGACAGGTTCATAGTCCCGACCTTCGCGCTCGGCCGCGCGCATCTCGCGGCGTTCCATCGCATTGGCCGCAGGCCCCAGCTTGACCTCCGGATCACGATCCAGTTCCTCGGCTTTCATGGTGTCGCCCTGACTCAGAGCCTCCTCGCGCTGAGCTTCCAGAGACCGGTGATCGACGCGCTCCACCTCCCCCACCCGCTCCAGTGCCAGGTTTTGCAATTCGGCCCAGACCCCGCGCATCTGTTCGATCTCGACACCTCCGGTCTTTGCGGAGTCAAGTACGCGCGTCTTGGTAGTGAACCCCTCCGGCTCCAACTTCCGGGTGGTGGTCAGAACATGAGCATGATGGTTGCGCTGATCGCCTTCACGATGCGGCGCGTGGATCGCCACATCCACAGCCACGCCGTAGCGGCTGACCAACTCTTCAGCAAACTGCCGGGTGATCTGAGACCGATCCTCGGCGCTGATCTCGGACGGCAGTGCCAGCTCCCACTCGCGGGCAGTGACGGAGTTGCGTCGGGTCTCGCTCTCCTCGGCGGCGTTCCAGAGCGCCGCCCGATCCTGCGCCCAGGACGGCGCATTCTCGGGTGTCAGAATGAAGGTCTCCTCGATGCCCCGCTTGGCGGTGTAGTCATGCAGCCGCCCCTCGCGCTGGCACTCGATGCGCTCGCCCGCACGGTACGCCGCCGCCGCGGTTGAGGACCGCCCGGCACTGCGTTTGATCGTCTTTGCCCCAGAGAGATCGCACGCAAATCTTGGAGCCACAGGCGGAGAGTTTGCATAAGTGCGCTCTCAGCGATTTTTTGCACCGCATTTCCATTGAATGGTATCTGAGAGGCTCACAACGGACTTCTGGGTGGCACTGCTGACAGTCCTTGACCCCCCGCCACGGCCCATACCGACCTTTCACCGCGCCTTCGAGATTCTACGGTCGCAGCCCGCTTTCCTGTCATTCGCCGCGCCTGCAAAATTCGGCGATGGCCGAACTTGTACTGTGCAGGACCGAGACGCCATTTTACGAAGAAGTAGAAGGTCAGGTCTTTCCAGTCAGGTCAGCTTCTGCCGAGTCGTCAAAAGTAAACTCGGCCCTGGTGAGGAACGGCGCTACGGCTGCAAGTTTTCTCAATTCCGCAAGCGATGAATACAACGGCGTTGACGGATCAAGTCTCGCTTGGGCGCGGCTTCTGAAGAATTTCGCGTACTCTTCCACATAGACACGGTCCTTTGGCGGCATGTCCGCGAGATGGTTTGTCAGGAAGTTGTCATAGTGATGAACCGCCTCCGAAAATCTTCCCTGCCGATGCCGCGCCATTGCACGAAAAAGTTCCGCCTTGGCCAAGAAATATGGTTGCGCTTGGAACCCGTCCAGCCGGTCAAGAACGGCCGAGTAATCTCCTGCCTGCATGAACTTCACCGCCTTGTGAAAAATCCCAGCAGCCCTGATATCGCGGATGAATTTCATAGGTCAGCCCCACCAACTTCGCCCTTTCGGAATCGCACTATTCCCCAAGCTCCCTGACTTCCCGCTGAATAGACCATTCGATCAACTCGGCCCAAAGCTTACGTGCGAGGTTCGGATCCAGGCCCTGTTCGGACGCGGTTGAACTGACCTTGTCCAGCACCTCGGCCACCCGGTCCGTCGTGCGCGCCGGCAGGCCTTCGATTCTCTTGAGGTCCACGGCCCGGTCGATATAGCGGCTCCTGGTGACCAGCAGATCGATCAGGTCGACATCGATCGCGTCGATCTGCGCGCGGAGATCAACCATGGTCTGGCAGGCATTGGGCGCGAGTAGGGTCGTCATGTTTTGAATTCCTTTTGTTTTTTGAGTTTAGCGTAGAATTTGGCGTAGGAGCCTGACAGCACGCTCGGACCGCTCTCGACAAAAGGTTTCCGATGGCTGCGGAAGACGGCCAATAACGCGCCTGATCTGCTGATCTCCGATTAGCAGGTCGAGATAAAGCGCCACGGCCTCTCCGGTATCTTCGAAGTTCAGCACGCCCTCGTCCCGGGCGCGCAGCAGCACCCTTTCAAGCAGTGGGAACACTGCCTCTCGCCCGGCCTTTGAGAGGGTCGCGCCGAGTTCTCCACTACTATCCGCCGCCGCTGCACGATTCAGCGCAACGGCTCTGTCGCCGGTGAGCAGGTTCAGCAATTTGGGTCCTAGTGTGCCGAGAATGGAAATCGCTTGGTGATCGGTCTCCAGTTCTGATTCCAGGTGCTCTTTCACCACTTCTGCATTACGCGTGACAAGAGCCTGAAACAGGCCCTGCTTGTCGCCGTACCAGTTGTAGAGCGTCTCATTCGAGGCCCGCGCCTGTTTCGCGATGCCAAGCATCGAGGTGCCGCCATAGCCCTTGGCCTCCAACACCTCGTAGGCCGCCGCTTCGATCTGCTGTTGTCGCAGCGATCTCTTTTCTTCGCGCATTTCTGTCTCCAGCGTGTTGACAGAAACCGTATCTCAAATTACGGATATGCGCAACCGTAACTACAAATACGCTTTTGGAGAGAGACAATGACTCATTATGACCGTCAGGCCCATGCAGCCCTGGCTACACTGATACTGCTGCAACTCATCATGCTTTCGGCGCTCTATGTCGGCATCCGGCCGCATCCGCCGATTGCAACCCCGCTCTTTGGTATCGCCCCATTTCTTGGCGCCTCAGCCTCTGTCGCGCTGTCGGCAATAATCGTACAGCCGCTCACAAACGCCATCGGGCGCAGCCTGAGCGTGATGGCGGCGTTGATGGCGCTGGTGTCATTCGGGCCCCAGAAATACTTCGACGCGCAGTTCGCCCTGATCTGGCCGGCTGTGATCCTTGGCCAAATCGCAGCGCTGGTGATCTTTACCCGCGTATTGAGTGCGTCCCGCCAAAGGGAAGAGACAGCCCAACACGCAGCCGCGTCTGTAGGACAAGCCTGATGGCCCGTCTTATCATGCCGATGTCGATGCTCTCGCTCCTGTGCACCGGCGCCATTTTCGGGTTCTTCTATGCTTGGGTCTGCTCGACCATGTGGGGCCTGGACGCAACCGACCCTCGTGTGGCGATCAATGCAATGCAGGCGATGAACGCTTCGGTCCGAAACCCGGTTTTCTTTCCGGCGTTCTTTCTGACGCCGGTATTTCTAACCCTGACCGCGTTTGTCGCGGTCGGCCAAGACAGAACAAGGTCAGCCGTCCTCTTCGCAGCAAGTGTTGTATTCTATGTCACGGGGGCATTCCTGGTTACGGCCTTGGTGAACGTGCCGATGAATGAAGTCCTTGCGCAAGTGACCGTGCCAGCGGACCGCGATGCGGCAGCCGACCTGTGGCAGGACTATTCGGCGCGGTGGCAGTTCTGGAACACGATCAGAACATTCGCCAGCGGTCTTGCCCTGCTCCTGACGGGTCTCGGCATTTATTCACTGAAACCGGAGACGACATGATGGAAATTTCACTTCTAACCTTCGCTCTGTTGGCCCTGGTGGTCGTGATGACACCCGGACCGACGGTTCTTCTGGCCTTGTCCAACGGATCGCGGTTTGGTTTTGGAGCAGCAGGCTATGGAATCGCAGGCGCGGCATTTTCTGACGGCGTTCTGATCGCGGCTGCCGGTCTGGGGCTTGGAGCAATTCTTGCTACATCCGCGGTTCTGTTCAACGTCGTGAAGTGGGTCGGTGTCGCCTATCTGATGTGGCTTGGTGTTCAGATGCTTCAGTCCTCGGGGGAGTTGAGATCTGTTCCATCGCGACCAAATGGACAAAACTCAGGCGAGGCGCGGCACCGGTTGAACTTGTTTCGCAAAAGCTTCCTGATCGCCGTCACAAACCCTAAGGGCTACTTGTTCTTCACTGCGTTCCTGCCGCATTTCCTTAAACCATACGAACCGCTTCTGGCGCAATACGCCATGCTCGCTGTTGTCTTCATCGGCGTCGACGTAGCCGTGATGGCAGCCTATGCTGGACTTGGTGCAAAGGCGATGCAGTTGTTGAGCGACAGGGGTGCGCTGAGGATCGACCGGACCTGCGGCGGGCTGCTCATTACCCTTGGCTGCGCCCTGGCATTTCTCCGACGCAGTGATGTGTAATTCGCTATTCGATCCACGCTTTGCTGACATTCGGGCAATGTACAGCATCCAATTTTTTGGGCTTGTTGCTAACGTTAGATTGTATGCAGCATGTTCGAGGAACCGAACGCTACCACTTGACAGGGACGGCCCATACCGGACGCTGAGTGTGCGGTTCAATGCTGCATTGCAGCTTCCCGGAAGCAGACATTGACAGATGGATGCGGACGCCCCTCCTCAACCGAGACAAAAAACTGCCAAAACCGCAAAAGTTCTGCCGAGGGTTTTTGTCCCAGCTAAGAGGTTGCTCTTGGGTAAGACGTGGCACTCGGCCAAAAACGACCGTTTTTGGCGCTATAACCGCAGCGGTTCACACGCAGGGGTTGCTATCGGATTGGAACTTCATCGACATCTGCGAACCCATTTTCCGGATGCTGTGCTTTGTATGGAAGTCAGGTTCTCAAACCGTCCTGACAGGCAAGACCAAAATACGTCGCATCACTTAGCGGGCGGTGCTAGTGTCGTGTTGGGGAGAACGCGAATGCCTACATTTGACAGTGAAAACGCTGCAAAGCTGCACCGCGAGTTGCATACACACTTGCCGTCAGACCCTGTGCTCAGGGTTAAGACATTGGAAAGTCTTGCAGTTGAACGTGGTCTGGTCGCGCCTGAAAGCCTCGACGCTTGGATTGAAGCCTATTCCGAGCATATCGGACCGAAACGCGGGGCGCATGTAGTGGCGCGGTCATGGCTTGATCCGGGGTTTCGGACACGCCTGTTGGATGACGCGGCAGAAGCCATCAAGGAGTTTGACTATCAGGGGGACGCGAGTGCTCACCTGAAGGCGGTCGAGAACACCGATACGCAGCACAACATGGTCGTGTGCACGCTATGCTCTTGCTATCCCTTTTCAATCCTTGGGATGTCACCGGCGTGGTACAAATCGACCGAATATCGCGCCCGCGCCGTTCGAGAGCCTCGCAAAGTGCTTACAGAGTTTGGCGTTGCTCTCCCTGAAGATGTGAGCGTCCGCGTCTGGGACAGCACGGCCGAGCTTCGCTATCTCGTTGTTCCGCAACGGCCCTCGGGAACCGATGGGTGGAGCGAGGAACGCCTGGCAGCCCTTGTCACCCGCAACTCCATGATCGGGACAGAGCGAGATTTGAAGGCGGAGGCGGGCTGATGGACGGCATTCACGATCTCGGTGGCGTTGAGGGTTTTGGCCCGGTGCCTGTAAAGAGCGGCGACAAGGATTTTCGCGACTTGGAAGATTGGGAAAAACGCGCCTTTGCGTTGAACTGGTCGCCTATTGCGCCCGGAAGCACCATAGACTGGTTTCGCCACGGGCTCGAACGCATGGTGCCTGCTGACTACCTTGCCTTTTCATACTTCCAAAAGTGGTGCACCAACGATCTGATAAGGATGCTCGATAACGGCACGATAACACTTGAAGACGTCAAACGCGGTCACGTCGAAAACCCCATTGCGCCTCCTCCTGCCATGACCGTTCAGGATGCAGTAGCGGATGTGGCCGCGTCGGCTTTCAGTTTTGAGAGAGACACGTTGCAACGGCCCGCTTTTTCCGTCGGAGACACGGTCCAAGCCCGGCGTCATATCAATGCAAATCATACCCGCCTTCCGCGGTACGTGCGCGGTCTAGAGGGTGTGGTTCTTGCCCATCATGGCGCGCATGTACTGCCAGACCGCAATGCCGAAGGGGTCGAGGTGCCGGAACATCTTTATACGGTTGGATTCCGCGCCGTTACATTATGGGGCGAGGATTCCGATCCGCGCGACGATGTCACACTCGATTTGTGGGAAAGCTACCTTGTTCCAGCCTGACGATCCACTTGCCCCACCCCAGCCGGTCTTTGATGAGCCTTGGCAGGCGCAGGCGCTCGCCCTAGCAGACAATTTGGTCCAAGCCGGTCATTTTACCGCGACGGCTTGGGCCGAAGCGCTCGGCCAAGAATTGAGGAGTGCCGAGAGCGAAGGGGCTCCAGATGATCTTGACACATATTACGCAGCAGTCCTCAGTGCACTTGAAACGCTCACCGAGAGCGCCGGTATTTCCGAGGAGACCCGCGTGCAGCGGCGCACCGATTGGGAAGCCGCATACTTTCGGACCCCTCACGGGAAACCGGTTGTGCTCTAGACTGTGAAGGTGCAGGGACTCACTGCTTGCTCGCGCCAAAGTTGATCTCAAATTATCGATCACAAACCACCGCATTCGCCGGTCCAGCTAGGCCCGCTCAGCGGGACTTTGCCGACGTTTGGCTATACGATGTGATAGTCTGCTTTACCTTTTCAGTGATCGCGCTCGCAAAGGCCATGATCCGACAAAGAAGCCAGGACATAGCAGTCTTCGGTCACTCCGCCGCCATCGCAGCCGTTGGAAATCCGCACCAGTTCTTTCTCAAGCGCGCGGAGGCGTTTGATCTTTGCGCGCACGTCCGAGAGCTGAGCCGTCGCAATATCATTGGCCTCTGCACACGACCGGTCCGGGTGGCCCTGTAGCTCGATCAAGGCAGCAATAGCTTCAATCGAGAAGCCGAGGTCGCGGGCGTGCTTGATGAAGCTCAGGCGCTCCAGCCCCGCCGCATCATACCGACGCTGATTGCCTTCAGTCCGTTCCGGTGCGTCGAGAAGCCCAGACTCTTCGTAGTAGCGGATTGTTGGAACCTTGACGTTCGTGCGCCGCGATAGCTCGCCAATGGAAAACATGAAAATACCTCTTGAACCTCTAGTCACTAGAGATCGTATATCAGTTGGGACGCTGAAACCAGAGTGAACCATGTCCCAGAAATACCTCGCCGAAACCCCCATACTCGATTTTCGATCCGATGCGATCCAGGCATTGATCGCCGAGCGCGGGTGGTCTTCTCTTGACCCCACCGCACGCATCGGCACGGCCTATGATTTCGTGCGGAACGAAATCCTGTTCGGATACAACAGCGACGATGCGCTGCCTGCCTCCCGAGTGCTGGCGGACGGCTATGGGCAGTGCAACACCAAGGGCACGCTTCTGATGGCACTGCTCAGGGCGTTGAATATCCCTTGCCGGTTTCATGGTTTCACCATCGACAAGGGCTTGCAGCGTGGCGTTGTGCCAGAGTTGGTTTTCCCGCTGGCCCCCCGAAGCATCATCCATTCCTGGGTGGAAGTTCTGATCGACGGCAAGTGGATCAATCTCGAAGGGTTTATCCTCGATCAAGGCGTTCTGGGAGCGCTTCAGGAGACCTTTCCGGATCGCACGTCGCTCTGTGCCTATGGCGCGGGGACAGATTGCCTTCAGGCCCCGCCCGTCGAGTGGTCTGGCCAAAGCACATACATCCAGAAGACCGGGATCAACCACGACTTCGATGTCTTTGACAGTCCGGATGATTTCTACAAGGACCACCACCAGCTGTCCGGTTTTCGCGGGTTGCTCTATCGTCTTGTCATACGGCACTGGATGAACCGGCGCGTGGCGCGGATCAGGCAAGGCTATGTGCCAATCATCCCCGGCGGCGCAGAGAACCTTCTTCCTAAACAGGCACCAATCATTCTAAAGGAGGCCGTGTGATGTCAGGGTGTTGTGGACATGACGCTAAGTTCGATGGCGTATCGGACGACTACAAACGGCGGCTGTGGATCGTCATCGCGCTGAACGCGACGATGTTTGCCGTCGAGATGACAGCAGGCCAGGTCGCACAGTCGCAAGCTCTGAAGGCTGACGCCCTCGACTTCTTGGGCGATGCTCTGACCTATGGCATCTCACTTGCTGTCATCGGTGCTTCGATCCGCGCGCGGACGAATGCAGCGCTCGCCAAGGGCATCAGTCTTCTTCTGATGGGCCTGTGGGTCTTCGGCTCGACAGTCTACCGGGTTTTCTATGTCGGCGTACCGGAAGCGGAAATCATGGGCGTTGTCGGCGCTCTGGCTCTGGCGACAAACCTTGCAAGCGTCCTGCTGCTGGTCAGCTACAAGGACGGGGATGCCAATGTGCGCTCTGTCTGGCTCTGCTCGCGAAACGACGCCATCGGCAACGTCGCCGTGATGTTAGCAGCTTTGGGCGTATGGGGCACGGCCACCGGCTGGCCCGACCTGATCGTCGCTGCGATCATGGCCAGCTTGTTTCTGTCCTCAGCGTTCCAGATCGTGCGCCAGGCGCTCGCTGAACGCCGTGAGTTCAATTCACACAATCATGCCGAAGTCTGATGGAGGCCTTTCTTGCTCTTCTTGGCTTGGGGATTGCCGCAGGAACCTTGGCCGCGCTCGTTTGGTCGTTTGCGCGTCCATCGCGGCGGCTCTGGCCCCCGGAAGAATACACGATCAGAACGCCTTTCCTTGTCTGGGTTCCAACATTCACTTTGTTCGGCGTGCTTGTTCTGCTTGGCATTCTTGGATGGGCGACCCTGCCATTTCCAGACTGGATGCGGTTCTGGATCGGGGTGCCTTTAATCCTCACCGGAAACGCAGCCGTCTGGTTTGAAGTTGTACGCTTTGGCATCGCCCAAACCGGCGGTGCCGTTGGGCATCTGCGAACCGACGGTCTTTATCGCTACTCCCGCAATCCCCAGTATGTCGCAGATATCTTCATGGTCATCGGATGGATGCTGCTGACGGCGGCACCGCTGGTCTTTCCGGTCGGAAGTGCCGCGGTCCTCGTGCTGTTGGCTGCACCATTCGCGGAAGAGCCATGGCTGCGCGCGCGCTACGGCGCGGACTTCGAGGAATACGCCTCCCGCGTTCGGCGTTTTCTCTGAAGCGGTCATTCGCCACAACGCAGAAACTTGGGAGGTATGGGCTCTCTCCGGACCTTCTCCGCACCGCAGGATACACAGTTTCAAGGCATTCAATGCCCGTCTGCGCGAAGCGCCGGGCCTGGCGGCGGGTGGCCTTCAGGTTGCCCACCGACAGGTCACCCTGAAACCACCCTCGGCCAAGATCATACCAGAACGCAAAAGGCCCCCGCCTGCTGACGGAGGCCTCGATCATTTCGACGTTGCGGGCTGCTACTCGGCGGCCATCCGGTCGACCTGCGCGGTGCGCTCCATAATGTAATCCACGGCCTTCTGCGCCTCGGACGCTGCACGGAAAATCGCACGGCTGTCTTCTTTCATCGCTTCAAGCCATCCTTCGACATAGGCCGCGCTCTGATCGAATTCAGGCTCCACCCCGATCTGCGCACACAACATGCAATTGCCAATCTCGGCGACAAGCTCCTCGAAGGCATAAGCCTTGCGGTCGTTGAACCGGCCCAAGCGGTCCAGCCGCTTTGTCGCGCCAGTCCAGTGGATTGTCTCATGGGCCAAGGTGCCAAAATACCCAGCCGCCCGATAGAACGTGCCAATCGGCGGCATGTGAATCCGGTCAGTCTTGATGTTGTAATAGGCGCGCGGCTCTTCGGTCACGTCGATCTGCGCGCCGGTCGCGGCAAAGAACGCCTCCAGCTCGGGGTCGGCCTCGGTGCCAAGATCGCGCGGTGGATCGGGCAGAATGTAGAATTCAGGGGGCAAGCCCTCGATCTGGTCGCCATTAAACACGCGGTAGGCCTTGGCATAGGGGATCTGGCGTTCCTCGCCGTTCTCGTCCTCGCGCTCGACGGTGCCGTATTTCACGACCGTGGCGGATTTCTCGCCTTTGCGAACATGGCCTCCAAGCTGCTTGGCCTGATTGAACGTCATCCAGCGGGCTGAGCTGTAATCCTTGGCTATCGCTGTCGCCCAAAGCATCAGGATGTTGATGCCCCGATATGCCTCTCCGTTGAACCGTTCCGGCAGGCTAACCCCGGCTCCGCCACCGGTCCACGGCTTGCGCCAGGGCGGCGTCCCCGCCTCGATTTGCGCGATGATCTGATTGGTGACATGGGAATAAACGTCAAACTTCTCTGCGGTCATTTGTGACCCTCCTTCGAGTGACGCGGGCCGGGTCTCTTCCCCTTTCCGCCGATGGGCGGGCCTTCCTTCTCTGTTGTCTGGAATGCCCATGCATTCCGGACGGCAGAGCAGGTAAGGGCAAAGCCCGTCCTGCGGCCTGGCGGGGCCGTGACAACCGGGTGGAGGGCGTGAATTTGGGAGGGAACCGCGCGCCTTGCGCGTGGGAGGAACCGGAATTCTCGACCGGAACCGACGCCATCGGCGGCGCTTGCCGGTTGTCACGGCCCCGCCGGGATGGCAGGCGGATCGACAAGTTTGGGAAACTGTCAGGGTTGGGGTAAGCGGGCGTCAGCCCGTCGATCCCCTGCCCTGTCTATCGCTCAAAGCGAGACCGGCACCTTGCCGGGATCACTCAACTCCATCGAACCATATCCACTACAATAATATACGATTGCGGATTTGGATGGTTTCAGGCACAAGACAACCACCATTGTTTCTGTTGATGTGCACGATGAACCAGACGGCTGAAATCGAACTAAACGTGACCACCGAACAAGGCCTTCGGGCGCTTGCCGAGGAGGGCCACACGGTCGAAGTGCTGTGCAAAGCCGATCCTGAACGTAAGGGTCCAAGCTGGTACGGTCTATGGATCATGCGGACTATCGGAAAAGACAGGCAGGAAAAAATCCTTGTCACAGCCAGGACGCGCGTGACGCAGAATGCAATCAAGGTGCGCGAATTCAAGACGGCCACCGGCGTGATTTCATTCCTTGTTGGCGTCGGGTTCTCTCAGGCGAGTATTCCCATGAAGAATGGGGAAACGACCTCTCACCGCCTCGTCAGTGACTGAGGCCCGGATCGCGGTCGATGTCCCGATCCTTCTCGACCTCCTGCTCCTTCTCCTGGTCACGCTCGTTCTTGATCTCCAGCTTCTCGCGCGGCTTGTTCAGAACATCCTTCAGCCGTTCGTTGACTGACGGCTTGCGTCTATCGCGCCTTGTGCCCTCGCCCATGTCATACTCGCTGTGACCATCCAGCTTGTGAACCGCTGCCTGGCCGTCGCGCCCGGCGTCTTTCTCCATGATTTCTTTCAGCCGCTCCCGCGCATAATTGCGACCTGCTGGCTTTGGCGTGTCGTCCTGGTCTCGTGACCTGTCCACGACACGCGCCAGACGCTCCCGGAAGTCATCCGGGTTTCGGTCGCGGTCGCGATCTTTCGCGGTCGCAGCCCTGAGTGCTGCCAGACCGGCAGAGACGCGGCCCTGCCCGGCCTCGCGCTCGGTGACGGGTTTGTATTCCCGTCCCTGGCGCTCGGCCATCGCCTTGGCCCGGCGTTCCATGGAATTGGCGGCTGGCCCCAGCTTCAGCTCGGGGTCGCGGTCCAGCTCCTCCGCCGTCAGCTCGTCACCTCGTTCCAGCGCCGCCTCGCGCTGCGCCTCAAGCGATCGGTGATCGACGCGTTCCACCTCCCCTGCCCGCTCCAGAGCGCGGTTCTGCAACTCGGCCCAGAGGCCTCGCATCTGCTCGATCTCGACGCCACCAGTTTTCGCGGAATCGAGCACGCGGGTCTTGTCCGTGAAGCCATCCGCTTCCAGCTTGCGGGTGGAGGTCAGAACGTGGGCGTGATGGTTGCGCTGATCGCCCTCACGGTGCGGCGCGTGGATCGCGACATCGACAGCTACACCGTAGCGGCTGACCAGCTCCTGGGCGAAGTCGCGGGTGATCTGTGACCGGTCCTCTGCGCTGATCTCGGACGGCAAGGCTAACTCCCATTCGCGGGCGGTGACGGAGTTGCGGCGGGTCTCGCTGGCCTCGACCTCGTTCCAGAGGCGGGAGCGATCCGTGGCCCAGTCCGGCGCGTCTTTCGGGGCCAGGATGAAGGTCTCCTCGATGCCCTGCTTGCGGGTGTAATCGTGGACGCGACCTTCGCGCTGGCACTCGATGCGCTCGCCGACGCGGTAGGCCGCCGCCGCCGTGGCAGTGCGCCTGGCGCTGCGTTTGATCGTCTTCACGGAGAGGTGGTAGCTGGTAAGCATGCAAAACCTCGCCGTGTTGAGGTTGCTGCAAATTTCTGAGCCGCAGGTGAAGGGTTTGCATAAGTGCGCTCTCAGCGATTTTTCGCACCAGAATGCCGCTGGATGGCATCTGAGAGGATCAGAACGGACTGCTGGGTGCCAATAACACTAGTCTATGACCCCGCCGCACCCCACCGACCCACAGGAGTCACCCAACAGCCGCCGGCGATGCCGCGGAGCGGCCCGTTGAAACTGAATTTGCTGCGCTTCCAAAGTCTTTACCCACTTGAACTCTCAGCCGGCGATCGAATGGACGGCCCTGAGCTGCCGTTGGCCTACATGTTTCAATGCTGCGGTCGCAGCCCGCTTTGCAGCCATTCGCTGTAGTTGCGAAAGCCAGCCGAGGTGAATTCTCACTCTGCGGTTGAAAGTGGCATCGCGACTTAGACTTGCTTCATTCATCGCTTGATTTCTAGAGTGAGAACAAATTCCATCCAGCTATCGATGCTGGGGTTCAAGAACTGGTGCCAGACACGAAGACAAATCTGAGGACACAGCGAATATGATTCTCTAGAACTTTCTGCAGTCTACTCGCGCCAATCAAACGATGTTCGTAACATCACAACCCAGTCTCGAGTTCACCAATAAAGAATTCTAGAAACGATAAGTCGCGCCTAACACTGGCCCTGACTGATCAAATGTAAAATCGCTACCGTCGATCTCATGGTCAAACGAGATATAGCGATAGCCGCCGCGGATCAGCCATCTGTTGTTGATGGCATATTCGGCGGTCAACAGAACCTGCCATGTTTCACTGCCGCTGCGGAAACCTCCGTAGTCGACGAAACCGGTGCCGGACCATTTGTCCGAGAACCGGACGCGTGCTCTGGCGGCGATGACAGGGTCGGTCCAGCTGTCGTCGGCGGTTGTTGTCCTCCCCGGTGCCGCGCCAGGGAGAAGGGTGAACTCTGTATCAGTGCTGAACCACCGGAACCCTCCGGCGACATCCACCGAGATAGTTGGTGCTTCATACACTCGGTAGCCGACATAACCGCTTAGGTATTGCGTGGTAAATGATGTCTCGAGGCCCGAACTGGCGGGGCCGGGAGTGCTGTTGCTGAACGACAAATCTGTGTAGTTGTAATCTGCAAGTATAAGCCATCGTCCGTCGGTGGCCGAGAACGCTCCCATAAAGGCGAAATCTAGGTTTTCCAATGCATCAGAAAAACTGAGTGTACCGTCCAGTGTCCCCATGGGGGTGCTTAAGGATGTTTCTGTTTCCGGCATGAACAGATAAATCGTGGCCTCGTAGGACCAATCGGATTGTTGTGCCGCAGCCGTTGTGGCTGCCGATGCCGATAGCGTTGCCGCGCATAAGCAACTTTTCACCCATAGTGACGAAAACATTCTGTTCCTCCCGACAAACATACAAGTTTCAATAAATTGTCGTTGGTTTGAAATTGTGTGGTCCTGATTTTCATTCCGCAGCTTCTTCCGTCGCCATCGAACTGTTGCCGACGCGATTGATATCTGTGTTCGGGAAAAACTCGGACCAAACGTGCCAGAATACGCCTGCGCGCAGGGTTTCTACACGTTTTAGCTGACCCTGATCCGAGTGACCCCAGAAATCGCATTTGGCCACCGGTTGACCCGAGTCGTTATACCAAACGCCCAGGCTTTCATATTTCGGATCCAGGCTGACCACGACATCCCGTCCTCCGACTTTGGCGGTCACGATCCAGTTGTTCTCGATGATGAAATCGTCGGTCCAGCAAGCGACATCTTGACCAATCGTAATTCCCCAGACGTAGGTTTTGTTCGGCAACCGGTGGTCTGAACGATCCATGTTGTCCATCACAGGAGCGTCTTCCTGATGTTGGCGTCCGATGCCCCAGCCAAAGGTGATCTCGGTCATCATGTCCAGCAGACGCAGCAAAGGGTTCGTGGATGGTTTGTTCAGAAACACCTCACCTTCTGGATAGGCTTTCTGAAACCCGCGGAATGTCATTCGAAAGGTGGGCCAAGGCCTCATTTGCGCTTCGGGCCGGAGAGGGCAAGCAGGACCCTCGGAGTTGGGGTCGCGATCCACCTCGCGAAAACCGTAGATATGCTGGATCGGATCGCCCGTGTCGTTGTCACGCAGTATCAAGTTGTTGCCATGCTGGGCCAGAACCTCAAGGTTCAGGCGCCGTCCTTCTATTCGCGGTGTGTACCCCTGACCCAGATTGGCCATCGCGCAGTAAGTCATGACCACATCCTCGCCCCCCAGCCCATCTACATCGCCCGCCAAATGAGGGCGCATGATCTGCGCATCCGGGTGCGCGCGCGCGTGACCATTGTGTTCGATGACGATGACTGGCGCTGTTGGACCGACATATTTTCGCGCTTCCTCGATAGAAAAATACTGGGCGTCGTTGAGTTGGTTTCTCAGGCCCAAATGCACCCACACATAGGGAAACCCATAAAGAAGCAAGGTCAGCGCAGCCGTTACAAGCCAAAGCCAGAAAGGGCCGCCCCCCAAAAGGAAATGTGCAAGGGTTGCCACTACAAATCCGCCCAGGCCAATGCCAATCAGGCGGTATTCATGCCGGATAAAGCGCACCATATTCTCGCGCTTTACTTTCAGCAGCATTTGCGAGACATCGCCAAGGTCGCGGAAATAGACAAACCCGATTCCGAGTGACACGATCAATCCCAGTGCGAAAATTATGCTACCAACCATGCTGAGATCCTCGATTTTGGTGATTACAGTCCTTCGCGGTTCATTACGAAAGAACAGGCCTACTTCTGGGGCGACGCGCGCTTGATCATGAAAGCTTCAACGGCTTGCTGTGTCTCGGGACGAATGTTCTCAATCCCCTCATAAGGCATGCCGTAGGCGGGCGGAGTATCGGGGTATTTCTCTTTCCGCGCCTTGTGGCGGCCCAGTATACGTACGAATTCCTGCCCACCCCAAGACCCGACTTCGGTTGAGACCGAGTATTCTTCGCGGGTGTCGCGGTAAAGATCGAAGAATTTTGCTAAAATTGCGCTCTCGCCGGGTCCCGGCAGTTTGAGCTTAAGCTGATCCTTAACGATCGCCTCGGGTTTCGCGACCGAATAGATGATCACGTGATCGCGTCGCGCTTTCGATTCATCCGCGAACAGTAGCGCCGCCGACTGATCGACACCATCGACCAGACGATCCCTTGGGATGAATCCATCCGCCCCGGCAAAGCGCGAGATCGTGGTATACAGGTCCGAAACATGAATGATGCTGTTTAACAACCCGTCAGCTTCAATCATGCCCGGCCAGCGGATGAAGGCGTCCACGCGCACGCCACCTTCAGTCGTGTCGCCTTTACCGCCCGCGTAAATCAGTGGGGTAAACCCGGATTGCGGCGCGTATTTGGTAAAATGCCCATTGTCGCCCATAACCACAACGATGGTGTTTTCGCTGAGCCCTAGATCATCCATGCGCGCGAACAGATCACCCAGCCACTGATCCAGTAGCTGCATCTTGTCGACATACAAGCCGCCATTCGCGCTTTCCGGCCCGTCACGGCCGGCGCGGGTATTGTCCAGCGGGATCATCGGCCAATATTGCAGGAAGAAGGGCGCGTCCCCAGTTGCAAGGCGTTCCAGTTCCTGAAGTGTTTTATCCTGAAACGCCTGGTTCATTTCGTCGTATTTTTCGGCGTTCCAGCGTTCTCCGGCTTCCATGCGGATTTCGCGAATGGCGCCGCCGGTCTCGCCCTCGATGACGGTCATCATCGCCGAGGCATCCGGTCGGAACCAGCCGTCCAGTGTGTATTTATCCTCATAGTCCCGGATCGCGACCGAGACCTGTTCTTTGATCGCATCATCATTAAAGATTGTCAGCTGGCCCTGCTGGTGGATGGCGTGCTGGGCATAGTCAAAACCCTGATTCATTGCCCAGCTTTCGGCAATATCGCCCATATGCCACTTGCCGACGTGGCTGGTTGCATATCCTGCCTGTTTCAAGACTTCGGCCAGCGTCACTTCATTATCGGGCAATCCAAAGCCAGCGATATCGACGGTCGTATCACCCATTCCCATACGCACGGGCAAGCGGCCGGTCATTTGTGCCACGCGAGTCGGGGTGCAGGACGGTTCAGTATACATCCGAACCATACGCAACGCTTCGTCCGAAAAGTCGTTGATGTTCGGAGTGTCGTACCCACGGACAGCGTTGAGCTCGGGTATACCCATATCGCCAAAGCCCATATCGTCAATCAGAACGCTGACGATATTTGGGGGTTGCCCATTGTTGCCGTCACGAAAAGCGGCCAAAGCCTGATCAACGGCAGCGTCATCCTGCACCCATTGTTCCGCGCGTTGGGCTTGCAGAATATAAAACTCAGCATCGTGTTGAATAGGGTCGACCTGAGCCTGCAAAGGTGGGGCGGCAATGCCTGCACACAAAACCATAAGCCATTGTAGTTTCATTCCATCTCCCCCAGGGTTCGAAGCCGAGCTTCGGTTTTTGACTTCGATGTGATTACCATCAGTAACATCGATATATTCGAATAATTACTAAATTTGTGATCTCACTGCCAACTCGTGAATACGTCGCGGGTCAGTTCGGATTCCGGGCGCAGGTTTTCAATGCCTTCATAAGGTGTACCTTTGCCAATCTCTGAATGCGGATACTTGGCGATCATCTTCTGGTGACGCTTGATCATATCTTGAAAAGATGCCCCGGCCCAAAGCGAGTAGCCCACCAAAGGGTGTTCCTCTCGGGGGTCCCTATAAATATTATAAGTCGGAGCAGCCGCGCCGGGTTGACCGGGGGCAGGAAGATGCATCTTGAACTCCTGCTTGACGACCGAGCGCAAGACAGGTCCTTCGTAGATATAGACATAGTCGCGCCGCCCATTTCCCTCGCCGTTCAACAGCAAGGCCGTCTGGTCGATGCCGTCTATTACGCGGTCCCTTGGGATAAAGTCTGTGGCTCCGGCAATTCGCGCCATCGTGGTGAAGATATCTGAGACGTGAAAGATGTCACCGGCTGCGCTGTTGGCTTCGATCACACCGGGCCAGCGAATGAATGCATCGGTTCTTACGCCGCCTTCAAGATGCTGGGTTTTGCCACCGCGATAGATCAGCTGGTTCAGACCGGATGAGCCTTCGTAGTGATACATCAGGCCATTATCCGCCATCAGAACAACAATTGTGTTGGTCGCTTTGCCGGTTTCTTCAAGCTTGGCCAAAAGATCTCCGATCCAACCATCAAGCAGTTGAAGCTTGTCGGCATGAAACCCGCCATTTCGTGAAATTGCCTGATCCGGGTAGACGAAGTTCAACGGGTAAAGCGGCCAGTATTGTAAGAAGAATGGCGCATCCTCGGAAGCGACGCGTTCAAGTTGCTCCAGCGCCTGCCGCTGATATCGCTCGTTCATCTCTTCATATTTGGCCTGCGTCCACACCTCACCGGCTGACATTTCTACTTCCTGGGCGGGTCCACCGGCTTCGGCCTCGACACCGGTGACAAGGCCGTATGGCTTGAACCGTTCATCCAGCAGGAACTGATTGTTCTGCCCCTCGGGCACATAGCCGAGCATGGTGTTGGACCGCATTGCCTCGGGGGTCATGAGGCTCAGCTGTACTTGCTGGTGGAGTGGAAATGCGGCCCAATCAAACCCCTGATTGTGGGGGTACGATTGTTCGATGTCGCCTTGGTGCCATTTGCCGACATGTGCCGTATTATAGCCGACCTGCTTCAGAATCTCGGGCAATGTCACTTCACTGGCCGGAAGGCCCTCGCCGACCAAAGCCACCTTGACCTCTTCCACACCTGCGCGAATTGGGTGGCGCCCTGTCAACATCGCGGTGCGGGTCGGAGTGCAGGAGGGTTCGGTATACATGCGCATCAGCGACATGCCTTCGGTGGCCAAATGATTGATGCTGGGTGTCTCAATCCCCATGACGTAGTTCATCTTGCGGTCGCCCATCTGACCGAAGCTGACATCGTCGATTAGGATGTAGAGAAAATTCGGAGGCTTGCCGCCATTGGTCGCGCGAATTTCGGCCAGCTTGGCGTTGATTTCAACGTCTTGCGCCTCCCATGCCTCACCAAACTGCGCGCGGAGGAATTCAAACTCGCCGTCATGAACAATGGGGGTTTCCTGTGCAAACACAGAGCCGGCGCCAATCAACAACGCTGGCAAGATGTATCTAAGTCTCATGTCAAACCTCCAAATCTTTATCCCGCACCGTTTCCGCACCCGCGCCTTGGGCCTGTAGCCGTTCGTCTATACTGCGGCGCAGATCCGAAAGACTTTCTGCCAGATCGGCAAGGTATCGCATCTGCAGAACTGACTCAGACTTTGGCGGCATCGCCAGTTCCGCGAAGACCTCTTTGTAGTCGCAACACATCAGATCGAACTCTTGGTCTTTTTCTCGTAGGTCCTGTAGCAGACGACCCGCTTCGGGAAATTGGGATTCAAAGAATTCATCATCCGTCATTGGCAGTGCCCACTAGGCATTCATTCTTTAAGCATGCATCCAACAGAATATGTATTGCACGTTTCAAGCCGCATGCTACGGTAACAACATGACGTCAAACCCTTATTGTGAAAGGATAGTTTTTGAACGTCAGCGTGGGAAATCAGGATCAGACTGGTACTCAACACTTCTCGAGCGAGCAGGTGCGTGTTGCGTTGAATAAGGTTCTGGGGTCGGATGAATTCAGAGGATCCGCCCGTATGCGATCATTCCTATCTTACGTTGTGACAGAAACACTGGAGGGTCGTTCCGACGAGATACGCGCCAAGACCATTGCAATGGATATTTATGGCTACGAGGCGGATGAGCTATTGAAACGCGAAGGTGTCGTACGTGTGGATGCCGGACGTGTTAGGCGAAAGCTCCAGGCTTATTATGAAAGTAATGGGGCCGCTGACGAACTGGTAATCTCATTGCCTGTCGGAAGTTACGCACCCCAATTTTTGTCGGGCTCCGATCGAAGCAGACCAAGCTTACGCGCAAGGCGACGGGCTACCGTCGTCGTTATCTCGCTTTCAATTCTAATAGCCGGTATTCTAGCCGGTGTTCTGATCGGCCGCAGTTCGCAATCTGTTGCTCCAAAAACTGGCAAAACTGCGATCTACGACGTGTCGCCAGCCCGCGTCGAAGCAATGAACCTAAGCAACGCAGGCCGGGATTTGATTTTCCCGGTAACAGATTTGGCACGCCTTCAACCTGCGTTGTTGATATTCCAAACAGCAATTGAACGAGACCCGTTTTACTACGGGGGGTATGCTGGCGCTTCTCAGGTCGAAACCATGTTCGCCATCATGAAATCTGGCGATTCCAGTGCAGATGAGTTTTTACACGCGGCCGACAAGAATAGTGCTTATGCTTTGGAAATGGCTCCGGATGCAGCATGGCCACTTTCGGCGCGTGCCTGGTTTGAATTTGGGGTGGGCAACTATGACAGCGCGGTTGGATTATCCCAAAAGGCTGTAGACTTGGCGCCAGATGATTTACATATTGCTGAATTCGACGCCCTGATTTCCCTTTATACATCCGATTTTGATCGGGTTCTGTCGCAATCAGTGAGATATAAAACTCTTGCCCAAAACGGCGGGGGGCTTGTTTTTGACAATGCATTGGGTGCGGCTCAGTTCCACACAGGAGATTATGCCGCCGCAATCCGAACGTTTGATGAAACAATATCTCGCGGTGGGCCGTTCGGACCAATTTCCGCAGCTTATCTTATGGCAGCCCACTGGAGGAACGGAGAACAAGCTGAGGCACAGCAGCTTGCCAAAGTATATTCGGACACTTGGCCAAGTTTCCCCCTCGAGACACTAAAGGCTCGGGTATTTGTAGATCCACAGCCAGTTCAAGAGCTGATCAGTGCAATGATAGCTGCAGGTTGGTCAGGACCCGCCAAGCCCTGACGATTTTCTATAGGGTTTGTAATAATTCGTTTAGAGGCATGCGCTTCCAAGGAGGAGGTGCGTTGGTTGTGAAGTGGACGAACCTCCAGACGAGATCAAAACAAAGTTCATCGATACCGAATGGGTGTGTGATGGACAGACAAAGGTCTGCTCTTGGCTCCCGATGAGATAATCTTTGCACTCGCAGCGAACTTCTGCTTCCCGCCCTTGGCGCCGGAATCTTCCATTTATCCCGGGTATTCCGATGGGTTTCCGCGTGGCGCTGTGGTTTTAATAATGTGTTATTTTCAGCGCTATAGACGCTTTAAAAATGTACTTCTCAAAGAAATCCTCTTGCCTTCTCTTTGAAATTATATGATTTAGGGCGTCATGAACGCTGGAAGATCGCAAAATCTGAAGAAAGTTCTCGACTCGGTGCCCGCGGGATATCTCGTCGATGCCAACTGGCTCACCGCCCATGGCATAGCCTACGAAACCTTTCGCGACTATGTAAAACGGGGCTGGCTCGAACGCGTTCACCGCGGCGTTTTCCGCCGACCTGTTCCCAATCCGCACGCATCAAACACCGTTGACTGGAAGGCCTGCCTGATCTCGATGCAACACATCATGGGCTATGACGTTCATGTCGGCGGCAAAACCGCTCTCTCACAACAGGGTTATGACCACTACCTGCGTTTGGGCAACAACGCCCCCGTCTGGATCTATGGCTACAAAATACCCAACTGGCTCATTAAGCTGCCACTCAACGCACGTATCGAAACGCGAAACACATCGCTGTTCGCTGACCAGGCACTTGGCCTTACAAATGACGATACAAAATCGGAAAACTCCCTCCCGTGGGATTGGCAACTGCGCATGTCGGTCCCCGAACGGGCGGTCATGGAAGCGATGGATGAATTGCCAGACCATGAGAGTTTTCACAACCTCGACATGGTGTTCGAGGGCTTGACGACGCTACGACCTAAGTTGCTCTCGGCACTTTTGCTGAGCTGCAAGAAAATAAAGGTCAGGCGCCTCTTCTTCGTTTTTGCGGATCGTCACAATCACCCCTGGCGCAAACGACTTGATGCTGACGCCTTCAACCTCGGGACAGGGGATCGAGCATTGGTCAAAGGTGGCCGGATACATCCGCGATATCGCATCATGGTACCCGAAGAGTTCGTCACGACAGGGGCAGAAAATGGCGCGTAGGAATTATGAATCCCAGGTCGCCTTTCTCGTGCGTGTATTGCCTTACGTCGCGCAGGAAGAGATATTCGCGCTCAAGGGCGGGACAGCAATCAACCTATTCTATCGCGATCTACCGCGACTCTCGGTTGATATCGACCTGACATATCTGCCGATCAAAGAGCGTGAACAGAGCCTCGCCGAGATCAACGAAGCCATGGATCGTATCGCTAAGTCGATCGAAAAGGGCATCAACGGGCCAAGGCTCAGAGAATAAAAGGAGGTGGAGGCGGCGCCACCCGCGTGCTTGCGCGTCTGGAAGGTGCAGAAGTCAAAATCGAGACCTCCCCAGTCACGCGCGGCGTTGTTCACGATCCCGAAACCCGGGCGGTCTCCGACGCCGTAGCAGACGCGTTTGGCTATGCAGAAATGCAGATCGTCTCATTCGAAGATTTGTTCGGCGGTAAGCTTCACGCAGCCGTGGATCGCCAGCATCCACGCGATCTTCATGACGTAAAACTTCTCTACGAACATGAAGGACTGACGGATGATCTGTTCCGGACTTTCCTGATCTACATTGCCTGTTCGGCACGTCCGGCACACGAATTGCTGAATCCCAACCTGATTGCCCTTGATCAACCTTATGTGCGTGAGTTCGAGGGCATGACCAAGTCGCCCGTCGGCCTGGATGACCTGCTGGCGACGCGCAACCAACTGATTGCGGATATCCAGTCTCGCTTCGACAAACCCACCAGACAATTTTTGCTCAGCCTGCAGGATGGCGCGCCGGATTTCGCCGCAATAGATCGACCGCAGGCCGCCAATCTTCCCGCCGTGCGTTGGAAGCTTCTCAATCTGGAGCGCCTGATCCGGGACAACCCAAAAAAGCACGTCGAGCAAAGGGAAGAACTCGAGAAACTCCTAGTTCGCCTCTTCGACTGATTGAAATTCAGAGTCCGACCAATTGAAAGCGCGGGCACATTTCCGCGCCGCTCACCCGCCCTTCGTGCCGTATTTCAGCCCCCTACCCGTCCCGATCTAGCTTTAACCAATAGCGAGTGTACCGGAGTTCACCTGTTCGGGTCAGAGCGCCCTTCTCGACCAGGTCCTGCAGATCCCGCGTCGCCGTGGCGCGCGATGTTCCCGTGATCGAGATATAGTTCTCAGCACTTAATCCGCCTTTGAACCCTTCCGGTCCAGCTTTGAACAAACGTGCGATTACTTTGCTTTGCCGGGCGTTGAACTGATCACGATACCGGTCATAGAAATGCGTCTTAGCAATGAAGAAACCAACCCGATCAAGAGTCACCCGCTGCGCTGTAAGAACGGTCTCGGCAAACCAGATAAGCCAAGGTGTAACGTCTAGCGTCTTTTGATGACGTTCGAGTTGGTCGTAGTATGCCTTCCGCTCTCGCTCGATCGTGAAAGCAAGTGCAATCAGACTTGGCTGACCAATGTTTTGTGCCAGGGACTTTTCAGCCAGCGCCCTACCCAACCGGCCATTGCCGTCCTCAAAGGGGTGAATGCTCTCGAAATACAGATGGCTCAAACCGGCCCGGATCAGTGCGCGCAAAGGTTCTGGACCATCTGGTGCGGTGCGGTTGAACCAGGTTACGAACTGGTCCATTTCAGCTGGAATCTGATGAGAAGGTGGCGCTTCGAAATGCACCGTTGGGCGGTCGAGCCTGCCTGAGACGATTTGCATTGCATCCTCATGGCTCCGGTATGATCCAATCGTTTCCAGATGCCTGTCATGGGACAGAAGCATGTCATGCCACCGAAACAGGGTGTCATGTGACAGTGGCACCGAATAGTTGGAATAAACGTCCACCATCATTTCTGAAACGCCTTGCTCGCGCGGTTTGGATGGATAGCTGTCGGGAGCCAGTCCAAGATGGCGACGCAAGGAAGATTGCACGCTGAGCCGATCTAGCATCTCACCTTCGATCGCACTGGTCTTCATTGCCTCTTCGCTTAGCAGGTCGATACGCAATTGATCTCGATCCGATGTGTTCACATGATGAACCGCTCCAAGAACTTCCCCTGAGGACAACAGGAACTGTTGCTCGTATGGTTCGAGGCTCGAGGCATCGTAACGAAAAGTCGGCCAATCAGGGTTCTGCCAGTTCCATATCATGAGGTATAAGATTCCAGTCTATAACTCATTATTTATTACTTTTTGACCCATAGGGGTCAATCCTATAGCTCACCTCTTTCCGAACCGTTCAATCTAAACATTGATTTGAAAGATAAGCTGACGACAGAAAATCTCTTCCTGTTTCATAAAACCTACGACGCATTGGAGGTCCGCGTCAGCATTGCGCTTGGAGATAGCTCTCCCTTTTCAATCTTGGCCAGTAATGAAATCAGGTAAGCCCCTGGAGACTGTATGTTCTCAGTACGTTGGAAGATGTATCCGAGAACGATAAAGCGAATAGCGGGGCCAAACGTTAATTTCATTGCATACCAGGTTTTGCCGAGTCGTAGATACTCGGCGATATCATCCATAAGCCGATCACAGTGGTGCTGATCTTTCGCAAAGCGTAGTTCTGCGCATAGCCGTGGAAAACTGCGCTCCATTTGGTCTGGAGAAACCTGAATCTGAGAAAGTTTTTCTTTCTTAACTTCGGGATTCAAAGAGTCCTCTTTGTGCCCCTCAATTTCACTGTCACTGGCCCTCAAATTTTCTGTATCAGTCTGTGTTATCTCGGAGATTTCCACAGAGATTTCTGCCAGCAGCTCGCTGAGTATATTTGCATCTGGTTTGCGACGCAGAGCATTGCGTACGGTGGTCATCAAATCAGAGATCGCGGTGTCATTTGCTACGAGGTCCCTAAGGCGCGCCAGAGCGGCGGAAACCTTGTCGCGGAGTACAGTGAACTCCAGAACTCGATCAGCATGCCTCTGGGCTTCCTGGATGAACTCAGCGTGCCGTTCAGACAAAGGCATCAAGGAGAGCCCAGTTGCGGTGACCACCCTGCCCTGTCGATCCCGGCGCGCCCATCGCTTGCCGTTTGCGCTCATTACGCGGCGGATAAGTCCAAGCTCAACCAGCGTTGAGATATGACGCTCAACTGTCTGCACGCTGACATGAGTTCGCTTGGCGATCGCCGCGTTGGAAGCGAAGCAGATGTGATGATCATCTTGGTCCGGAGCAATCTGATCACCGCCCACAAAGGAAATCATCGTTCTCAGGACATTGAGAGTTGTGGATTTTAACCCAAGAGGTTCTCTGGCCTCTTCAACGGCGCGAAGAAGTATCCATTTTTTGGGCGTACTACTCCCCTGCCCTGTCGTTACCGACAAGGTTGCTCCATTTGGAGCCAATGCTGTTAGTGTTTTCATGATTATCTATCGGCAGACAAAAATTACCCGTTCGCTCAAGAGCGTTTTTTCTTGTGTGGCGATTCGGGTGCTGCTAGATTCTAGGTGTCTAATCTAAGAATTGCGCTTTGCGCAGCAGCCCTCGAAGCTCCGGTTTCGGGGGTTTTGTTTGTTTGCCTTCCTCCTTTCTGCTCGTCCTCAGTTCTTTTCCTCGGTGTTTACAGCTGTAAACTCAGCGTGTGAGCGCTTGATGATTTCAGCCATGTTTTTGTCCAACCAGCTAGCAAAGCCAGCGTTAGCTCCGGTTCTTTTGACCGAAACAGTTAGTGATCCGTTGGTGGATTTGATTGTAACGCCTTCAATTGGGCTTACTTCGGCTGCACCTTCTCTTTGTCGTGCACCACGTTTGACTGCTGCCTTAAGGAGCATTTCCAGCCGATCATCTGACGACATCGATGGCTCAATGGTTGCAAGCAAATTGGCCGCTTCATCTTCCGTCAGCTTGCCTGCAACGAAGTGTTCTGCAAGCCCGGTCCATTTTGGGCGGCCAGATTTTGGGGCTGCGCCGATCATGTCACCAATCTTTGCAGGAACATGTTGCGTAACTTTTGTCAGGTGAGACAGCCCTGATTTCGAAACGTTCAATACTTGCCGCACCGTTGCAGTGTCATGCCCGGAAGTCAGGATCGCCTCGGCAAAACGTGCTTTCTCGTAGAAGGAAAGATTGCGCCTCGCAGCATTCTCAAGCCCCTTGGCGAGAAGCGCTGAAGCATCGTCGATATCCTGAACATTGGCGCGAACTTTAATACCGAGTTCACGGCAGGCTTTGAGCCTCCTCCTCCCATAAATTGCCTCGTATCGACCGTCGGATTTCGATTTTCTAACAAGAATGGGAACTTGTTGGCCACCGTCTTGGATGCTCGACATCAAGCTTTCAAAACTATCGTCATCTTCGTCGGTGTTTACAGCTGTAAACTCACCAAGCCTATCGGCTGGGCCCCAATCGTCGATCAAAGCAGGGTCAATTTCCCTGATTGCGGCAAGAGAGCCCTGAAGCGCACCAAGAGCAGGGGCATTGGGTTTTGGAGTTTTATCGATGGCCTTGGGGCTCGAGCGCGCGATGGTGTTTGCGATCCCCGACATCTCCTGAAGCGACTTTCTAGCCATTAGCTGCGTCCCCATGCTTGATGGATCATTTGCTCTACCTCAGAGCCGATCGCATCCATTGAGTTCTTTGCCCGATCATAAGTTGCGCGTGTCATTTCTGACCGCACGACTTCGTAAATTGATTGTTTGAGCATTGTGGCGTCACTGACCGCGGTGCTTTTGAGGGCTGTAGCTGACATAACGCGATCCTGAAACAGTGCCCGCATGAACGAAGCCAGTTGTTGGGACGGTACGTCTGTTGGCTCGTCACGCGTTATCAGGAATTTGAAGTTGTCGTATTCGAGCGTAGCGCCGGCATCTTCAATGACTGCCATGTAAGCACCAGCGAGTTCGAGAAATTGAGCCGTCGAAGACACGTCCAGCATCGAAGGTGTAAGTGGCACAAGCAATGAACTGGCGGCCGCCATCCCAGCAATTGTCAAGAATCCTAGTTGAGGTGGGCTATCAATCAGAACAAGGTCAAAATCGCCTTCCACCTGGGCCAGGGCATTCCGTATTCTTGTAAAGAACGGATGGTCTGGATTGGAGTGAACGGCAGATTCTGTCTCAAATTCGGAAAGAACAAGCCGTGACGGAGCCACAGAGAGACCGGGGAAGTATGTCGGAAGCACGACGTCCGCCATATCTACCGGATCTTCATATCGAATAGCGTCGTAAATCGTCAGCCCGTCAAACTCTATTTCCGGGCTTATGCCGCACATGGATGTAAGAGAGCCTTGAGGATCCAGATCAACAGACAGTACACGGTAACCGCGAAGCGCAAAATAGTGAGCCAAGTGAATTGTTGTGGTGCTCTTACTGCTGCCGCCTTTGAAGTTCATCAACTGCCAGACTTGGAGCTTTTCTCCTTCAGTCCGGCGAGGGACATAGCGCCCTTTTTTGCGTGAGGTTTTCTCAAGCGTTTCGCGAGCCTCCCAAAGTTCTTGGGCAGTATAGTAACGCCTACCGCTGCGTACGTCATTCGGTTCAGGAATCGTTCCCTCTGCATGGACTTTGCGCATGAATTGACCTGAGACTCCTAAGAGTTCAGCAGCTTCTGGCGCTGCAAAATTTCGCAGTGATTTGGTGTTGTCGGGGGCAAATGCAGCAAGTAGATGTTCCCGGATAGCCGAGTTTAATCTCTCAGATATTTCCGTGGCGAGTGCCGATGGTCTTTCTGCCGCAAGTGGTGTCACGGGAATCATGTAGTTGCCTCAAATTAAAGAATGTGGTCATTTTTGCGCCACTTGAGATAAACAGCCGTGATTCATTGCACTAAGTCAAGGATTTTCGCCTATATTGTAGGTTTTCCAACGCGGAGGACTACATACGCTTTGCATCAGAGCAGGGTGGTTTACAGTTGTAAACTCGGTTGAGCGGGATCATGGATTCTTTCAGTCGATGAAGTTCTAACGTAGGCGTGCGAAGGCATTCCTGTAAAACTCCTCCCTATGCTCCGCTTTGAGTAGAACGCCTCTAGCATGGAGTTGGAGTGAAGGCCGAACGGCTTTTGGCGCAAATCGCGCAATTGGGAAGGGCAGGGAGCTAGTTGAGCTGATTGGTCAAATTCTCTCGCCAACAATTTCGTTATCAAGTTTTCTGCGATACCAACTTCGTAACAATACTTCTGCGCCAGTACGGGAGTACGATGCGGTGAGAATGGCATGGCGATCTGGGTCAGATACACCGAGCTCAGCCCGTGCGCAGAGGCAAAACACGCGAACATTCCGGCTAGAGTCAGCCGCTCGCCAATTGCCCAAGAAATGGCATACCGTGAGGGCGGGGTTTCGGGAATTGTGCGCCTATAAGTTGCGACGGAACAGGGAACTGTACTCGATCCAGTGCAGCTGTGCTTGCGCGGCGCGGCTTTTGGCGCAAGTCTCTACCGTCATTGGATTCATATGGGATCACAGACATGATCCGTGTGTTCACGTCCCATTAGCGTCTATAAAACCAGCTTGCTCGAATTAGTGATTTTGGGCTCCTCAATCGTTGAACCGACGGTCTCGTTGGCATATATTGCCAAAATGGAGGCTTACGCCATGGTAACCCGCAATGTTGTACTTACAGAATCGCAGGATCAACTGGTGCAGAATCTGGTTGCGTCCGGTCGATATCAGAACGCCAGTGAAGCGTTGCGCGCCGGCCTTCGGCTTTTGGAGCGGGAAGAAGCGGGGCTGGAGTCTCTCAAACAAGGCTTGCAGGAGGGTGTAGCGCAGGCTCAGGCCGGAGATTTGGCAGAAGGCAGCGGTTCGGATGCGATCCGTCGTGCCTTTGCAAGGGAACGATCCAAGGCGTGACCAGACCCTTTCGACTGACACGCCGTGCTGAATCCAGCCTGGTGGAAATTGCCCGATGGACCATCGACAAGTTTGGATCGCATCAAGCCGATCTTTATGAACAAGAACTAATAGCGCGCTGTCAGGCCATCACAGAGGGCAGGGTGGCCAGCCGCAGTTGTTCTATATTGGTCGAAGAGGCGGCGGATCTCAGATATGTGCGCGCAGGAGAGCATTTCCTGGTTTATCTGGATCAGCCGGACGCGGTGATCATTGTTGATATCCTGCATTCCCGTTGTGATCTGCCGCGACATGTTTCCACGCTGGCCACGTTAACAGATGCTACAGGAAACAAGACATAGGCACAGCAGCCGGAGTTTCCCTCAAGCGGGGATTTTTAAATAGTCAGTAAGTACTCACCCCAGTAGATCAGTCGCCGGGTTATCCGCGATGTCCACATCGTCGTAATATTTCTGCGCCTGCGCCATGGAGCGATGCAAGGATAGGCGCATGGCGGCCTGGATCGGCGCACCGTCCAGCGCGGCTTGCGTCAGAAAGCCCGAGCGCAATCCATGCGGCGAGGCGAAATCCTCGGGCAATCCGGCCAGCCTGAGACGATGTTTGACAATCTGATAGATCGCATCCGGGGTCAGGCGGCGGTTCAACACCCGGTCAGCCTTGGAGATGGGGCGGAACAATGGGCCACCCTCGATCCCGCCACCCTCGATCCAATGCATCAGCGCCTGCGCGGCGCGGCCTTTCAGGATCAGGCGCGGCGTCTCTCCCTTGGCCGTGGTCTTGGTTTCCAGCAGCGACAGCCAGGCGACGCCGGATGTGTCGAACTCCTTCAGCGACACGTCTTCGCGCATCAACCCGGTGATCTCGGACCGGCGGCGCCCGCCGCTGGCCCAGCCCAGCATCAGGATCGCCCGGTCGCGGCAATCCCGGCGCGAGCCCCGGCAGGTGGCCAGCAGCTGCTCCAGCACATCGCGGGTGATGGGATGGGCGGATTTCGGGGCCGGGGGCCGTGCGGCAGCACGTCTTGCCTTGGCGCGGGCCTGTTTCACCTGCGGCGCAACAAAGGGGCTGGCGAGGTTCTTCATCCGGTGGAAGGCCAGCCAGGACGCAATGCGCCGGTCCAGGGTCGACGGGGCCGGGCAGGCCAGCGATTTGCGTAGCCCCTGCGCAATCAGCACCTCCGCGGTTTGACGCGCAATATCCTTATCGGGCGCATCACCCAGATCGCGCGCATGATCGAGGATGAAGGCCAGCGCCGTGGCCTCACTTTCGGGCCAGTCCAGCGCGGCGCTGAACCGGGCAGATTTCCATGCCGTGACATAGAGCAGGTCGCGCTCATAAGCCCGCAGCGTGTTGGCGGGGGTGCCGCGCACATAAAGGTCGGTCAGCGCCTCCTGATCTGCCTGCGACAGGGCAGGGGCGGTGGCTGGGAGGTATGGGGCAGGGGGCTTCATGGCTGTCGATTTTCCCAAACCTGTAGACTGCTCTTGCTTGTTTTGACCATTTTTCATGGTTGGCCTTGTGCTGTGCTGGTCCTTTAAGTGTAGACTCACACTGGATTTGTGCCAATACTTGTTTACAAAATGGAAGATTTCAGCGCGGCGGAGACAAATGGGTGGTGTTGAGGCGATTGACGAAGCCCGTTGGGCGGAGGCCGTGCGGCGTGAGCGGGAAATACGCCCCCTGAGTCAGCGACGGGGCAACCGGGCCGAGGTTGCACGGGCGGCCCGGCGTCTGAACCTTTCCGTGGCCTGGGTGTACCGGTTGCTCAACAGGTATTGCGAAGATCCTCGGACGGTGTCGCTGGTCCCCGCAAAAGGGGGTCGCCCAAAGGGACATCGTTTGCTCTCAGATGCGGTTGAGGTCATCATCTCCGATCAGCTGGAAAGGTTTTATGCGTCGCGACAAAAGCCGATCCTGTCAGCCGTACACCGAGAGATTTCGAGGCTTTGCAAAGCGCAGGGTTTGAAGCCACCGAGTTTAAAGGCGGTCAGATCCCGTGCTTTACGCCTGAATCAGGTCAAACTGACGCGGGCACGGGAGGGGTATAGGGCTGCTCAGTCAAAGGTCGGACCGTCCAAGGGGTCTCTCCAAGCCACTATGCCCCTCAGTGTCGTGCAGATTGATCATACGCTTGTTGATGTCCAACTGGTCGATGACGTTCGGCGCAAACCGATCGGCCGGCCCTGGCTGACGCTGGTACTGGATGTCGCCACCCGCATGGTATTGGGGTTTGTCGTCTCCCTGGACGCACCGTCCCGCCTGTCGGTCGCCCTGGCCATTGCACAGGCCGTCGGGGACAAGGCGGAGTGGCTGGCGGATCGCAATCTCGCACATATTTGGCCCTGTACAGGGCTTTTTGACACGATCAAGCTCGACAATGCGGCAGAGTTTCGGGCTGTTGCACTGAAACGGGGGTGTGAACAATACGGTATGGCGCTGGATTTCCGCCCGCCGGGTGCGCCCTGGTGGGGTGGCCATATCGAGCGTTTGATGGGCACATTGATGACCGAATGCCATCTGTTGCCGGGCACGACGTTCTCCAACCCGGTCGAAAAGGGGGGGTATGACAGCGAAGCCCGGGCCGTCATGACGCGCGCTGAGCTGGAAACCTGGCTCGCCGGCCGGATCACCGGTGTCTACCACAACCGGGTACATACGGCGCTTGGACGCACGCCGTTGAGTGCCTGGAGAGCGGCCGAGGCTACAGGGTGGGTGCCCAGAACTCCAAAAGATCCGGACCGGTTGTTGCTCGATTTCCTGCCCTTCGCATACCGCACACCACGCCGCGACGGCCTGCAGCTGTTCAATATCGCCTATTGGCATCCGGAAATGGCGGTCTGGGCGGCGTCAAAGCCCGGCAAACTGCCGGTGCGCTATGATCCCCGGGATTTGTCCTGTGTCTGGCTTGAGACGCCGGAAGGGCGGTTGGAGCGGTTAACCACCAAACATGCGGATCGCCCACCAATCACCTTTTGGGAGCACCGGGCGGCCCTTGCTGCGTTGCGCGAGGCGGGGCAGGGGACGGCAAATGAGGCCGCTGTGTTCGACGCCATTGAAGCGGGCCGCCATCTGGTGGCGGCTGCCGCCGGGAAGAGCCGGGCGGCGCGGCGGGCTGAGCAACGCCGAGCCGATGCGCATGAGGGACTGAACGCACCAGAAACCGGTGCTGAAGCTGAGGTGCCAGACCCGGATTATGTACCAACAATCTACGATTCCGAACTCTGGTGAGGACATGAAAGCATCTTTCACGCATTTACCGCCCGCAATACGCCCGCTGGCGGCTCTGGGCGACGCGGAGCGCAGGCGGATTATCCGGTCTGATCGTTGGGTGAGCTACCCGCTGGCAATGCAGACGGTGCGGCGGGTCGAGGAGTTGCTGCAGCGGCCCAGGGTGTCACGAATGCGCTCGCTGTTGATCCATGGCCCGTCCGGCATGGGCAAAACCCTGATCCGGCGCAAACTGGAACGGGATCATGCGGATGGATTCACGGTGCCGGGAAGCGACAGGCCGCGTCCGTTGGTGTCGATGCAACTGCCGGCTCGACCCGATGAGCGGCGGTTTTACGCACATCTTCTGGACCGGCTGGGCGCCCCTGCGCGCCCGCGGGACACGCTGGACCAGATCGAGATTGCCGCCATTCGGCTGTTGCGGCATCTGCAGCTGGCGGCGCTTCTGCTGGATGAGTTCCAGCATGTGGGGGCATCAGGGGTTCGGGATGTTCAGGCGCTGCTGAACCTGATCAAGTTTCTGGCCAACGAGCTTGAAATGCCCGTGATCGCCTTCGGCACCGATGCCTCCCTGCATGTTCTGAAGCTGGATACTCAAGTCGACAGCCGGTTTGACAAGCATGGCCTGCGGGTCTGGCGAGATAATGAGGCATTTGCGGATCTGGTGTGCAGCATCGTGGCTGCAATGCCGTTGCGCGCCCCAAGCCCGGTGCAGGACAGGGCTGTGATGCGGGCGCTTGTGGCCCTGTCGGGGGGTATCACGGGGGATGTGTTTCATCTGCTGACGACGGCTGCGGCAACAGCCGTCGGGGGCGAAGAGCGTATCACGTTACAGGGCCTCGAAGCCGCTGCTGCGGGGGAATGGCAGGCCCTTGCCTGACAGATTGCCATTTGTTCCTACACCTCGGGCCGAAGAAAGCCTGTCGGGCTGGCTGGGTCAACTGGTGATGCTCTATTTTGGGACGGAACGGCGGATGTGGCGGGGGATGGGGCTGCAAAACGGCCCCACGGATAGTGATCGTCCCGATCACGCCCATCTGGAGGCGCTGGCTCGGTGCACTGGCATCGATGTTGCGCGGTTATCTGCGATGGTGTTGCCGTGGGTCGAGGCGGCGCCCAGGCTTGCGGATCGGCTTCAAGTCACAGCTGCTCCATGGAGGATCGGGCCGTTCCGGCTGTTTGATGGCACCCGGCGCTTTTGCCCCCTGTGCCTGGCCACGACCACGCCGCTATGGCCGCTGCATTGGCGCATGGGCGGTCCAGTATGCCTGACGCATCACGTGTGGCTTGAGCGGGGGTGCAGCCTATGTCAGGAGCCCCTGCCTGTGACCGGCCTGCCGCCAACCGGTTGTGCCTGCTGCGCCACGCCCTATCGCGCCACCCCGGTTGATCCGGTTGATCCCAGGGCAATGACGTGCCTGGCCTCGATCCATCGGCGTATCGTGAAGATCGTGTCGGACCCCGACCGGACACGGGTCCGGGCGATGACCGGGGCCTTGGATTGGGCCGCGCTGGGACAGTTGGCCGGACAATACGGACATCACCTCGCGGCAGGCACATCTATTCGAGACTGGCGGGCGGCCCTGGAAACCTGTGCAATCGCGGCCTCGGAACAAAACGTCATGCTGGCCGATATGCCGGTCTTGGCGGTACGCGAGGCGGTTCCGACCCAGGGCAGGGCCCCTGTCGCACCGGCAAACAGGGCCATGGTGCTTCCAAAGTTGCCGCGCGGGGTCTCTGTCGTCGACGGGCTGAAAGAGCGCGTGGCGGAGGCACTTGCGCAAGCCCGCACAGATTTGTTGGCTCAAGGCCAACCGGTCACTGCAAAAGCGCTGCGGCGGCGGGCAGATCAGATTCTTCGGAAACAGGGTGTCGGGCAGGGCAGGGGTCTACGGGTTACGGAACAATTCCGTCACGAGTCCAGTGGTTAAGGAAAAGCGACATCATGAGGCACATTCTGCGCGCATTTTCCGGCGAAATCAATCAGTCATGATAAGGGATACTTATCGAGTGTAACTTGAAACTGATAGCGCAACAAAAGTAACGAGCAAAAGTAACAGATTTTGCGCGTAAAGTAGGTAGAGGGCTTGCGGAATAATAAAATCGGAGGTTCTGTCGCAGGTCTGTAAACCAATTGGCATCGACATTGCGCTGGAACCGTTGGCAAACTAAATGAAATGAACAGATATTTTGCCACTGAATTGCCTTTCTGGAAGTTTGCCAGAAACACGCTGATCGTCAGTTGCCTTGCGTTGTTTCCGCTGTTGGCCATCTTCGTTTTGCGCACGCCGGGCTTTGCGACGCACCTCCTGAACAGTGGTCCCGCGTTTGTTCGGTTTTTGCGTCAGGTGGTGACGAATGGGTTGCCGGTCGTTTTCCTTTTAAATTATCTCAGCTTTTTTCTTTTCGCCGTTGGGGTAAGGGCGCGGGGCAGGGGGGCCATCCCGGCCCGGTATCTGCTAATTGACCTGCTGCTACGGGCCGTCCTGTTCATCGCGCTGCACGCGCTGATCTACGCGCTTTCGGCAGACTGGTTCGGGTCTTTCGGCGGTGATCCCGTAGTGGCGTTGCGGGTAGTCGGTCCGACGCTGGTACGCTCCGCCTACTTCGAGAACATCTCAGGCGTTTACCTGTACGCCACGCTGGTCGGAGCGCTGCCGCTATACCTATCCGTCGTTCAGAGCCAGATCGCCCACGGTACTGGATTTGCAGCCCAACTGGCACGTCGCGTACCTGGGCGCGGCGGACCTGTGACATTGGCCCTGCTACTGATGGCGGTGTCAGTGGTCGTTCTGACCACCGCGGCGGCGCTGATTGTCCGTTTACAGTCGGTTTGGGGCTGAAGGGTCAGAACGCCCTGCGTATCGCGAAGGAGACTGCGTAATCGCGTTCAAGCTGGGGCCCATCCAGATCTTGATACACAGGGATCACGCCCTCGATACCCAGGCGCGTGCCCGCCAAAACGCCCGACCCCGGCACAAGGTAATTCACTCCGATTCCGATACTCAGAAACTGGCCGCCGCGCAGGGTCGGATCAGCGGTGGGCACCATGCCTGGGTTCAGGCGCGCATCCGACCCGTCAATGTTTTCCACGATGTCGCCGACCACCCGCAACGAGGAGCTGAACTGGTCATTCCAGCGCCGTGCACCCCAAACTGTTGCTGAATAGACGTCACCCAAGGTGTAACCGGCATCATTCTCACCCATCCGGATCACGGCGGCCAGCTGGGCGCCCCAAGACCAATCCGCGTTCTGGCCCGTATAGGTGACGCCCGGCAGCAGGTCGTAGGTGCCTGAACCCAGTTGCATGGGGTAGGGCAGCAGCTGGTCCGGCCCAGCTGGCGTGGTGTCGGTCTCGTCTATCGAGCCAGTCGGCAGACTGAGGCCAAGAGATAGTTCCAGCACCTGCCCGTCGGATTTGTAGATATCATATCCGCCGATGATCTTCAGATCGCCAAACCCCTGTGCCCTGGTCTTAAAGGTCTGGCCCATGCGGGTCTGGTGCTTCATCGTCTTGCGGGTATAGGGCAGCATCGCCATCACCGAGATCTCGTCGGTCACACCGTACATCAGGCCGACCATCGCCATGTTCATGCTCATGCTGAGCGGCGCGATCGGATACTGCGACAGAACGTTCGAGGTAGACAGCGACTGCGTTCCGGTACGATTTCCGTCCATCTCCATGTTCATGTAAGAGAACACAGGCATCAAAACACCCTCGGGTGGATGCATACCGCCAACGACACCCGTTGGCGGCACCGCGTCGGGGCGCATCATCCTGGACATGCTTCCCATACCTGACATGTTGCTGGAGGCTTGCGGGTTCATCGCCACGTTGTCAGCCGGACGGGTTTCCGGTTGGGCCATGGCAGTTGACCCAAGGCTCAGCCCCCCAGCCAGTATTACAGCCTGGAGGCGTTGCCAGACGCACGTAATCTTGCTGTTGCTCCGTGTCATGATGCCCTCGTGTTCGTTTGTTTCCTGAGTCCCTGCCCTGAAAACAAAGTGTTCGGTACGTCCATCGGTGAAGTCGAAATGGTGGGGGTCTCCAGCGCTGGAAGGTCAAGGCCGCCGGCCAGATTTGCGCTCGTCAAGCATGCATCAGCCGAAGGGGGTGCGGCAATAATGCGCTTGACCCTCCAGCGCTGGATTGTCGGACAAGGCCGCAAAACCGGAAATCCGGAGGGATTGGAATGATACCGGAAATCGGGCAGTTCGCCCTGGCGCTTGCCCTGGCCGTGTCCTTGGTGCAAAGCGTATTTCCCTTGATTGGAGCAGCACGGAACAATGTCATGTGGATGCGATCGGCATCTGCGACCTCGGTCCTACTGACAGCGCTGGTTGCTATCGCCTTCGCCGCTCTGATGTGGTCCTTCGTGGTCAGCGATTTCACTGTGCTAAATGTGGCCAGCAATTCTCATTCGCTGAAACCGATGCTTTTCAAGGTGGCTGCGACCTGGGGTAGCCACGAAGGGTCGCTGCTGTTGTGGATTCTGATATTGGTGATTTTCGGGCTGGGTGTGTCTCTGTTGGCTCGGAACATCCCACTGAAACTCAAGGCGCGCACTCTGGCAGTGCAGGCCTGGATCAGCGCGGGGTTCCTGTCATTCATGCTGTTCACCTCGAACCCGTTTGACCGGGTGTTTCCGGCACCGCTGGATGGTCAGGATTTAAATCCGCTGTTGCAGGATGTCGGCCTGGCTATGCACCCGCCGTTCCTATACCTGGGTTACGTCGGCTTCTCTATCGTATTTTCTTTCGCCGTGGCTGCCCTGATTGAGGGGCGGGTCGATCCGGCATGGGCGCGGTGGGTCCGACCCTGGACATTGGCGGCCTGGGTGTTTCTGACACTTGGTATCGTTCTGGGCAGCTGGTGGGCCTATTACGAACTGGGTTGGGGCGGCTGGTGGTTCTGGGATCCGGTCGAGAATGTCTCGTTTATGCCCTGGCTTGCTGGCACAGCGCTGTTCCATTCGGCCATTGTGACCGAAAAGCGCGGCAGCTTCAAAAGTTGGACGATCCTACTGGCCGTTTTGACCTTCTCGTTGTCCTTGTTGGGGACATTCATTGTCCGCTCAGGCTTGCTTACATCGGTCCATGCGTTTTCGGTCGATCCCGAACGCGGCATTTACATCTTGGCGCTGTTGGCTGTCGCGATCGGTGGTTCATTGACGCTGTTTGCCATACGCGCACCGGAGATGGAGGGCGGCGGTCTTTTTGCCCCGATCAGCCGCGAGGCCGGTTTGCTTATTAACAACCTGCTGCTGGCCACCGCAACGGCGACGGTTCTATTCGGTACGCTTTATCCGCTTTTGCTTGAGGCTGTGACAGGTGAAAAGATTTCGGTTGGACCACCTTATTACAACGCCAGTTTCGTGCCGATCATGCTGGTTCTAGTCGTTGTAATGGGGATTGGGCCGCTGTTGTCATGGAAGCGGGCGGATTTGCGCGGTGTTCTGTCCCGGCTCAAATGGGTGGCCGGGGTTAGCCTGCTCGTAGCGTTGCTTGTGTGGTATCTGGATACCGGCGGCCCAGCCTTGGCGGTAGTGTCGATCGGCCTTGCGGTTTGGTTGCTGGGCGCTGTGCTGACAGAGTGGGCCAGCCGAATTAAGCTGGGTGAGGCACCGTTGGCCGAGTCCCTGCGTCGGGCCCGCAGCCTACCGCGTTCTCATTACGGCATGGTCGTGGCCCATGCGGGGTTGGCTGTCTGTATGATCGGCTTTATCGGGTCCAGCGCTTGGAAATCCGAGGTCGTGACTTTTGCCGAGCCCGGAACACAGATTGAGATAGCAGGGTTCGACGTGCGTTTTGACGGTGTGGAACAGCTTCGCGGTCCGAACTATCTGTCTCGCGCGGCCACACTGACGGTATTTCGCGATGGCGCTTATGTCACCACGCTTCAACCCGAGCGCAGGGCCTATCTCGTGGCGGGTACCAGTACGACCGAGTCAGCAATTCGAACGACGTTGGCAGGGGACCTTTACGCCTCAATATCGGAACCGGCGGCGGAATCAGAACAGAGCAAATGGACCCTGCGTATCTTGTATGAGCCATTGGTGGTCTGGATCTGGATAGGTTCAGGATTGTTAGCATTTGGTGGTGTCTTGTCACTCTCCGATCGGCGTCTACGCGTCGGTGCACCACGAAAACGGACTGGGCAGAGCTCCGTTGCGGTGGCGGCGGAGTAGGGCAATGAAACGTCTATTTGCACTGTTCCCAATTACGATTGCCGGCATCCTGGGTGCCTTCCTGCTATGGGGACTGAATCCCGATCGCGATCCAAACGAAATCCCGTCTGTTTTGATCTCGCAGCCGGTGCCTGAGTTCGACTTGCCGCCGGTCGAAGGGCTGGATACCCACGGGCTGTCCAGTACCGATCTGGTGGAAAATGACGGGTCAGCTCCGATCGTGGTCAACGTGTTTGCGTCCTGGTGCGTGCCCTGCCGGGCCGAACATGCGGTGCTGACGCGTATGGTACGCGATGAGGGCATTCGCCTGATGGGCATTAACTACAAAGACAAGCCGCAGGACGCGCGGAAATGGCTCGACGATCTGGGCAACCCTTATGAGCGCATCGGTTCCGACCTGGACGGCCGAGCCGGGATCGAATGGGGGATTTCCGGCGTGCCGGAGACCTTTGTGATTGATGGCGCGGGCAAGGTCGTATTCCGTTTTGTCGGCCCGGTGCTGGGCGACGAGGCAATTTCAAAGATGCGCACCGCGCTGGATCAGGCGCGGGCGGCCGGAGGAGAGGCGTCATGATACGTCGCATTGTAATTACCGCGGTCACTCTGGCGATGCTGGTGTCGCAGCCGGCATTCGCGGTTGAGCCCGACGAGATACTTGCAGATCCGGTATTGGAAGAGCGGGCCCGGGCGATTTCGAAACAGGTGCGATGCGTGGTGTGCCAGAACCAAGACATCGACAGTTCTAACGCTGGCGTGGCGCGCGACCTTCGTCTGCTTGTGCGCGAACGGCTGGTGGCAGGCGACACGGACCAGCAGGTTATGGACTTTCTGGTTGCGCGTTATGGCGACTATGTTCTGTTCAACCCGCCATGGAAGCCATCAACTTACATTCTGTGGGTTGCGCCTATCGTCATCCTGGGGCTGGGTGGTATCGCGACTGCAGCGGTATTGACCCAAAATGCGCGCCGATATCGGAAGTCGCGAAAACAAGAGACGGAACGCGGCGCGAGCGAAGAACGGAATCCCGAAAACCATTCACTCACGGAGCCGCACGCATGATCTGGATTATCTTTTCATTCATGGCCGTGGCGGTGTTTCTGACGCTCGCCCTCTCCGGCCTGGGGCGCAAGACCTCGGACTTGTCGAGACGCGAAAGCGCCTCTGCCATCTTTTCCGACCAGATCGGCGAAGTGGAGAAGGACCTGGAACGAGGAATTATCTCAGCCGAAGAGGCCAAGGCCGCCAGAGCCGAGATAGAACGTCGCCTGAAGGCGATTGACCGGCAATCGGACGACAAAGCGATAATGGGCCATTCCGGGCGTGCGCTGATTTTACTTGCCGCGCTGGTAGTTCCAGCGCTCGGAGCCGGTCTTTATTGGCAACTGGGTAGTCCCTACATCCCCAGCCAGCCATTTGCCCAACGCGAGGGGGAGCAGGCCGAAGCCCGTGAAATCGCCGACCTTGCCGTGCGCCTGAAGTCGCGGCTTGAGGCGGATGAAACCGGCGGGCCAACCGAGGGATGGGTGTTGTTGGCTCAGACCTATATGCGTATGGGACGCTTTGGAGATGCCGCAGACGCGTTCGAGGGGTTGCTGGACCGACCCAATGCGAATTCAGCGCTGGTGTCGCAATATGGCGAGGCGTTGGTCTATGCCGATGACGGTGTCGTTACGCCCAAGGCCGATCGGGCGTTTGAACGAGCCTTGGAACTGGACCCATCGAACCCAGCAGCGACATTCTACAAAGCCATTGGTCTGGAGCAGGCTGGATCGCCTGATAAGGCCTATGACCTACTGAAGACGCGGATGGACGCCGAAGAGGAGTTCCGGCCATGGATGGAGAGTTTTGTGGCCCAGCTTAACCGCATCGCCCCGTCGATCGGACGGGCTCCGGTGAATCTGGCGGCTTTTGCCCCTTCCATGCCCGGCCCAACTGCCGATCAGGTGGCGGCGGCCGAGGAGATGTCAGACGAAGACCGGCAGGCCTTCATCCGCTCGATGGTCGAACGGCTTGCGAGCCGGATGCAGGAAAACCCAGGCGATCTGGACGGCTGGATGCGGCTGGGCAACGCCTATTCGGTGCTGGGCGAGACCGACGGCGCCCGGAACGCCTATGGCAGGGCAAGGGATCTGGCGGATGACCTGCCGCAGGGGGATCCGCGCAAGGTGGCAATCGACCGGGCATTGCTGGAACTGGGGGGTTGATTCCCGCAGCCCGGCGTGGATCGGGCCGGCGCCGACTTCGCGCTGATGCCCAGTGAGCCATCTGGAAAATTCCGGTTTAGGCTATCGCATGCCGATCTTTAGGAGGTTGAGACCATGAAAGTTGAAACGTTTTCTGATCTAATTGTCTGGACGCGGGAAATGCATCATTGGCTCGCCGAATGTTTGGCCCACTGTTCGACACAGTCAGAGCAGGAGCTGGCCAGGATGTTGCTTACCTACCTCGCCGATCATGAGGCTGCTCTGGAGAAAATCGTCGATGGTTTCGTGAAACGAGCCGATCCCAAAGCGCTCAACACCTGGGTATATGACTATTTGGGCAATGAGCCGATCGACCCACATCGCGCCTGCGACAGGCCGTTCGCACAGATGAGCGTCGATGAGATCTGCGAAGCGGTCTTCGATCTTCACAATCAGGTGATCGACTTATATCGGTATTTGCACGGGCGTGCCGAGATACCCGAGGCACGCGAACTCTTTCAGGCGATACTGGATATGGAAGAGCACGAGACCATGCGTTTAGCGCAGCAGAGCAACCGCGTCCGGGATATGTGAACTCCGGGGTCAGGATCCGCTTTCCACGGCTCCGCCCGCAATCGGCGCGGCCTGTTCCATCGCGTCGAGAATGGCGTTCGTGGTCAAGATCTCTGGCAGGGCGATGCCTTCGGGGGCCGACGGGCCGTAGACGATGTTGAAGGGGATCCCGAACCGTCCATTGTCCTCAAGGAAACGGGCGATCACATCGTCGGGGCGGGTCCAGTCGGCCTGCATCGGAATTGCTTTGTCCGATTGCAGTGTTGCCAGAACCTCGCCGCGTTCCAGCACCAGCGCTTTGTTGGCCTTGCAGGTCAGACACCAGTCGGCTGTGACATCGACGAAAACCACCTCGCCGCGCGACACAAGGCGGGCGATTTCGGGGCGGCTGAAGGTAATCCAAGGGATCTCTCCGGCTGGTTCAAGCAGCCTGGACCGGTCTTTGCCGGCAATCGCAACCGGTGCGGCAAACGCTGCGGTCAGCGTCAGCAACAGGGCTGTCCAGCGCAAAACGGGTGGCATCATCGTACTTTTCCAGATCAACAGGACCAGAACAGTTGCAGCCAGCACGGTAGCAGTTGCAGCAGTGTCTCCGGCCACCCCGACCATCACCCAGACCAACCAGCCGATCGTGGTCAGCAGTGCCGCCGACAGGGCCCATTTTAATCCCACCATCCAACGCCCCGGTTTAGGCAGAGCGGCGGTAAGTTTCGGGTGCACTGCAACCAGCAGGTAAGGAATGGCCAGCCCGACCCCCATTGCGGTGAAGATCGCCACGATATCCACCGGTCGGCCGGTCAGGGCAAAGGCCACCGCCGTGCCGAGGAAGGGGGCCGAGCAGGGCGTCGCCAGAACTGCTGAGAAGGCTCCGGTCAGGAAATCCCCGACCAGCGACACGCGGCCCTTTTCGACATGGGCAAGCCGGGTGTTCAGCGACTGCGGCAGCGTGATCTCGAACAAGCCCGCGAGGCTGGTTGCAAAAACCGCCAGCACCACGATCATCACCGCAAGGAAAAGCGGATTCTGGAACTGGATGCCCCAGCCGACGGAATAGCCCAGCGACCGCGCCGCAATGGTGATAGCCGCCAACAGCCACATGAATGTCAGGATTCCGGCTGCCGAAGCCAGGAACCCGGCGCGAATCTGAGCCGCAGAGCGGTCGCGAGCCTTTACCGCCGAGGAAAGCTTGATCGAAAGCACTGGCAGTACGCAGGGCATGACATTCAGAATCAACCCGCCGCCCACCGCCAGCAAAATGATCCAGACCAGCGCGCTGGCTGAAGTTTCGGCGGCCGCGATCTCATATGGTGGCGGGGTAGGGGGAGCGTCGGTACGGGGCGAAAACTCGGCCACGCGGTTGGTGTCGGTAACCGTGACGGACAAGGCGGGGGGGTCCTGTGCCAGAGCGAGGACCGGGAACTGCACCCATAGCTGACGCCTGTCGCCAGCGAGCCGGATGTCGGGTGCACCAAACGCGGTGTCACGTCCCATGTCGGGAAAGACATCAGGCGCATCAAAGGGCAGGTCGCTGGTGAAATTCAGCGTCAGCATCTCGGACTCGGTATCCAGGGTCGCGGCGTCGGACTTCATTCCGCTTGTGTTTCCCGTGGTTGGCACCCGCGACAGAAAGGCATTTATAAGCCGGGCCGAGTCCTGATCCCGACCCGTTCCCTGAGTCAGCGACAAGTCCAGCGAAAACTCGACCGGCACACAGATATCGGAACAGATCAGCGTTGTCACAGCGGCCTTCAAGTCAACTGGCGCTCCGGGGTTCTCGAGTGTGACGGTCAGCGGAAAGACCACTTCGTCCTTGTACCCGAAATTCTCGATCCCGAAGGCGCGAAAACGGATCGGCGCGGGCCAGTGAAACTGTACGTCGCTGACGTTTTGCGAGCCGTTCCAAGTGATCTTGGGCGGAATTCCCACCTCACCAGGCGACTTCCAGTAGGTTTTCCAATCTTCGCCCAGTTTCAGATGCAGTCCTGCAGTGATCGTCTTGACGTCAGGCGCGATCCCGTCCTGCGCGGTAATTATGTGTGCGACCAGGGGCTCTGATTCATACGCTTGGGATGTAGCTGCAAGGCTTGTCCCGGCGGAAGTCTGGCCAAAGATTAACCCCAAGATCATAATACATAAATTTAGGAGTGTTCTTGCCATTGCGCGTTGCCATCGGTTGTTTTGCACCCGTCTCTGCCAGATTCCAGCGCTGGAGGGTCAACGAGCCGGAATGTCACATCCCCACGATCAGCTCACGAAACCTTCGCGCCCGTCTTCGCAGATGAAATAGGCCCCGCCATCCGCGCCCTCCCATTGAACCCGGCAACCTTGGGGCAGGGCGTATTCAGGCTGCGGCGGTTGCAGCGGGCATAGTTTAGGGCGTGGTGCGCAAGCCGCCAGCGAAAGAGCGGCCAGCGACATGGCGGCCAACCTTGAGCACCAAAGCTTCATGATTGAAGATTATTGCCGGTGTACTGGGTTCGGTCCGACCGCGGCGTCTGTTGCCTTTGGTCTTTCCGATTCAGATTTGTTCGAATGACAGGATTTTTCCATCGCCTTGTGCATAAAGAAATGGGCTCCGAGGCACAGGATCAACGGTGCGAAAAGACCCAAGGAGTCAGAAAGCCCACCAACCGTCCCGCCGGCGATCAAGTAGAGAGCGATCGGCGTTATCATGGCAATGCAACATACCATCATGCCCCATTTCATTATCTTGCCGCCGCTAACCGGTACTGACGCCTGCGGCGCGTTTGCAGTCTGTTTTTCTTTCACATTCAACTCCAAAATTTGGATTGGAGACCTCTGCTAACGCCTTCCCACGATGGAAGGTCAAGCTGTTTTGGCGCGAAGCGAATTTGACGCTGTCAAACCAGTCCAGCATTTGCTTGGGCCTTACTTGGTGCATAGACACGGCCGGAACAGGGAAGTTTTTAGGGGTATGAACAGCAGGCATTGTCGTCCCGACGCCTGGTGAAGTTTCAGGTTAAACACGAAGCTGCCTAGGTCACTTTAAGCCTTGAAAACTCGCGGGTGGGTCGAAGCGATATCGAACGAATAATTGAATGGACAAATCTTCCCCCGTCGCGGATTGTCTAATCCCCTGGGTACTAACTCCAGACACCAACCAGCCAATAGGAGCGCTATCAATGCTGACCAGACGACATTTTGTTGCAGCCTCGCTCGCCATTTTCTCTCAGCCGGTTTTTGGAGTGACGTCGGCGGCGGCCTCGCAATGGTCGGAGTGGGATGCGCAAGTAACTCCAGCCAATTTTGATCCCGCAACATCCAATCCCTGGGGTTTACACCCACGTTTCCTGCCTCAGCGTGTGCAAACCAATCGACCACTTACTCCGGGTGACATTCATGTCGACGCGGTGGCACGATATCTGTATTTCATCGAAGACGGTGGCACAGCAATGCGTTACGGCGTAGCCATTGCCCGAGGCAATCTTTACGAGCCCGGAGTCTACACGATCAAGCGAAAGGCCAAATGGCCGCGTTGGACTCCTACAGCCGAAATGATTGAGCGCGACCCTGATGAATATGCGCAATTCGCAGATGGTGTGCCCGGTGGGCCGACAAACCCATTGGGATCAAGGGCGTTTTATCTGTTCGAAGGTGGTCGCGACACATACCTGCGAATTCACGGAACGCCTTATCCAAGATCTATCGGAGGTCGCGCAAGTTCTGGCTGCGTAAGGATGGCGATGCCACATATCATCGGGCTTTATGATCGTGTCAGGCCAGGGTCCACGGCTCATCTCTACCCTCCCGAGCGGCTTCTGACCGCGACCAGCTGACAGGCGCTTGTCAGGCGCGCGTACAGATTGGGCGCCCTTCAATAGTCCTAAGTGGTAGGTAGGTTGTTTCAACTGGCCCAACATAGCGATACCAATAGCAACCGTCCTCAGGCATGATTTTCACTGCGTTCAGGTCCTGGCCCGGAGCAGCAATCTGGGCTACGGCGTCAGGAACTTGGGAAAGCGTTCCGGGCTCGCTATCTGCAGATATTGACGTTGTTTCGGTACAAGCGCCGATGAACAAAAGTGCGGCCAGTGCTTGGAAAGCTTTCCTGAAGGACATGGTGTTTAGTCCACTGTGATTGTCATTTGTAGTGCCTGCTACCCTCGCATCGACGGGTGATCACATCAATTCACCAAGAACTAAGCAATTGTTAGCGTTGCTTTTTTGTGTTCGGTTGATTCAAGAAAGTCAGGTTTTGCTTAAAGCAGCCTGGAGTTACGTCCAAGAAAAAATGCTTTTCCACAATGACTTGATGATTTGGGTCCGCCTTCTAAGGAAATATCCCTGCGCCAACGGCAACGACAATTCAGACGAGACATCCCATATGAAATGTCATTTGCGTGTTGACCTTCCAGCGCAGGAACCGGGCATACGAGTTATTTGAGTCGGAAAAAAAGAATAAACTTTGGGATGGCAGGCATGAAACGGAGCAAAGAAGGAAAGGTTGTTACGCGACGTGGAGTGATTGCCGCGTTTGCTGCGACGACGCTTTTTCCAGCACCGGCCGTTTGGGCCCAATCAACGGCAACTGAGGGGACGCGCCGCAATGTTTCCTCATTCCGCGTTGCTAAATGGCAGGACCACTTTGATACGCTTAAGAATGGTGTGATCCTGTCCGATACACAGTCCAAGGTCCTGCAATATTGGTCGGAAGACGAAAGCGTCTACCGAATGTATCCAACCAGCGTACCGCTGACGGAAGACCTTACAAGGCTGGGCTACACCACAGTTACTCGCAAGGTCGAAGGGCCGTCTTGGCGACCGACACCAGCAATGAAAAAGCGCAACCCCGCTTGGCCCGATTATGTGGGCCCGGGTCCGGAGAATCCTCTGGGGACACATGCACTTTATTTGAGCTGGCAATACTACCGGATCCACGGCACCAACGACACGCGCAAGATCGGGAGAAGATCCTCCAACGGCTGCATTGGCTTGTACAACGAGCAGATTGCGGAATTGTTCGAACTGGCCACTGTGGGCACTCAGGTAAAACTGATCTGACCTTGGTCAGGCCGATTTTTTTTGCGCGCGTTGAACCTAAGAACTGACAATCATGTGAAGAACAGAGATGGATAAACTTACACTCTTGATCGGCGGAGTAGTGATCGCAGGCGCCGCCGCGTTCGTCTACAACTTAAATCAGCAACCAACAGGTCACTCGATGACGCCGCCCGATACGTCAGCACTGGAGCAAGGAGACCCAATCGAAAACGTCACTCTGCCGGACCAGCTAAGCGAATTTGCGGCCGTCGGCAAAGTGGCATTCGACGCCAAATGCTCGGCGTGCCATGGCGCGAATGCAACAGGTCTGGAAGGCCTTGCACCACCTTTGGTGCATAAAATCTATGAACCAAGCCACCATTCGGACGAGTCATTTTATGTGGCAGTCCAGAATGGAGTTCGGGCACACCATTGGAAGTTCGGCAATATGCCGCCGGTCGATGGCTTGACCCGTGCGGATGTGAAGGGCATCGTGGCGTATATCAGAGAGCTGCAGCAGGAAAACGGGATTTTCTGAAGGTGACGAGCCGAATGGGCAGTGCAATTCGTTACATCATACTGTCAATGGTGCTGACCATTGGCGGGCTGCTTGTGACGGCCGATTCTGCTCATGCACATGGCAGTGGTTCTCAGCACGTGATTGACCAAACGGACTCCGCGGACGTTGAGCATGTCAAGCAGGGTCATCCCGGACATTGTCATGGCGGAACGATTTGCAACGCTGTTGGTCTATTTTCGATGGGTCCACCACCGCCTGGCCCCCAAGATACTGAACAAAGATACTCGATCCCTCGAGCCCAATACCGGGTTCTCGGTATCGCGGCGTTTGACCCACCACCGCCGCGTGTCCTGATCTGACCAGTCGAATTGCGCTCAACCTGGGCGCGTCGAAGCAGACGACAAGGACAAAACAATGAACATTCTGAAAATGACCACAGGCGTTGCCCTGGTTTCTCTGTTTGCAGCCGCCGCCCTGGCGCATGGTGGCGCAACCGGCATCGTCAAAGAACGCATGGATGGTATGTCCGCGATGAAGGACAGCATGAAGATCCTTACGCCGATGATGCAGGGGAAAACGCCCTACAATGCGCAAACGGTACGAAGCGAGGCCAAGAAAATCGGGCGTCACGCTGGCGAGAGCATGACAAAGCTGTTTCCAGAGGGATCTGATGGCAAACCCTCGGAGGCCAAATCGGAGATCTGGCAGGATTGGGGTTCATTTGCAGAGTTAGCCAGGCAGTTGGAATCCTACTCTGAAGGCCTTGTGCTTGCGGCGGACAACGGGTTGATGATGTCCGGGTCGGGCCATGGTTCGGGCATGATGGGCGGCGCATCCATGATGGGTGGCGGTTCTATGATGGGTGCCGGAATGATGGGCGGCAGTCCAAACCAGGCACAACTTTCTGAAATGCCGGCAGATGGTGTGTTCATGATGCTGAGCCAGACATGCTCGGCGTGTCACACGCAATTTCGGTCGGAATAGGAATGCGTCATGAGACCGATATTCCGATTGGGCCTTGCTGCCGCCGTAGCGGCGTCAGCGGGACTTGTTGCTGTGATGGCTTGGCCGATTGGCCAGCCCTTACAAGCTCTCGACATTCAGGGTGACGTTAACCGCGGGGCGTATCTGGCAAGGGCAAGTGGTTGTATCGCTTGCCACACAGATTTTGCCAAAGGGGGCGCGGCCTTGGCCGGTGGGGTGGAGTTGGATACCCCGTTCGGCACGCTCTTTTCGCCGAACCTGACCACAGATCCCGATCACGGGATCGGTGATTGGACAATCGAGGAGTTCGCCCGCGCGGTGCGTCAAGGCGTATCACCCGGCGGACAACCCTATTACCCGGCCTTTCCTTATCCATTCTATGCCAATTTCACGGATCAGGACATCGCCGATCTCTGGGCCGCATGGCAAACAGTTCCACCGGTAGCGGAACCGTCAAAAGAACAGGAAATGGCGTTCCCCTTCAATCAGAGATGGGGCCTGAAGCTGTGGCGCGCGGCTTTTCTGGAACCACCCCGCACTGATCCCGTGCCGGGCAATGACGAAGTGTGGAACCGGGGCCGGCTACTGGTCGAAGGTGCCACACATTGTGCGGCCTGCCACACCGGGAGGAACCTGGCTGGCGCAAGAAATTCGGACACGGAACACTTCAAGGGAAGTGACTCTCTGCCGGGCGGTGACAAGGCACCGGCCATCGACTTTGAGACCCTGCAAAAGCGTGGTTGGACGGTAGATGATTTGGCCTACGCGTTGCGCACCGGCGTCATGCCTGATGGCGATGTCTTCGGCGGCGCCATGGGAGAGGTCGTAAACTATGGCACCAGCTTTCTGACAGACGAAGACCGGAAGGCAATGGCGACCTATCTGCTGGATGTGCACGACGGGGGGTAATCGAGTGAGAGATCAAATTTTCTTTGGAGGGAAGTCCTCATGAAGCTCAATCGCAGGCAATTCGTTGCAGGCACGTCGGCACTAATCGCAGTGCCGACTATCGGGAGGGCGGCTACCGCCCCCCGAATAATCGAGGCGCGTTCAGGATTGGCACGTGTTGCCCCCGACAGCTATCCTGAAACCGAGATATGGGGATATGATGGCGGTGTTCCGGGCCCCGAAATTCGTGCCCGGCAGGGCGAAACGGTTCGCCGGACACTCCTGAACTCACTGCCTCAGCCTACGGCAATCCATTGGCATGGACTGCGGGTACCAAACAACATGGATGGGGTGCCGGGTCTTACACAGGAGGCTGTACCAACAAGCGGCGAGTTTCAGTATGACTTGCCTCTGAAGGATGCAGGAACCTTCTGGTACCACTCTCATAACCAGTCAACGGAACAAGTGGCCAGGGGCCTTTACGGCGCGTTCATCGTCGACGAAATGGACCCGCCGGACACGGATCATGACATTACGATCCTGCTGGATGACTGGAGGTTGGGTCAGGACGCCCAAATCGTCGATGATTTCGGCGCGATGCATGACTGGACGCATGCAGGCCGAATGGGAAACTACGTTCACGCACACATATCGCCCATGACAGAAGTTCTGACAAACCAGCGTTTGCGACTTCGAATGGTCAACGTGGCAACTGATCGGATCATGTATGTCTCAGTAGGTGGCGCAAACGGGAAACTGGTCGCTTATGATGGCATGCCTGTAAGGCAGCCAGAGGATTTTGAAACCCTTGTTTTTGGGCCTGCACAGCGAGCAGACTTAATTGTTGATGTCACAGCGGAATCGAACGAAGCCGTTCAAATAACTCTTCACGAACGCGATGAATCGTTTGTCATTGCTGAAATCCCGGTTTCGGGAAGCGGTGCATCCGCAAACCGCGGTGCAATAGAAGCCCTGCCACCCAACCCTGTTTCCTTTCTCGAAGATGTTTCTGACGCTTTGACAATCCCATTAGTGATGGAAGGCGGGGCGATGGGCGGACTGCGTCAAGGCACTTTTAACGGCCAGGTCATGAGCACCAATGAATTGGTTCAGGAAGGGCAGATCTGGACATTCAACGGTGTCGCCGGGTTACCTGAAAACCCCCTTGCTGCCGTTTCGCGTGGCGACATAGTCCGGATTCAGATGCAGAACGACACCGTCTTTCCGCACGCTATGCACTTGCACGGGACGCACTTTCAGGAAGTTCTGCCAAACGGCAACCTAGGGCCGCTGCGGGACACAATCCTGGTTGACCGGATAGAAAAGCGGGAGATTGCGTTCGTTGCGGATAACCCGGGGGATTGGCTGTTTCATTGCCATATGCTGTCGCATCAGGCCGCTGGTATGAAGACCTGGCTGAGCGTGGCATGATGAACAAGAGTTCGGCGAAATGGGTGTCACTGGCTGCTGTAGTGATCATTGTCGCGGTCGCTGGCTGGGGCCTGAGTGGGCGTGCGCAGAACAGTGCATCAGCGGATTCGGCACGTGGTGCAGTTTTGTACGCCGAAAACTGCGCGTCATGCCACGGGGCAAATTTGGAGGGTCAGCAGGATTGGCAAACACCTGATCCGGATGGCGTCTTGCGGGCGCCCCCGCATGACCGAACCGGGCATACCTGGCATCACGGCGACAAGCTGTTGTTCGACTATACAAAGTTTGGCGGGGACCAAACTTTGAAACAGATGGGTGTCGCTGACGTCAAAAGCGGCATGCCAGGCTTCGGGGACACTCTGTCGGATCAGGATATCTGGGACATCCTCGCCTTCATCCAGGAGAGTTGGCCGGATCGGGAACGCAAGCTGCAAGAGCAACGCACCGAAGCAGAACAAACGGAAGGAAACTGATGTGAAACGAATACTTGCAGGCTTAGTCGCTATCGCCATGTCGATTGGCATTCCTATGGCACGCGCCGACGAGCTGTCTGACTCCGATGTAAAACGGCTGGCTCTCGAAGCCATTTTGGAAAACCCTGAGATCATCATGCAGGCGATTCAATTGCTTCAACAGCGCGAGGATCAGGCAAAAGCCGAAGCAATTGGAAGCGTCTTGGAAAATCAGCGTGAATTGCTGGAACAGGATCCGAATGCGCCTGTAATCGGAAACCCGGAAGGCGATGTAACCGTGGTCGAGTTTTTCGACTATAACTGCCCATATTGCAAACGCGCTGCCCCGGTCGTGAAGAACGTAATCGCGGGCGATTCCGATGTGCGAATTGTTTATCGAGAATGGCCCATACTTGGAGAAGGTTCCGACTTCGCGGCACGCGCTGCGCTGGCCTCACGAAACCAGGGAAAATACGAAGAATTTCATTGGGCGCTTATGGCTCTGAACGGTCGTGCCACTGAGGCCAGTGTACTGAAAGTTGTTCGGGAACTTGGCCTGGACGAGGATCAATTGCGCGCAGATATGGAAGCGCCGGAAGTCGACGCGCATATTCAGATTTCCATGGAATTGGCCCGACAGCTTGGCTTCAGTGGCACTCCTTCGTTTGTGATTGGAGATGCGCTTGCCCCGGGTCTGATCACCGAAGATGAAATGACCCGGTTAATCGTGGCAGTCAGAGACGCAAGATAGAACCAAGGGGGCGACAGCATGTGCGCTCCTAAGTTTATCATGCGATCGTGGCTTCGTATCCCTCGGACTTCAGCGCTGCAAGGATATGATCAAGTGAATTGGTGCTTAAGACACGTACCCTGCGGTTTTCCATGTCAAAGTCCAACTGTGCGGAGGAATCCACCGTGGCAACGGCTTTTTCGATAGCTGACTTGCAGTGCCCGCAGCTCATATCCGGGATATTTAGGGTCGTCATGGATGTTTGCTCCTGTGTTCCGTCGTCCCGGCTAAAGTATTCCAGCACAGGAAGGTCAAGTCGTGATTATTGGATCGTCAAAATTAGTGGCAAAGAAAGTCAGCCCCATCCCTTGACCTTCCACTTGCTGGAACCCTTATGTTTCCCGTCAGCAGAACATTGGTGGTGACAATATGACTGAAATTTCACATGCAAGGTTTCAAGTTCAGGGTATGAGCTGTGCGTCCTGCGTAGGGCGGGTTGAGCGCGCGTTGAAAGATGTGCCAGGGGTAGATGCCGCTTCGGTTAATCTCGCCAGCGAAAGCGTTCAGGTCGATTTCCGCGATCCAGCCGATAAAGCGGCCATTGCTGATGCGTTAAACAGCGCCGGATATCTGGCACGGACGGAAGAGGTAACGCTGGATATTCAGAACATGTCCTGCGCATCGTGCGTGGGGCGCGTTGAACGGGCATTGCAAGCAGATGATGGCGTCTTGTCCGCGTCGGTCAATCTGGCCACCGAAAGTGCAACTGTACGTTATGCTGAGGGAGTCACAACACCCGAAGCCATCGCGGCGCTTGCGGCATCTGCTGGCTATCCGGCGAGCCTGCGATCCGCGACGCAGACCGAACCACAAGACCGCAAAGCCAAAGAGATTCGCCAATTGGCCCGGCGAACAAGCTTTGCCGCCTTGCTCGCTTTGCCGGTCTTTATCCTTGAAATGGGCTCGCATGTTATTCCGGGCATGCACCACCTGATAGCGAGCACGATCGGCATCCAGAACAGCTATTACCTGCAATTCCTTCTAACCACGATCGTTCTTTTTGGGCCAGGTTTGCAGTTCTATACTAAGGGATTCCCTTCCTTGTTCAAAGGCGCGCCGGACATGAATTCTCTGGTGGCTCTGGGCACTTCGGCGGCTTATGGGTTCTCGCTTGTTTCCACCTTTGCGCCGGGTGTTCTTCCCGCCGGAACCGCAAACGTCTACTACGAGGCCGCAGCGGTGATCGTGGTTCTCATATTGCTGGGGAGGTTCCTCGAGGCGCGCGCCAAGGGGCGAACTGGTGAAGCGATCCGAAAACTGGTCGGTCTGCAGGCAAAAACAGCGCGCGTTGAGCGCGACGGATCGGTTGTCGAGCTACCGATCGAGCAGATCGTTGTAGGGGATATTGTGCACGTTCGACCGGGCGAAAAAATCGCGGTGGATGGTGCCGTAGTGACCGGCGCGTCATATGTCGATGAAAGCATGATCACCGGCGAGCCGGTTCCTGCCGAAAAGACCGAGGGCGCAACTGTGGTCGGCGGAACAGTTAATGGCGCGGGCGCATTGACGTACCGGGCTGAAAAGATCGGCGCAGACACTATGTTGGCCCAGATCATTCAAATGGTCGAACAAGCACAGGGTGCCAAGCTTCCGATTCAAGGCTTGGTTGACCGCATCACGCTGTGGTTCGTGCCGGTAGTGATCGCTGTGGCCGTAATGACTGTGCTGGTTTGGATGTTGTTCGGACCCGATCCTGCGCTCAGCTTGGCGTTGGTAGCCGGGGTTGCGGTACTGATCATTGCTTGCCCCTGCGCCATGGGGTTGGCCACACCCACCTCAATCATGGTCGGCACCGGCCGCGCGGCCGAGATGGGTGTCCTGTTTCGAAAGGGCGACGCCTTGCAAATGCTGCAGGAAACCACCGTTGTTGCGGTGGACAAGACGGGGACCTTGACCGAAGGGCGTCCGGAGCTGACCGACCTGATTGTGGCCGAAGGATTGGCCGAGGATGAGGTTCTGCGCCTTGTTGCTGCCGTTGAGGTCACATCCGAACATCCGATCGCCACGGCCATCGTGCGCGCGGCTGAAACCCGTGGTCTGGAGCTTTCGAAGCCAGAAGACTTCACGTCGATCACCGGTTACGGGGTAAGCGCCTCAGTCGAAGGCCATACAATCCTGATCGGGGCCGACCGCCTGATGAGTCGCGAAGGGGTTGAAATGGGCGCGTTGTCTGATCGGGGCGCTGAACTCGCAATCAACGGAAAGACTCCACTTTATGCCTCCGTAGACGGAGTTATCGCAGCCGTCATCGCCGTGGCGGACCCAATCAAGACCACCACGCCAGACGCAATTGAAGCTTTGCACGGACTGGGGCTGAAAGTAGCGATGATTACCGGCGACAATACCGCTACAGCCAAATCCATCGCGGCGCAGCTTGGCATCGATCATGTCGTGGCCGAGGTTCTGCCAGAGGGTAAAGTATCCGCGTTGCAAGATCTGCGCTCAAATGGCGGAAAACTGGCCTTTGTGGGTGATGGCATCAATGATGCCCCCGCTCTGGCGGCGGCTGACGTAGGAATTGCGATCGGGACAGGCACTGACATCGCCATCGAGGCGGCTGACGTCGTTCTGATGTCAGGCGACCTGACAGGCGTGGTCAACGCCTTCGATATTAGTCAGCGCACCATGCGTAACATCCGCCAAAACCTGTTCTGGGCTTTCAGCTACAACACGCTGCTCATACCGGTTGCAGCGGGGGTGCTCTATCCGTTTGGCGGCCCGTTGCTGTCGCCGGTTTTGGCTGCAGGTGCCATGGCGCTGTCCAGTGTATTTGTCCTGACCAACGCGCTGCGGTTGCGCTGGGTTAAGCCGATCAAAGTTGGGCGAGAACAGATCTCGCAGAATGAAGAGCAGGCGCTGCGATCAGCGCCTGCTGAATAGAATAGGAGAACCGCTGTGAATATCGGAGATGTAGCAGAACGTTCGGGTCTGCCTGCCAAAACCATCCGTTATTACGAGGATATCGGATTCATCAAACCCAGGCGCAGTCTGAACGGGTATCGACATTTCGACGAAAAGGAACTGCACAAACTGGCCTTCATCGGGCGGGCCCGCTCATTGGGCTTTACCATTGAGGATTGCCGTTCACTACTGGCGTTGTACGAGGACAAAGAACGCGCAAGCGCGGACGTGAAGGATATCGCCAAACAGAACCTAAAAGAAATAGATGCCAAGATCGCGGACCTGAAGGCCATGCATGCTACACTGTCTCATTTAATCGATGAATGTGCCGGAGACCACCGTCCCGACTGCCCGATCCTGAAGAACCTCGGCCAAACTTAGATGCGCTCATCGTATGAACTGCCTCCTATTTTGGCAGTTTGTTACGTGTATTCGCGGGAATCCGCTTCATTTCGATACAGCGCACCAACTCACCTGTTTTTTCCTCCGACTGGCTTGAACACTCGTTACGTTCGTCCTAACTGCACGGGATGAAGTGGAAGTTTTTCTCAGTGTTGCGAATGACGTTTCTGACATGCGTCTGCTTGGCGATGACCTTCGTCGGCACTGTTGTGGTCGCGAGCAGTGACGTCAAAAACAGTAGCACCTCTGAGCCTCACGGCGTTTCAATGGCTGCAAAGTCATCAGACTTCAAACACGACCATAGCGGTTTGCATCCGACGACTGGCCAAATCCACACGGATAGCCACGTAAATCACAGCGGAGAATGTCATTCCGGTATCTGTTGTGTTGGCGAATATCCGACCCACGTAGGACTTGCGGTTTTGGCTGAAGCTTTTGGCCAGAAAAACCGTAACATGGATTCCGACATCCACAACTCTCAAGCGCCTCTGACGCCCGATCGTCCTCCACAAATCTCCTAACATCCACAGGCCCGTCAGCGCGGGTTTTCATGTTGTTTCGGTTCGAGCATGCACTGCGACCGTCAGGAGATTATTATGCGTGGAAGATATGCGGCACTATCAGTACTTGCCTTGGCGATTGGCCTGGGTGGAGGTGTCTTTCTTGAAAGACTGTACCTGAATCCAATTGATCAGGGCCAGTCGAACGAACCAGAGGTCCTTTATTGGGTAGCACCGATGGATCCGAATTTTCGGCAGCCTGGACCTGGAAAATCGCCGATGGGTATGGACTTGATCCCGGTTTATTCTGGGCAGGAACCTACCGGCGACCCTGAAGAAGTCACCCTGAGCGCTGCGGAAATCAACGCAATTGGTGTGCGAACTGCGGTTGCACGCATGACTGATATCGAACCTCGCATCGAAACGGTGGGTTTCGTCGGCTTTGACGAACACCTGACCAATCACGTTCATACGCGTGTTGAAGGTTGGATTGAGCAACTGAAAGTTCGAGCGGTCGGTGATCGCGTTGAGAAGGGGCAAGTTTTATTTGAACTCTTTTCACCACTGATCGCAGCTGCGACCGGCGATCTTGTACGCGCAGTCGAAGCTGGTGACCCGCGGATTTTGGACGCGGCGCGCAATAAGTTGATCAGCCACGGTATGTCCGCTCGTCAGGTTGCTGAGATTGAGGCGGGCGGTGAGTTGGTTCGAAATGTGGAAATTGAGGCACCTCAAAACGGTGTCGTCATAGCTCTGAATGCCGCCGATGGCATGTACCTGCAGCCAGGCACGCTTGCTTTTTCGGTAACCGATCTTTCTGAAGTATGGCTGATCGTTGATGTATTTGAACGAGATATTGCACGTTTGTCGGAAGATATGCGCGCGATAGCAAGGTTCGAGCACCTACCCGGTCGCACCTTCGAAGGCGACATCGACTATGTTTACCCTGAGCTTGATCCGCAAACCCGAACTCTTCCCGTAAGGCTTAGTTTCGATAACACCGACGGCGTGCTGCGGCCGGGCATGTTTGGCAGTGTTAGCCTTATACCGGATGAAAGCCGAAATGTTCTCACTGTTCCATCAGAGGCGTTAATTCGTACCGGTTCGGCGGAACGCGTCATCTTAAAAACAGGCGATGGTACTTTTCGCCCGAGACTGGTGACTACAGGTCTTCGAGACAGTTTCGGCGAGGGGGGTCGAACAGAAGTTCTGCAAGGGCTTGAACCTGGTGAGGAAGTTGTCGCATCCGCACAGTTTCTAATCGACAGTGAAAGTGCTTTGAGCGCCGGTTTCACCCGAATGGCACCAACGGATACCGAACCAGCACGCGGGGCAGGCACCCTGGTTTCACTCGATGCCCAAAATCGTATGGCAACTGTTCGTCACGATGTTCTCGAAAGCCTCGATTGGCCCGCAATGACTTCGCAGTTTCCGGTGAGGTCTGGTGTTTCGCTCGACAGCTTGAGTGCAGGCGACGCAGTCGCTTTCGTGATCGCACGGGGTGCGGATGGGCTTCTGAGCCTGATGGAGCTTGCACCAGACGATGGTATTGCCGGAACTGGTGCCGGAATCGCGCGCGCCGTCACTTCAGACGGCAAATTGACGCTTGAGCACGGACCGATCCCCGAGCTCGGTTGGGCCGCCATGACAATGGATTTGCCTGTTGTAGGAGTAGATCTCACTACCGTGCCAATCGACATGCCAATTGAGTTTGATCTGGCTGAGGGAGAAGGGGGGATGTTCTCGATTGTGGCAATTCGCGAAGAGGGCTCGCCGCCGACGGATTCCGTTGAACCCGAAGAAACCGACACGCCTTCTGCTCCACCGATTGTAGTCACCGGCACGATCAACCTCGTTAATGCTGAGGCGGGAACGGCAACCATCACTCACGGGCCGATGACTGAGATTGGCATGCCCGGAATGACCATGGATTTCCCATTAGAACCTACATTGGACACAAGCATGCTCGAAGTCGGTTCTGAAATGACTCTGACTTTCGCGCGTGCAGATGGCATGACAATGGTGTTGGCTGCGGCAACGCCTATTGCACCGCCACTTCAGGTTTCTGGCCGGATTAACAGTATCGACCCGAACGCGCGTACCGCGAACGTAACACACGGTCCGATGACTGAGATCGGCATGCCGGGCATGACCATGGATTTCCCGGTTGCGGAGGGGATTGAGGTTTCTAACTTGCCTGTAGGGATTGATGTTTCTTTGATCCTTCGCCGCAATCCCGACTTTTCGATGACGCTGTTAGAGGTCGCGCTTGATGGGAGTGTTACGCAGTGATCACGGCCATCATTCGTTCTTCGCTCGCCAACAGGTTCGTCATCTTGGCCCTCGCATTCATGATAGGAGTTGCGGGTATTTGGGCCATTCGTGAGACGCCGGTTGATGCAATCCCGGATCTGTCGGATGTCCAGGTAATTGTTCGCACGCCATATCCCGGGCAAGCGCCTCAAGTTGTCGAAAACCAAATCACATATCCACTTGCGACAGCCCTATTGGCCGTACCCGGTGCAAAAGACGTTCGCGGGTTCTCGTTCTTTGGAGACAGCTTTGTATATGTTGTCTTTGAGGACGGGACGGACCTCTACTGGGCTCGGTCGCGTGTGCTCGAATACTTGGGCCAGATTACCGGCAGCTTACCTGAGGGCGTGTCACCACAACTTGGCCCTGATGCGACTGGGGTCGGGTGGATTTATCAGTATGCGCTGGTTGACAGAACCGGAAATCATGATCTGGCTCAGCTCAGGACTCTGCAGGATTGGTTTCTGAAATACGAATTACAAGCCGTGGAAGGCGTCTCAGAAGTCGCCACCATCGGCGGAATGGTCAAACAGTACCAGGTCGTCGTCGACCCAAACAAACTACGTGCCTATGACATAACACTTGCACAATTGAGGACGGCTATTCAGGCGGCCAACCGCGAGACGGGCGGCAGCGTCATTGAGATGGGGGAAGCCGAATTCATGGTCAGGTCCTCGGGCTACATTGACGAATTGTCAGACCTTGCAAGCGCGCCGTTGATGGTCAACGACCGTGGCGCCGCTCTGACGCTTGGAGACGTCGCTGAAATCCGTCTGGGGCCGGAAATGCGGCGCGGTGTCGGAGAACTCGACGGGCAAGGAGACGCGGTTGGTGGAGTAGTCATTCTGCGATGGGGTGGGAATGCGTTGGCAACGATCAAAGCGGTGGAGGCGCGCATCGAAGAGTTGCGCTCAAACCTGCCGGAGGGGGTCGAAATCATAACGACCTACGACCGATCTGGTGTGATCGAGCGTGCTATCGATAACCTCCAGAAGAAACTGACGCAGGAATTCATTGTCGTTGTTCTTGTGTGCGCGGCTTTTCTACTTCATCTGCGGTCATCCCTCGTAATTCTTCTGTCGCTCCCTCTGGGAATCTTTGCCGCATTTATTCTGATGAAGGCGCAAGGAGTAAACGCAAACATCATGTCGCTCGGCGGCATAGCCATCGCTATTGGTGCGATGGTCGACGCATCGATTGTGATGATCGAGGCGATGCACAGGCGGTTGGAAAAAGAAAAGCTCACAGCAGAGAACCGATGGCGGATTGTGCAAGAGTGCGCTTCTGAGGTGGGACCAGCCCTTTTTTATTCTCTGGCGATTATCACGGTTAGTTTTTTGCCTGTTTTCGTTCTGGAAAATCAGGAAGGTAGGCTCTTCTCGCCACTCGCTTATACCAAAACCTACGCCATGGCTGCAGCCGCCATCCTTTCGATAACGCTGGTTCCGGTCTTGATGGGTTACTTTGTAAGGGGGCGTATTCTACCGGAGCGAAAAAATCCGCTAAATCGCTTGGTTGTGTTCGTGTACCGCCCATTTCTGGACGCGGCAATTGCCTGGCCATGGGCAACAACACTGTTGGCCGGCGTTCTGGTGACGTCCATGTGGTACCCGTACCAGAGAATTGGCTCTGAATTCATGCCCGAGTTGAACGAAGGTGATTTTCTCTACATGCCGAGCTTCTACCCCGGGATCTCGACGGGAAAAGCCCGTGAGGTACTGCAGCAGACCAACCGCCTGATCGCGACCGTGCCTGAAGTCGAAACTGTTCACGGTAAAGTTGGGCGTGCGGAGACTGCAACCGATCCAGCACCTCTAACGATGGTGGAGACCACAATCCAACTCAAGCCGGAAGAAGAATGGCGCCCCGGCATGACAATGGAGAAAATCCGGAATGAGCTCGATCGTATCGTTCAGGTTCCGGGCGTTACAAATGTTTGGATCCAACCTATCAAGAACCGCATCGATATGCTTGCGACAGGTATCCGTACTCCTGTCGGTGTCAAAATATCCGGCACCGACTTGGAGGTCATTACAGATATAGGGATCGAAGTAGAGCGTGCGGTCGCTGATATTGATGGAACGGCTTCCGCCTACGCAGAGCGACCTGTTGGCGGGCGTTTCATCGAAATCGACGTCAAACGAGATGCCGCCTCCCGATACATGATGAGTGTTCGAGAAGTTCAGGACGTAGTGCAGACCGCAATTGGCGGTATGCAAGTGTCGGAATCTGTGGAGGGGCTGGAGAGGTTTCCTATAAACCTTCGGTACCCTCAGGCATGGCGAGACAGCCCGGAACGGCTCGAAAATCTTCCTGTCGTCACGCCGTCGGGTGCTCATGTGCCACTGTCCGCTCTCGCCGATATTCGAATAGTTGACGGGCCGGGAATGATACGATCAGAGAACGCTCGACGAACTGGGTTCGTGTTCATCGACATCGCGGGGCGCGACCTGGGCGGCTATGTGGCCGAAGCACAAGAGGTGGTTACAGAAAAGGTCGACCTGCCTCCAGGTTACTCGCTGACTTGGTCAGGGCAGTATGAGTACATAGAGAGAATGCAGGACAGGTTGACGATCGTTGCTCCTGCAACCCTGCTAATTATCACGCTCATGCTTTTCTTGGCGTTCAATCGGGTGATTGAGGTCGGGATAATTCTTGCGGCGCTCCCGGTCGCATTGGCAGGTGGGGTTTGGTTCTTATGGTATCTTAACTTCGATATCTCAATTGCTGTGCTCGTGGGCTTCATCGCGCTGGCGGGAGTTGCCGTGGAAACAGCGATTGTCATGTTGTTGTACCTCAATCTTGCTTGGGAGAAACGTCGAGGGCTGGCGCAATCGGAACAGCGAAAGCTGACACGTGACGATATCGAAGACGCGGTGTTCGAAGGAGCCGTTCTTCGGGTTCGGCCGAAGGTAATGACTGTAGCCACGATCTTTGCAGCACTGATACCCATCATGTACGGCACCGGTACAGGCTCTGAAATCATGCAGCGGATCGCTGCGCCGATGATTGGGGGCATGGTGACAGCGACCCTTCTTACGCTTTTTGTCATTCCCGCAATATTCGTGATTTGGAAACGGCTCGCGCTCAATCGCGTGAACCGAGAGATCTCCCACACGATCCAGGAAGTGCCCCCTGCGCTTCCGGCAGAATAATACCCACAACCTTGAAACAGGAGCATCTGATGAAAACTTTGACTGCAATTTTGGCCCTATTGGCCGTGTCTACAACATCCGGCATCGCGCAAACGAACCACGGCATGGACCATTCCAACATGCCCATGTCTTCCGAACAGATGGAAGGTGCGGTCCACGCAAAGGCTTTGGTGAACTCAATTGGCGACGAAACCGCTAACGTCAGCCATGATCCGATCCCCGAGATCGGGTGGCCCGCGATGACGATGGATTTGCAGCTTCTTGAGAATGCCCAGATGATGGGTGAGATCAGCGCAGGTGACGAAGTCACACTGATGTTGGTCAAAAGCGATGATGGTATGTATGCGATCGGCGCGATCATGAAAAACTGAGTCTGTTGATGCGGCAGCTATTCACCAATGATGTGATTGTTCGCCGTTTCAACGACTGTAGGAAATTCTATGAACTAAGAGAAATGGAGTAGGAGCCACTCAAGAACCAAATCGTATTTCAACGATCTGTGGCTCTGCTCATAAGTTATCAGTCCATTGTCGGTTAAAGGCGCTTTAAGCAATTCGTTGACTGATTGAAGCTCCAAAGCTCAGAAAATCTTCCGGCTATACTGATTGAACAGAGCAATCCAGGCAAGCAGTACACAAACTGCCAACGCTTCGGTATCTCCGGCCCGCGCCACTGCAGTTAAACTGCGCAAAATTCTGGAGCTACTTGCGCAGCCCAGTGGAAATCTGACCGACAAGCAAATCCCACCTAAAACATTTCACAATTGGAATGTGTGTACTACATTGTCGCCGAGATGACTTCACGCGGCCATTCAACGGACCAGCGTCGAATTGTCTGGGGCGTTGCCTTGTTGGTTTTTGCTTCAGTCGAAAACGCAGCGCGGAGCGGTCAAAATGAGGATATCTCCAGGGCGACGACTTGGGAAAACGATACGACATGACAGCTAACACAAGAGAGCACTGGGACGATGTCTATGGCGAGAAGTTTGACACCCAATTGAGTTGGCACGAGGATGATCCAGAGATATCGCTTGAACTCATCGAGTTGATCAGAGTGTCTAAGCCTTCATCCGTCATCGACATTGGTGGAGGTACATCTCGTCTTGCTGGAGCGTTGCTTGCGAAGGGGCTCCATGACGTGACAGTTCTCGATCTATCGCAGGTCGCGTTGGACACGGCCCGGGAAAGGTTGGGGCGCGCCGCTGAAACAGTCACTTGGATTTCTGCAGATATAACTTCTTGGGTCCCCGATCGCAGATATGACGTCTGGCATGATAGGGCGGTTTTTCACTTTCTCGTGGATACATCGCAACGCGCGGCCTATCTGGAAAGCGTGAAGAAAGGGGTAAAAATTGGCGGCCATGTGATCATTGCTACGTTTGCACTTGATGGGCCGGAGACTTGCAGTGGTCTCCCTGTCGCCCGCTATAGTCCGAGCGATATCGCCGTGCTTTTTGAGGAACACTTTGAACTCGTCGCGCATCGCCATCACCTGCACCAAACCTCTTGGGGGGAAAGTCAGTCTTTCCAGTTCAGTGTTCTCCGCCGCTGCGTTTGAGCCCACACCTGAAACTGGCCCAAAGCGGTACGCTTCCAATAAGCTTTCGGGGCATGCCGATTGTGTTCACAAGTTACGTTTGGCCCTCAAAAACTGGCAGAACCACCTTAGCGCACAAGCCGCCAGTTTCCCCGTTTAGCAATTCTATCGTGCCACCGTGCGACTGGATGATCGTACGTGCGATCGACAGCCCCAAGCCGGTTCCGCCAGTCTCTCGCGAGCGGGATGTTTCAAGCCGCACGAATGGGTCGAATACCGCATCGAGCATATGCTCGGGGATGCCGGGCCCCTGATCCTGGATCAATATTTTTGCCTCATTCCCCTCTTGCATGACTGAGACGTTGGCCCGGGCACCATACCGGCAGGCGTTTTCAATGATATTGCGCAGAGCTCGCTTCATCAGCATCGGCCGAAGCGTGACGGCCGGATTGTCTGCGACCGATACTTCAACCGTGTCACCGGCTTGCACAATGTCTTCGGTCGTTTTGGTTACGAATTCACCAATTGGGACGGTACTGGAAGGTTCGCGCGTGGCCACGCCCTTGGCAAATGACAGGGTGGAGTCCACCATCTCCTGCATTTCCTCGATGGTCTCGATCAGATGGTCACGGGTCTCCTCTTCCTCCACCAGTTCGGCGCGAACCCGCAATCCCGTCAGTGGCGACCGCAAATCGTGACCCAGCGCCCCCAATAGTCTGGTCCGATCGGCAACATAGCGAGTCAGCCTATCACGCATATGGTTGAACGCCTGCGTCAAATCTCGCACCTCGGTCGGACCAGAAACCGTCAGTTCCTGGACGTCTTCACCGCGACCAAACTGGTCTGCAGCCAGTGACAGGCGGCGCAACGGGCCGGTCAGCCGTGTCAGTAGAAACCAAATGGCTGCTCCAAGAATTAAAGTTGCAGTGAAACCGAAGCTGACGAAGGACTGCAAAGGCCATTGCAGAGGAGGGTTATGGAACCGGGTATCCACGTTGAGCCATTGATCGGTCGTCAGAGCGATCGACAGCTGCATTTCAATTGCGGAAACGTGATCACGCATCATTGCCATGTGCATTTCAGCCATTGTAGACGGAACACCTTCAACCGGCAGCATATCGGGAGAGAACTCATGCAACTCTACCCGGATGGGACGGTTTTCATAGCCTGGCAGAATTCTGCGGATTGTGTTTTCGACCGTCCCACCAGCGCTATGTCCGGTGTGATCGACTGCGGGCGTATCTGTAAGGCTGAAACGCACCAGTGGAGAACTTGCCGCCCGCAGGATCGCGTCGTGCATCTCGGGTGGAGCTTCTTCAATCAGCCGCGCGATGTTTGCGGCGCGTCCGGCGGTTTCCAGGCCAAGGGCCATGTGCACTGCCATTGAGCGTTCGTCGACGAACAGCCACAGGCTGACCAGTTGCGCGGCAGCCAGCGCGGCGATGATCAAAAGGATAAGCTGACCGCGCAGACTTTGGGCAAAGGCTTTCATCCCGTAAGCTCGCTCACGTCGGTCGACAGGCAATAACCGCCACCTCTTATCGTGGTGATGAGCTTCGGCCGCGTTGGGTCAGCTTCGATCTTGCGACGCAAGCGGCTGACCTGGTTGTCGATCGTACGGTCGAACAAGTGCGGGCTGCGGCCGGCGGTCAAATCCAGCAGTTCGTCTCGCGACAGGAGTTTGCGGGGCCGCTGCAGGAATACGGCCAGCAGCCGGACATCGGCGGTGGTCAGACTTTCTTCGGCCCCTTCGGCGGATATCAAGGTGCGACTGTCGGCATCCAGAACCCAGCTTCCAAAGGCGATCCGTTTGCCGCTCAGATCGCCAGCCGGGGGGACGGTGGTTTCGGAACGCCGCAGGATCGCCTTGATCCGGGCCAGCAATTCACGTGGGTTGAATGGTTTGGGCAGGTAGTCATCGGCGCCGATCTCTAAACCCACGATACGGTCGGTGTCATCGCTGAGGGCTGTCAGCATCAGGATCGGCGGGCCACCGGCCGCGGACAGGCGGCGACAGACCGACAATCCGTTTTCGCCCGGCATCATGATGTCGAGTACGATAAGATCAATCCGACCGGCCGCCAGTCGTGCGTCCATCTCGGTTGCGTCGCGCGCGGTACTGGCGCGCAACCCATTCTTTTCCAGATAGCGGCTGACAGCATCACGGATTTCGCGGTGGTCGTCGACAATCAAGATATGTGGTGCTTCAGTCATGGCGCAATCATAAGCCCCGGCGCGGTACAAATCCCGGCTTTTTTGTATCCCTTTGTATCAGTTGGGCGGGCTGCGACACAACGATACAAACCGGGTTGAGCAGGGGGGTGGTGGCGCGACCGAGGGCGGCCATATGCTTTGTGTAGAAACAAAAACCCGAGAGGTGAAAGTCATGAAACGTACCTTCACGCTGGCCGCTGGAGCCATTGCCGCGACTTTGATGGCGCTGCCCGCGCTTGCCGCCGGTCAGCATGGCAGCAGCGCGCAGATGCAGGGCCATGAGGGCGGCATGATGCAGGGTGCGCCCGGCGGCATGATGGGCGATCACGCAGGCATGATGCAAATGATGGTGAAAATGCATGGCCAGATGATGGGCGGCAACTGGCTGGCGGTTCTGGACATGGACGAGGACGGTCGCCCGAGCGAATCTGAGATCGCCGAAGGTCTGAAGGCCCGGATGCAGGCGCATGACGTCAATGGAGATGGCAACCTGTCGATTGATGAGTTCGAAGCGCTGCATTCCGGGATGATCCGCGAAACCATGGTGGACCGATTTCAGCATCTTGATGCCAATGGCGATGGCGTTGTGACCACAGGGGAAATCGAGAAAGGCGCAAAGACGATGTCGCCGAAACACGGCATGAAGGCCTCGAAACCTGTGACAAAGGCTTCTGAAACCAACAACTGAAACGCAACCGTGTAGCCGGGTCATCGCACTCGGCACAAACCACTGAGGAACAAAGCGATGATGGGCTATGGCGCTGGAATGGGGTTTGGAATGATCTGGATGTTGCTGATCGCAGTGTTGATCGTTCTGGCGATCGTAGCGCTGATCAAATACATCGCTAAGTGACCTCGGAATCCGTCACTCCCGTTTAGGGGTGGAGGGCTATGTCATAGGAGGAACGAAAGCTGGAGGGCCTGCACAGCAATAGCCGTTTGGTTTTCATCGCGGTTTTGATCGCGTTGCTGATCGCCACCATCTGGTTGTGGCTGTCTGGCGCGTTGGACGCAGGACTATCGCGCGAAGTCATTACTGCGTGGGTGGATTGGGCCGGCCCGTTCGGACCCGTTGTCATCATCGGCTTCATGACAGCCGCAGTGGTTGCCAGCCCAATCCCCAGCGCTCCGATCGCTGTCGCTGCCGGGGTGGCATATGGGCATGGGCTGGGAACCGCATTGGTTGCTATCGGAGCGGAGTTGGGGGCGCTGCTGGCGTTCCTGATAGCCCGTTGGTTGGGGCGCGACGCGCTGCGCCAGTGGTTCGGCGACAAGCTGGACTTGGGGTTGCTTGGATCGCAGAATGCCCTGATGTTGACCGTGTTCACCAGCCGCCTGATGCCTTTCGTTTCTTTCGACATGGTCAGCTATGCCGCCGGTCTGACCCGACTTCAATTTTGGCGGTTCGCACTGGCCACCTTGGCTGGACTCCTGCCGGCCAGTTTCGTTCTGGCCCATCTGGGCAGCCAGATTACCGAAACCGCGACAGGCGGCACCAGCCTTGCGGTTATCGGGCTTGGGCTGTTGACGGGGGCGCCACTTATCTGGTTGGCTTGGAAACGCAAGATGCCTGTTGGCTCTTCAGACCACGAATTGAGCCAGATCAATGCGACCGGTCCAAGCGGCCCTAAACTGTTGGAGAATGGAGGAAACCCTAAGTGATCCGCGCACAATGGATATCAACTGCGACACGGACGGCCCGAGCCATGGGCCGGCTGCAGGTCCTGTTGATCTGTGCGTTGGTGGTTTCGATGCTGATCTCTGTTGTGCCGTCCCATGCCGGGCATGACATCGCGAAGGCCGCCACCCAGGCCGAGCTTGTGATCGATGACAGCGGTGGGTATCCCGCGTCTCATCCATCAGAAGAATTAGACTGCTCAGTGCACCCGGGCTGCTATGCGATGGCAGTTATGGCGGCACCTGAATTGCTCTCGATGCGTATTGCTACGCCCGTGGCGCCAGAACGGTTCCGGCCACGCGCAAGCCTGCCGGTCGCACCACTACCACATCCGCCAAACCTGTCCTGAACGTGACCGGCAATGGCTCCGGAATCGCTCCGGGGTCTTGCCCAAGCCGTTGATTGCGGCCCAACTCAGTTCAGGACACTTACCATGCTTACCATTCTGTACTTTTTCGTCACGGGCGTGGTGCTATTCGCACTGTTGCGCCTGACCTGTGGCCCCTGTGTGATGGGGACACAAGAACATCATCCCGGTGTTCCGGTGACAACCCTTGGCTGGGCGCTCAGCCTGTTTCTGGCCGCAACCTACCTGCTGTGCGTGGCCTTTGACCTGATCTTTCCAAGTTTTGCCATGTACCGGGCTTGGATCGGCCTGATGCCCGGAATGACTTGGCTCAGCCTGCCCTCATTCCTGTTGGGACTGTTATGGGCGTTTCTCTACGGCTGGTACGCCGCGTTGCTGTTCGGCGGACTGTTCAATGTCTTTGCGGCTCGCACAAAACTCAACTGATTGAAAGGACAAAGCCATGAAGGCCATCGCTCTGACCCTGCTTTTGACGCCCTTCCTGATGGCCGTCATCTACCGGATTTTTCTGCACGTGCCCGCCAATGCGCGCGTTTCAGTTGACGAAAGGAAACCTAAATGACCCTGTTCAATCTGGCCGCAGGCCTGTCCGTCGCAGCTTTGACTGCGCCTTCGCTCACGCTGGCGGCAACCGTGTTCATTCCCGAAGGCAGCGCGGACTCGGTTCTGGTGATCGACTCCGAAACCGGCAAGACCGTCGAGCGGCTGCCGAGGCTCGTGGCGGTCCATGGGCTGGCCGGCGCGCCCGGCTTTAAGTACCTGGTCGCGGGCAGCTACGCAGAAACCGAGGCCACAACGCCACCAAAACCCGAAGGTATGTCCAAGGATGAACACGCTGCGCACCACGCCAAGCGCGATGTCACTGCGTTGCCCAAAGACAAGGGGCGGAGCCTGCTGACGATCCTTGATGCGGAAACACGCGAGGTCGTCCGCCAGATCGAGGTTCCAGGTGCGGTGCATCACACTGCGGTGTCGCCCGACGGGCGGTTCGCGGTGGCGACCCATCCGGGCGGTGACGGTATTTCGATCGTCGATCTCGATAAGCTCAGCTTCCTTGGTTTCGTAGCAACCGGGCCAATGCCCAACTATGCGGTATTCGCGCCTGACGGCGACAGGGTCTATGTCACCAATACCGGCAATGGTACACTTAGCGAAGTGGATGTCGTCAAAGGCTTCGTCGTACGCAACATGCCCGTCGGCGAAGGCCCTGAGCATCTTGTACTTAACGCCACCGGCAGCGCCGCCTTCGTAGCCGACAGTGATGGTGGCAAGGCCTTCCGCGTAGATCTTGCCAGCGGTTCTGTCACCGAAACCTATGACATTGGAGGCGAGTTGCACGGGATCGGCCTGTCCGACCGCGAGGGCGTACTGTTCGTGGCCGCCAAAGGCACCGACCGGTTGTTGTCGATTGATCTTGCTACGGGCAAACAGCGCTCGACCAACCTGTCACCGGCACCTTATCACCTGACGACCATACCGAACTCAGGCAAAGTGATGGTATCAAGCCGAACCGAACCGAAGGTCTGGATCGTCGATCAAGTCAGCCTGACGGCTATTACCGAAATGCCGATACTGGGTGAGGGCCACCAGATGGTTGTTCTGCCCTGAAGGACTGTGCCCGGCATTGCGTAATTAAACGGCTCTACGACCAAAGCTTAAACCAGGGAGCAGAACATGACAGAAGACCACGACATCAGAATCCACGCGAACGGCCCGACCGAGGTCGCTTACGTCTGCCCCATGCATTCTGACGTGCGTCAATCTGGGCCCGGCGACTGTCCCAAATGCGGGATGCACCTTGTGCCCGAGGGCGAGGTGGATGCGCATGCGCATCACCACCATTCCGCGCATCATGGCGCGACGGACGAGAACGGTGAATATGACATCGTTCCGACAGGCTATGACGGACCCGTATATACCTGCCCGATGCATCCGCAGGTGCGGCAAACCCATCCCGGGTCCTGTCCACTCTGCGGCATGGGGTTGGAGCTGGAAAGCGCGGCGATGGTGGACGAGGGGCCGAACCCGGAACTGGTGGATTTCACCCGGCGCCTATGGGTAGGTGCGATTCTGACGCTTCCACTTTTGGTTTTCACGATGGGCCCCTACGTTGGGCTGTCTGGTGTGCGAGAGATTTTTGGTGAGCGAACAACCCTATGGATTGAACTGATACTTGGCACTCCGGTTGTTCTTTGGTGCGGTTGGCCATTTCTGGAACGAGGGTGGAATTCGTTTCGCACCATGAACCTGAACATGTTCTCGTTGATTGCCATGGGGGTTTCGGCCGCGTGGCTGTTCAGCGTTGTCGCCGTATTGATGCCCCACATATTTCCGGACGGTTTTCGAGATTCAGAAGGCCATGTTGGGGTCTATTTCGAAGCGGCCGCAGTTATCGTTACACTTGTTCTGCTCGGGCAGGTGATGGAACTGCGGGCACGCGAAGGCACAGGAAAGGCAATCCGCGCTTTGCTGGACATGGCCGCAAAGACCGCCCGCATTATCCGCCCTGACAGCAGTGAAGAGGAAATTCCGCTTGAAGAAGTACAGGTAGGTGACCGCCTTCGCGTACGCCCCGGCGACAAGGTGCCAGTAGACGGCATTGTACTCGAAGGGCGCTCATCTGTTGACGAAAGCATGATCTCTGGCGAACCGGTTCCGGTCGAAAAGGTACAAGGCGAGCCGGTCACAGGGGCCACAATCAACGGCACCGGTAGCCTTGTGATCGAAGCAACCCGAGTGGGCTCTGACACAATGCTGTCCCAGATTGTCGAAATGGTGGCCAACGCGCAACGCTCGCGCGCACCAATTCAGAAATACGCTGACAAAGTGGCGGGCTGGTTTGTACCGGCGGTCATAAGTATAGCTGCGCTGGCCTTTATTGCATGGGCAATTTGGGGACCGGCTCCGGCGCTCTCCTACGCCTTGATCGCAGCGGTGTCGGTACTGATCATAGCTTGCCCGTGCGCGCTTGGCCTGGCCACTCCGATGTCGATCATGACGGCCACGGGGCGCGGGGCGCAGGCCGGAGTGCTGATCAAAAATGCCGAAGCGCTGGAGCGGTTCGAGAAGATCGATACTTTGATCGTCGACAAAACTGGCACGCTGACCATGGGCAAGCCAAAGCTTGTGGCTGTATTACCCGAACCTGGCCATGACGAGGTCGAGGTGCTGCGGCTGGCCGCAACGCTGGAGAAGGGCTCGGAGCACCCGTTAGCTGAGGCAATCGTCACAGGAGCCGAGGAACGTGGCGTAGCCCTGTCCGACGCCAGTGACTTCGAGGCGGTGACTGGTAAAGGCGTGAAAGGCACGGTGGATGGCCGCCCCGTCGCGCTCGGCAATCTGAAACTGGTCACCGATCTCGGACTCGAGGCGGCCGAACTGACGGCCAAGGCCAATGCGCGTCGGGATGACGGCGAAACGGTGATGTTCGTGATGCTTGATGGTTCAGTGGCGGGGTTGGTCTGCGTCGCCGACCCGGTCAAGGAAACAACACCAGCCGCACTCAAGGCGCTGCACGAACTGGGTTTCCGGATCATCATGGCGACTGGCGACAACGAACGCACTGCAAAGGCGGTGGCCGAACGTCTGGGTATCGATGAGATTCGAGCCGACGTACTGCCCGAGGACAAGGCCCGCATAATTCGCGAACTGCAGGAGAAAGGCGCAAAGGTCGCCATGGCGGGTGACGGAGTGAACGACGCACCCGCGTTAGCGCAGTCCGATGTGGGCATCGCCATGGGGACCGGTGCCGACGTGGCGATCGAAAGTGCAGGCTTCACGCTGGTCAACGGAAGCCTTGATGGCATCGTGCGCGCCCGTAGGCTGGCCCGCGCTACCATGCGCAATATCCGGCAAAACCTATTCTTTGCCCTGATCTACAACGCCTCGGGCGTTCCGGTGGCGGCGGGTCTTCTGTTCCCGCTTTTCGGCATCCTGATCAGCCCGATGTTTGCGGCCTTCGCTATGAGTGCTTCATCGATTTCAGTGGTGTTGAATGCGCTGCGATTGCGGGGGGCGAAGATTTGAGCACGCACGAGCATAGTACCCACGGCGCCAGTGGCGCGCTGAAGCCCGGATCAATCTCGCTGACCGGAGCCGTCGCCATGGGGACCGGCGTGATGATTGGCGCTGGGATCTTTGCACTTACCGGACAGATCGCCGGGCTGGCGGGGCCATGGTTTCCGCTGTCCTTCGTGGTCGGGGCCGTGGTGACGGTTTTCAGCGCCTATACCTATATCGCCATGTCCAACGCCTGGCCCTCATCAGGCGGCATCGCCATGATCCTGACCAAGGCATATGGGCCCGGGGCGGTTGCGGCGGCGGCCTCGCTGCTGATGGCACTGTCGATGGTGATCAACGAAAGCCTCGTCGCGCGTACTTTCGCGACCTATGCGCTCCGCCCGTTCAACATCGAGAGCGGACCGCTGGTGTCTTTGGTCGCTGTTGCGCTGATCGTCTTTGCCTATGCGGTGAACCGGTCGGGCAACCGGTCGGTGGGGTTGTGGTCGATCATCATGTCGGCGCTCAAGATAGGCGGGATCGCAATATTCGGCATCGCCGCACTTTGGGCTGCGGGCGGAACCTGGCAGGTTCAGGGCTCGGAACCGGCCGCGCCGCTGGGGTTCGTCGCCTCGGTAGCCCTGTCGATCCTCGCCTTCAAGGGCTTTACCACCATCACCAACAGCGGGGCCGAGATCGTCGACCCGCACCGCAATGTCGGGCGCACCATCATGATCTCGATCGCGATCTGCGCGGTGGTCTACCTGCTGGTCGCCCTTGCCGTCGGTGTCAGCCTGCCGCCCGAGCAAATCCGCGCGGCGCAGGACTATGCCCTGGCCGAGGCTGCCAGGCCGGTGCTGGGGCAGGGCGGGTTCTACCTGACCGTGGCGCTGGCGATGGTGGCGACGGCCTCGGGGCTGATCGCCAGCGTTTTCGCTGTGTCCCGGATGCTGGCGATGCTGACCGACATGAAGATGATCCCGCACAGCCATTTCGGCATGACGGGCAGCATCCAGTCTCACACGCTGATCTACACGGTCGTGATTGCGGGCCTGCTTGCGGTGTTGTTCGACCTGTCTCGCATCGCCTCGTTGGGGGCGTTCTTTTACCTGGTGATGGACATGGCGGTGCATTGGGGTGTCTGGCGACGCTTGCGCGGTCAGATCAAAGCCCGTGGATGGGTCTTGCTGACCGCCCTGGCGCTGGACTGCGTAGTCCTGACCGCGTTCACAATACTCAAGCTGCGCTCCGACCCGATGATCGTAGTATATGCCGTTGCTGGCATCGGCTTGGTCTTCGTCTATGAGCGCATCTTTCTCAAACAATGGATCATCGAAAAGGAGACAAATCAGCTATGACCCAATCAAATTTCGACGAAACCCGCGCCACACAGGAGACGACCGAAAGGGTCAGCTCTGACGTAACGGCCGAAGCGCCCAAAACCGAAGATCAGACGGCCAACGGTGCCAAGCGTAATTGGCTCCCGGTTGTCATTGCGATCGCGTTGGGCGCCGCTGTTCTGGGCTGGGAATACCGCGAGACACTCTATCCTTTGCTCAGTTCTCCGTTGCTGTTCTTGCTGGTCTGCGTGGGCATGCATTTCTTAATGCATCGCGGCCACGGCAAACACTGAGAACGGCGCCCTGTATGGCTGGCGGCTTTGCGGCAAGAACACTGCGCAACAAGGAGCAGCAACGGCCAACTGATCAGAACAAATTTGTAACCCAATAAGGAAGGGAAATTGCCATGTTAGCAAATCCAATTCGGAGAGCAGCAACTGAACTGCACCTGACGGCCGGTGCACTAACTGTAAAGGCATTGCACGGTGACACCGACGAAGATCACTCTGATGAATAGGGAATGGGGCATCGCGGTGAAGAAGAGGACCAAGGCGACTGATCCACCTCGTCCGAGTCCTATCATTCGATGAACCCGTCCTGACGCACAGGAGGAACAATATGTCTGAATTTTCTGAAAGACAGGCACCTTCAGAGCCTGAAACTCGGCGCGATTTCTTATACTTCGTCACCGGCGGTGCCGCCATCGTGGCCACGGGCGCGGCGGTCTGGCCACTTGTTAACAGCATGAACCCCAGTGCAGACATCTCCGCCCAAGCCGTTGTCGACATAGATCTTGAAGGTGTCGGACCAGGAACGAGGATCACTGTTAAATGGAAAGGCAAGCCGATCTTTATCGACCACCGGACTAAAGAGCGGATCGCGCTGGCGATAGCAGAAGACGATGCACCAATGATCGACCCGCAACCTGACGCCGAGCGCGTACAGCGACCGGAATGGCTGGTAGTTATTGGCGTTTGCACCCATCTGGGATGCATACCACTCGGGCAGGGCGGCAGCGAACCCACCGGAGACTGGGACGGTTGGTTCTGTCCGTGTCACGGTTCACATTACGACACGTCTGGCAGAATTCGGAAAGGCCCCGCGCCCCGCAACCTCGATCTGCCCCCTTACGAGTTCGTCACCGACACACGGGTCAAAATTGGGTGACGGCGCGGTGAACTTTGTTCAGAGGCGCGTGCCTCACCAAGTTCGTTTGTCAGTCCTCGAATATCCCTCGATCAGCGCCGCGATGCTATGTGGCGGAATTCGACATGTACCCCGCTTTCTGGAGTTTTCGAGAAGAGACCTCGCCGTCATGTTCTGAACGGAACAATTCTAATCGCTGCGCTCAACGTTTTCTGCTTCGCCCATGTTTAGACATGCCATCTTGCCTTTTGACAGGATCGCATCTGAATTGCGGGTTGAGAGGAAACGCTTTGGTCCTGAACAAGGTGCTATTTCAACCCCGTGTCAGCCGCGCGGCGATCGCGACCTGTCCCAGCGCGGCCAGGATCGCAGCGATGAACACGGCTTCGATGGCGATCATGCTGACCACCACACCGCCCACAAGCGGCGCCAGCGCCGCCGGGGCCGCAAAGCTGTTGAACCACGCGGAATAGGCCGGGCGGCGGTCGTCGGGCGAGATCTCCAGCAAATAGCCGAGATAGCCGATGGTCACCCCGTTCATCATCGCGCCGATCAGGAAGAACAGCACCGCGAAACCGGTCAGCCCCGAACCCGTGACCACAAGCAGCAAAACCAGCACCGGAGGTCCGAGACGCACCAGTGCCACTATCCCCAGCAGGCGCAATTTGCCCGCCTGGTCTCCGATGTGGCCCCAGAGCGGATTCGAGGCCAGCGCGCCGACAGTCTGCGCCGCCAACAGCGTTCCGACATCCGCCGCCCCGAGGCCGCTGCGGCTGGCGGCAACGACATAGAACGGCAACGCCATCAGCGTCGCTGCACCAAGCCATTGGAAGATCAGGAACAGCCGGAACCGGTGGTCCTGCCGCAGCGTCGAGAAACCTTCGCGCAGAAATCCAGACAGATTGGCAGGACGGTCCCGTGGCGCCCTTGCAGCGGTAGCGGGCTCACCCGCGGAGACAAAAAGCGTCGCAGAGACGATCATCAGCACCGCGCCGAGCCAGAAGATCAGCGCATAGGCCCTGAGCGGCGGCATCACGTCGAGCGCGTGTCGCAGAAAGCCCGCCACCAGAACCGCCAGAACACCGCCGCCGAAAAAGCGCCAGGCCAACATCCGGCTGCGGCGCTCGGACGGGATCGCCCGGCCGACGATGTCGTTGTAGGGCACCGCGACCACGCCGCTGACAAAGGCATAGACCGTCCACAATCCCAGCATCCCGAGCGCCAGCGGAACCGGAGGCCAATCGACCTGAGGCCAGTCGGCCCCCCACCACAGAAGAATACCGATCATCGCGACCGTGATCGCCCGCCCATAGGCACCAAGGGCGTAGAACGGCATCCGCCGATCGGTGCGCTCGGCGAGGTAGCCCACCGCGAACTGGGGCAGCAGCCAGCCAAGACGCAGGACCGTGCTGGCATAGCCCACGGCCAGCGCGCTACCGGTCAGCATATGCACCAGACTGGCCACCACCGTCGCGCTGTCCACCGCCGCCGACCCGCCCTGAAACACCGCACCAGCACCGGCGATGCGCCAAAATCTCGTGTCTTCGGGATTACGCCTTGCCATTCGCCGCCTCTGCCTCCGCCCGGGCGCGGCGGATGTCGATGCCGCTCTGCCACAACACCGTCAGGCCGATCCCGACCACCAGAAGGATCGTCAGCACATAGTTGAACAGGATCATCAGAAGGGCGGTTTCGTCCGGAACGCCAAGCACCTTGAGCGCGAACCCCGCCCCAAAGACAAAGCTCGCCGGGATGCGCACGAAACGACCCAGAACCATGGCGAACCCGGCAAACACCATCAGGAACAGGTAATCCCACGCGCTCAGCACCACGCCAACCGCCAGCCCGGCCCACAGGAAATGGGTTGTCGCCACCAGCTTACCCGCAATGGCTGCGGCAATGGCGGCGACGCGGCGGGCCCGTGCCTGTGGCCAGACGATCCCTTCACCGAGCGCGGTGCGCAGATACGCGCCATCGGCCCCGATGCGGGCGGCAGCCCAGTCGAAGAGTCGGCAGACCAGAGGGTCCTCGCTCAGAAGTGACGCGCGGAACCGGAACAGAACCCAAAGCAGGCTGCCGAAAAGCATCAGGTTCAACAGGCCCGCAACGCTCAATCCCAGCCGCAGGTCACCCTCGATCTGTGGAATCTGGCCGGCGGCGGCCACCGCTCCGGCAAAAAGGGCGAAAACGACGCCGTCGAGGAACCGGGCGATGATCGCGGTTGCAAGCACGGTCGCCATCTTCAAGCGGTCGAGCCGGGCAACCAGCCAGGCCCGGACCAGCGGGCTGATGCCGAGCGGGACAAGGACATTTGCGCCATAACCTGCCAGTAGCGCCCCCGTCAGCCGCAGGGTGCCGACGGGTTTCACGTCGAACAGGATCTGCCGCCACTTCCAGCCGCTCATCAGCTGCTCCAGCAGGATGGTGGCGGCAAGAATCGCGATCCAGAACATGTTGGCTCCGCGCAGGCCCTGCAGAAACAGCGCAAAATCGAGGCTGCCGTAGAGCGCAAACACCAGATAGAGCGCCAGGGCGGAGCCGAATATCGGCAGCAGCCACCGTTTCAGGAAGGTCCGCATTTGACATCCTCGCAACTACCAAGACCTCAATGTTTTAACCTCCGTATCATGATACGGTGTCAAGATGACGGTGACGGAGGGAGACCGCGATGCAACCACTCAAGATCGGCCAGGCCGCGCGCGAGACCGGGATAGGCGTCGAGACGATCAGATTTTATGAAAAGAAGGGCCTTGTCACTCAGCCGCCGCGCCCAATTGACGGCGGCGCGCGGGACTATGGTGGTGACACGCTTTGGCGGCTGAAATTCATATCCGGCGCTAAGAAGCTCGGATTTTCGCTGGCAGAAATCGCGGAAATTTTGGAGTTGCGCACGGCACCAAATACCGAGTGCGTCGCGATGCAGGCCAGAGCGCGCAAAAAGCGGGACGAAATTCAGGAACGGATCGAAGGGCTTGCACGGTTGAGGAACAATCTGGACGAGCTGATCGCGGCGTGTCCGGGGCGTGGTGGAATTCAGAACTGTTCGATCGTGGGCGCCATAGAACGCAGCAGTGAGAAATAGGCGCAATTCCGGCCTTGAACGGAGGGTAGCGGCGTTGCTTGCGAACCGGGTTATTGCCAAGCAGGACCCAGAACGGCAGGTGCAGCGAAAAAAGGAGAGCGAGGGTTCCGCTTCCGAGCAGAGTTTGCGCCAGATCATTGTGAGAAATCCCTGCGTCGCCCAGAAAGCCATATCTGATGAGTGTCGGAGGGTGACGGACAAGTCGGCCCTGTAAATGCGGTCCAGCTTTTATCCTACCGGTGCGATTTTATATCGGTTTAAGACAAGTTTACCCAAGAGGGAACATGACAATGAATAACCTGAGCCGCCGCCGCTTGATGCAAGGAGCCGCGGCAATTGCGTGCAGCGCGGCGCTTCCCGCCTTCGCGAAAACCGGTCCCTCAATCCATGTCCTGAAGGATCCGAATTGTGGGTGCTGCGGATCGTGGATCAAAATCATGCGGGCGGAAGGTTTTGAAGTAGGCGTGGAAAACAGTGCTTGGGAGGCCTTGAACGCTTACAAAACCGCCAATGGGATTCCGGAGGGCATGATGTCATGCCACACGGGTCGCGTGGAGGGCTACATGATCGAAGGACACGTCCCATCCGCTGACATTCGGCGCCTGCTGGGCGAACGCCCGAATGCTGTCGGACTGTCGGTTCCGGGAATGCCTTTCGGCTCACCGGGCATGGGGCCGGAAAGTGAACGCGAAGCCTTCGACGTCTTTCTGATCCGCAAGGATGGAACCACAGAGGTGTTCGCCAGCTACCCGGCCGCATAATTTCCCGATGGCGCTGGCAAGATCCTGACAAACACGGCGCTCGCTTCTGCTGCCTGGTTTACGTGACATTCTTCACGGCAAACCAGTTGATCCGTGACTTCACGCCTGCCTTGTCCTACCGGGCAAGTTCCAGCCTACGGTGAAAAAATACCTGCGTCCGCAAAGCCTGATGACCGGCTTTGCGGACAAAACCGACATCCCGGTCGCCGTATCAACCGCAGCATTTGTCGCCCGCCTGAATTGGCGGGCATGGGGCCGATCCGTAGGAACAGTAGACGCAGCAATCGCCGGGAAGTGGCTTCAGGACTTTTCCGCAAGATGTGCATTCGTAGAACCACTGGCACGCGTCTGTTGGCATCGTTTCAGGCCTTGAATGTCCACATTCCGGGCAGATGATCGTGCTGACAAGGTTCGGGTGCTTTTCACTCATGGCGTCACATCAAGGTTATCAGGAAATCATTTATTCGGATTTCGTTGAGCACGATAACCTAAGCGATGGCCGTCAACGCAAAACTGCCTGTCAGCCACCATTTGAAGCGGTCGAGCGAACCACGGCGATACGCGACGATGCCAGAGAGAAACAGCAGGGCCGTCGAACCGCCGAGCACGTAATAACTCGCGGCGGCGATCTTGCCGAATACGGCCAGCCAGCTCCCTCCCAAGCCAAGCAAAATCAAGGCCATCGGCAAGATGCAGCAGGTCGCAACGCCAAGTGCGGTAAACGATCCAAGAAAGCTTGCGCCAACAAACTTGCTCATGGTCAGCTTTCTCCGGCTTTGACGAACTCGAGCGGAAGCCGGTTCGACTTCCTCGATTTTTGCTTCGCGCGGTATGTGAAATTCGACATCATGACCGACAACATGCACCCTGTAGTAGCTACAGGTTCAAGGGAAAGGTCATCACATGATTGCGATTGGCGAAGCGGCGAGATTGACCGGTCTGTCGGTCGAGACGATCCGCTACTACGAACGGGAAGGCATAGTCGAGAAAGCCGGTCGAACCGCCTCGGGACGCCGCGCATACACGGAACGGGAAATCTCCGAGCTCAGATTCATCAAACGCTGCCGCGATCTTGGCTTTACCATTCAGGGTGCATGCGCACTTCGCGAATTGTCCAAAGCGCCCGAGCAAGCTTGTCGTGACGTCGAAGACGTCGCAACAAGACATCTCGACAACGTCAGGTCAAAAATCGCCGCCCTCCAACGGTTGGAGCAAGCACTGGCAGAACTTGTGCAGACCTGCACCGAGGGTACGGCCTCATGCCCCCTGCTAACGGCGTTGCTCAACGAGCCTATCGCCAAAGAAAAAATAAACGACACCTAATTGCAACGCCCGGAAAGGATCGAATCTGGCCAACTCAGTTTGCGGAAAGACTACAATGCGGCTCAAATCCGGCTCGCTCATCATTACCCACCCCATGCCCGAACTCTCTGCCTGTCCTCATCGCAGGCGAGAGTGACATTCCTGAATTGCTCATGGGTGACATTTGAGCTTTGCGGCTACAGATTGCGGAAGCATAAGTGAAATTATGTGAAACTTGCCCCTGCTCACAATTTTGCAAATCAAGCGGTGCACGTGGGCCGAACTCAGAGATGCCTGATCCACACGCATTGATCCCGGTTGGGTCCAAGTTCTTCGAGGATCCTTTCAGCATCCAGATTGAAGTCTTTGGCAATTTCCTGGACCTGAACCGCCTGAAAGCTATCCAAGTTCCGCACCGTTCGACCATCTTCAAAGGTGATCAACTCGTGTGATCTTCCAGACCAACGCACGATCCCGCCGCAAAGGGTCTGTCCTTCAACATCCGCAAGTTCGGCGACCGGGTCGGCAAAGAAATCGGTCCATTTAAGAATACCTGTGCTGACAGCTCTCGCCACTGCTTGTTCCGTTGTCCGGCACTTGAGTTTTGTGACGATCGAAGACGTCAAAGCATGCACCATCCTGGAGGAGAGCCCCGTCTGGCCAGCAACTACGGATGGGATCAATCCTGATGCGAGCATCTTCAGAACATCCATCTCCTGATCGGACAACGCATCCGTAGGAAAGTTGAAAACTGTATCAATCACATCGAGCGCGAGTAGATGCAGGACCTGCGCTTCGTGGCGAAGGGCAGGGAGCATACTCCCGACCAAGGCGTCCCAGTCGGATCGGCGCAGGTTGGAGGTAACCGTAAAGACACCACGCTCCCCAAACGGATTGATAACCGGAATGGATAGTCCGTGCTGACCCACACCAAATTTTCTCGCTGCATCGAATAGCGGTGCGTGTTCACGCTGATCATCAAACACAGCCCAATCAATTGGTGCGATCATTGCGGCGCCAAACCGGATGAGGGGATCGACCAGGACCATGTCGTTGTCGACGTAGTGCCTGACCCATTCGGCCGGGAACGTGGTGCAGCCGTGGACAACGTTGTGATGCTTGTCGATATGGGCGTAGGACGCATTCTCCAGTCCGAACCTCGAACAAATTTCCTGAAGGCGCGCCTCCCCGGTCTGCCTGAAATCCAGTTCAGAATTGCCAATGTCCGCGATTTTCATAGATCGTCTTTCTGTTCCGCGTTGCCGTCGAGGCCGCTTAGCAACCTAAAGCTGAACAAACCACTCGGGAATTCCCGTAGCCAATCATGCATTTGAATACAGTTCTGTTCTGGAGGCGGAAACGGAGCGAAAACCTGCCGATGAGACACATGAATTGGAGAAGCTGGCGGCTCATAACCCGGCACGGCTAAAACCCGCTGCAGTGATCTTGCGGAAGCCCGTCTTCCTCCTCTCGGGCTCTACGCGCCAAAAGCCCCATGAAACTGGAAATCAGGTTCAGTTCACCGCGCTCATCTGCGTGCACCATACCGCGCAGATATCCGCCCGGATTAACCACTGGCGGCAACCGTGGATCGCTCAGCCTCGCGTCTGTGATCAACCCGGCCAGGATTGCACCCATCACGGTCAATCGGTCAATCGCCGTACGCCAAGCCGAGGCATTGGCGCCGATCTCCGACAATCGCGACCAAACGCCGGTCTCAATCGCGTAGAGCGACGGGCTGGAATTCTGATCTCCGCCACCCGCGATATCGATATGCATGCGCAGCTCGGGTGAGGCCAGTTCATATAGGATGCGGTTATTCACCCGCGGTAGTTTTTGGGCCTTGCGCGATGCCGTATCTGTCGGATGATTGCTTTCTAAGCAATGCGGAGGGCCGTCAGGCCCGGAGCCGGAACAATCTGGTTCCGAGGCTTTTGCCGAGGACATTGAACTCTCGCCATCGGCGTTACAGGACAGAATTGTTTCTTCAATTTGGTCTTGTATATGGCACCCGAAACAAGCTTCGGGTTCACCCGAAATTTCACCGGGTTTTGCGACATGCTCTTCGATCCGGCTCCAAAGGTCGTAAGCCGCCTGAACATGTAGCTTGAGCGCCTCCAGCGTCATGTATTTCAACTTGTCGGCGCGCGGCCAGGATCGAAGTTCCTCCTTCATGCCTTCCAGACTTTCAGGAGGGCAGGGGAGTAAGAGAAGCACGGCCAGACTATGTTTCACATATCGGTAAAGCCGTGATCGATCCCCGCGCAGCTCGTCCTGTTCTTTCTTCTCGGCCTTGCTGCGCACGTCCGCGTCGCGCATCTCGGGAATGAGGTTCAGGGCAGGGGTCAGGAAGAGTCCAAGCTTCTTGCGCTTACAGCGCGCGCCATTTGCGCCAAGCCTGCGTTCGATCAGACCAATCCTTTCCAGCTCACGTTCGTGATTGTGGATTGTCCGATCTGTCACGCCTCGCCCGGCAATGAGGGTTTCCTGGCGCGCGTAGCAAAAGGGTTCCTGAGACGGGTCTCGAAAAGCACATGGCGTAATCATATCGATGATGATCTCTAAGGTGCGAATACACTGGGCTGATGCGCCTCTGATCTGCGCATATCCCACGCAGAGCTGACGTAACCTGTCACGGTTCCAGCCCTCAGGAAGGCCGTTGTGAAAGCGAATATTATCGTGGTGATGGGCGGATGCGATCTGCCGAAAGCTCATGGATTTGGCCTCATTTGGCAAAGGTCAGTGTTGATATCGCGGCTTCGCGGGGCAGGGTGTTCGGAATGGTTCAACGGTCTCATGGTCTGCTTCTCATTGGGGAAGCAAGGCGGCTCGAACCTCAGCAAAAAGACACAGAAAAACCGTTCGCACAGATGCGTTTGTCCTTGTCAGTAATTTTGGAGTTTCCTATAAATCAGGTGATCAAACGTGACTTAAGAAGATCCCCGCTGAGGCCCCGCCTTGCGGGGGTTTTTGTTTCTGGGATTAAGTTTTTCCTCCGGGCCAATCGGCCTGGTTTAAAAATGCAGCTGGCGATTTTTGGTGGCATAGCCAGGAGCAACGCGTTGTACCGCAGGTCAGCACCTCAATATCGGATGAGTTCGTAGTCGCTGAACCCGAATGTGTCGGTCCACTCGACGCCAACGCCGCGGAAGTAGCTGGGAGGTTCACAGCGATTGCCCAGTGGCAGCCAGTAAGGGATTGGGGCAGGAGCGCGCTCGGACCAGCGAAAATTCGTATTATCGTCGTAGGTGCCAACCACAAGATCAAGCGAACGCTCGCAATCTCCCTCCCTTGAACGACGGCGATAGCTGTAGTGGCGCACATCCCAAACCCTGATGGATCTCACAACGTCGAAATCGGAAGAAGAAAGATCGACGCTGATCGGGGTGGCTTGGAAACCGTCACCGTATTGGCCGTGATGTGCATCGATCCTTCCTATCGAGATCGCTGCGTCTACCAGTATTGGCTTAGCGGTGTCATCCGATGGAAGCTCTGGAACTGGGCTAGCACTGGTGCGCTTGATGGCTTCCAACCGTTCCATAGGACCCAAGTCCGAGGGGCTGTGTGACGTATTCATCGGACAGCGCCAGAGTTGAAGCGGCGGTTCGACCGGGTAGGGTGTGATGCGCCGAATGAACTCCGCCTTGGCTGCGACGCAATCAGCCGAACTTGGCCAACCCCCGGCGAGGCAAAGGAATATGGCACAGTCAATTGGATAGGCACGAGCCTGCGTGGCTGGCAGTGCAGCGAGTGCAACTGCAAGGGCCTTCGCGCGAGTTCGATTTCCGGATTTTGAGTGTTTCAAGATGGTCTCTCCTGCTTGCGAATCGCCTAAGCAATATCCGGCCAATATATTTCTGACAATCCAATATCGTATATTGGCGGGTTTTCTTATATTGACGTAGATTGTGTTTTAGTCCACAACTTTTGGATGTAGAAGACGGCCCATAGGGGGTCGTCATGGCGGACAACAAGAGACAATACACTGTGGTAACCATCGAGATGGTCCGGGGCCTGAAAGAGGATCAGGTTCCCTTTACATGCCGCTACGAATTTATCGGACTCGCTTCCCTTGGACGACCTAAGTACCACTGCATTTACAGCTCGCCGAACTATGTCGGGGCCTTGTGCAAGTCGAAGATCTCTCGAGCGGGCGCTGAGCCCAGAGAGTTCGATCTTTGGCCGGGCCTCTTCAAGCATCATCAGGAATTTGGTGATGGGCGCATTCTCTGCGTCAAATCAGACTATACGATCGAGTCGATTACCCCAGAGGGTCTCGAAGCAGCTCAGGCCCTGGACGCGAAATCCAAAACCTGATCGGTCACGTTCGAGAACCCGGCTCATCAAAATGCTGGGGCAGGGCGCATGAAACGGCTCTTGTTTCTCAGCGCTGCACTCGCGTCCTTGTTCATTGCTGCAGTTTGGATTGAACCAGCTAGGAAAACAAAGACTCTCGGCGCATCCGAGGTGATTGCCGTTGACGGTGACACGATCGACCATGGTGACGACCGATACCGGCTTATTGGGTTTGATACGCCTGAGACATTCCGGGCTCAGTGCGATGCTGAGAGAGCTTTGGGTCTACGAGCCAAGGACCGGCTGACGGAGCTCATCAACTTCGCGGGCGTAATTGAACTTGAGATTGAGCTGCACTTTGACGTCCACGATCGCTTCTTGGCGCTTGGGCGCGTGTCTGGACAGAACGTCGGGGCCATCCTGATTTCTGAAGGTCTGGCGCGCCCGTACTCGGGTGGCAAGCGCCAGTCCTGGTGCGGCTGAAAGAAAGGATAAAACAACGATTTATGACAGCAGAGAGAAACGACTAAGCAATAAGCAGTCCTGCCGATTGCGCCAACAATCGACAGGACAAGAAACGCCCTTAATCCATCCGGGCATTCCTCCAACATCAAGAGAGAACTGTACTATGGTAAAAACAGTAGTCCGAGATGCCGGTCCTAGATTGGGCAGCACCGCGACAGAGTCAATGGGTGCAAACCTAGACAACGCGTCTGCACCTCCGATCCCTTAGCGCTGTCTGACGATTGAGGCGCGCGGGACATCCGAACGTTCCAGCCAAAACATCTGACTAAGAGATCCGAACCAGACATTGGTCTTTTGCGGCGCCACTGAAGGTTCAGTGCTGTGTCCCAGCACCCGATTCCCCACCGCTCAGATGACCTGAAGTCGACCCCATAATAGTAATTATGTAAAAACTACTGACCTATTTTTTGAAAGGCGGAAAGGTGATCACAGTGGCCTTCGACACTATCGAAAGCAAGATTGATCGGCGCTGGGTGCCTGCCGCCCAGAGCTTCGAGCAAGCCCGTAAGGACATTCTCACCGTAATCCGCCACCTTGCCGGAGAACGGTCAACCATCAAGCGCGGAATGCGCGAATACTGGCTGGAAAGCGATGCCCGCGCCACGGCTTTCGGAATCGCGCTCGAAATGTTCCATGTCCTCAATGATCTTGAGTATGTCCGTGCAAATCGGCTCTACAAAGCCTTGAAGTTGCACGCAGACGTTAACAAGGCGTTGGGTCCGAAAGAGCTGTTCCGCTTTGCTTCACCGGAAAAGGCCGCTGCGCTCATCCAAAGCAGCAGCCGAGCAAACTATGCCAACTCATACGCAACCCTGAAATTCGGTTGCGACCTGTCAGGCACAATCGACGCCGACACCGCGCGCGACGTTCTGAACCGGCATGAAGCCCTTTGGTTCGTTTACCCAAACGCCACCTATCACGTTCACCTGATCCGTGAGGGTGTCTGGCTGGACATCGTTATGCCGCTTGAAGTGGTCGTTGAGCTGCGCCTTGAAGTGGATTTCGCAATGCAAATCCGACAAGCGGAACTTGATGCGCAGGGAGCTTTGTCATGAACAAGCCTGCGCGCAAAGTTCTTCCTGATCGTCGGCTGGCTGAAACACGCCGCGTTGAAACTCCGCAAGGGCACACTGCCTTTGTCACCATCGGGTATGATCCGGCGTCGCCAATCAAACCCCGTGAAGTGTTCTATAGCGGCGGTTTTCGCTCTGGCAGCGACCTCGAATACCATCTGCATGATCTGTGCGTTCTGATTTCGCTGTTGCTGCAGCACGGCGTAGCAGCTTCGTTTCTGTCGCGCTCTATCGCTCGCAAGACTTCGGCCCTTGGTGGCGAAGAATACGCAAGTCTCGCAGGCTGGTTGGTGGATGCTGTCAGCATTCCGCCGTCCTGGACTGATGAGTACGTGGCCGCGACCGGCGACGAACAGAACCCCTCCAATTCCTCGCCAACTCAAGCAAAGGAGAAATCCGAATGATCGCAGCAATGCGGCCCCTTCTGCTCGTCTCCACGGCATTTGTGGCGACCGGCGCAAGCGCCCAGGTCATCGAATACGAGCCGGATGGCAGCGTGTTTCTGAACGGTGCGCGGGCAGAAATCGTCAATGGCGTCGTTCGGCCAATCCGGATGCGTGAGTACACGCTTGACGAAAAACCGGAAGCGCCGAAGGCCAAGCCACAGGAAAAGATCGAGATTGCGGGCAAGGCACCGCGGCCTCGCAGATCCTCGGGCGGCTGGTCGCAGGAGCGGATCGTCAAAGAAATCCACGCAGCGGCGGAACGCCATGACATTCCGGCCGAGTTGTTCATGGCGCTGGTCTGGCAGGAAAGCCGGTATCGGGCTGACGCTCTGTCACCCAAGGGTGCCTATGGCTTCGCACAGCTCATGCCCGGAACGGCGAAAGACCTGGGCGTGAACCCAAAGAACCCTGCAGAAAATCTCGACGGTGGTGCCCGCTATTTGGCGGCGCAGTACCGCGAGTTCGGAACCTGGAAGCTGGCGCTTGCCGCCTACAACGCCGGGCCTCACCGCGTCGTCGAATACGGCGGCGTCCCCCCCTTCACCGAAACCCGCAATTACGTGCGGATCATCCTAAGCAAAGTGAGCACTTCCTCATGAAAAGAACCCACTTCTACCAGCAGATGGCGTTTTTCGCGATCACTGCGTTCATCATCACAGCAGCGCCCGCCTCCGCTGGCTGGCTGCAAGATGCCATTGGCGATTTCATCAACGAAACGCTGGCCGACTCGAAGGTCGTTGGCGTCAGCCTTGCCGCTGTCGGCTTCATCTGGGGCTGTCTCGCCTACGTGTTCGGCTGGGGTTCGCTGAAAGGCCCGGTAATCGCTATCGTCGTCGGCGCTGTTATCGGCCTCGCTGATACATTCATCGGAGGCTGATTGATGCCGCGCCGCAATACGGTCTTTCGCGGCCTGAGCCGCCCCGCAGAATGGGGCGGCTTACCCGTGATCTATCTGCTGGTGATCCTCGGGATGACCATGCTTTCGTTCTTCATGTTCGGGATAGCGCCAGCAATCATTGCGGGTTTTGTTTTCTACACCGGGCTTCGCCTCTTTTACGAATGGGAACCGGCTTTCTTCCGCGTCCTGTCCGTAACCCTTTCCAAAACTCCGCGCACCAAAAACCGCCAGCATCATGGGGGAGATTACTATAGTGCCTAAGCCTGCTGCACAGGATTTGTGGACCCTTGCCCGCTCGTTGATCGAGCCGAGCTGGCGCAAGGATGAAATGAGCCTCTTTCAGATGTTGCCGTATGGCTATGTCGTGGACGATGAGGTCATTTCTACACGCAACGGTGGCCTCATCGCCGCTGCAGAAATCACCGGAATCAACGCAAACACGCTGGACGAAAACGAGTTCGAGTTCCTGGCCGAACGGTTTGAGCGTGTATTGCGCACGACACCCAATGAGGTGGCCTTTTATGTTCATCGACTGACCGTCCCAGCTGAGACTGGTCATGTCATCACAGATCCAACCGGCTTTGCCGGTGCAGTGGCGCAGGCCATGCGCTCAGCGTCCGTCGATGCAGAGCTGAAAGAACGCAAGATCATCATCAGCGCCATTCTGCAAAAGCGGCAGGATGAGCGGGCAAAACAGATGTTCGGCATGTCGTCTGGAACGATAGACGAGGAACGCCGCGAAATGATGGAACAGCTCGACGGTGTGTTCACAACACTGGCGGGCACGCTGGGCGAGGCCCGTATGCGCCGGCTGAAGCTCAGCGAGGGGCGTTGGCTCGGCTATTATGGAATGCTGTTGAACGGTCGGTATCAGCCGATCATTCACACGAACATTGCAGAACCCATCGCCTTCAACATGCCGCAAGAGGATGTGCTGTTTCAGGGCAAGCGCGGCAAACTGGTCACGGGCGACGATCAGGAACGCTCCATCCGTGTCTATTCCCTGAAGAATTACCCGATGGCTTCGTTCCCCGGCATTTTCGACGGGCTAGACCTGCCGGTTGATGTCGTGATTTCGCAATCCTTCCTGCCGATCAGCCGCGCCCAGGCGCAGGAAATGGAACGCCGCAAGTCGGGACAAATGCGCTCGGCAGGCGACAAGGCAAAGTCGCTTGAAGAGGATTTGTCCATTCTGGCGGACGGCATTGCCTCCGGCACCATGTCACTCGGCAAGCACCACCTGTCGATCTGCGTGTTTGGGAACGAGGAAGATCTGAAAACCGCCGAAAAACACATCATCGGTGAAATCCAGATTTCGGGTGGCACGGTGAAGCGCGAAGCGATGTCGGCCCGTGCCGTGTACTTCGCACAGCACCCCGGCAATTTCGCGTTCCGCGCCCGTGAAGAACTGATCACGGACCAGAACTTTGCGGATATGGTTGCGTTCCACATGCGCCCCAAAGGGTTGGATGCGGAAAAGCTACCTTGGCCGGGGCCATTGGCGACTTTCCCGACGACACACGGGGACAGCTACGATGTTTCGCTGCACCTTCCCAAGACCAGTAACGACCCTGAAAACCTGCCCTCCGGGCATACGATCGTTCTTGGACCGAACGGCTCGGGTAAAACTGTGATCGCGATGCTGCTGGCAACAATGGCGGTTGCACAGGGCGCGCGGATCATCGCTTTTGACAAAGACCGGGCAATGGAGGCTCCAATGCGGGCGCTCGGTGCGCAGTACATCCGCGTCCGAGTTGGTGAGCCAACCGGCATGAACCCTTTTCAGACCGAGACGGATGAGGCTGGGCAAAGCTGGCTCGCCAATTGGGTCATTGCCCTGTTGAGCTATGACGAACCACTGACCACCGATCAGAAGGATGAAATCACAAGGGCTTGCCAAGCCAATGCCACTTTGCCGCCTGCGCTTCAGAACTTCGATTCACTGGTGGAACGGTTCAGAGCCTTTGACGATGACAAGAACCTGTACAAGCGTGCAAGTGAATGGGCGGGCGAAGGCCGCTTGTCCTGGATGTTTGGCGAGGGTGGCTCAGATCCGTTTGCTGCTGGCGACCGTCATCTTGTGTTCGATATTTCTGAGGTTCTGGATGACGAATTGGTGCGGCTGGCATGGATCAGCTACGTCATGCGCCAGATTGAACGCCGCTGCGCCACCAAGATACCCACTGTCTTTGTGATTGATGAAGCATGGGTAATTGCTGGCAACCCTTATGGCGCTGGCATCCTCATAAATGCCTACACCACGTATCGGAAGCTGAACGTCATGATGATGATGATGACGCAGATCCCCGATCACCTCCTGTCGTCAGCGGCAAGTAAGTCGATCCTGGAAAACACCAGCACGCAACTCTTGTTCCCCTCTCGATCCGGCAATGAAGCAGACTACCGGGCAATCGGCTTGAACGATTCAGAGCTGGGCGCGCTGAGGGCGCATTTTGGCGACCGCGTAATGCTCATGAAGAAAGGTGATGAGAGTGTTTGGCTCGATGTCGATGTCGGCGCGCTCGGCCCGCTTCTTCGTGTTCTGAGCGGATCAGACGGAAAATCGTTCCCTGATCCTGACTGGCGAAAAAACCCCAACTTCTGGAAGGAAATCACATGAAAGCCCGCCTTGTCATCACCCTTGTAGTTCTGGCCGCTGTCTCGGCCTGCACCAGCACCTATTCGGGCTATCGCAGCAAATGCGCCTGTGACTTTGAGCGCATGACCTCCCCTGAAAACTTGGAGTTTGTCTGATGGATATTTCAAAGAAATTCCGCACAACCATTGCTGTTTCGGTTCTGGCCGCCCTGCCAGTTATGACGGCAGCCCAAGGTGTTCCGACCATCGACGCCACGGCCATTGCACAGGACGCAGCCAATTCGGCCCGCGAAGTCGCGGAAATGGTCCGCCAATACGAACAGCTGATGCAACAATATGAGAAGCTCGAGCAGCAGAGGGCACTGCTCGAAAACTCCCTCAAAACCATCAGTGGTCTGACGGATCTGGACCAGTTCAACAGCCGCAGCTTTCTGAAACTGGCAACGGCAGCTGACACGCTTGGATACGCCTTGAACGCGACCGAAGATACGATTGGCGATCTTCCAGGCGTCGCCGGACTCGCGATGGAACGCCGATCAATCAGCCTGGGGCTGAACAATGGAATCCTTAAAGAATTCAGTACGTCAGACGTGCCAGCCCGGCGCATTCTCTCGGAGCGAGGTGGCGCTGGCTTGATGGCATCGGCCTTGGGTGAGAATGGCTATGACATGGCCGGTCAGCTCTCCGAAGATGCAGAAAAGCTGCGCGGTGAAATCGGTCAGCAAGAAGATCTGAAGGATGCAATCGACTACAACACGGCGGTTCTCCTTAAACTCCTTCAGGTTGAAATTGAAATCTTACGCGCAACCTCGGCTAATGCTCTGGCGTCGGGCACGGATCTGGCTGCAACCGCTGCCGATCTTTCGACACTCAGCAACTATGTACGAGGAACCTCACAATGAAACTCCGCTCAACTCTCATCCTGACCATTGCAGCCGCCGCCGTTATGTCGGGGGCTGCATCGGCACAGGTGAAGCTGCGCCCATCACCCAAGGTCGATATGCCGTTCGGTGAATATCGTAAGTGCCTTGGGTACTCGGGTGCGCGTGAGTACGGTCGTCAATTCGTCAAAAACGATCAAGCGCGCATGGCCGAAGCGGGCCAATCCGCAGACAAGCAGCCTCTTGTGACCAACTGGTCGGTGGTGATCCTGAATGAACAGGTCATCGCTGCGCACGAGGCCACCATCGAGCAATGCATTCTGCGCAAATCTGGCGAGACCTTCAGCACCGAATGTCCGCTGGGCGGTTTAAGCCGTGAGGACGCCGCCCAAAAGGTCGGAGCTGACCAAGACGAGTTTTGGACCCAACCGTCCGACAATCTTGCCGCGCTGAAAAAAGAGCAACGGACCCGTCTGGAAGCTCTGCGCCCTGCAATTGAGGAGGCTTGTGGGCCGTGATCCAAGATTTCGTCAGCTCGATTGAGGCTGCGCTAAATAACTTCTCGCAGCAAGCATACAACAGCCTGGCGGCGGATCTAGCATCCGCCCTCTGGGCAATAGCCGCGCTGATCTTCGTGGCAATGCTGATCAACGGTGTGCTTCAAATCCGAGAAATCGGGTTTGGTGGCTATGTCGGCTGGATCATTCGGGCGACGATCATCATTGGTATGGCTTCTAGCTGGAGCTTCTTTCAACCCATTTATCAGGGCATTTCGAGCCTCCCAGACACGATTGCCGGAGAACTGACCGGCACAACAAATGTCTGGGAAGCACTCGATGACATTGCGCTTCAGTGTTTCTTGATGGGCCAGCAGGCTATTGAAAACGCAACCTGGGGTCTGAGCATCACCGGGGCTATTCTCTGGGTTGTTGGGGCTGTCATCGTTGCTTTTGGCACCGGCATGGCGCTGATCGCAAAAGGCGGTCTAGCGGTCCTGCTGGGTCTAGCGCCTGTTTTCATCGCAACGCTGCTCAGCTCGGCAACAGCCAATATCTTCGCAGCCTGGGCGAAAACGACTGTTGGCCTGATCATGGTCATCGTCGTTCTGACAGGCATCGTTTCTCTTATTCAGGCCCTTTTCAGCTCCGAACTGACCGCTGTTGAGGATGTGAACAATATGGAGGCCAGTGGCCGGTTTTTGGCGATCTGCATTGTTTCAATCGTGATGCTCACGCAGATCCCGTCGCTCGCGGGCGGGATGTCGGGTGCAATCGTTTCGGCATCCTCGGGTCTTGCCGTGGCAACTGGTGCTGCAGCAGCCGCAAGAAGTGCATTGGGCACTGCAAGCGACGGCGCAAGGGGTGCAGTAGCCGGTGGGAAAACTGCCGCTGCTATGGCTTCCGCAGCACGTGACGGGACTGGCGTTCGTGACAGCGCGTCTCGCGCAATGCAAGCGCGTCGGGACATAGCGCACAGAGCCCGAAATCAGGATGGGGCAGCTCGTCAGAGCTACGCCGCTGACCGTTACCGGCAGAGCATTCGACAAGCTCGCGCCAATAAATCTTCATAAATCGAGGTACAGAGCAAATGTCACACGTGACAGATCACGAAAAAGAACTCTTTCTGGGCGCACGCCGCGATGCCTTCAAATGGCAGGTATTCGGCATGGTCGGCATGGCAATGGGCGTGGCCTCTATGATTGGCTGGGCGATGCTCCTTCCCCTGAAGGAAATCCGCGCGGTGCCATTCTCCATTGATCCGGACACGAAACTGCCGGTCCTGCTGACTGAAAAAGTCGAAGAACTGGAACCTTCTGAGGCGATGGCCTTCCGTGAAGTCGCAAATTATGTGCGCGACCGGGAAACCTATGATGTCCAGGACAACAACGAGCGCCTGAAATCGGTGCTGCGTCGTTCTGATGAGCTGGCCGAAACGTCCTACCGCGAACTGTGGGACGGTTCGAACGACAACCATCCTGACGAAATCTATACGCCCAAGACAAAGGTGCAGACCGAAATTCTGGGCGTCTCGCCGGTCAACGATGAGACGGTGCAGGTCGAGATCCGCAAGTCCCTGATCGTGCCAAACCAAGCAACGGCCTCAGCCCGCTACGTGGTCACTGTGACCTACGGGTTTGAGGAAAAAATCGTGACGTCGATGGATGAGCTTCTGGAAAATCCGTTCGGCTTCGTCGTCACCAACTACCGCGTAGACGCCATAGGGAAGGTCTGATGCAGCGTTCTTTCAAAACACTCACCGCCACCGCCGCAGCAGTTTTGGCATTCTCTACGCCTCTGCTCGCTGAAATCACACCGACGCCAGACGGAAAGAATGCGGATCATCGCATCACGCATTTCCATTACGTCGAGAACCAGGTGTACCGCATCACTGTAGGTGAACGCCTGATTACCTATGTTCACTTTCCGCAGGGCGAGACCGTCCGCAGCATTGGCGCGGGCGACACTGAGAGTTTTCAGATCACCCGCCTGCAGGAAGGTCGCGTTATTGCGTTCAAGCCAGAAATCCTGAACTCGGATTCAAACCTGACCGTCCTGACCAATCGCGGGACATACAACTTCTATCTGGTTCCGGCCGAGAGCGCCGCCGAACGCAAACGTGTTCCATTTCGGGTCACGTTCTACAACAAAAACAACAGCGGCGGGACCACAACGCGTCGCGGCACAGTCGCTCGGAGCGAGCCGAAGCCAACTGGCCGGTTTGTGAACCAGAACTATTCGCGCTCGGGCAAAGCGGACTTTGCGCCCACCGCCGTGTGGGATGATGGCGTTCACACCTATATGCAAATCCCGCAGGATGCGGAGTTGCCGGGGATTTTCCGTGTCCTGCCTGATGGCCGCGAGCTGATGGTGAACACCACAGTCAAAGAGCGCGGCATTATCCAGGTGCAGGGCCTTTCCGACCTTTGGACACTGCGCATCGAAGACACTTCGATCTGTGTACGAAACGATGGCGACGCGTTTCAGCAGGCGAGTGCAACGGGCAGGCCCGTTACTTCACAGACAGTTAAACCGGGGGGCAGCAAGTAATGGATCGCAATCAGACAATTGCGGCACGGGCGGCGGCTGAACAGCCGTCGCAACGTGTCCGGAAGAAGTTCGACCCAAAGAAGCTGATAACCGTTGCGATCGCAGGAGCGGTGTTCCTGGGCTTTGTATGGTTTGTCATGGGCCATGAAAACAAAAGCACGAACACGGGTGTCCGCGTTGACGCTTTGCAACAAGGTGGTGGCGAGCGATACGGGCTTTTGACCGCACGGGGACCAGAGGCCGATGAGCCGGAACCAGAGGCTTTGCCCGAGGAAATTGAGGTGGCAACACCGGCAACAGTGCCGCAGGTCGATTCCGAAGGGCTGAAACAAGCCTTGAAAACTATCGAGCAACAGAACGGTCGGATTTCCGATCTGCAAGACGAGCTGACGGACGCCAAAGTTTCGCTGTCCGAAAAAGACGGTGAAATCGCAACGCTGAACCTGACCAATGAACGCCTTCAGGTCAGATATGATGAGCGAGAGAAGAAGTTCCAGACGGAACTTGCCCAGGCCATCGCAGATGCGGAGGCCCGGGCACTTGCCAGCGTAAGCCACCTTCAGGCGCAAGGTCTGACCGATGACGAGCGGCGCAGACTCGAAGAACTGAAGAAGATGCGCCAGCGGCAGAACCAGTCGGACGGCATTGTGTTCGATGAAAACCCATACGGCAGAAACTGATGGAGCTGACGATGAACAGAACAGCACTCACCCTCGCCCTGGTCACGTTGGCCTCAAGCGCGATGGCACAGGACGCACCCGGTCAAAACTACCAGCCGATCAATGGTGGATCGCAGCCGGTCATTTTCCAACCCTTCCCTGCAGCGCCGCAGCCGGTTCAAGTCCAGCCAGACGACACCCGCCTGCCTGAAGATCAACGCGGCTATCAGGAAAACCAAAACACGACATGGCAAAACAATCTGGTCGAAGAATATCCCCCCATCGTCGGGGCCTCGATCATTGACGATCCGTCGCGCACCCTGACGCAAGGCACGGTTTTGTCGGCTGTGTTCGGTGGCGCGGTCAGCTCGGAGTTGCCCGGCAGTGTCGTGGCGACGATTACACGTGGCGTCTACTCGATGGACGGCACGCGTTTGCTTCTGCCGCGCGGATCGAAGCTCTTTGGCGAGTATCGAGCGGACACGACATTGGCGCAAACGCGCATCATGATCGTTTGGAGCCGTGTCATCACGCCTGACGGCCTGTCAACTCAGGTCGGATCGGCTGGTACGGACGGTCAAGGCCGGACTGGTGCGACCGGCAGGGTGAACACACACTTTGGGAAACGGTTCGGAACTGCAGCGCTGTTGTCCATCATCGGCATTGCGCCGGTGGCACTGGTCTCTGACAACGATAGCAACAACTCGGTTCGCACTGATCTGGCAACGCAAGTGGGGTCTAACCTGCAGAACGCTACGGCAGCGGCGCTTGATGAATACCTGCGCATTACTCCGACAGTCTTTGTCGATCAGGGCAGTCGCATCAACGCCATCCTGCAGCGCGACGTTGTGTTCGATAGCTTCTGAGCGCGAGCCAATGAGCCGACCGCCTCAGCAGTCTTTCCGGCCGCTGCCAGCATGATCGAGTGCGGTAGCGGCCTTTTTTGAAGCAAATTCAGCACTTTTTGGAAGCAATGAATCTTATGTGGATGCCTTCGTGTTCGAGGCAAAGCCGAGATGCAGCGAAGGCAACCTCCAGTGTTCAAAAAAGTGCTCTACCAAGGACAAGAACATGAGCGGGCGGAACGGCAATAGCCTTCTGGAATACTATACAGGCAAGATCGAGCATCTGTTGCACGATGAAAGCCTGAGCGAAATTTCTGTGAATCCTGACGGATCGGTCTGGGTCGAAGAAATGGGCACAACACACATGACCAGGACAGACATTACTCTGAACAGAGATGATGTGGAAAACATCGGGCGCTGCGTGGCCGGATTCAGCGATGTGACATTCGGAGAAAAGAAGCCGATTGCGACGGCCAACGTGCCGACACAGCAGGGTAAAGCGCGGGTGCAGGTTGTGATTCCGCCAGCAACAACCGGCGTGGGGTCCGTGGCGATCCGCCTGCTCCGCGTGAAAACCGTCGATCTGGGCGCGTTCAGCTTCGCCAGCAAAGAGGCGGCGTTGGCAGAAAACAATGATCACAGCGCGCTTGAAAAGGCTCGGGCTGCTCTCGCTGCCGGAACAATGAACTTTGACGAGCTGGCCGACCTTGCGATGCTAAGCAAATGGAACGTGATCATTGCCGGGGGCACCTCGTCTGGCAAAACCACTGTTCTCAATGCAATGCTGAAGCGCGTCGATCCTGGCGAACGGATCGTGACGATTGAAGAAGTGGCCGAGCTGGACATCGAGCAACCCAATTCTGTCGATCTACTTGCTGACCGTTCCGAAGAAGATGGCCCTCGATCACCAACAAAGCTGCTGGAATCGGCGCTGAGGTTACGGCCTGACCGCCTCGTCTGCGGTGAAATTCGGGGCGACGACGCAAATATGTTCCTGGAACTGGTGAACACCGGCCACGATGGTTCTGTTTGTACCATGCACGCCAACTCACCAGTAGATGCCATTGGACGTATGAGCAAGATGGTGCGTCGCGGATCTCCGACCGTTCAAAAGTCAGAAGTGGTCGATGACATCCGGGCCACCATTCACATGATCGTTCACATGAAGAAAATCGGTGACGAACGGAAGGTCAACGGAGTGATCTTCCCACCCCTGATGACCGCTGATCAACTTATCTGAAGGAGAAATAGAATGAAAAAATTTGAGTATCGTAATGTCTTGATGCGGGTAGAGGAAAATGCAGGCGAGAAGTTTGCGAAGCTCGGGCAAGACGGTTGGGAAATGGTCGGCGTCGTACCTGCCGAGTTTGGCATCGTGTGCTTCTTCAAACGCGAGCTGACCGATGGCTGAGTTTCAGGATCTACCCAAAGGCAAGAAGGTCGCGATAGCCGGTACTATGGGCTTTATCGCTACCTCGGCTTGCGCGGTGTTGGTGGTCGGGCTGGCTCTCGAATACATCAACACCAGAGGCTTTCGCGGGCTGGACATCTGGGCGATCCCAGAGAAGTTCATGGCACAGCCTGCAGAGACGCAGCAGATCATGGGTCTGGTGGCGGTGGTCGCAGTGGGTGTTTTGACCTTTGCATTTGTGGCGGCTGCGCTGCGTGGTCCCTCAACGAAATACGGTGATGCGACCTTTGCAAAGGCCCCTCAGCTCGTCCAGGAAGGCTATGCGTCGGTTCTGAAGCTCAAAGACAAATTGGATAGTGAAATCGTGTTTGCCAAATTTGGTGAGCCAAAGGACAAAAACGCGATCTACTATAAGCCCGGCCCCGGTGTCCAAAAGCCGCACGCGATGTTCATTGCCCCGTCTGGTTCGGGCAAAACCAGCGGCTTTGTGATCCCGAATGTCCTGCGTTTCAATGGGTCTTGCGTCGTCCTGGACATCAAGGGCGAGATTTTCCAGACAACCGGCGCGCGTCGGGCAGCAATGGGCGATGAGGTTTTTATGTTCGACCCCGAGAACCCCGACAAAAGCCACAGCTACAACCCTCTGCGCCGCGCAGCACGTGCCGACAATCTGGACCGGCGATGGGAAGAAGTGATTCAGGTTGCAACTCAGATGTTCGACACGCCCAGCTCGTCCGCGCAGGGCTTTATGGGTGGTGTTGAAGGCATGTTCTGCGCAATGGCGATGCTGGCGATCAAAAGAAAGCGGCCATACATTTCCGAAGTCCTGCGCCTGGTCAAAACGACCAAGCAAAAGGACTATGAGAAAATGGCTGAAGAAGTTGGATATGCGCGAGCTGCAGATGAGTTTCTGAATCTTGCAGCCGAAGAATCCAAAATCCTGCGGTCAACGATTTCGGTTATGTTGAACTCCGGCCTGCAGCTCTGGCGCAACCCGTCGGTAGCAAGAGCCACGCAGGGCAATGACATCAACTTTGAAGATCTGCGTCGGCGCCCCAGCTCGATCTACTTTTCCGTGCCAGGGAAAAAGGTCAAAGAGTTCCGGACGCTCATTCGCCTGTTCTTCCTCGATCTGGTGAACACCATCGAAACTGTTGAGCCGGGCGAAGATGAGCCGTTCAAGGTTTTGATGCTGCTCGATGAGTTCCAACGCCTCGGCCATCTTGAGCGCGTTGTTGAAGCCTATGACACCATGCGATCGTTCGGGGGCAGGCTCGTGGTGATTTCGCAAACACTGTCGCGCCTACAGGACATTTATGGGCACGAGGGTGTGCGGGCGATGCTGGCAAACGCTGGAACCCAGATGTTTGCCGCCTCAGAGGATTCCGAAGTACGCGAACATGTGTCCAGGTCCATCGGGGACAAAACGGTCATAAGCAAGTCGAAGTCTCGAGCACTCGGCAAGATGGAAATGGGCAGCATATCAGAGCGTGAAGAAGGCATTCGGCTGCTCCGGCCAGAGCACGTTGGTCGTCTGCCGGAAAACGAGGTTGTGCTGATCCGCGAAGGCAAGATGCCCGTGATTGCGAACAAGATTCGATATTTCGAAGATCCTTATTTCATGCAGTTCCTTGGTGGCGACACGCCAAAGATCAAAGGGACACACCTGGATCTTGCTGAAGAGCAGGCCAAGGATACGGCAAAGGCAGTGGCTGATGCGAAACCGGCCCCTGCCCCGGTGAAAGAGGTTTCTGAAAAAGACCAGGAACTTCAGGCGGCATTTGATGCGCAGCGCACGGTCGCAAAGCGGAAAAGTCGGTCAGCGAAAGATATGGCGATGGAGAAAATGAAAGCCAAACGGGCTGAAAGTAGCGCCTTCACTTGACGGGGGTAACAGGACGCGGCCGAACCGGACCTTACTTCAATATGCAGAGAACGGCAGGAGAGAGCCCAGAGTGAGCGATGCTGCGCGCTCCACCAATGTCAGTTTTGGTGGTGATCGGCGAAATTGTGTATTTTTGGAAGCACCGCCAAAAGCTCTACAAAGTGTTCGCGGTGCGCGGTATCACGGGAACCCCGCACGCATGTATGCGATGATTTTCCAGATTTCTTCTTCAGTCAGCGCTTCCCTGAAGGCTGGCATTTCTGTTCCGAAGCGCTGACCGCCCTCAGAAATTGCCCAGAGCAGATACTCGTCTCCCGACATCGGCATCTGAACAAACCATCTAAGGAGAGCCGGAGAAGGCACGAGAGACCGACCGGCCTCACCATCCCCGAGACCCTCGGCTCCATGACAACTTGCGCAGTTCGCTGTGTATAGCGTCTTGCCTTCCGCGATAACTTCAGGCGTCGCGCGAATAGTGTTCCGAGCACCCCGATAAGCTGCGGGCACGCCCTCGTTCATGTAAGTCCAGTGTCGTTGCATGCGCTGCTGCTGGCCTGGTCCCATGTTTCCGTGCCCCCAGCCAGGCATGCGTTCAGACCACATGTGGCCCGGTCCCATCGGCCCGTGGCCCCACCAATCGCCTCGTTGCTGCTGTGCGACGGCCACAGTGGCAATGATGACAAACACCGCGCCCAAACCCATAAATCGTAGTCTATGCTGTGTCATCGTCTTCTCCCTATTATTTCTGATCGTCTAATTTCACCTCAGGCTGCGTCATAACTCGTGAACACTTCGGTGCTACCGTCGCGCCGGATCAGGAATACTTCGTAGGCTTCCCGCTGATCTTCCGGCCCCATTCCGGGTGATCCATAGGGCATGCCTGGAACGGCGAGACCGACTGCATCTGGACGTTCGTCCAGAAGGCGACGGATGTCTGCAGCCGGCACATGGCCCTCGATCATGTAGCCATCGATCTCGCCCGTGTGGCACGACATCATGTCTTGAGGGATGCCATTGTCCAACTTGTGCCGAACCAGCAGAGTGCCAAAGCTGCGCTCCTCGGTTACACGAAAGCCTTCCGCTCGAAGAATATCGACCCAAACCCGGCAACAGCTGCAATTCGGGTCCTTAAGAACGTGGATCGACGGAGCTCCCTGCGCAATCGCGGCGAAGGGTGCAATGATGGTAAGACCTACAGCGGCTATAATAATTTGACGGCGCGTTACATCAATATCAGTCGTCCTTTAGCTCTGTCCTAGTCTATTTCATCGCTTAGTGGCTGCTTATCTCCCGCGATAGTTGTCGCAGGACTCAACGCCCCCTGCGACCACATCGAGAAGTGCGTCCACATCGCTCAACAGCGTTGCGATACGTGCGCTACTGATACGGTAGCGGATGAAGCGCCCATCTCGGTCGCTGTTAACTAGCCCGCACTCCAACAAGCATCGCAAGTGGTTGGATACGTTTGGTTGTGATAGTCCCGTACGCTCGACGAGTTCGTGAACAACCAGCGGCTCCCCGCACAGCGCGCCGAGAATAGACAAGCGGCTTGGGTCGGCAAAGCCGCGAAATAGTTTTGCTCGTTGTTCAATGGTACCGACCTTGCGGTCCACAACGATCTGCGTCATATCATTGCTCACTGATATATTATCCTTTGATCCACTTTAGCAGGAGAACTGCGATCATGGCCAACGCAGAAAGCGCGATAGCAGATATCCCATCCTTTCGTTACCGCGTTTCCGGCATGGATTGCGCCAAGGATGCCGCCCAGATCGAGCGGGCGGCGCAATCTGCGGGTATCGCGCCTGACGCCGTGAAAGTGTCTACTGCAACGCACATAATGACTTTGACAGCTCCCGAAGCGCGCTTGCCGGAAATTGAAAAAGCCGTCGAGACAACAGGGTATGGGTTTGACCGCATCGAGAGCGACGAAGATATTCAGCAAGGTGCGGCCCATCAGGACCCTGGCTATCGCCGCGCGCTCTGGATCGTTGTGATCCTGAATGTTGGTTATGGCGTTCTTGAAATGATCGGCGGGTTCATTGCCGGATCACAGGCCGTGAAGGCCGACGCGTTGGATTTCATCGGCGACGGCGCAATCACCTTCCTCGGCCTGTTGGCCATCGGCTGGAGCCTCGCTTGGCGAGCGCGGTCGGCCCTGATCCAGGGCATCTTCCTCGGCCTGCTTGGTCTTGGAGTCTTTGGCACGACCATCATAAGGGCATTCGAGCCGACAACCCCAGACGCCACTTTGATGGGGATTCTGGGCCTGATTGCTCTTGTGATAAATGTCATCTCCGTGCTGCCGTTGCTGCGGTACCGCAAGGGCGACGCGAACATGCGCGCTGTCTGGCTGTTCTCGCGCAACGACGCCATCGGCAACGCCGCAGTCGTTATCGCCGCCGGGCTGGTGGTTTGGCTAGGCAGCGCATGGCCCGATCTCATCGTAGCCTTCGGGATCGCCGGACTGTTCCTGCACTCGTCATGGGCGATCATCCGCGACGCGCGGGCCGATCTGAAGGCGGTGGCATGAACAGCCGCGTTCTCGGTGGGCTTTGCGCCATCGCCGCGTTTGGTGTTGATCAGGGCACCAAGGCTCTTGCCCTGAACTCCCCGGCGCTTGAGAACGGGGTCGAGGTTCTGCCCTTTCTCAACCTCGTGCGGGTTTTGAACGATGGGGTCAGCTTCGGTATGCTCGGCGGGGTCGTACCCTGGTGGGGTCTGGTCGCACTTGCTGCCGTGGTCGTGGCATGGCTGCTGATCTGGCTGTGGAAGGCTCCGGACAGGCTGACAGGTGCGGCGCTCGGTCTGATCATCGGAGGCGCGCTTGGCAATATCCTTGACCGTCTGCGCTATCAGGCCGTCCCTGACTTTCTCGACTTCCATTACGGGTCATACCACTGGCCGTCCTTCAACTTGGCTGACGTGGCGATCTTTTGTGGGGCAGCATTGCTGTTCTGGGACAGCTTTCGCACCTCGAAAGTCAGGCCGGAAAATCGGGAACAAGACAATCGCAAGGGAGATGTCACGGGGGGATAACAGCTAACAGGCAAAGAACTTTGGGAGGGAATTCGGCTTGAGATTTTTGGATTGGATTGACCGTGGCATTCGCGGCATCGGCGTCGTGACTGCGTGGCTGACAGTTGTTTCGATTGCTGCTTATGGCGCGCTTCAGATGCTGGATCGCAAGCTACAACTTGGCGTGTCGAGCTATTTGCCGGACCTGTCCACGTCACTGCTGTTCATCCTAATTTTCTTGACCTTTGGGTATACCTATCTGCGCGACGGTCACGTGCGCGTTGATGTTCTTCGCAGACATTGGTCCGCCCGCCGCATTGCTTGGATCGAACTGATTGGCGGCCTTTTTGTCCTTCTGCCGCTCGCCGCCATCCTGACCTATTACGGATGGGACGGTTTGATGCGCACCACGAAATACGCGGAAACTCAGTTGTGGGCACAACGCATTGCCGGGGTCATCGGCCCCATCTTGCTGGCTCTTGCCGGGATGATCGTAGCCCTTCGCAACATCGCCTTTCTGACAGGGAGACGTGCGCAAGGTGCACCGGAACAAGCAAGCGGCCTGCACAATGGTGAATGAGGTCCTCACGGTTGCCATGCTTGTCGTGATGGCGATTGGGGTTTTCAGTGGCTTTCCGGTGGCGCTGGTGCTCGCGGGGACAGGCTTCTTGGGGTTTGTCGCTGCGGTTTGGGTGGGGATCACTGATTTTCAGCATCTGGGGCTGATCTACCTGCGGGCCCGTGGTGTACTGACCAATGAATCAGTCCAATTCACCAGCGTTCCAATGTTGATTTTTCTTGGCCTGATCCTGAATGCCAGCGGGATTGCCGAAACCATGTTTCGCTTGCTGGGGCGTCTTCTGACAGGCGTTCCCGGTCGCTACGCCATTGCGACTTTGCTGATCGGCCTCGTTCTTGCGCCCGCCGCCGGGGTGATCGGTGCTTCCGTCATAACTGTGGCGTTGGTGGCCTATGCCCCGATGATGGCGTCGGGCTACGCACCGCGAACCGCAGGAGGCGCTGTCGCAGCTTCTGGAGCATTGGGTGTCGTGTTCCCGCCAGCCGTGATGCTGTTCTTCATCTCGAACGTGTTCTATCTGCGCATCGGATTGATGTATGTGGCCCTCATCGTACCTGTGCTTCTGATGGTCATGGCCTTCGCGGTCTACTTTGCGGTCACCTTGAGAAAAACGGTCGAAATCCCGCTGGACACACCCAAGACCAATCTTGTGTCAGACCTCTTGTTTGTACTCGCGTCTGTCGCGGTCATCGCATCCATTCCGCTCAGCATCATTCTGGGCTTTGCGACACTAACAGAGGCGGCTGGAGTAGGGGTTTTTGGCGCGCTATTGGTCGCGCTGGCGCGAAAGCGCTTGTCTTTCTCATCGTTGAACTCTGTCACGGTGCAGACAAGCACGATGACGTCGATGGTCTTCTTCATCGTATTGGGCGCATCGGTATTCTCGCTCAGTTTCCACCTGGTCGGTGGACCGGACGTCATCTTCGAGTGGATATCCGCATTCGATCTCACCCGGTGGGAACTGTTGGCGATCCTCCTTGGCGTGATCATCATACTTGGGTTTGTTTTTGACTGGATCGAGGTGCTGCTGGTCTTTGTACCCGTACTGATGCCGATTATTTCAGAGCTCGACTTCGCAGATCACGTCGGCTCTGCCTACTTTGCGCAGATCTGGATCGCTGGCCTGATTGCGTTGGCCTTGCAAACGTCCTTCCTGACGCCTCCTTTCGGCTATGCCCTGTTCTTTGCCAAGATGGCCGCACCGAAGGGTATCAATCTGTCTGATATCTATCGCGGAGCGGTACCCCTTGTTGCCATTGAGATTGCATTGATCGCGGCGCTGATCTCGTTTCCTCAGCTTATCACTTGGCTGCCCGAAATGGCCCTTGGGGATGCCGATGCGCCGCAATTGATACAGCGGTGAGTGATGTAGCCTGCAGCGGGGGAAAGCATTCCCTTGTGGGTTCTCTAGGTTTAACCGTTTTTTCGGATTGAGCTGAAGCGGCCACTGGCGCAGCCGCAGCGAAATGGTGCTTAGTCCCGCTTCTTGCCTATTCAAACGTGGTGCAGCGAATGCCCGGAATGTCCAAGGACAAGAGTCCGTCCCAATCGGAACAGACCCCACATTACTCCAACCCGGTGGTCTCGCTGTTCCCGGCAACACATTCACCGGCGCGAACAATCATCTATCATGTCCTCCGTGGTTAAAGACTGTGTCCATCATACTCATGGACGTGGGTAGCCTGTTCGCGGGTATGGGCAATCTCTTGCACCACGGCGGCAATCTTGCTGGATGAAACTTGGTGCAGCTCACCAACAACGGCCTCCGCGCGCTCGTAGCTGTCCGGAACGCCTTGGCTGTTGAAATGGGCGGCAGCGGTGGAAATGTCCGCGTCTCGCCAAGTCGCAGTGGTGCCGACTGAAACGCTGTCATGATCGTTGTAGCGGGCCAGGAACTTGTTTCCATCGAGTCCGAAGCTGTTGGCGGTTGCAACAATGTCGTCACGCACTGCCAGCCATTTTTCGGCCTCGGAGGGGTCCAGGTTATCCAACTCGGCCGCATTCATGGATGTGGTGTAGCTGTCGTCGACAACAGTGTATGCCTGCAGGTCGGTGTCGTATGGGCGTAGCTCGGCAACATCGCCCTTCAGCTCTCCGATCTGCACGTCCATTGCAGCACGCAGATGCGGATCTTCGACCTCTCGTGCAAGTGCCTCCATGTTTTCGATGGAGTTCACAATGTCCTTGGTCTGCTGTTCGTAGTTCTCGAAACCGGCCTGCCCCAGAGCGGATTGCATATACTGAACATAGCGATCACCGGGCGACTGGTAGTCGTCGGAATCCTGAAAGCCTTTGTCGCCGGACAGATCCGCAAGGGACGAATAGTAAGGGTGATACAAGTCGTATTCCTGAGCGTCGTTCATGTGCTGAGAAACCAAAGCCTGCATGTCGTTCAGATCAACCGGCTCCCCTGACCGCTCCGCAGCCTCCAATTCGATTTTCAGTTCTTCGACCAGATCTTTTTGCGCCGTGTGTTCGTCAACACGGCGGTTGGCCTGGTCCTCGATGTCGAAGCTCTTTGAAGCAATGGCTGCACGATCATAGCCCATCGCCTGCTGCTCTTTCATGATGATGTCGATCTGCTCTGAAACGCGATCCTCGCGCGGGGCAGATTGATCGAATTGGGAATAGGGTGCGAAGTGTTCGACTTCGTTCAAAAGATAGTCTGTACGCGAAACCATAGTTTTTCCTTTGCGAGTTGATGGAAAACTCTTTGATGGATCTACCTACGGCGTTGGCGCGCTCATCAGGCAGACCGGGTGAACTCCTTATAGGCTGTGTCCGTCATCGTCGCCCCGCCCTTGCAAGAGCGGTTGCGTTGCGTGGGCGTGAACGTCTGAAAGTTCTTCTGAGATTGCGATGATCTTGGAAGAAGCAAGCTGGTGCAGCTCGTCAACAACGGCCTCTGCGCGGTCGCGGCTGTCCGACAATCCTTGAGCCTGGAAGTGGGCAGCGGCGGTCGAAATGTCGTCGCTGCGCCATCCCATTGTTGTGCCCAAAGTGACGTTCTGATGATCGCCAAAGCGGGCAACGAACGCCTCGCCATCAAGGCCGTAGCTGCTGGCCGTGTCGGTGACTTCCTTGCGGATCGCCGCCCACTGTTCGGCCTCCGGATAATCCAAGACATCCATTTCGGCAGTATCCATCAGGGTTGAATATCGCCGGTCCTCGATGATGTAGGCTTGCAGGTCGGGATCGTTGGGCCGCATGTTGGCTACGTCACCTTTCAACTCTCCTATCTGAATGTCCATCGAAACGCGCAAATGAGGGTCAACGACCTCGCGCGCCAGCCCTTCCATTTTTTCGATGGACTGCAAGATTTCAGCAGACTTCTTCGACCAATTGTCACTGGCATCCTCGCCCAAAGTATCGCGCATGTAAGCGTCATAGCGCACCGCTGGCGGCGAGTAGTTTTCGGACGCTTGATAGTCTTTGTGATCGACAATATCGGCCATCGCCGAGAGCGTTCCGCCGCTTTCCGCGATATGCTGGTGATCATCAATGTGCTGGATTACACGGGCCTTTAGATCGGGGCTGATTGTTTCCTCGTTGCCGCCTAATTCGACGTGCTGGCGCAACTCGCGCATCAGATCTGGTGACTTGTATTCGGGGCCTCCCGGCTCACCGTAGTCATCAAAATGATGAGCCTGATCCAGCAGATGTTCCATTCTCGATACCATAGGCTCCTCTCCTTCTATGAGCTTGATGGCAAACTCTTCGATCTTTTCGCTGACGGCGTTGGCGCGCTCATCAAACAGATCGGACATTCTAGCGATGGATAAAGTCATAACATCACCTGCCATGTCGCGGGCCGTAACTTCGACTTCCGGGGTGGTCTCAACCACCGACATTCCGGCCTGAACCTTCCACGTGTCGGTCTCGACTTCCTGCCGCAAGCCTCGCTCAAGGCGGGTCGTAGCGGTCAGCTCAATTCCGTATTGTTCTGCAACCTCAACCTGGATAGAGCGCTGAACGTCGATGTTCATTTCGCTGCTCATGCCCATAGCGAGCCACTGCCCATGCTCGACGCCTCGGCTGTTCACAACGATGTGGACATGGGGGTTATCAGTGTCGTTATGGAACACGGTCAGATAGTCCCATGTATCGCCAAAATCACCGCTTCCAAATAGACGATCTGCGAACTCCAAACCGGCCTCGTGAGCGGCGTCGGGATAGGTGCCTTCGGGGAAAGAAACGATCATGTGACGGGTGTAACCGTAGTTGGTTTTCCCGTTGAAATCCTCCGCCCAGGTCTCGATCAGATCACTGACCTGATCCGCATCGAGCGGGGTCACGCCATTGTCCCGGATGTCCAAAACACCCTCTGCCCGAACGGTCAGATAATTGATCTGGCGGCGCAGTTCGTGCGCGTTCTTGACCCCACCTTTGCGAACATGTTTCACAACCGCCTCGGGCCTTCCAACCACGGCCCCAAGCCGCGCCTTGATGGATGAGGCCCGCGAGATCATGAACTTCATGCGCTTGGCAGTTTGCAGCTGCTGGCTGATCTGCTTGGACCGATCGACGCCCTTCTGTGCTTCCCGGAACGCAAGCTCTAGGAAGTCTCCGGCTGTCAGATTGCGAGCTGCGGCGTTCATTCTTCAGCTGTCCAATCATCGTCACGCAGGATCCGGCGAATGGCGGATTCAGGTTCACGGTTTCGGCGGGCTGCTGTGATCATCGCCTTCAGATCTTGCCGGTGCTGGATGATCGCTCGATGGAGATTTTCGACGTCGCGGCGGTCGTCATCGGTCCAGATCACCGAGCCGCGTTTGGCAGATTTCGCAAGCTGGTTGAGGTTCGTGTATCCGCCCTGAACCTGTCGCAAGTGCGTCTGCCAGAGATCCACCAGGCCCGGGTCAGGATCGAGATAACCGATCAGCCGATAGATCAGTCGTTGGATGATCTGGTTGCGGCTCTTGGCCCCAAGCGCGCCCACAGCCGCCTCCAGACGCGCCAATGCATCCAAAGGCAAGCGCACGGAAAAGACAGTGGTGTCGGAGGGCTTGCTCAATATATACCTTAGGTTGTATTTATGATTTGTAACACAACTACCTTATCCTGTCATACTCTCCAAGAGGAAACCGGGGGTGATTTTAGAAATCCGTACTTTCTCAAATTGCCCTCGGAACAGTTTTTCTCTTGGAGGCAATCTCCACGCCGGGAAAAGGGTCCCGCCCCTTTTCCAGCCAGCAGGCGTGGGTGCCAGTGGACCGGCGCAGGGCAATCATGTTTCGCATGAGCTGCCCGAACAGCGCCCGTCACATTCCGGCACGTTCAAGGTCAGTATGGCATTTTCCGCGCGCCTCAGCGCGCTCAGTTTCCCGCCGCCTGCGCGGCGGGTGTGGTCAGGGTGAGGGCTGCCGCGTTGTGGTGGGACGGAGCCCCTGCCCGGTCATTGGACCGCGCGCCACCTGTGGCGCATATATGGTCCGGCCTGCGGCCGGAGCAGAAGAAAGGGCGGCTTGCGCCGCCCTGCCCTCTCGTCATTCGGTGACGGGATCGTCATCGGTGCGCTTCGGGAAGGCCACCATCTCGACGCTGGGGAACATGCTGTGCTTGACCTGGATCGAGGTGATGTTGCCGGTCTCATCGGTATTGACGAAGAGCACCCCGCATCGGTCCCAGAAAGTCTTGCCTTCTTTTTCACCCGTCTTGACGTTCAGTTTCAGTGTTTGAGTTGCCATTGTTTGATCCTCGCTATGGCGTGTTTCGATGAACATGGCTGAAGCGGGCATCAAGGGGATGTCAGCAGGGAATTTGATCCGCGCGGAATGCGCCGCAGGCGCAGGGGAAATTCCTTGTTGAAGCGCGGCGCCCGGACTGGGCACCGCGCGTCTTCCCCGACTGCCCGCTTATGTTCATCACCTCAGAAACACGGCAGCCGAGGATCATCTCCGGCAACGGGTTTGAAACTGTCAGGCCAAGTGAACAGGCAAGACTTTCTGGGATCGCTGCGCACGGGTCATCCGAACAAAGCGATGTGGTTTGTGGCGGCAACATCGCCTCGGTCCGACACGGGCCCGGTGCTCAGGCCCGAATGCGGGTGGCCTTTCTGAGCCGGTATGACTCGCGCAACGACAGATTTACGTTAACTGGTGGCGCAAGCCACCATTTCCATCTGGCGGAGGCCAAAGACCGGGCGGTCCGGCCCTGGTCCGCGCTCGCGTGGATCAGGTTAACAGACGGACTCAATTTGGCGAGGTGGATTTGGCTGAGATAATACGACAACCCACGTGACCTATCTCACGCGCGGATGTCGGCGGGACCAGCACATGGGCGGAGGCCGCGCGATGCCGCTCCAAGAAAGAGGCCCACCGAAGCGGGCCACAAGTTGAACCGAAGGAAAATCTCGAGGTAATGATCTCAGGCTAACGCTTGCGCGCGCGATCGACAACACCGTCGGCTGTGATCGTGGCAATGCGATCCTCGGTGCGCCGGGTCATTTCCACCCCGTCACCTGTCATATGCGCCTCGGCAAACTCGGTGAACTTGAAGATGCTGCCATCGGCTTCAACATGGGTTTCATCCTCTGCCGAGCAGCGTTTCACCGAGCCGTCATGGCGGATTTCGATGAGCGTGTTGTCGGCCATTCGGACCGTCACGGTATGCTCATCTACAGCGACGCCCTGCCACCACATATCTGCATCGCGCCGCACAACAATGCGACTGGGATGCAGTTTGATCTGCACATCCTGTGCCACGTCCGGATCCGCGGCTTTGACGACAACGATGGCCTCTTGCGCGCTGGGATCACCATGGATCGACGCGCTCCCGTTTTTTGGCGGCCAGAGCTTCGGCTGCGTGCGCGGCTTGCCCTTCTGATCCGTGTGAAACCCGACAAACATCTGTGCGGATTTCCAGACGCGGCGGGCGGCTTTTTCAACCGTAGAAGGGGCTGCATCGGTAGACATGATGGATGGCCTTTAAAGTGGGTTAATTCACGTGCATTTTCGGGGTGAGAGTCACACCCACAGCACTCAGCACCTTCAGCACCGTGCCAAATTCGGGATTGCCGTTTTCGCTAAGTGCGCGGTAGAGGCTTTCCCGAGACAGACCAGATTTGTCGGCCACACTCGACATACCTTTGGCCTTGGCAACATCGCCAAGTGCCGACGCGATAAGCGCCGTGTCGCTGGTTTCAAAAGCCGCTTCCAGATAGGCTTGAATGGCTTCGGGGCTGTCCAGGTAGTCAGCCGCTTCAAACTTCGTTGTTTTGACACCCATATTTTTTACTCCAACTCTTTTGCCATCGCTTTGGCTGTTTTGATGTCTGCCTGCTGGGATGACTTGTCTCCCCCACAAAGCAATATGATCAAAACATCACCGCGCGACACATAGTAAACGCGATACCCCTTCCCTTCGGAGATACGCAGTTCACTCACACCTTCACCAACCGGCTTCACATCACCGGGATTGCCCAGGCTCAATCGCGTGATGCGAACCAAAATCCTGGCTCTTGCTCTTTGGTCCTTCAAACCCGTGAGCCACTTGTCGAACAGGTTCGTCTTACGAATTTCTATCATACCTATATGTAGCCTACAGGCTACAACCTTTCAAGTCAAAACAACCTATACCATTGAACTAAAATCAAAAATCATTGCTGAAAAGCAGGGCGCGTTGCGCCCTGCCCTGCCAGTTTCAGAAGCAATCCGGCACCCATGCATCGATCCGGGCTTTCTGTGCCTCGGTCACGCCCAGTGCCTTTTGATGCTCTGGATCATTGAAGAGCTTGTGCAGCGCCTCGTTCTTCGCACCTTTCTTGGATTTCGCGAAGGCTTTGAACATGTCGGCGTCGATGTGCAGGTCCAGCAGGTCTTTGTAGAGATCATCCAGCTGCCAGCCTTTCAGACGCTTGAAGCAGTTTTCAGCCGAAGGGGTCCAGATCGCGCGCATGTCTGCACCGATCTCAGCCTCGATCTCCGCCATGAACTCCGAGCGCTGGGTCAGAAACCGCCGGGCCAGAAAACCCGTGATCTCACCATTGCGGGTCTTCTTGCCCAGATCGCGAAACGCTTTGAACGCTTCCACGCTGCCTTGTGCGGCAATCTCGTGGAACTGGTCATAGGCTGCCTGTGCCGCTTCATCCCGTTCTCCGCCAAGACGCGGGTCGAGGATGAACTGGTCATCGATCTCGGGTGTGTTCCGCTCGGCACCACCATAGCCAAACCCAAACAGATTGCTGGTCAGACCGGAGGCCGGGGTGGCAAAGAAAGCAAACAGGCTCAACACATAATCAGGCTTGTCCAGCAGGGCCGTTTGAACCGCTGCCAGCCGGATCGCCACCATGTCGTCGATGAACTTCTGCGAATAAACTGGTTTTGGTTCTTCCTTGATCTCCGGTTCTTTGACCGGGGCCAGAACACCAGCCTCAATGGCAGCCTGAACATGTTCCGCCGCGACATAGGCCGGGGATGTTTTGATCTCGCCATTGTTGGTGACATAGACAAACACGCCGGACAGCTTGCGCTGCGCGTCAGAATAGAACGGCGCCGTATAGTCCTCAAGCGCGGCCAGCTCCTTTTCACCATCCGCGTCCAGAGCCTCACCCTCATAGAGTTCGGCAAGTTCGTCATACCGTTCGGCCTGTCCTTCGGTGAAGTCCCGGCTCACCATGTCCAAACGGTGCATGTCTTTCGTACCCGAGAACCCATAGGGAATGTAGCTTTCCTCATGGGTGTCCACCCAGTCCCAGCCTTCCGCGTCGCGCAGTTTTTCCGCTTCTACCGCCAGTTTCTCGGCAAACAGACGATCCAGTAACGCGCCTTCATTGAATAGGGTTTCATCGGCAAACAGATCAGCGGTGACGGTGCCGCCCGCCTCAACATAAGCCTTCTGCCCGACAAATACGGCCTTGCGGCTAGTGCTGCTAACAGCCTCCGACGTCAGTGCCTGTTTGACATCATGCTCACTGAACCACCGACATTCTTTGGCCCGTTCCAGAACCTCCAGAATTTTCTCTTCTTCGGTGCTGACGGTCATGGCTTTGGCCAGCCCCATGCTGATCTCACCGGCTTTGAGCGCATCCAGAACGGCGGCGGGCAGACTGGCAAGCGCGAGGCGGCGGCGCACATGGGATTCGGTCACGCCAAACGCATTGCTGATCTTGGCAATAGACAGAGATTTCTCGGCCATTTTGCCATAAGCACGGACCTCGTCCACAGGGTCCAGTTCTTCACGGGCGGTGTTCTCCGCATTGGCCCATTGCTCAGCCACGAAGGGATTGTCCGTGACCTTAACGGGAACCTGTGCCAGATCAGCGCGCTCAGTCACGGCGATGTTCAGAGCCCGTAGGCGGCGACCACCGGCAACGATTGCGACTTTGCCATCGGTATCGCGCAACCCGCTGAGGTTCTGGATCAAGCCACACATAACCAAACTGTCGGCCAGAAGTGCAATACCTTCCTCACCAACCTCCTGTCGTGGGTTGATGTCAGACAGGTAGAGATCGGACAGGGATACGGTTTCGATGGTTTCCGGTGCGGTGAATGTTTCGACTTTGCTCATGGGGCAAATCCTTGTTTGAGTGTTTGAGATCGTGTTAAGGGTGCCCTACCCCTTCCGGGGTAGAGCGGAGCCGTTTAGATGGCTGCGTGTTGGATCAGGAAGCGGCGCGCGATGTGGAAATTGTCGCCCTTCCTGATTAGCGCCCACGCTTCTGCGATACGTTGCTGCAAGATTTCATTGCTCATGGTGTTCACCTCCTTTCCGGTTTGGGATTGAGATCAGTATTCGCTGGGGCACATGATGGTCAGAACGCGGCGCGTCACTGACGTGTCAAACGGCCGGTCGGACCCATACGTGTAGTCCGTGTCGTAAAGATCGATCTTCCAGAACAGCTTCTGGTCACGGACTGTCACCGCCCCAAAGGTGTGATCGCCATAGGGGTCATTGCCCTCGTCAAACTGGTCATCCGACGCCACCGCTGCCAAAGCTGCAGTCTGGAACTCCATCCCTTCACCTGACACGCCGGGCGTGACAAATACCTGACCCTGAATTCCCTTAGAATGCATCTCGATTGCCGCAGTCGGATCGATCAGCGCTTTCCGAAATAGGTCATTCTGGGTCGCAATCTCTGCCGCCTGCAGGCTGGTGTCAGTGTCGATGTCTTTTGTCTTTTCAATGTCCAAAACCGTCTCTCCTTTTGTGGTGCGACCTCTGGGGTTGATCCCCTTTGGTGCTGGTTTTGAGCCGAGCCCTGAAAGGGCGTCGTCTCTAAAACCTGCCCCGTGGCGAACGCGGAGAGGGGCGAGACAGGACCAATCGACAAGAGTGGTGCGGCCCGCAGCGCAGGCGCGCGAGGACACGGTATTGTCTATTTGTCTTGTCCGAGGGGGGAGGCCGCGCCTTCCCCCTTACGGAAGGTAGCGTTTGGCTTGTCCAAATCCCGCCTGACCCACAAGGAAAGGACAAAGGATCTCTGATCCTGCGTGAGCGCAAAAGGGACCGTCACCCGAATGGGCAGATCACCACGGCATGGACCGACCATGACCCAAAGCCCCTGCCCCGGCTCGCAAGAGACGGGTCAGGGGCTACTGGGACAGGGAGATCATTCTGGGGTGTTCTGGGTGGAAGCCGATACGTCGGCTGAAACCTAGAGCCTGCTCACGAGCCGAAAGGCTCGGGATTTGCCACAGAAACAGACTGCAGCCCGAAGTCACTCACCGACCGGAACATACCCTCGACGGAGCTTTTGCTTTTCGAGATTGTGGAGCGCGTCACTAGCCAGGGCTTCGTCATCATACGTCACCATCATGGCTTGCCCGTTCGTGCCAATACGCCCCCAGGTACGAAGCACTGAAACCTCCCCAAACAACGTCGGCTGCAACTCGATGCCATAGAACCGCGCCATGTTGATCTCAGGGTCCACATGGATCAGGTGCACAGGTGTGGTGTCTGTCAGCTCCATGACGCGATTGTCGATCAATAAAGCTCGTCTGTCCAATGACTTTGCTGGAACAGTCAATTGGCAAGGATTCAGAACCGTGATGAAAACATTCGACAACTCAATCTGTCTGATGCTTGCCTCGTACCCATCCAGGTACAAGAGCTCATATTGGCACCATTCCACATTCCGCTGCTGGAACCGTTGTGACCACTGGCCAGAGTAGGTACGGTTTTCTCATATCTTGCAAAACGAAATAGAAGGATGAAGGCAACGTGGCTGAAATCTTGGAAGGCGGATGTTTTTGCGGTGAGGTTCGATACCAGGTCACTGGCAGCGCAGTAATGCAACTCATGTGTTTTTGCAGTGATTGCCTATCGATGACCGGAACGGACGGTTATGCCGGGTACATGATAAAGTCGGAAGACCTGCAGCTGCTGAAAGGCAAACCACGGACCTTTGAGAAGACCTCAAAGGAAGGTCGACCTGTCATCAAGCATTTTTGTGGCACCTGCGGATCAGGCCTGTGGGGCGTGACAGCCTTCGGATTGACGAGCATTGCGGCTGGGACATTGGATGAGCCAAACAACTTCAAGCCAACGAGCAAGGTTTTTGTGAAAGATGCCCCCAACTGGGCCAGGGTTCCCCACCATTTGGAAGAAATGTAGCGTTTGAAGCTTTGGTATCACCTACATTTCTGTCTTGGAGTTGTTCCTCTTGGTGACCCGAGTTGCTACGATTGTCGTTGAGGCAATAAGCAGGACATCGCGATGCGCAATGCAATCTTTTTACCCCTAATGGCTTTGTTCCTGGGGGTCGTCATGGACGTTAAACCGGCGGCGGCCGCGTCACTCGGAACATATGAGGTTTTTGGCGTCGAAGACGGTGACATGCTAAAAATGCGCAGTGGGCCTGGAACAGGGTTCAATGTGATCGTTGGTCTTCCAAATGGAACCGCACTACGAGTTCACGGCTGTGAGCAGACCGGTGGCACCCGTTGGTGCCGCGTCTCTTTGGAGCGCGCGCGCAAGCTTAAGGGATACGTCTCTTGGGCATATTTGCGGAAAATCTAATACGACAGCGATCAGCACCACCATCTTTTAGCAATCATAGAATACCGGCGGAAACGCCCTGACGAATCCACTAGTTGGGCTCACACCCGTCGTCGAAGCGGCTCGCAACATCCCCGAATTCGCTGGGTTCAGGACGGCCCTAAGGCTTTGACTGGGGAGCGCTTGATCGCCTGCACCGTAACGGATTGATCCTGGACCCGGTTGGAAAGGCAAAATCGGTGGTACTGACCGATGAAGGCCTGCGCCGCTCCGAAAAGCTTTTCACAGAGCTTTTTGGGCGGGAGCCAAAGACATAGCATTCGCCATGACAAGTCCCTCCATGTAACGCAGGTCTGCATACGCGTGTGGGCTGGCTGGCGGTTGCAATCTGCGCTAAATCGCCCCTGTCCGGCAAACAGGGAGAAGCTGAAGATGACAACGGGGAACGATCTTGGTGGGCTCATCGGGTTTATCACCCGTGACGAGATTTGGCATGAGCGGCTCGCTGATGTGTTGGACGAGCATTTTCTGCCAGCGCTCGAGGCCTTCGATCTTGAGTTCGAGGATCTGGGCGACTTGCTGGGCGAGGATTGGCCGATGGTCCTGTGGGGTGGTGGCCTGGAAGATTTGCTGGGCAGGACATTCGGAGCGGACGCCGAAAACGCTGCGGATGCTTATCTGAAAGGGAGCGGTTCCAAGGAGAGTGCGCAGACCCGCGCCTATATCAAAGGATTGCGGGACGCGTCGGTCAGCCTTTATGAGGTGAGCGAGGTAGACCCCGGCAGATCCATGGTCTTGCGCAACATGCTTTCGGACGCAGAGCCGGTTACCGTCCGGGAACACAGCGCGACGCAGATGCTGCAGCGATGGGATCGCATCGCAGCTCGGGTTGTCGCACAGGGGGATTATAACGTGATCTCGGGGGCGCTGCTCCCATTCGACCCCGACACCGTCGCGTTTTTTGAAGACGGGCTCCGCTCCGTGTTGAAATTGAACCCCGACGTTGAACTGAGGCTGACACAGGATCAGCTACACCGTTCCGCACCCCTCTTCACCAATGCCTGGCTCTTCGCACATCTGCCGAACCTACTGGATCCGGAACCACCACAAATCAGCAACAGCGATGGCGACAACCTGCTCTTTCACGACATGCGCTTCCCCCTCGCCAGCAAAGTGACGCAAAGCCAGGTATCTGAAAAGCTAACACAGTCCGCAGAACTCGTGATCTCAGGCCAGAAGGATTGGACCTGGCTTGACCTCGACACCCCGTCCGGCACCAAGCACGGCACCGGCCTCGTGTTGGACAAATCAATGTCAGGGGCCTCCGTGCTTGGGTCCCTAGATCTGAAAGGCAAAACACTCACGCTGTCTGTGAACTCTACAGCGCGCGCTGAACGCGGCGAAGCCCTGGTCCGGGACCTCCTGGGCGACCTGGTGAAATCTCCGCTGACATCAATCCAGACCGCCGAACAGATGATGGCGGATGACAGCACGAGTAACGGAGTGGCAGAAGAAGAGGACATCCCCCGTGCCCTTGCCCGTCAGATGGCCCACGAATATCTCGAACAGCATTACCGCGATACGCTTGACCAGCCGATTCCTGCCCTGGATGGCAAGACCCCGCGCCAGGCCGTTCGCAGCACGGCGGGCAGGAAGAAAGTCATAGACTGGCTGAAGACAATCGAAAACCGCAGCGCGCGCCAGACCGGCTCTCCGGTGGCTGAGTATGATTTCAGCTGGATGTGGGACGAGCTCGGATTGTCAGATCATCGAAAGTGAACCAGCGGTAGTTCTCACAATACCCATTCCAAAACTTCTCTTTCAGAGCCAATCGACTAATCCATGTTTTCCCGACTGCGTCTTGCAGAAATGTGGCAAGGGTTATGCCTCCGCTGCGCGTCCAGATGGTTTGCCTCATGGCAGCTGGGGCATAACAAAATTACAGTCTCGGTAGAAACACCGGTTTCATAATCGAAACAGTACTCTTGACCACATATTTCCAGCACCTCTCCACTCTTGGCCAGTTCCGAACTTGTCACCTCGCAGTGATCACAAATTCCGTCCAAGAGAGGTGATTGGAGTTCAGAAAGAACCACTGTTTTCTGAAAATTGCACACTCTGTCACTCATAACTGCTTCAGGCTTTCACAAAATGGTGAAGAGAGAAAGCTTGTGAAACAAGAATTCAAGGGAATGTGACATAGCCCAATGGGTTCGAGATTTAGTTTCGCCGATCATTGCCTGTAAGCTGCGCGGCGCGTCGAACTTTCACGTCAGCCGCCATCCCACAACAGACCCGCGCACATCAAAATACAACCTGGGCTAGTCCTCTCAGCGAAACGCGTCGTTGTCCGCCTTCACCCGACCAATAGACGGCAAAGCGAAGTGGTTTCCCAGCACAATACATCCCGTTTCCGAGGCGCTTTCCAACAGTTTCCGACGGGATGTCACGGCCATCTCAGCATCGGAATCAAACATAAAATGCCACTCGGGATGCCAGCACTGGGCGGTTGTATGGATTGCATCACCTGTAATCAGAGCGCGCCGGTCGCCACTGGTGATTTCGACCGAGACATGACCTGGTGTATGGCCTGGCGTGGGGATCAGAGTGACGGAATACACCCTGTCGCAGTCCTAAGGTTCACAGGAGGCCCGAGACAAAGTAGGTTTCTTGTGCAGAGGTAACGGCAATAGGCGTGGATCAGAATGGCGCGACAGCTCCCACTCGAAGGTAACAAGCCCTTTCTGGTTTACGCCGGCACTGGCACCGACCTGATTTTCAATCATGGAGTTGAGCTTCCCGGTTTCGCGTCGTTTCCATTGCTGGAAGAACCTGGCACCAGGGTGATACTGGCCGGTCAAATGCAGGCACTTGTCGATCTGGCCCGTGAAATGAATGTCGGATGCATCCTTGATGCGCCCACATGGATGGCGAACGCCGACCGGGCAGAGCCCTTGGGGTACGATGCAGAGCGGCTCGTCGAAGTAAACAAAGATGCGGTCAGTCTAATGGAAGACGTGCGCCAAGCATCCGCTCGCGATGATGTACTGGTGTCGGCCTGTATCGGTCCGCGTTATGATCCTTACGCCGACATCCCGCCGGTACCCATCGAAGATGCACGTCAGTACCACGCTGCTCAAATGCAAAGCCTGAAAGACACAAGCGTCGACCTGGTCACCGCTTATACATTCAACCGTCCAAGCGAGGCAGCGGGTTGCATCCTCGCCGCCCGAGACGCTGATCTGCCGATCATCATGTCTCTGGTTGTTGAGACAGACGGGTGCCTGGCAGACGGAACCAAACTTGTGGACGGCATAGACCAAATCGACGCGGCAACCGACTCGGCGGCGATGTTTTTTATGGTCAACTGCGCTCACCCTACCCATTTCGCCGGAGCGATTGGCAACCACCCCCGGCTGAGAGGCCTTGTGGCGAACGCTTCGAGTTGCTCGCATGCGGAACTTGACGAAGCGGATGAGCTGGACGAAGGCGATCCAATTGAACTTGGTAAACAGATTGCCGCGATTGCGCAGCAGAATCCGTCGATTCAAGTATTTGGAGGATGCTGCGGTACCGACATGCGCCATCTGAAATCGATGATCAGCGAATTAGCATAGCCAACTTGGTTCAATCTGAGCGATAACGCTGAGATCTAAGGTGCTCCCGTAATTTCTTTCCACAACTTGTTGGGAGATCGGCCCTTAGCCGACATCCAGCAGACACTCTTGATGCTGCGGTCGCAACCCGCATAGCCGCCGTTCGCTGCACCTGCTCCAATTGGGTCATGGTCGAGGTCTGAAGCGCGGACGAAGCTGCCTTCGGATTGCTGTCCCACGCGTCAAGATGGCACTGTTCAAGCGATGCGCAATTTGTAAACTCGTTACAGTAATCTAATACAGTACATCGCGAAGTCAGTTGGAGTGGATGTAGTGAAGCAGACATTGTATTTTTTAATGGCGACCGCGCTCTCCTCTGCTGCGATGGCTCAAGACGACGTGACGCCCGAGACCTACATTCGCGCTGAGGTCGATATGACTTTTGCGCAATTTCAGGCGAATGCCGGGAGTGATGTGAACCGCTTCTATTACATTCGAAAACCGACGCCACTTGATGCGCAGGCTGTCGTGCGCATGAACCGCGACACCCTTTATGCAGGGGCGGTTGTCGATACCGAGGGAGGGGCAACGATCACGATCCCCGAGTTTCCGGACGACCGGTATTTCTCGATCCTTGTCATCGACAACGACCACTATGCGCCGGTGGTTTTCTACGAGCCGGGCACTTACGAAATCCCCAGCGATACGAAATACGTCTCGCTGATCATGCGCATCCAGATCATGGACCCTTCGGATCCGGATGATGTAGCACTCGTCAACCGCATGCAGAACGCCTTCGTCATCGAGGCGTCCAGCCACGACCTCTTCCCGGAGCCAGAATGGGACGTGGACAGCATGCTTGAATTGCGGGCTGGATACGAGGTCGAGTTCCAGAAATTCGATCAATATGAGCCGGATTGGATGGGGCCACGCGGTGAAGTCAACGAGGAAACGCGTCACCTCGCCGTGGCCGGGGCATGGGGCCTCTTTCCCGAGAAAGATGCCGTCTATATCAACTACACCGGTCCCGGCGCTGCGGAAGGCTGCTACCGGGCGACCTACGATGTGCCGCCGAACGATGCATTCTGGTCGATAACCGTCTACGGGGCGGACGGCTTCATGAAGAGCGACAACAATATCGTCAACGACCGGAATGTCACCCTGAACGACGATGGCACCTTCACCGTGCATTACGGCACGGAGGCGGCCTGCGGCGCGCAAGCAAACAGGTTGGATATCGAGGACGGATGGAATTTCTTGATGCGTATTTATCGCCCGGGGCAGGCTGTTCTGGATCGCATCTATGAACTCCCTGCTGTTGAAAGGCTGCCGGGATGAGAGTGCTTACCGTCACCTTGCCCTAGTCAGCTTCGGGCTCACCAGTAGCATTCGCCGCTCCAATCGCGAGTGGCTTGTTCGAGAAACTGCGCCGTTCGCTGCGTCGTCTACGAACCGGAAAGACGCGGACAAAGTGTGAATTCGCTGCGTTTGCACCAAGGTCTGCAATATCGAGTAACCGGCCGCATATGCGCGGCTGGTCATTCAATTTTACCGATCTCTGAGGAGATTTTCAGGTCGGTTCCGCTTCTCCGGCGGGTTAGAATGTTCAGCCGGTCTCACCAAATCCTTTCGGTACTGGCAGATCAGGCAAGGTCGCCGCTCGTTTTTGCAGGGCCCGCCCGATAACTACACGGCTGATTTCGGTTGTCCCGTCCACAATCCGCAGCATTTGCGCGAGGCGGGACAAACGATCCAGACCATAAGGCTGCAGCAGACCCATGCCGCCCAACACTTGCGTACAGGTGTTCGCAGCCTTCACTGCGGCATCTGGCACAAACCGTTTGGCATGAGCGGCCATCAGAGGGCCTTCGGGCGTGCCAAGGGATTCTGCCGCCTTTCGATAAAGCAGCTTGGAGGCTTCAAGATCGGTTGCAACCTCGCCCAGCATCCACTGGATCCCGTCCAGATCGAGGTTCTTGCCACCAAACATCTTGCGGTTCTTGGAATAGGACAGCGCCGTATCCAATGCAGCTTGCATCAATCCACAGCATCCTGATGCGATTGAGACGCGGGCGATGTCGATCGCCATGAGTGAACCTTGCAGGCCCTGACCAATGGGCAGGATGATGTTGTCTTCACTCACCACGACTTTGTCCATGTACATCTCGGCCAGAGGCAGGAAGTTGTAGGACGGGGTGTCGTAGAGCGGACCAAAGCTGAGGCCCGAAGCGTCGGCGGGAATGGCGATCATCGCCATATCCTTGTGGCCGGGTGCGTCACTGGTTTTGACAACGGTGAAATAGATATCAGCCTCGGTCGCGAGGCTGACCCATGCCTTCGCACCGCTGATCGTCCATGTGCCGTTGTCATTGATCACGGCTCGCGAATACATGTTTGTGGCATCCGATCCGGATTGCGGTTCGGTCAGTGCAAAGTTCGCCAGTTTGCGGCCCGAGGTCAGATCCCGCGCCCATTTTTCCTTGAAGGTATCTGTGCCATAACCGCAGCCCGCGAAGGTGCAGATGTTATGCATCGACAGGGCAAAAGCATAAGCGCCATCTCCGAGCCCCAGCTGTTCGTAGACCTGAATGCCCTCTGAAAGTGGCAAGCCCTGGCCGCCAAATTCTTCAGGGGCGTATAGCCCCGTCAGGCCAGCGGCCCCGGCCTTGTCCGAAGCATCGCGCGGCCATGTCTTCGTGGCGTTCCAGGCGTCGACATTGGGCAGGATGACCTGCTCGGCGTGGTCGCGTGCGGCCTGGAGTATGGTGGCGAGTTTGTCTGACATTGGTGGATCCTTTCAATGGCGATTGTTCTCAGATGACGCCACAACCCGGCAATCGTGGATGGCCAGACTGATGAGCTATGAAGGCGAAACTTCAGCTGAAAATGCTTATATGCGGCAAGATTTAGCGAGCCAGCCCGTTAAGCTCTATCTCGTGTGCTGACAGATAATTTTCCAAAAGTGACAAATGGCCGCTTATGTATGTGATTTGCGATATGCGCTGGGTGTACTGCCGGTCCAGCGTTGAAATGCCCGGTGAAAATTGGCAGCCGAAGAAAAACCGACATCATGTGCGATGGCCTCAACGCTTTTGCGCCCCGCCTGCAGATCACGAATCGCGATGTCCCGGCGCAGGGCATCCTTTATGGCCTGAAACGACGTCCCATCCGCATGCAACCTGCGGATCAGGGTGCGCGGGGTCATGTGCATGGCGGATGCTGTCTGGGTCAGGGTGGCAGCCTCCCATCCCGTTTGGCCCAGATATGTGCGTACCCGCAGCGATTGGGTGTGCTCCCGCGAAGAGGTGAAGATCCAGTCTCGCGGCGCGTTTTGCAAAAACCGATCAAGATCAGAGGCACTGCGCGCCTGCACGGGACCCAGTGCATTCGGATCGAACGAGATCGCGGTGGCGGGTTGTACGAACCGGATCGGTGCCGGAAAGATGATCGCGTAATCCTGATCAAAGTTCGGGCGGTCAAACGCGAAATCGACGCCCCTGACCGGAACCTCGTGCCCTGCCAGCCAGGACATGAGCCCGTGGGCAAGTTTGAGGATCAGCATATGCCCAAACCGCTGTACGTATGCCGTGCCTTGTGGTTTCAGGGTTAGCACCAATGCGCCTTCGACATCATCCAGACCGAACTGATAGTCATCCAGCAGCAGGTTCCAGAAGGTCGAAAACCGGTAGAGTGCTGATGCAAGAGACGTTGCCTCTCTGACAGTCGTCAAAAGATGTTGCAGGGCCCTTGGCCGGACGGGTCTGCTCCAAAGCCCCATCATCTCATCACCGGTCTCAACTGCGGCAAGTTGATAGAGACACACGATCTGATCCAGCGTCACGCGACCATTCGGCGAGCGCGTATCCGCGTTCAGACCGGACCGGCTAAGCAGCGACGCCATCTGCGCCTCTGGGCAAAGGACACGCAGCGCCGCCAGCCAATCATCGACAAACTGGCTGGAAACCGTGGAAAGGATCGTTGGAGTGACATCGGTCATAACAGTTTTGTCACGTTAACTCGCAATGCAACAGCAACCCATCAATTTCCCGCGAATTCGGATTGGAACGAATGTACAGCCATACCCCATGCGCAACGCCTGATACGTAAAGCTGGCTGGTGTCAAAGGACGCATTAGAGTTTCAGTGGGAAGCTAACACGACCTTTGCCTGACCAATGACATCTTTGAATTTTGAGGCAGGCGCCTGATCGGTTATCAATAAATCGCGTCCCAATAGTTCCGGTAGACGTAAGGCTGGATTGGCGCCCGACGCGTGAAACTTTGTTGAATCAACAGCCATGAAACAGCGTTCGCTAATCGTCTTCATCGCAACAGCCATATCCACTTCGCACTGTTCAAAAACCATAAATCCCCTCTTTGGATTGACGAGTGATGCCGACAGGATGGAAAAATCGACGGACATTTTGCCGATAACGTCAAATGCAGCGCGGTCAAATGCAGCCCCATCGTGATTTCGTAACTGGGTTCCTGCCATAAAAACTCGGTTTCCGTTTTCCATGGCCAACGTGGCTGCGATGAAGGCAGAGTTCGTCACAACCGTAAGGTTCTTCCGAGCCCGCAACACCTGAGCCACGAAACCCGATGTCGAACCGGTATCGATGGCGATAGAAGCATCGTCGGGAATCATATCCAGGACTGCATTTGCGATCGCAACTTTCGCGGCGCGGTTTGTTGCCATGCGCGCGACGAACGGCGGGTCCAGAACCTTTTGGATACTCACCAAAGCGCCGTGTGCTTTTTCAATTTTGCCTTCGTCAACCAGTGGCTTCACGATTCGGCGAATGGTCTGATCTGACACGTTCAGACACTGCGCCAATTCCATGACCGAGATCCGCCCATGGAGATTGACCGCGTTGAGGATATCTTTTTCGTACTTGGACATACAGGTTCGGGAATGTTGGATTTTAGGACGATAATAGGCCGGGATCGCTTTCACAACCAACAAAAATCAATAACGTTAGAACATTTTTGTTGATATTTGTTGAATTTTACACTGATCTGGCTCCGACACCTTGCACAGGAGCAAACAATGACGACCCACTCGGCAAAGCATCTCATTATTGGTGGTGGCATCATCGGCTGTTCGATTGCTTATCATCTTGCTCAGTCTGGCGAAAAAGATGTTGTGCTGCTGGAAAAGGCGTCTTTGACAGAGGGGGCCACTTGGCACGCCGCCGGTCTGGTTGGACAATTGCGGTCTTCGCGCAATACCACCCGCATGTTGAAGCGTTCGGTTGCGCTCTACGACCGGCTGGCCTCGGAAACCGGCATGGAATTCGATTGGAAGAAGGTTGGCAGTCTACGACTGGCTGCAACTAAAGAACGATTACTGGAAGCGAAACGCCTGGCCACAATGGCGCGCAGTTTCGATCTGGAAATGGAGATTATCTCTCCGGCAGAAGCAAAAGAGCTGTTTCCATACATTGACGCTGAAGGGCTGGAAGGGGCCGCCTTTATTCCTACAGATGGGCATGTTGATCCAGCCGGTCTGTGTCAGGCCATTGCCGCTGGAGCACGCCTTCACGGTGCGCAGATCCGTCAGGGCGTGAAGGTCGAGGATTTTGAAATAACCAATGGGCGCATCAGCCGAGTGATGACAACCGATGGCGATTACGAGGCGCAAACCGTGGTGCTGGCATCGGGCATGTGGAGCCGTGAGCTTGCAGCTAAACTGGGCGTTGTGGTGCCTGCCTGCGCGGTCGAGCACCAGTATATCGTGACTGAACCATTGCCGGATCAGGACCTCGTCAAAACCCTGCCGACTCTGCGCGACCCCGAAAGACTGGTCTATTACAAGCCCGATGCCGGGGGGCGGTTGGTGATCGGCGGATATGAAGACGACACGTTGCCATTTGGTGAACGGGGCATTCCGGGTGAGTTTGTCCGCCAATTGCTGCCGGACAATCTCGATCGGTTTGCCCCGCTTGCGGAGCTTGCCGGGGCAGTAACACCGATTGTCAACGAGGTGGGTATCCGGCAGGTGATTAACGGCCCGATTCCTTATTCAGCTGACGGCGATTTTGTCATGGGCTGGGCCCCGGAACGGAAGAACCTGATGCTGTCAACCGGGTTCCTGTATGGGATTGCCGCTGGTGGCGGTGCTGGTGAAATGATTGCTGAATGGATCCTTGAAGGTCGGCCAAGCCTTGATCTCTGGCCGCTGGACGTGCGCAGATTCAGCCCGCATCACGCGACCCGGGCCTTTATGTATCCGCGCGCCGTCGAGCATTACGCGCATCACTACAAAATGCGATATCCTGGTCAGGAGGCCGAAACAGCCCGCAACTTGCGCCTATCGCCGCTGCACGCCCGGCTGAAAGAACACGGTGCTGTTTACGGGTCGAAAAACGGCTGGGAACGACCCTTATGGTTTGCCCCTGCGGACGTCGCACCCGTGGATCAGCTCGATTTCCTCAATCCCGGCTGGCACGAATATGCAGGCCGCGAGCACCGCGCCACTCGTGAAAACGTGGTGCTGATTGATCAATCTAGTTTCTCAAAGTTCGATTTGATCGGCCCCGGGGCTTTGGGCGCAATCCAACGTCTGGCGGTCTCCAACATGGATAAACCGATTGGAAGCGTGATCTACACGCAGCTTTGCAACGAAAATGGTGGCATCGAAGCAGATATTACGGTGACCCGCCTAGGGCGGGACCGTTTCTATGTTGTGACAGGTTCCGGGTTTGGTGTGCACGACGCCGACTGGATCAAGCGCCATCTGCCTGACGACGGATCGGTGCATCTGATCGAGATGACCTCGGCGCGGGCAGTGATCAATATTTGTGGCCCGAAAGCGCGTGAGGTGCTAGCTGCCGTCAGCGAAGAGGATGTTTCGAACGCGACCTTCCCCTTTGCAACCGCACGGGAAATCACCATCGGGGCCGCAAGACTCCTTGCTGCCCGGATCGGATATGTGGGCGAACTAGGCTGGGAGCTTCATATCCCCACAGAGTTTGCCCTACATGTCTACGACTTGCTTTGGCAGGCCGGCCAGCCCCACGGTATCTGTGACATCGGTTACCGGGCAATCGAGTCTCTGCGCCTAGAGAAGGGTTATCTCTATTGGAGCGCCGATATCACGCCGGACTATTCCCCGATCGAGGCGGGATTAGGCCAGCGCGTTCATTTGAGATCCAAAGATGAGTTCATTGGCCGTGCGGTTTTGGAGGAGCAGAAAGCCAACGGCGCGTCTCAGAAATTGTGCACCTTTGTGACCGACGAAAAATTGCCCATGACCGGAGGCGAAACCATCCTCCACAATGGCGAAACCGTCTCACGGGCCAGCAGCGGCGGATATGGGCACTTCACCGGACAAACAATCATCTACGGGTATCTGCCCAAGAAGATGTGGGAGCAGACGGAGTTTGAACTAGAACTCTTCGGAGATCGCTGCCCGATCCGCCGCGTTGACGGGCCGGTTTATGATCCGGAAAATGAAAAATTGAAAGCCTGATCGGAGGGGGGGTGTGATGGACACTGACAATATCGAGCGCGTGTTGAAAGAACTCCGCAATTTGGACGGATTCGAGGCTATCTCGGCGCAGAGCAGCGACGTGCAGCGTCTGGGTGGCTTGACCAATCTGGTTTACCGCGTGAAATCTGGCGAGCGGGCTGTGATCGTGCGGATCCCCGGCGATGGCACCGAAGATTATATCGACCGCGCGGTTGAAATCCATAACGCCAGGGTCGCAGCCGATGCCGGCATTGGCCCCGCGGTACTGTGGGCAGATGCCGAAACCGGGGTAATGATCAGCGAATGCATTAAAAACATCGTCACCATGACACCCGAGCATTTTGCGACACGTGGGGGCGCCGCTGGGCGCGCTGGTCTTGCCCTGCGGCAATTGCATGATGCCCCGCGTCCGTTCAAGTTTCGTTTTGAGTTGTTTTCGATGATCGATGAGTATCTGAAAATCCTTGCAACCAAAGATATCAATCTCCCCGATGGCTATACAGAAATTGTCGCCGAGGCCGCTCCGATCAAGCAACTTTTGCAGGACAGACCTGGCAATCTGGTGCCCAGCCATTGCGATCCGCTTTGCGAAAACTTTCTTGATGATGGTAACCGAATGTGGATCGTCGACTTTGAGTATTCCGGCATGAACGACGCCCTTTGGGACCTTGGCGACCTGTCGGTTGAAGCAGGGCTGACCGAGACGCAGGAGATCGAAATGCTGACGGTGTATTTCGGCGCAACTCCAACAGCGGCGCAGATCGGGCGGATGGTTATTTACAAAGCTATGTGTGATCTCTTGTGGACCCTCTGGGGTCTTATCCAACACGCCGACGGCAATCCGGCTGAGGACTTCTGGGCATATGCTACGGGTCGGTTCGACAGATGCAAAGCGCTGATGTTTTCACCGGAATTCCCCAAACATGCCCAAGCAATTGCAAACGAATAGCGGACAAAAAATCTCCAACCCACATTCTTGTTGAAAGCCGGTCAATCTAGTTTGACAACATAGTGAAATGACGCGCGCTCATAGCGGCAAAGCCCGCTTTGTAAAGCTCGCGTTCATTTGACTGGTGTGAAGCATATTTAATTTTGGCTCTGTCACAAAATCTTTGCACATTGCTCAAAGGTCTGGTTTGGCCGCAAGAGAAACTCCTGCTGCCAAAAAGGAAGAACTACGTACAGCGAAGCCGCTTGGCCAAGCTGACTAGTGGGTGAACGTCGTGACCTCGACACCGCCCCCGATCAGGCTTTCGCGAACGGAGCGGGCGATTTGAACCGCGGTCGGGCCGTCTCCATGCAGGCAGATCGTGTCGATGGATGTTTCCAGTCGCTTGCCGCTTTCGGTGATGATCGCACCTTCGCGGATCATGTTCAGGATGCGCGGGCCTGCGACCTCGGCATCGTGGATGACGGCGCCGGGCAGGCTGCGGTCGACCAATGTTCCATCGTCGTTATAGGCACGGTCGGCAAAAATCTCGCCCACCCAGTTGCACCCGAGCTCACGCACGGCCTCTTCCTGCTTTGTCACGGCCAGCACCATGACGATGATATCGGGATCAACATCCAATGCGCCCTGATAACAGGCGCGCGCCATTTCGATATCGGCCGAACACATATTGGCCAGCGCCCCGTGCAGTTTCAGATGCCGCACTTTGGTGCCAACTGCGGTGGCCATGCCGATTGCGGCCCCCAGTTGATACCGGACCAGATTGCGCAGGTTGTCATGGGGCAACTTCATGTTCCGCCGACCAAACCCCTGCAAATCGGGAAAGCCGGGATGCGCGCCGATGCCTACGTCATTTTCGGCCGCCAGTTTCATCGTCGATGCCATCACATCCGGATCACCGGCATGAAACCCACAAGCGATGTTGGCCGAGGTGATGATTTTCAGCAGGCTTTCATCATCGCCCATTTTCCAGGGGCCAAAGCTTTCTCCCATATCGGCATTCAGATCGACGCTTGGCATTGGCACATCTCCTTAGTCGGTGGCAGAGATCACTCCGCCGATCAATTGGTAGGACAACAGGTCCGGGATGTCATGGGGATCACGCACCAGTGCCTCGACTTTTGAGGGCAGGCGCGCAAGGTCTGACAGGAACGTTTTATGCATTACTTCAGCCTGTTCCATGCTGACAAATTCGAACCGGATGTCGCCGCCTGCGGGTGTCTGTGCCGCGCGGGGCATATCGCATGGCAGAACGGTCGCGATACGAGGGTACCCGCCCGTGGTCTGACATTCCGGCAATAAGATGAACGGGTCGCCAGTGCCGGTCATCTGGATATCGCCGGGGGTGATCACCTCGGACAAGATGTTCAGCTGGCCCGAGGCCGCAAAGCCGTCGCCGTCGCTGTCCACCTGCATGCCCATTCGGTTGGCGCGTGCGCCGCGCCGGAAATTGGTTTGGGCAAACCGTTCAAGTGTTGCGCCATCAAACAAAGGGGTCTGAAAGCTGGCAACCACATGTAGCACCCCACCCGAAAACCGCTCGGCAGCAGCCAGTTTCATCCCGCTGTTGCCTGCATCCGGTCCACAGGTCAGCCTGTCACCCTGCTGCAGCGCCCGGCCAATCCGCGCTGTCAGATGGGTAGAGCGGGACCCCAGAAAAACTTCGGCATCAATGCCGCCGCCCAGATGCAGATAGCCATAGTTTCCAGCCAGCGTCGCCTCGATGTTCAGCTTTTGCCCGGCGCTCAGTTGGTGCGACGCGTTCCAGGCCGCAGGGCTGCCATCAATGCTGGCCTGCATTCGTGCGCCAGTCAGGGCGATGCGCATGTTATGCGTCGCCTCGAACTCGCCCCCCATCCCGGCCATTTCCAGCGCCGCAAGGTTTGGGCTCTGATCCAGCAACGCCGCCCCTTCGTGCAAGGCCAGAATGTCCGCAGCCCCGGACCGGGACAGCCCCTGATCCAGATAGCCTGTCCGCCCCTGATCCTGAATGGTGCAGGCCGGGCCAATCCGGTGGACAATCAGGCTCATGGCGCGATCTCCTCACAGGTTGCGCCGCCTGTGCCGTCCTCGTTGTTGACCGTGATGTGTTCCAGAACGTCTCGGGAAACGGGCTCGAACAACAGTTCATCGCCGGGTCTGAGGGTAAAAGCCTCGGCCCTTTCGGGGCGGAAACACCGAAAGGCGGTCTGACCGATATGCCGCCACCCGGTTGGTGTCGGCCCGGAAAACAGAACAAATTGCGAGATCGCCAGAACCAAAGCGCCTTCCGGCACCATGGGGGTCAGGCTTTGCAGCCGGGGAATGTTGAACTCGGGCCCTAAAGGCCCAAGATATGGCTGCCCCGGAGCGAAGCCGATGGTCAGAACCCGCACGCGGGACTGTCCAAGCCTTCGTATTGCTTCGTCTGGTGTCAGGCCGGCAGCAGCGGCGGCATCGTCAAGCTGGGGCGCAAGGTCGGTCCCGTAAACCGTCGGAACGCGCCACAACCTGCGGCCTGCGGGCAGCGGTGTAGTGTACCAGTCCTTTTGCTCAACCAGATCCCGAAGCTTTTGCAGCATTTTCTGATGAGAGATGCGCTGCGTGTCGAACCGAACAAAGGCCGAGCCCAGGGAGGCTGACGACTCGGTCACCTCATCCCAGCGCAGACGATCGACTTCGGCTCGAAATGCCAGCGCTGCCCGGTTCGCGGTGTCGGTCATCCTATCCGCAAAGGTCACCAGCGCGCCGTCAAATCCGACGGTTCTGACCAAAGGAAACTGAACATTGCGCGCCATTGCTGATCTGCTTTCGGATCGAAGAGTGAATTGGTGGAACCTGACCGCATCTTTAGGGGATGCGCAAGACAGGGTGTTCAATAGCAGACATCGAGCTTGTTCCGTCCACATCACGGCAGGGAGCGACACGCAGTATAAGGCGTCTGGCGGTGGTGAGAGGATTTTGACCGTATTCTGGCCGCAGTTCCGACTCGTTTTCCCGTTTCGAGTCGCCCTGACTTGTATCCTGAAATCGCGGAGTCTCTATATCTTGTGTCGGCCCATTTTGTCTTATGTGGCTTGCCAGTCAGATCATGCCCAAAAGTACCCGGACAGAAGGGTGGAGGTCAATTTTGAATGAAAGTAAGCTATTGAAATAAATCAATAAACAAAGAAAATTCAAAAAAAAGACCAATAACGTCATTTTCTGCTTGCGGGTTTTGAGAGTAATACTTAGAACGCCCTTCACCGGCGCAGCATAGGTTGGCCTGACGGACTGGAAAGACGGTTGAGACGCTCAGGAGAGACTGGGGGCATCTTGTGTTGAGGTTTAGGCGGTTGC
>NZ_JAEDOX010000009.1 GCF_017872555.1 Ruegeria sp. HKCCSA071
ACAGGTGCCCGAAGGTCTTCCTGTCAGCCATCGCCCTCGCAGCACTCGTCATCTACTGGCTATGAGTCCTGACCCTAGAACCTCTGCCCAATAAAAATATAAACATACTCCTCGTGATCGTTATTTGTTGTGAAATCTAATGAAAAATCGAGAGGGTATTGTTTCGACACGCGGTACCTGACACCGGCGCCAACCGCAATTCGATCACCGTTGTCTAACAAATCCGCGAAGCTTGATGCAGTATAGCCAAGGCCTCCAAATGCGACCACACCAAATCGCTTTCCAAGCCGCTGACGATATTCGAGTTGAGCTGACAAAAGACGCGTGTCGAGATACTGCAATGGGTCAAATCCGCGAAAACTATCTGAAAAGCCTATTGAACACTTGTCAAAAAAGGGGGTGTCTGAAGACGCAGCGCAAGCTGATACCCGACCTGCAAACATCCCGGTCTCACTGATTGATCGATAGAAATCGTAGTTGGCACTGCCAAAACCATACTGACGGTCTCCAGCGCCTAAAGTTTCTCCGGCATTCGCTGAAAAACTAAAACGTTTGCCGTCCGTCGGGTAGGTTTTGTCATTCCTTTCGTCCCATAAAATTCGAAGTTCAATTGTTGCAACCTCAAGATTCAGATCCGGAACAAGGTCTCCTGGAATGGGCGTGCTGTTGGAAGCAAGGCTGATGCTTGAATCAAGATATCGGAGTCCTGCTCCGATAGAGAAATTGTTAGACAGTTTGTAGTCCGAACCTGCATTGAACAACGTCCCGTCCTGATCAATCGAGATTGGGTGAGAACCAAAGAAAAGATCATAGCTGAGCTGCGCTTCAGCCAATGCAAAGTCGAAACTCCAACCATTGTGGAGACTTACATCCGCGCCGATTCCGTAAGCTTGGCTACCATTACTAGATGCCATGGCACCAAGCGCAAAGAAAGAAGGATCGACTTCCGGTGCGGTGGTAAAAAGATATCCCACACCTAACGTTAAGCCGGTTCCAATCACCGGATTAGAAAATGGAACTGGCGCAACGATAGTTGAACCGTTCCGAATACCAAACTTTTGTTCTTCAACTGCTACATCAACAGATTCTCGGGTTTTGTTTATTATGTTCGGGTTCGCATTCGCCGCCCCAATGGTCAACATGGTAGATACCAGCAGACTAAAGACTGTTGGCGCCAAGAAACTAATATTCAGCAGATTTCGCATTGCGTTTCAGTGCTTCCAATTTACCATTTCCGAAGAAATCGATGATCTTAAATTGTCAAGTTTAACGGATCAAACACTGTCGATCCTGCATAGGTGCAATCATTGGGTAGAACATCCGACAAACTCATGACTTCCGCCCGCTACGCAAAATCAAGTCGCTCCCGAATGCCTCCTAGGTGGACTGTTGCTGAATACTAGCGAGTATCTGGACGCCAAGCACAACGTAAGCTTAGTGGACGCTTGATCCGGCAAACTTGATTCAGCTCAAAATCCGATTGGTATCCCAGTATAGACTAACCGAAATCTTTCAGCCTTAGTGGATTGCCCTGATTGATGCTCATCCGGTTGCGCGGTCCACAACTGGCCCCCTCTCTGTAGCGGTCGGCGTTTACATCGAATAAGTCGTTTTCGTCGATCAGGTCTCTGATCACTTCCGCGAGTGCGGTCCGAATTTCAGACATTGAGCAGCCCTTTCATTTACCTTTGGTAGATTTCGCCGTTGGTCAAATTTGTCGAGCCCAGGGATTATTCTCCAGGCGCACCGATTTACGCATGCGCCGAAGCCTATTGTGAGAGGGTGAAAACGAAAGCCAGTGTAGTCTTCGTGTTACCGAGCAAAGCTTTCATAACCATACCGCCTCTATCTCTATGTCGCCAATATGCGTTCGCAACATGGCGCAAGTCGTCTGCAATCACACCCTAGGCTTCCCTGACCGCATGATCGACATCAGGACTTTGGAAACAGGAACTGGATCGTGAACCCTGCCGTCCATTTCGGCGCCGTTGCCGGTCGCTCGACATTATAATAGGCTTCGGCCCGGAGATTGACCGGCTGGTTCCCCCATTTCGTGATCTTTCCGAAACCGCCGCCAACAGGAAACAGAAGCCTGTCGCCGGAAGAGGCCGCCCAGTCATAGGTGATTACCATGTCACTGATCAAGTACCAGCCATTGTCGAGATTGTAGTTGACGAAGGGTTCGAACAACGTCTGGTTGACATCCCTGCGGGCACTGTCACCAGCAAAGGACCAGAGATGGCGGACCAAGGCACCGTAGGTTCCCCAACCAGGTTGGTTCAAGGCTACTGCCGACACCCCAGCACTCCACTTGCCGCTACCAAGCCTATCGTCCGTTGCGGAATCTGCGGTTATAGATGGACCGACGCCCCAGATCCAACCGTTGACCGGTTTCACAGGGCTGAAGAACAGCGTGTAGTTTATGTCACCCAAACCGGTTGTGCGTCCAAGTGTAGTCGGGTCGCCAATCCCCGGATTCCCTGGCAGCCCTGCAACGCCCCCGGGGGCGTCGTAAAGAGGGATAATGAACCTGCTGACAAGGTTCCAATCTCCGATAGTAATTGGAATTACCGGATTAATACTCAGAACATTTGCCTTCCCGTTCGGCGCGCCATTGTCAAAGGTGAACTTCAACGGAACGCTGATGAGTGAGCTAATCGGGTTTTGAACGGCTGAACCCAAATCGGATTCAGCCATCGCATTGCCAGAAAGGCCTAACGCCAGTCCCAGGGACAGAACCGCGGATTTGAATGTCAGGCGCATTTTGTCCTCCTTAGGGTCAGCGCAGTTAAATAGCTTGTACTGTATCCGCCTCATTCATCCGCCTTCTCGATATCGGGCAGAACCCAAGTTTGATCGAGGAACGCCTTCGTCGGTGAATACAGGCGGAAATACGGGAACCATGCGCGCCCGGGTTCGGTCGGGATCCAGTTCTTGCGGGCATCGCCTGCCGGCTCGTTTGGTCCAATATGCAGTGTCACCGAGCCGTCGTCGTTGTAGGCCAAATCCATCCGTGACGAGCGGTCCGCGATCTCATAGTCGTTTCGAACCAGTGTTCGGGTGCTGACCTCGTAGACCGTGAGTGACCAGAAGGCCTCGGCCGGTACATCCGGCGGAACGCGGAGAACATAGTCAGTACCGCCATCCAGCCAATCGCCGTCGGCGTCCTTGTAGGTCGCCATATAGACCTGCCCCTTGCCCGTCTTCTGGCCATGCATCGCAACGTCGTTGGTCACGGCCTCGTAGAACCATGCCGCACGTTCATCGAGGTGATCATAGTTTTCGTCACGCTGGTCTGGGTTTGCGGTCGTCGCGTATTCCCATTGAACGTCGTCGCGGTAGTGGCTCGTCTCCACGCGTTTCGAGAAATCGTTGGCCTTGGCCATCGCTTCTCCAACAACGGCAGCCTCCATCAGAATGCGCTGTTCGCGCCAGCCCGGCGTGAACGGCTTGCCTTTCTCGATCCCGAGCGGCTGGAGCATGGCCATAAAAAAGCGGTCCCGCTCGAAGACGGGCTCGCGCTGGATCGTGTCGTTCAGTAACTCCCAGTATTCCAACCCGACGGGCTGTGCGCCCATCCAGGGCTTTCCATAGGGCGTGATGTATCCACGGGGCTTGGGATCGTCGCGTTCGGACCAGGGATAGACCTTGATCTGTTCCAGCAGCGCCATGCGTTCGTCGCGGTCCTCCGGCATCAACCGGATGCCCATGAGCACGCCGTTGGTCGGCGAAGAAAACACCTTGTAGCCCTCCGCCTCGGGCGCGTCCTGTCCGGGGCCAACGAACACGTACTTGCCGGGCTCGGTGATCTGCGTGATCCCGATCTGCCACATGTCATGGGCGGCCCCCCGCACCGACCCTTGCGGTTCCGGCATCTCGACAACCCAAGGGCCATCAGCGAGATCGATGAAGGGTAGCACGTAGGGTGTTGTGGCGTTGAAAGTCAGGCCACCGATCTTGTCGGCATAGGACTCCACGAAGACGATCTGGCCGTTCTCGGCGCCAAGCTCGTCTTCATGCGCGCGACGCCATTGCGCCATTCCCATTAGGGGGATCGACCAGATATAGGCCTGCACCGCCCTCTGGAAGTCCATTTCCTCGTAGAGCTTGGCGATGGTCTCATCGGTCGGGTAGCCGGTTGTGAAACCATGGGTGAAGCTCAAGGGGCCGATCCTTGTGTCGACCGTCTCTTGGGCCGGGGCGGCCAACGAGAAGGCGAGCAATAGCGCGAGGGCTGACGAACTGCGTGCAGCGACTTTCATTTCCAACTCTCCTCAGTCAATTCGAAATAGAAACGCTCCGCGATTTACGCGGGGCGGCGAGATATCAGTTCAGCTTCACAACGTCGTCCGGGCGCCATGCTTGGTCGAAGAAATCAAGATCCGCGCCATAGAGGCGGATCACGGCCATAAACGCACGTCCATCAATCGACTGGATCCAGTTCTGTTCCGGCGCATCCGCCGGTTTCTCGGGGCCGAACCAAAGATCGACCGATCCATCGTCATTCTTGACGATCGAGGCGTCCAGACTGTTCTTCGATGGCAGCAATTGCGGCGTTTCCGGCATTGTCCCATCGGTGACGTTGTAAAGCGTCACCGCCCAGAACGCCTTGGCCGGAATGCCAGCCGGCAGATGTAGCTTGTAGCTGTTGGTACCGTTCAGCAATTCACCCTCGGAATCCAGGAAGGCCACCGGATACTTGGAGCCAGCACCGATTGTGCGCATCACCATCGCCGGGGCAGAGGAATAGGCGTATTGGAAGAACGTCGCGCGCTGATTCACATCGAGATAGCTCTCCTGCATCCAGTCGGCCGTCGCCCCGGCCCATGCCCGGACGTAGTTCCGGTCATTGTAGTATAGGTCCCGGCCGTCCGCGCGGGGCTCCATGCGCAGCGCCATGATCATGCGCGGCGCGACATCCACCGCCTTTTCCAGCAACTCGCGCTCCCGATCGGTGGGCTCGAATGGTTCGCCCTTGACGATGCCGATAGAGGCAAGGACGCCTCGCAATTCTGGGCTGATCGCCCCGACGGGTTCGTAGTCCACGAATTCCTTCAGCTTGGTCCAGTAGGCGAAATCGACTGGATACATCATGTCGACCCGCTTGCCGGACCCGTTCGGGAACTCCATCGGTTTGACGCGTTTCTCGACCTCGTAGAGCGGGTAGATCCGGGTCCGCTCAGCCAAAGCTACGGCTGGCTTGGGATCCGGGCCCGGTTCCATCACTGTGCGAAAGAACAGGAAGACATTGTAGGTCGAGGACTCGAAGGCGAAATAACCGCCTGGCACTTCGCCGTCATAGCCCGGTGGTAGCAGCAGATAGAGTCCGCCACGCGCCCGATCCGGACCAATGGCGCCGACGTCGGTGATGGTCCGCTGGAAGAAATCCGTGAACATGCCGATGACGCCGGGTGGCGCGGCAACAACGAGCGGACCTGTCTCCTTTAAATCGAGATAGCTCATCGAGTAGATGACATCGGCATTCGGCGTGGGTACCCATGCTCGCGCATCCATTCGATCCTTCCAAATCGGCAGAACGTTGTAGCCCTTGCCGAACGCCGCTTCGGATCCGTCTCGCATACCGATCACGTTGAGCGCCGGAAGCATAGTCATATAGGCATGGATAGCCCGCTGGTAGTAAAGCTCCTCGCGCAGTTGCTGTGCCTCTTCCGGCGGTGGCCAGTTGCCGTTGTAAAGCTGACGCACAAGCGGAGGCGTCGTTTCCTCCTGGGCCGTGACAGGCGCAGCCCCAAAGGTTGTTGCGCCGAGGAGCATGGCACAAATCATCGACGACCCCGTAAGGCGTTTGATTTTCATAATATTCTCTCCCTTTCATTGTTTCTGTTGCGATCCGTCAGACGGTGTACGCCCCAGTAGCCAGGGCTTCCGCAAACCGCTGGATGCGTGCTGGCTTGCATCGCAACTTCCGATCTCAGCCGGTTCACTAACGGCTATCCTCCATTGCGGAGCTGTTTCCAGTGCTCCGGCTCGGCGAATGCTGCCAGAGATGCGATTGTGATTGCGGCAGATAGCAGTAGTTGCTTCATTCAGTTTTCACTCCTTTTCCAAATCCAAATCAGGTGCGTGTCGACAGGCAGAAATCGCCGCTTCCAAAGCGGCAAAGAGTTCTTCGGCCTCGAATGGTTTGCGCAGGCAGCGGGTCGCGCCCGCGGTGTCCGCCTTGGCGAGCTTCTCTTCGTCGTCAGTCGCCGACATGAAAACGATGGGCACCATTTCGTTCCGGCCATTGAGAATGCCTGGCACATCGAGCCCGCTTTCTTGGTCGAGGACGACATCGACAAGCAGGCAGCTGTCAACCGGCAGGGGCAATGCTGCGCGCAACGACGCGAGACTGTCCAACTGCTTTTCGGCAAATCCCTTTGCCTTCAGCAGACGACCTAGTGCCGAGCGAACGCTGCTGTCATCGTCGAGTACGAATATAGTGACGGGAGACGGTGCCACTGCGAAACCTTTCTCTTTCCTAGGGATCATGCGGTGGTGCGGTGAACCCCGCTATTGTCCCCGAAGGACAATTGACAGGCTTTTTGAGCAGCCGAATCAGGGATCTGAGCGCTTCCTTGCCTTGTCACTGGGGCCGCGCTAGCGTCTCTGTGCCCAAATATGAAAGGACCAGATGCAACTTCTTGGCCAGATCTATTTCGTGACTGCCGGTTTCGGCATCATTCTTGGTGCGGTCTACCTGTTGATCTGGTTGAGGCTCCGGGATCAGTTGGCGTATCTGTTTGCGAGCGTGATGAGCCTGGCGGGCAGTGCTGCGGCCCTGTGCGAAGTCTCCTATCTCGGGGCCCCGTCGACCGCAGATTTCGTGAATGCATTTCGGGCGCAAAGTGTTTTTATCGGTGTTTCGCTGATTAGCATGGTTTGGTTTCTTCAATTTCAGCTGAACAGCGGTCGGCGGTGGCTTTGCTGGCTCATCACCAGTCTTTGGAGCTTTAGTATCATCTTAATCTTAACTAACCCGGGGCAGATTGTGACTGGTTGGCTCAAAGGGCTGGACTACCGTACTACGCCCTGGAATGAGGCCTTCGCCCTGCCGGTTGGAGAAATGCACTGGTCCAAGTACCTGACGGATTTGGCCTCTCTGGCAATCGTGATTTACGTGATTGACGTGTTGCTTCGCGCCTTACGAACCGGTTCGGGTGCTCACGCACTCAAGACGGCGGGACCGATTTTGTTCTTCATAGTGGTCGCGGGAATTCACACGCCGCTCGTGGACGCGTCTGTGATCCAGACACCGTACCTTATCGGTGTCATCTTCGTTGCTATCTCCGTCTCGCTCGCGTTTTCGCTGGTTGGCGAAGTCGCCAAAGGAGCCTGGCTGAACCGCGAGATCAAGATCGAACGGGAACGATGGCAAAGAGTGATGGATGCGGTCGATTTGGCGCTGGTTCGGGTCGATGCCGATGGCAGGATCGCCGGCGTCAATCCCTTCCTCGAACGTTTGATAGGCCGCAGCTCCGTCGACTTGGTGGGGCAAAAGGCAGATACCCTCTTTATGGAAACCGCCCGAACCTCAGATCGGGTGCCGATCACTGATCCGGAATTCTGGACAAGTCAGGAGTCTGCGACCCGTTGCCTACCCGCCGCGGATGGGACGCACAGAGAAATGGCCTGGCATTGCGTGGCGCTCTCCAAGGAAGCGGGGACCAGCGATGGGCTGATCGCCATTGGAAAGGATCAGACAGAACGTCTGAAGGCCGAGGCCGAACGTGATGAAACAAGGCGCGAGTTCGAGAAACTGTCGCGCGCACTGACGCTTGGGGAGCTGGCTTCGACGATCGCCCATGAACTGAGCCAGCCGATTGCCGCTGTCCTCAGCAACGCGCAAACCTGCGAAATCCTTTTGGACTCAGATTCTGCCGGCGAGGGCGAAATAGAGGAAATCATTCGGGACATCCTCAGGGATACACTACGCGCCCGCGACCTTATGGGGCGCGTCCGCCGTTTCATGTACGACGGCGATCCAGAGCGCCAATGGTTCGACCCGGTAACAGCGCTGAGGGCCGTTCTGGAATGGCTCCAGCCTGAGGCGCAGCGCCGACGAATTGCCATTCGGCTGATCACCGAAAAACCGCCGGGCAGCTTCTTTGGTGTCGAACTGGAACTGCAGGAGGCGATGGTCAATCTAGTCATGAACGCTATGCAGGCAACCGGTGAGACAGAGGGCGGCGAGGTCATTGTCACGATAGGCGGGGGATCCGACGGCGGCCTGAACCTCTCGGTTGAAGACAATGGCCCGGGCATTTCGGACGAAGCGGCCGACAAGTTGTTTGCGCCCTTCGTAACCTCTAAGAGCAAGGGCATGGGTGTAGGCCTCGCCGTCGTGCGCCGGGTGGTCGAGCGGCATAATGGCATGATCGAAGTGGGCGCAAGTGCTAGCGGCGGTGCCCGGTTCACCATCACACTGCCACCGGGCCAACAAACGGAGTTAAGGATCAGTGCCTGAGACCATTTGCGACGTCGTGATCGTGGACGACGATCGATCGCTTCTGCGCGCGCTGGAAAAGCAGGTTCGTACGATGGGATATTCCACACAGACATTCGACGATCCCCTGTTGGCGCTCGAATTCTTGGAGCACGCAGACTGGAAATGTCTGCTTGCGGATCTCTCAATGCCGAAGATGGACGGACTCGAACTGCAGTCGCGCCTCGAAACCCGGTCAGAACCGTTTTCGATCGTGTTTCTGAGCGGTGTTGCAACGGTGCGTTCGGTGACCCGGGCAATGCGCGATGGAGCCGTCAACTTCCTGGAAAAACCTGTCGAACACAGCGATCTGCAAGCTGCCTTGAACGAGGCAGTGGAGAACGTGGAAGGCGCACGTCGGAAGAAAAACGAAAGCGCAAGCGCCCGGGTGCGGTTTGATCAATTGACCGACAGGCAAAAGGAGGTGTTCTGGCAACTGGTTGTTGGCGCCAGCAACAAGCAGATCGCGCGAAATCTCGATGTCAGCGAACGCACCGTCAAGGCACATCGAAGCGCTATTAGAGAGCGGCTTGGGCTTGAGACCCAGATGGATATGGTCGGTTTTTCGCAGACGCTCGATATGGAACGCGAAGGCTCTGTCGAAGGTGCAAAGCAGTAAGAAAACGTCTGCCATTCCGTCGGCATGAAAAATAGCTGCAGCCGAGGTGCGCGATCATGTGCAACGGCATTGTGGTACTGCCAGACGAATGCTAACCGGTCTCCACATGGATAGAATGGCTGTCCCTTAATCGGCGCAGAGACCCCGCCACTCGGCAAGTGCGGCGGCCCGGTTCGACTTGAAGTTTGGTCTGGAGGAAAGCGTGCGCTCCGAATTGAACAGGTTATAGATTGAGGCATGGACGGCGACGAGCGGGGCTCAAAAGTTTCCCTTTGTGGCTTCCGTCAGGATCAGCTTGTCCAAAGTCAGATCAGACACCGCGCGTCTCAGCCGCTCGTTCTCTTTCTGAAGCCGTTTCAGTTCCTTCAATTGATCAACACCCATTCCACCGTACTTCTTCCGCCAGCGGTAATAGGTTTGCTCAACAACTCCGATCTGTCTGATCGCATCAAGACGGGACATGCCTTGCCCCATCAGAACTTCAACCTGCCGTAACTTCCAGACAATCTCTTCGGGCTTCGGTCTCTTGTTTGCCATTCGTCGTCCTCCGTTTCCTAAACATAATGGTGGACCAGTTCAGTTGGGGAGGCTCAACTGGATGGACAGTTTCTCTCGAAGCGGATCAAACTCTGGCCATTAAGTTCGAGAACAACTGACGTGCGATTCATAAAGAAATCGCAATTTCTGCCAAGATACAACGCCGGCTGCTAAGCCTTAGCGTACGCGTCACAGTTCTTGATCATTCCAATAATCTGTCCGTCGGAAAACTTCCGTTTCAACCTCCATCCGTTGCTTGGGTGGACCACCAACTCCTCAAGAACTTGATTTCTGGTCGAACAATGGAGGAGACACTACAACACCAAACGCCCCCACAGTGCTCTGGGCTATCGCCCGCCAGCGCCCGAAACCATCATCTCAATGGAATACAGGCCGACGATGCACTAACAATCAATTTGGACCAGTCAGATGAGGCTGCTCACCATGTTCTCTGCGGCGGGCACTGAAAAGCCACTTGGGATTTACCGAGCATTCCCGGTGTTTTGGGACGGCAATCCCTATCTGGATAAATACGATCTGGTTCTTGATGAGCGTCCCGGCAGGTTTCGCGTGCCCTCCCTGCGCAATGTCGCGCTGACCGCGCCCTATTTCCACAATGGCTCGGTAAGCGATCTGGAAGAGGCGATCAGAGTTATGGCCGTATCTCAGTTGGGACGCACCCTGAGCGATGACCCTTTGGCAGACATTCGCATTGTAGCCGCGAGCGTTGAAGGCACGATTCCAGGGCGGAATACTGACATGTTCACCAATCGAGCGGTAAGCCGACAAGAGGTGTCTGACATTGCCGAATTCCTGCGGTCACTCACGGCGGCCACGCTTCCCGATTAGGTCTTTTGCGTGAAGAAGACCCCTGAAGAGGTGTTAGATCAATCAATCGACTTTGCCGGTTTCGATTGTAGGGGTCGCGATGCCCACCGCTCAGGGTAAACGACAAGAAGGCTACATCCGTGGAGTACGCTCCGAGACGATATTCTCGATCGCATCGGCAAGGTGGACGTCAGCAATCGCAAGATCACCGCGTTCAACGCGTAGCCTGTGCGCTTCGGCCAGAACGTCACCGTGAGTCGCACCTTCAGGTGGCTCAAAGCGGTAACTCGCAAGTTCGATCCTCAATCCCAAGGGGTCGTGGAAATAGATCGAGTTCATGAATCCCCGATCTTTGATTGGTGTATGCTTGATACCCCTCTCGTCGAGCCGTTCCTCGACCTGCATGAGAACTGAACGGGACACCGCGAAGGCCAGATGATGAACCGCGCCAACCTGATCCCTGAGCAAACTGCCGGACGGTTTCCGATCTTCATTGGTGAACACCGTGATCGTCTGACCGTTACCCGCGGCAAAGTACAGGTGACCCTGTGAATGATCGTCCAGGTTGGGTTGATCGAAGATAAGCGAAAACCCGAGAAGACCCTCCCAGAAGTCTATTGACGTTTGCCGGTCTGCACCAGTCAGGGTGATGTGGTGAATGCCCTGTGCCTGCAACTTGCGCATGTTGAGTTCCCTCCCGTTTATTAAGTTTGCATCTCGCCCAGCTAGTTGAAGGTGAGAAGAAAACAAGCGCCTTGATTGCTTGGTACAACACTGAGTTGCCCACCGATTGCTTCCATGGTCGCTTTGACAATATTCAGGCCCATACCCGTGCCACCGGCCTCTCTTTTTGTTGTAAAGAAGGGCTGCAAAATCTTGTCCTTGTTCCCTTCACTGATACCGGGGCCATTATCCGCAATTCTTAGACAGACGACACCGTCGTTTTGATAGGCTGTCAGCACGGCATTCTGCGCGCCGTGTTGCTGAGCGTTCTCGAGCATATGTGTCAATATGATGTGCAGGGTGGGTGCCGCGACGGGCAAGGGCAGGTGATCGTTCTCAGTCTTGATCGCAAGCGCGGGGAAAGTCTGGACGACCTGTTCAGTGATGTCGTTCAGACAGCATGTACCGTTAATGGCGCTCTGATCGGCCAGACTGAAGGCGCGCATGTTGGCCAGCAGATCCTCCATCCGCTTTCCGCCCTTTTCTACAGTGTCCAGCAGGCGGTGTTTCTGCGCTGGTGACAAATCATCGTCGCGCAGCAGCTCTGCCGCGCCTTTCAAGGCGGTGAGGGGTGACTTCAGCTCGTGGGTGACATGGGCGGTGTACGTTTTCAATCCGTCCTGCTTGTCCTGCAAGCGTTCCGTCAGCGATTGAAAACTCTGGCTCAGATCCGCAATTTCCCGCGTGCCAAGCTGGTCTGGTGGTTCCCATGCCTGACCACCGTGGCCCGCCATCTGGCTGCGCTGGATCAACAGGTGGATCGGCCGGGTGATGAACCGCCAGAACACGTACCCGATTAGCGCCGTGGACAAAGCAACAAATGCCGCGGCTTTGGCAAGGTTGAAACGTTCGCCGTACAGAAAGCGGAAAATATGGTTCGGGGTACGGCTCAGGTAAACCGCCCCGATAAGGGTCTGATCCACGAACACTGGCATCGCCACGAAAACGCGCACGCGGGCACCGCGGCTGAGGGTATAAAGTGCAGGCGTTGCATCCTCGCGCACGCGGGTGCGCGCGACCGAGACGGTTTTCCCTGAAAGGGCCTCGCGAACCTCGTCAACATGACCCAGCTTTTGGCCGATTTCCGCAGTACCGGCAAACACGTTCCCATCGAGGTCCAGCATCCGGTAACCCGCAAGGGTTTGCGCCTGTGCGGCGTTGGCGATGCGGCTTAGCGGGGCGGCGATGGCCTGATAAACCGAACTGGGTCCGACGGTTGCCGGTCGCGCGTCCGGGCGCGGCGGCAGAACCGTTTCGCGATTGACCGACAGCGATGGGAACACCGCGTGCTCGGTTGAGATTGCACTCGGGCGGGGCGGCTTGATCCCGGCTGCATCTGCATAAAGCTCGGCATACGCCGCTGACATGACCGCAGCCTGTGTCAGCAGGCTTTCTTCGGTCTGTTGCACCAGTTGACTGTCGTAAAAACGGAACAGGATCAGCCCGGTAAAGGGCAGGCACAGGACAATGCCCAGCACCAGCAGAACGATGGTCCACAATCTGGGGCGCCATTTGCGGTTCAGCCGGGCGTGCATGCACCCATCCTGAGGCCGACACCGTGAATGGTCACGATCCCTTCGGCACAGCCGGCCTGGGCCAGCTTGGCACGGACGTTGCGTATATGGCTGTCAATGGTGCGGTCCGAGACGTGGATGTTGTAGCCGTAAAGCGCATCGATCAGCTGCGCCCTTGACAGAACACGGTCGGGACGGGCCATCAGAGTTGCCAGCAGCCGAAATTCCGAACCGGTCAGCGTCACGGGCGTTGAAGCGAACCTGCACAGGTGACGCTCTGCATCCAGGTGCAGGCTGCCTTGCGACAACACCGGATCGGGCTGGGCAGGTGTCGGAGCGCTGCGTTTCAGAATGGCCTTGATCCGGGCCACCAATTCGCGTGGGGAAAAGGGTTTCGTCAGATAATCATCGGCGCCCAGCTCCAGCCCGACGATACGGTCGACCTCGTCATCGCGGGCGGTCAGGAACAGGATCGGCACGTCCGAGGATTTGCGGATTTCCCTGCATACTTCCAGACCATCCTTTTCGGGCAGTCCGATATCCAGCACGATCAGATCGGGGCTTTCCTGGCGGTTTGTATCAAGCGCGGTCAGGCCGTCGCTGGCCAGAAGTGGCGCATAGCCTGCCTTTTCAATCGCGAACCTTGTTACCTCAAGGATATCCGGATCATCGTCGACAACAAGAATGCGTGCAGGCATCAAATGGGGTCCTTCAACTCTGCTGCCGATAATAGGCTTGTATCCGCCATCTCCGAAAGCCCCATTCGCGCCAGTTGGTGATTGCATCCTTTTTCAGATCATATCGCATCCACGCGTCACAGACTTGCTGTCCGGTTCTGGTTTCATGATCACGGATTGCTGGGTAAGCATCAGCACCAAGGCTGCATATGTAACCAGTGTCCTGTTGCATCAGAGCGCTGCCGTGGCTCAGATTATAGCTGGCAATGACTGATGCGAAATTCACAAAGTTGCAAGTATACAAGACTACCAGAAGCGCTGCAAAACAACGCCGCAGAAGCCAGATTGTATCGAAGCCGCGATGGATTTGCACCACGGTCAGCAGCAATCCGGTGAGAACCAGTGCCATCCAGATAAAGGCGGCCACCCGCAAATAGGTTAGCGCATAGGCGTCGACGTAATGATGCAGCCTGATAGCAGCTGTCATCACCAGGAACACGTTCTGCGCCAACCACGTGTAGATCAGAATGCGCAACGTCCGGTCCGCACCGATCATGCTGTGAGTGACCAGAGTGAATACGCCCGCCAACAGGGCCGTAACCACCAGCGGATAAGCGCCCCGATGGGCATAAGCGGCATAGCTCATCCCTTGAGGCAGGGATACACCCCCGGTCAGGATACCAAGGTCCATCACGGTTTGTACAAGGAACATCAGGTTGAACAGTAACAGCGAATTGCGCACCGAGATTGGATTGATCAGAAATGCGGCCCGGCTTGGGCCTGTCTTTGGCATGGTGGCGGGGCGGGCAATGCCGCCCAGCCATAGTTCGCTGAGGTTTAGGAACGGCCACAGCAGCGAGGCCATCACGCTCCAGAACAGAAGTCGCAGCCAGAAGTACCCTTCGAACAGGAGACTTGGGTCCAGCTCGGCCAGAAGGTCTTCCAGCACCGGATTGGCGGCGGCCAGCAACGCAAGGAAGACCGCACCCAATAGCAGGGGCAAGGCCAGCGATGCTGCGTGGCGGCGGCTGTCGGACCCAAGATCGGCGGCCACCGCGGTGCGACATGTGTCGCGCAGCAAAAGCGTCGCACCGATGGAAGGCAGTCGCAGGGCGGTTCGCAGCAGCAGACGTTCGTTTACAGCCTGACCGAATAGCGCCCAGGTGGCCAGACTGACTAAACCTGCGAGGCTGAACAATAATGATAGAAGCTGCAAATCGATGGCCACCGGCAGGTTGGTGATCAAGGCAAATGCGGCGGCTATTGACCACTCCTTTGCAGTCGCACGCCGGGGTTTCATCGCCATGATCGCGGCGGACAAGACCAGCGCGAAGACTGAGACAGAAATGCCTAGCGGCTGTTCCCAAAACAACCAATCAGCAAGCGCCACCAGCGATGCAAGAAGCGGGATTGCATGGCGCATTTTCAGAGTAGACATCAGAGAACCACTCTGCTGTCGTCTGTTGCCTCTCCATCGGGGGACTTCGTCCATCTTTCCCAGCCACCACGCGTCCAGCACGATGCTGTCCGGCACGCCGCGAATTGTCAGTTCCTGCCTCATGTCCCGTCTCCTGCTTACAGGTTTCCTTTCCCGGCAGATTGCCTGCGGCGCTTGCATCTTTGGCGCGACGTATCCGCAGCCTTCATAGGGTTTTCGTGCAGAAAATGTGCAGAGGCGGTGAAAGGCTTTACACACCACGGGTTCCGAGCTGCAACTCGCGCCGCGCAGTAAAAGCGACGCGTCCAGACATTGAACTGCAAGCAATAGCGCAGTGTGACATAGTTGAACCTTCCCCTGAGAAGCGGTTCGCCGTTATGGCTGGGGAAACGGAGGATCGAACATGGCTAACCCTCTCTATGATGATCTGTTTGGCATTCACGCCGACAAAGATACGGCTTTCCTGCACCTGACAGACGGGACGACCATCACCTATCGAAACTTTCTGAGCACAGCCGCCCGGATCGCCCATGTGGCCACGCAACTGGGCCTAAAACCCGGGGACCGGGTTGCGGCTCAGGTCGATAAATCGCCTGAGGCGCTGGCGCTATACGCGGCATGCGCGCAGGCGGGCCTGGTTTTCCTGCCGCTGAACACCGCCTATACCGTGGACGAACTGACGTATTTCATCGAAAACAGCGGCGCGTCACTTGTTGTCTGCGACGGCCGAAGCAAAGACCAACTGACCCCGATTGCCGCGCGTTTTGGGGGCAGGGTGGAAACGCTGAATGCGGATGGCTCGGGCTCGCTGATGGATCTGGCGGTTGCAATGCCAGACAGCTTTGCGACCGTGGATCGGGATGGTGAGGATCTGGCGGCGTTTCTTTACACGTCGGGCACCACCGGACGTTCAAAGGGCGCGATGCTGACCCAGAACAACCTGTTGTCCAATGCGCGGACACTGGTCAAAGAGTGGCGGTTCACGTCGGAAGACGTTCTGTTGCACGCGCTTCCGATCTTTCATACGCATGGGCTGTTTGTGGCCACCAATATCATTTTGGCTGTCGGCGGAAGCATGATCTGGCTGCCAAAATTCGACCCTGATCAGATCATTGACAGGATGCCCGACGCCACGTCGATGATGGGCGTGCCGACCTTCTACACGCGCCTGTTGGCAGACGCGCGTTTTACCAGCGAGCTGACCAAACATATGCGCTTGTTCGTATCGGGTTCGGCCCCATTGCTGGCGGATACCCATGCACAATTTCAAGAGCGTACCGGGCATCGTATCCTAGAACGCTATGGCATGACTGAAACCAATATGAACACCTCGAACCCCTATGACGGCGAACGTCGCGCGGGCACGGTCGGGTTTCCTTTGCCGGGGGTCGAACTGAAGATATGCGATGCAGATGGTAACCCTTTGCCGCAGGGTGAAATCGGCGAGATCGAAGTGCGTGGCCCGAACGTATTCAAGGGATATTGGCAGATGCCGGAAAAGACGGCTGCCGAGCTGCGCGAAAACGGGTTCTTTATCACCGGTGATCTTGGGCGTATCGACGAAGATGGGTATGTCCATATCGTCGGGCGCAACAAGGACCTGATCATCTCGGGTGGCTATAATATCTACCCCAAGGAAATTGAACTGGTTCTGGACAGCCACCCCGGTGTTCTGGAGAGCGCAGTGATCGGCGTGCCGCATCCCGACTTCGGTGAAACCGTGCTGGGCCTGATTGTAGCGGAACCCGGGCAGTCTCCGGATCTCGACGCGGTCATGGTTGCAGTGCGCGACAGCCTGGCGCGGTTCAAACATCCCCGCACGCTTGTTCAACTGGATGAATTGCCCCGCAATACAATGGGAAAAGTCCAAAAGAACATCTTGCGTGACCAGTTTAGGGACATGTTCAAAGCCGGGTCACAAGGCACATAATGGCAGAGCCTAGATAAGCGTCGGAAACTTGATATAGTCCTCAAAACCAATGGGGACAGAAGAATATGAACAATCGTTTGCGCAAAATCACCATCGTAGGTGGCGGCACGGCAGGCTGGATGACCGCGTTGATCCTGGACATGGTGTTTTCACGCACTTCAGCAACAAAAGACCGACCACATATCTGCCTGATCGAAAGCCCCAATATTTCGACCGTGGGTGTGGGTGAGGCTACGGTGCCACGCATGCCGGTCACGCTCCGTCAGGCGGGCATTTCCGAACGGGATTTTTTCCGCGAGACGAACGCGTCCTTCAAACTGGGCGTGAAGTTCTGCAACTGGAACAAGGACCCCAAAGGAAAACGCATCGATTACGTGAACCCCTTTGCCCATGGCCAGATGCTGGAAGGGTTGGACGCCGCCGAGTATTTCCTGCGCTTTGGCAATGGAGAGAGGGACTTTACACAGTCCATTTCGCCCCACGATCATCTGGGCCGTCTGTGCAAAGGCGCGCGGCAGCTGGGTCAGCCCGAGTTTGAACAGCGTTTTGGCTATGCCTATCATCTGGATGCCGTGAAGTTTGCGGGCATGCTAACCACGGTCTGCACCAAGCGCGGTGTCGAGCATATTCAGGACGAGGTACAGAAGGTTGAGCTGGATGAACAAGGCAACGTCAGCCATCTGATGCTTGAGCGCGCGGGCCGTCATGACATTGAAATGGTTATCGATTGTACCGGGTTCCGCGGCCTTATCATCAATCAGGCGCTGGGCGAGCCGTTTTTGGATTATTCGGAATATTTGCCCAATGATCGCGCCATGGCGTTGCAGGTCGAACACCGCAATCCCAACAAGATCGAAAGCCTCACGCGGTCGACCGCGCTGGGCGCGGGGTGGACGTGGCGGGTGCCGCTCTACAATCGTGTGGGTACGGGCTATGTGTTCTCCTCGGCGCATCGAACGGATGATCAGGCGGCCGACGAATATCTTGAATGGCTGGGTGACAGCGGCAAGGGTTTGACACCGCGTGTAATCCCGATGCGCGTCGGGCGCGTGCGCAATGCCTGGGTCAAGAATTGCGTGGCAATTGGTCTGTCCGGCGGGTTTATCGAGCCGTTGGAAAGTACCGCGATCCACATGATTGATCACGCAGTGCGCTGGTTTGCAGAACACTTGCCGACGCGCGATGTCGCGCCGTCACTGCGGGCAAGATACAACCGGCAGATGGACAAGCTTTATAACGAGGTTCTTGAATTCATCTGTCTGCACTACCGATTGGGCAACCGAAAGGATGACCCGTATTGGATCGACGCGCGGACAGAGATGAAGATACCGGATCGGCTGGCCGAGAATCTGGAGTTGTGGCAGCACCGTCTGCCGATGGATCACGATGTGGAATTTGCCACGCTGTTCGACCATCGCGTTTATCAGACGGTTCTGTTGGGTAAACAGGTCTATGATACGGGTTACGGCACCGGCATTCGTGATCGTTTGCGGCCGTTGAAGAAAGTGATTTGGTTCCAGGGCATGAAGCGCGCAAAAGAGGACCTTGCGCAGATAATCAAAGCGATGCCGGATCATAAAACGCTGCTGCGCGATATCCGGGGTGAGCTGGAAAAACCGGTCTTTGGAATGGCGAACGTGGCGAAGCCGACAGTTGCGATGCCGGGCACGAAGCCTGCACCTGTTTCGATCCAGAACATGCCGAATTTTGCTGAAATCCAAAGCGGCGCGAAGGATTTGCAACTGTTCTAACGATTCTCTGCCCTTACGAAGGAAATTTAATAAACTGAAGGGCGAGGCATTCAGCCCCGGCCTTCAGGACGATTTAGCGCCACCTCATACCCCGGTCAGACAAGTGCCTTTGAACCCGACCCGGATAATCAGAAACAATGGCATCCACACGCAGGTCGATCATTCTGGCAATGTCATCAGGGTCATTGACCGTCCAAACCGCGACGCAAAGGCCCAAATCTTTGGCCAGTTCGACGTTTTCGGCAGTTACATCCGCATAATACGGGCACCACAGTGAGCCGCCCGCTTGCTTGACCAATCGCGGAATATCGCCCTCGCAGCTGCGAAAATCCGGGCAGACTGCTTTGGAAGAATCCTCCCCAACATCCTCGGCGTTTTCGGGAAGTTGGGTCAGATAAGAAGAAGGCATATCCGGTGCTTGCCGCTGACATTCTTCCAACAGATTCCAGTCGAAACTGTGAAGCACCGCGCGTGACGACAGGGCCTTGGAACGAACTTCTTGCAGGACAAGACTGACAAACGTCTCTCTGTAGCACGCGTCATGGGCCAAATCGGGGTCCGATTTGAGCTCGAGCATCAGACAGGCATCGCTATGTTGGGGATCACTTACCAGGTCCAGCAGGTCAAGCAGCCTTGGAACGCGAACGCCATCCATTTGTGCCTGATCAGGAAAACGCCGACCATAGGCAGTATTCCCATCCAATCGCCCGATATCGAACTTCTGAATCTGCTCAAACGTCAGGGTAGAAACCTTTGGCTCTTCCCCGGTCAGAAACTGGCCGTCAGCATCGCGAAAACTGGGGGCGTGCAGCCGGTGATTATGGGTAATGACAGGGATGTCGTCAGCCGAGAGGACAACATCAAACTCCAGAAGCGGCACACCAATGGACAGCGAAAAGTCGAAGCCAATCATGCTGTTTTCAGGCAGAACGCCTCGCGCACCCCGGTGGCCTACGATGCGGATCAGGTTGTCGCCCCCCCGGAAAGCCTCGACCTGAGGAAATGCCATCAGCCTTCCAGCCTTTCACCGGTGGAGCGGTCAAACAGATGCATATGGTTTGAGGACACAGAAAACCGCATGTTCGGATGCCGTCCTTCGATCGGATGCACACCCGGAAGGCTGATCGTGATCGAATCGCCCGAGCCGGTCAGTTGACCGTGCAACAGCGTGTTTGCCCCCAGTGGCTCGGCCATCTGAATCGTGGCCTCAATCGGGCCATTGTCATCCAGCAAAAGATGTTCGGGTCGTACCCCCAGCTTGAAGGCAGTATCAGGGCCCTGTGACGAACCAACCGCGACCTCACCAATCATGACGGTTCCGTTTTCACGTCGGGCCTCAAAGACATTCATCGCGGGGCTGCCGATGAACTGCGCCGCAAACAGGGTTCTTGGTGTTTCGTATACCTCTAGCGGTGTGCCTACCTGTTCGGCGATACCGCCGTTCATGACGATCATCCTGTCGGCCATTGTCATGGCTTCAACCTGATCGTGGGTTACATAAAGCGACGTGATCCCCAGTTTTTCCTGAAGCTCACGAATCTCAAGCCGCATCTGCACGCGAAGCTTGGCATCCAGGTTCGAAAGAGGCTCGTCAAACAGGAAAACCGCAGGTTCGCGGACAATCGCGCGACCCATAGCCACTCTCTGACGTTGGCCGCCTGACAATTGTCTGGGTTTGCGATCCAGCAATGGTTCAAGCTGCAATAGCCTGGCCGCCTCGGTCACTTTTTGATCAATCTGGGCTTTGGGCAACCCTGCGATCTTCAGGCCATAGCCCATGTTCTGCCGGACCGACATATGTGGGTAGAGCGCATAGTTCTGGAACACCATGGCAATGTCGCGATCCATCGGTTCTTTTTCGTTGGCCCGTTCCTCGCCAATCCGGATTTCACCCGAAGTCACGGTCTCAAGCCCTGCCACCATCCGCAACAGCGTGGATTTTCCGCAGCCCGAAGGGCCGACGATGACAATGAACTCACCATCTTCAATGTGGATGTCGATGCCATGTATGACATCTGTCGGGCCAAAACTCTTTTTGACATTCTCCAGGGTTACTGTTGCCATTTCTTACTTCTCGCTATCGACAAGGCCGCGGACAAAAAGCTTTTGCATCGACACCACCACGATGACCGGTGGGATCATCGCCAGAATGGACGTCGCCATAATGACGGGCCAATCAGCCACATCATCGCCAGACGGGAACATCTGCTTGATGCCCATCACAATGGTGTTCATTTCAGGGTCGGTGGTGATAAGCAGCGGCCACAGATACTGGTTCCACCCATAGATAAACAGGATGACGAACAGTGCCGCGATGTTTGTCCGGCTCATCGGTACGACGATGTCGATGAAAAACCGCATCGGCCGGGCACCATCCACACGCGCAGCTTCGGCCAGCTCGTCCGGGATTGTCAGAAAGAACTGACGGAACAGGAAGGTCGCCGTGGCCGAGGCGATCAGCGGAAAGATCAGTCCGTAATAGCTGTTGAGCATGCCGAACCCGGCGACAACTTCGAACGTCGGAACGATTCGCACTTCAACCGGCAGCATCAGGGTCAGGAAGATCAGCCAAAAGAACGTTGTTCGACCGGGAAAGCGGAAATAGACGATTGCAAAAGCCGAAAGCAGTGAAATGATGATCTTGCCCACTGCAATCCCGATGGCCATCACAAGGCTGTTGAACAGCATCGTTGCGACAGGGACATTCACGCCGGAAAACAGGGCTGCCTTGTAGTTTTCCCAGAACTGATCGCCCGGCAAAAGTGGCATGGGCGGTGATACAACTTCCGGCTGGGTAACGGTTGAGGCAACAAATGCCAGCCAGATCGGAAAGAAGATGACCAGAACGCCAAGGATCATCAGGGCATGTGTCAGCCAGATGCCCGCTCCGCGCTTTTCGACCATTCCGTGCTGTTGGGTTGCCATCAGTAATGCACCCTCTTTTCCACGTATTTGAACTGGATGACGGTCAGCAGGCCGACGACAATCAGCAAGATGACCGATTGCGCCGAAGACGATCCCAGATCCTGACCGACGAACCCGTCTGAAAACACCTTGTAGACCAGAATGGTCGTGGCCTGCTGCGGCCCGCCGCCGGTGATTGTGTGGATCACGCCAAAAGTTTCAAAGAACGCATAGACCACATTCACAACAAGCAGAAAAAAAGCTGTCGGTGACAGTAACGGCAGGACAATCGTGAAAAACCTGCGCCAGAACCGTGCGCCATCGATCGCGGCGGCCTCGATGACCGACCGCGGAACCGACTGGAGTGCGGCGAAGAAGAACAAAAAGTTATAACTGATGCGCCCCCAGGCCGAAGCGACAACCACAAGCCCCATCGCCTCGGTGCCATTCAAGACGTGGTTCCAGTCATAGCCCAGCTGTCCAAGATACCACGACACGACACCGACGCGCGTGTTGAACATGAACAGCCAGAGCACACCTGCAACCGCGGGAGCGACTGCATAAGGCCAAATCAGCAGCGTCCGATAAGCTCCGGATCCTTTGATCAGCCGATCTGCAATGACAGCCAGAAACAGGGCCGGGATCATGGAGCAGAGCGTAACAAGCGTCGAAAACACCGCCGTGGTTACGAAGGATGCGCGATAAAACTTGTCGCTTAGCAGAAATTCAAAATTGCCCAGACCGACGAACTTGGACGACAACCCGAACGGATCTGGGATGAACAGCGACTGCCATACAGCTTGTGCAGCGGGATAGAAGAAGAATACGGCAGAAATGACGACCTGTGGGGCGATCAGCGCCAATGGCAACAGCCAGCCGCGAAATGTGACGCGTTTTTCCATCCTGATGACCCGCCGAGAAAAGTGGATGCGGGCTCTGCCGAGCCCGCACCGGATTTCAGAGGTTTATTGATTTGCCGATTCGAACCTGCGCAGAAGCGCGTCACCGCGTTCTTTTGCGCTGTCCATGGCTTCCTGGGCGGATTTCTCGCCGGACCAGATGGCCTCAAGCTCCTCATCGATGATACCGCGGATTTGATCGAACGATCCCAGACGCAGACCTTTCGAGTTTGCTGTCGGCTCTTTCGCGGTCATCTGGATCACAGCGATATCGGTGCCCGGGTTTTCATCATAGAAACCGGCTGCACGGGTCGCTTCACCGGCTTCTGCGGTAATCGGAAGATAGCCGGTATTCTGGTGCCATGCCGCCTGAACGTCGGACGAGGACAAGAAGCTCAGGAACTCACCAACGCCTTTATATTCTTCGGGATCATGACCTTCCATCACCCAAAGCGATGCACCGCCGATGATGGTGTTTTGAGGCTCGCTTGTGACCGCTTCCCAATACGGCAGCGGACGCACATCAAAGTCGAACTCGGCCTCGGCTTTGATCCCGGCATACCCGGCCGAGCTTTCGGTGAACAAGGCACACTCACCCGCCCGGAAGTTTGCGCCGCCTTCATTTCTGCGACCGGTATAGATGAATTTACCATCCTTGGCCCAGTCGCCCATGGCGCTCAGGTGCGCGACCTGTACCGGGCCGTTCAGCATCAGTTCTGTGTCCAGACCGGCAAAACCATTGTCCTGCGATGCAAACGGAACGTTGTGGTACGCAGACAGGTTTTCCAGGTGGATCCAGCTTTGCCATGCCGTCACCAGCGGGCAGTCCTCGCCTCCGGCTTTGAGTTGCTCCAGAACGTCGCCAACCTTTTCCCAAGTCGACAGGTCGGTGTCGGGATCAACGCCTGCTGCCTGCATGGCATCTCGGTTGACCCACAAGACCGGCGTGGAAGAGTTGAACGGCAGCGACAACATATCTCCGTCGGTGGTGGTGTAGTAACCTTTCACCGCACCGATATAGGCGTCGGGATCAAAAGACGCGCCACTTTCAGCCATGACTTCGTAGACCGGCTTGATCGCGCCTTTCGCCGACATCATCGTTGCGGTGCCAACTTCGAAAACCATCAGGATGTGTGGCTGTTCGCCAGCACGGAACGCGGCAATGCCAGCGTTCAGGGTTTCCGAATAGTTGCCCTTGTGGCTTTCGACCACGACAAACTCATCCTGACTGGCGTTGAACTCTTCAACCTGCGCTTTGACAAGTTCGCCAAGGCGGCCGGTGAAGGCATGCCAGAATTGAACTTCGGTTTGCGCCATTGCCGCCAAGGGTGACAAGGCAGTTGTAACGGCAAGAGCGCCAAGCAAATTCTTTTTCATGATTCCTCCCATGCATCAGGTTTGATGCTTCGTTGAGTGACGACCGCAACGCGTATTCGACACACATGACGATTTCACGACGTTACCGTTACAGAAATATAATTCAAGCCCTACTTATTGGCAAAAAACATAATGCAATGTTATAGACGTGAATGAAAAAGCGGAACTGGGTCTGCAATGAGACAAACTTTGAGAATTCGGCAACTGGAAGCGCTTATGGCGGTGACCACCAATGGTTCGGTCACAGCAGCGGCCGCCGATTTGGGGGTGAGCCAACCAGCTGTCAGCAGGTTGCTGTCGGATCTTGAAAAATCGTTTGGCTTTCAACTTTTTGATCGCCGCAAGGGCCGATTGGTTCCGACACAGGAAGTTCGCTATCTGCAACCCAGCGTGGACCGAGTTCTGGAATTGATGAAGCAGATATCAGACGCCAGTCAGAATATCACGCAGCGAAAAGCCGGGCATATCCGCGTCGCCTGCCTTCCCGGTTTTGCCACCAGCCATCTGCCGGATGTTGTGGCAAGTTTTCTGAAAGACCGGCCAGGTGTCACCATGACGATCGAACCGGACAGGCCGGAACGGATATTGGAATGGATGGTTGGCGAACAATATGACTTTGGAATCACCGATGGTTTTAACGGTCATCCGGGGGTGGAAAGCAGAAATGTAGATGTGCGCACGGTTTGCGTGTTCCCGAAAAATCACGCGCTTGAGAACCTCTCGGAGGTGGCACCATCCGATCTTGCAGATGAGAACATCATACATACGCGGCGCGACAGCGATTTTTTCGGACGGCTTTCGAAGGCATTTCAGCGGGCCAACGTTACACTCAACTCGCATATCGAGGTCAGGCAATTCACGGCGGCATGTGAATTGGCGATAAAAGGCGTCGGCGTTTCCATCGTCAGCGAGCTGGACGCAGTCCAATATACGGACCGAGGGCTAAGCTACAGGCCATTCAAGCCGTTTTTGCCGCATACGCTTTCGCTGGTACGCCCGGTCTTGAAGCAGCCGTCTTTGATCACACTGGAGTTCATTGAGCATTTCAGCGAAAGCCTGAGTGCGTTCAGAACACCTGCCTGAGGTTGCGGTCGCCGGGACAACTGATATCTGCCCGCGTTTCCAGCCGACAGTCTCCAGAAAAAGCAGGATCCAAGTGGTCGATAGCGCCCAAAGTCGTCGTTATTGTGAGGCTCCGCGTATCTGTTCAATGGCTCGGGCGGCAAATCTTCCCGACAAAGATCCGTCTGCGTTTGCTTCCAATGCAGGCAGTGCGGGGGATGCTTGTTCTCCGATTTCACCCAAGGCGATGGCCGCTTCTTTTCTGACAAAAACCGAAGGGCTGCCCAACAGCATGATCAGTTCCGGAATGGCTAGGGCTGCATCGGCCCCAAAGAGCGCCAAAGACTGAGCCGCGTCACGTTGTTCCTTGGCATCTCCGCGCATCAGATCAGCTTTGAGGCTTGCAACTGTGGTGCTCGGCGGAAGCGCGGCCAATTGAAGGCCGTTTTTCAAGCGGTTGTTTAAGTGCTGATGCTCGCCGATCCATCGCACGATAAAGAAATACTCTCGTACAACTTCATCCAGAACACTCTCATTCTCTCCTTTCTGCCATCGTTCGATCATTGCCCTTGCGGCATTTCGGTCGCCGTTTAAGGCCAAGATCGAGGCCGCAAATGGCATCAACTCAACTGCCTGCGGGTTTCTATCCAGCTCAGACATAATGACCGCCTCTGAGCCTGTCAGATCATTCATGGCAAACAGCGCGGCACCTTGAAATAACGCGTAGTGACTGGGGTATTCCGGGTCGAGGCGCATCGCAGCCTGCACAAACGCCAGCCCTTCCTCTGGCTCGCCACCCGCGATCAAAGCCCATCCCATTGTCAAATGCGATTCTGGGTCGCTTGGTTGCAGGGCGATGGCCTTTGCGGCTTCTTGTCTCGCTTCTTCCGTTCCCCGACTTACACCCTCGGCACTGTCCCAATCCGGAAGGTTGAGAGCGACAATTGCCCTGATGACGTGGATGAGCGAGGTGTCCTGATGCGTCAGTTCACGGTAGTATTTATAGAACAGCCCAATATGCATCTGTTCGTCAGCATTCGCAAAGCCTGACCAGTGGTGGAAGATGTGCGGTCGCAAATGTACCATAGCTAACATCGCCCAGGCTCGCGCGTAATTCGGGTCCAGTTCGACCGCGCGCTCAAAATGCGGAATTGCAGCCTGATTGTCCTGTTCATTGAAGCGTGAATAAAGCTCCCACCCGCGCTGGAACGCTTCGCGCGCCTCGATCTTTTCAGTTTCTATGTTTTCGATAGCAATCCGGCTTTCTGTGTCCAGTGGAACATCCAACTCGTGCGCAATCGCCAGTACAATGTTGTTTTGCAGATCAAAGATCTCATCGATTTCACCGTCGAAACGTTCCGCCCAGATTAACCTGCCGTTCAATGTGTCCGTCAGGCGGATGTTGACCCGAAAACCTTCTCCGCTACGTCTAAGACTCCCATCGACGACATAGCGAACGCCCAGTTTCTCGGCAAAACCTGCCACATCAATGTCGCGGTCCCGAAATGCAAAGGAAGTGTTTCCGGCGATGACAAATAACCCAGATATGCGGGACAAATCCGTTATAAGATCCTCGGAAACACCATCTATCAACATCTTGTTGGACGCGTCGCTGGTGAAATTCGTCAACGGAAGCACGGCGATCGAAGGAAGATCCGGCAGAGGGTAGGCCATCTGCGCCTCAGAAGCGCGCAGCTGACCCTTTTCCCATATCTTCACTCCGAAAAATCCTGTCGCGCCTATTGCGACGATTACAGCCAGAACTATGAAATGAGGAACTTTCTTGGTTTTGTGCTTTACCGCCGGGGTCAACGCATCTGTTTCGACGCAGAACGCCTCGATAGGGTCCGCAATATTCTTGACCGATTGCGGACCAATTGGCGTAAAGGCGAAGGGCACCTTGTTGCGCGCGTATCCGACAATCGCCTGCGAGGCGATAATCCCACCTGGTTCTGCCAGCGCCTCAAGCCGTGCGGCCACGTTGACACCATCACCCAAGATGTCGTCGGCGTTCGAGACGACATCGCCAACATTCAAACCGATCCGAAAAACGATTGCGCGGTCGGGTTCGGTATCCGAGTTTCTTTTCAACAGTTCGGTCTGTATCTCGACGGCGGCGCGAACCGCATCGACTGCGCTGGGGAATTCGATCAGAAAACTGTCACCCGCTGTGTTCGCAATGCGCCCTGAATACCCGGCGATCAATGGCTCGATGACTTCAGCGCGGATCCGGCGCAGCTTGTCGATTGTGCCTTCTTCATCCAAGCCAACCAATCTTGAATAGCCTGCGATATCGGCTGCTAAGATGGCTGCTAATCGACGATTTGGCCGGCTTTTCATAGTTTCGCAGCCTACCATTTGGACATTTTTCTGGGAACTGGTTTTCAAGGTGCCGGTTTTGCACCGGATTTTGAGAACCCTTGACCTGTTCCCTAGATGGTAATGGAAGCCCGGGCCGCAGGGTTTTAAGACAAAAGCGGTCTGGGCAATTTGTCGGTTCTGGTCGTTGTCGGATTTGCATGGCCTCGCGCGTCCTTGCACAATGCGACCAACGCAAGGAGGCGATAATGATCTACGCGATTACAATTTATGGGGAACCGGGCGTGTTCGAGGCATTGCCGAAAGATCGCCAGGACGAAGTGATGTCGGGCCATCGCGCCCTGCAAGCGGTATTGTCGGAACGCGGAGAGTTCGTGTCGATAAAACTGATGCCGCCAACGTCAGCGGTAATGGTCGAACCAGCCGCGTCTGAGGGCGCTGCACCCCTGATCACCGATGGCCCGTTTTCCGAGACCAAGGAAAATTTCCTTGGGTTTTACGCCGCTGATTTCAAAGACCTTGAAGAAGCATTGGAACATGCAAAACTGATCTCTTCACCGGTCGCGCAGCTGGAAGTTCGGCCTGTGGCCTGGGCTGGGGGAGCCATATCGTCGGAATAGATCATGTCAGACTGGCTGGAGGCCACATTCGCTGAACAACGCCCGCGCGCCATTGCTGCCCTGACGCGGGTTTTTCGGGATTTGGACACCGCAGAGGAGGCCTTTGCCGACGCCTGCCTGAAAGCCTTGGCGGTTTGGCCCCAGGACGGGGCACCTCGTGATCCATTGGCATGGCTTCTGGCCACGGCCCGGAATGCGGGTCTGGATGATTTACGCAAATCCCGGCGGCGCGCGGCAATCCTGTCGCGCCACGCAGAAGAGTTTCAACCGATGCCGGCGGAAACACCCGACCCTGACGAGATGCGGGACGATGTCCTGCGCTTGCTGTTCATCTGCTGTCACCCGGAACTGGATCGGCGGGATCAAATCGCCATCGCCTTGCGGGTGGTCGTGGGGCTGAGCGTCGATGAGATTGCCAGCGGATTTCTGGTCAAATCCAAGACCATGGAGCAGCGTATTACTCGCGCCAAAAAGAAGATAGCAAATAACCCGGTCGCCTTTGAAGCGCCAAGCCCGGCTGAAAGGCAAGCCCGGTTGGGCGAAGTCTCGACAATGGTTTACCTGATGTTCAGCGAAGGGTGGTCGACCTCGGCCGGGCCGCAGCAAATCAAGCTCACGCTGTGCAGAGAAGCGATCCGGCTTGCCCGTCTTCTAGTTGCATTGTTCCCTGCAATGGGCGAGCAGGCCGCACTGCTGGCGTTATTGTTGTTTCAACACGCCCGGCGCCGGGCCCGTATTGACGAGGAAGGCAAGCTTGTCGCTCTCGACGATCAGAACCGTGACCTTTGGGATCGTTCGAATATCGCCGAGGCTACATCGCTGTTGCAAAAAGCCCAACGAATTGGCCACCGCGGGGTCTATATCATCCAGGCTGCAATCGCAGCGGCTCATGCCTGTTCTGCCTCATCCAAAGAAACCAACTGGGCGTTAATAGAAAGCCACTACGCCGCCCTTTACGCATTACAGCCGACACCCGTGATCCGGCTCAACCAGATTGCCGCACAGGCCAAGCTATACGGTCCACAATACGCGCTACAGGCGATGGACCCGCTGTCACAGGAGTTGTCCAACTATCGTTGGTTTCACGCGATGCGAGGTGGCCTTTTGCAAGAAGCGGGGGAGCATAAAGCCGCCATTTCCGCCTTTGAAACCGTATTGGCGCTTTCCCCCACCACGTTGGAATGTGACGTGATCAACGAAAAAATCAAAATCAGTCAAAAAGAATTAGAGGGCCTGTAGGAGCACACACTCCTCGTACGTCCTTGGGTCAGACCCGCATGTGGCGGGCGTAACCAACGGAGGTACCTATGAGTATACTTGAGATGACGGCTGTCGGAAATTCAGGATGGATCGGGCATTCCGGGCCGGATCAGAGCAAGGCCAAATCCTTTTATCAGGATGTGCTGGGCTGGACGATCAGCGATATGCCGATGCAGGATGGGTCCAGTTATTCAGCCGCAGTTGTGGGCGAGACCGCTATCGGAGGCTTTTCACCAATGCCGGAGGAGCGTGGAAGCTGGACGATCTTCTTCACAGTTCCCGATGTGGATGCCAGTGTTGCAAAGGCCGAAGCCAAAGGCGCCACAGTTCTTCAACCCGCGATGGATATGTCGGGGGTCGGGCGCATGGCCACGCTGAACGACCCGCAAGGTGCCCGCTTTGCATTGATCACCTACGAAAGCATGAGACCCTGAGAACTGCCTGAAAGGAGGGCGCAGATGGAACAATATTCGCACATCGTGCAGGTTTTTGCAGCGTTATTGGTCTGGGTGTGCATTCCACTGGCGATTGCTTTTGACCTGCGTCGATTCAGGGCGGGTGCCCATCCGCTATGGGATGGGGGCGACAGGCTCTTGCGCGTGATGTGGCCCCACGGAAACTTCGTCGATTATGTTCCGTTCGCGCCTTCGATCCACCGTCAGCTTGAGGCATCCAGCTGATGCCGGTGGATGAGACCCTCAACGCCCGCATCCGCGACGCTTTGGCCGCGCATGTGGGCATATCCGAAAAGCGTATGATGGGTGGCAATTGCTTTTTCTTGAACGGCAACATGCTGTGTGGGGCGCGGCGGCATAACGACGGGCTGGGCCGTTTCATGTTCCGGGTGGGCAAGCAAAACGAAAGCATGGCGCTGGCGGACCCCACGGCGCAAGCAGTGATTCACGGTTCACGCAAACTGGGTGGCTTTATCCGCGTGGACGAGAGTGATTGCGATGACGCTGCTTTGTTGCGCTGGTTGCACCTTTGTCTCGAACACGCGGCAGCCCTTCCCGCGAAAGACTGAACGGAAAAAGCAATGGCCAAATTTGAAAGTTTCTCACCCGAAGCGCTTGGTTTTCTCAGGGATTTGCGAGCCAATAACACGAAGGAATGGTTTGCAGCCAACAAGGCAATTTACGAAACCCATTTGAAGGAGGCCAGCAGGCAGTTCGCGGATGACATGGCGACTGCCTTGCGTGTTCTGACCGGCCAGACCCACAGCAGCAAGATTTTTCGCATTCATCGGGATGTCCGTTTTTCCAAGGACAAAACACCTTACAACGCGCACCTGCATATTGCGTTTAGTCCGGACGGGAAAGCGGATCAGCCGCCGATGTGGTTCTTTGGGCTCTCGCCCGACGATATGGCGCTTGGCTGCGGGGTGTTTCAGTATGAAAAGGAAGCGTTGGCTGCCTTCCGAACTGAGATGGCAGGCCCAAAAGGGGCTGAGTTGACCAAGCTAACCGCTGAGATGCGAAAGCGTGGATTCCGGGTCGGGGATCCTGAATTGAAACGTGTTCCCTCCGGTTATAACAAAGATCATCCAAACGAAGAGGCATTGCGCCGCAAAGGCTTTACCGTCTGGACGGATTTGGGCAACTCTGCCTTTGCTATCGAACCAAACCTCATTGAACGAACTATAGAATTGTTCGAGGATCTCTTACCTGTTTTTCTGCTGCTTTCTCGGGTCGAGTAACCCCATCTTTCCGAGAGTCCGGAATGGAGATTTGATGGCCTGCACAAAATTGTCGTTCTTATCCAAATTTGTGTTCCATATATGATCGGAGGCCGTGCATCCGGTCACATATGAATAAATCACTCATCCCAGCGACATTGTGAAATCGCCCTTGAGTATTAATCAGAACCGGTTTGGCTCAATTACTCAACAGACCTCCGAAAGAGGACCAGACTTGTTGCCAGCAGGACAGCGCCCAGTAAAGCCATCCAGATGAACTCTGGCCAAACTGTTTCGAGACCGGCGCCCTTGAAAACAATCGCCTGACTGGCGGCCATATAGTGACGAGATGGTAATAGTAGCGTCCCGACTTGCAACCAGTCTGGCTGCCCTTCAACCGGCGTCTCTCCGCCGGACAGCATCAGCATGGGAAGGACGATTAGCATGACCAAAAGCGCAAACTGCGCCATCGAACGCGCAATCGTTGCCAGAAAAACCCCGAGTGCGGTCGCGGTGAACAGAAACAGGGCGGTGCCAAACAGGAACAGTCCTTTTGATCCCGAGATTTCAATTCCCAGCGCACCCTGCATGACAAAGGTTAGCGACAGGCTGGCAGCAATCAGGACAATTGCTGCATTGGCCCAGATCTTGGCTGCTGCAATGTCAAACGGGGTCAGTGGCATTGCCAGCAGATGCTCAATCGTCCCGTGCTCTCTTTCTCGGATCATGGCAGCGCCGGTCAGAATGGTGGTAAGCCACATGATCTGTCCGATCAGGGCAACGATCCCGGCAAAACGCACGGTATCACGGTTGGGGTTGAAAGCGCTTCTTAGGATGACATCGACCAGAGGTGGATCGACAAGATCGACACCGATTGCAAAGCGGCGAATTTCCGCGCCCAAAATATTGGTGATATAGCTGGCACCGATCCCGGCCTGCTCCATCGCCGTGGCGTCGATCAGAACTTGGATTTCAGGCTTGCGCCTTGCCCTCAGGTCTTTTTCGAATCCCGGTGGAACAACAACTATGAAGATGAATTCTCCGGCGTCCATTTGCGCTGGACCGCTACCTGGTTCGATTTGTACGACCGGCTGGAACTCGGGCGGAAAAAATGCTGTGGCAAGCGCTCGGGACAGTGGAGAATTGTCCTCATCAGAGAATGCAATCGACGCGTTATTGACCGAGGTCGCTACGCCGGTTGCCTCCATCATGGGCGCCAGCGTGAAAGACCAGACCAACAGCGCCATCATCACCCAGTCCCGGCGCAGGCTCATCATTTCTTTCAGGCCAAGCCAGAATATGCAGGACAATCGCTGCATTCATTTCTCCTGCGCGCGAAGGCAAAGCGCGGCGATCAGTGTCAATGCCGGCCCGAAGCAGGCAAGTGCCAAAATGTCCGGTGCGAGCGCCTCCCATCCCAGCCCTTTGGTGAAAGCCCCGACATTGAGGTGCAGGAAGTAGGATGAGGGCCAGAGAGAGCCGATAAGCTGCGCACCATCCTCAAGCGTTGATACGGGCTGCAAGAGGCCCGAGAACTGAATGGTGGGCACGACCGAAGCGATAGCAGTGGCAAAAGTCGCGGCCACCTGGCTGGATGTCATGGTTGCGATCAGCAACCCATAAGATGTCGTCGCCCAAACGTACAAAAACGCACCCAATGCCAAAGGTAGAGGATCGCCCTTAAGCGGCACATCGAAGACGAAAATAATCATTGCCGCCAGCAACAGGAAATTCACGTAGGCAATCATGATATAGGGTATCTGTTTGCCGATCAGGAACTCGAGCCGCGTTGTCGGTGTCACGTAGAAATTGACGACCGAGCCCAGCTCGCGCTCTCGTGCGACGCTGACCGCAGCCAACACGGCAGGCAGCATGATCAGCAGGATGGCGGGCATGGCCGGGGCCATCGCTGCAATGCTCTCAAAGCTCTGGTTATAGCGAAACCGGGGTTCAATACGGGCGATCTCAACCGCGTGTTCGCCTTTGGTCCTCGACTGCCCGTCGAGAAACGACTGGTGCAACCCTGCGACATACCCCTCGACTGTTTCCCCCTTGAAGGGGATCGCTCCATCTACGGTTGCCAGCACTTGGGTAGGTTCACCTGTGCGCTGCTTGCGCCCGAAATCAGGAGGCAACTCGATCACCATCGAAACGTCCCCGGCCTGCAACCGTCTGCGCCCTTCTGTGGCGCTGATCAAAGGTGGCGTCTGCTTGAAATAAGGCGATCCCGATATTTCTTCCGTGTAGGCCCTGCTTTCCGGGCTTTGAGATAAGTCCAGAACGGCAAACTCAAGATCTTCTATGTCGAGGGATATGCCAAAGCAGAACACCAGCATCAAAATCGCCGAGCCTAGAAATGCAAATGCCAGACGAACGGGATCACGGACCACTTCAACCGCTTCGCGTCGTGTGTAAGTCAGGGCACGACCGATGCCTTGTCCGGTGACCTTGGTCTTGGTGGCAAAGTCAACTTTGGGTGCCACGACAGGTGCTGGTTTTTCTGCGGTCTCCAAAACTGAAATGAAAGCTTCCTCAAGGCTACCGGTGCCTTCTGCGGCGATCAGGTCTGCGGGCGTACCTTCCGCCAGAACACGGCCTGCATGCATGAACGATACGCGGTCGCAGCGTTCTGCCTCGGCCATGAAATGGGTGGAAACAAAGATCGTCACCAAGTCTTTGTGCGATAGTTCGACCAACAAAGCCCAAAAGACATCGCGTGCTTCGGGGTCTACACCCGAAGTTGGCTCATCAAGAATAAGAACACGGGGACGATGGATAACCGCCACCGCCAATGACAAACGTTGTTTGATCCCAAGTGGCAGCGCGGCAGCCAGTGTATCGCGATGGGCCGCCAGGCCAAAACGTTCGGTCAATTCCGCTATCCGCTCCTCTCGATCAGGGATTGCAAATATTCGGGCATGAAGCTGTAGATTTTGATGGACGGACAACTCGCCATAAAGCGAAAAAGCCTGGCTCATGTAGCCGATGTCGCGACGCATCCTGCGATCACGCGCATCAACCGGGTTGCCAAACAACAATGCCTCGCCGGAACTGACTGGCAACAGGCCGGTCAGCATCTTCATAGTAGTGGATTTGCCACAGCCGTTTGACCCAAGAAAACCGAATATCTCTCCGCGATGGATCGAGAAATCGACATTGTCGACAGCGGTAAAATCACCGAACCGACGTGTCAGCCCTCGGGCAGAAATCACAGGGTTCGGGTTGATCTGCCGTACAGGTGCTTGATCCGACACCAACCTAAAACCATCGTGTGCCCGCAAGCGCCGATATGCGGTTTCGAGATCCCGGTCCTGCCCTTTCAGTTCAGCAGGTTTGCCTTGAAAGATGACGTGACCGCCGTCCATTGCAACAATTTGGTCAAAGCTTTCCGCCTCCTCCATGTAAGCAGTGGATACAAGGACAGACAGTCGGGGATGCTCTGCCCGAATGGCATTAATCAATGCCCAGAATTGACGGCGTGAGAGTGGGTCGACACCAGTTGTCGGTTCGTCCAAAACCAGCAGCTTCGGATCATGTATGAGAGCACAGCACAGGCCGAGCTTTTGCTTCATCCCGCCCGAAAGCTTGCCCATAAGCCGGTCTTCAAACGGTGCCAACCCCGTTGCCGACAACAGCGCATTGGTCCGGATGTCACATTCTTCTTGCCCTTGGCCAAATAGCCCTGAAAAGAATTCAAGGTTCTCGCGTACTGACAACTCAGAATAAAGGTTTCGACCCAAGCCCTGTGGCATGAAGGCAATGGCCGGGCAGATAAGGCGTCGGTGCGCGGCGTCGTCGATCGAGCCACCTAAAACACTGATCGATCCGGTTTGCAGTTTCTTTGCACCGGTGATCAACCCAAGCAGTGTCGACTTTCCAACCCCATCCGGTCCGATGAAGCCGACCAGCTGGCCTTTGGGAAGATCAAGCAAAATAGACTCCAATGCGACATTGCTGCGATACCGGTGCGTGACACCCGTAATGCGAATCTCAATGTCGGCCTCTGGCGTCATTCGAACAGCTCGGGCGGGATACCCTGTTCCAACGCGGCTGGCCACGCAAGGTTTGGATCGATCCGGATCACGGCAACACCGCGAAGCCCGGTTTTGACGTGCTCAATCCGGCTTTGGATCAGATCCTCGGGGATGCGCACACGGACGCGGAACACCAGTTGTTCGCGTTCATCCAATGTCTCGACCTGCTTGGGCGTGAACTGTGCTTCAGGAGAGACAAAGGTTACAAAGGCTGGAATGGAATAGTCCGGCAGGGCGTCAAGAACGATGCGAGCTTCGGCGCCAATAGGCAGCAATCCGGCTTCGCGCGCTGGCAGGAACACCTCCATATACACATTCTCAAGGCTGAGCAGGGTCAGGATTGGTTCACCTGCGGCAACGACCTCGCCGGGTTCCGCCAGCCGGTAAAGCACACGCCCGCGCGTCGGAGCCAAAAGCGAGCTGTCTTCGATCAGCGCCTCAATACGGCGCATTTCGGCCTCTGCGGCCGCAATCTGACTTTCTGCGGTGGCAACGCGCGCCTGCGCGGCACCCAGAACCGCCGCAGCAACCTGATGTATGGTTTCGCGTTCTTCGAAAACCGTTTCAGAGATATTCTGCCCAGTCAGAAGCGCCGTTGCGCGCTGAAGCTCCTGCGCGGCCCGGCGCAGTTCGCTTTTCCGCTGCACAACAAGTGCCTCTGCTTCCACTTTGGTCTGATGCGCCAGCGCCACTTCGGCCTTGGCACGATCCAGCGTTGCGGACAACTCATCACTGTCCATTTCGGCCAGCACGTCACCGGTGGCGACCATACCGCCTTCAACCGCCATGACGCTTTCGACACGTCCGGCTAAGGTTGGCGCAATTTCAATCTGCTCGGCCTCGATCCGACCATTCCCCTGCGCAAATCCATCAGGCAACTGGCTTCCATTTTCAGAGACCAGGGAATAGACCACCACGCCCACCATCGCGAGCGCAGCCAAAGCAAGAAAAATCAATGAGTTTTTCTTCATTATTCACCGCCTGAAAACTCGCTGCGGGTATTCCTCTATACTGCTGCTGAACCGTGGGCTTTGCTTTGGATCAAGCCAACGACGTCAGGGCAAAGAAAGACTCTGCGCGCCTGTCGCGGACATGTTCAGCCTTAGTGACCTGAAATTTTACCACAAAAGAGAAACAACATGGCATGCAAACCAATCCTGAGTTCCTGCGCCTAGGCAATGCGCACCGCGTTGACCTGCAAGCTGAACCGTAATCGAGTGGCAGCCGATTTCAGAGTCAATTTCTCGCCCCTGAACCGATAGCTTTAGCAGGTTCCTCAAAAGTCCGCCTTGTGAAGTTCACCCTCAAAGACACGGGTTGAGCGGCGTTCAGCCCTCCAATCTCTCGGCTGGTTTTGAGAAAACAACGAACGTAAGTTGCTATTTACCTTCGAACAACTGCAAACTTGTAAGATGAACAGAAGGCTTCTTAGTCCGGTGCAGGCGCTTTTGGTGGCGGGTCTTGCCGCGCTTGGAGTTTTCACGATCCTCGCTGGCCTTCGTTCTGAAGGTTACCTGCAGCGGCCCGAGCTTGCACACTACGATTGGGTTTTGGCCCGCAGGGCCAGCGATGCGTTGGCACAAGATGTTGTCGTGGTCGCGGTCGATGACGAGGACTTGCGCACCTGGGGCTGGCCCCTCTCAGATGGTCAGGTTGCGAACATTATCGACGCACTGTCGTCGGCGGGCGCCGCTGTAATCGGTATCGACATCTATCGCGACAACGAGGTGATCGAGGGGCGGCAGCAACTCGAAGCGGCGTTCCTGAAGACCAATGCGATCTGGGTTGTGAAACTGAACGATCGAGGCGGGCTGAGTATCGAGGCGCCGGATTTCGCGCAAAACGACGGCAGCGTGGGGTTTGCTGATATCCCTGTCGACGCGGATGGTGTCGCCCGGCGCGGTATTCTGCTGGTCAGCGGCACCGATCGCATTTCTTTGGCGTTCAGCACACAGTTGGCCCTGCGCGCCACGGGTCAAAACAGCCTGAAAGCCTGGCCGGACGATTCCCGGACCCTGTTGTTTGGTCAGACGCCGGTGCGACGGCTGGAAGACGGGTTCGGCAGTTATCGCGGGCTGGATGATACAGGCTATCAGGTGCTGCTGGATTACACCAATGCATTGCCGATGGCCCCAATCGTACTGGCCCGCGACCTGCTCTCCGGACAAGCAGACGCTGACATGATCGAAGGAAAGGTCGCCCTGATTGGGGTTACTAGCAAGTCGATCAAAGACGATTTTCGCACACCGCTGAACAACCCGCCACAGACGCCATTCAGCTATGGCGTATTGGTGCATGCAGCCACCACCCAGCAATTGATCGATTATGCTGCGGGCCGCAGCGAACCGATGCGCAGCCCCGGGCAAAGTGCGCACTTGGCGATAATATTCGCCGGCGCATTATTCGGGGCACTAGCTGGCGTTCTGTCGCGCACTGTGCTGACCGTCATACTACTTGGACCAGGCCTTGCCATCGCTATCGGAGCAGCGCTTTCGACCCTGTTGTCTCGTGGACTATGGTTGCCGGTCGTTCCGACATCGGTTGCTTGGTTTACCGCCTTTCTCTTAGTTCTCCTCACCGTCGGGATCATCTCGCGTCGGCAACGCCAGGCCATCGCCAAACTGTTCTCGGATCATCTGTCCCCGGAACTCACAGCCGAGATATGGAACGCGCGTGATATCCTTTTTGCTGGCGGTAAACCGCGCCCCCGTCGCTTGCGCGTCAGTGTCCTTCTTGCTGATCTGGCAGGCTCGACGACCGTCGGCGGCTCGGCCGAGCCGGGAGCCTTCATGGATTGGACAAGCCGAATTCTGGATGTGATGAGCCAGGTCGCGCGCGAAAACGGCGGGTTCATTGAGAAGTTCACCGGTGACGGAATCCTGGTGGTGTTCGGTGCGCCGCTGCCTCGAACAGCCGAAGAGGACATCCAAAAGGACGCTGTCGCGGCCTGCCGGACGGCACTGCAAATTTCTGACCGGATTGACAGACTGAATGCAGAAGGTGGTCTGTTGGCACCTTATGGTCTGCGGATCGGGCTCCATAGTGGTGTGGTTTTGGGCGGCACGTTGGGCAGCGCGGGCAGCCTTCAATACAACATCATGGGCGACACAGTGAACGTCGCAGCCCGTATCGAGGCATTCGGAAAGGCGTTGCAAGACAGAGGAACGTCGGCAACCACGATCTGTGCCAGTGCTGATCTTCGGGAACTCGTCGGAGGCGATTTCATGTTTCAGCCGGTCGGACACCTCATACACGACGACAAGTCGCGGGAAATTGGGTTATTCTTGCTCACAGGATCTGCACAGAAGGGGGCATCGTAATGATGACACCGGCATGTTCGGGAAACACTCTTGGCGCTTTGATAACCGGTTTGCTGCTGCTTCTGGGCTCGACCATTGATCTGTCGGCGCAAGAAAGCGAAGGCAGTCAGCAGGCTGATCCAGACGAGGTCATCTTCATTCCGCCCACCATCGGTGCCCCGGCGGACCGCGTCGGTGCTGCCACCCGCGATGTCGGGCAAGAGGCTGGTGTGCTGGCCGTGCTGGCACCGGCTGGCGGCGGTGTGACTACATTAGGTAAACCCCCACTGATCTGGCACTTGGCTGAAAACTTTTCAGGTCAGATGACCGCACAGTTGGCCCCGATCGGAGCGCCGCAGAATGGGGTCGGTATTTCCGGCAAAGGTCGGTTCAGAAAAGGGTTCTACGCGCTTGACCTGTCGCGCTCAGAATTCGTGCTGGAGCCGGGGAGTATCTATGTCTGGACAGTCGTTTTGGCGGAACCTGAGGCGGGGACCGTTATCGCGACGGTAACGACTTACGTGGAACGGGTCACCGCCCCAGAGCCCGCCGCAGAGGATGTGTCGGCCTTGGCCGCCGAGGGATTATGGTTCGATGCCCTGCGACCCTTTGTCGAAATCGAGTTGTCGGGTAAAGTAAGGGTCAACCGGAATGCGGGGTTTGCGAGCCTTGTCCGGTCTGCTGGCATTTCGCTGCCATAGGACACGCTCCAGCCCCTCGGCCGACACGCGGGGGACGCTTGATGATAAACTGGTCTTTTTCAGGTCTGGCTCTGCGCTGCGTTCTGCTGGTCCTTGCGCTGATCTGCACCCTGACAGCGGCAGCCTCTGCGGCGACGGAAAGACGCGTGGCTCTGGTTATTGGCAATTCCGCTTATCAGCATGTCTCGAGTCTGGAGAACCCGGTCAATGATGCTCAGGACATCTCGATATCGCTGGCACGTATAGGGTTCGAGGTCACCACGGGTCTGGACCTGGATTACAACGGTATGCGCATCGCACTTCGGGACTTTACCGAAACCGCCGCAGGGGCCGATGTGGCGCTTGTCTATTTCGCGGGCCACGGAATTGAGATCGAGAACACCAACTACCTGATCCCGGTGAGTGCGGCCCTGAAAAGCGACCGCGACGTCGACTTCGAGGCCATCCGTCTGGATGCAATCGTGAATTCGATTGCCGATACGCCGGGGCTGAAGCTGGTTCTGGTCGATGCCTGCCGCAACAATCCTTTCGTTGCGCAGATGTCGCGCGCGTCGGCCACTCGGTCGATCGGGCGTGGGCTGGCCGCAGTGGAACCCGGTGGGGTTGTCGTGGGCTATGCCGCGCGTGGCGGAACGCTGGCGCAGGACGGGGGCGGTCGGAACAGCCCCTATGCGACGGCACTTTTGGAACATATCGAACAGCCGGGGTTGGAGCTTGGGAAAATGTTTCGCCGGGTGCGCGATCGGGTGGTGGAGCTTACGGATGGATTCCAGGAGCCATTTACATATGGCTCACTGCCTGGCGAAGACATTTACCTTGTGCCACAGGTCGAACAGGTGGCAATGGTGGCACCTGCGGACCAGACGGCCATGCCCTCCGCCGTGCGCCCCCTTGCGACCCGTGACACTGCAATCAGCGCCGCGATGAAAGTGAACACCATGCGTGGCTGGTCGCTGGTCGCTGGCAAGTACCGGGCGGCCACCATCGTCGAGCCTAAGATTCTGGGGCGCATGGCCGAGATCACGCCGGAGTGGCTGAAGAAACAGGGCCATCTGTCCACAATGGAGGATTTCCTTTTACCGGGCCGCGAACGGAAACAGCAACTGCAAGAGGCGCTCAATACCGCCGGTTTCGAGGTCGGTGTGCCGGACGGCGCATTCGGACCGAAGACGCGGGCGGGACTAAAGGCTTTGCAGGAGGCCAGTGGACTTGATCCGACGGGCTATGTCGATGCGGCCGTTCTGGCAAGCTTGCGAATAGAGTGGCAGGATGGGGCCGACGATAGTTTTGTCAGCAATCCATTTGCCGTGCGTCAAATGCCGGATGACCTTGAAATGCTGGGTGAGAATGAAGAGATCATAACGGTTCTCAGGTGCCTTGGGTTGCGGAAAAGCATCTATGGCAAGTACCGGGGCAGCTTCTACATCGCCATGATTTATTCCGGCTCGATTGACGACGCGCGCCGCCTCGCCGAGAGCTGTGGCATCGATCTTGCATCCCTGACATCGGCTGACGAGAACGCATTCGTGGTGCGCATGATCGCCCATGATCCGGCCTTGTTTGAACAAGGCTATGACAGTCGAACCAACACCAGTTACAAGGCTGGCCCCTATTTCGGTTTCCGGAAGGACCCAAAGGAAGAAAATGCCGTGAAAGGCTGGCGGTGGTACACCGGAGAGCCGGTCAAATACACGAATTGGTTGCCATCGAAACCAAACAAGACCCATGGGAAAGGCGACAAGGCTTTCGCTCAGTTTCAGTATGAACGGACCGGACGCCGAGACCTGAGTGAGATCGTGCCTACACAATGGTTCGACGGGTCGGGACGCTTTGCACGCTCAGTTGTTCTGGAAGGCAGGTTGCCCTAATCGGGGAAAGTTCAAATGGGTTGGAGTCCCATGCATTTCTCGCTTCTACAAAAGTTCCAAACTAGGGCTATCCCGGCATAACTTGCGATGGAAACGTTTGGTGATGTGCAATCCGATTGCTCTCAAGCCCGATCCGGGTGGGGCGAGCTTGCTCCGAAGCGCCCTGAAACACGCTCCCAGGCCATCAATATTTGAGGATTCCGCTAGGGACGCTTGGCTGAGAGAGTGGCATCAAATCGCGATACGTCCACAACCGGCTACGTCGAACTGTGCATGCCCAAACCTACACCGGACTACTGCCTTCTATTGGTGGGGCAGGTTGCGGCTGGCCTGCATGTGCTGAACATCGTCGGGCCAAGTGGAGCGTATGTAGGCCAGCACGTCCCATATGTCGTCGTTAGTCAGGGTGCCGTCAAAGCCCGGCATGCCACTGTTGAAGTCTTTTATACCGCGTACTGCCAACGCGTCAGCCCCACCTAGCTTGGTATACTCGAACAGTAGCCTGTTATCATGGTGCCATGTGTGCCCTGTCACGTCATGTGGTGGTGCAGGTAACACTCCGTTATCGTCGGGTGTTTGCCAGTCGGGTTGGCCTTCCAGATTAACTCCATGGCATGAGGCACAGTGCTCTGCATAGAGTTTCTGCCCATTCGCTAAGTCTCTGTCCAACAACTCATGATCTGCAGCAACGCTAGTACCAATGCCGCATATGGCGAGTGCACACAGGTGTTTGTTCATCTCTACCTACCCATAACTCGGAAGCGTTAGTACTCTCGTGAGTGCCGCCGTCGTCGCCAGAACCGCTAATACGACTATTGCCTCAACCTCGATGGATCGGGCGAGGCGTTGCGCTGCTATTGCCTCTCCGCTTTGCATGGCCGGAACAAATCGGAGCTTGTTGGCAGCGGCGAGGACCATCAATAACGCCACAAGGAATACTTTGAGCATTAACGTTTGCCCGTAACCCGTGAACAAGAGCCCTTGGAGATTGCCGACAAGCAACCAGGCCATCCATAGGCCCGCACCGATTAAGGCCGGTACCACCAATGCAGCAGTTTGCCCAAACCTATGACCAAGTTCAGCGGCATCTGTCAGGTGTTCAGACATGAGAGCCATACCTCGCAGCGGGCTAAAGATGCCCACCCAGAAAGCTACACATAGAAGGTGCAACAGCAGCAAGAGTTGGACACCAAAACTCTCCAGTTCCAGCACATGTCCGATCTGTGCGAAGGACCACATTGCCAATGTGCCACCCAACAGCGCGATCCAAAGACCAAAGCGAGGAACAGACAGCCCCACAAGGATCAACACTGCGCCTGCAAGGCGATAAACAAATACGTCGCCCACGGAGGTCTGCCAAAGCAAGCCAAGCATCTCTGGATCGACCATGCCGTCAACGCCGCCCGTTAAGGCGGCTCCTCGGAGCATGAAGCCAAATACTGTTGCTGCGAGGGAAAGCCACGCCAAGACCAAGGCTTGGCGCTTCATCGCAAGGCTTACCGGCGCGACTAGTTCGGAATAGAGGCATTTAACGACGACAAGCCCGGTGGACCCGGCAAAGCCGATGTAGAGCACCAGCTTTGCGAGGATTGCGACAACTCCCCAAATGTCTGGCATGCTCATTCCACGGAAAAGGAAAATTCGCCCTGCATCGCATGGCCGTCTTTGCCTAAGCCACGCCATTCGATGACATAGGTGCCGGTTCCATTGCTTGGCAATGGGATCGTGAATACCTGACGGAAACTTGTTTGGTCCCCCAAATCTAAGCGTACCGCCGCGTGCTCTTCATGGGCCATCTCAATCCGTGTCAACCGGATGTCCTTGGTGAAGCTGAGGCCGATTTCGGCGGGCACAGAGGTTACAGTAGCCCCGTTGGCAGGTGTCGTTTCTTCGGCCTTGGAATGCGCCAGTACCCCGCTGGGAATAGCAGCCATGATTACGAGCGTTATGATCTTTTTCATGGTCCTGTCCTCAATTTATTCCGTTGGCACGTTGAATTTCACGAATGTACGCGATCACCATGGCAACGTCACCTCGCGTCAATCCCTCGACCGGCGGCATGTCACCAAACTGCCAATGATGGCTTCTTACACCTTGTGAAACCGCCCTCTGAAAGGCTTCGTCAGCGTGGTGGCTGGGCTCGTATATCTTGTGGATCAGAGGCGGTCCTGCGCCATCTACTCCGACCGCGTTGACGCCGTGGCAAGTAGCGCAGGAGGCATCAAAGACACGCTGACCGATTACGGCATTGCCCTCGATTGGCGGCATTTGAATTGCGACCATAGCATCGCCTTCAAGTGCCTCCTGCGGCGCGGTCTCTTCGATTGAACCGGGCCGAAGCGTTATGAAAGCGGCGACGGCAGCGACAGTGCAAACGCCGATGAGTAAGTAACTTTTTTTCATGGAGTAATCCTGACTTTTTGAAGCTGATAGTGCTGCGGTTCATTGCGAACAGCGGCACGCGCAGGTCGCAGATGTTCGCAAGGATCTACGCTGCTTCAAAGGTCAGGGGGCTTGTATGGGTTATCTGGTTCAATCGGTTTGGCTTGGGCTCCAATCTGGAACTCTGGATCAATTTCACGTTGGTCCTGCGCGGCTTCTTTGTTCTGGGCAAGCAAAATAACTGCTTGGCAGATTGAGGGATTACACTCGCTGGTTCCTGAACTGTCCGGGTCATGGTGGCTGTGTAGGGTCGATTTATCGATGCTATTATTCGCCACGGAAGCGTGTTCCGTTAATTGCATGTGGCTTTCACAGCCAAGACCGATGCAGCCATCCGATCGCGCATGAGCCACGCCACCAAGCCCGGACAGGATGACCAGAATGCCAGCGAGTAGCAAAAGTGAGTATCGTCGGATGACCATGGTTTGGGACGCTACCGCACGAGAATAAGTATGACAACGCCAGCCCTTTGGTTTTTCGGATCACGACCAGCTTTTGTTCGGTCAATTGATTGAAGCTTCCCCTTTTTCCTAGACAGCAATACGAGAAGGGCCGTCTTAATAACTCCCTAACTGCAGTGATGTGGGCGACGCTGTGGTTGTGCGTTGACCTGTGTCATAGCGTCGATTGCCAAATTGTTAGAAAGGTGCTTCGCAAATGGATGAGAGCCATAGCATAAATACACCCCGGATAGCGGTTACGCTTTTGGCCGTACTAGTAGCTATTGCCGGTTGTACGGGCAGGCATCACCACGGTGACTGGCATGGCCACGTGGCAGAAGAGTGTTATGGACCACACAATGACGTCGTTCATGAGGCTCATTGTGGGACATCTGAGTAAGTTATTCTGCACGTAGGCACCCGCAGGCAACCGGTCTGACTAGATGATGTCCATTAGTCGCCAGGCCAATGCCGTCAGTCTGTCCTTTACCCGAAGGGTCCGACGTGTGGTGCTTGGTCTAGTGTGGGACTTTGGGCTTGTGTCGGGCAGTGGCCAACGGAAGTAATATATGCCGTGTCTGGACCGTGAGAGATACGCATGCAGCTTCATTTTGTGTCACACCTGTGTGTCACACCGCTCTAATGCTTGCTATCTAGTTGTATTGTTAGGTTTTGGTGGAGCCTAGGGGAGTCGAACCCCTGACCTCTTGCATGCCATGCAAGCGCTCTCCCAACTGAGCTAAGGCCCCATCACGGTACCGTCGGTACGGTGGACGGACGTTTAGGAGACAGCGGCAGTGAGTGCAAGTCCAAAATTTGAATTGGGCGCGAAATTCCACCCGAGCTGCCCCTCAGGTGAAAAAGGCGACCCCAGGGGATCGCCTTTTACTTGGTCAGTTATCGTCTTCTGATGACATGTCGGTGATGTCGTCCAGAGAAACATCATCATTGTCATCGTCATCATCGTCCAGCAGATCGTCATCCAAATCCACGTCGACATTGTCTTCGTCGTCCAGAACCAGATCGTCCTCAGATGCGTTTTCACGCGCTTTGACCGAAGCTGCGTCTTCTGCATCCGCCGAGATCATACGGCTTTTGGATGTTTCAAGCTCCACGATCTCGCCAGTGTAGGGGCTGATGATCGGGTCCTTGTTCAGGTCGTAAAACCGCTTACCGGTTGTCGGGCAAACACGCTTTACGCCCCATTCTTCCTTGGGCATGTCAAATCCCCTTGATATCAGGTGAGTCGTTTAAATGATTCAGCTCACCTGCCACAGGCAGAGGGCACTGTCAAAGTCTTTGCGCAAGAGAGGTCGCGATATGGGAGAGCACGCATTGCCAGGGACACCGCCAGTGCCGCTGAGATTGCGCAAATCGGCCCGGGCACGGCGCATCAGTCTACGAATCTCCCAGCTGGATGGGCGCGTCACGCTGACTTACCCGACCGGTGTGCCGGAATCCGAGGCATTGAGCTTCGCCCGGACCAAGGAAGGGTGGATCCGGCAGCATCTGCAGGGTCGGCCGGATATGGCCACCGTGCAGTTTGGGCAGGTGATCCCGATCGAGGGTAAAACGCGCCGAATCGTCCCTGCAACCGGGCGGCGGGTTTTGCTGGATGCAGATGAGGTTGCCGTGCCCAAAGGGGCCGAGGCCCGCAGGCTGGCCCGTTATCTCAAGGAATTGGCGCGGGACCGGTTGACCGGAGCCTGCGATGATTATGCAGCTATCTTAGGGCGTTCGTATACGACACTCAGCCTGCGTGACACGCGGTCGCGATGGGGATCATGCAGTTCGCATGGCGGTTTGATGTTTTCGTGGCGCCTTATTCTGGCGCCTCCTGACGTGTTGCACTATGTCGCTGCGCATGAGGTGGCACATCTTGCCGAGATGAACCACTCGCCCGCCTTCTGGGCGCAGGTTGAAAAGATCTTTGGCCCGTATCAGTCGCCCCGCCGCTGGTTGCGTGACAACGGGGCCGAGTTGCATCGCTACAGATTTGACACAGAGCCGAGTTGACGTGGTGTTTTTTTGTGATCACATGAGCAAATGTTGAACGCGCGCCCTTCCGAAACCCAGACCGCAACACATGACCGGGTGTACCGGGCGCTGCGATCCCGGATCATGCATGGTGAGATGGCACCGGGGCAGGCCCTGACCCTTCGGGGCATCGGCAAGGAATTCGGTGTTTCAATGACCCCGGCGAGAGAGGCGGTGCGCCGCCTGGCCGCAGAAGGGGCATTGTTCCTGTCCACATCGGGCCGGGTTTCGACCCCGGAGTTGACGAATGACCGGATTGAGGAACTGGCTGCCTTGCGCGCATTGCTTGAGGTCGAACTGGCAAGCCGGGCCTTGCCCAGGGCACACATGGCCCTGATCGACCGGTTGCAGAGCATCAACATGACGGTTGCCGAGATGGTGACCAAACGGGATGCGGTTGGCTATATCCGCTCGAACCTGGAATTTCACCGAACCCTGTATCTGCGCGCTCAGGCCCCTGCGATGCTGGCCATTGCCGAAACCGTTTGGCTACAGCTTGGGCCGACGATGCGGGCGCTTTATGGGCGTCTCAGACGCGCAGAGCCGCCACACAATCACAAGCTGATCATCGCCGCGCTCAAGGCAGGCGACGAGCCAGGCTTGCGGCTGGCAGTGCGTTCGGATGTGACGCAAGGGCTGCGTTTGCTGGTCAGCTGAGCGGCTTCCTGCCGACATCGACACAGCGCCTTTCCAAGGTGTCACGGTTCTGGCCTGCGCAACCCGGCTGGGTTATTCTTGCGGCAAATCGCAAACAAGAGCAGACCCAAACCATGATTACTCGCCGGACCTTTTCCATTTGCCTCGGATCGACGCTTTTGGCCGCCTGCACGGGTGGCACCGCTCCGTCCGGCACGCCTGCATCCCGGATGCGGGCAGTTCCCAATGCCGGGTGGGATGCCTGGGTTGCCGGTTTCAAGGGCAGGGCAACGACGCAGGGAATTTCCCGGACAACCGTTGACCGCGCCTTTCAGGGGGCCGGTTATTTGCCCGACGTAATAGAACGCGACCGAAATCAGGTCGAATTTAAGCGCAGCCTTGAAGATTACCTTGCCATCGCGGCGTCGGACGAGCGGATCAGCACCGGGCAGCAGATGCTGCGGCAACATAACGGCACCCTGTCGCGGATCGAGGCGCAATATGGCGTGGATAAGGAAATCGTGGTGGCCGTCTGGGGGCTGGAAAGCCGCTATGGTGCGCGCCGCGGTGATGTGCCCGTTGTATCGGCGCTGTCTACGCTGGCTTATGATGGCCGACGCGGGCAGTTCTTTGAAAGCCAGCTGATCGCGGCGATGAAAATCCTTCAGAACGGCGATACCACGCCCGCTAAGATGACTGGCAGTTGGGCCGGGGCGATGGGGCACACGCAGTTCATTCCGACCTCGTATCTTGCCTATGCCGTGGATTTCACCGGCGACGGGCGGCGCGACATCTGGTCAGACGACCCGACAGATTCGCTGGCTTCGACCGCTGCTTATCTTTCGCGTGCAGGTTGGGTGCGGGGCCAACCCTGGGGCGGAGAGGCCGGAACCGTTTCCGGTACTCCGGTGGCCATATTGCAGCCGCAAAAACCTGGCCCCCGCATCGCCGTGTTCCGCAATTTCCAGGTGATCAAACGCTACAACAACTCGGACAGCTACGCGATTGGTGTCGGTCATCTGGCGGACAGGATCGCGGGCGGCGCGCCGTTTCAGGCCTCGTTCGGGCCGGATGCAAACGGGCTGACACTGGACGACCGCAAGGAATTGCAGCGCCGCCTGACATCTGCGGGGTATGACACGCAAGGTGCAGACGGCGTGATCGGAAACAACACCACCACAGCCATCAGCGCGTATCAAAGCGCCAATGGCCTGCCCGTGACAGGTGAGCCTTCGGTTGCGTTGTTGCGCAGGTTGGGTGGCTGACGGTTACGACGCCAGCCCTTTAGATCCGATATCAAGGAATTTCTGACGGCGGTCCTTTATCAGGGCCGCCCCATCCTTGCCGTCCAGTTCAGTCAACATGGTGGTGATGGCCTTGCGCACCGCCTCAACCGTTGCCGGACGATCGCGATGTGCACCACCCTTGGGTTCCGGGATGATCCGGTCACATACGCCCAGCTTGTGCAAATCCTGAGCCGTCAAACGCAGTGCCTCGGCCGCTTCGCGCATTTTTTCGGCATCTTTCCACAGGATCGATGCGCAGCCTTCCGGCGAGATCACCGAATAGACCGAATGCTCCAGCATCGCCACGCGGTTCGCGGTCGCAAACGCCACAGCGCCGCCCGAGCCGCCTTCGCCGATGATGACCGAAACCAGCGGCACGCCGATTTTCAGGCACATCTCAGTCGACCGGGCAATCGCCTCGGATTGGCCGCGTTCCTCGGCCCCTTTGCCGGGATAGGCACCGGCGGTGTCGATCAGGGTAATGACAGGCAGTCCAAAACGCCCCGCCATCTCCATAAGACGCACGGCCTTGCGATAGCCCTCGGGGCGGGCCATCCCGAAATTACGTTCGATACGCGACTTGGTATCGCTGCCTTTCTCGTGGCCGATCACCATCACCGGCTTATCGTTAAAGCGGGCAAGACCACCGATAACGGCCAAATCATCGGCAAAGTTCCGGTCACCGGCCAGAGGGGTGAATTCGGTGAACAGTGCGTCCACGTAATCCTTGCAATGCGGGCGTTCCGGGTGACGCGCCACCTGGCACTTCCGCCAGGGTGTCAGGTCGCGATAGAGTTCATCCAGCAGCTTGGAGGCTTTGGCATCCAGCGCGGCGGCTTCTTCGGCCACATCCATTTCTTCGTTGGCACGAGCCAACGCGCGCAGTTCTTCAGCTTTGCCTTCAATCTCGGCAAGCGGTTTTTCGAAATCCAGATACTGGGTCATGACGCCTCATCTGCGTGAAATTTCCTAGCTATATGCCGCTGGCTGGCCTCAGATGCAACTAGATGAGACTGAAGCGGCATCGTTCATGTCAAAAGCCGTTGATCAGATTGAGAGATTCATTTGCTTGCCAGCACAGTCCCGACATGCCCAGCAAAACAATCGCTGATATCGACCTTTGAGGAAATTCACCCCTGCCAAAGCACGGGATAGAGCGAAACCACAAGCAGCACAGCCATTGTCCAGTTGAATATGACCAATCTGCGCGGGTTCGTTAGCATTCGTGCCATCTGCTGTCCTAAAACGGTCCATGTGCTGACCGATGGTAAGTTGACGGCTCCGAAGACAAACGCAACGATGGCAATCGCATACATCGTCCGATCAGGCGTATAGGCCGTGGCGGCGGTCAGGGCCATGGTCCAGGCTTTTGGATTTACCCATTGAAACGCTGCGGCTTGCAAGAATGTCATCGGCACGCCGGTCGCCTCGGCGCTGTTTGCCGGCGCGGCATGTGCAATCTTCCAGGCCAGATAGAGCAGATAGATAACCGACAGGATTTTCAGCACTGTATAGCTGACGGGATACCGGTCGAAAACCTGCACCAGACCGGCTCCGACAAGCAATACCATGAAGGTAAAGCCGAGCCCAATGCCCAACATATGCGGGATCGAGCGTCGAAAGCCGAAATTCGCCCCCGAAGCCATCAGCATCAGGTTGTTCGGCCCCGGTGTGATCGAGGTTACGAAGGCAAAAGCGATCAGGGCCATAAGGATGTCATAAGTCATGGAGCGAAGTATTGTCGGCTCTGCGGCAAATGAAATTGCTTTTATGTGCGCGTTTCCTGTATTTGTGCAATTAATGATGAAAAATGACAGAATAAACCGCCATATATTGCAGGAACTGACCCGTGACGGACGGATCAGCAATCTCGACCTAGCCGAGCGTGTAGGCCTTTCCCCTTCGGCCTGCCTGCGCCGCGTGCAAGAACTTGAGCGGGCCGGGGTGATCACGGGGTATCGCGCGGTGCTGGACCCGGCGGCGATGGGTATCGGCTTTGTCGCTTATATTGGTGTAGGGCTGGGCGAGCATACGAAGGCCGCGCAGGAGGGGTTTGAACGTGCGCTCCAACAAGCCCCGGAAGTTGTCGAGTGTCACAACATCACGGGAACAATCGAATACCTGCTGCGGGTCGAATGTGCAGACCTGCCGTCTTACAAGACCTTCCATACCGAGGTGCTGGGGACGTTGCCGCATGTCACCTCGATCACATCCTATGTGGTCATGGATTCCCCCAAGAATTTTCGGGCGTGACGTCTTGAATTGTGAAGGCACACTCTCTTGCAGGGCGAAAATTCACGCCCTAATGTCGTGGAAATGACGTTGCCAGGGGATATGCACAGCCATAACGGCACGCAAACAGGGAGAATACGATGAAACGCGTTCGAACAGTGGTGACCGCAGTTGCCTTGTCAATGGTTGCCGGGGCCACCTTGTCTGCCCCGCTTAAACTGCAACCTGCCAACCCGCAGCCTTCTCCGAAGGCGGGGCTGAATGTGAAGTATGTTGGTACAGGTAATCAACACAAGAAGATCCGCGATCTGAGTCAGGCAAAAAGCATGTTGTCCAAAGCACAGCCTGGGCAACCGCTGCGGGGTTTGGATTACAGGGACACCAGTCAGGGTGACGATGTTATGACCTTCGACAGCGCTTATAATGTTGCTGCCGAAATTACGGGGTACATGCGGTTCGATTCGCCGGGGATTTACGAGTTGGAAACCTGGTCGAATGACGGGATAGAAGCATTCGTCGGAGGCCAGAATATTGGCTATGTCACGGGCATTCAGGGGTGCGAGGCCAACCAGCGGACCGAAGTCGAAGTGCCCAGGGCCGGGTGGTACCCGCTCAAGATCATCTATTTCCAGAAGCTTGGAACATCCTGCCTGATGATGAAGTCGGGTAAAAAGGGCGAAAGGTTCACCTGGACGCCGAATGCTGTTTTTGGGCGGTGACGCCAGAAAACAATTGAAAAAGGCGCCGGGTCGGGCGCCTTTTTTATTTCTCAGCCGTTGGCCGCGATCAGTTCGGCCTGTGCCACGATCACCTCGGCCTGCTTGATCGACGCGATGTCGACCAGACGTCCTTTGTAAACTGTCGCACCTTCGCCATTGGCTTTGGCCTGCTCCATCGCTGCGAGGATTTCGCGGGCCTCTGACACGGCTTCCTCCGACGGGGTGAAGACCTGATTGGCCAGCGCGATCTGCTTTGGATGGATGGCCCATTTGCCCACCATGCCCAGCGTGGCCGAGCGTTTGGCCTGTGCAATGTACCCCTCGTCATCGCTGAAGTCACCGAAGGGCCCGTCGACTGGCAGCACGCCATGGGTGCGGCACGCGGCGACGATGGCCGCCTGTGCCCAGTGCCATGGATCCGACCAGTGTTTCGCACCCTCGTGCAGCATGTAATAGTTTTCCTGCGTGCCACCGATGCCGGTGGTTTGCATCCCCATCGAGGCAGCAAAATCCGCAGCTCCCAGGCTTATAGCTTGCAAACGGGGCGAGGAGGCCGCGATTTCTTCGACATGAGCGATGCCAGCCGCGGATTCGATGATAACTTCGAAGCTGATCGGTTTGGCGCGACCTTTGGCGCGTTCAATAGCAGTGACCAGTGCGTCCACCGCATAGACATCTGCCGCACAGCCGACCTTGGGAATCATGATCTGATCCAGACGGTCGCCCGCCTGTTCCAGTACATCGACAACGTCGCGATACCAATACGGGGTGTCCAATCCGTTGATGCGAACGGACATGTATTTGTTGCCCCAGTCCACGGTGTTCAGCGCTTCGATGACATTGGCGCGGGCCGCATCCTTGTCAGAAGGCGCAACTGAGTCTTCAAGATCGAGGTTGATCACATCCGCAGCGGATGCTGCCATCTTCGGGAACAGTTTGGTGTTCGACCCCGGGCCAAACAGCTGACAGCGATTGGGACGCGCCGGTGCGGCAGGTTGGATGCGAAAGCTCATCAGGACCTCGTCTGAGTAATGAAATTGCGATTTTTCTGCTCAATGAGGTATTAAATTGCGTGGCGTGGTGCAAGGGTGATTGTGCATCTGCGGCAATGCGGTCGCAGAAAGAAGCTTCAAACAACCCGAGTGGGGTGACTAAAGTTTAATCATTTTGAAAACTTCGAAGATTTTTGCGCACATTGATAACACTGCGCAAGAATCTCGCGCATAGGTCGTAGTTGACGGACTAGAACGCGAAGCGCTCGTGTTACCGCTTCTCTAGCCTGCCCCGGAATCAAAGGAGTGACCGCGATGATCGAGACACCGTACCTGCTGTTTCTGGGCGATGCGCCCGACCAATTGGCGGCCAAAGTGGCTGTTGGGATCAAGGACTGGCGTCCGGAAAACGCCGTGGGCCAGTATCGAATGGATAGCTGCAAGGCCGATCTGGGCTTGACTGACATGACCCTGACCGAAGCGAAAGAAGCCGGTGCCAAGACGCTGGTGATTGGCGTAGCGAACCGCGGCGGTGTGATCAGCAAGGCCTGGAAAGAAGTTCTGATAGAAGCGCTGGAAATGGGCTTTGATCTGGCGTCGGGCTTGCACAACCTGCTGCGCGATGAAGGCGATCTTGTTGCCGCGGCACAAACGCATGGCTGCACCTTGCATGACGTGCGTGTGCCGACTGTCGGATACCCGATCGCAAATGGCCGCAAGCGCACAGGCAAGCGTTGCCTCGCGGTCGGAACCGATTGCTCGGCGGGCAAGATGTACACGGCGATGTCGATGGATGCCGAGATGCGCAAGCGCGGCATGAAATCCACCTTCCGTGCCACAGGTCAGACAGGCATCCTGATCACCGGGCAGGGTGTTCCGCTGGACGCGGTCATTGCAGACTTCATGGCTGGCTCGGTCGAATATCTGACACCGGACAATGACGAGGATCACTGGGACCACATTGAAGGGCAGGGGTCGCTGTTCCATGTCTCTTACTCGGGTGTGACCATGGCGCTGATCCATGGCGGGCAGCCCGACGCACTGATCCTGTGCCACGAACCGACCCGGACCCATATGCGTGGTTTGCCCGAGTATTCCCTGCCGACACTGGCGCAATTGCGTGACACGGCCCTGCCGCTGGCGCGGATTGCAAATCCGGCCTGTCAGGTTGCGGGTGTGTCGGTCAACACGCAGAACCTGAGCGAAGACGACGCCAAGGCTTATCTGGCCAAGGTCGAGGAAGAGTTGGGTCTGCCCGCAACCGACCCGTTCCGCTTCGGTGCCGGTAAGCTGGTGGACGCGCTGGCCGCAATGTGATCTGAACAACGCGCCGGTGGCGGGGCTGTTCCGCCTCCGGCGTGAGTATTTGGGAAAAGATGAAGGAACGGGTGCGTGCATATTGAGGTTTCTCGCGATGTGTTCCGGCTGGCGCAGGTCTTCACCATCTCGCGCGGGTCGCGGACCGAAGCAAAGGTGCTGACGGTTCGGGTTTCGGACGGAACTCATCAGGGCTGGGGCGAATGCGTTCCTTATGCGCGTTATGACGAAACGCTCGAGTCTGTTGAGGGCGAGATTGCCGGTCTGCCCGCGGATGTCACCCGCCAGTCACTGATGGATCTGCTGCCCGCAGGCGCCGCGCGGAACGCCGTGGATTGCGCCTTGTGGGATCTGGAATGCAAACGTGTTGGCAAGCGCGCCTGGGACCTGGCAGGTCTGCCCAAGCCCGGCCCCGAGATCACCGCCTATACATTGTCGCTGGACACACCCGAGGCAATGCAGGCGCAGGCGGCCGCGAACGCGCATCGCCCGCTTCTGAAGATCAAGCTGGGCACGCCCGATGACATGCCCCGGCTTGAAGCTGTGCGCGCCGGTGCTCCGAAGTCCAAGGTCATTGTGGATGCGAACGAAGGCTGGTCGGCCGAGGTTTACGCCGACCTCGCCCCGCATCTGGTGCGGCTGGGCGTGGCGTTGGTGGAACAGCCCTTGCCCGCGGGAGATGACGACGCATTGATCGGAATGAAGCGCCCGGTGCCAGTCTGCGCTGACGAATCCTGCCATGACCGCGCCAGCCTGCCCAAACTGAGGGGTAAATATGATGTCATCAACATCAAGCTCGACAAGACCGGGGGCTTGACCGAGGCGCTGGAGTTGCGCACGGCGGCAGTTGCCGAAGGCTATGACATAATGGTGGGATGCATGGTTGGCAGCTCGCTTGCCATGGCGCCTGCGACATTGCTGGCACAGGGTGCGATGGTAACGGACCTTGACGGCCCGCTTCTATTGGCCGAAGACCGCGACACCCCGCTGAATTTTGACGACGCCGGAGTGCACCCGCCTGCGGCCGCACTTTGGGGCTGAGGAGACGAACATGACACGTACCGTTTACGTAAATGGCGAATACCTGCCCGAGACTGAGGCCAAGGTTTCAATTTTTGACCGTGGCTTCCTGTTTGCGGACGCGGTTTACGAAGTCACAAGTGTGCTGGACGGCAAGCTGATCGACTTCGAAGGTCACTCAGTCCGTCTGAAGCGTTCGCTGGACGAGCTTGAGATGGCCGAGCCCTGCACCAAGGATGAACTGCTGGAAATCCACCGCAAGCTGATCGAGCTGAACGGCATCGAGGAAGGTCTGGTCTATTTGCAGGTCTCGCGCGGCAGCGATGGCGACCGGGATTTCGTGTTTCCGTCGGCAGATACCAAGCCCAGCCTCGTTCTGTTCACGCAGAACAAGCCCGGGCTGGCTGACAGCCCGGCGGCAAGGAAAGGTGCCAAGATCATCTCGATCGAAGACATCCGCTGGGGCCGCCGCGACATCAAAACGGTGCAATTGCTTTACCCGTCGATGGGCAAGATGATGGCCAAGAAAGCGGGGTGCGACGACGCATGGCTGGTCGAGGACGGCTTTGTGACCGAGGGCACCAGCAACAACGCCTATTTCGTCAAGAACGGCAAGATTGTTACCCGCCCTCTGTCCAACGATATCCTGCACGGTATTACCCGAAAGGCCGTGCTGCGGATGGCGGCTGAGGCGCAGATGGTGGTGGAAGAGCGTCTGTTCACCATCGACGAGGCCAAAGAGGCGGACGAGGCATTCACAACCTCGGCCAGTGCCTTTGTGATGCCGGTGGTCGAGATCGACGGTGTGGCGCTGGGCGACGGAACACCGGGTCCGATTGCCAAGCGTTTGCGCGAGATTTATCTGGACGAAAGCCGTAAGGCGGCGATCTGAAGAAAAAGGCCCGCTGCAGCGGCGGGCCTTTTCTCAGGCGTCAGCCTTTATCGGTGACATTTTCTTCGAAGGCGACCTTGAAGGCGGCTTGTTTCTCGGGGCTGGCTTCGGTCTGGTAGTTGGTCTTCCACTCATCCATGGTCATGCCATAAAAAACTTCGCGGGCTTCTTCCTTGCCCATCTCGATGCCTTTTTCATTGGCCGCTTCCTGATACCAGCGCGACAGGCAGTTTCGGCAGAATCCAGCAAGGTTCATCATGTCGATATTCTGCACATCGGTGCGGTCTTCCATCAGGTGCTTTTGCAGCCGGCGGAAGGCCGCAGCCTGAAGTTCGATTTCGGTTTGCTTGTCCATAGTGTGGCTCCGAAAGGCAGTGTGTGTTGCGTCTGACCTAACAATCCTGCCGTGTCGTTACAACAACGGCGCTTGTGGTCGGTGCCATCTACATCAGCTTCAAAGCCAGCCAGGGCATGATGCAAAAGATCAGTGTCAGGATCTTGTAGTTGGCAAGGTATCTGAAATAGGCGCGTTTCACGTCGGCGCGATCCATCTGAAACATCCTGCCGTGAATGCCAGCGATCCAGTCCTGAAAAAGAAGAATCATGACTGTGCTGAACAGCAAAACCGCGATATTAAGCGCGGCCATCCAGCCGAAAAACGTTGTCAGAAACTCAAGTGTCATGACGATCCCCTTTCCCGCATTATATGGGGATCAGGGATTTTGCTCACAATGGCGTGAGCGGAGGAACGCCCCAGCAAACCTTGCGGTCAAAGGTCGCTGGCGCCCAACGCATCTTGCAGGATTATCGCCAGCCGCTCGGCCCAATGCCGTTGCCCGGCATGGTCGGCGATCAGGTCGTTGCGCAGCTCGATCAATGCATTGGGACGGCCAAAAGCGGTGCAGTGCTTGTCAATCGCATCACCAGGCAAAACGCCGGTATAGGGTTCATTGACACCAACGCACAGGTCATCTTCCTGTTGCAGCCGGTCGATCAAAGGGTGCGAAAACCGCTCGTCCGGGGTGTGCAAAACGCCAATGTGCCATGGTCGGGGGTCACGTCCACGCAACTGGCGCGTGAAGGAATGCATCGACACAATTACCGCATGTGGCAGTGCCGCCAACTCGGCCAACGCTGTGTGGTAGGGGCGATAGCACATGTTCAGGCGGCGTTCGCGTTCGGCGGCATCGGCATTGCGGTTGCCGGGAATGATCGACCCGTCATACAGTTTCATCAACAGCGTGGGGTCATCTTCCCCTCGGTTCGGGTCGATTACGAGGCGCGAGAAATTGGCGGCAATCACCGGCGCGTTCAGAATCTCGCCCAGATGTTTTGATACCTCATACGCGCCGACATCATAGGCGATATGGCGCTCCATGTCCTCGCGCGGCAGGCCAAGGTCGCCGTCATTGACCTCGGGGGGGACAGTGTTGGTTGCGTGGTCGCATGTGATCAGCCATCGGGACGGGCGATCCGCGCCGTGAACGAAAAACGGGGTGTAAGTCATAAGCCTGTCATCTAGTTTGTCGAAGGTGTAGGGCAGTTGCTTTAAAAAGGGAATTGCGCAATAAGCGCCATAGCAGTGTTTGCGGTAACATTTTGCAAAAGCTGATCTGTGCAATCTGAGCCGGCATGAGGAGGTCAAGACCAATGCGACGCCTGAGAAATGTAAAAATCGTGGCGACGCTGGGACCGGCGTCCAGTGATTATGACACCATTCGCGCCCTGCACGAGGCCGGGGCAGATGTGTTCCGTCTGAACATGAGCCACGGCAGCCATGATGAGATTCGCGAACGCCACAGGATCATTCGGCAGATTGAAAAGGATCTGGACAGCCCGATTGCCATTCTGGCTGATCTTCAGGGCCCCAAGCTGCGGGTTGGTGTTTTTGCAAATGATGCTGAGGAACTGGAAGAGGGCGCGGCGTTCCGTCTGGACCTTGATCCAGCCCCCGGCGACACCACCCGCGTGTGCCTGCCGCACCCCGAGATTTTCGCGGCCCTTGAACCGGGCGCGCGCCTTCTGGTCAATGACGGCAAGATCCGTCTGATCGTTGAGGATTGTGGTCAGGACTTTGCCAATTGCACAGTTGAGGTCGGCGGTACGATCTCGAACCGCAAAGGTGTGAACGTCCCGGATGTGGTGCTGCCGCTGGCGGCCTTGTCGGAAAAGGACCGTGGTGATCTGGAGTTCGTCTGCCAGTTGGGCGTTGACTGGCTGGCGCTGAGTTTCGTGCAACGCGCCAAGGATGTGTTCGAGGCCCGCGCGCTGGCTGATGGACGCGCCGCGATCCTGTCGAAGATCGAAAAGCCGGCGGCGGTCGAGGCGTTCGACGACATCCTCGATGCCTCGGACGGTATCATGGTGGCGCGGGGCGATCTGGGGGTGGAGCTGCCGGTATCTGCGGTGCCGCCCATTCAGAAGAGGCTGGTCCGCAAGTGCCGTAGTGCCGCCAAGCCGGTTATTGTCGCCACCCAGATGCTGGAAAGCATGATCGAAAGCCCGATGCCCACCCGCGCCGAAGTGTCGGATGTGGCCACCGCGATCTATGAGGGCACGGACGCCATTATGCTCAGCGCGGAATCGGCGGCAGGTGCTTATCCGGTTGAGGCCGTGCAGACCATGAATAAGGTCGCCATCGAGGTCGAGGCCGACCCGACCTATTCCCAGATCATCGCCGCGTCCCGGACGGCAAAAGGAAGCACTGTGGCCGATGCCATCGTCGCGGCCGCCCGAGAGATTGCTGAAAAGACCGATATCAAAGCCATCTGCTGCTTTACGCAAAGCGGAACGACCGCCTCATTGACAGCCCGCGAACGTCCCGGTGTTCCGATCATCGCGATGACATCGTTGATGGGGACCGCGCGCAGGCTTTGCCTGAGCTGGGGATGCAATTGCGTCATGACGCCCGAACTTCAGCGGTTCAAAAGCGCCGTGGTCAACGCGGCCCGCGCGGCGCGGGCAGGGGGGTTTGCAACCGAAACCGATCAGATCGTGGTTACGGCCGGTGTCCCCTTCAACGTTCCCGGCACTACCAACATTCTGCGGGTGGCCCCTTGTGATGAACGGCTGATCTACAGCACGGATCCGGAATAACCGCACCCTGACACTCGGGCCCGAGTGTCATGTCAGCCAACCGGCTCTTTTACAATTTCCATAACCGTAAAAGAGCTGGTCTGGTGTATCCCCGGCAGCTTGTTGATCTTCTCGCCCAGCACCAGCCTGAAATGCGCAATATCGCGCGTTCGAACAGTCAAAAGATAATCAAACGAGCCCGCCACCATCAGGCAGCTTTCGATTTCCGACACATTCCGAACAGCGTCGTTGAACCTTACCAGGGATTGTTCCGCCGTCGCGACCAGGGATACCTGCACCACGGTCAACAGCGCCAGCCCCATCCTTTCCTTGTCGACGACGGCTCTGTACCCTTTGATATAGCCATTCTTCTCAAGTCGTTTTACACGCTCGGAACAGGGCGTATTGGTCAGGTTCACGCGCGCCGCCAACTCAACTATCGAGAGCCGTCCATTGGCCTCCAGCTCGTGCAGGATGCGTTGGTCGATTTTGTCTAAATCTCTACTAATTAGTAAAATTCCCTGTATTTTTGGCGCAATACGACAAATTACACTGAAGATGGCCCAAAAAAATCTCCAATTCCTAGTGAAATTTCCTAATACTTATCAAAGGGTGGTCTTATTGAAAAGTTCCAAGTTCCGGCCGCCCTGCCGGGGGCGTGGGCCCCGGCCTTAACAACAAAAAACGGAGGAACGAAATGACAACAAAGATTGTCATAGGACTCGACGGGACTGAGACCGGCGAGCGTGCGATTGCCTTTGCCAAGGATTTGGCAAAGCTGATCGGAACGTGCGATTTGCTGGTCGCTTATGTGATCGAATGGTCACCTTACACATTCCAGACACCTGAAGAAAACGCCCAGCGCCACAAGCGCCGCGAAGAAGAGGTTGATCTGGCGATGTCGCGTGTCGTGACACCTGCTGTAGAGGCCCTCAGGGCGGCAGGTTTCGAGGCGCAGGGCATTGTGCGCCATGGAGATGTAGCGGAAACGCTGAACGCCATCACGGTCGAAAACGGAGGTTCGCAAATCGTCGTGGGCCGGGCGTCCGCGGACGGGATCAAGAAACGTCTGTTCGGAAGTTCGACGCAATACCTGGTAATGCATGCCGACGTTCCGGTTACGGTAGTGAACTGAAGGGAGGGCCAAAAATGAGAACGCTAAAAACACTTGGCGCCGTAATGGCCGCCACCATTGCCGCCAGCCCTGCCCTTGCACAAGAGGCGCCGGGACTGGATGAAAAAATCAACCAAGCCTTTGCGAACCTGACCGGACCGTTTGTCAGCTTCATCTTTGCGCCGCTGCCCGGAACCAGCTTTCCGTGGATCGTTATGTGGCTGGTGATCGCTGCAACGGTTTTTACGTTGTATTTTGCCTTTGTGCAGATGCGGTTCTTTAGCCACGCGATCAGCCTTGTCAAAGGTGATTACTCCGATCCCAACGATGCGGGCGAGGTCAGCCACTTTCAGGCTCTGGCCACGGCGCTGTCCGGAACTGTCGGTCTGGGGAATATCGCGGGCGTGGCCGTTGCCGTTGGCATCGGCGGCCCGGGCGCAACCTTCTGGATGATCCTTGCGGGCCTTCTTGGCATGGCGTCGAAATTCACCGAATGTACGCTGGGCGTGAAGTACCGCAATGAATACGAAGACGGTACAGTATCCGGTGGCCCGATGTATTACATGTCCAAGGGCTTTGACGAGCTGGGCCTGCCGGGCGGCAAGATCCTGGCGGTACTGTTCTCGATCTTCTGTATTCTGGGCGCATTGGGCGGTGGGAACATGTTCCAGGCCAACCAGGCACATCAACAGATCGCGGGTATCGTTGGCGACTATCCGGGCTGGATTACCGGCATTGTTTTTGCTGGTGTCGTGTTCATGGTCATTGTTGGCGGCCTGAAATCCATTGCACGGGTGACCGAAAAGGTCGTGCCGTTCATGGGTGTGCTGTATGTCGCCACCGCACTGGTCATCATCGCGATGAATGCGGACATGATCGGCTGGGCCTTTGGTCAGATCTTTGCCGGTGCCTTCACGGGGCTGGGTGTTGCAGGGGGCATGGTCGGTGCGCTGATCCAAGGCTTCAAGCGCGCGGCATTCTCGAACGAGGCGGGCGTGGGCTCTGCAGCTATCGCGCACTCGGCGGTTCGGACCAAGGAGCCGATCACCGAGGGTTTTGTATCGCTGCTTGAACCCTTCATCGATACCGTCGTGATCTGTACCATGACGGCGCTGGTGATCATCATCACGCAACAGCTGATCATCGATCCTGAAACCGGCAACTACATGCTGAACGAAGCGGGTTCCGCCATCGCAACAGTGGATGGAAATTCCGGTGTCAGCCTGACTTCTGCCGCGTTTGGCAGCGCGTTCAGCTGGTTCCCGTACATCCTTGCGATTGCGGTGATCCTGTTTGCCTTCTCGACCATGATCAGCTGGTCCTACTATGGCCTCAAGGCCTGGACCTACCTGTTCGGAGAAGGACACACAAAAGAGCTGATCTTCAAGGTCATCTTCTGTGTCTTCGTGGTGATCGGCGCTGCGGCCAACCTCGGCCCCGTTATCGACTTCTCGGATGCGGCGATCTTTGCGATGGCGGTTGTGAACGTCTTTGCTCTCTACTTCCTGATGAAAGTGGTGCGGCAGGAACTGGCGTCCTACTCCGCAAGGCTGAAGAGCGGTGAAATCCGCAAATTCGAACACTAAATCCAATCACCGGGGCGGCTTGTGTCGCCCCGGTGCCTGACCAGGCTGCAAAAAGCACAGATTCTGGTCCAAACCCCCTTGCCAGTATGACCGAACTTGCGTAAACGGCGCTTCTGATCGCGTGACCGGCCGAGATGGCATGCCGAGTCGCGTCTGAAACCGAACCCGAAAAAGGAGACGGAAATGCCTAAGATGAAGACCAAATCAAGCGCCAAGAAGCGCTTCAAGGTGACTGCGACCGGTAAGGTCCTTGCTGGCCAGGCCGGCAAACGGCACGGCATGATCAAGCGGACCAAGAAATTCATCCGCGACGCCCGTGGCAACACCACCCTGTCCGCCCCCGACGCAAAGATCGTCAAGGGCTACATGCCCTACGACCGCTAAGAGGAGATGTAAGAGATGTCCCGCGTTAAAGGTGGAACCGTAACTCACGCCCGTCACAAGAAGATCATCAAGGCCGCAAAAGGCTATTATGGTCGTCGCAAGAGCAACTTCAAAGTCGCAACTCAGGCCGTCGACAAGGCCAACCAGTACGCGACCCGTGACCGCAAGAACCGCAAGCGCAACTTCCGCGCGCTGTGGATCCAGCGGATCAACGCTGCTGTGCGCAGCCATGACGAGGCTCTGACATATTCCCGCTTCATCAACGGTCTGAACCTGGCCGGTATCGAAGTGGACCGCAAAGTTCTGGCCGACCTGGCCGTGCACGAACCGGAAGCGTTCGGCGCGATCGTCGCCAAAGCTCAGGCTGCTCTGGCTGCCTGAACCTCTGAAAAGAGACAGTGAAAGAAAGGCCGTCCCTTTGGGGCGGTCTTTTTTGTTGCAACATGCGGTGCATTCCAAGCGCTTCTTGGATCAGGGCATCCATCCCTTCTGCATTGGGATGACGCCAACCAGTTTCAGGCATGACCGGTTTGATCTAGATCATGTAACAGCCCTCGGATCATATTATATATGATTTTATGAATATAAGTGAGAAGGGTGAAATCATGACACTAAACTGGAAAGTTGGAGGTGTTCTGCTAGGGCTCGTGTTCTTCGGGGCAGTTCTTCTGGTGAAGCCGATCGGTGTTTCGACCCAATTCGTCATCCTTGACGGAATTATTGCGGACACCGTCAATTCAGAATTCGTAACACAGACGGATGACGGTTACAGTTCAAGCAACGCATACATGGCGAAATCCAATGGCAAATACGCCAAATACGTATCCAATCCGTTGAATTACAGCTTTGTCTTCGTTTTGGCTATGGCCGCAGGGGCGTTCTTGTCGGTCAAGGCGCGCGGCGGTCTGGAACGCGGCGAGGGCAAGCTGCCCATGATCTGGCGCGAAAACTATGGCGACACGCCCTGGGCCCGAAACCTGGTCGCGCTATTGGGCGGCTTTGTCGTCCTCTATGGGGCCAGGTTGGCGGGTGGGTGCACATCCGGTCACATGATGTCCGGTATGATGCAGACAGCCCTGTCAGGCTATATCTTTGCAGCCGGAGCATTTGCAGCGGCAATTCCTACAGCAATGCTGATCTACCGGAAAGGATAAGGCGATGGAAATCATTCTTGCGATCATCATTGGCGCCGCTTTCGGAGCCGTACTTGACCGGATTGGCGCGGCGAATCCAAATTGGATTGTGGGCATGTTGACACTGCGTCGACTCCACCTGATGAAAACGATCCTCCTGGCAATCGGAACCGGTTCGATCCTCATGTTTGGCGGGCAGATGCTGGGGTTTGTGGATGTCGGCCATATGTCGGTGAAATCGGCCTATGTCGGTGTCTTCATTGGCGGATTGTTACTGGGTGCGGGCTGGGCTGCATCGGGCTACTGTCCGGGAACAGGGGTCTGCGCCGCTGCGTCCGGTCGCCGTGACGCCTTGTTCTTCATCGTCGGCGGTTTGTTAGGCGCTGCGGCCTATATGGCGACATATCCGGCCTGGAAGGCCACGGGCCTGCTCGATGAAATTGCTGGCGGCAAAGTCACCTTGGGTACAGTTCCGGGATCCGCTTACGAAGGTGTTTTGTCACTGTCCGGCGATATCCTCGGTATCGCACTGGGTGCCGTCTTTGTTCTGGTTGCGTTCGTTCTTCCGGACAGCCTGATCGCAACTGGCGAAAAGGTTGGTGTTGCGGCTGAATAATCACGGCTGAGCGTACACATTCACGACCGGCATCCCGACAAAAAAACCGGCGCAACATGCGCCGGTTTCTTTTTTAGCCAATATCGGTGATCTTACCCGAACACACGCCCCAGTGCGCCGTCAACCGCGTCGGTGATCTGGTCAATGTCGTCGGCCGTAGCGATCAGCGCAGGCGAGAAGCACAGCGTGTTGTTGCGACCGGGGATCGAGCGGTTGGTCACGCCGATGATCACGCCCTGCGCCATACAGTCGGCGGTAACGGCCTGCGCCAGTTTCTCATCCACCGGCTCTTTGGTGCCACGATCCACAACCAGTTCGGCCCCCAGGAACAGGCCTTTGCCGCGCACATCGCCGATGACCTTGTGCTTGTCCATCAGCGCCAGAAGGTTGTTCGTCATACGCGCGCCCATGTCCGTGCAGTTCTGCAACAGGTTTTCATCCTGAATGATGCGCATGTTCTCGATGGCCGCTGCCGGACCAGCGGTGCACCCACCAAAGGTCGAGATATCGCGGAAATAGTTCATCGGGTCGGCGGCATCGTCTTTGAACAAGTCAAAGACTTCCTCGGTGGTGACCATGCAGGCAATCGCGGCATAGCCTGACGCCACACCCTTGGCCATGGTCACGAAATCGGGTTTGATACCGTATTGCTGGTACCCGAACCACGTGCCGGTGCGGCCCACGCCACAGACAACCTCGTCGATATGCAGCAGCACATCGTATTTCTTGCAGATCTCCTGCACGCGCTGCCAGTATCCTTCAGGCGCTTCGATTACACCACCACCCGCTGTTACAGGCTCAAGGCACAAGGCACCTACTGTATCGGGGCCCTCGCGCAGGATGACGGCTTCAATCTGGTCTGCGGCCCATTCGCCGAAATTCTCTTCGGGCGCGCCGTCCAGCTCGTGCTTGCGATATTCCATGCAATGCGGCACGCGCACGAAATCAGGTGCGAAGGGACCGTATTGCGCTGTTCGCTCGTCCTGACCGCCTGCCGACATGGTCGCCAGCGTCGAGCCGTGATAGTCCCGGTCGCGGTACAGGATCTTGGTTTTCTTGCCGCCATATTTCTTGTGCGCGATCTGGCGCACCATCTTGAACGCCTTCTCGTTCGCTTCGGAACCTGAATTGGTGTAATAGACGCGGCTCATGCCCGGCATCTTGTCGATCAGTTGTTCGGCAAACAGCGCACCCGGGATCGAACCCGCCGAATTGGCGAAGTAGCACAGCTTCATCAACTGGTCGTAAACCGCCTTGCAGATCGATTCGCGGCCATAGCCGACATTGACGGTCCAGACGCCGCCGGAAACCGCATCCAGATGCTCTTTGCCTTTCTGGTCCCAGACACGCATGCCCTTGCCCTCGACAATGATGCGTGGGTCATTGGTTTCAAAGGGTTTATGCTGGATCAGATGGTGCCAGATATGGGCGCGGTCAGCCTCGACTACGCGGGAAAGATCGTTTTCGTTGAACGTGCCGTCCATGACATGTCCTTTCAGTGAGGAAGCGGTGCGCGGGATATGGGAATACCACATCCCAGCATGTGTTTAAGATGCTTCAGATCACCGCGAAAGCCCTGCTGTAGATAGGGCCAGATCGTATCATCCCGTATTGCCAGTCGATTTTGCCGCCGTATTTCTACGGGTTTGTCAGAACGCGAACTTTGTGCTCAATTCGCCCAAACTGCGTTTCGGGAGGACAGCGGATGGCAGCGACACATATCTACGAGCGTCATTTGGACAAATGCCGGGCAAATTACACACCTCTGTCGCCTCTTACGTTCATTGAACGGACGGCGCAGGTCTACCCGGATTACCCATCCGTGGTTTATGGAGATCGCCGGTATACCTGGGCCGAAACCTATGCCCGCTGCCGGCGTCTGGCCAGCGCACTGACTGCGCGTGGTATTGGACGGGGTGACACCGTGTCGATTATCGCGGCCAACATCCCGGAAATGTACGAGGCGCATTTTGGCGTACCCATGACGGGCGCTGTTCTGAACGCAATCAACACACGGCTGGATGCGCCGATTGTCGCATTCATCCTGAACCATGCCGAAGCCAAGGCGCTGCTGGTCGACCCCGAGTTTTCGGATGTGGTGAAAGATGCGCTGCAACAGGTCGATCATGACATTCTGGTCATCGATATCGAAGACCCCACCTTCGACGGCGGTGAAAAGCTGGGCCACCAGACCTATGATGCCCTGCTGGCCGAAGGCGACCCCGCGTTTAACTGGTCACTGCCAGCGGACGAATGGGACGCGATCACGTTGAATTATACCTCGGGCACCACGGGCAACCCCAAGGGCGTGGTCTACCACCATCGCGGCGCGACCCTGAACGCACAGTCGGATTTGCTGGACTGGGATATGCCCAAGCATTCGGTCTATCTGTGGACCCTGCCGATGTTCCACTGCAATGGCTGGTGCTTCCCATGGGCCATGGCAGCCAATGCAGGTGTTTCCGTTTGTCTGCGCGCGGTGCGGGCCGAACCGATCTATGCCGCCTTCCGGGACGAGAAAGTGACCCATTTCTGCGGTGCGCCGATCGTTCTGAATATGCTGGCCCATGCGCCGGATGAGCTGAAGGACTTTGACCACCAGATCAAGGTGATGACGGCAGGTGCCCCGCCGCCTGCGGCTGTGATAGAAGCGATGGAGGCGATGGGTGTCGAGGTCACGCATGTCTATGGCCTGACCGAAACCTATGGGCCTTCGGTTGTCTGCGCATGGAAAGACGAATGGAACAGCAAAGGACCTGAAGACCGCGCCGCGCTTAAGGTGCGGCAAGGCGTGCGCTATACCGCGTTGTCCGGCCTTATGGTGGCCGACCCGGAAACTCTGGAACCGGTTCCGGCTGATGGCGAAACCATGGGTGAGATATTCATGCAGGGCAACGTGGTGATGAAAGGATACCTCAAGAATCCCGACGCAACCGACAAGGCCTTTCACGGTGGCTGGTTCGCGTCCGGTGATCTGGGTGTCATGCACCCCGATGGCTATATCGCGCTCAAGGACCGTTCAAAGGACATCATCATCTCGGGCGGCGAAAATATCTCATCTGTCGAAGTCGAAGGTATCCTCTACAAGCATCCGGCGGTGATGGAGGCCGCCGTGGTGGCCCGTCCCGATGAGAAATGGGGCGAAACGCCCTGCGCCTTTGTCGAGTTGAAACCCGGCGCGGCCGCAACCGAGGCAGAGCTTATCGCCTTCTGTCGCGACCACATGGCCCATTTTAAAGCACCCAAAACGGTGGTGTTCGGCACCCTGCCCAAGACATCAACCGGCAAGGTGCAGAAATTCGTTCTGCGGGATCAGGCGCGGGCGCTGGGTTAAAGATTGTCGAAGATCGACAGGTCCAACGCCAGCATCTCACCCATCCAGATCGCGCGGTCGCGGTGATCCTCCAGATGTTCACCGGTTTCCGGGTGCGTGAAGACCGTCAGACCCTGCCGGTTCAGCATCAGCCATGGGATGACCTGATCGAATGCGCTCGCAGCAAAGCCCAGCTGGCAGCTCCAGCGGGGATGCGGGCCGACGTTTCGGGCGTGCATTCGGCCCATTTGAACAGGGAACAGGCGGGCCGCCTCTTCACAGACCAGTCGCGCGGTGTCCTGCGTGTCGGCATCGAAATAGACATGGGCGTGATAGCCGGTGATCTCGGGCATAGGAACCTCATTTGCTTTGTTGGCTCAAAGCTAAGGCCTAAAAGGAAGAAAACCTAGCTGCGCATGCACACAGGGTCTGTGCAATGTTAACCCGGCGCATGTGCGTCGGGATGCGCCGCGACAAAGGCCGGGTGATCTGCGCAGGCCTCTTCAACCCGCAGCAGACGGGGCATATCCGACAGATCAACCTGCCACCGGCGCGCGTTATAAATCTGCGGGATCAGGCAGAGGTCGGCGAGACCGGGCTTTGACCCAACACAGTAGGGGGCCTGTTCGAAATCCCCCAGCATGGCTTCAAACGCCTGCAATCCGGGTTTGATGAAATGCCGCATCCAGTCGCCAGGCATGTCCGGGGCGTTTTGGCTCAGGGTGGTGGCAAAGCGCGCAACCGACAGGTTGCAGACCGGATGGATGTCGACCGCAATCGCATAAGCCAGCGCCTGAACACGCGCGCGTTCCGCCGGATCATCAGGCAGAAGGTTCAACTGCCGGGTCCGGTCCAGATAGTCGAGGATGGCCAGCGATTGCGTCAACCGCAGCCCGTCAATATCCAGAACCGGCACAAAGCCCTGCGGGTTTCGAGCGATATGTTCATCACTCTTTTGTGCGCCGCCGACCAGATCGACAACAACCGGGCGATACGCGATCCCGGCCAGATTCAGGGCGATCCGCACCCGGTAACTGGCCGAGGATCGCCAATAGTCATAAAGAACGACCTCGCTCACGCCCGGGCCTGTCAACTGTCAGTCAAAGCGGCAGCGCGAAGGGCGTCCGTCAGCACCGTACTGTCACCGATGTGATTGGCCAGCACCAGTACCAGCCGCGCATTCAGCGCGTCGCTGTCTGCTTTTTCCAGGCCTTCATGCGCGGCCAGAAGTTCGGCATAGAAGTCATCGGCGTTTTTGATGTTCGGGGTTAGGATCAGGTCTGACATGGGGCTTACTCCTTACCGCAGGCTCTGCGGATCGCGTGCCGGAAGGTGTTTTCTTCGTAACTGTCACGCCGGGCGGCCACATGCTGGTCCGGGCGGATCAGGTAGACTGCGCTGGTCGCGTCGCCCAGATAGCGGCGTTTGAGGGCCAGCGTCATATCATCCTTGACCGACAGCGCCAGTCGCGTGACCTCGATCCCATCTTCTTCCAGGGTATCAGGGGCGTCTGCATCGATGGTCAGAAGCGTGAACTTGCCTGCAAGCTTGGGCAGCAGAAACTCGTCACCAAGCGGAGCGTCGGGGCAGGCCGAACCCGGGCGCGTTCCGGCGGGGCCGTTCAGCGCGTCCGCAGAATTCAGCGAAGACCCGTCATAGGTGCAGGGCTGGCTCAGGCGACCCGAATTCACCAGTGGGCGGGCGAAGTCGTAATGTTCGCTCAGATCCAGTACCGCATCACGCAGGATCCGCGACATCTCGGATTTCGGGGTGATGAAATCGGTCGACCGGCTGGAATTCAGGATGTTCTCGTCCGCCCCGTACACGCGTTCGGCGTTGTAGCTGTCCAGCAGAGTTTCAGGTGCTTTCCCATCCAGAACCAGCTTCAGTTTCCAGCACAGGTTGTCGGTGTCCTGAAGGCCGGAATTGGCCCCGCGCGCGCCAAAGGGGCTGACCTGATGCGCGCTGTCACCCGCAAACAGAACACGGCCCTTGCGGAAGCTTTCCATGCGACGGCACTGGAACGTATAGATCGAGACCCATTCAAGCTGAAACTCGACATCATCGCCCAGCATCGCCTTGAGGCGGGGGATCACGTTCTCTGGGCGCTTTTCGCGTTCCTTGTCGATATCCCAACCCAGTTGCAGGTCGATGCGCCACACATTGTCGGGCTGTTTGTGCAACAACGCGGATTGTCCGCGATTGAACGGCGGATCGAACCAGAACCAGCGTTCAGACGGAAAATCCGCATCCATGATCACGTCTGCAATCAGGAAGTTGTCTTCAAATATCCGTCCTTCGAAATCAATGCCCAACATCCGCCGGGCAGGGGATGTCGCGCCATCACAGGCAATCAGCCAATCGGCTTCGATTGTGTAAGGTCCTTCGGGCGTCTCGACCTCCAGCCGCACGTGATCTTCATGCGTGCCAATCGCCTCGACCTTGTTGCGCCCGCGTATCTCAATCGGTGCGCCTTCTGCCTGCAACTCGCGGACCCGTTCAACAAAGTAGTTCTCGAAATGGTATTGCTGCAGGTTGATGAAGGCAGGGTTGGCATAACCTTCATCCGGTTGCAGGTTGAAGTCATAGACCTGTCGATCATCGAAGAAGACCTTGCCCCGATCCCACAGGACGCCCTTGTCGACCAGTCGGCGCCCGCATCCCAGCCGGTCAGCAATTTCCAGCGTGCGTTGCGAGAAACAGATGGCGCGGCTGCCGAAACTGACCTTGTCGTTCTCGTCGAGAACCACGACGTCGACCCCTTGTTGTGCCAGATCAATCGCGGCGGCAAGACCAACCGGGCCCGCGCCGATCACGATAACCTTGTGCCGAACCGGCGTCGGGCTGTCCTGATCGGGGCTGCGTTCATAGCCGTAAAGCGGAGTTTCAAAGATCTTGTTCATGGGCTTCCCCCCAAGCAGATGCGCCAAAGTGCTGCGTGTCCTGTGCCCCGGCAGCGCGTGCCGAAGCCTTTGGCATATGGTTTCACTGAATCCCGCCGCCTAAAACGATCTGGATCAAACTGGGCCGTTTTTCCTTACCCTTGCAGGGCCTCCCACATCTCAAGATCGCGTTGGGCGGTCCAGATGCGAGGCGTGTCGATACCGCGGGCTTCGTCATAGGCGCGGGCGACGTTGAACGGCAGGCAGTGTTCGTAGATCGCGTAACTGACGAATTTCGGGTCACATTCGGCGCGGACTGCATCCCATGCCTCTTTCAGGCTGCCACCGCGCGCCGCAACCTTGGCCGCCGGGCGGTAGGTGCTTTCGACGAAATCGCGGGTGTTTTCGATGGCGGCATTGACCATGTCCTTGCCAACCAGCGCATCGCCGCGACCCGGTGCGATGGCGTCGACATCGAACCACTTGATCTCGTCCAGTGTGTCGCCCCAGTCGCTGAAATGCCCGTCGCCGCAATAGCAGGCCGAGTGATATTCGACGATGTCGCCGGTGAACATCACGTTCTGGTCTGGCACGTGGATGACGATGTCACCGGCGGTATGGGCGCGCCCCAGATGCATCAGGTCGATCCGGCGATTGCCCAGATAAACGGTCATCGTGTCGCTGAAGGTGGTGGTGGGCCAGGTCAGGCCAGGAATGCTTTCATGCCCTTCGAACAGGCGCGGGAAGCGCTGGAACTCGCTGTCCCAGTCTTCCTGACCGCGTTCAACCACCATGGCACGCGCCATGTCGGACATCAGAATCTGTTGCGCGCCAAAAGCGCTGGCACCCAAAACCCGCACAGCGTGGTAATGGGTCAGCGCCACGTGGGTGATCGGCTTGTCGGTCACAGACCGGACGCATTCGATCACCTTATTGGCCAGGCGCGGGGTCGCCTGTGCCTCGACGATCATCACGCTGTCATCGCCAATGATCACGCCCGAGTTCGGGTCACCTTCGGCGGTGAAAGCATAAAGCCCTTCGCCCACTTCAGTGAACGAGATTTTCTTTTCCGACATGTCCCCCTGGGACGCGAATGCTTTGGCCATCTTGGTTTTGTCCTTTTGCGGTTGCGCGGAAGGCAGAGGTTGGATGCCTCCGGCGGGAGTATTTGGAAAAAGATGAAGCTCAGTGCGTCATCGCCCGAATGGGGAATTGAGTGCAGGCAGAACGGTGCCGGTGCAGTCGCCGAACCCGATCGTATAGCCATCGCCCCTGGCAGCGCCGGTCAGGGTCATCGTGTCGCCGTCTTCGATGAAGCTGCGGGTTTCACCTGTGTCCAGCGTCAGCGGCTCTTTCCCGCCCCAGCTGAGTTCCAGCAATGATCCGCGTTCGGGCTTGGTTGGCCCGGAAATCGTGCCCGATCCCAGCAGGTCTCCCGTGTTCATCGGGCATCCCGATGTGGTGTGGTGGGCCAGTTGTTGCGCGGCGGAATAGTACATCTGGTTGTAGTTGGTCCGCGCGATGGTCGTGGCGTCTTTGCCTTCGGGTGCCATGGTGACGGCCAGATCGATGTCATACAACATCGGGCCGCAATCCTTGAGGTGGTCCAGCAGCGCGAACTCGCGAGCTGGCGTGTCACAGCGGAACGGCTCGAGGGCTGCCTTGGTCACAATCCAGGGGCTGATCGAGGTTGCGGTTGCCTTGGCCTGAAACGGGCCCAGCGGCTGGTATTCCCAGGCTTGAATATCACGTGCCGACCAGTCGTTCAGCAGAACGTAGCCGAAGATGTGGTCGTCAGCTTCCTGTACCGTGATCGGGCCATACGAGGGCGTGCCGACAATCGCACCCATCTCCAACTCGATATCAAAGCGGCGGCTGGGCAGGAAGGCGGGCAGGTCTTGATCGGGGGATTTCAGCTGTCCCCAAGGGCGGCGGATATCCGTGCCGGACACCACGACCGAGGACGCCCGTCCGTTATAGCCAATCGGAATGTGCAACCAGTTCGGCGGCAGCGCGTTTTCCGGACCACGGAACATAGTGCCAACGTTGAAGGCATGGTTCCGCCCGGCATAGAAATCGGTGTATTCGCTGACTGCGAAAGGCAAGTGCATCTCGGCTTCGGCCTGTGGTACAAGCAGCGGTTCGACCTTGCTTTGCTCGTCAGAGCCATCGGCCAGAAGGCTGATCAGCCGCTCACGCAGGGCTGCCCAGACGGCGGGGCCTTCTTCCATCAAAGGGTTCCAGAACGGCAGATCGAACAGCGGCTCATCGCTCAGGGTGATCAACCCTTCGGCTTCGGCGGTGGTGACGTCGAGGATCATGTCGCCGATGGCTACGCCGCAGCGCGGATCATTGCCTTCGGTCGAAAAGACACCGTAAGGCAAGTTGTTCAGCGGAAACGGATGCGCCGCGTCATTGGCCGAGGCCACCCAGGATTTCATCAAAGGCATATTTTGCCCCTATTTTGTTGTATTTGGTGCGTGGTTCGAAACGATCATAACCCCGAATAGACAGGCGCCAAAGCCCAGAGCGGGCGCGGTTGCAGCAGGTTGGCTGCCAAGGCCCCGCCTTTGTTTTCCGGTTGCGGCGGCAGTACGCCTGCAACCGGAATGGGAATGTTCCTCGCCATCAGGACGAGTGCCGTCTGGGTAACCCAACCTGAGGGTCATTTCTTGCCTGGTGTGCCGTCGAACTTCTTCTCAAGCGATGTCCAGCAGTCGATATAGTCGTCCTGCAACGGTGCCTCATTGGCGGCAAACGGCGTCAGGTGCTGGGGGAACCGGGTTTCGAACATGAACGACATCGTCTGGTCCAGCTTTTCCGGCCCCAGATTGGAATAGGATGCCTTGTCAAACGCTTCCCTGTCGGGACCATGCGGAATCATCATGTTGTGCAGGCTGGTGCCACCGGGAATGAAGCCCTGCGGTTTCGCATCGTATTGGCCATAGATGTTGCCCATCAGTTCCGACATGATGTTCTTATGATACCAGGGCGGGCGGAACGTATCCTCCATCACCATCCAGCGTTCGCGGAACAGGACAAAGTCGATATTTGCGGTGCCGGGCTGGCCCGAGGGCGCTGTCAGAACGGTAAAGATCGACGGGTCTGGATGGTCAAACAGGATCGCGCCAACCGGGCAATAGTTGCGCAGGTCGTATTTGTAGGGCGCATAATTGCCATGCCACGCCACCACATCCAGCGGGCTGTGTCCGATCTTGGTGGTGTGGAACTGCCCACACCATTTGATCGTCACGGTCGACGGGGTTTCACGATCCTCATAGGCAGCGACCGGAGCCTTGAAATCGCGCGGGTTGGCCATGCAGTTGGCCCCGATCGGACCACGACCCGGCAGTTCGAATTTCTGGCCGTAATTCTCGCACACAAAGCCACGTGCAGGGCCTTCGAGAACTTCAACCCGGTACAGCAGTCCACGCGGGATGATCGCGATTTCTTTGGGCTCAAGGTCAATGATTCCCAGTTCAGTCGCAAAGCGCAGGCGCCCTTCCTGTGGCACCACCAGCAACTCGGAATCAGCCGAGAAGAAATAGTCTTCGACCATGGATTCGGTGACCAGATAGATGTGGCAGGCCATGCCAACCTGGGTGTTCACATCCCCCGCAGTGGTCATGGTCCGCATCCCGGTCATCCAGTTCAGACCTTCATCGGAATGCGGCACCGGGTCCCAGCGATACTGGCCCAGGCTGATCACATCCGGGTCGATGCAGGGGGCCGATTTCCAATAGGGCAGGTCGATTTTTTCGTAACGGTGCGAATGCTTTACCGACGGGCGAATACGATAGCACCAGGTGCGTTCAGGCGGGTTGGCGGTAAAGGCCGTGCCGCTCAGCTGTTCACCGTAAAGTCCGTAGTTGCACCTTTGCGGGCTGTTCATCCCCTGCGGCAGCGCATCGGGCAGCGCCTCGGTTTCAAAGTCGTTGCCAAAGCCGGGCATGTAGCCGGCATGGGTACCAACAGGCGTTGCTGCTTGCGTCAATGAATGCGGATCCGTCGGACGGTTCATTACGTATTCCTCCGTTTGCTGCTTGTCGGTTAATAGTTGATTTTGTAACTAACAAGCATGACACATGACGAATCTGAAAAAAATGATGACTTTTTCCTGCAAAATTTTCTGCCGTTCCTGCTGAACCAGGCGGCCGAGCGCGCCTCGTTGGAATTTCAGGCTGTCTACAAGGGGCGGTACGGAATGCTCAGAACCGAATGGCGAGTGTTGTTCCATCTGGGGCTGTTTGGCGAAATGACCGCCAAGGAAATTGGTGAACGGGCCAGAATGCACAAGACCAAGATCAGCCGTGCAGTTGCCAAGCTTGAGGAGCGACGGTACCTGAAACGCACACGGGACGAGGCTGATCGGCGGGCGGAATGGCTGACACTGACACCCGCCGGGCAAGCCGTGTATCGCGACTTGTACGGGGTGGCCGCAAGCTATGACGCCAGGCTGTTGGGTCTGTTCAGCGAAAAAGAGGCCGCCTTGCTGCGCCAGATGTTGCGACGGTTGGCTGGTGTGGACTGACCACTGGTAATTGCCGCCTGCCGCCCCCAGATGTGTGTCATGCTTGATACGGAATTTGAAATGACGTCATTTGAACCTGCCAATGTATCCACACACACCCTGATCGACTGGTTGGTCCAAAAGGGGCTTGAGGGTGCCGGGCAGGAAGAGTTGCTGGAAGGGTTCTGCACCAGTCTGCTCGATATGGGCATTCCACTGATGCGGTTTCATGCGGCGCAGTCGGCCTTGCACCCGGTTTATGGTGGAACCGGATATAGCTGGTACAAAAGCACCGGCGGTGAATCCGAGAAGTTTGAAAACACGGATACGCCCAGCGAAATGTGGCAACAAAGCCCGCTTTATGCGCTGCTGAACGAGGATCTGGATGAAATTCGGGTCAAACTGGTCGACCAAAACGAACCCAGTCGATTTCCGTTGCTGAACGACCTGAGAGAGGTTGGGGCGACCGATTATTATGCCACCGGCATCTCGTATGAGGGGTCGGGAAAGATGCGCCCCGACGGTACCAAAAAGGTCAGTGATGGCGTTCTGATGTCCTGGGCCAGCGATGCACCGTCCGGGTTTGATGACAGCGATCTCAGGCACATTCACGCGGTGTTGCCGCATCTTGGGCTGGCGCTCAAATCCGCCAAGAACCAGAACCTGACCGAAGACCTGATGAGGGTCTATCTGGGTCGTGATGCCGGGCGCCGCGTCCTGTCGGGTGAGATTCGTCGCGGATCATTGCAGCAGATCGATGCGGTGATCTGGAATTTCGATCTGGAAGGGTTCACCAACCTGTCAGAAGACCTGCCGGGTCACGAGATCATCGACATGCTGAATGATTACCTGGCCGTCGCCGTGGGCGTTGTGCACGACAAGGGTGGGAATATCCTGAAATTCATGGGCGATGGGCTGATGGCCATGTTCGATGTCGGCGATATCGACGAGGACGCCCGTGCCGCGCTCAGCGCGGTGCCCTTGCTGCAAGCCCGTATGGATGAATTGAACGCCAGACGTCAGGCAAAGGGGCTGCCGGTTGCGAATTTCACGCTGGCCCTGCATTCCGGCGAAATCCTGTATGGCAATATCGGCTCCGAAACACGGCTGGATTTCACAGTGATCGGCCCCGCCGTCAATCAGGCCGCCCGGATTTCGGGAATGCACCGGTCGCTGGGTCAGCGAATCCTGATCTCGGACGACGTCGCGGTCGCGGCACGCCCCTGCGCACAAGACCTCATCTCGGTCGGGCGCTACATGCTGCGCGGGGTGAACGAACCGAAGGAGCTGTTCACAGTATACAGTCCCGGCGGGCCATCAGTTACCGGGTGAAACCGAGGCTGCTCCGTTCAGCGGTTCCGAAACTGAAAGCCGTGAAGGAACATCTTTTTTTCGCTGGGTACGAGCGTCGGGTTGGAGCGGGTGTTCGAGGCAGTGAGGGTTTGAACGAATGGCTGGTTTAGAGGCCATTGCCGACAATGCGGTTTTACGCAGGGTAATCAGGGAAACCTTCGTATTGACCTGATCCGGCGTCCTGTATTTGCATTGAGCTCGAATTGGAGTGCGGCCTTTGAAAAACAACTACATACTAATCGACTTTGAAAATGTTCAACCCAAGAACCTCGAACTCCTTCGGGGACATATTTGCACCTTGATTGTTTTCGTAGGAGCCAATCAAAAAAGCATACCCTATGACTTTGCACAAGCACTGCAAAGCTTGGGAGAAAACGCTGTTTATCAGAAGATAGCAGGGAATGGTTCGAACGCCTTGGACTTTCATATCGCGTTCTACTTAGGCGAACTCGCTACCAAAGACGCCAATGCGTGTTTTCATGTTATTTCTCGTGACAAAGGCTTCGACCCATTGATTGCACATCTGCGACAAAGGAAGCTCCCAGCTTTCCGTCATGCAGACCTATCCGAGATCCCATTCGTCAAAATCTCGAATGCAAGCTCGCTGGATCAAAAAATTGATGCGATTGTTGACAGCTTGAAGTCTAGAGGAACTTCACGTCCTAGGAAGATCAAAACCCTTAAGGGAACGATGAACGCCCTTTTTCTAAAGACCTTGGAGCAGGAAGAGCTGGAAAGGCTGGTTGATGAGTTGAAAAGACGTGGTCACGTCGTCTTTTCGGATCAATCAGTCAGTTATGGCCCCGACATTACCCAGCACTGACTGGCCTTGGGGCCGAGAGTTTCGCGTTTTGAATGGCCCAGTTGCCCCGCGTCCCAGCCTCCAATACAACTGATCAGAAATCGACTTCGACACCCGGCAGGTTCAGCTCTCGCATCATGTCGCGCAGTTCCTGCCGTGCCGCGATGTTCGAGATGTTCAGCTGTTTGACGCCAATATCCTTGAGGTCCAGCAGGGTCAGGCCGCGGGGAAACAGTTCGCGAAAGATCACCCGTTCGGAAAAGCCCGAAGCGACGCGGAAGCCGATGCGCTGCGACAGCATTTCGATCGCGCGCTGCATCTTTTCCTTGTTGACCATGCGCTGGGTGCCGACGCGGTTGCGCACAACGACCCAGTCGATGGGCTTCAGCCCGGCCTGCGCCCGCAATTGGCGGGCGTTCCAGACCATCTCGGAGTAGACGGACGGGCCAAGGATTTTCTCACCCTTTGAATCAATCCGCGCCAGCAGGTCAAAATCGATGAAACTGTCGTTCAAAGGGGTGATCAGCGTGTCGGCCAGCGAATGCGCCACCTGGCTCAGGCGTGTATGAGAGCCGGGGCAGTCGATCAGGATAAAGTCGCTGTCGCTTTCCAGTTGCGACACGGCAGCAGACAGGCGGTGGTCATAAATGTTCTCGCCCGGTTTCAACGTGCTGGCATCAATCTCGGGCAGGTCGTGATGGCGTGGGCCGGGCAGCGTCAGGCTTGAGCTTTTCAGAAAGTTGTTCCGGTTCTCGAAATACCGTCCAAGGCTGCGCTGCCGCAGGTCCAGATCCAGCGTGCTGACCTTGTGCCCCAGTCGGGCCAGTGCGGTTGCCACATGCATCGACACGGTCGATTTGCCAGCGCCGCCTTTTTCGTTCCCGACCACAATGATATGTGCCATGCTTGTATTCCCAAGTCTTGCCGTGTTTAACTACACGTTGTTGGCACCCACTATATGTTGTGTCGCCTGCGATGAAAAGAACCTCAAGCGGCGCTTTTTGGCATTATCGGACTCTATTTTGGAAAACACAGCGCCGTGCGCGGGTTACGCGAAGGTGCCTGTCTGGTGATCTGCCATGATCTGCCATCTGATCGCGGTTTTGGCGGCGAAATCGCCGCGTCAGTGCCTGTTTCCGAACGCATACACCAACCGCTGCCTGCAACGATCCGCGTCGGAATCAATCGCGCCTTTAGCCTGTTCATACACGCACAGATCGCCCGCCCAATGGGTCCTTACGCGGTGGCGCCGGTTGGGCCGGATCGTGAAAACTATGCGGGGGGCGGAAAATTTGGTTAAATACCAAACAGATTTACACCGGATAGCCTTGTAGGTTCTGCACGGGTCTTCTTCGGTTCATCTTCAAAGCAGGTGAAAGGGGCATAGGCATGCCGGACACTGCTGCGGACAATTCAGGCGGTTCACGCGTCGTTCTTGCAATGACGGCCATTTGCATGATGGTTGTTGGCTTCAACACAACCGCTGTTGCGACCATCCTTCCGTATTTGAAGGCCGAGTTCGATCTGACGCCTTCGGGTCTGCAATGGGTGATGGCGATCTATACGGTGGCCAGTGCGGCCCTTGTGACGATTGTAAGTCGGCTTGGGGATATCACGGGCAAGATGGGTGTCTTTTTCTTTGGCATGATCGTGTTTGCTTGTGGCTCGGCTTCTGTGCTGTTTTCACAGAACGCGTCGATGCTGCTGATCGGGCGTGGCGCGCAGGGGGCAGGGGCTGCGGCCCTGTTCGGCACCTCATTATCCCTGCTGACCGCCGCAACACCCGAGGAAGAACGGGCCAGCGTGACCGGTGTGTGGGGCGCGATCGTGGGCCTTGCGATAGGCGTCGGGCCCATAGTCGGAGGAAGCTTTGCCAATTTCCTAAGCTGGCGCGGGGTATTCGCCACAGACCTTGTGTTGCTTGCCATTGCGTTTGCGATCGGCCTGCAGGTCAGCAGGAAGAACTATGTCCCGGATACGCGCCTTCAGGGTGCGAAATTCGATACCGCAGGTGCGATTGCCATTGTCTTGCTGCTGGGCCCATTGTCTTTCGCACTCAGCAACGGTGAGGCACACGGATGGGGCAACGCCCTGACCATCGTGCCTTTGGGTGTCGCCGCTTTGGCGGCTGTCGGTCTGGTCTATACCTCGCGGCGCAGCGACGATCCGCTGGTCGAGTTCCGGTACTTCCGGCACCCGCGCTATCTTATGGCGGCAACGGGGATGTTCTTTGCCGGGTTCGCGTTGTTCTGCTTCTTTGTCTACTTCAACGTGTTCGTCCAATCCCCGGACGCGTTCGGCTATTCACCGGTTGAGGCGGGCGTGGCAATTCTGCCGCTGAGCCTGAGCATGTTTGTCATTTCCGTCACCGCGCCGCGCTTGCTTGCACCTTACAGTTTCCAATGGCCGGTGAGCGCTGCAATGGGGTTGATGGCCTGCGGCTTCCTGCTTTTGACAACAACCTCGAATATCGACAGCTATGCTGAAATCTGGTGGAAGCTGATCATTGTTGGGGTTGGCATCGGCATCTGTTTTTCGTTGCTGCCCCGTCTTGGGCTTCGGTTGCTGCCCGACGAACATGTCGGGCAAGGGTCCGGGGTGATCAACGCATTCCTGTATTTCGGGGCCACGATGGGATCGGTTGTCGGCGGTCTGGCCGAAGCTCTGACCATCCGCTCGGGCCTGTCAGAAGTCATCACCGCACTGCCCGCCGGGTCGACGCAGCGCGACGACATTGCGCGCGCCCTGACACATGGCACGGCAACACAGGTGGAACAGCTGATTGCCGGGCTTGACCCGTCAACAGGTTCGGCACTGGCCGGGGCGTTGCGGGACCTGCGGGACAATGCCTTTGATGCGGCGATGCTCATGGCCGCTATTGCGGCGTGTATCGGGCTGGTGATCGCGCTGCTGCTGCTGCGCGGTCCGGTTCCGCCATTGCACGACGCGGCTGAACTTACAAAACCCAAGGATCAGAAACCGGAGAAAACAGGGGCCTGAAACGAAAGAAGGCCGCCCGTTGGCGACCTTCCTTTGAAAGACTGTGGCAAAGGTTTAGAAACCCAGGCCTTCGTATTTCTTCTTGAACTTCGACACGCGGCCGCCAGCGTCCATCAGGCGCGACGAACCACCGGTCCATGCAGGGTGTACCGAGGGGTCGATTTCCAGTGCCAGCTGGTCGCCTTCGCTGCCCCAGGTGGATTTCATCTGAACCACGGTGCCATCGGTCATCTTGACGTCGATGACGTGATAATCGGGATGGATGTCTTTTTTCATCTTTCCGCTCCTTACGCTTCGGCGCCAGCTTTGGGCTTGTAGTTGGAAACCTCTGCGATACGTGCGGATTTACCGCGACGGGTGCGCAGATAGTACAGTTTGGCGCGACGAACGCGGCCGCGGCGGACAACGGTGATGCTGTCGATATTGGTCGAGTACAACGGGAACACACGCTCCACGCCTTCGCCGAACGAAATCTTGCGAACGGTGAACGAACCGGCAATGCCATTGCCGTTGTTGCGCGCGATGCAGACGCCTTCGTAGTTCTGCACACGGGTGCGCGACCCTTCGGTCACCTTATAGCCGACACGGATAGTGTCACCGGCTTTGAAATCGGGGATGTCTTTCCCCAGGGCGGCAATCTGTTCCGCCTCAAGCTGTGCGATCAGGTCCATCGCAGTTTCTCCTATCTGCTCGTGGTTGGTCCACGAAGTTGGGCACGGCCTGAGAGCTCTTGGTCTTCACCGGGTCCTGCGTACAGCCCGCCAGAGGTCAGATCGAATGTTCCTTTGGTCTGGCCTGACCCGGCGCATCCCTGCCGAAGAAAACGGGACGTCACGCCATGGTGCAAACCAAAATACCGGAGTCGCAGAACGCGGCACCGGATTGCGGTCGTTTAAGGGTATTGCAGGCAGGGATCAAGGGAAAAACGCCCTGTCTTGCCCAACGGGCCGGTAGGAATCCGCCAGCCTTAAACTAAGGCGTTGCCAAGCGGCCCAGATCAGGCATTCTGAGGCAAATAACATGAGCAGATATTTCAGACAGGACCCTATAATGCGATTGGCATTCATGCTGGCCATAACGGCCGTTGCGCTGATGTCTTGCGGGCGCGGCGGCCCAAAACCTCAGGCCGTTGAACCCGTTCCGGGCGTGGACAGGACAGCACCGCTTGTGATCTACCCCGATTTCGGCGACGCGGATCCCCATGACTGGGAAGGGAGCCACCCCGGACAATACCCGATCCATGGCCTTGACGTGTCACGCTGGCAGGGGCCGATTGACTGGCGCACGGCCCGGGCATCAGGTGTCAGCTTTGTGTTTCTGAAAGCGACCGAAGGCGGTGACGTGGCCGATCCCCTGTTCGACGATCATCGCCGCGGCGCGCAGTCGGCGGGTGTGCCTTGGGGCGCCTATCACTATTATTATTTCTGCCGTTCGGCCCGGGAACAGGCCCGCTGGTTCATCCAGAACGTGCCCAAAGGGGCAGACCTGCCGCATGTGCTGGATATGGAATGGACACCGCATTCCAAGACCTGCACGCTGCGCCCCGATGGCAGAACCGTCCGCGCCGAGGCGCAGCGTTTTCTGGACATTCTCGAACGACATTATGGCCGCCGCCCGATCGTCTATTCCACGGTGGATTTCTATGAAGACACCGATATCGGGCGCCTGCCCAAGACTGAGTTCTGGCTGAGATCTGTTGCAGGCCACCCCCGCAATGTCTATCCCCGCGCGGTCTGGCGGTTCTGGCAATATACCGGCACCGGTCTGGTTCCGGGCGTTCAGGGCCGGGTGGACATCAACACCTTCAACGGCACGCCAGACGTCTGGGCCAGATGGAAGGCCGGAGGTTAGGTCTTTGGTGCGCCGCAGGTTTCAATGGTGATGCCGCCAACCAGATGGTCCAACCGGCGCTCCCGCTCTTCCCCAAAGGCGTTGCGCACACTAGACCTGCGGCAAGTGCGCAACAATCCGGCCTATCACTCAGACGAATCCGACCAGGATTTTTCATAGGCGGCCCAGATATCCGGGCGCCGTTCGCGGGTAATGTCCTCGGCCATCTTGTGGCGCCATTCGGCGATGCGGCCATGGTGGCCCGACATCAGAACCTCGGGTATCGGGCGGCCTTTCCAATCCGCCGGGCGAGTGTATTGCGGATGTTCCAGCAGGCCCGAGGAAAAGCTTTCCTCTTCGGTCGAGGCCTGATTGCCCAGAACGCCGGGGATCAGGCGCACTGTGGCATCGATCAGGGCCTGTGCCGCAATCTCACCACCGGTCATAACGAAATCACCTAAGGAGACCTCCTGCACACCGTAATGCTCCAGCACGCGCTCATCCACGCCTTCGAACCGGCCACACAACAGGGTCATGCCATCACAGCGTGCAAAGGTCTGCATCATGCGCTGGTCCATGCGCCGCCCGCGCGGGCTGAGGTAAATCAGTGGCCAGTTGCCCTGAATGCCCGCCATGGTGTGCTCAATGGCTTCGCCCAACACATCGGGCCGCAAAACCATACCCGCGCCGCCCCCGGCAGGCGTGTCATCCACGTTGCGATGCCTGCCGACGCCGAATTGCCGCAAGTCCACGGTTTCCAGCTGCCACAACCCTTCCTGCAGCGCCTTGCCGGTCAGGCTTTCTCCCAGAACGCCCGGAAAGGCGGTTGGAAACAGGGTGATGATCTTCGCCTTCCAGACGCCGTGCAGGTCCGGGGTGGGTGTCATCAGCTCACGCGGTTTCAGCGTGGCCCGGATCGCCTTGCGACCATGGGATTTGCCGGGTTTGTCAGTCATTTCTGGCGGGCCAGTTCATGTTGGGCGGTTCGAATCAGGGCCTTTTTCTGAGTGATCAATGCCGCTTCGTCCAGCGATGATCGATTCAGAGCCAGCAGTTCCCTCAGGACGTCGTCGGACAGCTGAGGGCTTTCATGCACGGGCTTCACAAGCTGCGCAGATTTCCCGGGTGGCAGGTCGAGAAATTCGGCAAATGGTGCGCCCAGTCCAAGGTGGTGGCCTTTCAGCGCTTCCATCCACGCGGTCCGTACCGTGACAGATGGCAACCGGTCCCTGATCCGGTCTGCCGTGTCCTGTAGCGATGGCAGGTGCGCAAGATCAGCGCAATAGCCGTCCAGGTCCTGAACCATGCGCGACAGGTGCAGATCGTGGGCCCAAAGGCTGCGCAACCACACATCGCGATTGCGTAACGACAGGTAGACGGTGATGTCGGTTTCTTCGCCCACCAGACGGCGGCGCAGCACGCTGACGACCGTTTCCGCCAGTTCGGGTGCGGCCCCGTATCCTTCGATTTTGTTCCTGCTGGGGCGCAGGCCCAGAAAATTCTCCTCGCTCAGGATCAATCCCCGGCGTGCTCCGAAATCCAGACCGCCGAAAAAAGTGTGCAGCTGACCGCCAAAACCCGCCAGCGTGTCATCCAGTCGATAGATCGAATGGCGCGTGGCCGCTTCGCTTAAACCGGCCTTGCGGGTCTTATACGGAAGGACCAGAGCGAAATGAGGCCAGATCAGCTCGCGGTTTTCATGCAGAAAGGACTGTGCTGCCGTCATGCCGGTTTTGTGAAAACCCAGATGCAGCAGAACACGTCGCATCAGATCAGGCCTTCGGGCGGGTCGGCCACAATGCGGCCCTGTTCCAGATCGACGGTTGGCACCACCTGCATCGTGAACGGCAGCAGAACCGTCGCCTTCAGGCCCGGCCCGTGTAGTTCCAACAGGTCCGTGGCCCCGTGGTTCTGCACGGATTTGACCTTGCCCAGCAGGGTGCCGCCAGTGTCATAGACCTCAAGCCCGATCAGGTCTGTGTGGTAGAACTCGTCATCGGGCAACGAGGGCAACTGATCGCGCCGCGCAAACAGGCGCAAACCGTTCAGGGCATCCGCCTGTTCCTTGGTTTCAACCCCGCCAAGACGGGCGGCAAAACCGTTCTTGATCGTACGCGTCAGAACCACCGGATAGCGTTCCTTGCCGGTTTCATCCGTCAGTGGCGAATACGCCTCGATATCTTCGGGAACGGCGCAGAAGCTTTTCAGGCGCACTTCACCACGTACACCATAAGACCCCGCGACGCTGCCGACGCAGATCAGATCATTCATTGGCAGCCCCCGTCGTCAAACAGATCCCGTTTCTCCATTCGCCTAGCCCTTCGCAGGCTTCGCGCTGATTGTTGCGCTCAAAGAACACGCCCACAATAAAGGCGATCAGCAGCAGAATGGGAAGGCGTATCAATCCGAACATGCGGCCCTACCTTGTTTCGATCTTCAGGCTGTCGGCCCGGTTTTCCCAGCCAACCTGCTCAAGTTCGGGGGTGTTGGACACCTGTTCTGGCCACCCGACGCAGAAATACCCGATCAGACGCCAGTTGTCCGGCACATCCAGATCGCGCGCCATCTGCTCGGGGTCCAGAATGGATACCCAGCCCAGCCCCAGCCCCTCGGCCCGCAGGGCCAGCCAGAACAGGGTGATGGCAGAGACAACGGAATAGCGCCGCATCTCGGGCATCGAGCCCGCGCCAAGACCCATTCCCTTGTCGGTGCTGTCGTCGCAGAAGACGGCCAGTTGCACCGGCGCTTCCTGCATTCCCGACAGTTTCAGGCGGCTGTAAAGCTGCGCCCTGTCGCCGGAATAGCCCGCCAGGGCGTCATCGTTCGCGGTTTGGAAATTCCTTAGCGCCGCAGCCCGGGCCGCTGCGCTTTCGACGCGGATCACGCGCCAGGGTTCGCTCAGCCCCACGGACGGGGCCAGCCGAAACGCGTCGAGGCAGCGCGCAAGCACTGCCTCGTCTACCGCGTCGCCGCGAAACCGGCGCACATCGCGCCGGAGCCGCAACAACAGATCGAACTGCGTGCGAAATGCGTCAGTAAAGGTCTGATCCCGCACGCTTCGGCCTGCTTATTCTTCTGCAGCCGCTTCTTCAGCCGGTGCAGCAGCCGCTTCGGCAGCTTCCGCAGCCTTTGCAGCTTTCTCTTCCGCGCGTTCCTGAGCTTTCTTGCCCGGGGTACCCTTGTTGGGGTTGTTGCGCTCGGCCTTGTCACGGGTGCCGGCAGCTTCCAGCATACGTGCGATACGGTCGGTGGGCTGGGCGCCCTGATCCAGCCAGTGCTGAACGCGTTCCATGTCCATTTTCACACGCTCTTCGCTGTCTTTCGGCAGCAGCGGGTTGTAGGTGCCCAGTTTCTCGATGAAACGGCCGTCGCGCGGCATCCGGCTGTCAGCCGCAACGATGCGGTAAAACGGACGTTTTTTCGAGCCTGCGCGGGCGAGACGGATTTTCATTGCCATGGTGGTATCTCCTTTGAATGGCATCACGCCGGAGGCGTGTATTTGATTGGCCGGTGTCATTTCCGGTTAATTCTGGTGTTTGTTGAACCTCTGGTTCACTTCTAACTTGCTGAACCTCTGGTTCACCCTTGGTGTTTCCTGTGGTGTCTGATGACTTCCTGAATGATGAAATTCAGAAAAGCCTTGGCGAAATCGGGGTCCAGATCGGCCTCTTTCGCCAGGTCTTCAAGCCGTGCGATCTGCGTGGCCTCACGCGAGGGATCGGACGGGGGAAGGTTGTGTTCGGCCTTGAGCTTGCCAACGGCCTGTGTGTGTTTGAAACGCTCGCCCAGCGTATAGACAAGGATCGCGTCCAGCCGGTCGATGCTTTCGCGATGCTCTTTCAGCAATGCAGCCGCGCGTGTCACGGGGTTGTTCATTGGCCGGTCCTTTCGGCTGTCGAAACGTCAATCTTGGGGTGCCGCCACACCTGGCAGGGCTGGCCCAGCAGTTCGGCATTGTCGCGCACCAGCGTTGCACCCAACCGTTCGGCCAATGCGCGCGAGCGGTCGTTTTCGTGGGCGATATAAGAAATCAACCCGTTCAGGCCCTGATGCCGCGCCGCATAGGACCGGGCGGCAAGCGCCGCCTCATAGGCAAACCCTTTGCCTTCGAAATCTTCCATCACGGTCCAGCCCAGTTCAGGCTCGTCCCAGCCGGGGGCGTCAATCAGGCCGACGCCGCCAGCGAACCGACCGCTGGATTTCTCGGTCAGGTGCCAAAGGCCAAATCCTTTCAACGCCCAGTGCCCAAGGCGTCTGGCCAACATGCTCCAGCTTTCCAGCGCGTCCCGGGGGCCGCCTACCATATGGCTGCGCTCGGTTGCAAAGAATGCGGTCAGCGCAGGCAGATCATCCAGATGCGGCGCGCGCAGGATCAGACGTTCGGTTTCAACGGTGGGGATGGTGAACGTGGTCATGCGTAGGCCTCCATCCCGCCATTCACCAGATCGGCAGGCGCGGGGTGCCGCCAGATTTCGGACCTGCCGAATTTGGGGTGGTCATAGTGATACTCGAACTGCGCGCCCAGCCGTTTCGCCACGGCCTTGCTGGCATGATTGTCCAGATCAATCAGCGAGATCGCCGTCTCCCACCCCAGAACATCATACGCATAAGACCGCGCGGCCAGTGCCGCCTCGGTCGCGTACCCCTTGCCGGTGGCGTGGTTCATCAGCGTCCAGCCGATTTCGGGTTCGGGCCAGCCTTCGGGGCACCAAAGCCCGATCCGCCCGACATAAGTGCCCGAGGCTTTTTCCTCGGCGCTCCAGAACCCGTAACCGCGCAGGGACCAGTGGCCCAGCAGCGAAGCGATCAGTCGCCAGACCTCATCCCGGCGCAGTGGCCCGCCGACGAACTTCGCCGCATCGCTGGCGAAAAACGCAGTATCGGCGTCCAGATCAGCCTCGGACGGCGCGCGCAGGATCAGGCGCTCGGTTTCAAGCCGGGGGATATGTTGTGCGATGGCGTTCATTACTTCTTCTTGCCAAACCCGCTCAGGCCCTGAGGCAGCCCCATGCCACCGCCCAGGCCGGGCAGACCGCCGGGCATCTTGCCGCCCATCGCCTTGGCCGCCTGTTCCAGTGCCTTGGGGTCCATGCCTGCCGCCATGTCTTCGGGGCTGGGGCCGCCTTTGCCGAACATGCCCTTCATGGCCTGTTTCAGCATCTTGCCTTTGCCCATCTTGCCCATCTTTTTCATCATGTCCGACATCTGCCGGTGCATCTTGAGCAGCTTGTTGAGGTCGCTGACCTCCATCCCCGAACCGGCTGCAATCCGTTTCTTGCGGCTGGCTTGCAGCAGCTGCGGGTTGGCGCGCTCGCGTTTGGTCATGGACTGGATCAAGGCGATCTGCTGGCGCAGGATCTTGTCGTCCAGACCCGCCTGATCCATCTGCTTGGCCATTTTACCCATGCCCGGCATCATGCCCATCATGCCCTGCATGCCGCCCATCTGGATCATCTGCTCCAGCTGCATCTTCAGGTCGTTCATGTTGAACTGACCTTTGACCATGCGCTTCATCATGCGCTCGGTCTGTTCCATCTCCATCGTTTCCTGGGCCTTTTCGACCAGGGCAACGATGTCGCCCATGCCCAGAATACGTCCGGCGATCCGGTCCGGCTCGAAGGTCTCCAGCGCGTCCATCTTCTCGCCCAGACCGACAAAGCGAATGGGCTTGCCAGTCACTGCGCGCATCGACAGCGCCGCACCACCGCGCCCGTCGCCGTCCATTCGCGTCAGGACCACGCCCGAAATGCCGACCTTGGCGTCGAATTCTTCGGCCACCTCAACGGCGACCTGACCGGTCAGGCCGTCAACCACCAACAGGGTTTCGCGCGGGTCAACCGCGTTGCGGACCTGCTCGACCTCGTCCATCAGCACTTCGTCGATATGCAGGCGACCGGCGGTATCCAGCATGTAGACGTCATAGCCGCCCAATGTGGCCTGCTGCTTGGCGCGCTTGGCAATGTCGACGGGTTTCTGGCCCGGTACAATCGGCAGCGTATCAACGCCGACCTGCGCGCCCAGAACCGCCAGCTGGTCCATCGCCGCCGGGCGATAAACGTCGAGCGAGGCCATCAGGACCTTCTTGCCCTCTTTCTCTTTCAGGCGCTTGGCCAGTTTACCGGTGGTGGTGGTCTTACCCGAACCCTGCAAACCGACCATCAGGATCGGGGCGGGCGGGTTATCGATCTTCAGCTTGCCGGGGTCTTCCTCGCCACGCAGGGTATCGACCAGCGCGTCATGTACGATCTTGACGACCTGCTGACCGGGGGTGATCGACTTGGTCACCGCCTGACCGGTCGCCTGGTCCTGCACCTTCTTGACGAATTCACGCGCCACCGGCAGCGAGACGTCGGCCTCAAGCAGGGCAACACGGACCTCGCGCAGGGCGGTCTTGACGTCTTCTTCAGACAGGGCACCCTGTTTTGTCAGCCGATCAAAGACGCCGGAAAGGCGTTCGGATAGATTTTCAAACATGCCTTCGGCCTCCTTAGCCGGTTATCTGGTGGCGCTTCTCAGATAAGAAACGCCGGTTAAATGCACAATTGCCCCCTCCCACCGAACCAAACGTGGGGGTAATGCCAAATGGCATTGCCCCCACGGGCGAAACTCGCTGGTGGGGGGCGATCCCTGAACGACTCAAGGGACCGGAAGATCAAGACGCTTCCGGATGTTTGGCGGTCATCTACGCCTCTGGGCTCTGCGAGTCAAGGCAAACGCTTTGAGCATCTGGCCACTTGGTGTAGCGTCCAAAGGTCGGGGTCAGTTTTGGAGTTTGGTCATGAGTCAACCATTGCCGCAGCGCACCAGGGATTATGTCGGTGAAGTCACGAATACCGATATCTGGTCCGACTTCATAATCCGTCCCGACGACATCTTTGTCTGCACGCCTCCCAAATGCGGCACCACGTGGACGCAGACGCTGGTACGAATGCTGATCACCAAAACCGCGGATCCAGCCGTGTACAACAACGCGGTCTCACCCTGGCTGGATTGCGGTTTCAGAAATCGTGAGGAGCAGGACAGAATACTTGCCGCACAAACGCACAGGCGGTGCATCAAGACCCACACGCCATTGGACGGGATCACCTATTCACCGGATGCGACCTATCTGGTGGTGCATCGTCATCCGGTTGACGTGCATTTCTCGCTGCGCCGCCATGTGGAAAACATGAAAGACGACTGGCTGGACTACCTGTTTCCCGATGATCTTTCCGAAGCCTTCGCGATGTTTCTGGACCGGCCCGCCTCGTCAAAGGGCACCGACGATCTGACGCTGGCCTCATACCTCCACCATTACCGTTCATTCCGCGCGTTCCGGCATCTGCCAAACATCCATTTCCTGCATTACGCGGAACTCAGCCGCGATTTGCCGGGGCAGGTGGCGCGGATCGCAAACATCTTGGGGACCGAGATCGCGCCAGAAATGATCGACGAAATCGCTGAGGCCGCAAGCTTTGGATCAATGAAGGAAAACGCCCGGCGCGCTTCGCAGCAGCCCGGTTTCAAAAGCGCATTTCAGGATTATGCGCAGTTCTTCGCGTCCGGGACCAGCAATAAATGGGAAGGAAAGCTGACCGCCGATGACATGGCCCGGTACGACGCGCGCCTGTCCGAAATGGTGACACCGGCTGACCGAGCCTGGCTGGAGCATGGACAAGTCCTGTAATCGTCAGGCCTGTTCCTTCGCGTCTTCCTGCTGCGCGGGCAGCCATGCATTGACCGCGTCCACCAGTTTATGCGCGCCGCGCCCGTTCGAGTACGCATCGACAATCGGATGACGCCCTTCGCTCATTCCCTTGTCAAGCACCAGAACCGGGCGATACAGCGTCGAACTGCTGCTGTCGCTGCGGAAAGTCGAGCTTTCAACTTCGGCATGGGACAGGCTGGACAGCTGATGCTCAACCGCCTCATAGCCAAAGACAGACTGCCTGCGGATCAGAATGCTGTTCTTTGTGCGGTCCAGAATGACCTGAACCCGTCGCACGAATACACAGAACGCCCCGACACCTAGCCCGCCGCCGATTAATGCAAAGAACAGCCCGAACCAGATATTCTCGCCGCCGTCGCTGACCATGACCAGCCCTGCGCCGACAAAGGTCAGTATGAAAAAGACCAGCATGATTCCGATGAACCAGGGCGAGTCGGCAAGGATCAGTTGGGTCGGAGTGTTTCGTGTGACTTTCATGGCGGCACGCTAGCACCGTTTTCTGCTCTGCCCCAGCTTGAATTCGCCGCCATGTTGCGCGATGAGCGCTACAAACAGGAGGGCCTCATGGACGCATCATCCACATTTCAGGATACATTGCCGCTCAGTTCTGACGCGCTGTTGGCGCAGCTGGATGATTGGGGGCTGCCCTACCGCCTGCATACCCATGTTCCCTTGCGCACGGTCGAGGACTCCAAGGCCGTAGAAGGCCAGTTCATGGTGCCGGGCGAGAACGCGTTGCGGGTCAAGAACCTGTACTTGCGCGACAAGAAAAAGCGCAACTACTTGGTGACGCTGGAACAAAGCCGCGAGATTGACCTCAAGGCGCTGGGCGCAGAACTGGGTGTCGGCGCCCTGTCCTTTGGGTCGGCAGACCGGCTGTTGCAGAACCTAGGTATTCGCCCCGGCGCGGTCAGCCCGCTGGCGATGATCAACGGTGTGCAGAACAATGTGCAGTTCTTCATGGACGCTGCTGCCCAAGGGGCCGAGGTGATTTATATGCACCCGTTGGTCAATGACCGTACCGTTGTGATGAAACAATCCGACGTGATGGGGTTCTTCGATCGCATCGGTTGCATCATTACGTGGCTGCCCTGATCACTCAAGCGCCAGTTTCAGCGCGGCGGCGACATGCGCGGCGGACGGGTTGATGAACAGGTTCCCGTCGGCCTCGAATACCGGGTCATCCAGATGCTTTGGAAAGGCAAGCGGCAGTTCGGTACAGGCCAGCAGGATGGCGGTTCCGGGACGGGCATGTTTGTTGCAAAAGGCCAGCAGCCTTGCGCGCGCCGCATCAGAGGCACCACCGTAGAATTCACTGTCGATCATCGCCTGCATCTCGGAAATCTCGGGGTCGGGCAGCCGCGCATTCGCGGTGATGCCCTCGGCCGCCAGACGATCCGCATAGTTGGTGGCCTGCATTGTCACGGTTGTTCCCAGCACCAACGCGTTTGATACGCCTGTGCTGGCCGTAGCCTCTGCCGTCGCGTCGAAAATGCTGAGGATGGGCATGGAAACACCCTATCTGATCGCGTGCAATCGCGCGTGCGGGGTGTTGGACGCTATGATGCCAAAATCGCAGCCTGCGCGCTCCAGCGTCAGCAGCGCGTCGCGAAACACCGCATCAAACGCCGCCCAGCTGGCTTCGTCCCCGGCGACACCCCGCAAAGCGCGGGTCTTGGCCTGTGTGACAGACTCGATGGTCATGGCAGGGATCGGCAGGGGCGCGCCGTGGCCGCGCACCGCAAAGTGACGCCCGGCACCTTCGGCAATGGCCCTGTAATAGTCCACGGTCGAGGCCCAACCCACACCACCCAGAACTCCGATCTTCTTCATGCGCGCCATCCAGTCCGCCAGTTCCATCTGACCAGCAGACTGGACGTTTCAGGGCTCATTGACCAGAGGCGATCAGGCCGCCAGTTCTGTCACCGCCTTTTTGGCGCTTTCCAGCGCGGCTTCGGGGTTCACCGCCATCTGATCCGCGGCGATGACCGCTACATCATGGATGCCGATAAAGCCCAGAACGTGACGCACATAGTTGGTGGCAAAGTCGATCTCGGACCCGACAGCTGTACCACCCGACGCGATTGCCAGAATGGCGCGTTTACCCTCCAGCAACCCTTTTGGTCCGTTTTCCGAATAGGAAAAGGTCAGGCCCGCTCGGGCGACCAGGTCGATCCAGGCCTTGAATGCAGCGGGGACCGAGAAGTTGTAGATCGGCAGGCCGATAACGATGGTGTCAGCCTCTTGCAACTCGGTCACCAGCGCGTCCGAAAGGGCCAGCCGGTCGCGTTGCAGGTCGTCGCGCTGCTCGGCCGGGGTAAAGTTGGCGGCGATCCAGTCTTCGGTCAGCAGGGGCAGGGGGGTGGCCAGATCCCGGCGGATGATGCGTTCCGCACCCAACTGCCGGACAATGCGGTCAGACAGGTCGCGGGTGGTTGAACCCACGCGGCGGGCAGAGGCGTCGATATGCAGGATGGTTTTAGCCATTGATTGGGTCCTTTGGGTAAGAGAAATCTTGTGCTGGCTCCAATATGATTATTGCGTTTGTGAACAAAACTCGGATATATCAACAGTTATTGTTGGAAATTGCACAATTACGGTATTGCCATGGATAATTGGGATGAGGTGCGGACCGCCTATCAGGTGGCACGCATGGGAACCGTCAGCGGTGCGGCCGAGGTTCTGGGCGTGCACCACGCCACAGTGATCCGCCACATCGACGCGATCGAGGCCCGGTTGGGTGTCAAACTGTTCCAGCGTCACGCGCGGGGATATACCCCGACCGAAGCGGGCGACGATTTGCTGCGCGTTGCGCAAGCCACCGAAGACCAGTTCAACCAGCTTGTCGGCCGGATGAAGGGGCGCGGTGACGATGTATCGGGCGAACTGGTGGTTACGTCGCTGGGCTCCATCGCGCCATTGGTGGTGCCGACGCTGACCGAATTTCAAAAGATGCACCCCGAGCTGATCGTGCGCTACCTGACCGGAGACCGCCTGTTTCGGCTGGAATATGGCGAGGCACATGTTGCAATCCGTGCGGGATCGGCCCCGGATCAGCCCGACAACGTTGTGCAACCCTTCCGGCAGGAAGAAGTCGGCCTCTATGCCAGCACCTCTTATATCGAACGGCACGGCAAACCCTCGGGCATCGAGGATTTCGGAAACCACCACTTCGTCAGTTCTGACGATGAAAGCAGCCGCGCGCCGTTCACCCGGTGGCTGCGCAACACGGTATCCGCCGACCGCATCACCTTTCGCTGTACCAACAATTTCTGTATGCGCGAGGCCGTTCTGGCCGGTGCCGGTATCGGCTTTATGGCCCGTTGGGAGGCCGCCCGTCATGACACTCTGGTCGAAGTGATCGACCCGCTTCCGGAATGGTTCGGCAACCTGTGGCTGGTGACCCATGTGGACCTGCACCGAACCACCAAGGTGCAAGCGTTCCTGAGTTTTCTGAAAGAAGCCTCCAAAGGCTGGTGTCCATGAACCCGCAGATGCGTGGCCATCTGGCCATGCTGGCCTTTTCCGCCCTTGTCGCAGGCAGCTTTTCGCTTGGGTCGATGATAGCCAACGAAATTGCCCCTGCTGCCTTGAATGCGGTGCGCTTTGCCATCGCGGCTGTGGTGATTGGTGTGGCGGCATTGGCGACAACCGGTCTGCCCCGAAGTGCCGCACAGGCGCCCTGGCGGTATCTGGTGCTGGGCGGGTTGTTCGCCACCTATTTCGTCCTGATGTTTTACGGGCTGAAAACCGCTCCACCGGTCAGCGCTGCCGCGGTTTTCACCCTGACCCCCGTTGTCTCGGCCATTGCGGGCTGGGTCCTGCTGCGCCAGATCACCACGCCGCGCATGGCAATGGCCCTGTCCATCGGTGCGATTGGGGCGCTGTGGGTGATCTTTCGGGCCGACTGGCAGATGTTCCGCGCCTTCCAGATCGGCGGGGGCGAGATAATCTATTTCTGGGGATGCGTCGCGCACGCGATCTACACCCCCATGATCCGCAGGCTGAACCGCGGAGAACCTGCCGTCGTGTTCACGTTCGGAACGCTGGTTGCCGGGTGCTTGTTATTGGTCCTGTTCGGCTGGTCCGACCTGAAAGCGACCGAATGGGCAGCCCTTCCCGCCATCGTCTGGATCGGGTTGTTCTATATCTCATTCTTCGCAACAGCAGCCAGTTTTGTTCTGGTGCAATTCTCCTCGCTCCGGCTGCCGTCGGCCAAGGTCATGGCCTATACCTATCTGGTGCCAAGCTGGGTGATCCTGTGGGAAATCGCGCTGGGCAAACCTGTCCCGACGGGATTGATCCTGGGCGGTGTGGCGCTGACGGTCATTGCCCTGCTGATGCTGCTGAAGGAAGAGGCCCCGCGCAACAGCCCCCAACGCCGGGCAGCTGAATAAAGCCGCTCCCGGTCTCAGGCCGGTACCGATTGCCCACGAATTCCAAAAGCAGAATCTGTTGAGCCAGATCAAGGCAGGCCCTTGGTCTCAGGACTACCTTGGAAAGCGGACAAAAGGAGGAGATTATGTTCAAACATATCATGCTGCCGATTGACCGCCATCTGCCGCCCGAGGTTCGCAAGGCCGCAGATGTCGCCGCGCAGGTGGCAAAATGGCAGGGCGCCAAGATCACTCTGGTCAGTGTCAGCGGGGCCCATATGGGTGCATCCTCGGAAGCCGAGGCCGAGATAGACAAGCAACTGGCCGAATTCACCGAACAGCTTGCATCAGAAGGCGCGGCCGAAGTTGCGGTGCGCAAGATACACTCGGTCGATGTTGCTGCCGAAGTGGACAGCGACCTGACCCGCGCGGCAGAAGAGATCGGTGCAGACCTGATCATCGTGGGCACCCATGCGCCCCGGATCACCGATTACATCTTTTCCAGCCACGCCGGATATCTGGCCAAACATGCCAGCATGTCGGTCTTCGTGGTGCGCTAGGCCTCGTCCGAGGTCGGAAGCTCGACTTCCAGAAACCGTTCGAACGCATCCAGGTTGATGGGTTCGAACTGACCGAACCCCTGCATCCAGACCGAAGCGTTGCGCAGCGCGTCGGGTTCCAGCTTGCACCATTTCACCCGGCCGCGCTTTTCCTGTGATATCAGCCCGGCCTTGGTCAGGATGACCAGATGTTTCGAGATCGCCGCCAGCGACATCTCGAACGGCTCGGCCACATCCGTCACGGCCATATCGTCCTCCAGCAGCATCGCCAGAATGGCGCGGCGGGTGGGGTCGGCAAGGGCCGCAAACACGGTGTCGAGATCGTTGGACATGGGTCTTTCCTAATGGGCGAGAACCCGTTTGACAATTTCCCCCATCACGTCACTGTGCAGCGGTGATGCGCAAGGGGGGCGGCAATGGCGCTGAAATACTGGCTGGTGATCTGCGTCCTTGGCATCGGGTGGGGCATGTCTTTCATGTTCAACGCCATATTGTTGCGCGAACTTGGGCCGCTATCCGTATCGTTGGGACGCGTTGCATTTGGGGCGCTGGGCTGTTGGATCTATGTGATTGCAGCCCGCATGCCGGTTCACCTGACACTCGGGCGCGCCATCGGTCTGCTGGGGTTCGGGGCGCTCAGCTATGCAGCACCATTTGCGTTCTATGCGCTTGGGCAGCAGCATATCGCGTCCGGCGTGGCAGGGATCGTGAATGCGACAACACCGGCCTTTGCCGTCATCGTTTCGCATTTCTGGCCGGGAAGCGAGCGTGCGACGCTGTTGAAATCCCTTGGCGTGTTGTGTGGCTTCATCGGGATTGTCGTGTTGTCCGTTCCGATTTTGCGCAATGGCGAAACCTCTCAGTTCTGGGCGGTTCTGCTGACCCTGTGCGCGCCGATCTGTTACGCGTTTTCCGTCAACATTGCGCGGGCCTTCCGAGACATGCAGCCGGTGGTGCTGGTCGCCCTGGCCCTGACGGGGGCGGCCTTGGCAATTTTACCCCTGGCGCTTTGGCGTGAAGGCCTGCCGGTGATCGAGCGTACTGAAACCTGGCTTTCGTTGCTGATGATCGGTTTTGTGCTGACCTCGGCCGCTTTCATTGCCTTCTACTGGTTGCTGCCCAGGGTCGGGCCAACCAACATTTCGACCGTCACGCTGATCGCACCGGTTTCCGCCCTGATACTTGGAATCTGGGTGTTAGGGGAAACCTTGCACCCCGAGCATTTGATGGGCATGGCGGCGATTTTTGCCGGGCTCTTGCTGATCGACGGACGCCTTGTTCGACGCCTTTGGCCTCAGCGGGCAAGAAAAGATCAACCAAAAGGTTGAATATGGGTTTTTGGCTAATTAACGCCGTTTCGACCAAACGCAGGCAACCCGGTTGGACAAATGATCCTTAAATATTATAGTAAAAACAATGTGATAACCTGCGTCATTTCACGCCATCATCGCCGTTGACTCTGTGCCTTTCGCGCCTTAGCACCATGCGCAAGACAGCGCGAGGATTCCGTCCGTGACCGATGACGACCAAAAGCAGCGTATGGCGCAGCTTGAGGCCAAGATCGACGCGGTGAAAAAGGCCAGACAACCGGCTGCCCGCGCTGACAGTGACATATCCGGGGGCGAGCTTGCCTGGAGGATGGTCATCGAAATGGTTTCCGGTCTGGGGATCGGATTTGGCATCGGATACGGGCTGGACAGCCTGCTCGGGACGATCCCGGTCTTTCTGGTGCTGTTCACATTGCTGGGCCTTGTCGCGGGCGTGAAGGTTATGCTCCGTAGCGCGAAAGAGGTTCAAGATAAACAAGCGGCCCATATGCAGGCCGAAAAGGACGAGAGGGACTGAACGTGGCAAGCGAGACCACCGCAGCACACGGCGCCGAAGGCGCAGACCACGCAGCAGAAGCCAGCAGCCTGGTGTTTCACCCGATGGACCAGTTCATCGTCAAGCCGTTGTTCGGCGACGGTGCTATTGCCTGGTACACACCCACCAACGTGACCCTGTGGCTGTTCTTGGCAATTGTTGCCATCATTGGCCTGCTGGTTCTCAGCACGTCAAAGCGCGCCATCGTCCCGACCCGGATGCAGTCGATTGCGGAACTGGCCTATGGCTTCATCTACAAGATGCTGGAAGACATCTGCGGCAAGGAAGGCGTCAAGTTCTTTCCCTATGTCATGACCCTTTTCATGTTCATCGTGACCGCGAACTTCCTGGGCCTGATCCCGACCTCGTTCACCACTACATCGCACTTCGCCGTGACCATCCCGCTGGCGCTGGCCGTGTTCCTGACCGTGACCATTCTGGGCTTCGTCAAGAACGGTGCCGCTTTCCTGGGTCTGTTCTGGGTCTCCAGCGCGCCGCTGGCGCTGCGCCCGATCTTGGCGATTATCGAGCTGATCTCGTACTTCGTGCGCCCCGTCAGCCACTCCATTCGTCTTGCCGGTAACGTCATGGCGGGCCACGCGGTGATCAAGGTGTTTGCGGGCTTTGCCGCAATTTCCCTGATTTCGCCCGTGTCGGTTCTGGCGATCACCGCAATGTACGGTCTCGAGGTCCTTGTGGCCTTCATTCAGGCCTACGTATTCACCATTCTGACCTGTGTTTATCTGAAAGATGCGCTGCATCCTTCGCACTAAGGTCCGATAACCCAACATCGAAACTTCCAATTCGTAAGGAGATACATCATGGAAGGCGATCTCGCACACATCGGCGCAGGCCTGGCAGCAATCGGTTCCGGCGCAGCCGCAATCGGGGTGGGCAACGTTGCAGGCAACTTCCTGGCCGGCGCCCTGCGCAACCCTTCGGCGGCTGCTTCGCAGACCGCAACCCTGTTCATCGGTATCGCATTCGCAGAAGCCCTGGGGATCTTCGCATTCCTGGTCTCGCTGCTGCTGATGTTCGCCGTCTAATCTGCGGAACCTGATCCTTACGCGCAGGTGGGTCCAAGCCATAGCGGCCCACCTGTTGTAAAGACAACGTTCCGACGGAGGACATCATGGCGACTGAACCCATTAGCGAAGAAGTAGTTGGCGCGTGCGTCGACTCGCATGGCTCTGCCATCGGGATGCCGCAGCTCTGCTTCGATTGGTTCCCCAACCAGATTTTCTGGCTGGTCATTACGCTGGTCGTCATCTTTCTGGTCCTGTCTCGCGTGGCTCTGCCCCGCATCGCGGCAATCCTGGCCGAGCGCCGGGGGACCATTACAAATGACCTGGCTGCGGCCGAAGATCTGAAGGCCAAAGCGGTCGAGGCCGAGGAGGCCTATAACAAGGCGCTGGCCGATGCCCGTGCCGAAGCGCAGCGTATCGCGGCCGAAGCACGCGCAGAAATCCAGGCTGGTCTGGATGACGCGATTGCAAGGGCGGATGCGGAAATCGCTGCAAAGGCGGCTGAATCGGAAAAGGCAATTGCCGAAATCCGTGCCGGTGCGCTGGAAAGCATTCAAGTGGTCGCCAAGGATACGGCGGCTGAACTGGTCACCGCGCTGGGCGGCGAGGCGGATGCCAAAGCCATCGACAGTGCCATTGACGCGCAGATGAAAGGATAAGTGACATGCGGAACACTCTTGCCCTTATCCTGACCGTTGGTGCCGCCAGCCCCGCGCTGGCTGCAAGCGGCCCGTTCTTCTCGCTTGGCAACACCGACTTTGTCGTCCTTCTGGGCTTCATCGTTTTCATCGCGGTCCTGTTCTACTTCAAGGTGCCGGGCATGATCGGCGGTGCGCTGGACAACCGTGCCGAAGGCATCAAGGCCGAGCTGGACGAAGCCCGCGCCCTGCATGAAGAAGCACGCAGCCTGCTGGCTTCGTACGAGCGCAAGCAGCGTGAAGTGCAGGCACAGGCCGACGCGATTGTCGAGGCGGCCAAACAGGACGCGGCTCTGGCTGCGGACCAGGCGAAAGTCGATCTCGAAAAGTCGATCGAACGCCGTCTTGCTGCTGCGCAGGACCAGATTGCCTCGGCCGAAGCCTCGGCTGTGAAAGACGTGCGCGATCAGGCCGTTTCGGTTGCGGTTGCCGCTGCCAGCTCGGTTCTGGCCAAGCAAATGACAGCCGCGCAGGCGAACAAGCTGATCGAGGCCTCGATCGCAGATGTGGGCGCCAAGCTGCACTGACGGGGACACCGACAGGTAAAAAACGCAGATGACCCGAGAGCATTGCGCTGTCGGGTCTTTTGTTTTGGTGGCGGGGCTGATTGTATTGACCGGAACATCACCCGGATTCTGTACCCTTCAGAGGGTCTGAATGTTCCGCTTGGGGTCTAAGGGTGCGAAAAGAGCAGGGAAAGACGGGCCGTGGCAGGCGAAGACGTTTCGATGAATATTGTTGGGGTGGTCAGAAACGGCGGGGCCGCGCTGATCGAAAGCATCAACAGGATCGAAGACCTGACCACCCGCTTGCACCGCTATTCCGTGACCATCGCGACAAACGACAACGCCGATCGTACAGATCGGGTTCTGTCCGAATTCGCGCGCCGCGACCCGAATGTGGACCTTGTCCGCATGGATGGTCTGGCGTCCAGACTGCCAGACCGGGTCGAGCGGATCACGGCGGCCAGAAACGCAGTCCTCAACAGGCTGGAAGAACGCGACAGCGGTCACGACCTGACACTGGTGCTGGATCTGAACGGGCCGAATGTCTGTCTGGACGTTCAGACGGTTCTGACTGCCGCACAACGGTCCGCACCGCGCTGGGAAGGTGTCTTCGCCAATTCCCAACCGGCCTATTACGATATCTACGCCCTGCGTTGCGCGGGCTGGTGTGACGAAGACGTCTGGCAAAGAATTCAGACAACGCGCAAACCGCTGTTCGGGCGCCGAAAGTGGCGGAAAGTTCTTCTGAAATCAGCGGTTTTCGACCGGCAGTACCACATCCCGTCCGATATGCCCCTGATACCGGTCGACAGCGCCTTCGGCGGTGCAGGAATGTACAAGACCCGCGCCCTGCGTGGCCTGCGCTATTCCTGCCGGGACGAAAAGGGCGACCTCGTGTGCGAGCATGTGATGCTGCATAAACACCTCAGGGACCGGGGCGCGCGGCTGTTCATCGACCCGGCCCTGACAACCATCGCCCCGAATGACGATCTGGGCGAAGGCAGTGGCGCAGCTTTCCCGTCCCATCTGATCCAACCCGAGACCGGCGCCGCCTGATCCCTGAGGGCGCTTGGAAAGCGCTAGGCCTGACGGGTTTCGTGCTGCAACCTTTGCTGCGCAACAGCCTCGTTCCGCTCGGCCTTCTGCTGATCGATCATGCAGCGTTCGACAAAACTCAGATGCGTTTCGACGGCCTGACGTGCGGCTGCTGGATCGCGGGCCTGAAGGGCCGCGTTGATAGTGCTGTGCTGGTCCAGAATGGCCTCGCGGGTCGCGCGCTGCCGGAACATTGTCTGTCGGTTATAGAACACACCCTGTACCAGCAGGTCATACATCGACCGCATCATATGCAGCATCACCACATTGTGGCTGGCCTCGATGATGGCCATGTGAAACTCGGCATCCAGCTGCGCCTCTTGGTCCGCGGCGTTCCGGTCATGGGCCGCCCGCATCTTGTTAAAGATCGCCTGAACAACCTTCAGATCGCTCTCTGATCCCAGCCGCGCGGCCCGTTCTGCCGCCAGCCCCTCCATGTCGCGGCGAAAGGACAGGTAATCGAATACGGCTTCGTCATGGCTGCTGAACAACCGGATCAGCGCTGGCGAAAAGGCCGACCCCAAAACCTCGGCCACATAGATCCCGGACCCGGCTTTTGTTGTCAGCAACCCCTGTTCCTGAAGCTCGGACACCGCATCGCGCAGGGACGGGCGCGACACACCCATCCGTTCGGCCAACTCACGCTCGGGAGGCAGGCGTTCACCGGGGCGCAGGATGCCGCGCAGGATCAACAGTTCGATCTGGCGAACGACCGCAAGCGACAGTTTTTCCGTCTGAACTTTTTGAAAAGGCATGATCTGTTCCGAAATTGGTCAACTCATTTGACCATGGACCGGGGGGCTGTTCAAGAATACCCGGTCACATCCGCTGAAATATTAGGTCAGAAGTGTTGACTTTAATTTGAGAAAGCATAGGCTGCGCCGAAATGAGATCGGAGGAGCCTCATGTCCCAACACCCTTTGTTTGCCACCCGGGCCTCCCGGATGAAGGCATCAGAAATCCGCGAGCTGCTGAAACTGCTCGATCAGCCCGGTATCATTTCCTTTGCAGGTGGCATTCCGGACCCCGCGCTTTTCCCGGCTGAGGCTTTCTCTCAGGCGTTTCAGCAGGCATTGGGGCCGGACATGCAGGCGCAGGCTCTGCAATATTCCGTCAGCGAAGGCTATGCGCCCCTGCGCCGGTGGCTGGTGCAGCACATGCGCGAATTCGGGGTGGAATGTGACATGGACAACGTCCTGATCACCTCGGGCTCGCAGCAGGCGCTGGATTATCTGGGCAAGCTGTTTCTGTCCCCCGGCGACACGGCCTTGGTCGGGTGGCCCACCTATCTGGGCGCGCTTGCCGCGTTCAACGCGTATGAGCCGCGCTTTGACCGGCTCAATGGCAACAAGGGGGCCGATGAATTCAGGGCTGCGGCAGAGGATGGCGCTGTGAAATTCGCCTATCTGTCGCCCGATTTTGCCAACCCGACAGGCGAAACCCTGACACGCCCGGGCCGTGAGGCATTGCTGAACCTGACCGACGAACTGGACTGCGCGTTGATCGAAGACGGAGCCTATCAGGCACTGCGCTATGACGGCGATCCGATCCCGCCAATCCTGGCTCTGGAACAGGCGCGCAAGGGATCGATCGAAAACTGCCGGACGATCTACTGTGGCAGCTTCTCGAAAACCCTGTCACCGGGTCTGCGCATGGGGTGGGTTGTTGCGGCCAAGCCGATCATCTCGCAGATGGTTCTGCTGAAACAGGCGGCAGATCTGCATTCGGCAACCATCAACCAGATGGCTGTGCATCAGGTGGCGGAAGCGTGTTTTGATACTCACATTCCGAAAGTGCGCGACACTTACCGCGCGCGCCGTGATGCGATGCTGGATGCGCTGCAACAGCACATGCCCGACGGGGTCGCGTGGACGCGCCCCGAAGGCGGCATGTTCGTCTGGGTGACACTCCCGTCGGGAATCAGCGGGTCTGACCTGCTGGCGCAGGCGCTGGATACGGTGAAAGTGGCCTTTGTGCCGGGGCAGGCGTTTTTCCCCGACGGCAGCGGGGCGAACACGATCCGGCTCAGCTTCTCGAACTCGGACGAGGCGACAATCCGCGAAGGCATCCGCCGGTTGGGCCAAGTTCTGCGTGCCTGACGTCCGGAAAGGTTCTGTTAACCAAATTGCTGCAACTCTGCGGCATGATCCGGTTTCTCGCTCCGCTCCTGCTGGCCGCCTGCGCCGCCGGGACCCCGCATTTCCGCGACGTTCCTGCCACCCGCGTGGCGGTGAACGGCAGTGTGTTCGATGTGCGCGTGCGCGGCTATCTCGCCGAGGCGGTGCGGATCAACGCGCAATATGCACCGCGGCTAGGCCCTGTTCGGGATCGCGCCGCGCTGGCCATGGCGCAGGTTTCGGGCTGCCCGATCCTCGACGTGCTGGGCGATGCGGCTGTCACGGTTGGTGTTCTGGGGTGTGACCGCGAGGCGGGGGAACGGTTGCTGCTGACTGCCGTCTCGACGCCCCGATATGAATGTATCGACTATGGCATCTATGAAAATGTCGGGGGCAGTACCGGGTATCAGGTCTTTGAATGCATCCCATACTGACATACGCGTGTTCCTGCGCATTTCGGCAAGATGTTGTGGATAACTTGCGCTGATATCCCATATCCTGCGCAACTGCGTTGACTCGGACCCCATCCCTTGCGCAGACTTTCAATTCATAGGAATCACGGGACACGCGGCCATTGCGTTTCAGCAAGCTCAAACTGACCGGCTTCAAAAGCTTTGTTGATCCGACCGATCTGATCATCGCGGACGGGTTGACCGGTGTGGTGGGTCCGAACGGCTGTGGCAAGTCCAACCTTCTGGAAGCCTTGCGCTGGGTGATGGGTGAAAACCGCCCCAAATCCATGCGCGGCGGCGCGATGGAGGATGTGATCTTTGCTGGCGCCGCCACACGACCCGCCCGCAATTTCGCCGAAGTTGTCCTGACCATGGACAATTCCGAACGTCTTGCGCCTGCGGGGTTCAACGACACCGACCAGCTTGAAATCGTGCGCCGGATCACCCGCGATGTCGGCAGCGCCTACAAGACCAACGGCAAGGATGTGCGCGCGCGCGATGTGCAGATGCTGTTTGCGGATGCCTCGACCGGTGCCCATTCGCCCGCGCTTGTAGGGCAGAACCGCATCGCCGAGCTGATCAGCGCCAAACCCCGCGCCCGCCGTCGCATTCTGGAAGAGGCCGCTGGGATCTCGGGGTTGTATCAACGCCGGCACGAGGCCGAGCTGAAGCTGAAAGCGACCGAGGCCAACCTGACCCGCGTCGATGACGTGCTCGAGCAGTTGGGCGGGCAGCTTGCGCAACTGGCCCGTCAGGCCCGTCAGGCCGCACGCTATCGCGAAATCGGCGAACAGCTGCGTCAGGCCGAGGGGATGCTGCTCTATCGCCGCTGGAAAGAGGCCGACATGGCCCGCCAGCAGGCCGAAGACAAGCTGAGGGACCGGCTTTCCGAGGCTTCCCGCGCCGAGGCCGAAGCCCGCGCGGCCGCAGCAAAAAGGGCCGGGATCGAAGAAACCCTGCCCCCCCTGCGCGAGGAAGAGGCCATCGCCGCCGCTGTTCTGCAACGCCAGCAGGTGCAGCGCGATCAACTGACCGATCAGGAAACCCGCGCGCGCCAGACCATTGAAACGCTGACCAGCCGCATCCATCAGCTCGGCAAGGATATCGAACGGGAAACTGGCCTGAACCGCGATGCGGGCCAGATGATCGAACGGCTGGAATGGGAAGCCCGCGAACTGGCCAAGGCCGCCGAAGGGCATGACACAAAGGTGGCGGAAGCCGCAGAAATTGCCCGCGAAGCGGCTTCGATCCTTCAGGACCGCGAAGACCACCTGTCACAGCAGACCGAAGATATGGCGCGTCTTGTCGCCCGTCACCAGTCGGCGCAGCGTCTGGTCGAAGACAGCCGCAAGACACTGGCGCGCTCTGAGGGGGAAGAGGAAAAAGCCCGGCTGGCCGTGGATGAGGCCAAAACAGCCCTGACCCGCGCCAGCGAGGCGTTTGAAACCGCGCAGGAGGGTGAGGAAGAAGCCCGCGAAGCCGCCGAGGCTGCCGAAGAGGCGCTGGCCGCCGCAGATGAGTTGCGCACCGAAACGCAGGCCCGCGAAGCCGAGGCACGCGCGCAACGGTCCGAGGCCGAAGGTGAATTGGGTGCAATCCGCGCCGAAACCACCGCGCTTGCCAAGCTGGTGGAACGCGACACGGCCGAAGGCGGGCAGGTGATGGACCTGCTGCGCGTGGAACCGGGTTTTGAGAAGGCTCTGGGTGCTGCGCTTGCCGATGACCTCCGTGCACCGCTGGTCGAAGGTGACGGCCCGTCCGGCTGGGTTCAGGTGGCAGGTTATGACAGTGATCAGCCCTTGCCAGATGGGGTCGACCCGCTGGCGTTGCACGTGTCGGGGCCGGACAGGCTCAGCCGTCGCATCGCGCAGATCGGACTGGTCGATGCGGATCAGGGCGCGCGGCTGCAGGCGTCGTTGAAGCCGGGCCAGCGTCTTGTGTCCCGCTCCGGCGATCTGTGGCGCTGGGATGGGTTCCGCGCCTGGGCCGAAGATGCGCCAAGTGCGGCGGCGCTGCGGCTGGAACAGCTCAACAAGCTTGAGGCGCTGAAACAGGAACTGGCCCGCACCGAGGCGCAGGCCGATGGCGCCCGCGCCGCGCATGAAACCTTGTCGCAGCAACTGGCGGACGTGACCGAGGCCGACCGCCGCGCGCGCGAAGCCCGCCGCGCCGCTGATCAGCGCATGGCCGAAACCGCACGCCAGCTCAGCCGCGCCGAGGCGGATCGCAACCTCGCGCAGGGCAAGCTGGAAACCCTGACGCTTGCCGTGGATCGACACAAGGAAGATGCCATGTCCGCCCGCGTGCAGCTGCGCGAGGCCGAAGCGGCGCTGAACGATCTGGGTGACCTCGACAGCGCCCGCGCCGAGGTTGAGGACATCAAACAGACAGTCGAGGCGGCGCGGATCACCATGCTGACCCACCGCTCGACCCATGATGAGCTGCGCCGTGAAGGCGACGCCCGCACCCGCCGCACGCAGGAGGTCACCAAGGACCTGAGTGGCTGGCGGCACCGTCTGGAAACGGCCGAGAAACGGATTTCGGAACTGGCCGAGCGCAAGGAAAGCTCGGAAGAGGAGCTGACCGAGGCCATGGCCGCCCCCGGTGAGATCGCCGAGGCACGGGAAGAGCTCAACGAGTTGATCGAAGCCGCCGAAGCCCGGCGGGCCGATGCCGCCGACAAGCTGGCCGAAGCAGAAACACAGTTGCGCGACGTGGTGATGGCCGAGCGTGAGGCGGAACGCCTGGCCTCGGAAGCCCGCGAAAACCGCGCCGCAGCCGAGGCGCGCTGTGACGCGGCAAAGGAAAGCGTGCTTGCGGCAGCAGAACGAATTGCCGAAGACCAGCAACTGACCCCGAACCAGTTGCTGAACCAGCTGGACGTAAACCCCGACCAGATGCCCGCTGCGGATGCTCTGGAGGCCGAAGTGAACCGTCACAAACGCCAGCGTGACGCCATGGGCGCGGTGAACCTGCGGGCCGAGGAAGACAGCAAGGACGTTCAGGAAGAATTCGACACGCTCAGCAGTGAAAAGGCCGATCTGGAAGAAGCGATCAAAGCCTTGCGCAGCGGCATCTCCAGCCTCAACCGCGAAGGGCGCGAGCGTCTGCTGACCGCGTTTGAACAGGTGAATTCAAACTTCGCGATGCTGTTCAAGCACCTCTTTGGCGGGGGTGAGGCCAATCTGGTCATGGTCGAAAGCGACGACCCGCTGGATGCGGGGCTGGAAATCATGTGCCAGCCGCCGGGCAAGAAACTCTCGACCCTCAGCCTGCTGTCGGGCGGCGAACAGACCCTGACAGCGACCGCGCTGATCTTTGGCGTCTTCCTGGCCAACCCGGCCCCGATCTGTGTGCTGGACGAGGTTGACGCGCCGCTGGACGATGCCAACGTCACCCGTTTTTGTGACCTGCTGGACGAGATGTGCCGACAGACCGACACCCGTTTCCTGATCATCACCCACCACGCGGTGACCATGGCGCGCATGGATCGTCTGTTCGGCGTCACCATGCAGGAACAGGGCGTCAGCCAGCTGGTTTCGGTCGACCTGAAGAAGGCCGAGCAGATGGTGGCCTGACCGCTCACTGCAACGTTATGAAGATTGCAGGCATAACGCGCTACCTTGGCCTCATTACGCGTTTCCTGATCCCCGCCCTCATCGCCGCTACTCCGGTTGTCGCCGCCGACTGGCCCGTCAAACCCGGCGATGTCCCGCTGACAGTGGCCGAGCTTGACGCCCTCGCGGGTCAGACGCTGACCTTCTACGATGATGGTCAGGCCAAGTTTTCGGCCGGGGGCGCCTATTCCTATACCTACGCGGGTGGAGATTCTGCATTCGGAACCTACTCCATCGCCGATGACGGTTCCGTCTGCATCGCGTACCGCAACGGGTTCAGCCGCTGCGACCTGTATGTCCACAGTGGCGAGCGGCTGATCCTGATCGATCAGAAAGGGGATCGGTACCCGGTGCGGCCCGAATAAGGGAGTCACTGGTTCACGCCGGTCACTTTGGCATGGACCAACCCGCGCAGCGAACTGAACCTGCGGCAAACGTCAAAGGCCATGCCGGGAACACCAGCCCAAATATGCGCGCCCGAAGACGGGCCAGAACCAAACTGTGGGCACCCCGACACAACGCACTGGCGCAAAGCAGGGTAAGTCGCGCCAAAACCGCCGCTGCGGTTGACGAGCCACGCACCGCTTCGTTAGTGCAGCAGCGATCCCGTTTCGGCTTTGGGCAAGAGGTGCTGTTTTGGATTTTCAAGTTGCAAGTTTCTGGTTTGGCTCGCCGTTATCTTGCGTTGAAAGAGTATGCATTCAGTCCTTTCTGGATCATGGCTATGTCTTCCACCTGTACGTGCTGGATCTGAACATAGATGTTCCCGACGGCGTCGTTGTTCATGATGCCCGCGAAATCTATGCAGATGAAACCACCGAAAACCTGACCGGTGGCCGACGACGGATGGCGGTCTATTCAGACATCTTCCGGATCCACATGCTGCAAAAAACCGACTATGTGTGGGTGGATCTGGATATCTACTGCATCCGGCCGCTGGATGTTCCACCGGACTATCTGTTTGGTGTCGTCTGGCGCAATAAGGCGATGAACAATTGCGTATTGCGTCTTCCCAAAAATTCTCTGGCACTGAAGCTGATCCTGAATTTCCTTGAGTCAGAAGTCCCGATCCCGTTTTGGTTGGGCAGTGATCACATTGAAAAACTGGTCAAACGCTATGAGGCGGGCGAGACACTCACGCTTTACGACCTTCCGTGGACGACAACCGGCCCAAGCGTGACCCGCTGGGCGCTGGGGGTCACTGGTGAAATCGACCGAGGCCAGCATTGGCATTTATATTGGCCGCGTCGCGGGTTTCTGGACCCGGTCGAGAACATTGAAGACTACGAACCCGATTGGGCCCGGTTTCATCACTTCCAGGGCGAAACCCGCAGTGGTATTCGCAGTAAGTTCGGCGGTATTCCTCCAAAGGGAAGTTACATCGATATTGTCTGTCACAGACATGGAATTGACCCCGAAAAATATCCGGTCACATAATCAGCGGTGACGGCGCTGATATCGTCGAATAATCTTCGGGTTTTGCGTCATACCATAGAAGTGCGGGCCGCTGGATCAGAGTTTTCCCAGCAACTCCATCGTTGGCCATGCGTCCGCAGGCAGGCCCAGACGTTTCTGCTCCGCCTGCGTCGCAGCTCGCGTCCCTGACCCCAGGATCCCGTCGATCTTGCCCACATCATATCCTTTGGCCTGAAGCTTGGTCTGCAACTGTTTCATCTGTGCGCCATTCAGGCCCTGCGCGGGATTGCCCGCGTCATAGATCTGGCCGCCCTCAAGCCGTGTTCCGAAATAAGCGGCGGTCAGAACATAGACAAAGCTCTGGTTCCATTCGAAATAGACATCGAAATTCGGGTAGGCCAGAAAGGCAGGCCCGTTGCGCCCCTGTGGCAGGATCAGCGAGGCGGGCAGGTTGGCCAAGGACCCGCCGCGCGCCTGAACGCCCATCGCCTGCCATTCCGCCACCGAACGCGGTTTGCCGGGGCCGGACAGGGACCAGTCCATCTGCGCGGGCACGGTGACCTCCTGCAACCACGGCTCACCCGCGCGCCATCCCAGATGAGACAGCATTCTGGCCCCCGACATCAGCGCATCAGGGGCCGAGCTTTTCAGGCGGACATGCCCGTCACCGTCACCATCGACGCCGTTTTCCAGTATGTCACGCGGCAGCATCTGCACCATGCCGATCTCTCCGGCCCATGCGCCGGTGGTGCGGGCCGGGTCGAAATCACCGTTCTGATACAGCTCGATGGCGGCGAAGATCTGCGGCCGGAACAGTTCCGGGCGGCGGCAATCATGGGCCAGCGTCACCAAGGCGTTGCGGGTGTTGAAGTCGCCCTGAAACGATCCGTAATCGGTTTCAAATGCCCAGAAGGCCAGCAGCACCCCGCGGGAAATGCCATACTCGCGCTCAATCCGATCAAAGACCGCATCGTACTTACGCGACATCGCTTGCCCGCGCTCGATCCGGTTCTGCGAAATCAGACGACGGGAAAATTCAACAAAGGGCTTCTGAAAAACGCCCTGCGCCCGGTCGGCCTTCAGCACGGCGCTGTCTTGCTGCACCCCGTCAAAAAACCCGTTCACTGCTGATTTGTCCAAACCCTGCTGCACGGCTTCGGCCTTCAGCCCTTTGACAAAGGAATTAAAACCACCGCCACATTGCGCCAGCGCAGGTGAGGTGAACAGGGCAGCGGCGATCAGGCCAGAGAGTATACGCATGAAAAGGTCCGTCAGAATATCAGTTCGACCCCAACCCACACTGACACGAGCCCAAGCGCAAGCCCCCAAACCCGCCAGAGCATGTCACATGCGCGAAAAACTTCTGATGCGCCGATCTCGCGCGGGGCGTCACCATTGACCCAGGCCAGGTCGCGCACCTGCCCATCATAGCTGCGCGGCCCCGCCAGCGCGACATTCAGGGCGCGGGCCATGGCGGCCTCGGGCCAGCCAGCGTTGGGCGAGATATGCCGCCGGGCATCCCCCGCAATCTCGCGCCAGCGCAACCATTGGCCGGACAGTGCCACGATCATCACGCAGGTCAGGCGGGCAGGGATCAGGTTCAGCAGGTCGTCGAACCGGGCCGCGGCCCAGCCAAAATCGCGGTACGTTTCGGTGCGATAGCCGATCATGCTATCGGCGGTGTTCACCGCCTTGTACACCAGCAACCCCGGAAGCCCCGCGACCAGAAACCAGAAGGCAGGGGCAATGACCCCGTCACTCAGGTTCTCTGCGGCGCTTTCGATGGCTGAACGCGCCACCTGTGCCCCGGCCATGTCCTGCGTGTCGCGCGAGACGATCATAGCCACCTGCGCCCGCCCGTCTTCCAGCGAGGTTTGCAACCCGTCACCAACCGCGCGGACATGGGCAACCAACGACTTCTGCGCCAGCAGGATCGCACAGCCGAGGATTTCAACCACCGGCCCCAGCTGCGACAGACCCCATCCAAGACCCCATGCCCCGCAGATCAGAAGGGCAAGCACCGCCACCCCTTTCAGTCGCCGACCGCGCCCGTGGTTCAGGCGCTTGTCCAGCCAGCCGATCAGGTTGCCGATCATCACCGCCGGGTGTTTGACGCGGGACCAGAGCCAGTCGGGCTCTCCCAGAGTGGCGTCCAGACACAGGGCGCAGACCAGCATCAGGGCAGGGCTCACAGTGCGGCCTCCAGCCTGTCCCATCCCCTTTCTGGTGGCAGACCCAGACGCAGAAAACTTTCCGAATAGGGAAAGATACGGCTCCAGATATGGGCGCGGGCCAGCCGGTCCTGCCACCCCGAGGCGTCATCGACCCGATAAAGACGAAACAGGCTGGTGCCACCGACAATATCCGCGCCCCTGGTCAGCATCAGCGCATCCAGCCGGGCCGCCTCATCCGCCAGTCGCGCGCGTGTGGCATCAGCCCAGTCATCGTCCGACAGGGCCTGTGTCCCAACCCGCAGGGCCGGGCCGGACACCGACCAGGGTCCGGTCAGGTCGTTCAGGCGGTTGATCAGTTCAGGCCGCCCGATGGCAAACCCAAGCCGCATCCCGGCCAGCCCCCAGAACTTGCCAAAGCTCTTCAGCACGATCACGCCGGGACGTTCCGCCAGATGGATCAACGATACCTCTGGCATGACATCGCAAAAGCTCTCGTCGATCACGGTCAGCGGGGCCGAGACGTCGCTTTCCTGCCAGATACGCCCGTCCGGGTTGTTGGGATGCACGATCACGCGGGCGTCAGCCGCGCCCTCAGGCTGAACACGCCACCCCTGCGCCGAAAAGGCGGCGGCGTGTTCGTTATAGGTGGGCGGTGTGATCTGGACACGTCCTGACGCGGCCAGCGCCGGAATGCGAGAGATGACAGCCGATGCACCGGGTGCCGGCAGGATCGCAGCCCCCTGCGGCACGTTCCAGAACCTGCGGGCTGCATCGCTCAGCCGTTCAAAAGCACCGTGATCCGGCAACTCGGCCCAATCTCCGGCGGTCAGGCCCGCGACTGCATAAGGATGCGGATTGATTCCGGTCGACAGATCGATCCAATCTGCGCGCGCTCCGCCATACCTGACAATCGCCCTGTCCAGCCCCCCGCCGTGGTCGCGAACTGCGCGGGGGTCCAAGCCGTGATCACGTTTACTCATCTGCTCTCTCTGCGGGGATTGACCGGTTTCGGGGTGCTTCAAGCGGATTTTTGCCATTTACACAAGCAAATCCGCCCGAACACGCAAGCGTGCGGCTGCTGTTAACACTTTGTTAAGGAAATAACGAGATCACGGACCACGGGGGTCGGCACCACTCACCATACCAAGTGCCGAGGTTGTTGCAAATGAAAGTTCTGATTGTTGAGAGTAACCCCGACCTTGGTCGGGTCTGGAAAAGACATCTGGAGCGGCAAGACGCCGAAGTCACGCTGGTTGACGCTCAGGAGGCCGCCATTCTGGCGCTCTATGGCACGGATTTTGATATCATCGTGCTGGATCTGGTTCTGGAAACCGGAAGCGCATTGGCTGTGGCCGATTTTGCCAGCTATCGCCGCCCCGAGGCGCGGGTGATTTTTGTCACCAACACCACCTTCTTTTCCGACGGGTCGATATTTGCGCACAGTCCCAATGCCTGTGCCTATGTTCAAAGCGAAACGCCGCCAGAGGATCTGGCGGCGATGGTCGAACATTACGCTGCCGGGCGCTGATCGCGTCCATGCGGCTCCAAGTAATCCAGCACCGGGTTCACCGGAATGATCCGGTGCGGATTGATGCTGTCATGGCTGTAGTGATAGTGGCGCACGATGTGATCCATGTTCACAGTCTCGGCGACACCGGGCCATTGATACAGCTCCCGCGTATAGGCCCATAGGTTCGGATAATCGATCAGGCGCTGCCTGTTGCACTTGAAATGCAGGTGATAGACCGGGTCGAAGCGGATCAGGGTTGTAAACAACCGCCAATCGGCTTCGGTGATCCGGTCCCCCATCAGATACCGGTTCCGGGCCAGACGCCCTTCCAGCCAGTCCAGCGTGTCAAACAACGGGTGTACGGCGGCGTCGTAGGCCGCTTGCGAGGTGGCAAAGCCCGACTTGTAGACGCCGTTGTTGACATCTGAATAAATACGCGCATTGACCTCCTCGATCTCGTCCCGCATCGCCTCGGGCCAGTAATCGTCCGTATTGCCAGTGATGTCGTTGAAGGCCGAATTGAACATGCGGATGATTTCCGAACTTTCGTTCGAAACAATGGTCTCTTGCGCCTTGTCCCACAGGATCGGCACTGTGACGCGACCGGAATAGGACGGATCCGCCTTGGTATAGATCTGATGTGCATAGCTCAGCCCGTAAAGACGGTCACCCGTGGCACCGTGATCATCCGCCTCAAAGGTCCAGCCGTGATCCAGCATGTCGGGATGCACGACCGAAACCGAAACCAGATCGCTCAGCCCCTTCAACGCGCGAAAGATCAAGGTGCGATGCGCCCAGGGGCAGGCATAGCTGACATACAGGTGATACCGCCCGGCTTCGGCCCGGAACCCGCTTTTGCCCGACGGCCCCGCGCGGCCATCGGCGGTCAGCCAGTTGCGAAACTGCGCCGCGCTGCGCTTGAATGCGCCACCGGTGGATTTGGTGTCATACCAGGTGTCTTGCCATTTCCCATCGACCAGCAGGCCCATATCTTATCCTCCGCACAGGCGTTTGGCCAAAGATAGGGTCAAGACCCGCCTGTTCCTATGCGTTTACCCGCGCACATGACCTGCATGCGCGCACAGGCAATGCTGGTATATCTGTGCAACAAACCGCAGGCACAGCCCGTTGCGTGAACGCGTTCACTGGATTTTTACAACAGTTCCCGCACAATAGAGGACATTAGCGGGGGAGTGATTTTATGAGTACTTATGTTTCAAAGGAAATACGCGCCGAGTTGGACGCCGCCCGAATCGCCACATTGAAAAAGGCCAGTCGCCTTCGTGTCCAGATGGGCGACAATACCTACAAAATTCTCAAATTGTGGAAAGATGGTTTCACGGTTGAGGCGGAAACAACGCCGCGCCTGCGCGGGTTGGTCGATATCTATGACGGGGCCAATCTTCTGTATCAATGCCTGATCATTGCCGATCAGGATGAAGGCGGCGAGATGCGATATGAATTCAAGCGCAGCACAGCCGCCCATGACAAGGCACCGCTGGATTTCTATCGCGCCCCGGATGCGCCCATCGCACTGCTGGGATACGAAGACTAGGCTCGGATTTTCATCGTGCCGGATTCGGTCAGGGTAACGCCCACCATGCCGTAGGACTGGCTATCGCTATGGATTTCGCCATGGGGTCCGCGCCCGGCCAACAGGCGCGGTCCATTGTGAGGCCAGGCAACCCAGCCACCGCTTGGATTATTGCAGGTCACCAAAGGCCCGTTTCAGTCGCGCGCAGGCGTCCTCGACCCGCGCCCGTTGCGTGGCCAGGTTGAACCGTTCGAAGGTCTCTCCGCCAGTGCCAAAGCCCGGCCCGGACGAGGTTGCAATCCGCGCGTCCTCGCGCAATCGGCGGACAAATTCAGCGTGATCCATGCCGGTGCCGGAAAAGTCGACCCAGGCCAGATAGGTCGCCTGCAAGGGCATCGACCACAGGCCCGGAATCTCGGCGATGGTCTGATCGAACAGACGCCGGTTTCCTTCCAGATGCGCGATCTGCGCATCCACCCAATCCGCGCCGGCCGGGCTGTAGGCGGCGGTGATCATCGCCACACCCAACGCGCTGGGGCCATAATCCAGCGTTGCCAGCCGATGCTTCATCGCCTCGCGCAGTTTGGGGTCGGGAATGATCATGTTGCCGGTCCGCTGCCCGGCGATGTTGAAGGTCTTCGATGCCGCAGTCAGTGTCACTGTCCACGGGCGTGCATCCGGGGCTGCCACATCCATCGGCACAAATTTGGCACCGGGATAGACCAGATCGTGGTGAATCTCGTCTGACACAAGGATCAGCCCGTTGCGCTCGGCAAATGCAGCCACGGCGCGCAGTTCCTCCGGTGTCCAGACCCGGCCCGACGGGTTCTGCGGCGAACACCACAGCAACATCTTCTCGGACCCGTCCAGCCGCGACTGCGCATCTTCCAGGTCAAGGCCATAACTTTCCCCGTCCCGCACCAAAGGGCATTCCACGACCCGGCGGCCCGATTTGTTCACCTTGTGGGCAAACTCATGGTAAACGGGGGTAAAGATCACGATGCCATCACCGGGATCGGTCCAGACTTCCAGCGACAGGGCAATAGCATTGCCCAGACCCTGGGTGGTCAGAACCCAGTCCGTGTCGATTTCCCAATCGTGGCGGGTTTTCATCCACCACTGGACCGAGGCCAGATACTCCGGGTGCGCCCAGGAATAGCCGAACACGCCGTGATCTGCGGCCTCGCGCACCGCGTCGATCACACAGGGGGCCGTCGGGTAATCGGAATCGGCCGTCCACATGGCCAGCCCGTCCTCGGGCGAGACGCCATACAGCATCTCCATCTTGTCCCACTTGGTACTGTTGGTGCCCCGGCGGTCGATCAGGTCGTTGAAAGTCATGTCTGCTCCATTTTCTCGACCGAAAGCTAACCGCAAATCGGGCAGGTGCAAGGGGGGCGTTGCGGCGCGGGGCGGGATGGCCTAAATCAGCCTCATGAAACGTAACATCCTGATCTATCCCGACCCCCGTCTCAAGAAGGTCTGCGCCCCCGTGGCCGACCTCACGGACGACCTGCGCGCGCTGGCCGATGACATGCTGGAAACGATGTATGACGCCCCCGGTGTTGGCCTTGCCGCGCCACAGATCGGCGTGCTGGATCGCTTGATCGTGCTGGATTGCGTCAAGGAAGAAGGCGAGGCACCGCGCCCCCTGATCATGTTCAACCCGCAGGTCATCGCGGCCTCGGAAGAAACCAATGTCTACGAGGAAGGCTGCCTGTCGATCCCTGATCAATACGCCGAGGTGACACGCCCCAAAGTGGTCGATGTGACTTGGATGGACCGCGACGGAAACCTGCAACAGGAAACCTTTGACGGGCTCTGGGCCACCTGCGTTCAGCACGAGATCGATCATTTGGACGGCAAGCTGTTCATCGACTATCTCAAGCCGCTGAAACGGCAGATGATCACCCGCAAGATGCAAAAGCTCAAACGCGAACGGGCCCGTGCATGACCGTTCGTACCTGCCTGCCATGGCCTGACAAGCGCCTGCGCACCAAGGCGGATGAGGTGCCCGAAATCACTGATGAGGTCCGCGCCATCTGGGACGACATGATCGACACGATGGAGGCGATGCCCGGCGTCGGTCTTGCCGCGCCACAGATCGGGGTGATGCTGCGGCTGGCCGTTGTTGACGGTTCTGCCGAACGGGGCCGGGCCGTGCGTCTGGCAAACCCGGAAATCCTGCACAGCTCGATCGAACTGCGCGAACATGAAGAGGCCAGCCCGAACCTGCCCGGCGTCTCGGCCACAATTAAACGCCCGCGCGCGGTGACCGTGAAGTTCCTGAACGAACATGGCATGCTGGATCGCCGCGATTTCGTCGGGATCGACGCGACCAGCGTACAGCATCAGATCGACCACCTGAACGGGCGGATGTATTTCGACCGGCTCAGCAAGGTCAAACGTGACATGCTGCTGCGCAAGGCGCGCAAACAAACCTGACGTCCGTAGGCCGGGCTTCAGCCCGGCACCCGTCCCAACTGCCGGAGCCAACGATGCGCATCATCTTCATGGGAACCCCCGATTTTTCGGTCCCGGTGCTGGACGCACTCGTCAAGGCCGGGCACGACATCGCCGCCGTCTACTGTCAGCCTCCGCGCCCCGCCGGACGCGGCAAGAAAGACCGCCCGACACCGGTTCATGCCCGGGCCGAGGCGCTGGGCCTGCCCGTTCGCCACCCAACCTCTCTGAAATCTGCTGACGAACAAACCGCATTTGCCGCGCTGAACGCCGATATCGCCGTCGTCGTCGCTTATGGCCTGATCCTGCCGCAACCCATTCTGGACGCGCCGCGACACGGCTGCCTGAACATCCACGCCAGCCTGCTGCCGCGCTGGCGCGGTGCCGCCCCGATCCACCGGGCGATTATGTCCGGCGATGCCGAAACCGGGATCTGCATCATGCAGATGGAGGCCGGTTTGGACACCGGCCCGGTCCTGCTGCGACAGGCAACCGCGATTGAAGCTGAAGAAACCACCGCCCACCTGCATGACCGGCTCTCGGCCATGGGGGCCGCGCTGATCGTCGAGGCGCTGGCCAAACTGCCGGACCTGTTGTCCGAGCCTCAGCCCGAGGATGGCGTGACCTATGCCGCCAAGATCGACAAGTCCGAGGCCCGCATCGACTGGACACGCCCGGCGGTCGAGGTCGACAGGCAAATCCGCGGGCTGTCACCCTTTCCCGGCGCATGGACCGAGATGAATGGCGAGCGCATCAAGCTGCTGGCATCGCGGCTGGCAGACGGGCAGGGCGCAGCGGGTGAGGTTCTGAACAACGACCTGCACGTGGCCTGCGGTCAGGGCGCGGTCGAACTGCTGCGCTTGCAACGGGCGGGCAAAGGCGCGCAGGATAGGGAAACCTTCCTGCGGGGCTGGCCCATTCCCACCGGCACCCGCCTGACCTAGGAGAAGCCCGATGTTCATGGTGATGATGGGGACCGTCGTGATTGCCGGGATCGTCGGATATCTGTCCGAACAGACCGGGTTCACTCATAACGGCTATCTTCAGTCGATCATCATCTGCGTGGGCGGGGCGTTCCTGTTCTACTTCATCCGCATCATGTTCGGGATCAGCTTTGGCCCTCCCGGTCTGGATGCGGTGATCTCGTCTGTCGGCGCCCTGATTATCGTGCCGACGCATTGGAGGAAATGACATGCCCGTCGTCGCCCTGATCATCATCGGCGCAGCCGCGGGGTTCCTCGCCACCCGCCTGATGCGGATCGAGGCGGACATTCCAACCACCATGCTGATCGGTGTCATAGGCGCCCTGATCGGAGGGTTCGTTCTGCGGTTTCTGATAACCGTCATGGGCTGGATGTCGGGCTTTGTGGGCGCGGTTCTGGGCGCATTGCTGGTGATCTGGATCTGGCAGACCTACCTGCGCCGTTAGCATATTCCTTGGCTGCGCATTCCGTCCCGCAAACCTTCACTCGACAGATAGCGCAGCAGATCAGCGCTCGTCGCACTCCAGCGCCGAGCCAAGCGCGGGGGCGGCTTTCGTCGTCATATCGAACCGGTTCACCTCGGCGGCGGTCATCCAGTGGATGCTGTCGGCCGGGGCCGCATACAGCGTGTACCAGTAAAACGACTCATCGACGCCAATGTCCCTGAAATAATCCAGATAGCGGTCATGTTCCGGGTCATCCTCGGGCAGCTCCGTGGCCACCAGCCCCGACCCGGCCCAGCTGTGAACGCCGACGCAGGCCCCCGGCTGCAAAACACGGCGATGTCCGGCCAGAAACAGATCGGTGCCGCCGCTGGCAACCAGACCGTCCGAGGGCACGATGGTATCGAACCCGGCCTTGCGCACCTCGCGGCTGAAGATGACATTGGCGTCGTCATCCACTGATCCCTCAATATATTGCAGCACCAGCGTGCGCGCTTCGGGATTTTCGGCGGTGACGTCTTCAAAAGCGGACAGCGTCGTTTCGTCAATCGTACCTGAGGCGATGATCCGGTCACCCTCGGCAACAAAGTGGACAGGCGCATAATATGCGCCGCAGGAGGCCAGCAAAGCCAGTGAGACCGCAATCGATGTAAGTCTGAACGGCATTTGGCCTCCGGGCTGCGCGTTCCAAACAGCTATCAGCCCGCCCCGGTCGCGTCCACCGACAGGTTCAGTTGCGGGGCGGGCGGCTTTTGTAGACGGGCAACTGCCAGCCAAACACCAGCGACCCGGCCCGCAAGGCCCAGCACACAAGGGCGCACAGACCTAGCACAAAGGCGGGCTCCAGCCCCAGCCTGACCGCAAGTACCGCTGTCAACGCCCCCAAAAACGCGCACGAGACGTAAAGTTCGCCTTGTTTCAGGACCAGCGGCACCTCGTTGCAGACCACGTCGCGCATCAGCCCGCCCAGACACCCGGTCGTCACACCCATCAGCACGACGATGATACCGGGCTGATCCAGTGACAGCGCGGCACCGGTTCCGGCGGCAACGGCGACCGACAGCGCGAAACTGTCCAGCCAGACCAGCCAGTTATAGCGGCTTTCCACCAGATGCGCGGTAAAGAACACAAACACCGCCGCCGCGACGGCAATCAGGATGTAATCCGGCTGGCCGACCCAGAAGATCGGGTGCCTGTCCAGCAGCAGGTCGCGCACCGTGCCACCGCCAACTGCGGTCAGGCAGGCCATGAAGGCGAAGCCCACCAGATCCAGCTGTGCCCGGCTGGCCACCAGCGCCCCGGTCAGCGCAAAGATCAGAACCGAGGCATAATCCAGCAGCGTCAGCGCGCTCACGCCGGTGCCTTTTTCGGCTTGAAGGGCGCCATGCCTGCGCGGGCCAGTTCATCGGCCTTTTCGTTTTCGGGATGGCCCGCATGGCCCTTGACCCATTCCCATGTCACATCATGTCGTTCCTGCGCCTCGTCCAGTCGCTGCCACAGATCGACATTCTTGACCGGCTTCTTGTTCGAGGTTTTCCAGCCATTCCGCTTCCAGCCGAATATCCAGCCGGTGACGCCGTTCTTCACATAGGCGCTGTCGGTGACAATGGTGATCTTCGACGGGCGCTCCAGCGTCTCAAGCGCGCTGATGGCAGCCAGCAACTCCATTCGGTTGTTGGTCGTCTCGGCCTCGCCGCCGTTCAGTTCCCGCTCTTTCAATACCCTGTCCCCGTTCTTCGCACGCAGCAGCACGCCCCAGCCTCCGGGGCCGGGATTGCCGGAACAGGCGCCATCTGTATAGGCAAACAACTCAGGCATGGGCGAACACCAGAATAAACCCGTCGTAAGACCCGGCCAGACCCTTGCCCACCCCTTCGACCGTGCGGTCAACCGTGAACCCGGCCTGGGTCAGCGCCTCTCGGATCTCGGCTTCCGAGTAATAGGTGTAATAGCGGTCCAGATCGTCACGATGCTCGCCCGTGCCCAGCTTCATGCCCAGAAACAGCTGGCCTCCGGGCTTCAGGGCCGTGTGGATCGCTTTCAGGTGACGCGTAAAATCCGCTCGCGGCGCGTGCAGTAGGGAAAAACTGGCGTAGACACCGTCATACTCGGCGGTTTCGGTAACATCGTCGAACGTGCCCAGATGCGCGTCCACCCCGTTCTGGCGGGCATGTTCGACAAAGGCGGGGGTGGCATCCAGCGCCCGCACCTTCAGCCCCTGACGCATCAGGAAACCGCTGTCCGATCCGGGGCCTGACCCCAGATCCAGCACATAGCCGCCCGCACCGACCGCATCGGCAAAATCCTGACGGGTCTTGAGCTGTTCGGCTGGCAGAGGAATGGCCAGATATTCGTTTACTCTGTTCGTATAGGCATCAATCGTGCGTTTGTCGCTCACAGGTACACTCCTACGGCTAGGCTGGCCAGAACGACCGCGGTCAGCAGGATACGCAGCTGCATCCACCAGACCGGCGTCAGCCGCCAGTATGAAAACAGGGCGTCCAGCAGCAGCAAGCCGGTGAACCCGTAGATCAGATTGGTGCCCGCAGTGACCGGCCCGCCGCCTGTCATGGCAAAGGCCCACAGCGCAGGCAGGACCGACAGCCCATAACACAGCGCCGCCTTGCTGCCCGAGGTCTTGGTGGCAAACCCCCACAGAACACCGGACATAAAGCTCAGGATGACCGAGCCATAGAACAGCTGCACATAAGGGCCAACAAAGCGCGGGCCAAATGTATGCGAACCCCAGTCGTTCAGATCACCGTTCAGATAGGTCAGCGCGCCCCAGACAAACGGGACCAGTCCCGCCAGCCCCAGATAAAGCGGCGCCTTCGGCACGCCGGTCACGCCGGTTGCCTCAACACGCGCGGCACTTTGAATTCGACGTTTTCAGTTGCGGTCTCGACCGGCTCGACAGTGACATCGTAATGATCGCGGAAGGCGTCGATCACCTCGTTCACCAGCAATTCCGGGGCCGATGCGCCTGCGGTCACCGCAACGCTTTTGATGCCCTGCAAAGCGCGCCAGTCGATCTCGGTCGCACGCTGGACCAGCTGTGCATATTTGCACCCCTCGCGTGATGCGACCTCGACCAGACGGCGGGAGTTTGACGAGTTCGGAGCCCCCACAACCAGCAGCGCATCGGCCTTGGGCGCCACGGCCTTCACGGCCTCCTGCCGGTTGGTGGTGGCATAACAGATGTCTTCCTTATGCGGGCCGACAATGGCCGGGAACCGGTCCTGAAGGGCTGTGATGATGTCCTTGGTATCATCCACCGACAGGGTGGTCTGGGTGACAAAGGCCAGCTTGTCGGGGTCGCGCACCTGCACGGTGGCCACATCCTCGACCGTTTCGACCAGTAGCACATCACCTTTTGGCAGCTGTCCCATCGTACCAACGGTTTCGGGGTGGCCCTTATGGCCGATCATGATCATCTGCAATCCCGCATCCGCATGGCGCTGTGCCTCGACATGAACCTTCGACACCAGCGGACAGGTGGCATCCACATAGATCATCTCACGCTGCGCGGCTTCGGCGGGTACCGATTTCGGCACACCATGGGCGGAAAAGATCACCGGGCGGTCATCGGGGCATTCATGCAGTTCTTCGACAAACACAGCCCCTTTGGCCCGCAACCCGTCGACCACGAATTTGTTATGCACGATCTCGTGGCGCACATAGACCGGCGGCCCCCATTTTTGCAGGGCCATTTCAACGATCTTGATGGCGCGGTCCACACCGGCGCAGAACCCGCGCGGCGCGGCCAGGTAAAGTGTCAGTGGCGGCTTGGTCATTCGGCTGTCTCCTTAGGGCACAGGTAAGTCTTTTCCCGGCCTTGGTCCAGACAGGACATTGTCATTCATCTGACACGAATCGTTGTTAGTCAGAGGATGTTTCAGCACCAATCCTTAGTTAAAGAAGCGCGGCCAGGACTCCGGTCCTGACCGCGCGAATTTTCCCATCAACAGGCAGTGGTGCCGGATCAGCTGCCGCCTGCAACCGCGACGCTGCGATGCTCTGCCGGCATTTCACGCGGCGGGCGACCGATCACGTCGCGCAGATCCTCCAACTCGATGAAGTTGTCGGCCTGACGGCGCAGCTCGTCCGAAATCATCGGCGGTTGGCTGCGGATCGTTGACACGACCGACACGCGAACGCCCTGACGTTGCAGGCTGGCGATCAGCGGGCGGAAATCCCCGTCACCCGAGAACAGCACGATATGATCCACACGCGGTGCCAGTTCCATGGCATCGACCGTCAGCTCGATATCCATGTTCCCTTTGACTTTCCGACGCCCCATGCTGTCGGTGTATTCCTTGGCCGGTTTGGTGACCATGGTGAAGCCGTTGTAATGAAGCCAGTCAACCAATGGGCGGATTGGTGAATACTCGTCGTTTTCAAGCAGCGCTGTATAGTAGAAAGCCCGAAGCAACTTGCCACGGCGCATGAATTCCTGCCGCAGAAGTTTGTAGTCTATGTCGAAACCGAGTGCTTTTGCCGCGGCATAAAGATTCGAGCCGTCGATGAACAGCGCTAGCCGTTCGTCCTTATAAAACATAAATAGGTCCTTCCGGTACAATCCAGACTACGCCGCGTTACGTGAGTGAGTGGGTGTGTGAGTTATAATATGGCGCACTCTGGTGGACTTATAATTAGAACTTTTGTCGGTTATCGCAAGTATGCAATGTGTCGAATATAGGGTAGCATATGTACAATTCTTTGCCAAATGCGGTTGTGGCATTGGGCGCAAATCTCGATCTGAGAGGAAATGGGCCCGCTGTAACGCTACAGCGCGCAATTGACGCACTTTCGCAGCAGGGCGTGGTGATTCGCTCTGTAAGCCGGTTTTTTGCGACACCCTGCTTCCCCGCTGGCGCTGGCCCGGATTACGTGAATGCGGCAGCGCTGATCGAAACCGACAAATCCCCGTCCGAGCTTTTGCGCGCGCTGCACGAGGTTGAAAACCAGTTCGGCCGTGAACGGGTGCAGCGCTGGGGAATGCGGACGCTGGATCTGGATCTTGTGTGCTATGGCGATCAGATTCTGCCCGACCGCGCCCTGTTCGACCGCTGGCTGACCCTGCCGCCCGAGGCGCAACGGCAAGAGGCACCGGATCAGCTGATCCTGCCGCATCCGCGCCTTCAGGACCGCGCTTTTGTGCTTGTGCCGATGGCGGATATTGTGCCCGACTGGCGTCACCCCGTGCTTGATCGCACGGTTTCCCAGATGGTTGCCGACCTGCCCCCGCCCGAGGTTGCGGCGGTTACGCCGCTGTGATCCCTGCAAATGCAGCATTTCCTGCTTGTCAAGGCGCGGAATCGCGCTTAGATAAACCCCTTCCTGACATGGACTCAGAAACGGAGAGCGCCCAATGGCCCGCGTGACGGTAGAAGATTGCGTAGACAAGGTTCCAAACCGGTTCGAACTGGTGATGCTGGCCGCCCATCGGGCGCGCGAGATTTCTGCCGGTGCCGCGATTACCGTTGACCGCGACAACGACAAGAACCCTGTCGTGTCCCTGCGTGAAATCGCCGACGAAACCCAAGGCGCGGACGCCCTGCGCGAACGCCTGATCGAGGCCAACCAGACCCAGATCGAGGTTGATGAGCCGGAAGAAGATCAGATGGCGCTGCTGATGGGTGCCGAGTCGGACAAGCCTGCGATGGACGACATGTCCGAAGAAAAGCTCCTGCGCGCTCTGATGGAGGCTCAAGGGCAGGGGTAAGCTCCAAAGACGAAGGTGCGGACCGGATGATTTCTGCTGACGATCTGATTGCGCTGGTCCGCAACTACAATCCCAAGACGAATGCCGAACGTATCGCGCTGGCCTATGAGTTTGGCCAGAAGATGCACGAAGGGCAATTCCGCCATTCAGGCGAGCCCTACTTTACCCACCCTGTTGCCGTTGCCGCCATCCTGACCGAACAGCGTCTGGATGATGCGACGATCATTACGGCTTTGCTGCATGACACGATCGAAGACACCAAGGCCAATTACGGCAAGGTGTCCGATCTGTTCGGGGATGAGGTCGCCAAGCTGGTCGATGGCGTCACCAAGCTGACCAACCTGCAACTGTCCAGCCGCGAAACCAAACAGGCCGAGAATTTCCGCAAGCTGTTCATGGCCATGTCCAAGGACCTGCGGGTCATTCTGGTCAAGCTGGCCGACCGTCTGCACAACATGCGCACCATCAAGGCGATGCGGCCCGAAAAGCAGGTTCAGAAAGCGCGCGAGACGATGGATATCTACGCGCCGCTTGCGGGCCGCATGGGGATGCAATGGATGCGCGAGGAGCTCGAAGACCTCGCGTTCCGCGTCCTGAACCCCGAAGGCCGCCAGTCGATCATCCGTCGCTTTATCACGCTGCAACGTGAAACCGGCGATGTGATCCACCGCATCACCGGCGACATGCGCCACGAGCTGGAAAAGGCGGGCATCGAAGCCGAAGTCTTTGGCCGCGCCAAGAAACCCTATTCGATCTGGCGCAAGATGCAGGAAAAGGATCAGGGCTTCTCGCGCCTCTCGGATATCTACGGGTTCCGCATCATCACCCAGACGGAAGAAGACTGCTATCGCACGCTCGGGGCCATCCATCAACGCTGGCGCGCGGTGCCGGGGCGGTTCAAGGACTATATCAGCCAGCCGAAATCGAACGGCTACCGTTCAATCCACACCACGGTTTCAGGGCGCGATGGCAAACGGGTCGAGGTTCAGATCCGCACTCGCCAGATGCACGATGTGGCCGAAACCGGCGTTGCGGCGCACTGGTCCTACCGGGACGGGGTGCGCACGGAAAACCCCTTTGCCGTCGATCCGGCCAAATGGATATCCAACCTGACTGAACAGTTTGACAACGAGGATGATCACGAAGACTTCCTCGAAGCCGTCAAGCTCGAGATGTATTCGGACCAGGTCTTCTGCTTCACCCCCAAGGGCGACGTGGTGAAACTGCCGCGGGGCGCGACCCCGATCGATTTCGCCTATGCCATCCACACCCGGATCGGCCATGCCTGCGTGGGGGCCAAGGTCGATGGCATTCGCGTGCCGCTCTGGACGCGGATGAAGAACGGCCAGTCGGTGGATATCATCACCGCTGACGGGCAGACACCGCAGGTCACATGGCTTGAGATCGCCGTCACCGGCAAGGCCCGCACCGCCATCCGCCGCGCCCTGCGCGAGGTGGATCGCGAACGGTTCATCAAGCTGGGCAAGGAACTGGCGCGCTCGGGTTTTGACCATGTGGGGCGCAAAGCCACCGACAAGGCGCTTGATACCGCCGCCAAGCACCTGCGCCTCAAAGACCGGCATGAATTGCTGGCCCGCCTGGGCAGTGCCGAGCTGACTGCCCATGAGGTGGTCGAGGCCGTCTATCCCGAACTGGCCAAGGATGAAGGCGACGCCATCCCGCTGCGGCGTGCCGTGATCGGGCTTGAGCCCGGCCAGAAATTCGACCGCGCGCCCTGCTGCCAGCCGCTGCCGGGCGAAAGGATCGTCGGCATCACCTACCGGGGCAAAGGCGTTGTGGTGCACGCCATCGACTGCGACAAGCTCAGCCAATATGAAAGCGAACCGGAACGCTGGGTCGATCTGCACTGGCATTCGGGTACGCACCCTGCCGTCTATGGGGCGACACTGGATCTGACCATCGGCAATGATGCCGGGGTTCTGGGGCGCATTTGCACATTGATCGGCGAGAAAAAGGCCAATATCTCGAACCTGGAATTTGTGGACCGCAAACCGGATTTTTACCGCCTGCTGATCAATGTCGAACTGCGCGACCTTGAACAGTTGCATTCGCTGATGCTGATGCTTGAGGCTGAAAGCGACGTTGCAGCGGTCGAGCGTTATCGGGACCGGACCAAGACCGCGACTGCGGCTGGCTGAGAAGGGGTGATCACGGGTGGTATTCAAGCGCCGAGACCGACGCTCTCCTGTTCAGGTCGCATCGGAACTCGTCTATCCGCGTGGCGGATGGACCCGCGCCTTCCACTATGTCAAACACCGTGTCCGCCGCCTGCCGGATTCCCCTGACCGGATCGCCCGCGGCATCGGGGCGGGCGTTTTCGCATCCTTCACGCCGTTTTACGGGCTGCACTTTCTGGTCGCGGCAATTGGTGCGCGGCTGATCAAGGGAAATATTCTGGCCGCACTCAGCGGCACGTTCTTCGGCAATCCCCTGACCTATGTCCCGATTGGGGTGATCTGCCTGCAAACCGGGCATTTCCTGCTGGGCACCGAATATGAAGAAGGCGACACGCAGGGGCTGATGGGCAAGTTTGCCGACGCCATCGGCGACCTCAAGAACAACCTTCTTGCCCTGTTCACGGACCGCGTGGCCGACTGGCACGGGCTGGGGCAGTTCTATGATGATGTTTTCTATCCCTACATGATTGGCGGCATCATCCCCGGTATCGTGGCGGGCATTATCTGCTACTACCTCAGCCTGCCGCTGATCCTGACCTACCAGCTGCGCCGCCGCGCCAAGATCAAGGCAAAGTTTGAAGAAATCAAACGTCTGGCCGGAGAAACAACTGCCGGTCCCGCGCCAAGATCGCTAAGGTCGGGGCGAAAATCTGCAAAAGGAACCAAATGATGTCCGAAAGCCGTCTGCGTCTGGGTGTGAATATCGATCATGTCGCCACCGTGCGCAACGCGCGCGGCGGGGCCTATCCTGACCCGTTGCGCGCTGCCAAGCTGGCAGAAGAGGCTGGCGCCGACGGCATCACCGCGCATCTGCGCGAAGACCGCCGCCATATCTCGGACGCCGATATTGACGGGCTGATGGAGGTTCTGTCAGTGCCTCTGAACTTTGAAATGGCCGCCACCGAAGAGATGCAGAAAATCGCCCTGCGTCACAAGCCGCACGCTGTCTGTATCGTTCCCGAAAAGCGCGAGGAACGCACCACCGAAGGCGGGCTCGAAGTCGCGCGCGAGGAAAACAAGCTGGCCCATTTCATCGCCCCCCTGCGCGAGGCCGGGTGCCGCGTGTCGATCTTCATCGCCGCGGATCAGCGTCAGATCGAGGCCGCGCACCGCATCGGCGCCGAGGTGATCGAACTGCACACCGGCGCCTATTGCGATGCCCATGCAGAAGGCCGCATGGACGCCGCCGCGCGCGAGCTTGAATCGCTGCGCCAGATGTCCACCTTTGCCCATTCGCTGGGGCTCGAGGTTCATGCAGGCCATGGCCTGACCTATAACTCCGTAAAGCCGGTTGCCGCCTTCCCTGAGGTCATGGAACTGAACATCGGGCATTTCCTGATTGGCGAGGCAATCTTTCTGGGTCTCACCCCCGCCATTCGGGAAATGCGCCGCCTGATGGACGAGGCGCGCGCGTGATCACCCCCGGCTTTATCGCCATCTGGTTCGCCTGGCTGATGGCCGGGGGCTCGCCGGGCCCGGCCACGATGGGCATTGCCGGAACCGCCATGAACGAAGGCCGCACCGCCGGGCTGGCCTTTGCCCTTGGCATCTGCGCCGGATCGGCCGCTTGGGGCATTGCCGCGGCGCTGGGCCTGTCGGCGGTCATGCTGGCCAATGTCTGGCTGTTCGAAGTGATCCGCTATGTCGGCGTGGCCTATCTGGGCTGGCTGGCGCTGAAGGCCCTGAAACGCGCGATGACCTCGGATGATGAGGTCGCCCTGGGCAAACCGGTCACTGGCACGCTGCCCACGATCTTTGCCAAAGGTGCCGCCATCCACCTGACCAACCCCAAAGCAATCCTCAGCTGGGGGTCGATCTATGCCATCATCGCGCCAAGCGATGCCAGCCTGCCGATGCTGCTGGGCTATTTCGCCATGCTGTACGCGGGATCACTGATGATCTTTATCGGCTATGCGTTCCTGTTCTCATCCGCCCGCATGGTCCGCACCTACCGCCGTGCCCGCCGCTGGTTCGATTTCGCCTTTGCCGGGTTCTTTGGCGTGGCGAGTTACAAGATCCTGACGGTGCGGTTGTTGTAAAGCAGGCGAAATTGATTTCGGCAAAAGCCGGTGGAAGCGCTAGGGCGCGTTCGAGATTTCCAAAAACCATTCCGCCACGGCATTTGCCCAACCGGGTTGCCTGCCGTGGCCATGTGGCCCCAGCGCTAGGGTGACAGAGCCGTCCTGACACTCGGTCCACTTCTTTCGCCAGGATGCGCCCTCTGTTGAAACGCTGTTCGCCATCTGCCCGCATCCATTGGTTCTGGTCAGAATTTCAATGGATTTCAAAACGCTACCCTGTTCGAAATCATAGTCCCCAAAGGTCACAAAACGTCCCTCCAGCGGGACGGTCCGGTCTGCAAAGCCGTGCGAATGATGCATGTGAACCGGGCCGCTGCACCGTCGCCACATCGGCTCCCAAAAAGCCCCTGATGCCGAGGCATAGGCGAAGGCAAAGGAATGATCCATGCAGGCCTTGTCCCAAACCAGTGATCCGCCGCGTGAATACCCCGCCAGCAAAATGCGGTCGGCGTTCAGGTCGAAACGGGCAATGGCATCTTCCTTGATCTGCTCCAGCGCGGCTAGATCATCCCGCGGCCAGCGATAGCCATCATGCACTCCCCAATCCAGCGCCTTGGGATTGCCAATGTCGACCTGACCGTTCGGCGCGATAAAGGCGATGCCGCGGTCGGTAAAGGCCGCCGCGAGGCCGGAAATTTTCACAGCTGAATTCGCCGTTGCCCCATAGCCATGCAGATAGATAACAGCTGGCGGCGTGGGCGCGGCATCGGGCAGAACCACCCGATAGGACAACTCTCCAACCTGACAGGGGGTTTCCTCGGTTCCGCAATCCTGTGCAGAAGCGGGTAAAACGGAGCTTATAACAATGCCAGCCACCGCAATCGCCATGAACAGAATTTTTGACATTGCGTCCCCCGCACCAACGTAAAAATTGAACATTCCGGTAAAGTATATCACGGAATGCGGCAACCAACCGCTTGCGTGTGGTCATCAATTGCCGTTGATTGGCCCGACCATAGAAATGAGAGCCACATGATCCTCGGCATCGGCACAGATCTTGCAAATATCGACCGCATTCAGGGTACGCTCGACCGGTTCGGCGACCGGTTCCGCAATCGTGTCTTCACCGACACCGAACAGCGCAAGGCCGAACGCCGTGCTGATACCGCAGGCACTTATGCCAAACGCTGGGCCGCGAAAGAGGCCTGCTCCAAGGCACTCGGCACCGGCCTGCGCATGGGCATTTCGTGGAAGGACATGGCCGTCACCAACCTGCGCACCGGGCAGCCGGTGATGCATGTCACTGGCTGGGCCGCCGAACGCCTGAACGAACTGACCCCCGCAGGGCACGAGGCGATCATCCACGTCACGCTGACCGATGACCACCCCTGGGCACAGGCCTTTGTCGTGATCGAGGCGCGTCCCCTGCAAGATCACGTCACACAGCCTTGACTTGACCCCATCCCCCCCGCATGTAGCAGCGAAGCCAAGCACAGAGAACTGGAGAGAGCAGTATGGCCGACGAAGCCAAGACCGGAAGCGGCGTCTGGGAAACGATCAAGACCATCGTCTATGCCCTGCTGATCGCGGGCGTGTTCCGGACCCTCTTCTTTCAACCGTTCTGGATTCCCTCCGGTTCGATGAAACAGACGCTGCTGATCGGCGATTTCCTCTTCGTCAACAAGATGGCCTACGGCTATTCCTACGCCTCATGCCCCAGCCTGATCATCCCCAGTGTCGGCCTGAATATCGACGCCGAAGATCTCTGCGGCTGGATGCAGGATGATGACGGCAGCCGCATCTGGGGCGGCGACCCCGTGCGCGGCGATGTCATCGTCTTCCGCCACCCGGTCAGCGGGCGCGATTATATCAAACGCCTGATCGGCCTGCCGGGCGACCGCATTCAGGTTCGCGAGGGGCAGATCATCCTCAACGGCACACCGGTTCCGCAACAGCCTGACGGCATATTCACCGAAATCGCCGAACCGCAGGGCCCGCAACGCCTGCGCCCCCGCTGCGAAAACGGCCCCGTTGGCGTTGGCGGCGCCTGTGAAAAGTCGCGCCTGATTGAAACCCTGCCCAACGGCGTCACCTATGACGTGCTGAATATCGGCAATCAGGGGTCGGACAATACCGGCATCTATACCGTGCCCGAAGGCCACTATTTCTTCATGGGCGACAACCGCGACAACTCGGCTGACAGCCGCCTGCCACAATCCGCTGGCGGGGTTGGCTATGTGCCCTACGAAAACCTGATCGGCCGTGCCGACCGGATCATGTTCTCGTCCGCCGGGCGGTCGATGCTGTTCTTCTGGACCTGGCGCGGGGATCGCTTCTTTAAGGCGGTCAATTGAAGCTCTCAGCCGAGATAAAGGCGTTTCAGCAGCGTTTGGGGTTTGAATTTGCCAACCCCGAGTTGCTGGTGCGTGCGCTGACCCACGGCTCGGTGTCTTCGTCCACCCGCCCCGACAATCAGCGGCTGGAGTTTCTGGGAGACCGCGTTCTGGGCCTTGTCATGGCCACTGCGCTGCTTGAAGCCGACAAAAAGGCGTCCGAGGGTCAGTTGGCCCCACGGTTCAACGCGCTGGTCCGGAAAGAGGCCTGTGCAGATGTCGCCCGCCAGATCGATCTGGGCGCGGTGCTGAAACTGGGCCGATCCGAGATGCTCTCGGGGGGGCGCCGCAAACAGGCGCTGCTGGGCGACGCGATGGAGGCGGTGATTGCCGCCATCTACCGCGACGCCGGGTTCGAAGCCGCCCGCGATGTCATCCTCGCCCTCTGGGGCGACCGCATCCACAAGGTCGAGGCCGACGCCCGCGACGCCAAAACTGCGCTTCAGGAATGGGCACAGGCGCGCGGCCAGAAACCACCCAGCTATGTCGAGGTCAAACGCAGCGGCCCCGACCACGCCCCCGTCTTCACAATCGCCGCCCGCCTTCAGGACGGAACCGAGGCACAGGCCACCGCAGGCTCCAAGCGCCAGGCCGAACAGGCGGCGGCCAAGGCACTCCTGTCGTCCCTGCCGCAGTGACCTGCTGCGCGCGACCGGATCCTCTTTCATCTGGCCAAAAATATCCCGGGGGTGAGCCCGGATGAAATCCGGGCGAGGGGGCAGGCCCCCTGGCCGGTCGGATAGGCGGGGCCGATCCAATCCTCATTCATTGAAGAAACGATCCGTCAAACCACCCGGATGAACCCGGTCAGCCCGGTTTTCTGATGTTCGATCACATGGCAATGAAAGGCCCAGTCGCCGGGATTGTCCGCCACCAGTGCGATATCGGCAATCTCATCCTTCAACAGCAGCATGGTGTCCGTCATCAGCGGAGGCAGGGTGTGCAGGTTGGATCGCAGCGGCACGAAGGCCAGCCCGTGCAGGTGGATCGGATGCAGGTTGGGCGACTCGTTGCGCAATCGCAGGACATAGCTTTTGCCCTGTTCCAGAACCGCCAGCGGCCCGGTGCCCTGCGCCGCATCGCCCGGCCAGGGTTTGCGGTTGATCGACCAGAAACTATACCCCAGCGTGCCGCAGAACCCGTCATTCGGGGCACCGCCCTCCGGGGTCCAGCCAAAGACGAACTCATGCAGCTCCGCGCCGTTTGGATCAGGGCGCGCAACGGGGTTTGCACGCAACGGGCGCAGCTCTCGCAGATCGCGCGCCGCTGATGCGCCATTAGCCCGCAAGCGCGCCATGGCGCGGTGCGGCTGGCCGGGAAACTTGGCCATCAGGTCCGCCGACTGCCCTTCGTTCTCGGGCATCCGGACGGCAAAATCCACCCGTTGACCGGGGCCCAGCAGCAGCGGTTCATCCGCCGTTGGCACCGGCAGGTCGATCTCGACCGGATGCCCGTCCCAGGCGATGATCCGGGTCTCGGCCCCCTCGGGATGCAGCTTGTAGATGCGGGTCGTGTCCGTGTTGACCACCCGCAGCCGTACCAGACTGCCCGCCGTGTGCTCATAGACCGCCGCGCCCTGCCAGTTGGCGGTCTGCACCGTGCCAAACGTGCCCGCTCGCGCCGCACCCCGCGCCGTATAGGCAGGCAGGAACGCGTCACCCTCGTCCAGACGGAAATCCCGCAGATTGATCACCTGTTCGCTGTCGAACCCCGGCTCTTCCGGCTCGGCAATCACCATCACGCCGGTCAGCCCGCGCGCCATCTGCTCCATCGTCATGCAATGGGGGTGATACCAGTAGGTCCCCGCATCCGGTGGCGTGAATTCATAGGTAAAACTTTCGCCCTCGCCGATGGGCATCTGGGTCAGGTAGGGCACCCCGTCCATCTCGTTTCGGATGCGCAGCCCGTGCCAGTGCATCGAGGTATAGTCCGGCAAGGTGTTGCGCACGCTCAGCCGCATAGGCTCGCCCTGCCGCCCATACAGAACCGGCGGCGGCGCATCGGGCGACAGGCTGACCATCCCTGTGGTCAGCCCTTCTCGCAGCCGGTAACTGGCAGGTTGCAGCACCAGCTCCTGTGCTGCATCACCTGCCGCCAACGACCATCCGCCCAACCCGAACGCACCGGCGGCAGCACCGCTTCCAAGAAGAAACTCGCGACGTTTCATGAAAACCTCATTGAAAGGATTTGCTGCCGGGCTGGAACTGGCTGGGCATCTATGCCTGTCCTGCCACCGCAAACGCAGGGCCGCAATGCGACAAATCCCTCTGGCCCGCCGGACCTTTCTGCTATAGGGGGGCGCAGTTGCAGACAGGATTGCCAGACACATGACCACACGCGCCGGATTTATCGCCCTGATCGGAGAGCCCAACGCAGGCAAATCCACCCTCCTGAACCGCATGGTCGGGGCCAAGGTCTCGATCGTGACCCATAAGGTGCAGACCACCCGCGCCCGTATCCGGGGCGTCGCGATGGAAGGCGATGCGCAACTGGTCTTTGTCGACACGCCCGGCCTGTTCAAACCGCGCCGCCGTCTGGACCGTGCCATGGTCGCTGCCGCCTGGGGCGGGGCCGCCGATGCCGATATCGTCGTGCTGATGGTCGAGGCGCATCGCGGCATCACCGAAGGGGTCGAACGCATCCTCGAAGGGCTGGCCGAGATCGGGCAGGGCCGCACCATCGCGCTGGCCATCAACAAGATCGACAAGGTACCGTCCGAGAAACTGCTGGCGCTGACCAGCGACCTGAACGCGCGCTACCCATTTGCCGAGACCTTCATGATCTCGGCCGAAAAAGGCCACGGCGTCGACGACCTGCGCAAATGGCTGGCGGGCGAATTGCCCGAAGGCCCGTGGTTGTATCCCGAAGATCAGATCGCCGATCTGCCCCTACGCATGATCGCGGCGGAAATGACGCGCGAGAAGCTGACCCTGCGCCTGCATCAGGAACTGCCCTACCAACTGACGGTCGAGACCGAGACCTGGGAAGAACGCAAGGACGGCTCGGCCAGAATCGATCAGGTCATCTATGTCATGCGCGACGGTCACAAGGGCATCGTGCTGGGCAAAAAGGGTGAGACGATCAAGGCCGTCAGTCAGGCCGCGCGGGCGGAACTGGAAGAGTTCCTCGACCGCAAGATCCACCTGTTCTTGCAAGTGAAAGTCCGGCCCAACTGGCTTGAGGAGTCCGAGCGCTATTCGGAAATGGGTCTGGATTTCAAAGACGGCAACGCATGACCCGCCTGACCGCCGATTTCTGGGTTCACGCCTATCTGGCGCGGCTCCGGTTTCAGGAAATCCCCGCCTTTGTTGTGGCCCATGGCGATGACACCGCGGGCGCGGTTTTGGTCAAGCTCAACACGCTCGACGGGCAGGCCACCGCCTTTCAGCGCAGCTTTGATCTGTTGAGCGGCGAGCGGAAATGGGTCGAACTTTCCTCTGGTCCCGAGGGCGACGTGGATCACGCCATCCAGCGCCAGCGCAGCTTTGACCCCGACCTCTGGGTGATTGAGGTCGAAGACCGGCAAGGGAGGCACCTGCTGGGCGAAGAGGGGCTGGAGTAGCGGGCCCGATGCATGTCCGCTTTGAGCCCATTCTTCCAGATGCCGCATCACACGCGAACGGGCAATAAGCGCGCTAAAGCGGGTGTTCCATCCGAGCCGGGCACCTTCCTTCCCTTCATTCCAATCCCGTCTGGTTTCAAGACCCAAATCCTATACCAAATCGGTCCAACGACCGGAGAAGCAGTGACCGCTCGCCGGTTTGATCCTCTCGGGATAGATCATTTTGCGCCCAGCTGATCACGATACTGCGAATCGGCTCTGGCGGGAAAGGAACGGGGCGCGTTCGCAGCATCCGGAGCCTGGTTCGCTCAGTCTCTACTCCTTGCAGAAGGTCCAGCATGGTAAGTGCCGCGAAGCGCGAGGCCGAGACGCCTTGTCCGGTAAAGCCGAGAGCATAGGCCAGACGTCCCTGCAACGCGGTACCGGCAAAGAAGGTCAGGCGCGCCGAGGTGTCGATGATGCCACCCCAGGCATGGCTGAATTCAGTTCCCTTCAGCGCAGGGAAGGCCGCGAAAAAGTTGGCGCGCAGCCGGTCGAAGGTTTCGGGCCGGTTGAACAGCGCCACATCGCGCCGGCTGCCGTAGTGATAGACCGCGTCATAACCGCCCCAAAGGATCCGATTATCCGCGGTCTTGCGGGAATAATGGAACTGGTTGCCGCTGTCGGCCACACCGTGTCGCTCCTGCCAACCGATGGCCGCAAGCTGCGCTTCTGTCAAAGGCTCGGTCATCAAGGCATAGTCGAATATCGGGATGATTGTCGGGCGCAGGCGCCGGAGAAGCGGCGGGGCGGCATTGGTCGCAAGGATCACCTGCTTGGCCCGTATCGCCCCGCTGGCGGTGGTCAGGCGTATCGCGTCGGGTCGGGATGACAGCCCAGTCACGGTGCTCTGTTCATGTAGTGTGACGTCGCGTTCCCGGCAGGTGCGGGCCAGTTCATCGACAAGTTTGCCTGGATGGAGCAGCGCGTAATCCGGCTCAAACAGGCCAGCGGCGTATTTCGGGCTGTTGAGGCGGGCCTTCAGGGCGGCACCTTCCAGCCAATCGGTCGCGATGCCGGCTTTGGCGTAACCCGCCTGCATGGCGCGCAGGCTTTTCATTTGCCAGGGCGTCGCGGCAAGATTGAGCTTGCCCGCGCGTTCAAACTCGCAGTCAAGACCCAGCTCGTCGATATCACGCGCCATCTGGTCAAGGTTTTCGCGCCCGATCCGGATCAGAGTATCGGCCTCCTGCGGCCAGCGCGCCATGCATTGGACACACCGTGCGAGATGCTGGGGGCACAAAAGCCGCCATTTCGCCCGCTGGCGGCATTGCCGAGACAGTCGGCCTCAAGCAGGACGATGTTTGCGTTTGGGTGTCGTGCGCGCGCCTTGATCGCAGACCAGAGCCCGGTAAAGCCACCGCCGACGATTGCGAGATCGCAAGTGATTTCTGCTTCAAGCGCGGGGCATTTAGCCGGGGTCCGATCCAGCCAGTAGGGCACGGATCGCGGTGCTACCCTGCGCGTATTTTCGTCAGACATGTTTGCGGCCACCGGCGTCGAGGAACCAGTCATCTGGATAAGGGTACCACCAGTCATGGCGCACTGGCTTGTGGTCGAGGATGACCATTTTCGTCCGCCGGAACGTATCGAGCCCCATCCGGCCCAGTTCGCGCCCAATCCCCGAATTCTTCCAGCCGCCGAAAGGCAGCGCATCGTTGTCGATCATCGGGTTGTTGATCCAGACCATGCCCGCCTCAAGCCGCTCGGACGCCTCATGCGCCTCGGCCAGATCGGTGGTGAAGATCGAGGCGCCCAAACCGAAATCGCTGTCATTGGCCATGGCGATGGCGGTGTCGAAATCGGGTACGCGGAGGATGGCGGCGACAGGGCCGAAGATCTCTTCGCTCAGCAGGTCCATCTGGGGTGTGCAGCCAGTCAGGATGGTGGGTTCATAGAACCAGCCCCGGTTCAGCCCCTCGGGCCTGCGCCCGCCGCAGGCGACCGTCGCGCCCTTGGCCACGGCATCCGCCACCAGACGCTCGACCTTGTCGCGGGCGGCCTCGCTGACCAGCGGGCCAATCTCGGACTTTTCCAGGCCATTGCCGATCCTGAGCCGCCGGGTCTCGGCCACGAAAGCCTCGACAAAGGCATCATGAACGGCGTCCACGACGTAAAGCCGCTCGGTCGAGGTGCAGACCTGGCCCGTCAGGTGGAAGGCGCCAGTCACGGCCCCGGCGGCGGCCACGTCAATCGGTGCGTGGGCGGTGATCACCATCGGATCGGACCCGCCCGCCTCGATCACCGCCGGTTTCAGGCGGCGCGCAGCGGCTTCGGCCACGGCCTGGCCCGCGCGGACCGAACCGGTGAAGGCCACCGCATGGGTCTGGCGGCTGTCAACCAGCGCCTGGCCGGTTTCGGCCCCGCCCGGCACGCAGGCGACGAGGTCCGCGGGCATGTCATCAAAGACCTTCATGAATTCGAGGGTCGAGAGCGTGGTCGCCTCGGCAGGTTTCACGATGCAGCCATTGCCCGCCGCCAGAGAGGCCGCGACGGTCCAGCACATCAAGAGGATCGGGAAGTTGAATGGCATGATATGGGCCGACACGCCCAGCGGTTCGTAGCGGGCATATTGCAGCGATCCGGTCTGGGTGGTGCCCGCCAGCTTGCCCGCCTCATCCCGCGCCATCTCGGCGTAGTAGCGGAAGATCGGCGCGCAATTGGCGACCTCGCCGATGGCTTCGGGGTAGGGTTTGCCCATCTCGCGGCTCATCAGCGTGGCGCAGCGGGTCATGTCGGTGGCCTCGATCCGGGCGGCCAGACGGTGCAGATGCGCGGCGCGGGCTTTGGCGTCGGTTCCCGCCCAAAGTTTCTGCGCCGCGTTCACCCGGGCCAGAACGCCGTCAAGCTCCGCCGACGTCACGTCACCGCGCCGCGCGACCACCTCAAGCGTCGCCGGGTCGATCACGTCATGCGCGGCACCCACGCTTGAGTGATAACGCGGGGCCAGGTAGTAGCAGGGCGAGAGGATATCACTCATCGGATCATGTACACTTTCTTGACAGTCTCATGGACGGTGCAGACCCCTTTCCAGTCCTGCGGGAAAAAGGCCGCCGTGTCGGGCGTGACCTCGATCACGTCGCCGCTTTCGTGCACATAGGTGCAGCGACCTTCGAGGAAGTGGCAGAACTCATCCCGGGTCACGTGACATTCCCATTTGCCGGGCGTACAAATCCAAAGCCCGCATTCGCTTTGGCCGTCGGGACCCTTGTAAAGCAGCTTGCCCGAAGTGCGGCTTTCGCCGTCGATCATGGTCGGGATCACGCCCCAATCCACGGTGTCGGTGATCTGCAACGGGTTACGCATGACCGGTGCTTTCATGGCTTTTGTCCTTCTCAAACCAGCATGTAGATATTGCGCAGAGTTTCGGTGATTTCCGCCGTGCCCTCCCACCCGGCGGGAAAGAGCACGCAGGTGCCCGCGCGGGCCTCGATCACTTCGTCCGAGCCGTCGCGGCGATAGATCACGTGGCCCGCGACGAAATGGCAGAACTCGTCGCGCGGCACCGAGATCTTCCACGTGCCTGGCGTGCAGACCCAGATGCCGCATTCGGGCGAGTTGCCCGGACCCTTGTGCAGAAGCCGCCCGGTTGAATACGACTGGCCCCTGACCATGTCGGGCTGCGGGCCCCAATCGACCAGATCATTATACATGGTCGCGTCGTGGATATGCGGCGCCGAGGCGTTTAGGTCCGTCACAGGATCACTCCACCAGACCGACCAGCAGCTTTGCGGCCTTTTCCTGCCCGTTCTGCGATTGCATATGCGCCGAGGTCGATTTGAGTCGCGCGGCCATGTCCTTATCGTTCAGGCAGGCTTCGATTTTGGCGGTCAGGTCTGCATCGGTCCAGTCGTAGCGGTCCGAGCGGAAGCCATGGCCGGTTTCCTGAACACGCATGGCATTGTCATGGCCGTCCCAGACATAGGACATGATGATCGCAGGCTTGCCGAAATAGAGGCATTCGGTGAACGAGTTGTTGCCGCCGTGATGGATGACCACATCGACCTGCGGAATGACCGAGGGTTGCGGATACCAGCTCTGGATCACCACGTTGTCGGGGATGTCGCTGTATTCGCCTTCGTAATCGCCGACATTTACCAGCGCACGGTAGCGGCTGTTGCCCACCAGCGTGATCAGGCGCTTCAGCAGGTCGGTATCGCCCGCGCCGAGGGACCCGAAGGAGATATAGAGCAGCGGTCCGTCATTGTTTTCCTTGAAAGTGGGCACTTCATAAGGTTCATCCTGCCTCACGCAGCCCTCGAGATACTGGAACCGCGCCGGGTCGAGCGGCTTTGCGCGTTTGTATTTCGCCTGTTCGGGATAGAGCAGCAGGTTCAGATGCGGCGAGGCCTCGAAGAACTCGCCCAGGGGATAGGCATCCTCGTTACAGTCGGCCAGGAAGGCGTTGAAATCGTCGTGGATGGGCTTGATCACCTCGTTGAACCGCGCCCGGAAGGCGGCATGGCCCGCTGTGTCGTTTTCGGACATGCCCGAAAGGTGCGGCGGGATCGCGTCATCCTCGATCTCGTTTTCCGAACACGAGATGATCCGCACCCAGGGCACGCCGAACTGCTTGATCGCTGGGAAGAGGATCACGTTGTCGACCGAGATCACATCCGGTTTGATCTTGTCCAGAATGCCGGGCAGGTCCTTTTGCGCCCATTTGGCGCTGTCGACGATCGCCTCCCAGCATTCCTTGACGTAATTGTCGATCTGGTCGATCGGCGCCTTGCGGAAATTGGGGATATGGCCGTTGATGAAATCTTCCCAGAATTTCGCCATCTGCTCGGGCGGCATCGGTTCGGAGAGAGCCACCGGATGGGCCTCGAACCCGTAACCCTCGTAGACCTCGACAAAGCCCGGGTCCGACAGGAATACCGCCTTGTGGCCCATGCGTTCCACCGCCTGCGCAATCCCGACCGAATTCAGCGCAGGGCCAAACGCGGCCTCTGGGAAAAATGCGAAAGTCTTCTGGGTCATCTTTGTCTCCTCTGTTGTCGCTGCCGCATTGCGCGGCGATGTTTGGCTCAAGCAGTCAGACCGCGAAAATCCTCGTGTCTTTGGCCGCCCAGCTAACGGTTACCTCTTCGCCGATGGCGAGTCGCCGGGTTTCGGCCTCACCCGCTGTCAGCCGCACCATCACCGGGTCGGGTGCGGCAGGGCTCATGAGATGGAGTTGCAGATCAAGCCCGTGATAGGCGAGCGCGCTGACCTTGCCGGTCAGGCGGTTTTCGCCTTGCGCATCGCCCAGATGCAGGCGCTCGGGGCGCACGGCGGCGACTCCGCGTTGGCCTGTGTCCAGCGCGTCCGCGGCGGTGATCACGTCGCCTGAAGCCGTCAGCAATTTCCCGTCACGCTGCTCGACCGGCAGGAAATTCATCACCCCGATGAAATCGGCAGCAAAGCGGCTTTCAGGGTGTTCATAGATCTCGTGCGGGGTGCCGCATTGCAACAGCTTGCCATCCCGCAGGATCGCGATCCGGTCGGCCATCACCAGCGCCTCTTCCTGGTCATGGGTGACGATGATGAAGGTAATGCCGAACTCGTCCTGGATGCGTTTCAATTCCAATTGCATCTCGCCGCGCAGCTTCTTGTCGAGTGCCCCCAGGGGTTCGTCGAGCAGCAAGAGACGCGGGCGTTTGACCAGCGCGCGCGCGAGCGCCACCCGCTGCCGCTGCCCGCCGGAAAGCTGATCGGGTTTGCGTTTCGCCAGGTCGCCTAGCTGGATCACCTCAAGGATCTCGTCCACGCGGGTTTTGATCTCGGCGCGCGGCAGCCTCTCCATCTCCAGCCCGTAGGCGATGTTCTGCGCGACGCTCATATGCGGGAAAAGCGCGTAGGACTGGAACATCAGGTTCACGGGCCGCTTGTTCGGCGGCACGCCCGAGATCTCCTGGCCGTCCAGCAGGATCTCTCCGCCCGTCGGGGCCTCGAAACCGGCGAGCATCCTGAGAAGCGTGGTCTTGCCGCTGCCCGACGCACCCAGGAGGGCAAAGAATTCGTTCTCGCGGATGTCCAGATCAATGCCATCGACGGCCCGGACCGCGCCGAAATGTTTCTGGATGTTGCGGAGCGAAAGCAGGGTCATTGTCCGGGCAGCCCCCCGCGGTTGAGCCGTTGCGAGAGGGCCAGCGCGATGACTGACACCGCCATCACGATGGTCGCCAGCGCGTTGATCTCGGGCGTCACTCCGAACCGGATCATCGCAAAGATCTGCATCGGCAAGGTGATGGAATCGCGCCCCGCGCCGGCGGTGAAAAAGGCGATGATGAATTCATCGACCGACAGCGTGAAAGCCAGAAGCGCGCCCGCGATGATTGCGGGCAGCATCACCGGCAGCACGATGCGCCAGAGCGTCACCGGGGTTGACGCGCCCAGATCGGCCGAGGCTTCGACCACCGACCAGTCGAAGGTTTTCAGACGTGCGCGCACCACCGAGCAGACGAAGGCCAGGTTGAAGACCACATGGCTCAGGATCACCGTATGCAGGCCCAGGGTCACGTCGAGCAGCGAGAAGAAACTCAGCAGCGCAATCGCCAGCACGATGTCGGGGATGATCATCGGGGCGAAGATGATGGTTTCGATGAACCGGCCCTTGCGGCGGCGGATCTCGACCCCGATGGCCAGCAATGTGCCGAGGATCGTGGCCAGCACGGTAGAGACCAGCGCGACGATCAGCGTGTTGAACGCGGCCCCCATCACGTCGCTGTTGCGCGCCAGCTCGCCATACCATTTGGTGGAAAACCCCGTCCAGGCGGTGGGCAGCCCACCCTCGTTGAACGACAACCCCACCAGCACCGATATGGGGATGTAGAGAAACGCGAATACTGCAGACAGGATCATCAGCATGAGGCGGGGATTGGCCTGAGTGCGCATCACGTTGCCTCCGGCCGTGTGCCCGAGGCGCGCTCGGTCGCGAAGGTCTGGAGCGTCAGCAGCCCCATCATGATCGCAATGAGGAACATCGAGAGCGCCGCGCCGAAGGGCCAGTCATTGGCGGTCAGGAACTGCGCATAGACGAGGTTGCCGATCATCTGGAACTGCCCGCCGCCGAGCAGGGCAGGCGTCACGAAATTGCCGATCGACAGCACGAAAACAAAGACGAAGCCTGTTGCCACACCCGGAAAGGTCATTGGCAGCGTCACCCGGCGAAAGGTCGTCCAGCCCGACCCGCCCAGATCACGCGAGGCTTCGGCTATCTCGGGGTTGAGGCGCGACAGGGGCGCGTAGCAGGCCAGGATCACGAAGGGCAGGTAATTATAGACGAGGCCCACCACCACGGCACTTTCGGTGTAGAGCAGTTTTGGCAATTCACCGTCATAACCCAGCCAATGCGCCATCGAAGCGATTAGGCCTTCGCGGTTCAGAAGCACGATCCAGGCATAGGTGCGCACCAGGTAGTTCGACCAGAAGGGCAGGACCGCGAAAAAGAGCAGCACCGGCTGGCGCCGGGCAGGCGCGGCGGCAATCGCATAGGCGCTAGCATAGCCGACGATGACGGCGATCAGCGCCGACAGGCCCGCGATGCCTGCGGATTTCAAAAAGACGCCCGCATAAAGCGGATCAAAGACCAATGCGATGTTTTCCAGCGTGAATGTGTATTCGATACCGCCATAGATACCGCGCCGAAAGAAGGCCAGCGCCAGGATCAAGAGGCACGGCACCACCATGAACGCGGTCAGCCAGGCCAGCGCCGGCGACATTAGGTAAAGGGGCTTTCGGTCGGTCATCTGGTGGTCCGGGTCCTGCCGCGCGGGCGGCAAATGCTGGCCTTCAGGGATCAGGGCGGGGGCCCGGCCCGGTCATCGTGACGTGCCGGGTCGGGCGTGCCGCTTGGGCCGGATCAGTTCGCCGCCTTGATCTCGGACACGGTGCGGGAATAGTCGCGCTGCGCCTCACCCACATCCCGGAGTTGCTCGTACCCCAAAAGCTCATCCGGACCGATGCCCATATTCGGGAATTGCGCGATGAAATCCTCGGAAAGCCCAGACATCGCGGTCTCGTTCGGCACCTTGTAGAGGATGTTCTCGGCCGCCCAGCCGTGGTTCGCGGGGTCGAGGATGAAGTTCACGAACTCATAGGCCGCATCCTTGTTCTCGGAACTTTTCAGGATCACCATCGTGTCGACCCAGAGGTCCGAGCCCTCTTCGGGGATCACGTATTTGATGTCGGCATTCTCGGCGATGCCATAGTTGCACCAGCCGTCCCAGGCATGAACCAGCTCGGCCTCGCCCGACACCAGCTTGGCGTAGAAGGTGGTGTCGTCATAGGCCAGCAGCGTACCCTTGGCGTCGATCAAGAGGTCGCGCACTTCGGCCAGCTTGTCGGGGTCGGTTTCATTGACCGAATAACCCTTGGCCAGCTGCCCCGCCGCCAAAAGCCAGCGATCGGTGGCCAGCATCGTGGTCTTGCCGCTTAAATCCTCGCTGGGGGTCAGAAGGTCCATCCAGCTATCGGGCGTGTCGCTTACAAGGTCCGAGCGGTAACACAGCCCGGTCGTGCCCCAGGCATAGGGAACCGAAAAGGCATTACCCGGGTCGTGTTCAAGCTCGGTCGCCTGCGCGTAGAGGTTCGAGATATTGGGGATCTTGGCGTGATCCAGATCCTCCGCCAGACCCAGATTGTGCAGCACCTCGGCAAAAGGCGAGGATACAAAGACCACGTCATAGCCCTTACCTTTCGACGCGATGAGCTTGCCCATGATCTCTTCGTTGGTGCCGTGCAGAACCAGCTCGGCCGCGTGTCCGCTGGTCGCGTTGAAGCTGTCAATCGCATCGGGCGCCATGTACCCGTCCCAGTTGGACACCACCAGTTCCCCGGCCATGAGCGCGCTTGCGCAACAGGCCAGCCCGGCGCCCAGCATCGTTCTACGGATCGCGTTTTTTCGGTTCATTCCAATCCTCCATCTGTTGCCACCGGTCGCCTTTTTGAGATGCGGGCCACTCGGGGTCATGTCGCAGGCGGATATTGCGAACCGCCATGTATTACAGTATTATTACTATGAAAAGTACGTCAAACTGTATTCGCTGTTCGTAATTGCGGCCCACGGGTCGCGACAATCAGGATCGGGAGAAATGCGCAGAAAATGGCCGGAGCCCGCCGAACATCCAGACCCAACCACTACGCGCTTGCACAGCAGGTTCTCAGCATTGCCCTGGAGCGCGGCTTAAAGTCCGGCGAGCACTTGGCGGAAAAGACCTTTGCCGAAGCCTGCGGCGTGTCGCGAACACCTATCAGGTCGGCTTTCAAAATACTGGAAGAAAATGATATTTTAAGATGGCGGCAGGAAGAGGGATATTTCCTGAACATCGGGTCCGCCAGCCAGGCCGCCAAGGCCCTGCAGCGTATGGAAGTCGCCGAGGATTCACTGGCGCACCGGATCCTGTCGGACCGGGCCGAACGGCGCATCGGTGACGTGCAGTCTGTCAGTGCGCTGGTGCGGCGCTATGCGGTATCACGCAATTCAGTACTAAATGCGTTAAAAGTACTATCAAAGGATGGCATTGTTACCCAATTGCCCGGCCGCGCCTGGGCTTTTCAGCCCATGGTCGATTCGCCCAATGCCATCGACGAAAGCTTCGATTTCCGTCTCATGGCCGAGCCGCAGGCCGTGCTCGCACCGGGTTTCAACATCGACAGCAACCGCGCGGGACTGTTGCGCAACCAGATGGAAAATCTCCTCGGCAGTAACGAAGACCGCATCACCGCCGCCGTGTTCCAGCGGATCGATTTCGAATTTCACAGCCTGATCGCAGAGGGGTCGGGCAACCGTTTTCTGAGGGGCACGCTGCTGGCCCATCACCGGCTGCGCAACGCGACCCATAAGGGTGGCGTGATCCCCAGGTTCCGTCTGAGACAGGCGATGATCGAGCACCTGGAAATCCTCGATAGCCTCGAACGCAACCAGCTTGATCTTGCAGCCGATCAGATGACTGTGCATTTGCGCCGCTCCCGCATCCGCCGGCCCGAAGCCGCCAATCGCGGTATCCCGCCATTGCTGAAAGGGGTCCGCACGTGACCAAACCACCGACGATCGCCTTCTTTCCCGAGGCCAGCTTCGGCGCAGCTCTCAACTGCGTCGGGATCGCGCAAAAGCTCAAGGAAAACGGTGCCAACCCGGTTTTCATCTGTCATGCAGGGTTCACCGGGATATTTGCGGAATATGGCTTCAGGGAGTATCACCTGCCGCAGAACGCTAATAATAATGTCGGTGCGATTGAGGACTACTGGCAGGAGTTCATCAATACCCACCTACCGCATTTCAACCTGAACCCGCTTGATCAACTTCCTGCCTACGTCACCCCAACCTGGGAGGCCATTGTCGACACCGCGATCACCGCCGAGGAGAAGCTTGCCGCGATCCTCGAGCGGATCGACCCCGATGCGATCGTACTCGACAATGTTGTCATGTTCCCCGCTATCGCCAAGGCACGCTGTCCCTGGATCCGCATCGTGTCCTGTGCAGAGACTGAAATCCCTGATCCGAACGTGCCGCCTTACCTTTCCGGCCTGTCACCTGGGGATGATGCGGCTTGCAAGACATTTAAAAGAGCTTATTTGCAACATACTCGGCCGGTGCACCGTCGTTACAACGAATTCCGCAAGGCGCATGGGCTGCCCACCTTGCCGGCGGGGATATTCCTGGAAACTTCGCCCACCCTCAATCTGCTGCTCTCGCCCAGGTCAGTGCGGTTTGACCGGAAACTTCCCCTACCCGAAGATAAGTTTGTGTTTTTAGAAGGTTGTGTACGCCTTGAAAGCGCGTACGAACTGCCCCGGTTCCCTGCAAGCGACGGACCGCTGGTATACATGAGTTTCGGGTCGCTGGGGGCAATCGACACGGATTTGATCAAGCGCATGATCGACGTTTTCGCCACGATCCCTGCGCGTTTTCTGGTCAATGTCGGGGGCTTTCTGGAAGCCTACCGTGACATTCCGGACAACGTTCATTTGGGCGACTGGTTCCCGCAGCCTTCTGTTGTTGAACAGGCGGCGCTATTTATTCATCACGGTGGCAACAACAGTTTTTGCGAAGCACTGTTTTACGGAGTTCCGTCCCTGATACTCCCCTATTGCTGGGACGGACATGACAACGCACAACGTGCCGAGGCAACGGGCCTCGGGCATCGGATTGATCGCAAGGACTGGTCGAACGAATTTCTCCGACACAAAATCTCAGTGTTGCTTAGCGATGTAGATATGCGCCATCGACTGGTCGAGGTATCCAGGCAGATGAACGAGAATTCAGGAACTGATAAAGCCGCGCACAAGATCTTGGATGCGGTGCAGCGCGAAGAAAACCTCTGGGCTTCTACCGCCAACCAATAAATCTGTGTTCGCCCTCAATTTTTTCACGGTAAGACTGTGCAACATTCTTTATCGAACCGGAAAAAGTGCATCGGCGGAACAACCGCAGGCGAAGGAATGGAGCTCAAACTCCCGACACAATCGGGGCGCGCCGTCACGCAGGCAATTATCGGTCATGCCATCGTTCGGGAAATTAATGATGTCTGGCAATCTCAAACTTATGATTGCGCTGAACTAAGTCCAAGACCGGCAGCAAGCTGCCATTGGAGAAAGCGCGGCGAACTCACCCTTTGTCCCGCCACGCAGTCATTCAACAAAATCGGGCGGATGACCGGATCGAGCCCGAAGAAGTCATTCGTTCGGCAATTAAAAGCAGCTTCGCGCCGATCATCAGTTTTAAAACCACGACAAAAAAATTGGATCATTTGATTTCAAAGTTATTTGTGGAGGACAAACTCAATTTCGCCCTCGAATATGCTGATTTCCAGCCTAGAGATGTCATGTAACAAGGTGCGCAAAGTTTACACCCACCGCCATTACACGCGTTGTTAAAATAAGATAAGTTCCTCATCATTGTCTGTCCGCCAACCTTAATTTCGGCTGTCGACAGTGCAAGTTTAAGATCTGACTGCGGTACAGACCCATCGTTCATATATAGGCCACAGACTGCGGCTTTACCTTCAACGTTTATTGTTGCGTATACGATGAGTGTTTCGCTTTGCTTGTCTGCAACCCATTTCACAGTAGTCTTTCTGAATTGCTTTTCGTTTCCTTTAACAGCAAAGCAACCTTCCAGAAACTCGCCTCCTGCCAGCAGCGCAGAAACTGAACTGGCAAGGAGCGTCAGTACAAGCATAAATTTTATTAGAATGTTCGGCATGGCGCTATTTCCCACCTCTATGAAGATCGAGCCGACGTGCAATCAATCGCTCGATTGAAAGCTTTTGCCAGATCATTCCCACTGTTCGGGAATGTAACGAGCTTTCTTCCGGTGTTGCTGTGAATTGAAATTGGCTGGCCTGACGCGATGAGTGACCTGAGCTTTCCGCTCGGAATCGGTGTTCCTCCGCCAATGTAGTGGCTCGCAGCGGAGATCATCGGACCATGGTACACAGCCTGACCTATGCGGATTTCTTTTGAGGCAGATCTGATGGTTAATGCCTTCATGGCGTATCGATAATTCCATCCATCCGCAGCAACAAAGATTGACCATGCCTCATCGTTTGTGGCTTGAAATTCTAGGGTCAGGACTCATAGCCAGTAGATGACGAGTGCTGCGAGGGCGATGGCTGACAGGAAGACCTTCGGGCACCTGT